>NZ_CAUOUU010000026.1:0-3840 GCF_963507905.1 uncultured Rothia sp. | reverse complement strand
TTTCAAGAAGTTTTGTGTTGTTTGCGTTCACTGTATGGTTTTTGGATAACAATCCCGTAGGTTTGCGGTGATTATAGCAAGAGGGAAACGCCTGGTTCCATTCCGAACCCAGAAGCTAAGACTCTTCGCGCCGATGGTACTGCACTTTTGTGGGTGTGGGAGAGTAGGTTATTGCCGCTTTATTATTCAATAGCCCCGGCTTCGCCGGGGCTATTTTTGTTTGGGGAGGCCTGACGGCCTCCCCATTTGTCTTTAACATCCCATCAGTACGGGTGCACGGAAGGTGCTCTCTATACTAGAATGGTATGGCTTATGTTTAGGCATTAGCGGGTGTATCTAAAGCACCCCTCATAGAGTTGATGCCTCAGGCAGCGGTTCGCCCGAATCGACTGCATACCCTACCCGCCCACACTGGCGGATACCTCCCAAGGAGAATCATGTCTGAGACCCCCCGTCACGAGTCTAACGGCTCCGGCCCCCGCCAGCACCGCAAGAACAGCGGAGGAAAGGACTTCCGCTCCAAGAAGGGCGGCAAGAACTTTGGCGGCAAGGGCGGTTTCAAGCGTAACGACCGCGGAGGCAAGAAGTTCGACGACCGTCGCTCCGACTCCCGTTCCAAGGCACCTCGCTCCAACGGTCCCGAGGCTGAAGTACCTCGTGAAGAAGTACGCAGCATCGGTGGCCGTGCAGGCTACCGTCCCGCAAAGCCCAAGGCGCCGGAAATTGATGACGACATCACCGGTCGCGAGCTGGACGGCGCAACCTTCCGTCAGCTGCGCGCCCTGGAACCGCGCAACGCAGAAACCGTAGCAAAGCACCTCGCCATGGCTGGTCGCTACCTCGACATCGATCCCGAATTCGCGCTGGAACACGCCGTTGCCGCATCCCGCAGTGCAGGCCGTATCGCCGCAGTACGCGAAGCCGTTGGCGTCGCCGCATACGTTGCAGAAGACTTCGAACTGGCACTGCGCGAACTGCGCACCCACCGCCGTATTAGCGGCTCCGTAGATCACCTGGCACTGCTGGTGGACTGCGAACGTGCACTCGGCCGTCTGCCCAAGGCAATGGAAATGATTGCAGAATTCAAGAAGGAAGAACTGCCCGCCAACGTGCGCGTAGAGCTCGCCATCGTTGAATCCGGCATCCTCAGTGATCAGGGCAAGAAGTCTGAAGCTGTCGTAGCGCTGCAGATTCCTCAGCTGAACCCCAAGCGTGCCTTCGAGTACAGCCCCCGTCTGTTCAGCGCATACTCCGACGCGCTGGCTAACGCAGGCCGTAACCAGGAAGCAGAACGCTGGGCACGCCTCGCATTCATGGCAGAAGCAGCACTGGGCCAGGGCAACTTCGCAGAACCCGAAATCTTCGACATGTTCGGTGAAGCAGGCCTCTTCGAACAGGAAGAGAAGTCCGTAGAACTCACTGAAACCGCAGAAGACGCTGAAGGGACCGCGGATGCTTCCGCTGAAGAGGAAGCAAACGAAGCTCAGGAAGAAGTAGCTGAGGACGAGAAGACCGAAGCGCCTAAGTCTGATGCGCCTAAGTCTGAAGAAGCAGAAGAAACCTCCGCAGAATAAGACTGCAGAGAATCTAAGAATTCTAAATACGTGACCTAAGTGTCAGCGTGAAACCGCTGGACGCCACACCCAAGCAGGGGAGAGCGTCCAGCGGTTTCGCACATAATCACCGGAAGGCACCTACGTATGAGTGTCTAACAGGTACGATTAATAGCGACAACCGCCAGAGCCCCCGAGAGGAACACTCTATGACCACGAACGCACTCCTATCCCGCTACGATGCCCTCCTCTCCGATCTGGACGGCGTGGTCTACGCGGGTCCCTTCGCCATCGAAGGCGCACCCGAAGCGCTCAACCGTGCCGAAGAAGAACTCAATGTACCGGTCATCTTCGTCACCAACAACGCATCGCGCTCCGTAGAATCCGTAGCAGAGCACCTGCGCGAACTGGGCGTGCACACCCGAGCAGAACGAGTCGTCAGCTCCGCACAGGCAGGCGCCGCACTGCTCGCACAGCACGTACCCGCAGGCTCCAAAGTACTCATCACCGGCACCGAAGCACTCGCCGACTGCGTTCGTGCGGTAGGCCTCGAAACCGTACGCAAGGAAGAAGAAGGCCCCGTAGCCCTCATCCAGGGCTTCAACCCGAAGATGGGTTGGGAAGACCTCGCAGAAGCCGCCTACACCCTCGCAAACCCCGATGTGCTGTGGATCGCAACCAACACCGACCAGACCATCCCCAAGGAGCGCGGTCAGGCGCCCGGCAACGGAACTCTCGTTGCTGCCGTAGCAACCGCCTCACGCCGTACCCCGCTCGTTGCGGGCAAGCCCGAAGCGCCCATCTTCCACACTGCAGCAAAGGCCGTGAACTCCAGCCGCCCCGTCATTGTGGGCGACCGCCTGGACACCGACATTCTCGGTGCCAACAACGCAAAGATGGACGGTGCCCTCGTCCTCACCGGCGTACAGACCTACCAGGACGTCATCGAGGCAGTACCGAATCAGCGTCCGACCTATATTCTGCGCACCCTCGAGGACTTCTTCGCACCCTACCCCGAAATTGAGGTGCTCTACGAAGGCTACGAAGTCACCGCAACCGGCCCCACCTGGCAGGCACGAGTCCGCGGTGAAAACCTGAGCCTGACCGGCCCCGAGGTTGAAGACGCCGAAGCATTCGCAGGCAGCGAGAGTGAAGCCGAAGCATGGCGCGTAGCCTGCGCAGCATGGTGGGCAGCAAAC
This sequence comes from uncultured Rothia sp., assembly GCF_963507905.1. Lineage (GTDB taxonomy): Bacteria > Actinomycetota > Actinomycetes > Actinomycetales > Micrococcaceae > Rothia. The sequence continues at coordinate 1,088 of NZ_CAUOUU010000026.1, read as the reverse complement.
CCCGAGCAGGCAGCACGCCCCAACATTCAGGGGATTCCCGGTGCCTAAGGACCAGGACACTAACAACAAAGCGGAGGAAACCGCTGAGCTTGACGCAGAATTCGAGCGCCAACTCGCGGTGACCCTCGACATGGACCCTGTAGAGCGCGTCAAGCGCCTCGAAACGATGAGCGAGCAACTGGAAAAGGACCTCGAAAACCTCTCCTAGCTCGCGGCGGTGAACCCTCAGACAGCAAAGCTCTGAGGGTTCACCTGCACTAGATAACCCGTCGCCAGACAACGACAGAAAGAAGATAAGGACACGTGCGCCTCGATAAATACCTGGTCGAAGCCGGATTCGTGAGCTCCCGAACCCTCGCCGCAAAGCTTATTGCCGCCGGGGACGTGCAGGTCAACGGCAAGGCCGCGCGCAAGGCATCTATGATCGTGGGCCCGGAGGACACCCTCTACGTGCGCCAGAGCGAGCTGACTGAATACGTCAGCCGCGCAGGTCACAAGCTCGCCGGTGCCCTCGATGCATTCCCCGATATCGAGGTGGAAGGCAAACGTTGCCTGGACGCGGGAGCATCCACCGGAGGCTTTACCGACGTACTGCTTCGCCGAGGCGCCGCCCATGTGGCTGCCGTGGACGTGGGACACGGACAGCTTGTAGACGCGCTACGTGAAGAACCGCGAGTTGGCGTGTACGAAGGACTCAACGTCCGCTACATGAAGCCCGAAGATATTGGCGGGCAGGTCGAACTGACGGTTTCTGACCTCTCGTTCATCTCGCTGACCCTGGTTATGGAGGCGCTAGCGAACGCCACCGAAACCGGCGGCGACCTGGTGCTCATGGTCAAGCCGCAGTTCGAGGTCGGCAAGCACCGCATCGGACGTGGGGGAGTGGTGCACGAAGAATCCGCCCGCCGTGAAGCAGTAGAAAAAGTTCAGGCATCTGCGGTCAGCCACGGATTGCGTGTGATGGGTATGGAACCCAGCCCGCTCCCCGGACAGGACGGCAACGTAGAGTACTTCCTATGGTGCAAAAAATAAAGGTCTTCGGAATATATAGTGGAATTACTTTCTTAATAGTTTAAAAACAACTGGTG
>NZ_CAUOUU010000025.1:0-6464 GCF_963507905.1 uncultured Rothia sp. | reverse complement strand
GGAGGCCGCGTAGCGGCTACTATTAAATGCGTCCAAGTTTCGGGGCGCAGTTCAGGGGTTGAGGCGGCCGGGGCTTTCCGCTGTTTTATGACGCTTAATTCAACGTTTATTGCGGCGTAATTTCTACAAAAATTAGTGCTGGGGTACGGTGGGTGATTGTAAATGCAGTATCTTCCGCCGATAGCCTGAGGCGGTGTTGTTCGTGAGGTGTCAATACCGCACAGGACACGTACGCGACATATTCATACGCTGTCCTGACAGGATCCGACGGTTCGCGCTGATACTTATTTACGCTCCTATCACCGTCCGCCGTGGTTCCGGATACCGCGGCGGACGGGTTTTATCTCTTGATACGGGGTTCTCCGCGTTGACGATACAGCGTGATTTTATTTTTCTTGGCGTAGCCATCGCTATAAAAATCACTCGTTTTATATCTCTTCTTGAGATACCCGTTCACCTGGCATGTGGGGTTTATCTAATGGCGCTAGTGCACCTTTGATGTCTACTTCTCGCGCCGTATCATTGATATATAGGCTTCTTGATCCTATTCTGACCGCCGAAGATGGTGGCTGGTTACGCATCTGGCACCTTCCGGTGCTCGTGAGAACGGAGAGAGGCTCCGTTGGAAGGAGGGAGCGGGTTATCCCGCACCGATTATGGTTGATGTCCGTCGCCGCAAGCTTGCAATTATTGCTATGAACGTTTCGGTTCTTGCAGCTGCTCTCTCCTGGTTGTTGGTGCTCTTCTCCGCCCTGTACTCTGCCGCGGCTGTGCCGTGGGCTCTGGGTGTTGCTATCGTGCTGACGGTGATCGGCGCCTACGCGTTGTACCGCTACTACTCCAAGTACTCGCACGTGCTCCCGAACGAGGATCCGGATGCGCACGATGTGCTTGGCCACGACCTGCACTCGACCCATCTGCCGCATCTGCACCACACGGAGGGCAATACCAACGGAGTAGCCGCTAAGTAGCGAGCTCCTCATCCCCCAGACAATATAATTGTGCCGCCTCACCGGTATTGGTGAGGCGGCACGTTTGCATTAAAATCGCGGTTCAGAGTCCGGCCCTGCACTCAAGATTATTTCTGGTTTGAGTCAGTGCTCCGTTGCGCTGCGGCTTCGGCTCTGGCTAGTTCTATCTTTTTGTTCTTTTCGACTATCAGAGCGTTATATTTCCAGCCGGGGATTCGCTCAACAAGCCACCCAACCCAGATGAGCGCAGCGGTAATGAGAGCGACCGGAATCAGGTAAATGAGGAAGCTCGGGTTGCGGGTGTGGTCTGAGGTGCTCCCCGCGCTGAGTTCCCACAGCGCAATGATTGGTACCGCCATTATAGGCATCACTATAAAAAGGATGAGGGCATAGTAAATGCCCATCATACTACCGGGCCTACCTCTATTTATACGAGCTTGGGTAACGGCTCTCTTCAGGCGTTTGTATTCCTCTAAGGTTTCGCCGTCTAGAAGCGAAGCGTTAGGGATCTTGGTCATGACGTACCGTACGGCTTCCAAATCTGAGGGCGAGCAAATAAAGATATGCCCCTGGGACGTAACGGTGTATTCTTTCGCGATGTCGAGGCACGCCTGCGCGTAACGGTTATTGAGCTCTCGACTCTCCGGGTTTTCATTGAGCTGCCGGCGGAGGTCTTTCAGGTCTTCCATGTTTCTCCTTGCAATTTCAGTCATCGTTGAACCCATCGTTGAGGTACGAGAAACACAGGTCATCCCCCACCCGGTGCGGGGCGGAGAAGCCGGAGTATTGAATTGCGGTGTATCGGTGTGTACTTCACAGAATGCCAGGTCTTCGGGCTCAATCAAAATTGGTGGCAAGCAGACGGGACATAGACAACATATGGGTCTCGTAGCGGTTAGTTATAGACAAAACCTGCCGCGGGTACGGTACGGAGGCGCCCCTCCCCTATGATGGTTGAAAGGGGTATTTACCCCTACCATCATCTGCAGTACACGCCCACGAGCCTACGAGGAAGAGCATGACCAAAGCGACCGATTCGCCGCAGCCGCCGGAAGCGCTCGCGCGCTGGTACACACGCTACGCAAGCCCCGTGGGCACGCTCTACATCGCCGCCCGCGCGGATGCGATTGTGGGCATCTGGTACGAGGATCAGGCGCATTTTCCGCTCCCCCATGAGCTCGGTGAGCTGATCGAGAATCCCGGCGCCTACCTACGGGAGCACGGCACGGCGGACGATGAAGAGCCCCTAGGCGAATACGCTGCGGCGCAGTTGCTGTCCCGCGCTGAGGTGGAGCTCTCCGAGTACTTTGAGCGCAAGCGCACTTCTTTTACGTTACCCCTAGATCCTGAGGGCACCGATTTTCAGCTGATTGTGTGGGAGCATCTGAAGACTGTTCCTGCCGGGTACACCACGACCTACGGCGAGATTTCGCGTGCGGTTGGGCCGGGCGCTCCGGCGCAGGCGGTGGGTCAGGCGGTCGGCCGCAATAAGGTTTCTATCATGATCCCTTGTCACCGCGTTATTGGTGCTGACGGTAGCCTGACCGGCTACGCCGGTGGTGTCGAGCGTAAGCAGTTCCTCCTCGATTTGGAGGAGCCGGAAGAGGTGCGGGAGGCGCGGCTCTTCTAGCGCCTACCGGCTAGTCTTCGAAGCTCATGACAGGGTGGGGTATGCATCGGGTGCGTATCCCGCCCTTTTTCGTACCTGTTTTCAGTTTCTTTGCCCTACAACACGACACAAAATCGAATATAGTTGCGATTATTTCACGTTGGGGTTAGTGTTTAAGTAGAACATGATTCCTAAGACTTCGAATCAGATACAGACTTCTCAGAGAGGAGAAACCGTGACCTCGCAACCTACTATTCCCGCCGACCCCCTCGAAAACACCCCGAGCTACCCCACGTGGGTGACCGATGAGCTTCTGCGCGATTACTACGACACCGAGTGGGGCATGCCCATCACCGACGAGCGTGAACTCTTCGAAGCCCTAAGCCTCGAAGCTTTCCAGGTGGGGCTCTCCTGGCGAACTATTCTTGCCCGCCGTGAGGCATTCCGTCGCGCTTTCGAGGGGTTCGACCCCGAACGCGTAGCAGCGTTCACCGACCAGGACGTTGCCCGGCTTCTCCAGGACGAAGATATTATCCGTAACGAGCGGAAGATTCGCGCGGTCATTTCCAACGCACGCCTGACCCTTCGGATGCGTGAGCTTGCCGCAACGCCCCGTGACGCCTCCACGGAGGATATTCGCCTTCCTCTTATCGCCCTCTCTTCTACCCCGGCCAAAGAGGATAGCACCGAGGCGGCAAACACTCGCCGCCGTCGAATTCGGACGCTAAGCCGCGAAGACTTGGACCGGATGCGTGAGCGCACCCTATCTGACGGCACGCGCATACCGGGCGGGCTACCGGCGTGGCTGTGGTCTTTCGCGCCCAGCGAGACTATCACTCCGCATACTTTGGAGGATATTCCGACCGATACCGCTGAGTCCGCGCTTCTTGCAAAGTCTTTTAAAGCTCTAGGAGGGGTGTTTCTGGGGCCGGTGACCGCCTACGCACTCATGTGTGCGATCGGCATGGTGGACGCTCACCTGGTGGGTTCGCATCGGCGCGGCTGTTCGAGTCTCTTCGCCTAAGCCCCCCCCTCGCTGGGTGTGCGCGTACCAAAGGGCATGAAAAAGCCGCGTGTACTTCCGTGGAAGTAGCACGCGGCTTCTATACGTTGAGAGGTTCCGCTCTGAATTAGATCGTCACAAAGAGGAAAATCAGGGACAGCAGCGGCGGGGTCAGCTGGATCAGCGCCGGCTTACGCTTTGCCGGGGAGGTGAGGAACAGGTAGATACCTGCAATCGCCATGGAACCCAGGCCTGCGAACATGAGCGCCACGCCCACCTGCGGGGAGCCGAACCAGAAGGCAAGTAGACCGGTTGCGGCGATCCAGGCGAGCATCAGGTTGTACAGACCCTGGTTTGCTGCCATCTCCTTGGTGGACTCGGCAAATTCTTCGGTCATTCCGAAGGTTTCGCGACCCTTGGGCTTAGTCCAGAGGAAGGACTCGATGATCCAGATGTACACGTGAATAGCGATTGCTACGAAGGCAAAAACGGTGGTGACCGTTGCGAGTGCCTGCATTGTTTCTCCTTAAGCAGTAGGTGTTCTATTAGGCACCTGCCCGTTCTTTATTCTGGAGCACAACCTGTGGTGATGTTCAGAATCATGCAGGAGCAAGCACAAGAAGTAATTCTACGCTTCTTCCGGGCTTATCGGAACTTCCCTGAATATGCATAAAACCCCTCGATTCGTCGTCTGCAGAGAAAATTGCAGGGTTCTCATCGAGGGGTTTCTACGCGGGGTTACGCCGAATCCGGTATCGGCCTTTAGCCCATCATGAGTGACAGAGCGAAGGACCAGACGCAGACCAGGCCCAGCAGAATAGCGCTGTACTTAATGGACATGGAGGTAATCTTCGATTCTTCGCCGGCGCTGTTCACAGCCGCCGCCGCAATCGCGATGGACTGCGGGGAAACAATCTTACCCATCACGCCACCGGCGGTATTTGCGGCAACGAGCAGGGTCGGGTCAACAGCAATCTGGGCTGCGGTGGTGGACTGCAGGCCCGCGAAGAGCACGTTAGCGTTCGTCACGGAGCCGGTCACGAACACACCAATCCAACCGATGACCGGGGACAGCAGCGGGAAGACCGGACCGGCTGCCGCGAGCGCCAGCGCGATGGAGGTGGTCATACCGGCGTAGTTCATCACGTTTGCGACGGACATGACCAGGCAGATCATAAGGATCGGCATCTTCAGCTGGTTCCAGGTGCCGCCGAGCTCTTCGAAGGCTTCACCCCAGCTGATCTTGGAGGTCAGCACGGTAATAAGTGCCGCCACCAGAATTGCGGTGCCGGATGCGCCCAGGGTGTTCCAGGAGAACATCGCGGTCACGGTCTTGCCGGCGCCGGTGGTGATGGCTTCGTGAATGCCGGGAATGGGGAACGCCAGGGTTGCGGCACCGAGCAGACCGTTGGTTGCGAAGATCGGCTTCAGCGCGGTGGACCAGAGCAGGATGGTTGCGGAGAGGAAGATGAAGGGGCTCCACGCCTTAACAATCTCAGCGCCGGTGTGCTTGACGCTCTGCTGAGCCTGAGCTTCTTCGAGGCTGGGTGCGGTGGATTCGCGGTAGATGTGCTTGGGCTGCCACTTCTGCATCACGAGCGCCAGGGCGACCAGGGAGAGTAGCGGCGGGATGATGTCGACTAGTTCAGGCGAGCCGAGCAGCATCAGGATGGCCACCTGACCGCCGGAGAAGATCACGCCGGTCATAAGCGCTACGAGACCGACTTCGCGGATGCCGCGGATGCCGTCCTGGATTGCAACCATCAGCAGCGGCACGATTGCCACGAAAATCTGCAGTACCGGAACCATACCTGCGGACAGGTGTGCAGTGTCTAGGCCGCCGACCTTAGCTGCGGTGGTCACGGGAATACCGATAGCGCCGTAGGCGCCGGATGCGGCGTTGGCTACCAGTGCGAGCATGGATGCCTTGAGGGGGTTGAAGCCCAGGGATACCAGCAGTGCCGCGGAGATAGCGATCGGGATACCGAAGCCTGCGGCGCCTTCGATGAAGCCACCGAAGCAGAAGGCAATCAGCAGCACCTGGATGCGCTGGTCGTTCGAGATTGAGGAGACGGAGGAGCGCACGATGTCGAAGTTACCGGCGCGTACGGCAATGCGGTAGAGCCACACGGCCATGAGCACAATCCAGCCGATCGGCCATGCGCCCGAGAGGAAACCGGAGAGGATAGAACCGGCGCCTGCGGTGATGGGCAGACCGAAGACGGCGCAACCGATGATGAGGGTGCTGCCGAGAGTCAGCAGTGCTGACTTGAGGCCGCTGAGTTTCAGGACGGTCAGGCCCAGCAGGAAGAGGATGATGGGTACTGCTGCGACCAGTGCGGAGAGCACCGGTGCGTTTAGCGGGTCGTAGGTTTGCTGCCACATGGGGCGGGGTGTTCCTTTCGGTCTGTGCTTTAGGCGGGCGCTTCTTCCGGTACGGCGTCTGCGCTGTATGGAAGCGTTCGGGCCGCATAAAAACCGATGGGCCCGTCCTGTGTCTCATGGACGGGTCCATCGGTGAAGCGTGATGGTCTTGAGCTGCCGGGCATTTGGTAATTTGCTGTGGCGATATGCCGAGGCAATATACCGTAGCGCGGCGGCGGTGAGCGGGATCTTTCCCGTTCACTAGGTGCTCATGACTTTATCTGTCTAAGCTAACAGGTCTCTCCTTAGACTTCAGGATAGGGTGACCTTAAGTGTGCACAAATGAAACTTATATGCATATTTGCACCCGGCACCGCCCTCCTCGACGATCTCCCCGCCCCTCCGCTCCCGCCCCTCCCCCAGCACCCAATCTTAGATACGCGAAAGCCCCCTCCTACTTCACTGAACTGCGCCCCGAAACTTGGACGCATTTAATAGTAGCCGCTACGCGGCCTCC
>NZ_CAUOUU010000024.1:0-7379 GCF_963507905.1 uncultured Rothia sp. | reverse complement strand
ACTCTCTCACAGTCGCGGCGGACACACCAAGCTTCCTGGCGGTCAGACCATAGCCATATCCTCTCTCGAACATTTGCGCTGCCTGCTCCCGGAGCAAACGGTCATGTCTTAATCCCTGATTGATAGACATGAAAAGCCTCCTGTTTCTTGGACTTTAGTTTTGGTGTCCAAGAAACGGGAGGCAGTTCATGACGACTCGGGGGCTTTACGTTTAGCCTTATTTTCCGCGCTGAAGGCGGTTATCGTCCTCGTTCCTACAGGGGCTGGGTGGGTGGGTACGCTATACCCTTCCTCCGCTCCTGCAGGGGAACCCACCGCACCCGGACGCTCCGCTTCTCCTTGCTTCGCTGCGGAGAGCGCCCGGGTGGGCACCCTGATGTCGCTTCCGGAGGGTATAGCTACCCTCGGCTCTGGTGAGGTGCGCGCGGAGGGGCGGTGTCGTCCGTAGTGACATCAGGGTGCCCGAAGCGAAGCGAGGGCGGGTTCCCTGTAGGAACGAGGAAGAGCACCGCCCCTCACAGATTCCGCCACCTCATCGTTCCTAGGCCCCAAACGTGTAATCAGACGGTGCTAGTCCTCGTGCGCAACCTTCACGGTCACGCCGTTGAACGTCACGGTATCTCCGGGGTGCAGCTGCTTGCCGCGTGCTTCTTCAATATCGCCGTTGACCTTGACCAGGCCGTGCTGAATGACCTCGCGTGCCTGCGCACCGTCCTCTACGAGGTTGGCGAGCTTGAGGAACTGGCCGAGGCGGATCATGTCGTCGCGAATAAAAATTTCTTCCATGCTTCCTAGTTTATCCCGCCGGGTGCATCCTGGTGTTCGGCAAAAATGGGGGAGTGGCGGGCCGAGTAGGCATACCCAGGGGCGGGTTGGTGATGGTACCCTAGTGTCTTGCATCAAAAAGTGTGCATATTGCGCCGATGAGCGCGAATGCGGGCGCCCCGTTCTGGGCGGCGTCCCTTATGAACCCGAACTCACGCACGTCACAGCCGGTGGCGGGGCAGAAGGAGTAACTATGGCTGAAAAGTCCACCCTCGATAACGTTATTGCGCTTGCGAAGCGCCGCGGCTTTGTTTTCCAGGCCGGTGAAATTTACGGCGGTTCCCGCTCCGCATGGGACTACGGCCCCCTCGGGGCGGAGCTGAAGGAAAACATCCGTCAGCAGTGGTGGCAGCGTTTCGTCCGCTCCCGTGCGGACATGGTTGGCCTGGACTCCTCTGTTATTCTGCCTCGTGCGGTGTGGGAGGCATCCGGCCACGTGGCGACCTTCACCGACCCGCTGGTTGAGTGCCTGTCGTGCCACAAGCGTCTGCGTCAGGATCACCTGCTGGAGAACTTTGAGGCGAAGAAGGGCCGCGCGGCTGAGGGCATGGAAGAGATTGCCTGCCCGAACTGTGGCACCCGTGGCGAGTGGACCGAGCCGCAGAACTTCTCCGGCCTGATGAAGACCTACCTGGGCCCGGTCGATAACGAGGAGGGTCTGCACTTCCTGCGCCCGGAGACCGCTCAGGGCATTTTCGTGAACTTCAACAACGTGGTGACTGCATCCCGTAAGCGCCCGCCGTTCGGTATTGGCCAGATCGGTAAGTCGTTCCGTAACGAGATCACCCCCGGTAACTTCATCTTCCGTACCCGCGAGTTCGAGCAGATGGAAATCGAGTACTTCGTGCACCCGGACGACGCTGACAAGTACTTCAACGAGTGGGTTGAGGACTGCTGGAACTGGTTCGTTGACCTGGGCATCAACCCGGACAACATGCGCCGCTTCGACGTTCCCAAGGAAGAGCGTGCACACTACTCGGCTGGCACCATTGACGTTGAGTACCGCTTCGGCTTCCAGGGCTCCGAGTGGGGCGAGCTGATGGGTGTTGCGAACCGTACCGACTACGACCTGGGCGTTCACAACAAGCACTCCAACGCGAAGCTTGAGTACTTCGACCAGGCTACCGGCGAGCGTTACGTGCCGTACGTGATTGAGCCGTCCTTCGGTCTGACCCGCTCCATGATGGCGTTCCTCGTTGACGCATACGTTGAGGACGAGGCACCCAACACCAAGGGTGGCGTGGACAAGCGCGTCGTGCTGAAGCTTGACCCGCGCCTGGCACCGGTCAAGGCTGCTGTTCTGCCGCTGTCCAAGAAGGCTGAACTGTCTGAGCCGGCAACCAAGCTGGCGAACGAGCTGCGCGGCCTGTGGAACGTGGACTACGACGAGGCGGGCGCTATTGGTCGCCGTTACCGCCGCCAGGATGAGATCGGTACCCCGTTCTGCATCACCGTGGACTTCGATACCCTCGAGGATCAGGCTGTGACCATCCGCGAGCGTGACACCATGAACCAGGAGCGTGTGGCTCTGGATCAGGTGAAGTCCTACCTGGCTGCACGCCTGGCAGGCTAAAAATATTCATCACACGGTCGGCGGGTAGCCTCTTAGAGCGAAAGAGGCTACCCGCCGTCGTGTATTTGGGCTACCCTGGTTAGACTGATTGGCACGATAGACGCGAGCGAAGGAAGGCACACGGATATGGCTGAACGCCTTAGCGAAAAATTTGAGATTCGCCCCTGGCAGGAGGGTGATGACCTTGCCCTGCTTGAAATCTGGAACTCTGCCCGCAATGAGGTTGAGGAGCGCCAGCGTGGCCTTTTCGGCCCGGATACGGATGCGCCGTTTAGCCGCACTCTGGTGGTGACTGTTTCGGGTGTTCCGGTGGCGGCGGGTACCGTGGTGGCTTCGCTGCTGCATCCGGCGCGTCTGTGGTCGTATGTTGAGGTGGCGGCTGATCACCGCCGTCAGGGTATTGGTACCGCGCTGCTGAATGCGCTGCGTGAGATTGCGGCGGCGCACGGTCAGACCACTGCTCTGCGCGTGAAGCTAGCGCCGTTTAGCGACGGTGAGGAGTTCGCGCAGGCTGCCGGCATGAAGCTGATTCAGCGCTCCCGTATGGTGCGTGTGGAGCCGGGCGCGATTCCCCCGGTGTCTCTGCGTGAGGATGCTGACGGTAACGAGACTCAGGCGATTGAGGATTTGGCGACCGGTTCGGTGGAGCTGACTTCTGCGCTGTGGAATTTTTACCGCCGCGCTCACGAGTGGGATGTGCCCGCCGAGGTGGGTCTGGGTACCGTGAACCGCTACTTCCTCTCGGATGAGGTGCGCGCTTTTGGTGCCGTGGTGCTTCGCGACCACATTCGCGAGGCGGCTGCCGAAGGTAAGAAGGGCCAGATTGTGGCATTTGCGGTGAGCTACCACCCCTTCGAGACCGACCCGGAGTCGGCACTGGTAAACGAGAACACTGCCACCGAGCTGTTGCTGGGCTACGACTTCGATAATGAGGGCGCCGTGGAGGCGATTATGCAGGTGCTGTCCCTGCTGAGCGCTAAGTACCCGGTGCTGGTTGAGGTTGATGACTCCATGGAGGCGCTGGTTCAGGTGACCGACGTGCTGCTGCGTGCCGGTACCGCTTCGGTGGAGGGCGACCCGACCTATATTTACGTGACCGAGTAGGCTTTCGGGTAGATTCCGAGTAGATTCTCGGTACCGAGCCTGCTGGCTGACTCTTGCTGAAAGGGGCGGGGGAGTGGAATGCTCCTCCGCCCCTTGTGCGTGCTGCCCCTTTCGCGTACCTGCGCTCGCCTCTGCCTACCGCCGCGGGGCGCCTCCAAAAAATCCGCCTGCACTGCGCCTCTGTACCCCGTCAGCTGAGTCCGGTTCTCGATTTGCCCCCGTATGCCACAATATAGGGGTGAATTCTGAAGCACCCCGTCTTACCCTCCCGCCCCTGAAACTGGGCAAACTGACCGTTGATACTCCCGTGGTTCTCGCCCCGATGGCTGGCGTGACCAATAAGGCTTTCCGCCGCCTCTGCAGTGAATATGGCGGCGGCCTGTACGTTACCGAGATGGTGACTGCGCGCGCCCTCGTGGAGCGTAAGCCCGAGTCCATGCGCATTATTGAGCATGACCCGGACGAGAAGATCCGCTCCATCCAGATTTACGGTGTGGACGCGGTCAACGTCGGTAAGGCTGTGCGCATGGTCGTTGAAGAGGACCGTGCCGACCACATTGACTTGAACTTTGGCTGCCCGGCTCCTAAGGTGACTCGCCGCGGTGGCGGTGCCGCTCTGCCCTGGAAGACTGACCTGTTCACCGCGATTGTGCAGACCGCGGTGAAGGAGGCGTCCCGCAACGATATTCCGCTGACCATTAAGATGCGCAAGGGCATCGACGACGACCACATTACGTTCTTGGAGTCCGCCAAGATTGCGCGCGATGCGGGCGTTGCGGCGATTGCTCTGCACGGCCGTACTGCGGCTCAGCATTATTCGGGTAAGGCTGACTGGGATTCGATTGCGCAGCTGCGTGAGCTGATTCCGGACGTGCCGATTCTGGGTAATGGCGATATTTTCTCCGCTGAGGATGCGGTGCGCATGGTTGAGCAGACCGGCGTGGACGGCGTGGTGATTGGTCGCGGCTGCCAGGGTCGTCCGTGGCTGTTTGGTGACCTGCAGAATGCGTTTGAGGGTTCGTCGGAGCGTATCCGCCCGACTCTGACCGAGGTGTCGGATATGATTTACCGCCACGCAGAACTGCTGGTGGAGACCTTTGGCGATGAGACTCGCGGCCTGCGCGAGATTCGCAAGCACGTGGCGTGGTACTTCAAGGGCTACCCGGTTGGCGGCGAGCTACGCGCGAAAATGGCTCAGGTGCCCGACCTGGCGACGTTCCGTGAGCTGATTGCTCAGCTGGACCACTCGATTGGTTACCCGGGTGCCGCTGTGGAGGGTTCGCGCGGCCGCGCCGGTAGCCCCAAGCAGCCGCACCTGCCCGATGGCTGGCTGGATTCGCGCATCCTGGGGGACGCTGAGCGTCTGGGCCTGGCGGAGGCTGAGCTGGATATTTCCGGCGGCTAAACACCTGTACTTGTGTGCCGCGGCGTGCTGTTTGCGCGTCGCGGCGCATCCTTTTTGTGAGCCTGTTCGGGCGTTATTTCCCGCGCCTATAACGCCTGCGACGCTACCTGTTGACCCTCACCGTAGAATTGAGTTTATGGCTGGATTAATCCGCAAAGAAGACATTGACGAAGTCCGCGCCCGTACCGATATCCGCGAAATCATTGAAGGCTATGTGAGCCTCAAAAGCGCCGGTATAGGCACCTTCAAGGGGCTGTGCCCGTTCCACGACGAGCGCACGCCCTCCTTCAATGTGCGCCCGCAGGTCGGCTCGTACCACTGTTTTGGCTGCGGTGAATCCGGTGACGTGTACTCCTTCGTCATGGCGATGGAGCACACCAGTTTCGTTGAGACGGTGGAGCGTCTTGCCGCGCGCATCGGCTACACCCTGCACTATGAGGGCGGTAAGCCCGGCGACCGCTACGAGGCGGGTATGCGCCACCGCTTGCTCGACGCGCACAAGATTGCCGCCGAGTTCTTCGAACGCAACCTCTACAGCGCTGATGCGCAGGAGGCGCAGCGCTTCCTCGGTGCCCGCGGCTTCGACCCCGCCGCAACCCGCAAGTTCGGTGTCGGCTACGCACCCCGCGGCTGGGACCACCTGCTCAAGCACCTTCGCTCCCAGGGCTTCACCGACGAGGAGCTGAAGGCGACCGGCATGTTCTCCGAGGGCAACCGCGGCCTGTACGACCGCTTCCGTGGCCGCATCATCTGGCCGATCCGCACCATCGCCGGTGAGACCATCGGCTTTGGTGCCCGCCGCCTCTTCGATGATGACCAGGGCCCCAAATACCTGAACACCCCCGAGACGCAGCTGTATAAGAAATCCCAGGTGCTCTACGGCATTGACCTGGCAAAACGCGATATGACCAAGACCAAGCAGGTCGTCATCGTGGAAGGCTACACGGACGTCATGGCGGCACACCTTGCCGGCATCACCACCGCCGTTGCCACCTGTGGTACCGCGTTCGGTCCCGGCCACATCAAGATGGTGCGCCGCATGATTACCGACGACGGCTCCGGCGGAGAAATCATCTTCACCTTCGACGGTGACGCCGCAGGACAGAAAGCCGCCATGGCAGCTTTTCAGGAGGATCAGCGTTTTGTGGCGCAGACCTTCGTGGCGGTTGCTGAGAACGGCATGGACCCCTGCGACCTGCGCCTGCACAAGGGCGACGCCGCCGTGCGCTCGCTGATTGCTTCGCGCCGCCCGCTGTTCGAGTTCGCGATTGATTCGACCCTCGCCAAGTACGACCTGGCGACCCTGGAGGGCCGCGTGCTGGCGATGCGTGCCATCGCCCCGATTATTGCCGGCATCAAGGACCGCGACCTGCGCCCCGCCTACATGCGTAAGGTATCCGGTCAGCTCGGCCTGGAGCTGGACGAGATTCAGCGTGCCGTGGCGTACGCGCAGAACCACCCGAAGCTTTCGCGGACCCAGCAGGCGGAGGCTCCCGCCGCCGTGCCGCGTTATGAGCGTCTGAATGAGGGGCCGCAGGGTCAGCCCGGTATGGCACATACCGACGCGCCCTACGACCCCGCCTACGATGCACCGCCTCCCGAGGATTACGCCGCGCCCAGCGCCTACGCCGGACAGAACGCTGCCGCGCATCCGCCGAGCAGCATTCAGCCCGCCGCACCCCAGCCGGAGGCGACCGTCCCCGCCGTCGAGGAGTTCCTCACCCCCGACCCGCGCGATCCGGTTGCGCGCCTCGAAAAGGCGGCGCTCGAGATTGCCCTGCAGCACCCCGAGCTCATCAGCGTGGAACAGTGGCGCAACCTCGCCACCGTGCAATTCCGCTACCGCACCCACCGCGAGGTGGCCGCCGGCATTATTCACGCGGCAACCGTCATGGCGCCCACCCCCGGCATCGAATGGATTAACTGCGTGCGCTCCGGCGCGGTAGAAGGCGTACACCCCGCCATCGCGGAGCTCGCCGTCTCACCGCTACCGGTCAGCAGCGCCGAGCGTCTGCCCGGTTTCGTCACCGGCGCACTCAACGCCCTATTCGAACAGCAGATTGCCCGCCAAAAATCCGACCTGATGATGCGCCTGGAGCAGCTCAGCGCCAACCCGGACGACGAAGAATTCGAAGCGGTACAGCGTCAGCTCCTCGAACTGGAAATGCGCCGCCGCCAGCTCGCCGCGCAGCGCGGCTAGGCGCGGTTCTTTACAGGTGCCCCGGCAACCTGTCGAATGTCCTGCGTTCTGCATGTTGCCGGGGGAGCGCCACCGGTCAGTAGAGGGCAACACCAGCCCCAGTTCAAAGAGTGATGCACTTCACGGCATTTCAAGTTGCGGAGCCCAAACAGCCCCGGTATAGTTATTACTCGTTGCAAGGGAAACCAGCAACGGAAACAAAATAATCCCCCGTAGCTCAATTGGCAGAGCATTCGACTGTTAATCGAAGGGTTACTGGTTCGAGTCCAGTC
>NZ_CAUOUU010000023.1:0-10517 GCF_963507905.1 uncultured Rothia sp. | reverse complement strand
TGGAAGCCGCATAAGGGTTACTATTTAAAGCGTCCAAGTTTCGGGGCGCAGTTCACTTCTCGGGTACCCACCGGGGCTTCGCTGTATCCAGGACTCTCTGCGCCCAGCTACACGCCGGATATAGCTAACCACCAACCCGACGGCCGCTCGCCTACCCGGCGAACGGGTTCGGCGCGCCAATGTACTGCAGCTCGGTGTACTCTTCCAGACCCTCGGGGCCGCCCTCGCGGCCCATGCCGGATTGCTTCACGCCGCCGAAGGGTGCCGCCGCGTTCGAGATAACGCCGGAGTTGTAACCGATCAGACCGAACTCCAGACCAGCCGCCATGCGCGTAAATCGCGGATGGTTGCTCGTGTACACGTACGCAGCCAGACCGTACTCGGTGTCGTTGGCGAGCTTCAGGGCGGTGCGTTCACCCTCCTCACCGTAGCCGCTGAACGTGGCGATCGGTGCGACGGGGCCGAAGATTTCCTCACGCCACACGCGCATTGAATCGGTCACGCCGGTCAGCACGGTGGGGCGAATGAAGTTGCCCTTGTTGAGGTTCCTGGGCATGCCGCCGGTGTTGCCGTAAACCTCCGAGGGCAGCTCGGGAATGTACCCGCCGCAGGCGAGGAGCGCACCCTTACCCAGGGCGTCTTCGACCATAAAAAGCATGGATTCAACCGCTGAAGGTTGAATTAGCGGTCCACAGTCGGTTCCGTCGACGGTTCCGTCACCCACGACGGTCGCCTCCATGCGCTCCACGAAGGCGCGGGTGAACTCTTCGGCGATGTCCTCGTGCACGATGAATCGGTTAGCGGCGGTGCACGCCTCGCCCATATTCCTCATCTTCGCCGCGTAGGCGCCCTCCACGGCGGCGGGAATGTCCGCGTCCTCAAAGACGATGAACGGGGCGTTGCCGCCCAGCTCCATGGAGGTGCGCAGAACGTTCTGCGAGGCCTGCTCAAGCAGGGTGCGGCCCACGGCGGTGGAGCCGGTGAACGAGACCTTCCGCAGGCGCTCATCAGCCATCAGCGCGGAGACAACCTCACCGGTACGGGAGGTGGTCACCACGTTCAGCACGCCGTCCGGCAGGCCCGCCTCACGCATCAGGGAGGCGAAGTACAGGGAGCTGAGCGGGGTCAGGGAGGCGGGCTTGAGCACCGCGGTGCAGCCCGCCGCGAGCGCCGGGGCGACCTTGCGTGCCGCCATGGCGAGCGGGAAGTTCCAGGGGGTAATCAGCAGGCAGGGGCCGACGGGGCGGCGTACGGTGGTGATCTGCAGCCCGGATTCGGGGGCAACAGCGGTGCGGCCGAAGTTGCGGGCGGCTTCTTCGGCGTACCAGCGCAGGTAGTTTGCCGCGTAGGCGACTTCGCCGCGGGACTGGTCGAGGGGCTTGCCCATTTCGAGAGTCATGAGCCGGGCGATGACTTCGGTGCGCTGCGTCATGAGCGTGTAGGCGCGGTTGAGGATGTCGGCGCGTTCGCGGGCGCTGGTTGCCGCCCATGAGGTGCGGGCGTCGCAGGCGGCGTCGAGTGCTTCGACGCCCTGTTCGACGCTAGCGTCGGCGACGTGCGCGAGGATTTGGCCGCAGGAGGGGTTGTGCACGGGGAAGGAGCCGTTGTCGCCGGTGACCCAGCTGCCGCCGATGAGCAGGTCGGTGGGCACGTAGAAGAAGGGGTAGGAGGGCCGTTCGTACGGGTCGATGGGTTCACGCTGCGGCATGTTGATGCTTTGCATATGCGGTTCGGTGCGGCCTCGCAACTGGGCGGATTTCGCGGCGGGCTTTGCGGCGGGATTCTCGGCGGAGCTTTCGGGTGAGGTGGTCATGGCGTGCCTTTCGGGTTGGGGCGGCCGGTACGGTCGACTCTGACGCTTTTAATTCTAGTCCTGCACGCTCCCCTGCTCCTCGAACCGACCCGGCGGCTCGCTCCCCTCCCCCGCGCGCCTACACGCCCTTGTACGCCTTCTCCCCACCCAAAAGACCGCGGGCACGCTGAAGGGGGCCGCACCCGCTGTGGATGCGACCCCCTTCGGATAGATTCTCGCTCAGCGCGCGAGAATCCTAGCTGGGGATTATGGAAGGCGTTGCCCGGAAGGGATGCTCGGTGTTGCATCCGCTCTGCCCGGTATCCGTAATCTCACCGCTTAGCGGACGGTGAGGCGGGCACCCTGGTGGACTAGGCCCACCTGTTCTCTCAAATCCAGGACTGGCGTGCCTCGATGCGGGTCAGTTCCAGAGGACCACCGTCATTCGTGCCGTGGAAGCGGCCGAAGTGCACGTACGGGCCGCGGTAGGCGCTGTGGTTAATCGGGCTGGAGTACTGGCCGTTGACCGTGTAGTAGAAGCTGTTCTTGTTCAGCACGATCTTGCAGTTCAGTGCCTGGCCGGTGGTGACCTTCTGGCGCAGCTTCATGGTGTGCAGCACACGCGGGCTTGCCTGGTTCGGTTCGAAGCAGAGGATCTGCGCTACGGAGCCGCCGCGGTAGTTCGGGCGGATAGCGAGCACGTAGGTGCCGTCTTCCTGGTTTGCGGAGAACTTCTTGCCGATGCCGAAGGCGCCGTCGTGTTCACGACCGAACGCAATGTAGCCGTAGTGACCATCCTGCTTCGGCACTGCACTGGTCCACTTCATGGAGAAGTCGAGAGTGTACTTGTCGCGAGTGGTGTAGTTCGCCAGAGGGCCGAGCAGCACGGATTCGTCGTAGCGCTGGTTGTGCACGATGGCTGCGCCGGTCAGGTCGGGCATGTCCGCTGCGACGGAGGGGTCGGCGGGCAGCATGCCGTGGGGGCGCTTGCCGGTCTTAATCTTGACGCTGGCGTCAAAGGGGTCACCAATCACCCAGTAGGGGTCGGGGCACATGAAGCCCTTCACGCCCAGTGCCTTGTACTTTTCGTAGGCGGAGCGGCGGTGGATTTCCCAGACGATGACTGCCTTGCCGAGGCCGGTGAGGGCGCGTACGTTCTCTTCGCTCATGGAGCCGTGGGCTGCGCCGGTCGGCTTCTCGTAGTAGGGTACGCCGAGGGCATCCACGTTCTCGTGGCGTGCCATTGCGGAAATCTTGTCGATGGGGTCGCCGCCGTCGAAGTAGCACCAGGTGCCGCAGCCTGCGGAGTTGGCGAGCTTGAGGTACTTGGAGGTGGGGTTGAAGCCGCCGTTGCCGTCGCGGTACATCTTGATGACGGTGCGGCGCTGCAGGCCGCGTTCGGTGATGAACTTGATCAGGCCTGCCTGTGCGGGGCCGTCCTTCGCTTCGAGGAACAGCACGACCTTCTTGCCGCCGACGGAGGCGTATTCGCCGCCTGCGGGTACGGCGTCAACCGCGGCGATGGCCTCTTCGAGGGTGGGGATGTTGTACAGGTCGGTCTTTTCGCCCAGGTTCTTGCGCATGTTGACCTTGTACTGGCGCAGTTCGGCGAGGGTGTGGCCGCGCACGTCCATGGACGCACCGGTAGTGCGCTTGATGTTGGTGTCGTGCATGCAGACGAACTGGCCGTCGCTGGTGGTGCGTACAGAAATTTCGACGGCGAGGGCGCCTCGGCGTACGGATTCTGCGTAGGCGTAGGCGGTGTGCTCGGGGCTGATGTTGCCGGCGCCGCGGTGGGCGATGAAGAATTCATCGGTCTTGTAGAGCAGCTGATGTGCGGGGGAGCCGCTGTGTACTGCCGCGAGCTGTGCGCGGGTGTTGGCTGCGGCGTGGGCTTCGCCTGCCTGGAGCATGAGGGCGGCGGGTGCCAGTGCGGAGGCACCGATGAAGCCGCGGCGGCTCAGATTCTTAGAGGTCTTCGGGAATGCAGTCACCGTAGTGGTCCTTTTTTCGTTTATGAGTTGAGCGTAATGTGTGTGGTTGGTCATTGAAGTTTTGGTTATAGCTGAGGGTCCGGATTCTCTCAACTCAAACTGCAACTCTAAGTAGCATAACGATTTTTTATCGGTAATTCACTACGTTCACAGGCAAATAGGGTATTATGTGCGCCTCATTCTTGCCCGCCGTGTAATGCGGGTGATTGTGTTCCTCCTTTTCCGCCGCTTTTAATAGCGGCATTTCATATGGCGTTAAAAAATTTCTCGCGTAACGAAAAAGGCCGCACCTGTAGACTGATTGAGCCTGCAGGACGCGACCTTTTGCGTTAAACGTTTTTCAAAGGGTATTCACCCTTATTGAAGCTGAGCTATTTTCGCTGGTTCAGCTTACTTCTTGGATGCCTGAGCGACGCGGTCACCGGCTGCGACGGGGCGGCGGGACTCAGAGTCCTTGGAGATGTTGAACTTTGCGGTGTTGGTGATCATCACCATGGTTTCCTTGGAGGGGATGCGACCCTCGATTGCTGCCCAGTCTACCTCGATGATGGGGGCGCCTGCCTCAACCTTGTCGCCTACGTTAGCGATCTTGGTGAAGCCTTCGCCACCGAGCTCAACGGTGTCGATACCGATGTGTACCAGTACCTCGCCGCCGTTTTCGGTGCGGAGCATGAATGCGTGCAGGGTGTCCTGAATCAGTGCGATGGTGCCTGCAACGGGTGCGACGATGGTGCCTGCGGTGGGGTTCACTGCGTAGCCGTCGCCCATAACGCCCTGAGAGAAAACGGGGTCGGAGACTTCGCTCAGCGGCAGGTACTCGCCGGTAACAGGTGCGACGTAGACGTCTGCGGACGATGCTTCCTGTGCGGCAGCTTCCTTCTTCTTCTTGCCGAAACCGAACATATATGCTCCTTCTGGTCGTGTGGCGCTATGAATAGCGTGTATTTGTAGCGCTGATGCGTCCGCGTCGGATGCGGGCGTCGTTGCCTTCTTGGTTTCACACCGGGCGACGCCTGCCTGATTTGCAGGGTTCGCACACTCCGGTGCATATGCACTCAGAATACAACACCTAAACCCGTAGCTCACGAGCTGAGGGTCATTCGACTCGAATTCTGCAAATATTCCGCAAATCTGGAACTTCAACTCACACTTCTGCACTCTTGAGGTCGCGAGTACACTTAGTGAAGGACTGGCACCCCTCCCCCGAGCCGGTGCCCATAAGAGAGAAAAGGCTAAAAACTGATGACTGAAGCGGCTGAGACCGTTCTTGAAGTATTTATTCCGGGTCCCGGCGAGAACCCGGAGGATCCGCAGGATATGGAGCGCTCCGAGTTCCTGGGTGCCGCGCAGGAGGCGCTGGATTCGGGCGTGGACATTGAGGTGTACTCCACCGACTCCTACCCTTCCGCATTTGAAGAGTGCGCCCCCGTGGCGGAGCAGATTGAGATGAACGGCCGCGAGGTTCTGCCGCTCATGCTCGTCAACGGTGAGGTGAAGGTGTCCTTCTCCTACCCGACCGCCGAGCAGATTAAGCGTTTTGCGCGCGCCCACCTGGTCGCCCAGCCGAAGGCTAACGCGGCAGCTGCTGCGTGCGGCCCCTCCGGCTCCCCGGCGGCGTCGATGATTCCGAACCTGAGCCCCCTGGCGGAGCCCGCCGGTTTCGCGGCAACCCTGGCGGGTAAGGCACCCCAGCCGGTCGGCGGCCCCGAGATTGGCAACCGCGTGAACCTCATGGGTGGCGACACCGGCGACGGTATCCCCACCTCCGGTTCGGTGGCTGTGAAGTCCGGCGGCTGCGGATGCGGTGGTTGCGGCTGCGGCGGCAAGTAAACCCACCCCTGCCGGCAACGAGCGCCCGACTCACCCGGTTCTAAACTGCGCACCCAAAGAACTGCATAAACAAAGAGCGGTGCCCGCCTCCTCATGATGAGGAAGCGGGCACCGCTTTCGCTTAACGAAGCTTAGGTTCACACCCGGCAGCGGCTACAGGAGCCGCGGCGGGCGAACAGTACCTTACTTGATGGAGGTACCGACGGAACCGAGCTGCTGGCAAGCCTCGACCACGCGTGCGGCCATGCCTGCCTCTGCAGCTGCACCCCAAACGCGGGGGTCGTAGGTCTTCTTGTTGCCGACCTCGCCGTCAACCTTCAGCACACCGTCGTAGTTGCTGAACATGTGGCCAGCAACGGGGCGGGTGAATGCATACTGGGTGTCGGTGTCGATGTTCATCTTGATAACACCGTAGGACACTGCGTCTGCAATCTCCTGCTCGGTGGAGCCGGAGCCACCGTGGAAGACCAGGTAGAAGGGCTTGTCGCCCTTGCCGTACTTAGCGCCGACCTCGGTCTGGATTTCCTTGAGCAGCTCGGGGCGCAGGTGAACGTTACCGGGCTTGTACACGCCGTGAACGTTACCGAAGGTCAGAGCAGCCATGTAGGTGCCCTTCTCGCCCAGGCCGATTGCCTCAACGGTCTTGATTGCGTCTGCAACGGTGGTGTACAGGGAGTCGTCGATAGCGCCTTCAACGCCGTCTTCCTCGCCACCAACGGCACCAATCTCAACCTCGAGAACGAGCTTTGCCTTGGAGGTACGCTCGATCAGCTCAGCAGCAATCTTCAGGTTCTCGTCCAGGTCGATTGCGGAGCCGTCCCACATGTGGGAGTTGAAGATGGGGTCTTCACCGCGAGCAACAGCCTTCTCGGACTCTGCCAGCAGGGGCAGAACGAAGCCGTCCAGCTTGTCCTTGGGGCAGTGATCGGTGTGCAGTGCAATGTTCACGTCGTACTGCTTAGCAACTTCGCGTGCGTATGCTGCGAAGGCCAGGGAGCCAACGACCATGTCCTTCTTGGAAGCGCCGGACCAGTATGCTGCACCACCGGTGGATGCCTGGATGATGCCGTCCGAGCCAGCCTCTGCGAAGCCGCGGATTGCAGCATTCAGGGTCTGGGAGGAGGTCACGTTCACTGCGGGGTACGCGAAGCCCTTTTCCTTCGCGGTCTGCAGCATTTCTGCGTAAACTTCGGGGGTTGCAATAGCCATATGCTGACTCCTTGGATAGATGCGACCGGTTACCAATGTTGGGCCGGTTCACCATATTTTGTTGGCGCGCGAGACGCCTCCTACTCGCACTATTTTACCAAGATACGACTTATTTATCGTTAATTTTTTGTGGGTTTTTTTGGGTTTACTGCAGCGAAATTTCCGCGAAATACCGCGGTAAAGTAGAGGTGTTAATGACTTGATGTCTTCTGTGCGTGCAGGCCAGCGTACACATCACCCGGACGCGACGAAAGGAACCTCCCATGAGCAAGGCGAGCGCTAAAAATAATCCAAAACAGCTCGACGCGAAACGTGAGAAGCGTGCCCGCCAGGCGCAGCGTCGTGCTGAGCGTGAGCATCCGAATGCGGCGGCTATTGCGCCCGTGCGTGCCCAGTTGGATGAGGTTCTGGAGCGTAAGAGTCGGCATGTTTTGGGGCACGGCGATATGGCGAAATCCCTTGAGTTGATGGAGAAAATGCGTGATGAGGGGGCGAGCGACCATGAGATTGATGTGGCGCTTGCGGAGGCGAAGCTCCCCTCGGTCGTGCAGGTGGGTCGTAAGTCGTTGATGCGTTGGCCGAGCTGGTGGTGGTTGAATCGTCGTGAGCGTGCGTTGCGGGCGAAGATTGACCGCCTGATGGAGGGCTAGGTCCCTGTTTTGAATAGGTTGTGAGAGCACCCCGTTGTGGGTGCTCTTGTGCTGTGCGGTGGTGGGGTAATTGATTTTTTGGACTCGGGGTTCAATTAATCTATTTCACAAAACAATGAAAACCACACAATACAACATGAACCAAATATATTTATAAGATATGCATTATATGTATATAAATTGTTACGTGATGCGGGTTATATTTAGTCAAATTGCCGTGCTATAGTCGTTACAACTCACAGGCGTGTTCCCAACCACATTTCGTGTAGCACGTGCTTCAGACGTAACTATCCAAGGAGGTATAGCGTGAGCACCTCACCGAACAAGAACCCGCAGACTTCTGTAGCGGATCAGTACACTAAGCCCCCCACAGATGACCCGTTCGCACACGAACAGGAAGGCTTCCACAAGGGGCTTGGCGCACGTCAGCTCCAGATGATCGCCATCGGTTCCGCTATCGGTACCGGCCTGTTCCTGGGCACCGGTAGCCGCCTGCAGGACGCAGGCCCCATGCTCGCCGTTATCTACGCCGTCATCGGCTTCTTCGGCTACCTGATCCTTCGAGCCCTCGGCGAGCTGATCCTTCACCGCCCCTCCTCGGGCTCCTTCGTCTCCTACACCCGCGAATTCTACGGCGAAAAGGCCGCATTCGTATCCGGATGGCTGTACTGGCTGAACTGGGCAATGACCGCCGTTGCAGACGCCACCGCTATCGCTATCTACATCAGCTGGTTCGGTCGATACAACCAGTTCTTCGCAGATATTCCTCAGTGGCTTAGCGCATTCATCGTCGTTATCGTCACCGTGGCTCTGAACCTTATCTCCGTGAAGCTCTTCGGTGAGCTGGAATTCTGGTTCGCGCTCATTAAGATTCTTGCCCTGCTGTCCTTCATGGCGGTAGGTATCTGGTACCTGGTCTTCGGTGAACCCATCAACGGCGTCCGCCCCGGCCTTGAACTCATCGCTGCCAATGACGGCTTCTTCCCCAACGGCATTCTTCCCGCTCTTATCGTGGTTCAGGGCGTTGTGTTCGCCTACGCCGGTATTGAGCTGGTCGGCACCACCAGTGGTGAAACCAAGAACGTTGAGAAGGTTATCCCCCGCGCTATCAACACCGTGATCTGGCGTATCGCGATCTTCTACGTTGGTTCCGTGGTTCTGCTCTGCCTGCTCATGCCCTACACCGCATACAAGGACGCAGAGTCGCCGTTCGTGACCTTCTTCGACGCTATCGGCATTGACGGTACCGCACCGATTATGCAGCTGGTCGTTATTACCGCGGCTGCTTCCTCGCTGAACGCTGGCCTGTACTCCACCGGCCGTATCCTCCACTCGATGGGTGTTGCAGGTTCGGCACCGAAGTTCACCACCAAGGTATCCCGCTCCGGCGTTCCGGTGGCAGGTATTCTGCTGACCGGTGTGATTGGCCTCTTCGGTGTTGTGCTGAACTTCTTCGTTCCCGAGCAGGCGTTCGAGGTCGTGCTGAACATCGCATCCGTGGGCACCATGGCTAGCTGGGCGGCTATCGCTATGTCGCACCAGAAGTATCTGAAGCTGGTCGGTGAGGGCAAGTACAAGCGCCCCAACTACCGTGCACCCGGCGGTCGTTTCAGCGACTGGGCTGTGATGGCCTTCCTGGCTATTGTGCTGGTGCTGATGGCTCTGGATTACCCGGTCGGCACCTACACCCTGGCATCGCTGCTGCTGGTTATCCCGCTGCTGATTATCGGCTGGTACACGGTTCGTGACCGCGTCAACGAGATTGCTCGCGTCCGTGAAGGCTACACCGGTTCCGTGCCTGTGATTGCGGCCCGCCCCGTGGTGAAGAAGCTCGTTTCGGAGCCTCGTACCCACATTGACCTGGGTGAACTGGACATTGAGGACGAGGACAACCCGAAGGGCCACTAACCCGACCGGTTGCCTCCAATCCCGGTGACGGCAATGAGGGGGTTCTAGACCCCAGCCGCTAGACCCTCACCAATAGACTCTAGCCAATAGTCTCTAGAACCCCCTCCCTGCACGTCTTTCCGTGTTCGCTTCCGTATTACATCCGTGTAATACATCAAGCAAAGTACATATTTACAGCATTTCTAATACGGTGTGTCCTGCAATATATTTTGAGATAATAGATATCCACAGTGACCACCAGATGCACAAAGAAGTTTTGTGCAGATATTCAAAGGAGAAAATCATGACTGAACGTCCTAGCGCACACGCGGTGGAATTTGTTGACGTCGCCTCGATGGCGAAGTGGATTCAGAAGGACGGCGTAGGCAACATCATTGCCGGCATGGTCGACTTCCTCGAAGAAGACTTCAAGAAGTGGCAGAGCTTCGACAAGATTCCGCGCGTCGCCTCCCACACCCCCTTCGGTGTGATTGAGCTGATGCCCACCTCCGACAACATCACCTACTCCTTCAAGTACGTGAACGGCCACCCGTCAAACCCGGCACGCGGCTTCCAGACGGTGACCGCGTTCGGTCTGCTCGCTGACGTGGATAACGGCTACCCGGTGTTCCTGGCTGAGATGACCCTGCTGACCGCGCTGCGTACCGCCGGCGTGTCCGCCATGGTTGCTAAGCACCTGGCGCGCAAGGATTCGAAGAAGATGGCGATGATTGGTACCGGCTCGCAGTCTGAGTTCCAGGCGCTGGGTATGCGCGCGGTGCTCGGCATTGAGGACCTGTCCGTCTACGACATTGACCCGCACGCGATGGAGAAGTTCCGCCGCAACCTGGAGCCGCTGGGCTTCCGCATCCACCTGGCTAAGGACGTGGATGAGGCTGTTGAGGGTGCAGACATTATTACCACCTGCACCGCCGATAAGCAGCAGGCGAAGGTTCTGCTGGACCGCCAGGTGAAGCCCGGCGTGCACCTGAACGCTATTGGTGGCGACTGCCCCGGCAAGACTGAGCTGGAAAGCGAAATTCTGGACCGCTCCACCGTGTTTGTTGAGTTCCCGCCGCAGACCCGCATTGAGGGCGAGATTCAGCAGAAGGACCCGGACTTCCCGGTGGTGGAGTTCTGGAAGGTTCTGACCGG
>NZ_CAUOUU010000022.1:0-14289 GCF_963507905.1 uncultured Rothia sp. | reverse complement strand
CCTCCGCGAAACTTTACACAGGGGGCCGGGGGGAGGGGATTCCCAGGGCTGAAAAGGTGGGGGGGTATCGTTTTCCCCCCCCCCCCCAGCGGGATATAGCAACGGGATATAGCTAGCAACGAGGGAGCCGCCCTCTACAGATCTGTAGAGGGCGGCTCCTTCGCGTTGATACGCGCGCTACAAACGGCGCCTACGCCTCGGGCACGAACTCTCCGTGGCCGCGCTCGCGCAGGGCGGCACGCACCTTCCCAGCGGCCGCGTCCAGCTCTTCGGCGGTTGCGTCCTTCTTCGCGTTAGCGGGATCGTATTCAGCCATGCCGTCAGCCGGGAACAGGTGGATGTGGGTGTGCGGAACGTCGAAGCCCGCAATCATCAGAGCCACACGGTCCTTATCAAAGGCCTGGTCCAGGGCACCAGAAATCTTGTGCGCCACAGCGAACAGGTGCGCTGCCAGCTCAGCCGGCAGGTCGGGCCAGCGGTCAATCTCCGCGCGGGGAACGAGCAGCAGGTGACCTTCCGACAGGGGCATGATGTCCATGAACGCCACGCACTGGTCATCCTTCCAGACGAAGCGACCGGGAATCTCGCCGTCAATAATCTTGGTAAAAATCGTGCTCACAATACTCTCCTTCATGCGCCGTCATCGGCGCGGTTGAAGCTCAACGGTCAGGCTTACGCCTCAACCTCAATGCTCTCACCGGGGTTCAGGTGCTTCAGCTCAGTGCCGTACTTCGCGCTGAAGTTCGTCACCAGGCCCTCAATAATGCCGGTGCCGTTCTGGTTAATCATGCCGTTGTGAATCGGAACCACACGCTGAGCGCCGGTCGCAATCACAAAATCGATGACTTCCTGAACCTTCGACCAGGGCGCGTGAATCGGCACCAGAACAGTATTCGCACGCACGCGGTGAGGAACCACCAGCGAATCGCCGGGGTGGTACACGGCATCGTTAATCAGATAGCCAACATTGGCGATGGTCTGAATCAGCGGGTGAATCAGGGCGTGCTGACCACCAAAGGTCTTCACCTCAAAACCGGGGATGCTGAACTCAGAATCAGCGGAAACAACAGTGACCTCGGCGGCGGGCACAGCCTCCTTAATGACCTGGGCAACAGCCTCGGGAGCCCAAATCTTCAGCGGGGTCTGCGACTCGGCGCGCTGAGCAATCAGCGGCAGCACCGACGGGCCATCAAAATGATCCGGATGCGCATGGGTCACGAACAGGTAATCAGCGCCTTCCAGCGCGGTGGCATGCTCGCCTTCAGCGGCAAAGTTACCGGGGTCAAGAACGAGGGTGCGCCCCTCATTCTCAAGGCGGATACATGAGTGGGTGTACTTCGTCATCTTCATAGTTTTAGTCTACCGCGAACCTCCGCACCCGCCCCGAGGCGGCTTCAACTTTTGAGATAAGCCGCAAATCAACCACCTTTTGAACGCCTCTAGTGTAAAGTCGTAAGACAAGATCGACCACACAATGGGGCGGATCTCCACCCCGAAAGGTTCAGCAATGGACACTCATATTCCCGTACGGAGAATTACGAAGCCCGCCGAAGCCCGAAATACCCGCCAGCGTCGCATCATCAAGGCGACCATGGAAGAGCTCGGCGATTTCATCTCAGCACAGGATCTGCACCTGACCCTCGCGAACCGCAAGGAACAGGTCTCTCTCGCAACCACCTACCGCGTGCTGCAGTCGCTGGCTAACGCCGGTGAGCTGGACTCGGTCAAGGGTATTGAGGGTGAGACCCTGTACCGCCACTGCCGGGTGAAAGATCACCACCACCACCTGCTCTGCCGCCGATGCGGCACCGCCATTGAGCTGGAAGCACCCGCCCTTGAGGACTGGGCACTAGCCATGGGCAAGCAGCACGGCTTCTCGGAGCTGGAGCACGTGGTTGAAGTGACCGGTTACTGCCCGGACTGCACTTTGGCACGTCGCGAGGAAGAATCGCAGGGCGGCACTGCACGCTAACGCTACACGCTAACATTGCAGGCTAAGCCGCAACCCCTAAGCCCCTCATTCTGAGGAGCTATCCCCCATTCAGGAGGAAAACCTTCTCACTGAAGGATACGGCGCTTTCAAAGATCTTTGACGCCACCACAGCACGACACACAGGGCATCTGGACAGGGCTACACAACCCCACGCAGACTAAGCCCACGCCGCACCGGGACATCCCCCTTCACCGCGGCACCTATGCACGACAACGAAAGAGCCCCACCTCATTCCCGAGGTGGGGCTCTTTCTTATAGTTCCTACGCCTTCTCAGTCAGCTGGCGGCCCGACGCGCTATGGCGACGCTTCACGCCACCAATTACACGGCACACCACATAAATCAGGAAGGAAATACTGGTCACGTAGGGGCTAATCGGCAGCGAACCGGCAAGAGCCAGCAGAATACCACCCACAATGGACGCCTCCGCAAACAGCACCGACAGGATCAGCGTGCGCACCGGAGAAGCCGTCACCTGCATCGCCGCAGCCGCCGGAGTAATCAGCAGCGCCAGCACCAGCAGCGAACCGACCACCTGCACCGACAGCGCCACAGCAATACCCAGAATCACCATGAACACCAGGGATAGGAAGCGCATCGGCACGCCCTTAGCGCGCGCAACCTCCGGGTCCAGGGAGGCGAAACTCAGCGGACGCCACACCATCACCAGCAGGGAAATAATAACCACCGCACCAATAATCATGGTGTGCAGCTGGTCGGCATCCACAGACACGATCTGACCGGTCAGCAGACCGAACTTATTCGCGCTACGACCCTGGTACAGGGAAAGGAAAAGAATACCTAGACCCAGGCCGAACGGCATGAGCGCACCAATGACCGAGTTCGAATTGCTCGCTTTAGAACCCAGAAAGGCAATCAGCAGAGCCGAGGCAATCGAACCAACCATGGAGCCGGTCACCACGTCATAGCCGAGCAGCAACGCCAGGGCGGCACCTGCAAAAGACATTTCAGAGATGCCGTGCACCGCGAAGGCGTGGTCGCGCATCATCACGAAAATGCCGACGAAACCACCAATAAGGCCCAGCACGGCGCCAGCAAAAATGGAGTTCTGCAGCATGTGCAGCAGCTCGCCGTAGCGGTCAAAAACGAAGATGCGGGACAGCAAATCATTCTGCGCGGCGGCAACCGGAGCCAGGGCGGGAAGGGAAGCAAGAATGGTCATCGAGTGGTTCCTCCCGGAAGGTGTAGGGTGCGCTGCGTCTCGGACGGGCCAGACTTCAGGTGGGATCCGTGAACGTTCTGGTCGGTGCCCTCAATATGGCAGTGGTCGCTGGCGTGGGTCTCGCCCACCACCACGTAGCGGCCGTTGGACTTGAGCACGCTCACCGGGGTTCCATACAGGGAGGTGAGGGTCTCGCTCGTCATGACCTCTTCCACCGAGCCGACCGTGAACCTGCCGTTCGCCAGGTAGAGCACACGATCCACATGCTCAATAATGGGGTTGATTTCGTGGGTCACGAACACCACCGCCACGCCGCGTTCACGGTTGAACCGGTGAATCAGCTCAGCCACCGCGTACTGGTGGTTGAGATCCAGGGAGAGGAGCGCCTCATCGGCCAGCAGAATCTTTGGGTCGTTCGCGAGCGCCTGGGCAATGCGTAGGCGCTGCTGCTCACCGCCGGAGAGCAGGCCCACCGGGACGTTCGCGTACTCGGTCGCGCCGACGGCTTCGAGGAGTTCGTCGACCTTGGCGCGGTATTTGCGGCCGTGCAGGCGGATGCCCCAGCGATGCCCGTCTACGCCCAGTCCCACGAGGTCGCGGGCGCGCATCGGGGTGGAGGTGGGGATGGACTTCTGCTGCGGCACGTAGCCGACGCCGGCGTTGCCCAGGCGTGCGGGTTTGCCGAGCACCGAAATCTCGCCGGCGTTGAGTCCGGTCAGGCCGAGAACGACCTTCAGGAAGGTGGACTTGCCGGAGCCGTTGGGTCCGAGCACGGCGAAGTACTCGCCAGCGCCGATGTCGAGGGTTAGATCTTTCCAGAGGGTGCGGGCCCCGAAAGCGAGGCTACCCCCGCGAATGGAAATCGCGGGGGTGGCACCGTTATTGTTGTCAGTCACTTAGGAGAGCGCCTTTTCGAGGTTGCTGACGTTGGTCTTCATCCATGCCAGGTAGTTGGTGTTCTCGGGCAGGGTTTCGGTGAAGGATACGTAGTTCACCGAGGCGTCCTTAGCTGCCTGCAGCACCTCATTGGTCTGGGAGGTGGAGGTCTGCTCGTTGTAGGCGAGCAGCTGGACCTTCTTCTCGGTGACCATGTCCTTGGTTTCCTTCAGGACGAGGGCGGGAACGTCGTTACCGGCTTCGGCTGCTTCAGCGAATTCGCTGGGGGTTGCGTTCTCTGCACCGGTGGAGGAAATCAGGTAGTCCGGCACGGGCTCGGTGGACAGGTACTTCTTGCCCTCGCCGGCGATTGCCTTAGCGGTGGTGTCCAGTGCGTCCAGTTCCTTGGAGAAGGTGGATGCGTTGGTGCGGAATGCCTCAGCGTGTGCGGAGTCGAGGCCTGCGAGCTCTTCAGCAATCTGCTGGGCGACCTTCTTCATGGTTTCGAAGTCGTACCACAGGTGCTCGTTGAACTCGTGTGCGTGGGCGTGGTCGCCGCCGTCTTCGTGGTGTTCGCCGCCGCGGTGGTCCTCGACCAGGTGGGTGTATTCGGCGTCGGTGAGCTTGCCGCTGACCTTGACCGCGTTCACGATCTTCTGGGAGGTGTTGTCCTTGCCGGCGAGGTCTTCGAGGAACAGGTCGTAGCCTGCGCCGTTGATGACGATCAGGGATGCGTCCTTCGCCTTGAGGCGGTCAGCGCTGGTGGCCTCGTAGGAGTGGGGGTCGGTGCTGGTGGAGGCAATCAGCGCGGTCACCTCAACGTAGTCGCCGCCGACCTGCTTGGCGATGTCTGCGTAGACGTCGGTGGAGGCGACAACCTTCACCTTGCCGTTGGAGCCAGCCGAGGAGGACGAACCGGAGGAGGTCTTGTTCTCGGTTGCGCAGCCTGCCAGCAGCAGGGAGGACGCGGCGAGTGAGCCCATTGCGGTGAGGAAGTGCTTGCGGGTGATCTTCGGGTGCGACATGAGGGCTCTCTTTCGGTTTCGTTCTAGTCTGTAGGTTTCTTAACTACATCATGCGCACACCCGTATAAACAACTCTTTATTGGTGTCATTTGGGTACTGTTAGGCAACCCTTTTCCCTGTCAGTAGCTTATGCAACAGGGATAGTTAGCTCAGCCTACTGCGCTCCCCCACCGCTACTTTATACTGCCGCTTCATCCCGCCGTCTGAGAGTGCCCCTTGGGTGCATCCATAAGCCGTTTTTGACCGCAAAACAGCCAGCCCCGCGCTCTCCTTGACGAGGGCACCGGGCGGGCTGTGTGTTCAAGATTCTCCCGTTTTATTCGGGATATCTCACGATGCGGCTACTGGGCTTATTACTGGGCTTATTACTGGGCTTCGCGCGCCTGCTGTCGGCGTACACGCTCACGCACCGCGTCCTGGGTGGTGTCGTTGATTTCGCCGACGAGCTCCTCCAGCACGTCTTCGAGGAAGACCACACCGAGGGTGGTGCCGTGCTCATCCATAACCTGCGCGATATGGGTTCGGCTACGCTGCATGGAGGCGAGCGCATCGTCAATATCGGTGGTCGGGGTGAGCGTGTCCAGGGAACGCAGCTTGTACCAGGGGAAGGGCTCCTCGAACCGCTCGGGGGCGATGGCGAGGGCGTCCTTCACGTGCAGGTAGCCCATGTAGGTTCCGTCGCTGTCGGTAATGACGAAGCGGGAGTAGCCGCTGCGTGCCACGGCACGTTCCAGTTCGGCGGGGGTGCTGCCGAAGGGCAGGGTGACGAGCTTATCGCCGGGCACCATGATTTCGTAGACGTCCTTCTCGGTGAATTCAAGGGCGCTTTCAATCACGCCGGCGTCGTCCTCCACGGTGCCTTCCGCGGTTGAGGTTGCCACGATGGTCTGCAGCTCGCCCAGGGTGAAGGTGGAGGCGACTTCGTCCTTCGCATCGACTTTCATGAGCGCCAGCAGCTTATTGGACAGGTTGTTCAGCAGGGCGACTACGGGGGCGAAGATCTTGGAGAAGGTCACCAGGGTCGGCACGATCCAGAGAGCCACACCGCGGGCGGCGAGGGTCACGGCGGCGTTCTTGGGAACCATCTCGCCGAAGATCACGTGCAGGTAGGTGACCAGGATCAGGGTGATGCCGAAGGCGATTACGTCCACGATCGCATGGGGCAGGCCGACCAGGTGCAGGGGCACCTCCAGCATGTGGTGCAGTGCCGGTTCTGAGACGTTCAGAATCAGCAGCGAGCAGATGGTGATGCCCAGCTGGCAGGTGGCGAGCATGAGCGAGACATTCTCTAGCGCGTAGATAACGGTCTGCGCTCGCTTGTTGCCTTCTTCGGCGAGCGGGTCGATTTGTGCTCGTCGGGTGGACATGATGGCGAATTCACCGGCGACGAAGAAGGCGTTACCGGCGAGCAGAATGACGAGCAGTGCGATGGCTACCCAGTCGTTCATGCGCGGCCTCCCTTCTCGGTCTGTTCCTGTGCGCTAGGTGCGGGGGTGAATCGGATGCGGTCCACGCGGCGGCCTTCGAGGGTGTCCACGCGCAGGGTGCCGCAGGATACGGGGACGCTGTCGCCTACTTCGGGGATGCGGCCGAGCCGTTCCATCATGAAGCCGCCGACGGTTTCGTATTCGGGGCTTTCCTCAACCTCGAGTCCGGGGATGAGCGCGTTGATTTCGTCGGGTCGGCGCAGGCCGGAGAACACCCAGTCGCCGTTGCCGTAGCGTAGGGGGCGTTCGGTGCGGCCGCGGTCGTGTTCGTCGGAGACTTCGCCGACGATTTCTTCGACGAGGTCTTCGAGGGTTGCGATGCCTGCGGTTCCACCGTATTCATCGAGGACCACGGCGAGCTGCAGGGCACCCTGGCGCAGCTGGGTGAGCAGCGCGTCCAGGTGCAGGGTTTCGGGGACCTGCAGCACGTCTTCTGCGAGAGCTCCGGCTTCGAGGGTTTCACGAACCTCAGGGGGCACGCCGACTGCCTTCTTCACGTGCACGACACCCACGATGTTGTCGTGGTCGCCCTTGTAGAGCGGGAATCGGGAGTGGCCGGTGGAGCGTGCCAATTTGATGACTTCGGCAACGGGGGCGGTGTCTTCGAGCATGGCGACCTGTCCACGCGGGGTCATCACTTCGGAGGCGGTCAGCTCGGAGAAGCGTAGAGTGCGGTCCACGAAGCGTGCCGCATCGGAGTCGAGGGTGCCTTCTTCTGCGGAGCGGCGCACCATGGAGGAGAGCTCCTCGGGGGTGCGTGCCGCGGAGAGTTCTTCTTTGGCTTCCATACCGAAGCGTCCGAGAATCCAGTTGGCGGAGCCGTTCATGACGCGCACAAGCGGGGACATGATGCGGGTGAAGGCGAGCTGCGCGGGGGCAACTCGGCGTGCCACGTCGTAGGGTTCGGCAATGGCGAGGCCCTTGGGGAGCAACTCACCGACGACCATAGAGAGCAGGGTTGCGATGAGCATCGCTAGCACCAGGGTGAGCACGTCGGTCACGCTGGTGGGCAGTCCCATGCTGTTGATGGCGCCGGTGGTGAGCGCCTTGATGGCGGAATCGAGGGTGTAACCGGTCAGCAGCGTGGTGATGGTGATGCCAATCTGGCAGCTGGAGAGCTGGGTGGAGAGCGTCTTGAGGCAGCGCAGGACAGCGTCGGCGGCTTTATCGCCGGAGTCCTTTGCCTGCTGTACGGTGGCGGTTTCGAGCGCCACGAGGGAGAACTCTACGGCAACGAAGAAGCCCGTTCCCAGGATGAGGAGTAGGCCGATGAGCAGGAGGATTAGATCCACTCAGCCACCGCCTCCATCGACTGGTGTGCGGCGACTCGGTTCTGGTGAAGCACCACCGCGCGGGAGGTGTCCAGATGCTGGGCACTCGAAAGCGGGTTGTTTTCACGGGTAGCTGCACGGAACATCACGGTACGGAGCGCCGAGTATTCGGGCAGTATTCTGCGTTGACTAGTATTCGGGGTCTTACTCAAAGGGTCATCCATACCCAATATTTTAGCGAAGGTTTCGCCCTTATCCCCCGTCTTAGGGCGCCCGCTCACAGGCACACGCGTGAGCCGCGCGCACCCTCAATACCGTTTGAACCGCGTACAGTGAAAAATTGCATTGCGGATATGGCGCGATGAGCTGGAAAGTTCACCGTGCTTCTCTTTACACTTATACATAGGAGCATGAGTGTGCCGCCATGCAAGCGGATGAACCCCGACGTTCACGGCACGCTAGGCAGGTTTGTACGGTGCACACCCCGCACATACGGCCACCATCTTAGGCGATGCGCACATGCTCAGCGTGATGATTCGCCCCTCGAAGACGCGGGTCGTCTATGCCGGGGAGAGTCCCGGACGCGACGGATAAATTCACACTAATTGGAAGAGGCGTTTAACGTGCCCAATCTGCCAGAACATCTGGTGCCTGAGGAATTTGCCGGTAACGAATGGTTCGTTGAAGAACAGTACGAGCGTTACCAGAAGGACAAGAACCTCGTGGACCCTTCATGGTGGCCCATTTTTGAGACCATCGACAAGGCGCTGGGAGGCGCCGGTACCGCTAGTGCAGCTCCTGCTGCGGCACCCGCCGCACCGGCTGCACCTGCCGCACCTGTAGCAACTCCCGCCCCCGCGGCACCGAAGCCTGCGGCTGCGCCTGCTAACCCCACCCCTCCCGCTGCTACCAAGAAGGCTGAACCTGTGGAACCTGTTGAAGACAAGATTGTCCCCCTCCGCGGCCCTGCTAAGGCAGTTGTCACGACCATGGAAGAGTCGCTGACTGTCCCCACCGCAACCACCGTTCGTGCGGTCCCCGCAAAGCTGCTCATTGAGAACCGTGCTGCCATCAACAAGTACCTGGCAAGCACCCGCGGCGGCAAGGTCTCCTTCACCCACATCATTGGTTACGCTGTGATTCGCGCAGTGGCAGCGATGCCTTCGATGAACGTGACCTACGGTGTGGACGAGAAGGGCAAGCCCGTTGCAATCCACAACGCACACGTGAACTTTGGTCTGGCTATTGACCTGCCCCGCCCCGATGGTTCCCGTAACCTGGTCGTTCCGAACCTCAAGGGTGCTGAGCAGCTGAGCTTCCGCGAGTTCTGGGATGCGTACAACGACATCGTTAAGCGTGGCCGTAACGGCGCGCTAACCATTGAGGACTTCCGCGGCACCACTGTTTCGCTGACCAACCCCGGTGGTATCGGTACCGTCCACTCGGTGCCCCGCCTCTCCAAGGGCCAGGCAGCCATCATCGGTGTGGGTGCACTGGAGTACCCGGCTGAGTTCCGCGGCCTGTCCGAGAAGCTCATCACCCAGCAGGGCCTGTCCAAGATCATCACCCTGACCAGCACCTACGACCACCGCGTCATTCAGGGTGCAGGTTCCGGTGAGTTCCTGAAGCTGGTTGAGCACTACCTGCTCGGTGGCGACGACTTCTACGACGCTATCTTCCGCGACCTGAAGGTTCCTTTCGAGCCGGTTCGTTGGGCACGCGACAACCACGTCGATGACGCTCACGAAATTTCCAAGGTTGCACGTATTCAGCAGCTGATTCACGCGTACCGCGTGCACGGCCACCTGACCGCAGCAACCAACCCCGTTGGCTACAAGATGCGTTCGCACCCGGACCTGAAGCTGGAGAACTACGGTCTGACCCTGTGGGACCTGGACCGTGTCTACCCGACCGGTGGCTTCGGCGGTTCCGAGCGTCTGCCGCTGCGCACCATCCTGGAGCGCCTGCACGAGGCATACTCCGGTTCCCTGTCCGTTGAGTACATGTACTCTGAGGACCCCGAGGTTCGCGCATGGTTCCAGGAGCGCCTGGAGCGCGGCGTCGCTAAGCCCACCCGCGAGGAGCAGCTGCGTGTTCTCTCCAAGCTGGTTGAGGCTGAGGCATTCGAGAACTTCCTGCAGACCAAGTACCTGGGTCAGAAGCGCTTCTCCCTGGAGGGCGGCGAGTCCCTGATTCCGCTGCTGGACGCTGTCCTGGACAAGGCCGCTAACAACGACCTGAAGGGCGTTGCCATTGGTATGGCACACCGCGGCCGCCTGAACGTGCTGACCAACATTGCTGGTAAGTCCTACGCTCAGATTTTCCGTGAGTTCTCCGGCACCGCAGCACCCTACGAGGGTGGCTCCGGTGACGTGAAGTACCACCTCGGTACCGAGGGTGTCTTCACCTCCGATTCCGGTAAGCAGACCCAGGTGTACGTGGCTGCTAACCCCTCGCACCTTGAGGCTGCAAACACCGTGCTCGAGGGTATCGTCCGCGCTAAGCAGGACGTCTACCGCGAGCAGGGCGTTGAGGGCCACCCGGTCCTGCCGATTCTGATTCACGGTGACGCAGCGTTCGCTGGCCAGGGTATCGTCATGGAGACCCTGCAGATGGCTGACCTGAAGGCGTACACCACCGGCGGCACCGTGCACGTTGTGGTGAACAACCAGATTGGCTTCACCACCCTGCCGAACGACGGCCGCACCGCAACCCACGCCTCCGACATTGCGCGTATGACCAAGGCTCCGGTCTTCCACGTCAACGCTGATGACCCGGATGCAGTGGTTCGCGCCGCACGCCTGGCATTCGAGTACCGTGAGCGTTTCGGTCGCGACGTTGTCATTGACCTGATTTGCTACCGCCGCCGCGGTCACAACGAGGCTGACGATCCGTCGATGACCCAGCCGAAGATGTACCAGGATATTGATGTCCTGCCCTCGACCCGCACCCTGTACGCACAGGATCTGGTCGGTCGCGGCGATGTCTCTCAGGAGGAGGCAGACGAAGTTCTGGACTCCTACCACTCGAAGCTGGACGCTATCTTCGTCGAGACTCAGTCTTCGGCACCGGCTCCTGCTGGCGCGCACGTTTCCGGTCTGGAACTGCCTGCTGCTCAGCAGAACACCGAGGTCGTTCACGGCGGTAAGACTGCAATCTCCCGTGAGACTCTGCAGCACATCGCTGATGCGTTCGGTAAGGCTCCTGAGGGCTTCACCGTCCACAAGAAGCTGAAGAAGCTCATGGAGCAGCGCGTTGAGATGGGCCGCACCGGCAACGTGAACTGGGGTATGGGTGAACTGCTCGCCTTCGGTTCGTTGCTGATGGAGGGCACTGACGTTCGTATGAGCGGTCAGGATGTTCAGCGCGGTACCTTCGTTCAGCGTCACGCTGTTCTGCACGACCACATCACTGATGAAGAGTGGTCGCCGCTGGAGCACCTCTCTGAGAACCAGGGCAAGTTCCGTATCTACAACTCCTTCCTCTCTGAGTACGGCGTTCTCGGCTTCGAGTACGGCTACTCGGTGGAGCGCCCCGACTCGCTCGTGGTGTGGGAGGCTCAGTTCGGTGACTTCGCGAACGGCGCTCAGACCATCATTGACGAGTTCGTGTCCTCCTCCGAGCAGAAGTGGGG
This sequence comes from uncultured Rothia sp., assembly GCF_963507905.1. Taxonomy (GTDB): domain Bacteria; phylum Actinomycetota; class Actinomycetes; order Actinomycetales; family Micrococcaceae; genus Rothia. The sequence goes on along the minus strand of NZ_CAUOUU010000022.1, from coordinate 2,821 downwards.
CCAGCGTTCCTCGCTGGTTATGCTGCTTCCTCACGGCTACGAGGGTCAGGGTCCTGACCACTCCTCGGCTCGTGTTGAGCGTTACCTGCAGCTGTGCGCTGAGAACAACATGACTGTTGCATGCCCCTCGACCCCGGCTTCGCACTTCCACCTGCTGCGCCGCCACGCTCAGCACCGTCCGTACAAGCCGCTCGTGGTGATTACCCCCAAGCAGCTGCTGCGTCTGAAGGCTGCTTCGTCCTCCGTCGAGGACTTCACCGAGGGTTCGTTCCAGCCGGTGATTGGCGATCGTTCGGGCATCAACCCGGCTCAGGTTGAGCGTCTGGTCTTCGTGTCCGGCCGTCTCTACTACGATCTGGAAGCAGAGCGCGAGCGCCGCGGCGACACCAAGACCGCTATTGTCTCGGTGGAGCAGCTGTACCCGCTGCCCGAGAGCGAGATCAAGGAGCAGCTGGCTCTGTACTCGAACGCTACCGACGTTGTGTGGGCTCAGGATGAGCCTGCTAACCAGGGTCAGTGGCCGTTCATGGCTCTGAACCTGCAGCCGCTGATCGACCGCCGTATGCGTCTTGCGTCCCGCCCCGCAGCTGCTTCCCCGGCTGCTGGTACCGGTAAGTTGCACGCCGCTGAGGCTGAGGCTCTGCTCAAGCAGGTCTTCGAAGGCTAAGGGCTTCTACGGCTAAACTGCTAAGGTTTTAGCTCTTCACAACCCGTCTTCCCGTCAGATGTTTCTGGTGGGCAGACGGGTTTTTTAGTCTCGGATGCTTGCCGAAGAGGGTATTAAGTTCGAAAAGAGGCTCAAGAGCGCTTATCCTAGATATGAAGACTATTACTCACGTGCCTTGCCGCCTCTCACGGCGGGCGCATCCTGCTGAAGAAAGAATTCCGTGGAGCAACGCAATATTCGAATTGTGGCAGTCGGCGATGACCTGCTCGCCGGTGTTGGCGACCCCCGTACCCTGGGCTGGTTTGGTCGCGTTATGGCGCGCACCCCGCAGACCACTGCATCCATTGCGGCATATAACCTTGCCGCCCCCAATGAAGGTAGCGAGCAGCTGAATGCACGCTGGTTCGAGGAGGCGCGCCGCCGCTTCGTTCCCGGTGCTGATAACCGCCTCATTATTGCTCCGTCGACCTTTGACATTGATTTGGGTCTGACTAGCGCTCGTTCGCGTTTGAACCTAGCGAACATTGTGGACATGGCGTCGCAGAACAACATTAAGGTTCTGGTTGTTGGCCCGCCGCCGACCCTGGACGCTGAGCGTAACCGCCGTATCGCTGACCTGTCGGCGGCGTATGCGGATGTGGTGACCCGCCGTAACCACGTGTACGTGGATACGTTCAACCCGCTGCTTCACCACGAGCAGTGGCGCAACGATCTTGCTGCGAATGATGGTCGTCCGGGTCAGTCCGGTTATGGTCTGATGGCGTGGCTGGTTCTGCACCGCGGCTGGTACAACTGGCTGAACATTCCTGAGCACGGCTAAGAGCCTGCTCCCCCGGGGCGGGACTGTGAGTTGATGCGAAGAAAGTTCGTGTTTTTTAGCTCATATCCCGGTTCCAAGATGCAATCATGCCGTTTCTATGAAAAAATAGACGGCGTTGCCCTTATAGCGTGGAGCACCGGTTTTCGGTGACCGCCTCTGCTAGGGCAGGTAATAGGGAGCGCGCACCGCGAAGGTGGGGCGTGCATCCATGAACACTATAAGGAGGCTCTGATGAGCAAGCGCGGTCGTAAGCGCAAGGACCGTCGTAAGGGCGGCGCAAACCACGGTAAGCGCCCCAACGCATAAGGTATCTTGCTATACGTAAGCCCCGGTGGTCTTTCACCGGGGTTTTGCTTTATCGAATTATCTGGCCTTTCAGCTAATGATCGTACTGCGGATACCGGGAATAATTCATTCGAGCGAGCCGTTACATTCCCCGAAGCCTCACACGAAGGTATGCTGTACACAGGCCCCCAAAAGTCATTACGCGACAGAAAAGAGCACCTATGAGCGAGTCCAACGCCGCAGAAGCGACGGCGACTCTCACACCTCGTGAATTACGTGAGCGCTTCACTGCAGATGCCATGCAATACGTCGATCAGCTTTATGCCGCTGCCTTACGCATGAGCAGGAATTCGGCAGACGCCGAAGACCTCGTTCAAGAGACGTATACGAAAGCCTTTGCCTCTTTTCACCAGTACAGGCAAGGTACCAATCTCAAGGCGTGGCTGTACCGTATTCTGACCAATACGTACATTAATCTGTACCGTAAACGCCAGCGAGAGCCACAGCAGGCACATACGGAATCCGTCGAAGACTGGCAGTTAGCCCAAGCGGGCGCTCATGATGCTTCAGGGCTACGCTCAGCCGAGATGGAGGCTCTGGATGCGCTCCCGGACACCGAAGTACGGCAGGCTCTCGCTTCACTCACCGAAGACTTCCGCATGGTGGTGTACTACTCCGACGTCGAGGGGTTCTCATATAAAGAGATCGCCGAGATTATGGATATTCCATTAGGAACGGTCATGTCGCGGCTGCACCGCGGACGCCGCATTCTGCGCGAAAAATTACTGGATTATGCTCGCGAAAATGGTTTACGCCCTTCGACTATCGCAAAGGTCGAAGCAAAAGCGGCGAAGAAGAAATAGGCTCAGTTTTATAAACTCGGAAGAAAGGAGTCTGCTATGGAAGAGCAAACACCCGAGAATAGCACGGCACTTACCGAAGATTGTGGCGGCAACCCCTGTTCCACAACACTCAAAAACCTTTATGAATATCTTGATGGTGCTCTCACCGCTGAGGAAATACAAGAAATTCAGAGGCATCTTGATGCT
>NZ_CAUOUU010000021.1:0-17686 GCF_963507905.1 uncultured Rothia sp. | reverse complement strand
GAAATAGGGTGAAGTAGACCACAAGTACGACTCTGTAAGGGTCTCAAACACCCTCACAAACACCAAAACACCTAGTCAGTGCGTTTTATGGGTGCTAAAAAATCTTTAAAAAACTTCTAGAAACCTCAAAAATCTGCGAATTCCCCTCTCTGGACCCCCAAAACAGGGTCGAAAGGCGCCCAAAGCCCTCGCCAACAAAGACAAACCAAGAAACCCCAGAGCCAGAGGGTAGCAGAACGATACAAGAAGAGCCCCTCCTGACGGAGGGGCTCTGTATATAAAGAGAACGTATATAGGGAATAGAAAAGGAGGGGCACTCCCCCACCGAACATTCAGTAATGAATACTTCAGTAGAGAAGAACCCCTCCCCCTCTATATGTATAGAGAAAGTCAGAAAAGACTAAACAAGCTCTACAGCGCCCTGGTTCTTCTTGCCACGGCGAACCATCGCAAAACGACCGTGCAGCAGATCATCCTTAGAAATCGCTGCGTCCTCGCCCTGAACCTTCACGCCGTTCACCGAAGCGCCGCCCTCCTTCAGAATGCGACGAGCCTCAGAGTTAGACTTCGCAAAGCCCAGCTCAGTCAGAACAGAAATCATGTCCAGACGGTCCTCGGACAGCTTAGCCGAAGGAAGCTCAGCAACCACAGACTCCAAGGTAGCCTCATCCAGAGCAGCGAAATCGCCCTTACCGAACAAAGCCTCCGAAGCAGCCACAGCCTGATCAGTAGCCTCAGTACCGTGAACCAGCGAAGTCACCAGGTACGCCAGAGTCTTCTGAGCCTCACGCTTAAACGGCTCCTTCTCAACCTTCTCCGCAAACTCAGCAATCTCAGCACGAGTCAAGAACGTAAAGACCTTCAGACGATCCAGCACATCCGCATCCGCAGTGTTCAGCCAGAACTGGTAGAAAGCGTACGGCGAGCACATCTGCGGGTTCAGCCAAATAGCGTTACCCTCGCTCTTACCGAACTTAGTGCCATCAGAGTTAGTAATCAGCGGAGTACCAATAGCGTGAACGCTCTTACCCTCTACCTTACGAATCAGCTCGGTACCGCTCGTCAGGTTACCCCACTGGTCAGAACCACCGGTCTGCAGAGTACAACCGAAACGACGGTTCAGCTCCAAGAAGTCCAGGCCCTGCAGAATCTGGTACGAAAACTCGGTGTACGAAATGCCCTCATCAGAGTTCAGGCGCTTCGCAACAATCTCCTTCTTCACCATGGTGCCCACGCGGAAATGCTTACCAACATCGCGCAGCAACTGCAGAGCAGACATCTGACCGCTCCAGTCCAAGTTATTCACCATGCGGGCAGCGTTCTCACCCTCGAAAGAGAGGAAACGCTCAATCTGAGCACGCAGAGACTTAACCCACTCAGCAACAACCTCAGGAGAGTTCAGCACACGCTCAGAAGTCTGACGCGGATCACCAATCAAACCGGTGAAACCACCCACCAGACCCAGCGGCTTGTGACCAGCCAGCTGCAGACGACGCATCACCAGCAGCTGCACCAGGTGACCCAGGTGCAAAGAAGCCGCAGTCGGATCATAACCCGTATAGAAAGTCAGGCTCTCCTCGCTCAGCGCCTTCTCCAGAGCAGCCTCATCAGTGCTCACGTGCACCAGGCCGCGCCACTTCAGCTCCTGCCAAATATTCTCGAAGGTATCGTCATTATGCTGCGCGTTGAGGATCTCGGCAGACATGCTTCTCCCATTCACAAGGTAACAACGCCCGAAGGCGCTCGAACAAAATATGTAACAAGCCTAGCACCGCACCAGCCCAAACGCTCAGAAAAACCCAAGCGAGCGCCCAAACCGGTGCGGCACCGGCTCACAGAAATAACAGATAGAGGCTACACGAGCCGCAAGGCTACAGACCCGCGGGCATCCGCGAACCCACCATGTGCAGGCGCTGAGTCGGACGAGTCATCGACACGTACAGGTCACCCACAGCACCATCAGCATCATCAATCAGCTGCTGCGGCTCAACAATCACCACAACGTCAAACTCCAGGCCCTTCGCCTCCCACGGAGTCAGAACCAGCACCTGATTCTCCAACGCAGTCTGCGCGGTACCCGTACGATCAGCATGAGCACGAGCCACAGCCTGAGCCGTCTGAACATACAGGCTCGGCGGGCACACCACACCAATCAGAGCGCCACCCGAATGAGCGACCTCCTCGCTGACCACAGCCACGGTCTGCTCCACAACAGACTCGGAGGCAACCTCATGAACCAGCGGAGCCCAACGGCCCTCACGCACCGCACGAGGCGCAGACACCTCATAGCCAGCAGCCTGAGCAACCGACACCGCCGCCTCCGCAATCTGAGCCGGAGTACGGTAATTAATCGTCAGCTCCTCCAGGGTGAAACGCTCACCCACAAACGGCTCCAACGCCTGCGACCACGAGGAAGCAGCCGCAGCAGAAGAAGCCTGAGCAATATCGCCCACAATCGTGAACGACTTCATCGGGCAACGACGCATCAGCAGACGCCACTGCATGGGCGAGAGCTCCTGAGCCTCATCCACCACAATATGGCCATACGCCCACGTACGATCAGCCGACGCCGCAGCCGCAGCAGTCATACGCTCGCCACGAACCTCATTCATCATCGCAATCTGCTCAGGAGTAATCACGCCATCAGCGCCAATATCCTCCAGCGACTGGTGAACATTCTCCAGAGCCTTCGCCGCATTCTCAAGGTTCGCGCGATGCTCCGCCGCAGCACGAGCCGCAGCAGCCGCACCGGTCACCTTCGAAAAATCACCCAAAAGCTCAGCAGCCTCATCCAACAGAGGAACATCAGCCTCCGTGAAAGGGGCATCCGCCGGGCGAGCCAGCAGCTCACGCTCAGCCTTCGACAGTTCACGAGTCGCAGACTCCAAATAGTGCGGCTTCGAGAACAGCGAGCGCAACAGAGTCTCCGGCGACAGCGGCATCCACGCCAGGTTCAAGGCACGGCGCACATCCATCGAGGCACGCACATCATCCTGCAGATACGGACGCTCCACCACACGACCCGCCGCACGGTTCAGCTGATCATCCAGCTTCGCGGTCAGCTCCTTCAACAGAATCTTCACGAACGTCTCACGAGCCTCATTATGCGGCTTGCCGGTCGAACGAGCACGAGAACGAGCCGAACGAACCATCTCCGGAGTCAGCTCAACATCAGTACCCTCAACATTCAGACGCTGAACCTGAGCCGGCACCTTCTGACGATCCGCAACCGCACGCTTAATAACCTTCACCATGCGCAAATCGCCCTTCAGCGCCGCAACCGCACGATCCTTCTCAGGCACAGCACGCAGACCCGGGTACAGGGTCGCCAACGAAGACATCACCACGCCGGTCTCGCCCAGCGACGGAAGCACACGCTCGATGTACCACATGAACGAATTCGACGGACCAACCACCAGCACGCCAGCCTTCGACAGGCGCTCACGGTTCGTGTACAGCAGATACGCCGCACGATGCAGCGCCACAGCGGTCTTACCGGTACCGGGACCACCCTGCACCACGCGCACACCCGGCAGCTCCGAGCGGATAATCGCATCCTGCTCAGCCTGAATCGTCGCCACAATATCGCCCATGCGGCCGGTACGCTTCTTATTCAACGCCGCCAGCAGAGCACCCTCACCGTGAAGGGAATCCTCATCCTGCAGCATCTCCGAATCGAAGACCTCATCCTCAATATTTACGACAGTGCGGCCCTCAAGCATCAGGTGACGGCGGCGGCGCACACCCATCGGGTGGAAAGCAGTCGCCTGATAGAACGTACCCGCCTCCGGGGCACGCCAGTCCATCAGCAGACGCTGCTGATTGCTATCCGTAATACCAATACGACCGATATAACGCACCGCATCAGCGCCCTCACGGTCCATATCCAGTCGGCCAAACGTCAGACGAGAATCCACAGCATTCAGCTGCGCCAAACGATCCTCATAGTGAGTAGCAAAAGAGTCACGCTCCGAACGGTTCTGATGACCGCCCACCGCCTGATTCTTACGCACAGCAGCCAGCTTCTCAGCCGTCTCCTCGCGGAGCTCATCCAGGCGAGCATACACGCGAGCAACATACTCACGCTCCGCAGCCATCTGCTCAGCAAACAGCTTCTCAGCCGCCGAAGAATCAGCAGACTGCTGGGGTAGAGATTCAGATGACACGTAAGCTCCTTAAACCTATGGTGTCTCAAAGACAGGGTGCGACAGACACCCAAAAATACGGGTCACTATTTTACAGGACAGGCTCCGAAGGGCAGAAATATTACCCCCGCATAAAACCCACACAGGCATACACAGAAAAGTGCCCCACCGGCTCAACCGGCGGGGCACCCCTCATCAATATCAGCTGCGCACACCCAATAGGGCGGTCAGCCTCACACTCTATAAAACTACTTCGACGGCAACGGGTACTCAGACACCAAGCTCAGCGTCTCAAGACGGTAACCGGCCAGCGCCTCACGGCCGCCCAGACCCTCCAGCTCCAGAAGAGCGCCAACGCCGGCGACCTTCAGGTTCGCGCGCTCCACCAGCTTTGCGGCAGCCACCAGGGTACCGCCAGTCGCCAGCAGATCATCCAGCAGAAGAACACGAGTGCCCGGCGCAAAATCATTACAGTGAATCTCAATCGCCGCGCTACCGTACTCCAGCGCATACTCCTCACGGTACGTCTCACGCGGAAGCTTACCCGCCTTACGAACCGTCATAACGCCGGTACCGGTAGCATACGCGAGCGCAGAAGCCAGCAAGAAACCGCGAGCCTCAACACCAGCCACAACATCAAACTGACCCTCAAAACGAGCAGCCAGCTCATCAATGCACGCCTTGAACACCTCAGCATTAGCGAAGAGAGTGGTCACATCGTAAAAGAGGATACCCTCGTGCGGGTAATTCGGAATCGTAGCGCAAGCAGCCGGAATCAACTGCTCAATAGGGGTTCGCGAAGCCTCAGAAGCGGGAACGCTCATGCTCTCTCTTTCGTGAAGGGGATAGCCCCGGGAAAAACACCCGGGAACAATAACGCGGTAGAAGCCGCCTACAAAATTCTACCCCCTTCACCCGCGCTTGTCCTCAGATAAACGCCAAGAACCGTCTGCCGGGATTAGCCCCGCTGAATCAAAACCCGCAAGTCACGCTTAAGAATCTTGCCGGTCGGGCCCAGCGGCATGCTCTCCACCATCACGTAGCGGCGAGGATACTTATACGCCGCCAAACGAGTACGCGCCAACGCATTCAACTCCGCCTGCAACACACCCTCATCAGCACCCGGACGCGGCATCACCACGGCGACGACCTCTTCGCCCACGCGCTCATCCGGCACACCCAACACCGCTACCGACTGCACCTGCTCATGGGTATAGAGAACATCCTCAATCTCACGCGGATACACCGAATAGCCGTTACGCAGAACCATATCCTTAATACGGTCCACAATAAAAATATTGCCCTGCTCATCAACACGAGCAACATCGCCGGTCGCAAACCACTCGCCGTCAAAAACCTCAGCAGTAGCTGCCGGATTATTCCAGTAGCCAGCCATCACGTTCTCACCGCGCACCCACAGCTGACCGCTCACACCCGGCGCGCACTCGGAACCTTGCGGGCAACGGACCTGCACCTGCACGCCCGGCAGCACACGACCCACCGAACCGAGCACCATGCCAAACTCCGCCTGATTAAACGAAACCACCGGCGACGTCTCACTCAAACCGTAGCCCTCATACACCGGGCACTCAATCAGCGTTTTCAACGCAGAATGCACCGGTGCAGGCAGCGGCGAACCGCCCGAAATGCCGAAACGGATGCGACCACGCAGCGAGCGCACACGCTCAGGCTCAGCCTCCAGCGCCGCCGCTAACGACACATACATGCTCGGGACCGCGGCCAACACCGACACCCCGGCACGCTCCATCAGATTAAGCGCACCCTCAGGGGTAAAACGCGGCAGCAAAGCAACCGTAGCCGACGCCGCAAACGCCGCGTTCATCGACACCGTCTGACCAAACGCATGGAACAGCGGAAGACCACCAAAAATGACGTCCTCAGCGGTGAAACCAAAAACGCTCACGCAACTACGAGCATTCGAGAGGATATTCGCGTGAGTTAGCGTCGCACCCTTCGGGCGGCCCGTCGTACCCGACGTGTACAGAATAATCGCCGGGTCATTCGCCGCCACAGGGACAGGCTCCAGAACAGCAGCCGACGGAACAGTATCCGCCGGCGCGCTATCGGCAGGCGCATCAAAAGGAGCCACCGGCGAACCCTCTCCCCCGGTGAAAATCTCACAACGAACCGAACCGTTCTTCACCGGTACCGTCGAGGAAGCCTCCGACGCCAGACGAGTACCCGCAAAAGCAAAAAGCACCTTCGCTCCGCTATCGCGCAGATGATACTCCAGCTCAGCACCCGACAACAGCGGATTCAACGGAACACAAATCGCGCCCGCAGCCACAATGCCGTAATACAACGCCGGCATCAACGCCACATTCGGCATAGACAACGCAACACGGTCACCACGCTCAACACCGAGCGCCGCCACATGACGCTGAACCTGCGCAGCCGCAGACGCCAACTGCGCGTAGCTCACCACCTGCACATCAGCAGAGCCAGAAGCCGGAATCGCCAAAGCCGCCTTAGCCGCAGAATCAGAATCAGAACCAGAAGCAGCCTCCGCCAAAAGGTAGGCAATATTATTGTTCGCTGAATCGTGCATTTCAGACATGATAGAAAACTCTCACCACAGAAAAAAATCGGTATATCTAGAAAAGGAGAAGCCGAGCTAGAAGCCCGGCAAGGAGCCCGGAAAAGAGCCCAAAGACAGCAGAAGGGCGTACCTTCAACCGCTCCCCCGAAACATCAGAAGAACAGCGCAAGATACGCCCCAGCTACTACTGAGCAGCAGACCAATCCAAGAAGCTCTCGGCAAGCGCAGCCCCACCATTGGGGTCACGAGTAACCACTATTACCGTATCGTCACCGGCAATAGTGCCCATGATCGCTTCAAGACCGCCCTGATCAATCGACGACGCCAAGAACTGCGCAGCACCCGGAGGAGTACGCAGAACCGTAATATTTGCCGAACCCTCAGCGGTAATCAGCAGTTCCTTAAACAGGGAAATCATACGGGCATCAGGTGCAGTACCGCCGCCACGACGAGCAGGGTAATTCGGCACAGCATAAATCAAGCCGGCGCCTTCATCACGGATGCGCTCAGCGCCAATTTCAACAAGATCACGGGAAAGGGTCGCCTGAGTAACCTTCATACCATCATCGGTCAGGTACTGCGCCAGTTCAGCCTGGGAGCGGACACGTCGGGTCTGCAGCAATTCAACGATGCGTGCCTGACGCGCGATCTTGGTCGAGGGGAAAGGCATAATATCTCTTCTTCCTACGGTGCCAATCACGAATTCAGAACGGAGCTGCCCAACGGTGGCGCAGCGCAACATTCTTTACTACCCAAGATAATACATATGCACATAAATATGCGCACCAAATACGGATTATTCCAAGATATGGGGGATTTTTCAGGGTTTATCTCACCAGCTGTCACGCAAAACGCCGCGAATGTAACGTGTATCTACACATTCGGGCGCATAACCTCGCAATGAATGCATAGCGTGCAAGAACATGGTGGGCTGGTGCGCCGCACCGATCAAGAAACCCCCGGTACGCGAGCACGAAAAAGGAGCCCGCCTCCAGCACACCACGTGCACCAGAAACAGGCTCCCTCAACAAAACATCAACCGGTGAGTCCTTAGGATTCAGAACGCCTAGCGCTCATCCTCCACCAGACCCTCCAGGTCCTCATACTCGACATCGCGCGAACGGCGGTTCAGCCACACAGCAAAACCCAGACCCAGCAGAAGCACCAGCACCGCACCAACAATACTTGCGATACCGGCAAAACGCTCAGCATTCACGCTGTCCTCAGTCACAGGCTTCAACGTGCCCTTCTCAGCGGTGTAGACGACCTCAAGGCTGCCGTTCTTCTCCACCAACAGGCCGTCCACCTCACGCGGGAACTCGGAAGGAACATCACCAGTCTGCGAACCGCGGAACTCAATCGGAGCCCCCGAAGTCACCTGATACTTATCCTTCAGATTCGACACATACGTCTTACCGTTCAGTGCGTCATCAGCCGGCAGGTTGCCCTTATAACGAGCCACATTACCCTTCGTAATCAGGTCAGGAGTCAAATCCTGATAGGTGCCCTGAATAACCCAGCTCTTACCGGCATACTCAGCGTTATTATTCACCGACGCAAAAGCACGGACACCCACAACAGCCAAAACAATGGAAAGAATAACCGCAACCGCCGCAGAAAGAACCGACAACCAGTTCACACCCGGACGGTCATCCAGCTCTTCCTCACTCATCGCGAAAAGAGAGGAGTTCTCTTCCTCATCATCGTAATCCTCGTACTCGTCGTACTCCTCATACTCAGAATCCTCATACTCAGAATCTTCAAAGTAGGTTTCTTCGACCTCAGACTGCGACAGCTCATCCTGCTCGCGCGAGTTCTCTCGATTAGCCATTACTCTCTCTCCCTCACATCATCTATCTTCTAGGGTACCCATAACCACATGAGTTCACCAACGAAAGCGCTTATCAACGCTTCATAAACCAACCCCACCGGTAAACCCGCTACACAACACCAAAAGCTACGGGGTGGGAGCCAACAACTCCCACCCCGTCAGCACTAGGCATTACGCCATAGGGTCAGACCCGGTTAGACACGCGGTTCCGCACCCAGCTGCTCAACAGCCGCAGCCACAGCAGCCTCACGAGCAGCCGACGCCTCATCAGCAGTCAGCGTACGATCCGGCGCGCGGAAACGCAGAGCAAACGCCAAAGACTTCTTCGACTCGTCAATACCGACACCGCGGTAATCGTCAAAGACTCGGATATCCTCCAGCAGCTCACCAGCGCCCTCACGCAGAACACGCTCCACCTCAGAAGCAGGCAGATCGCGGTCCACCAGAAGCGCCACATCCTGAGTAGCAGCCGGGAAAGTCAGCACCGGAGTAGCCTGACGTGCCTCAACACGACCAGCGAACAGCGCCGAGAAATCCAGCTCAAACGCGCAAGTGCGCTCAGGCAGGTTCAGCTCCTGCAGAAGCTTCGGATGCAGCTCACCAGCAAAACCAACACGCTCACCGGCAGCATTCAGAACCTCAGCTACACGGCCCGGGTGGAACGCAGTATGCACACCGTTACGCACCTGAATCTCAGCCGAAACAGCAGCAGCAACCAGACGCACAGCGTCCAAAGCATCACGCCAATCGTAAGCGCGCGGAGTAGCGCCCGGCATCACCTCATGCTCAGTACCTGCAAACAGGCCAGCAACGTAAGTGGGCTGCTGCGGAATACCCGCATTCAAATCAGCCAGAACCTCATCCGAAGGACGAGCGCCCAGCGGCGGAATAGACTCCGAACCCAGCTGCTCACCCGGGATGAACACGTGACCCGCCTCAAAAATAGCCAGGTTCTTGAAACCACGAGACAGGTTACGCTTCAGAACCTCAACCAGGCCCGGCAGCAGCGAACGGCGCATCCAGCCCTCAGCCGAAGAAATCGGGTTCTCCAGGCGAACCGAAGGAACCTCAGTCACCGGGTTCTCAGGGGTGCTCACCCACGGAGCCGACCACAGGTTATTCGCATCAGCCGACACGAAGGGGTACGCGAAAACCTCAGTCAGACCCGAAGCCGCCAGCGCATTCAGCGCACGACGCTTACCCGCCTGCTCCGGAGTGTAACCGCGGCCCGCAGGAGCCACCGGCAGAGTCGACGGGATGTTCTCGTAACCGTCAATACGTGCGATTTCCTCAGTCAGGTCTTCCTTTGCACGCAGGTCAGTACGCCACGACGGGACAGTCACCGCGTAGCCAGACTCGGTACGCTCCACCGAGCAACCAATCTCACGCAGGCAGGACTCAATCTGCTCCGGCGAGTAATCCACGCCAATACGACCAGCAGTGTAATCAGCCGGCAGGTCAATCACAACCGGCTCATAGCCGAGCGACACATCGGTAACGCCCGGCTCAACCTGAGCACCAGCCAGCTCAACCAGCAGCTCAACCGCTCGCTGAGCAGCCGCAGCCTGAATCTGCGGATCCACGCCACGCTCAAAACGCTTCGAGGACTCAGAAATCAGCTTGTGACGGCGAGCAGTACGAGCCACCGACACCTCATCAAAACGAGCAGACTCCACCAGAATGCGGGTGGTCGAATCGGTCACCTCAGTCGAAGCGCCGCCCATCACACCGGCAAGACCAATCACGCCGGAATCATCAGCAATGACAATATCCTCGGGATGCAGAGTACGCTCAACACCGTCCAGGGTCACCAGCTTCTCGCCAGCAGCGGCGCGACGCACCACAATCTCACCCTGAACCTTGTCAGCATCGTAGAAGTGCAGAGGCTGACCGGTCTCCAACATCACGTAGTTCGAAATATCCACCGGCAGCGACAGCGAGCGCACACCCGCCAGACGCAGACGCGAAGACATCCAGGTCGGAACCGGCGCATCCGCCTTCACGCCCGACACCTCACGCATCACGAAACGAGTGCATGCGGGGTTACCGTGAATCGGGGCGTCATCACGCAGAGAAACCGGGTAACCGGACTCGTTCGCCTCCGGGGCGCGCTCGCCGTACGCCAGCACAAAATCCTCGAAGGAAGAACCGGTAGCGTGGCACCACTCGCGAGCAATACCGCGCAGAGAGAACGCGTAACCGCGGTCCGGGGTCACGTTCACCTCAGCAGCCTGATCGTACAGGCCCAGTAGCTCCATCGCATCGGTGCCAAGCTCCGGGTCCAGGCCCAGGGTCGAAAGCACCAGGATGCCGCCGTGATCATCGCCAATACCCAGCTCACGAGTCGAAGCAATCATGCCAGCCGACTTGTGACCGTAAGTCTTACGGGCAGTAATCGCGAAACCACCGGGCAGAACAGCGCCGGGCAGGGTCACAACAACCTTGTCGCCGGGTTTGAAGTTGTGGGCACCACAAATAATGCCCTGAACGCCGGAAGGCTCAATGCCCTTACCGGTCAGAGTCTGCTCCTGGCCCTCCGGAACCACACGCACCTGGCACCAGTTCACGGTCTTGCCGTTCGAGTGGGTCTCCGGCTCCATAGAGAGCACCTGGCCAACCACAATTGGTCCGGACAGCTCATCAGAGGGGCGGTGAACGTCTTCTTCTTCCAGGCCAACCTTCACCAGGGTTGCCATCAAATCTTCAGCCGAAGCATCCTCGGCTACAGGCACGAACTCGCGCAGCCATGACAGGGGTACACGCATAATTTAGATCTCCATCCCGAACTGCTCAGAGAAACGGATGTCGCCTTCAACCATGTCATGCATGTCAGCGACGTTGTTACGGAACATGAGGGTACGTTCAATACCCATACCGAAAGCGAAGCCCGAGTACTCCTCAGGATCGATACCCGCAGCACGCAGAACATTCGGGTTCACCATGCCGCAGCCGCCCCACTCAATCCACTGCGGGCCGCCCTTAGCGTTCGGGTGCCACAAATCCAGCTCAGCGGAAGGCTCAGTGAACGGGAAGAAGTTCGGGCGCAGGCGGATCTTAGCGTCCTCACCGAACATGGCGCGTGCCATGTACTCCAGGGTGCCCTTCAGGTCAGCCATCGTCAGGCCTTTATCCACGGCAAGGCCCTCAATCTGGTGGAAGACCGGGGTGTGGGTCGCGTCCAGCTCATCGGTGCGGTACACCTGACCCGGGCACACAATGTACAGCGGCAAATCACGCGAAAGTAGCGAGCGCATCTGCACCGGCGACGTGTGAGTGCGCAGCAGCAGGTGAGCGTTCTTCGGCTCAACGTAGAAAGTGTCCTGCATTTCGCGTGCCGGGTGATCCGGCTTAATGTTCAGAGCGTCAAAGTTGTACCACTCAGACTCCAGCTCGGGGCCGTCAGCAACCTCCCAGCCCATACCAACGAAGATATCAGTCAGGCGCTCCTGCATCAGAGCAATCGGGTGGCGGCCGCCCAGGGAACGGCGAGGCGAAGCAGCAGAAACGTCCACAGCTTCCTCAGCCAGGATACGAGCCTCACGCTCAGCCTCCAGCTCGGCGGTACGAGCCTCAATAGCCTCAGTCAGGGCTGCACGAGCCTGACCCATCAGCTTACCCACCGGGCCCTTGTGCTGGTTCTGAAGATCACGCATCTGGCGGTTAGCGATGCTCATGATGCCCTTCTCACCGAAGAAGCTCAGGCGCACCTCCTTGAGGCTGTCAAAGTCCTTAGCCTTCTCGCGAATCTCCTGCTTGGCACGCTCACGCTCAGCCTCAAAAGCCTCACGGATAGCGTCCAAACCGTTCTCGGGGTTCTCCTCCAGAACCTGCGCAATGCGGGCGAGAACCTGAGCCGGGCCGTTAAGACCCTCGTGTTCCTGCACGGAATCGGTCATTGTCACTCTTCTCTGCATACCACCGGCACTATACCGGCTGGCTCGTTATACACCTTAGGTAGCACCGTCAGCTCTCCCCCGGCTGCCCGCACAGGGTGCGGAACAGGGGGAAGGCGACGGGCGCATATCCTATCCATTTTAGACCAGAGAAGGAAGCGTAAACAGCAGAACGCCCGGATAGTCCATCCGGGCGTTCTAGAGTATATCTTTTCAACAACAGGGTTGAAGAGGGTACTTCTACTTCAGAGCCTGCTTCACAGCCGGGTCAAAAGAAGCACGAATCCACAGCACGTTCGCAATGAACCATGCCGCGTACAGGGGCACGAAGCCGTAGCGCTGAGCGTCAATGACATTACCAATCAGAGACAGAATCGCCACGAACGCACCCAGAATTGCAAAAATCAGACCGACAGTCAGGCCCAGACGCTTGCCCTTCTGAATCGTGAAGTACACCCAAATGTACACAACCGCAGAAACAACCAGCAGGCCGATACCGCCTGCAACACCGAACTCCGGCAGACCCTTCAGCGGGGACAGGTTATCCGGCGCGAACGAGGAAATAACACCGTGGATCAAGCAGAGCAGCGCGGAGACAATCATAATCTCCTGCAGACGCAGAATCTTCGGGTGCTTGGTCGGCGAGTGGAACAGAATTCCGCGCGGCTCAGCGCCGCCTTCCTGAATATAAATAGCTTGAGTGTCCGAGGGAACCGCGTCGGAGCGGTAGGCACCCGGATCAAACGGGGGTTGAGCAGTCATCATTGTCTCCCAATACGTATGTGATTTCTCCCTCAATACTACCCGCCTACCGATTGGTTTCCAAAGTATGTATCCGTGTCGAACCCATATATGACAAAATCCCCTCCCCAACAAACACACAAGTCAGGATTACACGGCGCATAAATCCCCCTCAAAATATGAATAAAGGCGGGACTCCCCACAGGGAATCCCGCCTTCAAACAGTGTCACAAAAGATAGAGAAAATTTATCCTGTTACCGCCGCGAATGTGTCACACAACGGCGAATTAGCCTCGCAACGAACTAGCGCAGAGCATTAGGTCATACCTTGGGTCTACGCCTCACCAGTGCCAGTGTCCTGCAGCTGCTGCAGAAGAGCCACAACAATCGGCAAATCCGCCGGAATCCACGGCAAACCCAGCAAATCATCGTACGCCTGTGCGTCATCCTTAGACTTCGGCAGCGGCATCCACCGCAGCGCGCTGTGATCTTCCAAAGTATCCGGAGTACCCGAAAGAATCTCCGCAAAGAACACGCGCATCGCCAGACGCTCGCTCAGACGCCAGCCCTGCGGGTACGCGCCGGGCACCTCAGCACCCAAACGCGCCTGCACGCCCAGCTCCTCCTTCAGCTCACGCACCAGCGCCTGCTCGCAGCTCTCCCCCGGCTCGACCTTACCGCCCGGGAACTCCCACATGCCGGCAACAGTCTGCGGCTCAGAACGCTGAGCCACCAGCATACGGGTCGGAGCCTCCAAAGAATCAACCACGGCGGCGCCAACCACCTGAACCTCAAACGAGGGCGACACTTCACTCATCTTTCTCTACCTTCTTCTACGCTTTAGAATCCTTCGTCGGATGCGCATCCTCAGCAGCGTGCTCCGCTACTTCCTTCTCTGCATCCTCAGTATCATCAGGCTCAGGAGCTTCCTCTACGCCTTCCTGCCACTCTTCTTCCTCATCATTCATATTCGAGGCTTCTGCCACCTCACGGCGAATATTAGTGCCGTCATTCAGCAGAATCAGAAGGCGGTTGCCGTTCTTGAACTCCATGAGGAAGACATCCTCAAGCTCGACCTCAGCGGCACGCAACTGTAGGTACACCCAATCCTCGGTCTTGTGCGCATCCGCGATATCGCGAGTGACCAAGCTACCCTTCACAATCAGAGCAAAGTTCGGCACACCGTCACCCTTACGGATCACGCTCAGCGCACCGTTCGGTTCAATCTGAGCGAACTCAATGTCTTCCAGGTCGTAAATACCCTGCGCACGAAGGTCAGCAATCAGGCGCATCGGATCAAGAACCACATCTGCCTGCTGGAAGCTCTTAATATCGATATCACCATCCGTAATGACCGGCACGCGCTGCTCACGCACCGCCATATGCAGAAAACGAATCTTCGTGGTCGCCACGTTCAGCAGCTGAATCATGCACAGCGTAAACACCATGTAGATGACAAAGTAGAACAGGCTAATCTGCTTGCTGTACAACACGCCACCGAACACACCACCGATGACAAAGTTACCGATGGTATCAATCGGGGTCTGGTGCCCCGCCTGAGAACGGTGAGTCAGACGCAGGTACACCAAAAGAATGATCAGGCCAACGAAAATCTTTAGCAAACCATCAACGATCATCTCAACGGTCATAACAAAAATCTCCTAGAACTAAGCCCGGAAAATATCCGGCTCCAAATAAATGATGCGTGCCGCAGGAACAGCCTCGCGAATACGAACCTCAGCCGCGTCAATCTCATCAGCCACCGCACGACCAGTGTCAGCATCATGAATGCGAATCTTTGCCGCCACCAGAATCTCCTCAGGACCCAGGTGCACAGTCTTAATGTGGATAATGCGCTCGCTATCGCCATCCTCAATCGCCGCACGAATCTTCGCCAAATCCTCCGGCGAAGCAGCCTCACCCAAAATTAGGGACTTCATCTCCACCGCAAGGAACACAGCGATAAAGACCAACAGAATACCGATAGCCAGGGTACCGAACGCATCCCACAGACCATTACCGGTCAACAGAGTCAGACCCACACCAAAGAGCGCAAAAATCAGACCCAGCAGCGCACCCGCATCCTCCAGCAGAAGCACCGGAAGCTCCGGGTTCTTCGAAGTACGCAAGAAACGCATCCAGCTCTGCTTGCCCTTCAGCTCACGCGACTCCTTCACCGCCACGCGGAACGAATTACCCTCCAGCAGGATCGAACCCACTAGAACAGCCACCGGAACCCACTGCCACTCAGTAATACCGTGCGGATCATGCAGCTTCTCAAAACCCTCATACAGGGCAAACAAACCACCCAGCGCGAAGATAATAATCGACACAATAAACGCGTAAATATAGCGGTTACGGCCATAACCAAACGGATGTTCCTCATCAGCCTGCTTCTGCGAAGCGCGACCGCCCAGAAGAAGCAGAAGCTGATTACCCGAGTCAGCCACCGAATGAATAGCCTCCGCCAACATCGACGAAGAACGAGTCAGCGCAAAAGCCAAAAACTTCAGCACCGCAATACCCAAGTTCGCACCCAGCGCGGCAATAATCGCGCCCGAACCCGAATGACCAGAAGGAGCAGACATGATTTCCCTTTCTACGAACCCCAAACCAAAACTCTAAAACTATGAGGCGAAGGCGGCCCGCCGCTGCATCACAGCCACGAACCGCCCAACCAAGAAAACCTAGCGGGAAACGCCGCGCTGAGCCATCGCCGAAGCATACAGACACACAGCAGCAGCCGTACCCACGTTCAAAGACTCAGCCGAACCATAGACAGGAACAGCCACACGCATAGTGGCGGCAGCCTTCTCTTCAACGTTCAAACCCTGAGCTTCATTCCCGAAAAGCCACATTGTCGGCTTCGAAAGATCAAAATTACCCTTCACACCGGACGGGGCGTTCGCCTCCACACCGGCACGACGAGCCGCAGTGTACTCGCTCAACTCCTGCAGATTCACCGCACCATAGCCATCCGCAGCCAACACGGCAGTACCCTGAGACTTCACATCCTCCGCGAAATCCTCCAACTGCACGCCCTGAATAATCGGCACATGGAACAGCGAACCCGCAGTAGAACGCACCGTCTTCGGGTTATACAAATCAACCGAACCCTTAGTCGTAATCACCAGGTCCGCGCCGGCAGCATCAGCCACACGAAGAATCGTGCCCGCATTACCCGGGTCCTGCACACGAGACAGCACAGCAATCAGCTTCGGGTTCAACGCGCCCTCACCCCACAGCAGCGAGAACGACGCATCCACCATAAAGGAAACCGCAATAATACCCTGCGGGCTCACCGAATCAGCCATCGCCTCCAGCACCTCATCGGTCACCACACGCATAAAGACGCGGCGCCCCTCCTCCGGGGTGGGAGTACCGTACACCTGCTCCAGCAGCTCAGCGATATCCTCATGACGGTCAAAAGCCGTCTCCGTGACATACACAGCGTCCAGAATCGGCTTCTTCAGATGCGCCTTCAACGCCTCACGCACAGCCTGCGGGCCTTCCACCAGGAACTGGCCCTTCTTCGTGCGAGTAGCGCGGGTACGCAGCTTCGCAATATCGCGCACACGATCTGCCTGCGGATTGGACATCACAACGGGGGTACTAATACGTTCAAAAAAGTTCACTCTTAAAGGGTACAGGCAAAGGCACACCCAAAAACGCAGAACAGTCACACGCACAACCCCCAGATACGCAGAAAGCGGCCGCCCACACTCAAAAGTGCAGACGGCCGCTCACGACGCTTAAGCATCCTACCCCGAACCTAGATTTTCGAGGTAAGAACACAACCTAGGCTCATTAAGCCTTGGGAGCCGAGGTATCCTCGGGCAGGTTGTTCTTAGCAATCTCAACCAGTGCGTTGAAGGCAGCGGGCTCGTTAACAGCCAGCTCAGCCAGCATACGGCGGTCAACCTCAACACCAGCAGCCTTCAGGCCCTGGATGAAGCGGTTGTAGGTCAGGCCCTGTGCGCGGGAAGCAGCGTTGATACGCTGAATCCACAGGCGACGGAAGTCACCCTTCTTCTTACGACGGTGGTCGTAGCTGTAAACCAGCGAGTGAGTGACCTGCTCCTTAGCCTTACGGTACAGGCGAGAACGCTGACCGCGGTAGCCGGATGCACGATCGAGAATAGTACGGCGCTTCTTGTGCGCGTTAACCGCGCGCTTCACACGTGCCACGTGTGTCTCCTTCGTCTTATGTCCTGAACAGCTCACATATCACGCTGAACAGGAGCGAGTCTTTAATCAGTGCGCACCACTATCAGTGCGCCAGGTGCAGAGAGTAAGCGTTGCTTACTTACCCAGCATCTTCTTGACAACCTTTGCCTGGCCGCCGGTAACGATCTGGTCAGAAGCCAGACGACGGGTCAGACGAGAGGACTTGTGCTCCAGGTAGTGGCGGCGGTTCGCCTGCTGGCGCTTAACCTTGCCGCTACCGGTGAGCTTGAAGCGCTTCTTAGCACCAGAGTGGGTCTTCTGCTTCGGCATAGCTGCCGTTCTCCTTACA
>NZ_CAUOUU010000020.1:0-18055 GCF_963507905.1 uncultured Rothia sp. | reverse complement strand
CCTCCCGTTTCTTGGACTTTAGTTTTGATGTCCAAGAAACGGGAGGCAGTTCATCACGTAGAAGGGGGCTTTCGCTAAACCGTGTTGCGGACACCTTGCCTTCAGAGAAGGTAGGTTACACGCATCGGGGTTTCACGCTGTTTAGGCAACGACCAGAGACAGCACGTAAACCCAAACACAGGTGACAACCAGCAGAGCTGCACTGTACTTGATCGCCATGGAGGTAATCTTCGATTCCTCACCGGAGCTGTTCACAGCAGCGGCTGCAATTGCGATGGACTGCGGGGAAACAATCTTCGCCATCACACCACCGGCGGTGTTAGATGCAACCAGCAGGGTCTGGCTGACGCCAATCTGCTGTGCGGTGGTAGCCTGCAGGCCTGCGAAGAGGATGTTGTTGTTCACCACGGAGCCAGTCACGAACACGCCAATCCAACCGATAATCGGGGACAGCAGCGGGAAGATTGCGCCCACAGCGGCAACAGCCAATGCGATGGAGGTAATCATACCCGCGTAGTTCATGACGTTAGCAACGGACATGACCAAGCAGATCATGATGATCGGGGTCTGCAGCTGCTTCCAGGTTGCGCCGAGTTCCTCGATAGCCTCGCCCCAGCTGATGGAGGAGGTCAGGATGGTGATGATTGCAGCCACCAGAATTGCGGTACCGGAAGCACCAAGGATGTTCCAGGTGAAGGCCACGTCGATAGGCTTGGGGGTTGCAACGATCGGCGCTGCCTGCTGGATGCTCTGGTGCAGACCCGGGATGTTGAAGGTGATGTTGCTGAAGGCGAGCAGACCGTTCTTAGCGAAGAGCGGCTTCATCGCGGTGGACCAGAGCAGGATCACGACGGACAGGTAGACGAAGGGGCTCCACGCCTTGAGAATCTCGCCGCCGGTGTGCTTGACGCTCTGCTGAGCCTGAACTTCTTCCAGGGAGGGAGCGGTGGGCTCGCGGAAGATGTGCTTGGGCTGCCACTTCTGCATGATGAGTGCCAGGGCGACCAGGGAGAGCAGCGGCGGGATGATGTCGACGAGCTCGGGGTTACCGAGGCCTGCGAGCAGAGCGGACTGGCCGCCGGAGTAGATTAGACCAACGATCAGCGCTACCAGACCGACTTCGCGGATACCGCGGATGCCGTCCTGAATAGCAACGAGCAGTACGGGGATGAGAGCTGCGATAATCTGGAGCACCAGAACCAGCTCGGTGGACAGGCCGTGCAGGTCCACGCCACCGCGGGTTGCTGCGGTGGTCACGGGAATACCGATTGCGCCGTACGCACCGGAGCTCACGTTAGCGATCAGTGCGAACATTGCGGCCTTGAGCGGATTGAAGCCCAGGGACACGAGCAGTGCAGCACAGATAGCAATCGGAATACCGAAGCCTGCAGCACCTTCAAGGAAGCCGCCGAAGCAGAATGCAATCAGCAGCATCTGGACGCGCTGGTCGGTAGAGATGGAGGAGATGGAGGAGCGAACGATTTCGAAACCGCCGGAACGCACGGAAATGCGGTAGAGCCACACTGCCATGAGGACAATCCAGCCGATGGGCCACATGCCCGAGAGGAAACCGTAGAGGATGGAGCCTGCACCTGCGGTGACGGGCATGCCGAAGATAGCGCAACCGATAACGAGTGCGAGCGCCAGGGAGATGACGGCAGATTTAATACCGCTGAGCTTCAGGACGGTGAGGCCCAGAAGGAAGAAAATAATCGGGACTGCTGCCACGAGTGCGGAGAGTGCGCTCGAGTTCAGCGGGTCGTAGACTTGCTGCCACATAATGTACTGTGTTCCTTTCCGCGTCCATATAGAACGGGATCGAGTTGTGTCGTAAAGCCATCCCAATGGTGCGCGTGGCGGTGTGTGTGCCGTATGCATCAGGCGTGCATCCCGTTGCTTTGTGCGGTGGGGAGGCTACCCCGCGGGGATATTTGCCTTTGCTTGGGTTCGTGTTGGTTTTACGACTATGAAATTTAGTGTCGATGAAGCCGTGTTCTAGTCATAGAAACCTA
The DNA here is from genome assembly GCF_963507905.1 of uncultured Rothia sp. Taxonomy (GTDB): domain Bacteria; phylum Actinomycetota; class Actinomycetes; order Actinomycetales; family Micrococcaceae; genus Rothia. Next base: position 16,043 of record NZ_CAUOUU010000020.1, on the reverse strand, counting down.
ATTAATCCTTGATTTGTCAAGGAAAAATCAGTATCGAAGTTGGAGTTTCTGGTTCCTAAAACGCGGTTCCTTGTTTACCAATGTACCACCCGTCACCCACAAAATCGGGCATATTCCAACATTTAGATTGAAGCTCATAATTGCACACTAACCTAAAGGTGCCGCTGTTCGAACGTCCAAACGCCGCTCTCCCCCGCTATTTCAAGGGAAAAGGCGCCCTGCACCTTCGCATCCCCGCCAGCACGCGCACCACAGCGCTATTCCATCCGCGTCGTAAAACGCAACAAACCCCTCAGAACGCACAAAAAAGCTCCGGAAGGAAAACCTTCCGGAGCTTTATCTGTCGGGTTGACAGGATTTGAACCTGCGACCCCTTGACCCCCAGTCAAGTGCGCTACCAAGCTGCGCCACAACCCGATTCGTTATTCACGATATTGTTTTCGAGGTTTCCCCCGAACACTCGAATAACTATACCGGGGTTTTAACCCCCACGCAAGCCAGATTCAGCATTTTTAGAAAAAATCTTAAAAATCTTTTCCTCACAGATTTTCCGTACAGATTTGCCGTGCAGAATCCAGCACGCGGGGGTCAGCCCCAGCACCACAGCTTCAAAGCAGGCACACCCCGCTATTAGCGGCGGCCGCCCTTACCCTTCTTAGCCTTCGCGCTCTGACGCTCACCCAGGGAGCGGCGCTCACGCACACGCATCGAAATCTCAATCGGGGTACCCGTGAAATCAAAAGTCTCACGCAGGCGACGCATAATGAAGCGGCGGTAACCCGGATCAAGGAAGCCGGTGGTAAACAGCACGAACTTCGGCGGGCGCGAAGACACCTGAGTACCGAAGAGAATACGCGGCTGCTTACCGCCACGCAGCGGGTGCGGATGCGCAGCCACAATCTCACCCAGGAACGCGTTCAGGCGGCCGGTCGGAATACGCGAATCCCACGACTCCAGCGAGTGCTCCAGGGCGGGCACCAGCTTGTCCTTGTGCCAGCCGGTCTTCGCCGAAATGTTCACACGAGGAGCCCACTGCACGTGCGCCAGGTCGCGCTCAATCTCGCGCTCGAGCATGTAGCGGCGATCCTCATCGAGGGTGTCCCACTTATTGAACGCCAGGACCATCGCACGACCCGAATCAATCACGGTCTGCACGATGCGCACATCCTGCTCAGAGATCGGCTCGGAAACATCCAGCAGCACCACGGCAACCTCAGAACGCTCCAGGGCAGTCTGGGTACGCAGCGAAGAGTAGAACTCCGCGCCCTTAGCCATGTGCTGGCGGCGGCGAATGCCCGCGGTATCCACGAAACGCCAGGGGTAGCCGCCCAGCTCAATAATCTCGTCAATCGGGTCACGAGTCGTACCAGCCAGGTCGTTCACCACGGCACGCTCAGAACCAGCCAGCTTGTTCAGCAGCGAAGACTTACCCACGTTCGGGCGACCCACCAGAGCCACACGACGCGGGCCGCCCAGCGCCTCCGGCTGAGCGAACTGCGAGTGCTCCGGCATGACCTCAAGGATCTCGTCCAGGGCATCCGCCAGGCCGCGGCCGTGCAGACCCGACACCGGGAACGGCTGGCCCATACCCAGCGACCAGAGGTTATAAATCTCCGGCTCCAGGTGAGCGTCATCAATCTTGTTAGCAATCAGAATGATCGGCTTCTTCACGCGGCGCAGCATACGCACAATCTGCTCGTCCGAAGCGGTCACGCCCACGCGGGCGTCAACTACCAGGACCACCACATCGGCCTGCTCCACAGCAATCTCAGCCTGCTCAGCAACCTGAGCATCAATACCGCGAGCGTCAGACTCCCAACCACCGGTATCAACCAGGGTGAAGCTCTTACCCAGCCACTCAGCCTTGTAGGACACGCGGTCACGAGTCACACCCGGCTTATCCTCAACCACCGCTTCACGGCGGCCCAGAATACGGTTAATGATGGTGGACTTACCCACGTTCGGGCGGCCAACAATCGCCACTACCGGATCAGCGAGCTGCTCTTCCTCTTCCTCAATGTCAAAGCCCCAAGCACCCAGCAGGGCGCGGTCCTCTTCATCCAGGTCGTAGTCCTCAAGGCCCTCAAGCAGAGCCTGAGCACGCTGGTCAGCGGTCTCATCATCAATCTCAGCGAGGCGCTCGGTAACGTCGTCCTCGCCACCGCCCAGGTACTTCTCTTCGTAATCGTCGCGGATAGCGTCCTCAGCCATGCGCATTCCTTTCTCTACCCGCCCCCGCGCCCAACCAAATAGTCGGCACGCGAGCGCGGCTCAACGTCTTATCGGGAGCGGATGCACCACTCCCCCAGCGTTCGGCGGGGCCTAGCCCGCGCGCTTCGCCTTCAACTGGTCATTCACAGCGTTAATCACTGCAGAGACCGTCGCATTAAAATCAAGATCCGAGCTGTCCACCAGGGTCACGCCCTCGGCAGCTTCCATAAAGTTATTGACCTTCGAGTCCTTTGCATCACGCTCAGCGATCTGCTTGCTCAAATCACCCGAAGCGCCCGACTTCTCGGAGTTCTCCAGGCCGCGGCGCGCCATGCGCACCTCTTCAGAAGCAGTCAGCAGGATGCGCGCGTCAGCATCGGGGGCGACCACGGTGGTGATGTCGCGGCCCTCAGCGACCATGCCGTTAATAGCGTGGTCAATCATCCAACGCTGCAGGCCAATCAGGTGCTCACGAACCGCCGGAACCGAAGCCACAGCAGACACAGCCGAAGAAATGCGCTCGCTACGAATCTCCTCACGGATATCGGCCGAGCCCATCAGAATCTCTTCTTCCTTAATGTTCGTACCGAACACCAGGGGCATCTCCTCGACAGCCTTCGCAATCGCCTCAGCGTCGTTCAGGTCAATGCCAAGTTCCAGCACACGGTAGGTTGCGGCACGGTACATTGCACCGGTGTCCAGGTACGCCAGACCAAAGTGGCGTGCAACTTCCTTAGACACAGACGACTTACCGGAACCGGAGGGACCGTCAATAGCAATCGTCAGTTTAGGGTTCTCGTGCATCAGCACTCCTTAAAATTCGTCTCAAACTTTATGCCGGAAAATACAGCTTTAACTCTACTTCACAACACGCCAACCGCGAGCCGACAAATCGCGGACCAGCGCCTCATGAATAGACGGATTGACCGAGATTTCAGCCATACCCACCGGGGCACCCGTCGAGTGCTCCAGACGCAAATCCTCAAGGTTCGCGCCCAGCTCACCAATCTCGGCAAGCAAACGAGCCAGCGTGCCGGGGGTGTCGTCCACCAGCACCGTCATCTTTGCGAACGCGGCGGGGGCAGTACCGTGCTTACCCGGAATACGGCTCACGCCCGCGTTGCCTTCGCTCATCAGCTGCGCCAAATCCAGGCGAGCGCCGGATGCCGTCGGGTTCTCCAGCGTCGCGATGAGGCGGTTCAGGTCATCACGCACCCCGTAGAGGGTCTTCACAATCGGGTCAGCGTTCGCCGCAAAAATCTGTACCCACAGCGTCGGGTCCGAAGCCGCAATACGCACCGTATCGCGCAGGCCCTGACCCGCCAGGGACAGCGCGTACAGCGGAGTGTCCTGCAGACGCGAAGCCAACAGCGAGCTCATCGCCTGCGGCACATGCGAAATCAGAGCAACCGTCTGATCATGCTCCTCAACGCTCAGAGACGTCACAATCGCACCCAGCTCAACCGCCACAGAACGCACCAGACGCACGCACTCCGGGCGAACCGAATCGTGCTCGCAGATAATCCACGGACGCGCCTGAAACAACTCACCGCGAGCAGCCACCGGGCCCGACTTCTCACGCCCAGCCATCGGATGCGAACCCACGTAACGGGACGCATCCGCACCCGAGGCAAGCACATCAGCCAGCGGCTGCACCTTCACCGAGGCAACATCCGTCACCACGGCACCGGGGTAGCCCGCCTCCGGTCGAGGCGCGTAGGTGTTCAACGCGCGAGCGCACACGGCACCGGCACTATCCGGAGGCGCAGCCACCACCACCAGCTGCGGGGCGAACGCGGCGCGCTCCTGCTCCGACAGGGCGGAGAAGCTTGTACCTGCACCAATATCCTGCGCCACAGCCTCGGCGGTGGGTGAAATATCTTGGACGTACACGTCCTCGCATCCTGCCGCACGCAACCCCAAACCAATGGAGGCACCCAGCAGACCCGAGCCGATAATGAGCACCGGCCCGGTCAGCGTTGAGTCGATGGGCAGCTCAGATGCAGAAAGCTCAGCGGGCGAGCTCATGACAACTCCTTAGCGTTATTACATGTCCACCGAAGCGAGCAGGTGACCGATCTCGACCTTGGAGAGGTTACGGACGGTACCCTGCTTCTGCGAACCAATACGGATCGGGCCCATTTCAACGCGGACCAGGCGCTCAACCGGGTAGCCGACGGCGTCGAAGAGGCGGCGCACGATGCGGTTCTTACCGGAGTGGATGGTCACCTCAACGAGCACGTGGCCGGGGGTGGAGTCCACCAGCTTGAACTCGTCAACGCGGGTCACGCCGTCTTCCAGGCGAATGCCCTTCTTCATGGCTGCGCCGACGCCGGGCTCCATCGGGCCGGGAACCTGCACCAGGTAGGTCTTGGGCACCTCGTAGGAGGGGTGGGTGAGGCGGTTCGCCAGTTCACCGTCGTTGGTCAGCAGCAGCAGACCCTCAGTTTCGACGTCCAGGCGGCCCACGTGGAACACGCGCTCGCTCATGGAGGAACGCAGGAAGTCAGAGATGCAGGGGCGACCTTCGGGATCTTCCATGGTGGAGACCACGCCGGCGGGCTTGTTGAATGCCATGTAGACGAGCTTGTCGTTGGTCTGAACGGTCATGCCGTCCACCTGCACGGTCACCTTGGAGGGGTCCACGCGCACGCCCAGCTCGGTCACGACTTCACCGTTGACGGTGACGCGGCCTTCGGTAATCATTTCTTCGCAGACACGGCGGGATGCTACACCGGCCTGAGCCAGCAGCTTCTGCAGGCGCACGCCGTCGTGGTCATAGAACTCATAGTGGTCTACCGGGGCGTTGCGGGGGCGGCGGGGGCGGTGCGGGCCAGCGTAGTTGCTGACGCGGTATTCGCCGCGCTCGTTTGCGAAGGCTTCACCGGAGCGGTAGGGGCGGCCCGGTGCGCGGCGTTCGCGCTTGGGCAGTTCGGTGCCGCGGCCTCGGCCGGAACCTGCGCGGCCTGCGCCGAACTTCTTCTCGCCAAACTTCTTGTCACCGAACTTCTTCTCGCCGAAGCCCTTTGCGCCGCCCTTGCCTGCGCCACTCTTCGGTGCGCCGGGACGACCGCCGCGTGCGGATGCACCCTTAGCGCCGGGCTTACCGCCCTGACCGGGACGAGTAGCGCCGGGACGGCCACCGCGGGAGTTCTGGGGGCGACCGGATGCAGAGCGGCCGCCGCGGGAGGAGTTTCCATATGCCATGGTGTTCTTCTCTTTTCTGTCGTATAGTGCAAACGTTTCAGGCTTTTCCCGAACGTTCCTTCGTCTTATTGATTCGTTGTCTTAGTCGTTGCCCTCGGCAAGCACTGCGGCTTCCGTGTCATCGGGCAGGAAGGGCGCGAGCGCCGGTAGCTCCTCCAGGGAGTTCAACCCGAGCTTCGCCAGCAGCAGCTCCGTGGTTTCGTAGAGGGTCGCGCCACTTCCGGCTTCTCGACCCGCCTCACGAATCAGCTGCCGTTGGAGCAGCTGACGGATTGCCGCGTCCGCGTTCACGCCTCGAATGGAGGCTACCCTCGCCCTGGTCACCGGCTGCCGGTAAGCAATCACGGCGAGCGTCTCGTAGGCGGGTTTGCTGAGGGTTGCGCTCTTGGAGCGGGTCACGAAGCGTGCCACCCAGGGGGCGAAGTCGTCGCGGGCGTAGAGCTTCCAGCCTCCTGCGATGTTCCGCAACTGGAATCCGCGCGGTTCGGGCGCCACCCGGTTTTCGTCTTCTCCGTAGCCGCTTTCTTCGCCGTTGTACTCGCGGTACAGCTGGTCGAGCGCGTGCTCAACAGCTCGTTCGCTGACGATGAGCGCGGCGGAGAGTTCACGCACGCTCACGGGTGCTTCGGCAACGGCGAGGATTGCTTCGATGGCGCTTTTGACGCCGCCGGGGATTGCCTCGACCTTGGAAAATTCGGCTTCGGCATCGACCGCCACACTGGGTGCGGTGGAGGGGCCTCCCGCAGGAATCTTTACCGGTTTCGTTGCCGGTTCCTTCGACTCGCGGGATGCAGTTTCCTGCGATTCCTCGGAGCTGCCGGAAATGTCGGAACCATCGGAGTCCTCTACCGTTTCAGCGGCTTCAGCCTCCTCAGCTTCTTCGGTCACCTCATCCAGAGGAGCTGCCGCTACCTCGTGCTCAGCCGGCTCAGCTTCCGCCTCAGCAGGCTTTGAAGACTCAGCCTCTACCGCTTCTACCGGCACCGAGTCAGCCTGTTCCGAATCCTCATCTGCGTTCGGATCCCAGTAGCCCATGTTCACGATGGCAAGGTCGTCAGGGGTGAATTCACGGTCAAAGCGTGAGCCGTGATTACTCATAATCCTCCTCTACCGGTCCCGTGTTAGCTTCAGATTCGTTCGCTTCGGGTGATTTAGACGCTTCACTGGTTTCGTGCTGGGTGTCTGTTTCTTCGCGAATCACGAACTGTGCAGCGCTCGCGCTCGCACGTACCCGAATAGCTCCGAGCGGTGCGTCCTGTTCCACGTGCAGGGCACCTTCTTTGTAGAGCTCAAGCAGGGCGAGAAAACGAACCACCGCGATTTCTAGTTCGCCGGATCCTTGAACCAGTTCGGCGAAGCTCAGTTCCCGCGCCGCGGTATCGAGCAGGCTGTGCAGAATGCAGTGTTCTTCAGCCGCGATGGTGGTTAGCGGAACGTGCAGGTGTTCGTTGAGTTCTTCAACGATTTCTTCGGGTTCCGGTTCGGGCTCTTTGGGGGTTCGGCTCAGCGCTGCTGCGGCGATGCGGGCGAACTCTTCGGCGCCTCCGGTGAAGACCAACTCGGGAAGTGCCTGGGCAAATCGTTCTTCGAGGGCTACCGCACGAGGAAAACGCTGTGATTCTTGCGCCCAGCGTTCAGCAAAAATATCGGCGACTTCGCGGTAGGCACGGTATTGCAACAGACGGGCGAAGAGCAGATCGCGCGCCTCCAGCAGTGCAACGTCCTCTTCGAGGGGTTCACGATGCTGCGGGAGCAGGCGTGCGGTTTTGAGTTCCAGCAGGGTTGCGGCGGTGACCAGAAATTCACTGGCTTCGTCGAGTGCGCGTTCGGTGCCTTCAGCGTAGAGGGCGTGCAGGTATGCGAGGAACTCGTCGGTAACCTCTGCGAGCGCCACCTCGGTAATGTCGAGTTTGCGGCGCGAAATCAGGGTCAGTAGAAGGTCAAAGGGACCCTCAAAATTACTGAGGGTGAGGGTGAAACCGCGTTCCGGGTTCTGCAGGCCGCGGCCCTCAGTCCGGGCGTTTGCGGCGGTGTCTGCGTTCGGTGTCGGTACCCTCACGGCAGCGACGTTCGTGGTCATAAACGACCTATTCTCCTTAGGTTTATTCTCCCCGGCTTTGTTGGTGCCGTCTCAGATGCGGCTTTTACTTCGCCTATTTTTTCGGCGTAAGCAGTGTGCGGGGTATTTAGAATCCACACAATTATACGCCCTCTGCCGGTGTGACTCAAGGGTGAGAGTCACCTCAGCAGAGGGCGTATAGGTGTGGGGGCTTTAGCGTGCGCCGCCCTTGTAGATCAGTTCGCGTGCCACCTGGCGGTATGCTTCCGCACCGGGGTGGCTGGAGGCGTAGCTGAGAATCGGCTCAGCGGACACCGATGCGTCCGGGAACTTCACGGTGCGCTTGATGACGGTGTCGAAGACCTTGTCGCCGAATGCGTCAACGATGCGTGCCAGAACTTCCTTGGAATGGATGGTGCGCGCATCGAACATGGTGGCAAGTACGCCGGAGATTTCGAGGTCGGGGTTCAGGCGATCCTGAACCTTCTCGATGGAGTCGACCAGCAGTGCGACGGCGCGCAGCGCGAAGAACTCACAAATCAGCGGAATGATGACGCCTTCGGAGGCGGTCAGTGCGTTGACGGTCAGCAGGCCCAGGGAGGGCTGGCAGTCGATGAGGATGACGTCGTATTCGTCGCGGACCTTGCGCAGTGCCGAGGCGAGAACCTGCTCGCGAGCCACTTCGTTGACCAGCTGAACTTCAGCTGCGGAGAGGTCAATGTTGGCGGGCAGCAGGTCAATGTTCTCCACACCGGTAGGCAGGATGACGTCCTTGATATCGACCTTGCGGTCCATCATGACGTTGTAGACGGTCAGGTCCAGTTCGTGCGGGTTCGCACCGAAACCGGCGGAGAGAGCACCCTGCGGGTCGAAGTCGACCAGCAACACCTTACGGCCACATTCTGCCAGTGCCGCGCCCAGGTTAATGGTGGAGGTGGTCTTACCCACGCCGCCCTTCTGATTCACCATAGAGATAATGCGGGCGGGACCGTGGCTGCTCAGCGGAGCCGGGTCGGGGTATACGCGCAGGGGTCGACCGGTGGGGCCGAGTTCTTGAGCCTGAGCTTCAGTCAATGGTTCACCTTCATCAATGAATTGGAAGTTTTAAAGTTTAAGCGTTGTCTATAAGGTTACCTCAAGAGCGGCTGTTCCGCGGATTGACGGGGTTTTATCCCCGTTCGTGAGCACGCGGATGCGCCATGCGGTACACCTCCATGAGCCCCTCAGGCGTGACCTTGGTGTACACCTGTGTGGTGGCGATGGAGGCGTGCCCGAGCAGTTCTTGCACCACGCGAATATCGGCTCCGCCCTGCAGCAGGTGCGTTGCGAAGCTGTGGCGCATGGAGTGCGGCGAGAAGTCGGAGCTGAGCCCGGCGGCTTCGGCGGCTTCCTTGAGGATGAGCCAGGCGCCTTGGCGTCCGAGTCTGCCGCCTCGTCCGTTGACGAAGAGCGCGGCGGTGCCTTTACCGTGCGCTACAAGGGAGGGGCGGGCACGCACCAGGTAGTCTTGGATTGCTTTTTGGGCGTAGCTTCCGATGGGTACGAGCCGTTCTTTGTTTCCTTTGCCGAAGAGTCGAACGTAGCCGGGCAGAGTAATCTGGTTGCCGTCTTCATCGGTGAGGGTTCCCTCGAAGTGCACGTCGTCAATATCGGCATTGAGCATTTCGCTCACGCGCGCGCCGGTGGCGTAGAGGAATTCGAGGATGGCTCGGTTGCGTAGCCCGGTGGCGGTTTCGCGGTCGGGTACGGCGAGTAGCCGCTGGATGTCTTCTACGCTGACTGCTTTGGGTAGGCGTTTAACGTTCTTGGGCGGGGTGACCGGTGCCGCCGGGTCGGTGGGCACGATGAGCGCGGAGACCCAGAAGGCGTGTGCTCCGCGGACTGCCGCCATGGTGCGGGCGATGGAGTTCGGGCCCAGCGGCAGGGGCAGACTCGGCGCCCCTTCAGCGGTTGGCGCTTCTTTTTCTGGCGCCCCGGCTTTCTCCGACTGCCCGGCACGGCCTTTTCCAGTGCGCCCGTTTCCAGTACCTCGCCCCGATTCGGAGGCGATCATCAGTGCCAGCGATTCTGCGGCTTCTTCCTGCGCTTCCTGAGATTCCTGCGCGTTCTGGTTGTGTTTCTCCCCCGCTTCGAATCCGGCAAGGGGCACGGTGGGGGCGGCGAGTTCCCGCATGAAGGAGCGTACCTGCGCGGTGGTGATGCGTTCGGGGTCGATGACGCCGAGGGTCGCCATGTAGGCGCTGTATCGTCGCAAATCGCGCGCGTAGGAGGCGATGGTGTGCTCGCTGCTTCCTCGCTCCACGCGCAGGTGGATGAGGTACTGGTCAACGGCTTTCTGGAGCGGGGTCTGTGCCTCCTGGTGGGAAGCACCCAGGGCAGAAGAACCCCTACTAGAAGAACCCAGGGCAGAAGAACCCAGCACGGAGGAACCGGCAGAAGAGGGCACACCGAGCAGACCCGCGCCGCGGGGCGCCTTACTCGCCGTGCTTTTTGCCTGCTTCACGCTATCTCCTCTGTCGGTTCTGTTTGATGTTTGGGCCTCTTGATATTTGGTTTGCCGTAGGCTGGGCTACTCCCCCACTCTACGTTCCGTTCTTAGTGGTTGCGGAAGTTCTCCGGCTTTTCGCGGCGCTGCCCCATGTAGGGGTGGAACTCCCAGCCGCCCTCGGCGGGGCGCAGGCCTTCAAAGTTGTTCTGCGCCGCCGCGTAGGTGGCGAGTACCGCCTGGATAGCGAGCGCGTTGTGAACCTTTCCGCCCAGTACCAGCTGTGCTGCCTCGGCGAGGGGCACCCAGCGGTAGGTCATTTCTGCTTCTTCGTCGGTGCGTTCGCTGCGTTCTTCGGCGGGCAGTTCCGAGAGGTTACGCGCCAGGTAGACGCGGCCTGCTTCGCTGGTTGCGCCGGGGCTGCTGAAGTAGTCGCTCAGTGCGTTCCAGGTTTCTGCCTGCAGGTCTGCCTCTTCGGCGAGTTCGCGCTGCGCGGCGACCAGGGGGTCTTCACCGTCGATGTCGAGCAGTCCGGCAGGTACTTCCCAGAGGTTCATGCGCACCGGGTGGCGGTACTGGTTGAGCATCAGCAGTTCGTTGTTGTCGTTGAGGACCGCCACGGCGACGGCGCCGGGCATTTCCACGACGTCGCGGGTCAGCACGGTGTTTTCGTTGAGTTCGTACTCTTCAACGGTCGTTTCGATTACGTAGCCGCTGTACTTCACGGTGCGGGTGCGGATGGTGCGTTCAGAGGGTGCATCAATAATCTGCTGGTTGTTGCTCATTCTTTCATTGTAGGCGGCTTCTTAGCCCCGCTACGTTTGGCGCGTCAGGTACGGGCACGGAATAAGGCATGTTCAGGTTTAAATGAAAGCATCCCGCTCTCCCCTGCGCGGGGTGAGCGGGATGCTGAACGTTTGTGCCTAGCTGTTAGGCGCCGCGGCGCTCCAGAGCAGCCTTAATCAGGCCGGAGAAGAGCGGGTGCGGGCGGGTCGGACGCGAGCGGTACTCGGGGTGTGCCTGAGTTGCCACGTAGTAGGGGTGTGCCTCTGCGGGCAGTTCCACGTACTCGACCAGCGAGGAGTCCGGGGAGGTACCGGAGATGCGCAGGCCTGCTTCTTCAAGCTGCTCGCGGTACTCGTTGTTCACCTCGTAGCGGTGGCGGTGACGCTCTGCAACCTCGGTTGCACCGTACGCCTTAGCAACCTGAGAGCCGGGAACCAGGTTTGCCTTGTACAGGCCCAGGCGCATGGTGCCGCCCAGGTCGCCTGCACCTTCGACGAACTGCTTCTGCTCTTCGATGGTTGCAATGACCGGTACGGAGGTTTCCGGATCGAACTCGGTGGAGGATGCTTCTGACAGGCCCAGTACGTTGCGTGCGTACTCGATGACCATGGACTGCAGGCCGAGGCAGATACCCAGGGTCGGGATCTTGTGCTCACGTGCGTACTTGAGGGCGCCGATCTTGCCGTCCAGGCCGCGGATGCCGAAGCCGCCGGGCACGAGGATTGCGTCCATGTTGCGCAGCTGGTGGTCTGCATCTTCGTCGGTTGCGCACAGGTCGGCTGCAACCCACTTGATGTTGACCTTCACGTTGTTTGCGAAGCCGCCGGCGCGCAGAGCCTCGGAGACAGACAGGTATGCGTCGGGCAGGTCGATGTACTTACCGACCAGGCCAACGTTGACCTCTGCGGCGGGGCGGTGCACTGCGTCGAGCAGGCGGTCCCACTGGGTGAAGTCCGGTGCGGGAGCCTCAATGCCGAAGTAGTCGAGGATGTAGTCGTCGAGCTTCTGGCTGTGCAAGGTCTTGGGGATGTCGTAGATGCTGGGTGCGTCGGCGCAGGAGATGACTGCGTCGCTGTCCACGTCGCATGCGTTACCGATCTTGGTACGGTGCGATACGGGGACCTCACGCTCACAGCGCAGGATCAGGCCGTCAGGCTGGATGCCCAGGCCGCGCAGTGCTGCGACGGAGTGCTGGGTCGGCTTGGTCTTGAGCTCGCCGGAGGGGCCGATGAAGGGCACCAGGGAGACGTGCAGGAAGAAGACGTTCTTGCGGCCAACATCGCGGCGTACCTGGCGTGCTGCTTCCATGAAGGGCAGGGACTCGATATCGCCGACGGTACCACCGATTTCGGTGATGATGATGTCGGGTGCGTTGTCAATTTCCGCTGCGTGACGCATGCGGGCCTTGATTTCGTCGGTAATGTGAGGGATGACCTGGACGGTGTCACCGAGGTATTCGCCGCGGCGTTCCTTTGCGATGACGGAGGAGTAGACCTGGCCGGTGGTCACGTTAGCGGACTGGTCGAGGTTCTCGTCCAGGAAGCGCTCGTAGTGTCCGATGTCGAGGTCGGTTTCAGCACCGTCGTCGGTGACAAAGACTTCACCGTGCTGGAAGGGGTTCATCGTACCGGGGTCGACGTTCAGGTAGGGGTCGAACTTCTGCATGGTCACAGAGAGGCCACGTGCGCGAAGAAGCTGACCGAGGGAAGAGGCCGACAGGCCCTTACCGAGAGAAGATGCAACGCCGCCGGTCACGAAAATCTGGCGGGTTACCTTGTCGTTAGAGGACGCGTTCAGAGCGTTATTTTTTTCATTCACCACGGAATTTAAGCCTACCATTTTCTTGTCTGCTATCCAAGCAGAGGGTTTTGCCGCGAGATGATTCTCTCAGGCGGCTTTCCCTCCCCTATTTGTCCTTATCACCACTGTAAACGGAGCCGGGGATTTATTATTCCCGCCGCGCCGTGTAGAAGCAGGTGTAGGAGCATTCTCAGAGTATCTCACATCCTCTGGGCTCCATGCGCCGCTGTTGGTCACCTGTACAGGGTGTACCGACAACTTTCCGGGGCACGCTCGCACGCTTCAGACCCTTTGATGGTCTTTAGCGCGAAAGATGCCACCTTTCGGCGCTTTTGCCAGTACTTTCCTCATGCTTTTCCCGGCAAGTTTGCCGTCAGTTTCAGCGCCCCTGCGGCACTTCTCGACCGGCAGCCAGCAGCTCGCGGGCGTGCTCTCGTGCCGATTCTGATTGATCGTGTCCGGAGAGCATTCGCGCCAGCTCCACCACACGTTCCTCCTCGGAAAGTACCTTGACCTTTGAGAGGGACGCGTCATCATTTTTCAGCACGAGGATGTGCTGGTCCGCGAAGGCGGCAACCTGCGGCAGGTGGGTAACCACCAAAACCTGCACGTGTCGGGCGAGCATGGCGAGGCGGCGACCGATTTCGATAGCGGCCTTACCGCCCACGCCGGAGTCCACCTCATCGAAGATGAAGGTGGGTACGGGGTCCACTTCGGCGAGCACTACCTCCAGGGCGAGCATCACGCGGGAGAGCTCACCACCGGAGGCGCCCTTACCGAGCGGGCGCGGCACGGCGGTTCGGTGCGGCGCCAGCATGAAGGTCACGGTGTCGCGGCCGTACACCGAGAACTTTTCTGCTTCGGCAACCTCCACGACCAGGGAGGCGTTCGGCATGGCAAGGGCAGTAAGCTCCTCGCTGACGGCATCCGCAAGTTTCTGCGCGGCGGCACGGCGCAGGGCGGTCAGTTCTTCCGCCTGGGCGCCGAGCACCTTGCGTAGCTGCACCAGCTCAGTTTCCAGGGTTTCCTGTCGCTGCGGGTCGTCCATCAGAGTCTCAAGGCGTGCGCGGGATTCTTCGGCCCATTCGAGAACCTCAGCAATATCGGCACCGTACTTGCGGGTGAGGGTCGCCAGCTGGGCGCGGCGAGTCTGCACCTGCGCCAGACGTTCGGGGCCTTCAACGTCCAGGGAGGCCATGTAGGAGGACAGATCCGAGGAGATATCGGTGGCAAGAATCAGCAGTTCGTTGACGCGCGCGGCGAGGGAGGCAAGCTCTTCGTCAGCGTCTGCCTGCGCCTGTAGCGCGGAGCGGCTTGCATCGAGCAGGCTCATGACGCTCTGCTCGTCGCCGGTAGAGTATTCGCTACCGGCGAGTGCTGCGGAGGCGGTTGCCGAGGCAATGCGTAGCGCTTCAACGTTCATGAGCTTCACCATTTCAGCTTTGAGCTCTTCTTCTTCCCCGGCCTGCGGGTTGACGGCACTGATCTCTTCAAGGGCACCCTGCAGGGTCTGCGCTTCGAGGGCGCGTGCGCGAGAGTTTTCGCGTACTTCCTTCAGCTCTGCGGCGGCGGCGCGGTATCGCTCGTAGTTTTCGCGGTACTTCTCAAGCAGGTTGGCGAGTTCTTCACCGGCGTACAGGTCGAGGGAGTGGCGCTGCTCTGCCGCTGATTTGAGGCGCAGCTGATCGGACTGGCCGTGGACTGCAACAAGAGTCTGACCAATCTGAGACAGGGTTCCAATGGGTGCGGAGCAACCGCCAACGTGCGCGCGGGAGCGCCCCGAGGCGTTGACGGTGCGTGCCAGAAGTAGCTCGGAGGTCTGTTCGTCGATGTCTTCGGTGGTACCGCCGGCTTCTTCGGCAAGCTCGAGGGCGCGGTGCCCGTGGGGCAGACGAATCACTGCTTCGGCAAGGGCGCTCTTGGCGCCGTTGCGCACGCTGGATGCGTCGGATCGGGCGCCCAGGAGCATACCAAGGGCGGTGACGACCATGGTTTTACCTGCGCCGGTTTCACCGGTCAGCACGGAGAATCCGGGTTCGAGGGGGAGCCTCGCATCGGTAATGATGCCGAGGTCTCGAATATGGATTTCCTCAATCACGAACGTTCATTCCTTTTCTTTAGTGCTTCTCGGTGTCCTGCGGGCCGCGCCAGCCACGGATTGGAAGCTCAAATTTACGCACCAGTCGCTCGGAGAAGGGAGCCGGGTGGATACGGGCGAGCAGCACCGACTTTTCGGAGCGTCGCACCTCAATACGGGAGCCGGGGTCCAGCTCTACGGTTCGGCGGCCATCGCACCAGAGCACGCCGGAGGCGCCGTTTCCGGGCATCATTTCTACCGCCAGGGTGGAGGTCGGCGCTGCTACCAGCGGGCGCGCGAAGAGCGCGTGAGCCGAGAGCGGCACCATGAGAATTGCTTCAACTTCGGGCCAGACGACCGGGCCGCCGCCGGAGAAAGCGTAGGCGGTTGAGCCGGTGGGGGTTCCCATGACCACGCCGTCGCAGCCGAAGCTGCTGAGCGGGCGGCAGTCCACCTCGATAATGACTTCAATCATTTTTTCGCGGTTGCCCTTTTCAACACTGGCTTCGTTCAGCGCCCAGTCGCTGTGCACGCGCTTGCCGTCGTTCCAGACTTCCACGTCGATTGCCATGCGTTCTTCAACGGTGTATTCGTTGTTGACGATGCAGCGAACGGTTTCGGTCAGGTCGCTCTCTTCGGATTCGGCGAGGAAGCCGACGTGCCCTAGGTTCACACCGATGAGCGGAACACTGGTTCGGCGCACCATTTCTGCGGCGCGAAGAATCGAACCGTCACCACCGAGCACCACGCCGAGTTCAATATCGATGAGCGCCACGGATTCGTGGACGACCTGCACGGGGACGGGCTCGTCCCAGTTTTCACTCAGGGTCTCCAGATCGGAGCGAGTCATGACGGGCGCGAGTCCCGCTTCGTAGAGCTGGGTGCATGCCTGTCGGGCGGCATCTCGTGCTTCTTTGCGCCCCACGTGGGCGAAGACGAGAATCTTACGGTGACGTTGTTCCACCGAGTCTTCGGAACCATGACGTTCGAAACTGTGGTGTTCGGAACCATGACGCGCACCCGCGGAAGCTTCCTGCGCGGTTGCTTCCTGCGGTGCGTGGCTTTCGTGTTCTGCCATAACGACTCTCTCCCATCGAGGTGTTGAGATCGGGGTGTTGAGATGGTGTATCTACACCTATCATACCGAATATGTTCTCGAAGATTTTCTAAAGAACTATATTTTTAGAAGATTATTTCGAATAATGTACAGCTGGGGTATCTCTAAAATACCTGTAAAAATACCCGTGAATAGCGCGGCAGCCTGAGAAAGCCCCACCCTCAACGCGTCCTGCGTTACCGAGCGGTTTTCTCAGACTGCCAATACCACTATTTATTTTCGGCACTATATTTACTTTCGACATCGTTGAATAGGGAGTTGTAAAAAAGTTCCCTTAGCCTGCACAACAAGATAATTTCGA
>NZ_CAUOUU010000019.1:0-22672 GCF_963507905.1 uncultured Rothia sp. | reverse complement strand
CCTCCCGTTTCTTGGACTTTAGTTTTGATGTCCAAGAAACGGGAGGCAGTTCATCCTTTTTTTGGAGGGGGGGCTTTCATTGAGGCGACCTCACGAGCGGGTCGGCGGTAGCGCTTGACCATATTTCCCTTCCTTTTGGGAGGGACTTTCATTGAGGCGGTTTCGCGCAGGACATCACCTTTAAGTTCTCTAATATTTCCCTTCCTTTTGGGAAGGGCTTTCATTGAGACAGCACGGCCACAGTTGGCTTGAAGAGGATGAAGGCAATTTCCCTTCCCTTTTGGAGAGGCTTTCATTGAGGTGCTCTGCAGGTTGCGTCGCAGACGGGCATCCCGCCGTATTTCCCTTCCTTCTCGGAGGGGCTTTCATTGAGGTCCGCCTTCGCCGCGGGTTTCTGTGAGGACTTCACCAGTTTTCTCTGCTTTCCAGCGGAGATTTTCATTGAGGCGTGGTACCTTCACTGGTCTTCATCCAGGAGAATCGATTTCCCATCCTTTTTGGAGGGCTTTCATTGAGGCGTCGTGATTGCCAACAGGGTTCAGGGTACAGATGGTCAATTTCCATACAGATTTGTGGGGACTTTCATTGAGGTGTCCTAGCGAGTGCCCCCGACCTGCGGGGCGACGAGGATTTCCCTTCCTTTTGGGAAGGGCTTTCAATGAGGGCTCATGCACTGAGTGAGACAGGTGTATATATTATGAGATATTCTCTCTTATAAGGAGAGAATTGCATTAAGGGACAACGTGGCCGCACCAACGGCGAGCATCGCCGCTGGCTTTTTTCCCTACTCCTTCGTAGGGACTTTCACTGAGGCAAGAACCTGGTGAAGCTGTCCCGCATGAATCTCGCGATTTCCCTTCCTTTTGGGAGGGACTTTCATTGAGGCACTAAGGCCGAGCGTGAAGCAGTAGACAACGGCGACATTTCCCTTCCTTTTCGGAAAGGCTTTCATTGAGGCCAAATCTGCGGAGACTCATTCAGGCTCTTCGAGGCCAATTTCCCTGCTTTTTCGTAGGGACTTGCAGTGAGGCCAGAACTCGTCCATCCGCGAGGAGAAGCCGCGCCGGGAAGGGCTTTCATTGAGGCTGTGCAGGCGGTCAGCTCCAGCGCTGGCGGCTGGACATTTCCCTTCCTTTTTGGAGGGGCTTTCATTGAGGTGTCGTCGACGCTGCCAAGGGTACCCTCGTCAGCCAGATTTCCATACAGTTTTTTGGCTTTCATTGAGGCCGCCGCCAGGGATGTCATTGGTAGGGTCGTGGGTGAATTTCCCTTCCTTTTGGGAAGGGCTTTCATTGAGGCGGCGAATGCACCTCGTACGTTGGTTGGAAATTGAAATTTCCCTATCTTTTTGTAGGGGCTTTCAACAAGACAAGCTGTTGTGATGGCCCAGGATGACTGATGGGCTGCTTGTTCTACAGCTTGAGATGTAGACTTTCATTGAGGCTCATCGGGTAAGCGGCCGGCTGGACTCTCAGTCGCGAATTTCCCTTCCTTTTGGAGGGGCTTTCATTGAGGCGATACGAGGGACTGGGGAGAGCCAGACCTGGACGACCTTTTCCCTTCCTTTATGGAGGGACTTTCGTTGAGGCGGCTACGTGCGTGTTTCCACCGCCGGGCAGAACCCAATTTCCTTTCCTTTTGGGAAGGGCTTTCATTGAGGCTCTTCGCGCTTGAGTGGGTTGAAAATGGCCAGCGATTTCCCTTCCTTTTTTGGAGGGGCTTTCATTGAGGCGTGTTCGAGCAAGGCGGGGCACCACTCGCCTACAAATTTCCCTTCCTTTTGGGGAGGGCTTTCATTGAGGCACCCTGGTGACGTTAGGGCTGCGCGCTTCTGAGCTTATTTCCCTTCCTTTTTGGAGGGGCTTTCATTGAGGCATGCAGGGGTACAACGGTGACCCCCACGGGAAGATTATTTCCCTACCTTTCTGTAGAGACCTTCATTGAGGCGGCGGGCTCATCCCTGCTTGCGCGGGAAACACCTCAACCTTCCCTACGGTTTCGTAGGGACTTTCCCTAACCCTTCCTTGCTCCGTTCCCGGACCCATCACAGTCCAGGAACGGAGCTTTTCCTTTTTCGCCGCGCAGGAATCAGCCAGGCTAAAACACCAACCGCAAACCCCACCAGCCAGCTGCTACTTGCCTCCTCCATGAACCCAAGCAGAAAAACTCAACACGCCGGAATAGCGTCATAAACTCGCTGATAAGCCAAAACACCCCACCGCGGTGCTACCCTCAAAACCAAGCAGTCAAAGTTGACTGCCCACCATACTCGCTCACACCAAGGAGACACCGATGTCTACCCCCTACAGTGCAGGCGACGAACTACCCATCTCACTCGTCATGCACACCGTGTACTGCCCCCGCCGCGCATGGATTGAATCTAACGGCGAAAAGACCGACACCTCACAAATGCAAGAGGGACAATCCGCCCACAAACGAGTCGACGACCCCAAAACATCCCGCGGCACACAACAGCGCGCAGTCACCATCTCATCAACACGTCTCGGGCTCACCGGACGGTGCGACGCCATCGAACCCCAAGAAGACGGTTCTACCCGCATCATCGAATACAAAGCAACACCCGTACGCCGTAATGCATCCGTCACGCCCGCCCACAGGGTGCAGCTTGCCCTTCAGAAAATGTGCCTCGAAGAAGCCGGCGAAACAGTCAGCGAATGCGCGGTGCACTTCACCAACCACAACAAAACCGTGCCCGTCGATATCTCAGATGAAGACATCCGCACCGCAGAAGAATACGTACACACCACCCGCGCACTCATCGATAACCCGACAGCACCGCAACCCCTCGAAGACTCACCCCGCTGCAGCTGGTGCTCCCACATCTCCGTGTGCCTACCCGACGAATCCCACGGAAAAGAAAACATTACACGCGTTGTCGCCAGCAACCCCGACAGCCAAGTAGCGCACCTCACCACGCAAGGATCAAGAGCGACCGTCCAGCAAGGACGCCTCATCGTGCAGCACCTCGGTGAAACAATCAGCAGCGTACCTCTCGAACGCGTGCACAGCCTCGTCGTCCACGGAAACATCGACGTTTCCTCCGCGCTCCTGCGGGAACTCATGTGGCGCAACTGCACCATCATCTGGTGCTCCAGCACCGGCCGAGTCTACGGCTGGACGCAACCCGGCACCGGACCGAATGGACTGGCCCGCGTGCAACAACACGTACTCTCAGCGCAGGGGCACATGCCTATAGCGGCTGCCATGATTGCCAGCAAAATCTCAAACCAAGCGACCCTGCTACGCCGTAACGGCCATGCCGCAGACGCATGCCGCACCATGCGAGACATTCAGAAGCACACGCCGCAAGCTACCTCAATCCCGGAGCTGCTCGGCCTCGAAGGTGAAGCCGCCTCGCTCTACTTCGGTAGTTTCGCAACCATGCTCAAAGAAGACGTGCTCACCGAACTCGGCTGGACCTGGGCCGGGCGGCAGGGGAGAGGAGCCAACGACCCCATCAACATTCTGCTGAACTACGCCTACGGGATGCTCAGCTCAGAGTGCATTCGCGCGATTCTCACGTGCGGGCTCGACCCTCACGCCGGGTTCCTGCACAGTAGCTCTCGCAATAAGCCGGCGCTCGCTCTTGACCTCATGGAAGAGTTCCGTGCAGTCATCGCGGATTCTGTGGTGGTGTCTCTTATTAATAGGAAGCAGGTCAAAGCGGCACACTTCACCGCGGTTGGTGGCAGTTACCGGCTCACACCCGAAGGGCGGAAGACCGTCATCGCCGCGTTCGAGAAGCGAATGGCCACGGAGATTACTCACCCCACCTACGGGTATTCGGTGACGTGGCGCCGCGCTATTGAGGTGCAGGCCCGCATGCTCCTGGGCGTAATTAACGGAACCACCCGCGAGTACACGGGGGTGACCGTACGATAATGCGTGACGACGCCCGACGAACACTTATCGCTTACGACGTGCCCAGCGACCGGCGGCGCACCAAACTGGCCAAGCTCATTCTCAGCTACGGGGACCGTATTCAGTACAGCGTCTTTATTGTGGATGCGGCCCCCGCCAAGGTGCGACGCATCAAAGACGAGGTTCAGGAACTCATCGATCCAGACGAGGACTCGGTGCTCTTCTGCGACCTGGGGCTGCTGGCCCGCCTTGATGAGCCGACCTTCAGCTACATTGGCCGGGCGCGCGAGGTGACCGAATCGGATGCGCTCATTCTCTAGCCGCGTGCTGCTCATTCGCTAGCGACGCGCGGCAGGGGAGCGGGGAGGGGTGGAGAGAGAATGACGAGTTCGATTGCGGACTGGTAGTAGAGGTGGGGATAATGGCCTTTGGAAGCTTTGTCTGTCTCCGCGAGATTTCTCCACCTGCAGGTGGAGACTTTCATTGAGGCCACGCCAACAGCGAGGGTTGCCGCTCTTTGGCTGAGATTTCCCCACATTCGGGTGGGGACTTTCATTGAGGGCGGGTAGGCATAGCCAGAAGCTCCTGCGCAATCTGCAATTTCCCTGCCTTCGGGTGGGGACTTTCATTGAGGCACCCTGGGAATCCTCAGCCTGGAAGAGCTACATGACATTTCCCCGCCTTCGGGTGGGGACTTTCATTGAGGCTGGCGAACGTTCGTCGTGACTCCCTGGTGTATCGGATTTCCCCGCCTTTGGGCGGGGACTTTCATTGAGGCGAAGTTGCCCCGTGCTAGCCGGTAGATACTGCCGTATTTCCCCGCCTTGGGCGGGAACTTTCAGTGAGGTTGCCCCTCGCCTGTGTGACCGACCGACATTTCCCTGCCTTCGGGAGGGGACTTTCATTGAGGTGTCTTGAACGTGTTCAGTAGCTGAGTCAGGTCAGCGATTTCCCCGCTTTCGGGCGGGGACTTTCATTGAGGCTAGCCAAGTGCCGGGGAGTCTACCTCGGTGTCGGCGGATTTCCCCGCCTTTGGACGGGGACTTTCATTGAGGCATGCAGCGCGTCGATTCGGGCGAAACCCTTTTCCTGGGATATTTCCCCACCTTCGGGTGGGGACTTTCATTGAGGCGTGTTACCAACGGCTCCGGGTGTTCCTAGCACCGCGGGGATTTCCCCACCTTCGGGTGGGGACTTTCATTGAGGCTCACCCTTGATGACGTTATAGCCTGCTGCACGGTAATTTCCCCACCTTCGGGTGGGGACTTTCATTGAGGCGCGCAGATTAAGGAGAATCTGGGCGACATGGACGCCATTTCCCCACCTTCGGGCGGGGACTTTCATTGAGGCGCCGCAGCTGCGGGGGAGTAATGACCTCCACCTGTATTTCTCCACCTTGGGCGGGGACTTTCATTGAGGCCAAGTCCGCAAGGGTGAAAAAGGTATCCGCATTCTGATTTCCCCGCCTTCGGGCGGGGACTTTCATGGAGGCTTTGGAATGGTCGTTGCCGCAACGGTTGAAGAGCCATTTCTCCACCGTCGGATGACGAAGCCACGGTATGCATAGATATTGCGTGATGTACACTTTGGATACGTGATCCGCGAGAATCTCATGCCATAGCAGTCTCTGCTACGCCATAGCATGCTAGTTTTTAGCTAGCTATTTCTCCACCTCTGGGTGGGGACTTTCATTGAGGCATGGTGTTCAAGAACGGCTTCACCAGCCCTATGGCTATTTCTCCGCCTTCGGACGGGGAATCTTCATTGCGATTCTGGGTATGAATCGGGAAGTCTCACGTGGGTTGCGCAGCCTCGTTCTAGAAACCAATTTGGTTTCTATAACGAGGCTCTTCTCTTTAAAACATGAAGATGGGCTAGATGCGGCACCCACTGCAGATTCCTCTTGCCAGCTATCTGAGTCTGAAATGACCAAATCGGGTGCACGTAATCTGTAGTAGCGCTATGGTGAAGTCATGAGCGAAGGACAGAGCTGATTGCACTGTAGGTGAGAAAGATAGGATAATGGAGGCACAAGCGATGCTTTTGGAACCTCACGTTTCTTCTCTACACGAGCCTAGCTCTGCCATGCGGGGGACTAGAATTTCATTGAGGGACGAATATTTTAATGATGGGCGCTCCAAATCGCTGGTGTTTCTCCGGCGACGGGAAAGTTGCTGGAGCTTTCCTTGAAACTTGGTCCGCTAACGGTTTTTATCGTTAGCGGACTTATTTTGTATATACGAATATTCTGATGATTGGAGCTCGAGGTTTTGCGTAGTTGCATAGTCTGGAACTTAATGCTATCGTGAAGGTGTCAGATGGCTTGGAAGCTACTTCGGCAGTCCGCCGAAGCGACTCTAGCCCCAACCTTGGAGGTGAAGGATATGTTCCGGCTACTCACAAGAAATAAAAGCCGCCCGCTACGCGAGGCGTAACGGGCGGCTTTTGTTTATATAAGTATTTACCGCATCAAGCGGCGGTTATGCCTGTTGCCGCAGACATAACCTAACCAGTATACCGGTAGTACGGAGGGGCCTCCCAATCTGTCTGCATGCTGACCGCTTGTGTGGCCATATGTCTACCTTCCATACCCTGTGCTGTCACTACCCAAAACACGGGATGTGACAGCACAGGGGAGAAGGAAACGGCATGTCGAATCAGCAGCGTGACGAAAACACGCGCACCATTCGGAAAACCGATGTAGCTTAAAGCTATACAAGTAAACGTGCACGTCCAACGCATCGAAGCAAACGTGCACCCAACATATAAGGAGACAATCATGTCCCAGAACGAGTCCCAGAACACTATCACCCTCGCCGATCTTCTCGATAACCTCGAGCTCGGCGGCGGCTCCGTCATCACCTCCATCACCGAACTCGAACCCGCCGCAGGCCCCCACGCATCCGTGGCACCCGCCAAGTTCGTCGACGGTTCCAAGTCCGTCTTCGCTTACGAAACCCGCTACATCGTAGAGAAGCCTGAAGGTCAGGACGAACCCAAGAAGGAAGAAGATTCCAAGGACGCCGAAAAGGTCGTCAAGGGCAAGCCTCAGAAGGTCGTCCTCATCGACAGTAAGCAGTCCGAACTCAACCGCGCAGAAGCCGCCATCGAACAGGGCCGCCAGTACAGCAACGAAGCAGTCGTCAAGATTCCCCGCGCTGTCGTCACCTACGAGACCGAAAACGGCCCCGTAGAATACAGCGACATGGAACTGTCCCACCGCATCTTCGACGGCCACTTCCGTGCCGGTCGTGTCGACGGCAAGCCCATCACCGAAAACGACCAGTACCGCGCACTGCGCAACTGCACCCCCGCAGACATGAGCGAACTGCTCAAGACCGCCCCTGCAGCGCTCCTCTTCGGCGCATGGGACTCCACCCGCAAGAGCAACCAGGTCCGCCTGCGTAGCGCCCTCGTCGGTGAAATTATCGGCGTCCTCGCAGACCAGGATCCTGGCGCTGAACACCGACAGGCACGCCGTGGCGGCGCCCGCGTCGACGCCGTAGCCGCCAGCGTAAAGCTTGGCGCCAAGGAACTTAACTCTCTCGTCGATGACCAGGAAGCTGAACTGAGCGCCAAGAATGTTGCCGCACGCCGCAAGGAAGTAAAGACCGCCAAGGCTGATGCTCGCATCTCCGCTTCCACTCTCGGCCTGGGTAGCATCCCGCCCTCGCTCGAAGAAACCGGTGCTGTAGCTTGCCGCCGCATTATTCGCTCTTGGGTTCTGAGCCTCGCCACCCTGCGTCAGCTGCGCTTCGGTCAGGACGAGACCAAGAATGTTGCCGCGCGTGCACTTCTTGCCGCACTCGGCCTCAACGCTATTGCCCGTGCGGAGCGTGAACTCTACATCCGTGCCAACTGTGACCTGATCGAATCTGCCGCACCCGTTGTCACCCTCGACCAGCGTTTCGGCGAGAAGAAGCCCTTCGCACCCCTGACCGTTGAACACACCGACCAGCTGCTCCTCGAGGCTATCGAGAATGCCAAGAAGGCTGGCGTGGCTGACTGGAATGGCCAGACTTTCAAGGTTGAAGGCAACCCCATCATCATTAAGAACGCCACTGCGGAGGACGCTGAATAATATGACGAACCTCGGAATTCTCGCGAGGTTCCCGCTCGGTGTATACCAGGGCCACAAGGCGGACGGAAGCCCCGACGCCTTCCCCGACCCTGCCCGCTTGCAGGCCGCGCTCCTCAGCGCGGCCGCGCAGGGACCTCACGCAATTATCGAAAACGGGCGGCTTGCCCCCTCGGAAGAATCTCTCAAGGCTCTCAAATGGCTTGAAGAGAATCCTCCGAGCGGGTTGCAGCTTCCCGACATGTGCCCCGTGTACCGCTCACCCAACAAGATGAGCCGATTCATGTACCGAGAAGTGGCATATTCAGAGAAGGATGGGCGGCAGACCGAGCGTCGCGCCGTATCCGACGGCTGGGCAGTATCCGACACCATCGGCTGGCAGTACGATAAGGTACCCGCAGACATCGCGGAAACCATCACCCAGCTCTGTGGCGAAGTACCCTCCCTCGGAGAAGCCAGCAGCTTCACCGCCCTCTACACCGGAGACGTGGAACCCACCCACACCATCGACACCAAGTCGGGCCCCTTCGAAGCAGGCGGTATGCCCGTCCGCGTACCCGTACCCGGTCGAATCAACGCGCTCATGCGTGCTCATGCAGAAGCGTACCCCGCCAAGGTTCCCACCAAGGCAGGCGACAAGACCGCAGCGAGCGACACGATGCGCCCCTCATCGGTACCCACCGCAGGCCTGGGATCCATCAAGTACCAGCCTGTGGAGGCTGAAACCTCCACCAGCCCCTGGGAATACTTGTGGCTCCTTGAAGTAGACGGTGAAGGGCTGAAGCCCGAACAGTACGTCAAGGCATGCTCCCTGCTGCACAAGGCTCTCGTAGCTGCCGCAGGATTCGGCGCGCCCAGCCTCATCACCGGCAGGTACCCCAAGGGTCACAAGCCGGCCAACAGCCTGGCGCTGCAGTACCTGCCCGCCCGCTACCTGCCTGACTACCTGCGTCGTGAAGTGAAGTCTCAGGGAGTCCTGCTCGTCTTGGTCCCGGCAAGCGCCCCGACCGATGAAGCAGTAGAACTCGGTATCGCACTCAGGAGCGTAGAAACTCTCTACGCTCAGGACTTCCCCCGACTGACCGTGAAGCTTCGCCAGAAGCGCCTGCCCGCACAGGGTTTCTGGGATGCTCCCAAGACTGGGTACAAGCGCCTGTGGCGTACTCTCAGCGCGGCCGTTCCCGAATCGCGCGTTTTCAACCGCCCGAAGAAGACTGAGACGAAGGCCTGGACCTTCGCAGACGCCGCTCTGCTTTCCATGGCTTACGTGTGGCGTGACAGCTTCGAAGCGCCCGAGGCTGAAACCGCACGCGAACGAATTCGTAGCTTGAGGGATCAGGTTGCTCAAAAGGCTGAGGCCAAGGTCCTGGAAGCACACCGTGTAACCCAGAACCCCGCCGCCTACGCCTACAAGCTGCCCCGCACTCTGCCCGCAGAACCGTGGCGCGGCGTCGTAGACCTCGGCAACCTGGCAACGGACACGACCCTCGTAGCCATCGGCCAATCCCGCCACATGGGCGGCGGCCTGCTGGTTCCATTCGACGTGCCCACCGAAGAATACGATCGCCGCAAGAAGGAGGAAAAGCATGACTAGCCCCGCTACCAAGCTGCCCTCTATTACTCGTGATGAGTTCGGTGAGTTCTTTGCCGCGCTTGATGCTGCGCTTGATGCCGCACGTAACAACGCACCTAACGAAGCACCCAAGGAAAAGCAAAAGCGCTACCCCTTCAGCTGGCAGGAAGAAGTGCTCGACCACATTTGCGAGCACGGCGTATGGCCGGAACGTATTAACGCGCCGACCGGCTCCGGCAAGTCCTCCGTGGTTGATATCCATCTCTTCGCGAATGCGCTCGCCGCGGTTGGCGCCGCGCCGCGCGTTCCCCGTCGCCTCTGCGTGACCGTGGGACGCCGCGCGCTGGTCGACAGCCAGGCAACCCGTGCCGACAAGATTCTCGGCTGCCTGGAGGACGCGCTCGCTGATGGATCCGGTGAGCCCGATATTCTGCGTAGGGTTGCTGAAGCTCTCCAGAGCTTCCAGACCCGCAACGACGAGAAGGGGAGCAAACCCTTCGAGACTGGTCACATCCGTGGCGAACTCTCGAACCGCAACCTGCCGGTCACCGACATTTCGGCTTGCGCAATCATCGCCGCAACCCCGGATATGTACGGTTCGCGAGCGCTCTTCCGCGGCTACGGCAGCACCAAGGCTGCCCGCCCGCGTGAGACCGCTCTGCTGGCCATGGACACCGTCATGGTGCTCGATGAGGCACACATGAACCGTCAGCTGCTGCACACCACTCAGCGTATTGCCGAGCTGCAGAAGCGCGAGGCCAACCTGGGTGTTCCTACCCTGCAGGTGGTTGAGACGACCGCTACCCCCTCCACTGAGGACAGCGATTCAACCACGCTGGGCGTGGACATTGAGGCTCTCGACAGCCCGAATGATGAAGAGCTGCGCAAGCGTGTCCACTCGCATAAGGAACTGGTGCTCCGCCCCATCGATAAGTGGGATGGCAAGCCCGGTAACGCTGCGACCGTGAATGCTGCTGTGGACGCAATTAAGGATTTCCTTGCTCACCGTGAGGCGGGTGAAGGCTCCGATGAAGCCCACACTGTCGGTTGTATCGTCAACCATGTGCGGACGGGTATCTCCATCAAGGAGAAACTCACCAAGGACAAGGTGCTTGGAAAGGATGAGGTTGAGCTTCTCGTAGGACGCATGCGCCCGTACGACCTGAAAAAGTTGCAGAAGAAGCACAGCAAGCTCTTCACTACCGAAGGCGATGAGTCCGTGAAGGTTGTTGTTGCCACCCAGACTCTTGAAGTCGGTATTGACGTTGACTTTGCTGACCTGGTGACCGAGCTGGCTCCGGCTTCCTCCTTGGCGCAGCGCTTCGGCCGTGTTAACCGTCTGGGCCGCCGTAAGAATTCCAAGGTCGTCGTTATTGGGCCTACCAATGGTGACTCGGTCAAGAAGGACGCGCCTCCCTACAAGGCGGTCGACCTTAGCAATGCGTATGGTTGGCTCGAAGCGCTCAACGATGCTGAGAACCCGTCGGTGAACCCCGCTGCAATGGTGAAGAACCCGCCGGTACAGTCCTCCCCGGAGCGTCTGCTCTACCAGCGACCGGAATGGTCTGACCTGCTGGAATTCTCACGTACCGACGAGAACCCCTACGACGAGCCGGACCTTGACCTGTGGCTGCACGACTCCCTGGAGGCGGAAACCGCGATGGGCGGTGTTATCGTGCGCGATAACCTGCCGAGCAACACTTCTGCCGCCATGGAGATTCTCAAGACCGGCTACTTCGCACCGCGCGACGAGGAAACCTTCCCCGCGAATCTGAAGATTCTCAAGGAGATTCTGGACCACCAGGATGAGCACGGCGTGAAGCCGCGTAAGTTCCTTTACCGTCAGGGTGAAATTTCCCTGTGGCAGGATGCTGACCAGGGTGAAGAGAACAACCAGACGTTGGCTCCCGGTGACGTTCTGATTCTTGATACGGGGAGTATTCCGTTCACGAACCAAAACATTGCTGTGACTCAGCGTGAGTTGCCTTCTAAGAAGGACGAGCTGGAGGCTGTGCCCTTCCCCGAGGGCATCAAGCTCTACGTGTACGAGAAGTGCGTGGACCGTGAGGAAGACTTCAGGGAATATCTGGGTCTCTCTCCCGAAGAGGTAGCAGAACTGCTTGACAGCCAAGCTTCGGGCGGCCAGAAGAGGATTGCTTCTGAGCTTTCTACCGAGGCTGAGGACGGTCAGGAAGTTATTTCCTGGTACGCCGACGTGACCGACGACAAAAAGTCTATTGAAGGCTCCGATATCGCTCAGGAACTGGCGCTGACTGGCCCCGTTCTTCTGGACGACCACCAGAACGATGTTGCTGAGCGTACCCGTCAGCTTGCCGAGAACCTCGGCCTGGCACCGGAATTCTCGGAGGCCCTGGAACTGGCGGCAAAGTACCACGACGAGGGTAAGCGTGACCTGCGTTTCCAGCAGATGCTCGGTGCAGACCAGGAGGCGGGAGCGCTCGCGAAGAGTGGCTACCGTTCCGTGGCTGAGGCGTACCGCGCCCGTAGCCGTAGCCCCCTGCCGAGGGGCTGGCGTCACGAGCAGCTGTCCGCGCTTATGGTTGCCGCCTCGCCCGAAAAGGTGGGGGAGCACCGCGACCTGGTGCTGCGCATCATCGGTTGCAGTCACGGTCACGGCCGGTTCTCCTTCGCCCACGACGCAGACTTCCTGCTCAAGGAAGGCTACCTGCCCGAGGGGCTGGACTACGAAGCGCTCAAGGAACAGGCGAACCGACTCTTCAACGTCGGCTACTGGGACAACCTCATGGAGCAGACGAGCCGCACCTACGGCCCGTACGCTACCGCCTACCTTGAGGCCGTCGAACGCGCAGCAGACGCTCAGATTTCACGGGAGGGACACTAATGGCAACGCTGACTATTGCCGGTGACTACACCTCGGCATTGACCCATTTTGCCCTCTACGGGCTGTCCCTGATGGTTGAGCAGAAGCACCCCGGAACCGTCACTGTAGGTTGGTCTCAGGAAGGCCAGCCGCGCGCCCAAATGCATGCTGAAGGCGTGTCAGAAGAAGAAATTGCCGAGTGCGTGCACTCCTACGTTTCTTCCCTGGCCGCTGAAGACAGCTGGGTGAACGTTGACCAGTCCTACGGCGCGGGTAAGGAAACCGCTGTTTTCTCCCCGTTCTCACCGCGTATTCGCGGAATTGACGCGGAGAAGTACCCGGACGATTGGGCCTCTCATCAGAAGACCCGACAGGCTCATCTGGATGCGCTGATGGAACGTGACGACCTGCTGTCCCTTCTGTGGATTGCTGGCCTGGGCGAACCGGCATACTGGCGTTTTGAAGTCAAGGCGCCTCGCCCCGACCACGGTGCGTCCCGTTGGGAGATGAAAACTCGCAACAAGGGTCAGGAATTCGTCAAGGACCGTCTGCGCTTGATGTGCGCGGACCTGGCAACCTGGGAACCTTCCGCGATGCTCAGCGGTATTACCGGGCAGACCCTGCATGACTCGCTGGATAAGAAGCCGGATTCCCGAACCGGAACCGGTTTCACCGTCCCGCAGCCGACGGATACTGCGCTCGCCTTCTGTGCCCTGGTGGGTGTTGCGAACTTCCCGGTGATTCACCAGATCCACCGAATCGGCGTGACCCCCGGTGCCTACCCGTACAACGCTTTGCACCCGCGGCTCATGGTGCTTCCGGTACCCTCCGGAAGGGTTACGCCCGCCCGGTTGCGAACCGTGTTGCGCAGCCACCCCTACCGTAGGGTGGTTGACGAACTCGGTAAAGCGATGGACCGCGGTTCTTGGAGTACTGACATTTTCGTGTCTGAGTTGGCGGATGAGAAGGCGATTCTTCGTGAGAAGGGCGTTCAGGCCTTTGTTGCTTTTCCCATCGCGAAGGTGGGTAGCGATTCGGCACCTGAGCGTCAGGTTCTGAAGGGTAGCGCGATTCCGCTGGGCTAACCTAGCCGCTTATCGAGGCTGGTAAATAATGCCGGCAAATATACCAGCAAAATGCAGGGGAGGGGTCCTCCGGTTGAATCACCGGAGGGCCCCTCCCTCTACGTTTCGTTGAGCGTCTACATATCGCTGAGCGGATATGCGGTAGCTAGTGCGCTAGGGAACCGCCCCTTACGCCACCGCCACGGTACCCTTGGCTGCGGTGCCATTTCGGGTCCACAGCAGCAGTGCTGCCACGCTGTTGATGATGTAGAAGATGTACTTGCCGACGTTCGCAAAGTTGCCCTGGGTCAGCGCCTTGATGCACTGCACGGTGTTGTACAGGAACCAGAATTGCCACTGCATCGTGAGCTTGAGTGCGTTCAGAATGTTTGCTGACAGGGACAGTCCAAACACGACGGTCGTGATCCAGAACAGGAACGTCATCTTGCCGCCGTAGCCAATGTAGTTCGCAATCAGGGAGAACGCGAACGAGCCCACCACAATGCTGCTGATAATCAGCTGACCCTTCGCGCCGGTCGGCGGTTCCATTGCCTTGCCGCGCTCGGAGTTCTGCCACCTACGAATCGCGAAGGTGTACACGATGAAAGTGACCGGGTAGGTGATAATCGCTGCCTTGTTGCCCAGAATGTAATCAATCGCGCCGGACAGCGCCGTGTTAATAATGCCGAGCACGTTGCCGATGTTTGAGAGGCGGCCGGTCAGGCGGGTAGACATCATTGAAATACCCACGTTAATCACGGAAATCACGCCGAGGGGGATGAAGGCCGTGATCGGGCCCCAGTCGACGTATTTGTCGAGGCGGGTGCTCAGGTATCCTGATGCGACTGCGATGGCGATGACCAGTGCCACGCCGAAAAGGTCGGCGTACTTGGACTTGGCGAAAAAGAGGAGGGCCTTCTCGTATGAGAACTCCTTGGCCTCCATGGGTAACTCCTTTGTTGAGGATATAGAAACAGTGATAGGGTACCAATAACTATAACTCTTTGAAAAGGGCTCGCAACGGCGTGTCGCACATAAAACCTCAGAATCCCACATATTCCACATTCCGGAACGCCTCGGTATAGAACAACCCGAAGTCACCCCATTAAAAACCCATACCAACTTCCGGCAAACCTTGCCAGATAACGCCCCTACCTCGCCGAACACCGAAAATGGGCGTAAAATCACCGCCGGTTCATCTTCGCTTTAACAGAAACCTTAAGGTAGGCTAGATGACTGGGTCCAGGAATCACGCCGGTCTCACTCACCGCGCATCCGCCCGACAGACACCCGCACCCCGCATGCTGCGCTTCACTCACGCACGCCAGAGGGGGAGGGAACCCAACGTATCGGCCTCACTCACCGTTTACGCCGCTGTCCGCGCGCCCTGCCACCCGTAACTCACTCAACTCAAACAAGAACTGAATAGGACAATCATGCCCTTGAATAACCATCGACTCTCACGACGATTCTTCGTAAAGGGTGCTTCCGCCGCCGCCGCTGCAGGCGCACTGACCCTGCAGGCACAGGCTGCTCAGGCAGATGAAGCACCCACCAACATTGCCCCGGCAACCGAGGAAACTAAAGGCCCGCGCCTCGTCATTCAGCGCGCCACCATCACCGAAACCGGTATGACCGTCAACTACACTGCACACGGTCTGCGCGAATTCCTCACCGAAGGCACCACCCTGACCGTACGCCACGGCTACGTTCGTAACGACTCTTTCGAAACTCTGCGCTCCTGGCCGCTCACCCCCGAATTTGACGGTGACGCTGACAGCTTCAGCGGTAGCGACCAGTTCCCCATCGAGCTGATGCAGGGTGAGGGTGTCGATCACGCCCTGCAGCTGGATATTTGCTCCGACCCGTGGGGCCAGGAGATTACCCACCAGATTGCTGCGCGCATCCCCGTGGCTGAGACCAAGATTCTGAAGACTTCTTTCGAGGATGTTCCGGATAACCACCCGTTCGCTGAGGATATCCGCATGGCGAACCAGAAGAAGTGGCTGATGCCGAACCCGCAGACTGGCGCGTTTGAGCCGGACCGCCCCGTGACCCGTGAGGAGCTGATCGCTCTGCTGAACCACGCTGCAGGTCACGCTGGCGTGAGTGAAAACTCTGAGGTTGCACCCTTCGCGGATGCGGCAGGCCGCCCGACCGCGAACGCCCTGCACTGGGCTCGTGACCGCAAGATTACCGAGCCGCTCACCGGTGGCGACAAGATTGACCCGACCGCACCGGTTTCTCATGAGGAGCTGGCGGCTGTACTGTTCCAGTACAACGCGGAGGTTCAGCTGACCGAAATGAATGAGGCCGCTGGTTCTCGTTTCCGCGACGTGCTCGGTGCCGGTACCCTGCACCGCTATGTTGCGTGGGCTGGCGCGAACGACATCGTGCTGGATTCTTCGGGTGTGTTCAAGCCGACCGCGCCGACTACTCGCGCGGAGCTGGCTCGTTTCATTCGCCGTTACAAGCTGCAGAACCTGCTGTTCACTGACTTCTCGTACGTTTCTTAAATCTCGTACGGCTCCTAAATTTAGCTAACCGCGGCGCTGTGTGCGCTGGGTAGTGTGAAACCCCCGTCTTCTGGCTTTTGCCGGAGGCGGGGGTTTTGTTGTGCGGGTTGTGCAGTGCGCCCTGGGTGGTGCGCCCTGCGGGGTACTATGTCGGGGTACCGTTTTGGCGTGCTATTTCGGGGCGCCGAGTTGCGTCGTGCTGCTACATTGCCGCTTCTCGGGGAGTTTTAGTGACAGGCTGTGCCTGTCATATGAAATTTTGCGTCATATATACCTGAAATCTTGCAAAATCCTGTGCGCTAAGTAAGTATTACCTAGAAGGTAAATTAAAGGTTGCCTTACTTAATACTGTGTGAAGGCTAGTTCACTCCTTGTGGGTGCACGAAACACCCGCCGCAAAGGCAGAAAAACACGGCGTCTCACCGTCCCCGTAAGCGGGGGAGAGACGCACCTCCACACACCACCCACGAAAAAGGACATACATATGAACCTCGCTTCGAGCAAGGCATTCAAGGGCCTCGCCGTTGGATCGCTGGCACTGGCAATTTCAGGTGTTGCCACCATCCCCGCATCGTTCGCGGCAGACTCCACCCCGGCGGCAAGCCAGAGCACTGACGCTCGCACCATCACCGACAAGGCGATGGCAAAGATTACCCAGGGCCTGCCCGGCCAGTTCCAGGTCGCATACTCCAAGAAGACCAACAAGATTTGGGTTGCGGGCACTGCTGACCGCGACAAGCACGTCTCCACTATTGCTCGTATTGACGCGAACTCCCTGAAGATTGAGGCAGTCGCCGAGCTTCCCATCGTCAAGAACGACAAGGGCTACCAGTACGATGCGGCCTACGGTATCACCGTTGACGATGTGGACGGTACCGTCTGGGTCACCAACACCACCGACAACTCCGTGTCCGTGTACGATCAGGCAACCCTGCAGCAGACCTGGACCACCGCCGGTATCGCAGAGACCGACCCGAACTGGATTGAGCACCCCCGCTCCGTTCTGGTTGACCACGAATCCGGCAAGGCGTTCGTCACCGGTCGTTTCTTTGTTTCCGCTATCGACCTGAAGACCAAGCAGGTTGAGAAGATTCAGCTTGAGGGCGCACCCGATGGAGGTACCCGCTACATCAGCATGAACATTCTGGTGGACGGCGGTAAGCTGTACGTGCCCGAACGCACCGGCGGCAAACTCTTCGTGATCGACACCAAGACCTTCAAGGTCGAGAAGACCATCTCTGTGAAGGGCGATAAGGACGGCGAGGTTCGCCCCTCCGACGTGGCTATTGACCACTCGCAGAACGAAATTTACGTCTCCTCCCAGGGCGTGAAGGGCGCGAACTCTGGCGTGTCCATCTACGACGCGACCACCCACGAGTTCAAGAAGTTCATTCCCTTCGGCACCCAGGCACTCGCGCTGGACAACGACGAGGCGAACGACCTGGTATATGTCTCTGACTTCGGCACCGGCAAGGTCGGCGTGATTGACGGCGGCGCAGCAGACAAGCTGATCGCCGAGGTCGCCATGAACGGCGGCAAGGCAAACGACCTGGTTGTACTGCCCAACGGCTCCGTAGTCGCTGTGGACAAGCAGGCTGGCGCAACCGCAACCGTGCCCTACGTCCTCGACGGCACCACCGGCACCGTCAGCACCTCCAGCCAGGTCACCAGCAAGCCTTCTAAGGACAAGCAGGGCAACGAGGTTCCCGCCAAGACCTCCGAGATTCAGGCGAACTCCATCCTGAAGTTCAAGGTCACCGCAACCGCAGGTGATAACTCCGAGGTCAAGCAGGTCACCCCCGAAACCCGCGAGTTCCAGGGCTACCCGGCAACCGCCACCAAGACCAAGGCAGCTGACAACAACGCAACCACCCCCTCCACCGAGGCACACCGCACCGTGGACGCAAACGCTAGCGTTGCGAACATCATTCAGGGCCTGCCCGGCCAGTTCCAGGTTGGCTACTCCAAGAAGAACCACAAGCTGTTCGTGCCCACCGTGGGTGCACGCGGCGGCCTCGCCTCCTCCCTGGCACGCGTGGATGCAGACACCCTGCAGACCGAGGCTTTCGCCGAGCTGCCCGTGAAGAAGAACGACAAGGGCCAGTACGGTTACACCTCCGCGTACGGCGTGACCGTTGATGACGTG
The DNA here is from genome assembly GCF_963507905.1 of uncultured Rothia sp. Lineage (GTDB taxonomy): Bacteria > Actinomycetota > Actinomycetes > Actinomycetales > Micrococcaceae > Rothia. The sequence goes on along the minus strand of NZ_CAUOUU010000019.1, from coordinate 4,571 downwards.
GACGGCACCGTCTGGGTTACCAACACCACCGACAACTCCGTGGCAGTGTACGACCAGCAGACCCTCAAGCTCATCTGGAGCAACGAGGGCGTGAAGAAGGACGACCCGAACTGGATTGAGCACCCCCGCTCCGTTCTGGTTGACCACGAGTCCGGCAAGGCGTTCGTGACCGGCCGCTTCTTCGTATCCGCTATTGACCTGAAGACCAAGCAGGTTGAGAAGATCCAGCTCGAAGGCGCACCCGACGGCGGCACCCGCTACATCAGCATGAACCTGTTCCTCGATGGCGGCAAGCTGTACGTGCCCGAGCGCACCGGCGGCAAGCTCTTCGTTGTGGACACCAAGACCTTCAAGGTTGAGAAGACCATCCAGACTCAGGGTGAGGACTCCACCGTTGAGGTTCGCCCCTCTGACGTTGCTGTGGACCACTCGCTGAATGAGATTTACGTTTCTTCTCAGGGTGTGAAGGGTGTTAACTCCGGTATCTCCGTGTACGACCTGAACACCGGCGAGTTCAAGAAGTTCGTCAAGTTCGGCACCCAGGCGCTCGCTCTGGAGCACGATGAGGACCGCGACCTGGTGTACGTAACCGACTTCGGCACCGGCAAGGTGGCTGTGTTCGACGGCCGCGCTGACGAGGTCATCGGCGAGGTCGAGATGAACGGCGCAGCCGCGAACGACGTGACCCTGCTCAAGGACGGCTCCGTGCTGGTTGTTGACAAGAAGGACCGCGACGAGAAGGTGACCCTGCCCTACGTGCTCAACGGCACCACCGGCGAGATTACCACCGCCAGCGAGTACACCACCCTGCCCGGCAAGGACCGCCAGGGTAACGACGTTCCCGCATCGGTTCAGCAGCTGAAGGCTAACTCCATTCTGAAGTTCAAGGTTGGCGTGAAGGACACCGACGCGAGCGCAGCTCCGGTGGGTATCACCCCGACTTCGCTGGACTTTGCGGGTTACCCGACGGTGACCGGTGTGAAGGCTGAGGAGTCGAAGCCTGCTGACCCGAAGCCGGCTGACCCGAAGCCGGCAGATCCGAAGCCGGCAGATCCGAAGCCTGCTGACCCGAAGCCTGCTGACCCGAAGCCTGCAGATCCGAAGCCTGCAGATCCGAAGGTAGAGGACAAGAAGGCTGAAGATAAGAAGTCTGAGGACGTTAAGTCTGAGGATAAGAAGTCTGACGCTAAGACCGGTGCACAGGACTCCAAGCCCGCTCCGGATGCTGTGAAGGCTGATAAGTCCGGTTCGGCTGTGAAGAACGGCGGTTCCTCCGCAGGTGGTTCCGATAATTTGGGCGGTGGCTCCTCGGTAGCTAAGAGCGACGCAGGTTCCTCGCAGGCTGGTTCTTCGCGTAGCGCTCTGGCTAACACCGGTGCTAACGCTGTGATGCCGCTGGTTGCTTTCGCATCTGTGGCTCTGATTGCGGGTGCTGCTCTGGTGGTGCGCCGCCGCAAGGCATAGCGTGTAACGTTTAGCTCTCGGGCTTAAAAGCTCGATATAACGCGTGAAAAGGCGGGTATTTTCTCTTTCGGATTCTTCGAATCTGGGGGAGGGATACCCGCCTTTTGTGTGCCCGCTTGGGCTAATGCTGGGTAGGTGGTTTTAGTACATATTTATATATGTGCACTTGCCTGTAAAAATATAGGTTTTGAATGTCGAGAAAATGTTTAACCTGTGGTGAATTTCGCTGGCGCGCCTCACCTAAACATTTACATTAATGTGTAAACATAAAAGCATCACAATACCCTTCGCGACCTGGGTTTTTGCCCGCAAGGGCAAGGAAAAACCGGGGAAGCGCCTCAACCTTCACGTGATACTGAAGGCGAATTAGGGGATCACTCACAAAAACACAAAACACGCCCACGTCGCTGCTTGTATTTTCCTGGGAAAACATTGAGGATTAGAAGGTAGGTAAATTTATGCGTTACCTGCATTTCTGCTTTTCGTGCCGTCGAATATGTCACCGCATATTCACGGGTGTCTCGTTAGCATTCGCATGCGGCATGTGAGCACTTCCGTTACACATTTGAAGGACACACATTGAACCTCACTCCCTCCTCGGGCAAAGCACTGAAGGGGCTCGCCGTCGGCTCCCTCGCGCTCGCAATCTCCGGCGCAGCCATGATCCCTGCCTCCTTCGCAGCACCGAACACCGCAAACCAGACCGCGACCCCCAGCGCATCGGCTCCTTCCACCGCATCGCTGAGCCGCGTTGTTGACACCTCCGCGTCCGTCGCGCAGATCACCCAGGGTCTGCCCGGCCAGTACCAGGTTGCCTACTCCAAGGCGACCAACAAGATTTGGATGGTCGGCGTGGGTGCACGCGGCGACCTCGCCTCCACCATTGCTCGTGTCAATGCAGACACTCTTCAAATTGAAGAAGTAGCAGCGCTTCCCTTCGAGCTGGATAAGAACGGCGAATTTGGCTACATTTCCGCGTACGGCATCACTGTTGATGACGTGTCCGGTACCGTGTGGGTCACTAACACCACCGATAACTCCCTGTCCGTGTTCGATCAGAACACCATGGAGCAGATTTGGACCAACCACGGTATCGCTGAGAGCGACCCGAACTGGATTGAGCACCCCCGCTCCGTGCTGGTGGATCACAACTCCGGCAAGGTGTTCGTGACCGGCCGCTACTACGTGTCCGCAATCGACATGAAGACCTTCGAGGTTACCAAGCTTCAGTTGGAGGGCGCCCCCAACGGCGGCACCCGCTACGTCGGCATGAACATGACCATTGACGGCGACAAGCTGTACGTGCCCGAGCGTACCGGCGGTAAGGTCTTCGTCATCAACACCAAGACCTTCAAGACCGAGCAGGTTATTCAGACCCGCGGTGAGAACTCCTCCGTTGAGGTTCGCCCCTCTGACGTCACCATCGACCACTCCGAGAACGAAATTTACGTTTCCTCCCAGGGTGTGGACGGCGTGAACTCCGGTATCTCCGTCTACGACCTGACCACCGGCGCGTTCAAGAAGTTCGTCAAGTTCGGCACCCAGGCGCTGTCCATGGAGAACGACGAGGACCGCGACCTGGTGTACGTGACCGACTTCGGTACCGGCAAGATCGCCATCTTCGACGCTAAGACTGACCGCGTGATCGGTGAGGTTGAGATGAACGGCGGTAAGGCTAACGACCTGACCGTCACCGCGGACGGCTCCGTCATCGCAGTGGACAAGCAGGACATCGCTAACACCACCGCGGCAGTGCCCTACGTGCTGAACTCGAAGACCGGTGACGGCTCCATGACCGACACCTACACTTCTAAGGCGACCGTGGATCGTAACGGTAAGGCTGTTCCTTCCTCGCAGCAGAAGCTGGTTCCGAACTCCATCGTGAAGTTCTACGCCGAGGTTTCCGAGGGTGAGTTCACCTCCACCGCGACCATTAACCCCGCTAAGGTTCCCTTCCAGGGCTACCCGAAGCAGGCTACCGCAGTGCTGATTGACCCCACCCTGAACTTCGCTGAGGGCACCGTCGACATTACCCGCCCCTACACCTTCCACGTGTCCGGCTACGACTTTGAGAAGCCCCCGGCAGAAGGTATTCGCCTGTTCCTCGTCAAGGAAGGCGAATGGTCGATGGGTTTCGACAAGCTGACCGATAGCGAACTGGCAAGCATCCAGAAGGTGTCCACCATTGTTCCGGCGAGCGCGTTCGTCTACAACGCACGCACCGGCAAGTACTCCTTCGACGCAACCCTGCGTGTTCCCGCGAACACCATGCAGTACAGCCAGGGCTACATGCTCGGTACCGTCACCGCTGGTTCTGACGTGGCTACCAACCGCAATTACGATTCGGCTGTTTCGCTGATCGTTAACGACGCGAAGGATGCCGGCAACGCAGATAATCGCGATGAGGCTGACGAGCCGGCATTCCCGACCAACGCCTCGGCATCGCCTTCCGCACCTGCTGTAGTAGCAGAGAAGTCGGCAGCTGAGCAGTCTAAGGACGAACAGTCGAAGGGCGAGCAGTCGAAGACTGAGGAAACTAACGACCAGCTGGGAACCACCGCGAAGACCGCGCCGCTGAAGAGCTCTTCTTCGGTGAAGTCTGACTCCCAGCCTAAGGGTTCTAACTCCGATGCTCAGGTGAGTGCTTCGGCTACCAAGTCTGCGCCTCAGAGCAAGGGCTCGCTGGCTAAGACCGGTGCTCAGAACGTTCTGAGCCTGGCAGCTGTCGGTGCGTTTGCACTGATTGCTGGTGCCGCTGTGATGGTGCTTCGCCGCCGTAAGGCATAGTTTCTCGCTCTGTTGAGCGGATGCGCCCCGTACACTGTGCGGGGCGCATTTTTGTGCCCGCATGTTTTATTCGGGCTGCTGTGGAGATGCTGGATGACTGCCGGGGGAGTGCCTGGCATGGCTGGAAAAGAACCTATGCTGAGCGCCTTGCACTCAGTGTAAAATATGTGACTCATTTCACCACTTTTCGATTTGGTTGTTTCCAGGAACCTCTGTATAGTTATATGTGTTGCCAGGAGACCTGGTAAAAGAGATGTAAATCTCACGGCCCCATCGTATAGCGGCCTAGTACTCCGCCCTCTCACGGCGGCAACACCGGT
>NZ_CAUOUU010000018.1:0-28891 GCF_963507905.1 uncultured Rothia sp. | reverse complement strand
GGGTTGGGGGGAGGGGGTTTTTTTATTGTATTGGTTGTTTTTTTTGTCCAGGCCAGCCGCCCCGCCCGGGGGGGGGGGGGGGGGGGGGGGAAGCGGCACGCTCGCTCCGCGTGCAGGACGCCTAACCCCCTCTTCTAGACGCTGAGAAGCCACATGTGTTTCGAGAAGCCACGTCTTATGTGGCTTCTCGAAACACATGTGGCTTTTCGCCGTTTATGCTTGTTCTTCGCTGGCGGGCTTGTACCCGAGGGAGGTGCACACAATGTTGCCGTTGGTGAAGTATTCCGCGAGCTTCTCACGGTCAGCGGGGGAGCGCAGGTCCGCCCAGCGTTCCTGCTCCAGGTAGAACGCAACCTGGGAGGTCAGGCAGACGACGCGCTCATCGTGCACCGCCACAATATGCCTGCGCAGCCACGGTATGTGCTGAGCGAGGTTCGGCGGGATCCTGGACGGCACCTTGATTTCGATCTGCCATTGCGACGGCTCGTAGAAGGTCGACTTGATCTGTTTGGGGTTCTTCGGGAAGACGCAGAACTCCTCAATATCGCTGTAACTGTACTTCTTCGCGGGCAGGAAAAGCCGCCCGACGTAGAACGAATCGGGGTTGAACAGCAGGTAGCGCCTCCTGCAATACCAGCGAGTCGCAAAGGTTATAGCGGCAACAATCCCCAACATGATGGATGCGTCACGGCGGGACATCGGAGTAACGCCCAGAACGCTCCAGCCAATGAGCGCGTAGAAGAAAACGCAGAAAGCTAGAAACAACACAAAGTGGGTTTCAAAATAGAAGTTATTTCTTTTCCAGACTCGTCTGGCTCGGGGAGGAACCTCCTCCAGCGTTGGTGGAGTGCTTAGCTCCATGATTTGTCCTCTCTACGGGGCGGTATCGGTGATGATGCTTGGCTTGGCGCCGGCCGCTAATTCACTGCCCGGAAGGAGGCGATACGCGCCGCCTTCTTCGTCAGCTCATTCGCCGGCTTGTAACCCAGCGTGAGGCAAATAGCGCGCCCCTCCACAAAATACAGGGGTAGTTTCTCGCGGTCCGCCGGGGAATCCACATCCGCCCAGCGTTCCTGCTCCAGATTGAACGCAATATGCGCCACCAAACAATCGATACGGTAATCCCCGAAGCCAAAAGTCTCCAGGGAACCGTTAGAGAAAGTGACGGCAAGACGCCAATCACTGGGCATCTGCTCATCAGGGTCTATATCCTCGGGATCGCCCGTGTACCAGGGGTAAACCTTGAACCGGTCAATATCGGAATACTGGTAGACCCTGGGCGAACGGAAAATACGCCCGCGCTTCACCACGGTCGGCGTGAACCGATAGTACGAACGCACCGTACACCACAGGTACGGAATGGCTAGCGCGTAGACAATAAGAAACGCTATTGACGTCTTACCGATGTAGGTGGGCTCGTAACCGAGCAGCTCAGTGTTCGCGAGCGAATGAAGGTAACAGAGCAGAAAGAAACCACCCACAGGAATCGCCACAAAGAGGAAGATTCCCTGCCCCTTCCAATCAACATGAATGGGCTCACTACTGGGCATAGCCGTCGTGGTGCGGAACGGGGCACTGAGCCGACCCAGCGTCCTGGCGTAGATAGCGGGCATGCCCAGGTGACGTTCATTAGGGCTGAAACCGCGTGCGACGCGCCAGCCGCGGCGACCCCAACGCGCCGCCCAATATACCAGGAGGAACGGCAGAAGCAGCCCCGGAATCAGAATCCCGTCGTACGCCATATCCCAGTACAGAACGAACGTCGAATAGACAATCACACACGCCCAGCCGTACACGAGGATATGCCCGAAATCCATAATGGCGTTCGAACCCTTGATGCTTTCCAGCTGGGCTTCAACCCTGCGGAATGCCGCTTCTTCCTGCTCGGAGGTGAGGTAAGTGCCAGCATCCGCGAGCTCTGTAATTGCCTCCTTCACATCCTCGACGGGCGAACCCATCACCGAGGTGTAGACCTCGCGCGCTCGCGAGGCGCCAATAAGCGTAGGGTAGGCGACCTCCACCAGCAGGCAGCACGCCAGGTAGATGAAGAACGCCACCAGCCACACGTTGCGCACCTGCTCCATGGGCAGGCCCAGGGCTGCAAGGTCCATGAATTGTCCTCTCTAACGGTGTCTCTCTACGGGGTATCGGTGATGGTGTGTCTATGGTGCTCAGAAGCCACATGTGTTTCGAAAAGCCACGTCTTATGTGGCTTCTCGAAACACATGTGGCTTCTCGCGGGATAAGAGCGGTATAGGAGTCTTTTACTTGTACTGCGCCTTCTGGAAGGATGCGCGGCGTGCCGCCTCCTCCGCATGCTTACCGGCTGGCTTGTACCCCATGGTCGTGCAGATGACGCGGCCATCCACGAAGTACTTCGCCAACATTTCACGGTCCGCCGGCGAGTCCAGCTGCGCCCAGCGTTCCTGCTCAATCTTGAACGCAATCTGCGCCACCAAACAATCAATCTGGTGATCATTGAGCGCATAGTTGTGCTTGCGGCCGCCGGGAAGCAGAATCTCCAGCCGCCACTGGCTCGCGTCCTTCGGGTTCAGCTTGATAGCGTCCGGGTTCTTCGGGTACACACGGAACGCGCGAATCTCAGAGTAGGGGCGGGACTTCGCCGGAAGGAGCAGACGCCCAGCCTGGAACGAATCCGGGTTGTACACCACGTAATCGCGGTTGTACATCAGCAGCATGAGAATCAGCGGAATGTACGCCGCCGCCAAGAACCAGGAAGCGTGACCGATATAGATCGCTTCCCAATCCTCGTCGATGCTCCAGCCCGCTAGCGACGTCAAGAAGACCGCGGCGAGCAGGAACGCAATACCGTTGAGCCCCCAGTAGACGGTGCGGTCCTCACGAATCGGCTCCACACCCGGAACGGTGCCGCGCACACGGAACGGTGCGCTCAGCTTACCCAGCGTCGCCGAGTAGATGCGCGGCATGCCCAGCACCCGGTCATCCTTGCTGTAACCGCGTGCTTCACGCCAGTGACGGCGACCCCAACGGGCACCGCAATACACCATGAGGAACGGCAGAAGCAGCGCCGGCAACAGGATACCGTCGTACACAATATCCCAGTACAGGGTGAAGATGGAGACCGCCACAATCCAGCCCCACAGGTACATGACCGTGTGGAACCAGCCGCTTATCACACCGGCGCCTTCAATAGAATCCAGCTTCTTCTTTGCCTTCTTCGTGGCGCTACCCTTGCGGGAAGTACTCAGCGGCGCACCCATCGCGGTACGTTCCGCGGTGGCGCGGCGCGCCTCATCAACGGGCGAACCGGACACCTCAAGGTACAGGTCGGCCGCCTTCTCCTTCTTGATGGGCACCGGGTAGGCGATATCCACCAGCAGGCACAAGCCCAGGTACACCATGAAGGCGATCAGCCACACGTCGCGTAGCTGCTCCATGGGCAGGCCCAGAGCGCTCAAATCCATGAGCGGCTCACCTCCTTACGTCTCTCAAACCCCTACGCGGATGCGGCAGCGGCGGCGGCAGCCGGAAGAGCCGAGATGATACGGTCCATCGCCTCATCGTCGTGGGCGGCAGAAACGAACCACGCCTCGAATGCGCTCGGCGGCAGGTACACGCCGGATTCGAGCATGGAGTGGAAGAACGCGTTGTAGCGGCTGGTTGCCGACGCCTTGATGTCGGCGTAGTTGTGCACGCCCTCCTGAGAGGTGCCAAATGCCACCGAGAAGAGGTTACCGGCGCTCTGGATGGAGTGGTCCACACCGGCGGCGTTGAACGCCTCGGTCAGAGCCTGCTGCAGCTGGGCGCTACGCGAATCCAGGTGCGCGTAAACGGCGGCGTCAGCCAGGGTCAGGGTCGTAATACCCGCCGCAACGGACAGCGGGTTACCGGAGAGGGTACCAGCCTGGTAGACGGGGCCGACCGGCGCCAGGTGCTCCATGACCTCACGCTTACCGGCCAGCGCCGCGATGGGCATACCGCCACCAATGACCTTGCCGAACGTGAAAATATCGGGAACCCAGCCGCCATCCTCGGGAGCAGCGTAACCCCAGTAACCAGCCGAAGACACACGGAAACCGGTCAGCACCTCATCAAAAATGACGAGCGCACCGTTCGCGTGAGCAATCTCGTGCAGGCCACGGTTGAAACCGGGCTCGGGGGTCACCACACCCATGTTGCAGGGCGCCGCCTCAGTAATAATTGCGGCAATCTGACCCTCATGGTTCGCGAACGCCTCACGCACAGCGTCCAGGTCGTTATAGGGCAGAACGATGGTCTCCGCGGCGGTTGCGGCAGTCACGCCAGCAGAACCCGGCAGTGCCAGGGTAGCCACACCCGAACCAGCCTCAGAGAGCAGCGCATCCACGTGACCGTGGTAGCAGCCCGCAAACTTAATAATCTTGTCGCGACCGGTCACACCACGCGCCAGACGAATCGCAGTCATGGTCGCCTCAGTACCGGTGGACACCATACGCACCTGATCAATCGCACCGGGAATCGCCGCGTTAATACGGTTGACCACCAGCTCAGCCAGCTCAGCCTCCGGCGCGCTCGCCGCACCAAAGGACAGGCCGCGCTCAGCCGCCTGCTGAACCGCCTCAACCACCTGCGGATGCGCGTGACCCAGAATCGACGGGCCCCACGAGCAGACCAGGTCAACGTACTCGTTGCCGTCCGCGTCGTACAGGTACGCGCCCTTAGCCTTCGCCGCAAACGCAGGGGTGCCGCCCACAGAATTGAAAGCACGCACCGGGGAATTCACACCGCCGGGAATCACCGCGCGAGAACGCTCAAACAGCTTCTCGCTGGCTTCGTGGTGCAGCGGGTGGGTAGAGGAAGGAGTCATCGTATCGGTGCCTTTCAACGGAGACGGCGAACTAAAGAATTACAGGGGACGATGCGCACCAGGCAACGGAGCCTGCACGCTATGAGCGTCCCGTACCTAACCATCATAGGCGCTACAGATGAACCGCAGGTGACAAGCACCTGAACGTACCGAAAGGTGACGATAAAACACAACAGACAAGTTAGGTAACAGAAAGGATGCGCAACGCGCTAACGCAGGTGCCGGTCGGTATCCAGACTGTTCAACACCTGAGTGTCCTGATCAAACAGCCAGTTCTTATCAAAGAGCAGACGCACAAACGCCAGGCCCATACCCAACGCCATGAAAATCAGTAGGGACTGCACGAAACCGGTCGCCGCCGAATACATGTCACCGCTCGCAAAATGCGACATGGAACGGTAGAACAGCACACCCGGAACCATCGTCACCACCGCCGGAACCGACAGGGAAATACGCGTGTACTTACGCTGATGCAGCGGCGCCACAATCTCAGCCAAAATACCCACACCAAACACGGCAATCGTCGCCGCCATATGCGCGGGCATACCCGCCTCCACCATGTGAATACGGGCGGGGTTCGCCACCGCAGCAATCACGCCACCCCACACGCACGCCACCGGGGAGGCGGCAAAAAGCATCGCGAAGCCAGCCGCCGCAACACCCGAAGAAAGCACCTGCAGAAGCAAATCCAGGGTCGGATCCAGAGTAAGAGGCGCCGGAGTAGCCAACGGCAAATGGAACAGCGAACCCAACAGCCACACCGCAAACGACGCGCTAATCAGCAGCAAACCCACATACGTCAGACGCGAAATACCCGCCAAAAAGTCCATACGAGAAATGTCGAGCATACCCGTCACCATGGGGAAACCCGGCACCAAGAACAGCACCGACGAAATAAAACCAATCATATGGTTCGGGCTAACCCAACCCGCCGCAACCAGCACATTAACAACCGCAATGTACAGGCCCGCCGCCAGGAAACCGCAGGCCATCCACGTCGCCATGTGGCTCACGCCGCGCTTGAGCAGAGTCGAACGCAAATACTGGCCGGCACCCGCCGCCAAGAACACGACCGAGCACTCCACCAGACCGCCACGGTTCAGAAACGCGAACCCGGCACACGCAACAGCCGACGCCAACGCCAGCATCCACGGGGTGTACAGCGGCTTCGCCGAATCGATACGGTCCAGCTCGGCGTTCGCCTCAGCCGGGGTGATCTTTTCAGGAAGCTCAGAAATGAACTTACCCAGCTGATCCAGCTTATGAGCGTTAATGCCCATTGTGCGCTGCTCCGCCACCTCAGTACGGAAATTACCGTCCGTGTACGAAGACGTCGAAATCTCGGTGAAGGTCACCTGCGCGTGATGCTCCTTCAACCCCACAGCCTTTGCCAAACGCGCCATCGACGCCTTAATACGGTAGGCGCTCGCACCCGACTTCATCAGGATGCGACCCAGGCGGAGCACCACCTGAGACTGCGCCACCAAATGCTCATGCGCCAGGCGGGTAGAACCCAGATAAATACTGCGCGTATTAGTGTCAGGGTACGGCTCGGTAGTGCGGGGCTGATCATCCATGAGAGGCCTTCCGGGTCGTGCTATTCGTTGCAGGTGCGGTCACCTTCTAGCATAGGGGAGAAGCTCCGGCGGGGATAGCGTCAGCCCGTCAGTAAAGGCGAGATATGTTAGGTGGTTGGGGAGGGAAAAAGGGGAGGAGGAGAGCGCGAGTTTAGCGGCGCACCGGCCAGCGGCCGTCAATGACCTCAGATTCCTTACCCGGCTGCGTACGCAACCACGCCTGGAAGTTCGCCGCCTGCTCCGCCGCCCACTGAACCTGCTGCTCGTGCAACTGGCGCGCATCCACGTTGAGGACCTCGGGGAACTGCTCGGTCAGCTTCACGAGCAGACGCTCCGCCGCAAGGGCATCATCAGCGGACGTGTGCGCATTCTCCAGGGAGACACCGTACTCGGCGGCGAGAACCTCCAGGGTGCGCTTGCCGCGCTTGCGCGGAATCACGTGCTTATGCAGAACGTACGGGTCGAGCACCACACCCGGCGGTAGCTCACCGTTGGCAATATTGTGGCGCAGCATCTCGTGGTGCAGCACCGAAAAATCGTAGGCGGCATTGAACGCAATAATCGGCACGCCGTCAAGGTTCAGCGCACCAATCGCGCCGGCAAGCTCCCACACGACCTCGCGGGCGGGACGGCCGTGCTCACGCGCGTACTCAGTGGTGATACCGTGCACGGCGGCGGCACCGGCAGGAATCTCAACGCCAGGGTCAGCCAGCCACTCGCCACGGCGCACCACATTACCCTGAGGATCCAGCAGAATCAGGGAAGCAGTCACGATGCGGGCGGTGGTGACGTCCACACCGGTGGTTTCAAGGTCAAAAGTGGCGCGCAGGCCGTTCATCCAGGTCATGCTATAAGACTAACCCAGCGGGGCAACGGGCGCGCGCCCGCAGGTCATGCTGCTGTGGATAAGCCCCCCGACAGGGCAGCATATTAAGCCCCGGGAGAGGCATATCAACAGCCGACGAGCCCGAATGACAACCGACAAGGTACAACCGCGCTACAGCCGATAGACTGAAACCATGACAACCCAACTTCTCACCGGCATCCCCGGAACCGGTAAAACCCACCACCTCACCGAACGCGCCCTGCGCTACCTTGCCGATGGCAACGACCCCGCCCGGCTACTCATCCTCGCACCCACCCGCACCGCCGCAACCCGCATGCGAGACACCATCGCCGCATCCAGCGACCGCAGCCTCTCCGTAGCGCCCACCCGCGCCTGGGCAGCATACGCCTTTGACCTGCTCAAACGAGCCCAAACCCGCGGGCTGCTCAGCGGCGTAGAAGGCAACCTCAAACTCCTCTCCGGCCCCGAACAAGACGTCATCATCGGCGAACTACTCGCCAACCACGCCGAAGGCATCGCACCCGGCCCCGCCTGGCCCGACGTACTCCGCGACGCCCTCGCAACCCGCGGATTCCGCCACGAAATCCGCGACTTCTTCGACCGCATGGCAGAATACGACCTCACCGCCGAAGACGTACACGCCCTCGCCACCGAACACAACCAGCCCGCCTGGCACGCCCTCGCCCAACTGCACACCGAATACCGTGCCGTGCGAGCCCTGCGCGCCAAAAACGCCTACGACCCGGCAGTACTCATCAACGACGCCTGCCGACTACTGCTGCGTGCCCCCGAATTCCTCGCCGAAGAACGCCGCCGCTACGACCTGATCCTCATCGACGACGTGCAGGAACTCAGCCCCTCCATCTACCGCCTGCTACGCCTCATCGCCGCAGAAGTCGCCCCCGCAGACGCCGCGCACCTGACCGAAACCCACCCCGACCTCTTCGCTGAAGGCCCCCAGGTTGTCATGACCTACAGCGACGAAGCCGTGGTCCAGGGCTTCCGTGGCGCCCGCCCCGACCTCGTCACCACCTTGCAGGCGAGCTTCCCGAGCATGCGCACCCGCACGCTCACCACCTCGTACCGCCTGCCCGCAATCATGATGCCGCTCGTGGCGGACATTCGCCGCCGCCTGCCGCGCTACACCCGGTTCGTGCCACTCACCCCCGAACAGGAAGGGGGCACGCAGGAGGGGGTAAAGAACGGCGCGCCCGCAACCTTCGGACGCATCAACACCACCCCCGCAGACGAAGCCCTCACCTGGGGCGCCGCCGACGAACCGCTACTGCACCTGGGCGCCGACGGCAAAATCCTCGACCCCGCGCACTACCGCACCGCACCCGCCGGCGTGTATAAGTATGCACTCTCCAGCTCGCAGGACGAGGCGAACCTCATCGCCCAAATGCTGCTCGAAGAACGCATCTACGGCAACCACCCCTACCGCGAGTCCGCCATCATCGTGCGTAGTAGCGCGGACGTGGCGCGCATCCGCCGCGTACTCTCCTCGAACGGTATTCCGTCGCGTACCTCCGCGGCGCTCGTGCCGGTGCGCGACGAGCCTGCCGTACGCCCCTTCCTGGATGCGCTCAGCCTGCTCGTCTACGCCCGCAAGCGCGGCGAGAAGGCGCTTAACCCCGCCGTGCACATGCCCGCGGCAGAAGGCACAGAAGGTGCGGAGGCGGGGGAGCGTGGCGGCTACGAAACGCTCAGCGCAACCGAAGCTGAAGAGCTCATGCGCCGAAGCCTCGACGACGTCATCGCCGAAGAAAGCCGCGCCAACCCCCTCGGCGGCGCGCAGAGCGCCATCACCCTGCTCACCTCCCGGCTCGGTGGCGCATCCAGCATGGACGTGCGACGACTCCGCCAGCAGCTGCGATCCATCGAACTGCAAAGCGGCGGCCACCGCCCCAGCGACGACCTGCTCCTCGGTGCCCTGCTACACCCCGAAACCCTCCCCGAAGAGGGTGTAGGGCGCGCCGTGCACCGCATCGCAGCTGTGCTCTTCGCCGGACGTAAAGCACTCGCCCGCCCCGAATCCACCAGCACCGAAGTGCTCTGGGCGCTCTGGGAAGCCAGCGGCCTCGAAAAGACCTGGGTCGCCCAGTCGCGCGGCGCAGGCCCCGACGCCGATGCCGCCCACCGCAACCTCGACGCCATGATCGGTCTCTTCGAAGCCGCCGACCGCTTTGACGAGCAGATGCGCGGCGCCGGTGCCGAGCAGTTCCTCGACTTCATCGACGCGCAGGACCTGCCCATGGACACCCTCGCCGCCCGCGGCGTCCGCCAAGACGCGGTCGAGATTCTCACCCCCGCACTCGCCGCCGGTCAGTCCTGGCGCACCGTATATGTATGCGGTCTGCAGGAAGGCACCTGGCCCAATACCACCGTGCGCGGCTCCCTGCTGAGCACCGGCGACCTTGTGGACCTGTGCGATGCGCGCCTCCGCCAGCGCGCCCAGCAGGCAGAACAGCAGGCGGGGGAGAGCGAGCAGCCTGTGCCGCCCGCCCGCATCCGCAGTTACCCCGAACGCGTGCGCGACACCCGCCACGACGAGCTGCGCATGTTCGCCGTCGCCGCCACCCGAGCCAGCACCCGCCTCGTGCTCACCGCCGTACGCAATGACGATCAGGCACCCGGCGAGTTCTTCGACTTCGTGCTGCCCAGCGATGCGGTCGGCGACTCCACGGAGGTGCCCATCACCCGCGTGCGCCGCCCCGCTACCCTGCGTTCTCTGGTGGCGGAGCTTCGCCGCACTCTCGTTGAGGAGTCGCTGAACGCGATGCGTGCCGAAGACGCCCAGCAGGAGGACACACAGCAGAACGGCGCGCCAATGCACAACGCGCCGGAAGAGGCGCTCACCCCGGAGGCTTCCGTGTACCGACTCGATGCCGCCTCCCGCACTCTGGCGCGCCTGGCGAATGCGCAGGCGCCCGGCGCCGCTCCCGATGAGTGGTGGGGTCTTCTGCCGCTTTCTAGTACGGAGCTGCTCTTTGCACACAGCCCGGCAGACCACGCTGAACTGGACGAAAACTACGGTGAAGACGGCGAAAGCCACGCCGAAGAGTCTGCCGAAAAGCCGAGCCGCCGCACCATTGCGCTTTCGCCCTCGCGCCTGGAAACCATTCACAGCTCCCCGCTGGACTGGCTGGTTTCCGCCGCCCGCGCAGAAGCTCAGACCGACCTGTCCCGCTCCCTCGGCACGCTCATCCACGCCATCGCCGAAGAGTACCCGACCGGCACCCTCGAAGAGCTCCAAACCGCCCTCGACGAGCGCATTAGCTCCCTCGGCGTGCCCGCCCGCAAGGAGGACGAGACCGACGAAGAGTACCGCGAGCGCGTGCCCTGGGAATCCTACGCCCTCTACGAGCGTGCCAAGCGCATGATTCTGCGCCTGAGCTACTACTACCGTCAGCACATGGGCGACGCCGGCTGGCAGAACCTCGGTGTTGAAGGCTCCTTCTCGGTGCGTGTGCCCGTGCCCTTCGACCCCGCCGGTGAAGTTGGCGAGCTGGATGCACTGCTCACCGGCCGCGTGGACCGCCTCGAAGGTACCGCCCCGGCGGAGGACGGCACCCGCCGCTACGCCATTGTTGACCTGAAAACCGGCAAGTCTAAGCCGACCGGTGCGGAGATGGAGACGCATCCGCAGCTTGCCGCCTACCAGATTGCGGTGGAGGCTGGCACGGGTGAGCAACTGGAGGAGCGTTACCGCGCCGAAGCCGCCGCCCTGGAGGCGGGCGAACCGCTACCGGATGCCCGCCCCCAGGAGCTGGAGTACACCGGCTACACGGGTCGTTCCGGAGGCGCGGCGCTCGTGCAGCTGGGCGCCTCGGGCGTGAACGATGAGAGCAAGACTCGCCTGCAGGTTCAGCCGGCGCTGACGGAGCACGATTCGTGGGCGGCTGAGCTGGTGCAGCATGCCGCGGAGCTGATTGCTGGCTCGCAGGTGCAGGCTCGTCACCGTGAGGGCGGCTACGGGTGCCGCCTGCCGGAGATTTGCCCGATTTGTACGCGCGGTCGCCAGGTGACGCAGCCCTAGTAGTCGCGTACCCCGTTTACTTTCGATATCACTCACCCCGAACCTCCCATGAGAATGATCCATGAGGAAGAGGAAACATGACTGACTCTGGCGCATACGGCGCTACTAACCCCGGTTCTGGCTCCGGCATGCTCACCCCCGCCCAGTGGTGCGAGCACAATAGCTGGCAGCTGCCTAACGGCGTGCTCTTCTCCGCAGAGGCCGCCGGGAACGACCCCGCGCTGAAGCCTACCGGCTACCGCAGTGCCCTTGACATTGCTGAGATGCTCAACGGCGCTGACGGTAAGAAGCCGACCCCCGAGCAGGTCCGCATGATTGAGGCGGATCCCGCCCCGACCCTCGTCATTGCCGGTGCCGGCTCGGGTAAGACCGCGACCATGGTTGACCGCGTGATTTGGCTGGTCGATAACGGTTTTGTGCGCCCCGAAGAGGTGCTGGGCGTGACCTTCACCCGCAAGGCGGCAACCGAGCTACGCAGCCGTATGCGCGCCGGTCTGAACACGCTGCGCCGTAGCCGCCGCGTCGCCCCGACCGATGAGGAACTGCGCGAGGGCATCGCTGACCCGACCGTGCTCACCTACCACTCCTACGCGAATAACCTCGTCAAGGAGTACGGTCTGCGCCTGGGCGTGGAGCAGGACGCACAGATGCTTGGCGATGCGCAGAAGTGGCAGCTTGCCGCGCAGATTGTGCAGTACTGGGAGGGGGAGCTTCCCCTCGATAAGGACGGCGTGCCGGTGTCTGCGGCGACCATGATTAACCAGATGCTGCAACTTTCTGACGAGTGCGCGGAGCACCTGGTGGAGCCGCAACAGGTCATTGACTTCTGCACCGAGCAGCTGGCGGCGTACGCGGCGGTGCCCGATCCGCGCCGTGAGACGAAGACCGAGAAGGACATTCTGAAGGTTCAGCGTCTGCTGTGGAACCGTCGAGTGTACGCGCGTATGGCGATGAGCTACGCCCGCGTGAAGGCGCGCATGCAGGTGCTGGATTTCGGTGACCTGATGCGTTTTGCCGCCCGCATTGCGGAGGCTGACCCGGCGATCCGTGAGGGTGAGCGTGCCCGCTTCAAGGTGGTTCTGCTGGACGAGTTCCAGGACACTTCACACGCGCAGATGAGCTTGTTCTCCTCGATTTACGGCGCCGATGAGGATGCGGGTATCCCGGCGCATCCGGTGATGGCTGTGGGCGACCCGAAGCAGTCGATTTACGGTTTCCGTGGTGCTTCGGATGGTCAGATGTTCAGCTTCTACCGTCATTTCCCGACTGAGCATGTGCAGCCGCTGTTCCTGTCCATTGCGTGGCGTAACGACATTTCGGTGCTGAACGCGGCGAACTACGTGGCGGAGAAGCTGAAGGAGGTTCCCGAGTGGGTGCGTGCCGCCGACGGCGATATTACCGCCGCTCAGGTTCCTGACCTGCGCCCGCGCTGCGCCCTGGTGGGGGAGCCTGGTTCGCCCGCTTTTGAGCAGGCTGCCGCGGGCATGGTGGGGCGCGTTGATTTGACGTACCACGACTCTGACCGCGAGGAGGCTGTGGCTATTGCCGAGCGTATCGCGGCGATGCGTGCGCAGGCGGTGCGCGAGTATGAGCGCGCCTACGCGGCGCATCGTTCCGGTGATGGTTCGGTGCGTCCGCGCCTGAAGATGCCCGAGATTGCGGTGTTGGCGCGTGTGCACGGTCAGCTGGACCCGATTCGTGTGGAGTGCGAGCGTCTGGGCATTCCGGTGCAGCAGGTGGGTTTGGGCGGTTTGCTCTCCCAGCCGGAGGTTGTGGATTTGGTGTCGGCGTTGCGTGTGCTGGCTGATCCGAACCGTTCGGATGCCCTGGCGCGCCTGCTGACGGGTGCGCGTTGGCGTTTGGGCGCGGCGGATATGTTGGCGCTGGGTGATTGGGCGCAGTCGCTGGTGCGTGAGCGTGAGCGTGCCCTGCGTGAGCAGATGGCGTTGCGTATGCTCGCGGAGGCTGAAGACGCCGACGACGCGGCCGCTATCAACCTGCAGGCGGAGCACCTGCGTGCCGCCCAGGAACGCCTGGACGAAACCCTCAAGGGCGCGGTGGAGGATTCCTCCGGCTACGCCTCCCTGATTGAGGCGGTGGAGAACCTGCCGCAGGACGGTGTGGACGGCGAACCCCTCTACGGTGAGCAGTACCGCGGCCGCCGCTTCTCCCCGGCGGCGCTGGAGCGTCTGCGCGCTTTCGCTGAGCAGATGCGCGTGTTGCGTGCCGGTTTGAGCGAGGACTTGGGCACGCTGCTGTACGAGATTGAGCGGACCATGCTACTCGATATTGAGCTGGCGGTCCGCCCGGGTACCGACCCGCTGGGTTCGCGCGCGAACCTGGACGCTTTCCACGAGGTTGCCGCCGCCTACGGCATGTCGGCGCCGCGTATTAACGCGATGATTTACGCCGGTTCTGACGGCGTGAGCGCGGAGGAGGGCGACCCGGGTGCGCGCCGTTTCCTGCTGTCTTCGGGCGGCGTGAGCTACGTGATGGGCTTCCTCGCCTGGCTTGAGCGTGCCGATGATGAGGAGAAGGGCCTGGCGCTGGGAGCCGTGGAGCCTGACCCGAACGCAGTGCAGCTGATGACCATGCACGCCGCGAAGGGTCTGGAGTGGGATCATGTGCTTCTGCCGGGTCTGTGCGGTAGCGCGACCGGCGGGCAGACCCCGAACCTGTGGCAGATGTCGGCTAATGCGGCCCTGCCCTGGCCGATGCGTGGCGACCGCGAGTACCTCCCGTCGATCCTTGAGACTGCGGAGGAGATTACCGCCTTCGAGAAGGCAAAGGATCTGGAAGATTACCTGGGCGAGCATAAAGATGATGCCGCCGAGCACGCCGGCATGGAAGACCGCCGCCTCATGTACGTGGCGATGACCCGTGCCCGTAACCTGCTGGCGTTGAGCGCCTACCGCTGGAAGAGTGCCGCTATGCTCCCTCTGCCGGTGCAGCCCTTCTGGAAGGAGCTGCTGGAGATGCTCTTCAACCCGTTCGTGGGTCTAGATGCGCCCTCTGTACGTTTCGAAGAGACGATGGATACCCCCTGGGCGGCACCGCAGCTGGTGGGTATGGGCCTGTCGTACACGATGCCGAACCCCGCCGATAAGCGCAAGAAGGTGCACCTGAACCATGTGCGCCGCTGGGCTGAGCAGCTGGCTGAGTCGAAGTACCGCCTGGTTGAGCCGGTGACCCTGGTGCACGGTACGGTCGTGGACCCCTCGAACCTGCCGCCCGCCCCCGATGAGACGGCTCTACTGGAGGACCTCGAACTCTACGTAGATGCTGACGAGCTCACCCCCGAGCAGGCGGAGGCGCGCGCAAACGCCCGGGCGACCTACGCCGAGCAGGTGCAACGCTACGCCTGGGCGCTGGTTGAGGTCATGGCTCCCGCCCTCGCGCAGGATTGGCAGCTGGCGGCTCCTTCCGTACGAGCACGCACGGTGGCGGAGAACTGCACCCGCCTGAACCTGCCGGTGCCCGAATGGATCATCGAAGCCACCGAGCGGGAGAAATGGCGTGAGACGCAACCGCCTCAGCCCGGTTTCTCGCCCACGGTGGCGGCGGCACTGCCGATTGAGGTGCGCGGCCAATTCGCTCAGAAGAACTACGAGGACAGGAACCCGAACCTGGGTGCGGTGCTGACCGCCATGTGGCCTTTTGACCCGCTGGAACGCCCCGTAATTTGGCGTTGGGCCTCTGACGACGCTCTCACGCAGGGTACGAAGGAGATGCTTCGCCGCGGCCAGCATGAGCACCTGGAACGTGAGATTGCGATTAACTCCTCGAGCCGTCGCGAGGCGGTGGAGCGTGCCGCCCTGGCGGTGGAGCTCGCCGTCGGCGCGGGTGACGATGACCTGCACCAGAGCGGGGATGTAGCGGGGGAGAGTGCAAGCCATCCTGCATCTGCCATTCCCGAATCCCTGCGCCAGCAGGCGGTGGACTGGGAACGCGAAGCCGACCTGCTTCTGCTCATGATGGGTCAGACCGATCCGGTGCCCAGCAATCAGCTGCCGGGGCACCTGTCCGCATCCACGTTCATCCGCCTGAGCGAGGACCCGCAGGGCACGGTGCATCAGCTGATGCGCCCGGTGCCTCAGCGTCCCTCGCGTGCGGCAACGATTGGTACGGCGGTGCACGCGCTGATTGAGGAGCACTTCGGGGTGGCGCCGAGTGCCGACCCGCTGGAGGCGCCCGACGCGGAGGACACGGTGGGCGTTGACCTGCCGGGTTCCGCTACCGCCTCAGCCGCCTCCACCTCGCCCGCAGACCCCTCTGATTCTGCAAGCCCGGCTGACCTGCAGGAACAGGACGAGTTCACCTTCGAGGACGCCTACGAGGAGTCCGAGAGCGAACTGGAGGCCTCCGTCCAGCGCCTCTGGGAGCGCTTCGCCAACAGCGAGTGGGGCAGCGATGAGTGGAAGGAACGCATCTGGGCGGTCGAGTACCCGGTCGAAACCCACATCGAGGGTCTAAGCCTGCGCGGCCGTATCGACGCGGTGTTCCGCACCGAGGACGAGGACGGCGAACGCTGGGTCCTGGTGGACTGGAAGAGCGGTTCCCGCCCGAAGATGTCGACCATGCAGTCTCGACGCTTCCAGCTGGGCCTGTACCGTATCGCGTTCTCCCGCATTATGGGCGTGGACCCGGAGCGTATCAGCACCGTGTTCGTGTACCTGGGCGGCAAGGGCGTTGCGGAGGTGTGGGATCACCAGATTCGCGGCGGCCTGCCCACGGAGGCGCAGCTGGCGAAGGTGATTCGTGAGGCGCGTAAGGGCTAAGCAACAAGGCTAAGCGGCAAGGCTAGGCGGCGGAGACATGCGCTCGCGCGTTAGCTTGAGCTATTAACCGCATATAGAAAAGCAGCTCACGGAGGCATTACGTCTCGTGAGCTGCTTTTCTGTGTGGACTTTTCGTGTTAACGGCAGAGGACGCCTCGTTACCCCACTGCATTAGGGTAAGAGGCGTCCTCAGCCGCTGAAGAACTATAGAGGTACTTCGTGCCCTCGCACGCTCCGGGAAAGAATCGCGCCGAACGACTGCCGCTCTCGCGACCTCACTCGCGCCGCCGGCGCCCCGTGGGGTTTGCGTGCGTCTTTACTCTCAAACACAACCTCGAAAGTAACTCTATAGATTTCTGCCATCGGTGATTGGTTGCGCGGTGCATGAATCCGGCTCGGGTCTGACATGACCGGTCAGGGTCCCGTCCAATCTGTCTCCCCAATTTATCGCTGCCACGATATCAGCGCTGGTCAGTGCGCTATGGGGAGTGTGTCCGCTGGTATTCTCGCGGCACAGCAAAAGTATTCCAGGAGTTTTTGAAAAAATCTACGGGCAAAAGTTTTTACCCTAAAATGCACTATTTTGAGCATAGTTCAAGGTGAAGTTGAGGCTCTGTGGACTCTCAAAACCAAAAGTTGGTTTTTGTGGGTTTGTGGTGTAATTGCACCAGGGAAATATTGTGAATGGCACCTTTAGCGCACCTTCAAGTCTCAGCCTTAATCTGAGTCATTCATGCACAAAAATGCAAAACCGGTGCTCAAAAGGTGAGGGGAAACACTTAAAGAAATTTTGATAAAAAGCCGTCAAAAGCCCCTCCACTAGCCCTTATAAGCATCATTCCGCCGGTTTGACAGACACTCAGTAGAGCTGATTTCGCCGGGCGCGAGCCAGTGGATATAAAACCCAGCGGATACAGTTCAGCCCCGCAGCGCAGTACTGCGGGGCTGAACTGAAAATCTAGCTGAACCGAAAACCTATGCGGTAAGTAGCAACCTAACAGCTACCCGACCCAATACCTACTCGGTGGGGCCGACTAGCGGGCCGACCTCCTCCTGTCCGAGCAGTTCGCCGGAGGCACGCAGGTCGTCCTGAATGTCCAGGAGCATGGACACTGCGTGGGTTGCGCCGTCGCGGTCGCCAACCTCCACGGTGTGGGTGAGCCACTGGGCGATCGCGAACTCTGCGTAGAAGTTCGCGCGCTGCGCCAGGTAGGCGTCGGGCAGCTGAGGCATCTGCTGGCGGTACACCTCGATGGCCTCGTCGGTGAAGTCGATGTCCTGGCAGGAGTACAGCCAGGCGAAGTCCTGCGCGGGGTCACCCACGTGCACATCGGACCAGCCGGTGACCTCCACGATGCGCGCCTCCGTAGGAGTCACGTGCAGTACGAGGTTCTCTGCGCCCATGTCGCCGTGGACCACACGCGGGCGGAACTGCCACATGGGTCCGGGGGAGAGCACGGTACGCCAGTGCGCGAGCAGGTCGGCGGGCACCTTGCCGGTTGCGGCGGCACGCTCGAGCTCGGCGTTCTTGCGCAGGCGAATCTGCTCCGAAGAGTAGGAGGGCAGGTCGGCTTCGTAAATAATGTCTTCAGGCATCACGTGCAGGGTCGCGATGTCCTTGGCGATGATGGACGCCAGGGAGGGGCGGCCCGCCGCAACTTCGCGGCGGCTCAGCTCGGCGAGCTGGTCCACGTCGTAGATGGTGCCGGGGATGTGCGTGTACACGAACACGTTGCCGCCCGCGTAGGGTACGGTGCCGGCGACGGTGGGTACGGCGAAGGGCAGTCGGGCGCGCAGGCCGGGGCTGAACGACTGCAGGATGAGGTGTTCAGCTTCAAGGCGCATGCTGGCGTCGGGGCGGCGCGGGGCGCGCACTCGCCAGCGGCGACCGGTGGAGTCAGCGATGATTGCCGAGTCGAAGTCGTCGCTGTCTTCGCGGACCGGTTCGGCGCCGACGGGGTAAATCCCGGGCACACCGGCGGAGACAATGGCTGCTAGCTGAAGGGGAGATAAAGTCACGGGTTAAGGTTACCAAACCAATGTGTGCCGTTTAGTAGTTTTTAGGATCTTTATGCCAAGTGGTGAAGATACTTGTGGACAAGCCTAAACGTGCTCGCCTGCGCTGCCCGTTGAGCTTCTACTTGCCCACTCCAAAAGAGGCGGTTCCTCACGCCCTGAACGAAAGCGGCAGCTAAGAAGCCGCGGCGGGTCTGGCGAACACAGGCTGGGATAACACAATCTGGGAGAATACAATGGAAGACCGGCTATCACCGCCTCGCGTGCCCGCGCGCCAGCATACCCGCATGCCCACAGGCCCCGCGCGAGTGCATGCCGCCTGCCCGTACCGCCCGCCTTACTGATGGAGCATTATGACCGCCACACCTCAGCAGCCTCAGCATATGATCTCCGCAGACGATATTCTTGCCGGGCTTGACCCTGATCAGCGTGCGGTCGCCACCGAGCTGGACGGCCCCATGCGCGTTCTGGCGGGTGCCGGTACCGGTAAGACCCGCGCGATTACGCACCGCATCGCCTACGGCATTGCGATCGGTCGCTACCAGGGCCCGCGCGTGCTCGCCCTGACCTTCACCCTGCGCGCGGCGGAGGAGATGCGTACCCGTCTGCACCAGCTGGGTGCGCACGGCGTACAGGCGCGTACCTTCCACTCGGCGGCGCTGCGTCAGCTGGCGTATTTCTGGCCGCAGGTGGTGGGCGGTACGTTCCCGTCCATTGTGCAGAATAAGGCAGCGCTCATTACGGAGGCGGCGAACCGTCTGCGCATCAGCACGGACCGTTCCCTGCTGCGTGATTTGGCGTCGCTGATTGAGTGGGCGAAGGTTCAGCTGCTCACCCCGGACACCATCATGCAGCGTCTGAGTGAGAAGCAGCTGCCCTCGGCGGTTACCCCGCAGAATATGCAGCGTATTTTCCAGGCGTATGAGGATTTGAAGGATGAGCGTAACCTCATCGATTTTGAGGACGTGCTGCTGCTGACCATCGCCATGCTGGAGGAGGACGAGAAGCTCGCTGCGACCGTCCGCAACCAGTACCGCCATTTTGTGGTGGACGAGTACCAGGACGTGTCCCCGCTGCAGCAGCGTCTGCTGGATGTGTGGCTGGGCGGCCGCGACGATATTTGCGTGGTGGGCGATGCCTCCCAGACGATTTACTCTTTTACCGGCGCGACCAGCCGTTACCTGCTGGATTTTGCGCGCCGGTACCGTGGCGCGCATACGGTGAAGTTGACCCGCGACTACCGCTCGCACTCGCAGGTGGTGGAGTTGGCGAACCGTCTGTTGGCGGCGCGCCGTCCGCATCCGGATTCGAGCCCGCATTCGTGGGCGCCGCCGCTGGAGTTGATGTCTCAGCGCGGCCCCGGCGTGGATGTGGAGTGGTTCGGCTATGCCGACGATGAGCAGGAGTCCGCCGGCATTGCCGAGGACATCCGCGACCTGATTGAGAAGGACGGCGTGCCGCCTTCGGAGATTGCGGTGCTGTTCCGCACGAACGCGCAGTCGGCGGCGATTGAGTCTGCGCTGGCTGCCGCCCACATTCCGTACCAGCTGCGTGGCGCGGAGCGTTTCTTTGAACGCCCCGAGGTCAAGCAGGCGATGCTTGCCCTGCGCGGTTCGGCGAAGTCCACGGACGGTACCGAGGACGTCACCCGCTACACCCGCGATGTTCTCGGCGGCCTCGGCTATAAGGAGGAAGGCCCCCTTTCGGGAGGCGCCACCCGCCAGAAGTGGGAGTCCCTCGCCGCCCTGGTGCACATGGTGGACATTATGGCGCAGAACCGCCAGGAGCAGCTTCAGGAGCACCGCGCGAACCCGCGCCCGGGCGTGCCCGAGCCGCTACCTTTGACCATGCACGAGGTCGTGGCGACCCTGAACCACCGTAGCGAATTCAACGACGCACCGCAGGTCAACGGCGTAACCCTCGCCTCCCTGCACGCGGCTAAGGGCCTGGAGTGGGACGCCGTGTTCCTGTGCGGCCTGAACGAGGGCCTCATGCCCATTACTTTCGCGACCACCCCGGACGAGGTGGATGAGGAGCGCCGCCTGCTGTACGTGGGCATTACGCGCGCCCGCAAGTACCTGTGGCTGACCTGGACGATGACCCGCACCGTGGGTGGTCGCGGTCAGCGTAAGCGTTCGCGTTTCCTGGACGATATTGATCCGGCGAAGCGCCGCCGCAGGGCTGAGAGCGCCGGCTCGTCGTATAGCCAGGCTCGCTCGGCTCAGACTCGCCGTTCGTCGAAGGGAAGAGGAGATTATGGCTCAGCGTTTTAAGCGTGAGATTCTGCCCGCCACCGAGGACCGCCCGCAGATTGAGCTGGTCCGCTCGGCGCGCCGCACCCGCACCATCAGCATGCAACGCGACGGTGTGGATGAGCACGGCAACCCCGCCTACCGCCTGCTCATTCCCGCCGCGAGCACGAGTGAAGAGATTGACGAGCATATTGCCCGCCTGTTGCCGCGCATTCAGCGTCGTGCCGCCCGCCGTGAGCGTGCCACGCAGCTGACGGTCACGGACGAGTACCTGCGCTCCCGCGCCCTGCACCTGGCGCAGAAGAACCTGCCGGAGCTGGTTGCCTCGGGCAGGCTGGAGAAGCTGTCGATTCGCTGGGTGAGCAATCAGCGTCAGCGCTGGGGCTCGGCAACCTACGCGAATACGCAGATCCGCATCTCCTCGGAGCTGCAGGGCGTACCCGAGTACGTGCTGGATTCGGTGATTCACCACGAGCTTTGCCACCTGCTGCAGCCGAATCATTCGGCGGCGTTCCGTGCCCTGGAGGCGCGTTACCCGCAGCTACTGCGGGCGCAGGCCTACCTGGAGGGGTACGCGCTGGGGCGCTCGCGGGCTGAAGATGAACGAGGCGAGCGCGGCGAAAACAGCGCCGGCTAAAACAGACTCAAAAACCTATCAACTAGCCAAAACACTCGAGCGGGGGTGGCTTGTACATTCACAAGCCACCCCCGCTCGACTGTCAGCTATTTACTTTCGCCGCTCAGTTTTACTTTGCTCAGCTTTACTTCGCTCAGCTCTATTTTTCTTCGGGTGCGTCGCCGAAGCCGCCGTCCAGCAGCTTCTGCAGCTCCGAGTCGAAGTCCACGTCGTCCAGGCTGATTTCGTTCATGCGCGCATCGTATGCGGTGAAGTCTTCCAGCTCGGCGGGGGTGGGCAGGGTCTCCGGGGTATCCCAGAGGCCGTCGCGTGCCTCAATGCCGTGGGAGTTTTCGTACCAGCGCCAGAACTGCTGTGCTTCACGCACCAGGCGCGGGCGCAGTTCCAAGCCGACCAGGTTCTCGAAGACCTGCTCGCTGGGGCCGCCGTCGATGCGGCGGCGTGCCATGATTTCGGTCAGCTGCGGTGCCTTGGGCAGGTTGCGGGTCGCGTCCTCGGTTACGACGGATACCCAGCCTTCGATGAGGGCGAGCAGACCTTCCAGGCGCTGTACCGCCAGTTCCTGGTCTTCGGTGCGCTGGGGGCTGAACATGCCGCCTTCGAATGCTTCCTGTACGGCGTCGGGGTTGCTCATGTCCACCTGGGATGCGGCGTCCTGCATGCGGTTCATGTCCACGCGGATGCCGCGGGCGTAGCGCGCCACGAGCTGAACCAGGTCTTCACGCAGCCAGGGGTTTGCCTTGTGCAGGCGGATCAGCGCGGATTCACGCACGGCAAGGTAGAGCAGGACCTCCTGCGGTGGCACCTCGATACTGTCGGCGAGCTGCTGATAGCCGTTGGGTAGCAGAGCGGAGGAACCGGGCGCGAGGGGGAAGCCCACGTCGGTGGAGGAGTACACTTCACCGGCGAGCTGCGCGAGCGCCTGCGCCATCTGCGCACCAAAAATCACGGAACCAATGTTGTTCAAGAAGCCGCTGTTGAGAATCTGCGAGATCTCTTCGGGTACGTCTTCGGGTGCGCCGGGCATGACCATGGACTGGGTGACTTCGGCTGCGACCGGCTCGACCATTTCGCGCCAGGAGTCGAAGGAATGCTCAACCCATTCCGCCTTGGACCATGCCTGCACCGGGTGGTTGTGGCGTTCCACGGTGGTCACTGCGTCCAGCCAGAGGTCGGCGAGATTCGCCGCGTCTTCTACGGCACGCTTGAGGTTTTCGGGTACGGAGGGGTCTTCGCCCATGGATGCGAGCATCTGGCGGGTCTGGTTCTTCACGTTATCCCAGTTCACGCCGCTGGGGCTGTCGGATGCGCCCGCGCCGGAGAACATTGCCTGTACCTGCGCGAACATGCTCTGCATCATGGCGGGGTCGAAGCTCATGCCCATGTTCTTCAGGTCTTCGGGGTCGATGCTGATGCCGAAGGGGTTCTGGCCGCCTTCGCCGAAGAGCGCGCCGAAGGGGTTCTGTGCGTTGGAGGCGCCCTTGCCGCCCTGGCCGGTTGCCCCTGCGGAGGGGTCGAAGCCCTGCTCCTGCATCTTCTTAAGGAATTCTTCGAGGGGGTCGCGCTCGTTGGAGGCGCCGCCGGTGGGGTTCTCAGACATGTGAAGCCTTTCGTAATCCGGGGGTGGGCGTAGCTGGCCCGCTCGCTGTCCAGCCTACCGATTTTTGCTGAGAATTTCCCGCGCCACCGCTGTGGATGCGGCTTAATCAGCTGAGGGCTCACAAGCTTGTCTCTGGCGCCGGGGTTTGGGAGCTTTTTCGTGCCGCTGTAACCTCGGGGTGCTGACACAGTGCGGCGGGGGCAAGAGCGGGGGCAAGAGAGTAAACGCCCCGTGGTTGCTCTATTTTTAGCTGGGTGAGGGTGCCCGCGCGCGTGTTGAAAAGTAGGTTTATCCGGTACTGTAGAAACCATGACTAAGTCCACCCCCGATGCTGAGCAGCAGCCGAACGCCGCCTCCGCGAGCGTGAAGAGTAATGAGAAGGCGGCTAAGCGCCGTTCGCGTTTTGCGCCGCGCCGTGTGAACCTGCGTTCGGTGAGCGCTGTGGCGACGTGCGCCCTGCTGGCTGGTGCTTTTGTGCTGCCCAGCTCCTATGTGAAGGAGGGCCCCGGCCCTCTCTTTGACGTGCTCGGAACCTACCAGGAGAAGGACGTCATTGAGGTCTCGGGTGCGCCGAGCTATAAGACGTTCGGCAAGATGAACATGACCACGGTGTCGGTTTCGGGTGGCCCGTACACGGAGCTGTCTGGAGCGGAGGCGTTCTACGGCTGGTTGGCGTTTGACGGTAACCGCAGCCTCGTGGTGCCGACCGATGCCCTGTACCCGCACGTGAGCCATGAGCAGGCGACGGCGGCGACCGGCGCGCAGATGGCTGATTCACAGACTCAGGCGAAGGTCGCGGCGATGCGTCAGCTGAAGATGGCGGTGACCGAGAAGGTTCAGGTGCTTTCCACGGTGGAGGGTTCCCCGGCGGCGAGCGCGCTGAAGGCTGATGACCGCATCGTGAAGGTGGGGGAGAAGCAGATTGAGACCCTCACCGATGTTCCGAAGGCGGTAAACGCCTCGAACGGCTCGCCGATTGATGTGACCGTGGAACGTGGCGGCAAGCAGCAGACATTCAAGCTGACCCCGGTTCGTTCCAGTGACGATAGCCGCTGGATTCTGGGCGCGGGTTTGAAGCAGAGCTATGACCTGCCGGCACACGTGCAGTACAACCTGGACGGTGTGGGCGGCCCGAGCGCGGGTCTGATGCTGGCGCTGGGCACGGTCGATAAGCTGAGCGAGGGTACTTTGCTCGCCGATGAGGATGCCGGAGGCGACCCGTACCGCAGCTACATTTCGGGTACCGGCACGATTGATGCGAACGGTAAGGTCGGCGCAATTGGCGGCATTAAGTACAAGATTTTGGCGACGGGCCGTTACGGTGCGCGCTACTTCTTGGCACCGAAGGAGAACTGCGATTCGATTGTGAAGATGCAGGCTGAGGACCCGGCACTGTTCAACTACTATCACGCAGGCCAGGTCAAGGGCGAGATGGTGGTAATCCCTGTCTCAACCCTGGATGAGGCGGTGAAGACGGTGGAGGCGATTAAGTCCGGCACCCCGGATGATTCCCTGCCCCGCTGCGGCTCCTAACGTAACGTTTCTCTCCGCGAGGTTCTCACCCGTATAGCGTAGAAGTCAGCCCCGGTACATGCGGTACCGGGGCTGTTCTGCGCCCTATTCTCTGTCCTCGTCTGCGTCTCCGTAATCCTCGCCAGCACCTCTCACCTCAGCATTTCGCATCCCAAAACCTCTCAACCCGGTCATATTTCGCCCCGAGCTTCTACGAGGTTCTGCCCTTCCGCGTTACCTCTGAGATACTTAAAGGCAGTTATTTTCTCTGAACGTATGATGAGCGAGGAATTGTGTCTGAGTCGACCAATAACACCGCGCATCCCAAGCCGAAGAAGTCAACGCCTAAGCGTCGTAGCCCCCTGAGGGTGACGATTGCTGTGGTGGCGGTGCTCATTGCTGCTTTTGTGGGTGCGTCCCAGGTGTACACGGACTGGCTGTGGTTTGATCAGCTGGGTTATAGCACCGTGTTCACTACCCAGATTTTGTTGAAGGCAGCCGTGTTTGTGGTGGCTGCCGTGGTGATTGCTGTGCCGCTGTGGGCTTCGATGTCCTACGCGGTCCGTCATGCTGATGTGGCGCCGGCGTCCGAGAAGAAGCCGCAGGAGGCGCCGAACCCGAATCAGAGCGTGCCGACGAGCGGCACGGATGCTGCCGAGCAGATGCTGCGTGACGTGTTTGGTCAGCAGCGTGCTGAGGAGAGCATGCGCCGCTACCACGAGAGCGTGGATAAGGCGCGTAAGGTTCTGCTGATTGTGGTTCCGCTGCTGTTGGGTCTGTTCATTGCTTCGGCGACGATGACTCAGTGGAGCACCGTCGCGCTGTTCTTCAACCAGCAGTCCTTCGGTAAGACTGACCCGGAGTTTGGCCTGGATTACGGTTTCTTCCTGTTTGCGTTGCCGTTCTTCCGTATGGTGGTGACTCTGGTGACTTCCGCTGTGGTGCTGTCGGCGCTCGCGGGCCTGTTCATGCACTACTTCTACGGCGGTATTAAGGTGCAGCCCGGTGGTGTGAGTACCACGTCGGCATTCCGCCGTCACGCTGCGATTGTGGTGGCTGTGTTTTTGCTGACTCGTGCGGTGAGCTTCTGGTTGGACCGCTATTCGTCGACTCAGCAGCAGGTGGGCCGTTGGGCTGGTGCGATGTACACGGATGTGAACTCGTCGATTCCGGTGAACGCTATTTTGGCGATTTCTGCGTTGCTGGTGGCTGTTATGTTCGTGGTGGCGGCTTCGATGAATCGTTGGCGTCTGCCGCTGATTAGCACCGCGATGCTGGTGATTGTTGCTCTGGTTGCTGGCGGCCTGTACCCGTGGATTGTTCAGCGTTTCCAGGTGGTTCCGAATGAGCAGGGTGCTCAGGCGAAGTTCATTCAGCGCAATATTGATGCGACCCGTTACGCGTACGGTCTGGACAAGATTGAAACCACCCCGTATGACGCGACGATTGATACCCGTGCCGGTGCGTTGAGCTCTTCGAGTGCAACCATTGCGAATATTCGTCTGCTGGATCCGAACGTTGTGTCCTCGGCGTTTGCACAGATGCAGCAGTTCCGTCCGTACTACCGTTTTGATTCGCAGCTGTCGGTCGACCGCTATGCGGTGGGTAACACCACGCAGGATACGGTGTTGGCGGCTCGTGAGCTGAACCCGGCGCAGACGAACGGTGATTCTTGGTATAACCGCCACGTGGTGTACACCCACGGTTACGGTGTGATTGCCGCGTACGGTAACCAGGTGGATTCTGCGGGTAACCCGAAGTTCTTGCAGTCCGGCATTAAGGCGACCGGTACTCTGAGCGAGGATTATGAGCCGCGTATTTACTTTGGCATGAGCTCGCCGGAGTATTCGATTGTGGGCGGTAAGGGCGACACCCTGGAGCTGGACCGTCCGCTTTCTGCTGAGGAGACCAACTCCTCCGACGCGAAGTACACTTTCGCCGGTTATGGTGGTCCTCGCGTTGATTCGATGCTGGCCCGTATCTCGTATGCGATTAAGTTCCAGTCTTCTGACATTCTGCTGTCGGATGCGGTGCGTGAGGGTTCGCAGATTCTGTACGAACGCAACCCGCTCGATCGTGTGCGTAAGGTGGCGCCGTACCTGAGCGTGGATTCTAAGCCGTACCCGGCGATTGTGAATAACCGCGTGCAGTGGATCGTGGATGCTTACACTACGAGCGATCAGTTCCCCTACGCGCAGGGTAGCTCCCAGGATGCGGCAACCGCTGCGGGTGCTCAGCGTTCTAACTCGGTGAACTACATCCGTAACTCGGTGAAGGCTACCGTGGACGCGTATGACGGTTCGGTAACCCTGTACGCGTGGGATGAGGAGGATCCGGTGCTGAAGGCGTGGCAGGGCGTTTTCCCTGGCACGGTGAAGAGCTACCGTGAGATGAACGCTTCGCTGATGAGCCACGTGCGTTACCCGACTGACATGTTCAATGTTCAGCGCACCATGCTGAACAAGTACCACGTGACGAACGCGAATAGCTTCTACGCCGGTGACGATGTCTGGTCAATTCCGAACGACCCGACCAATGATCGTAACCAGCCGATTTCGCCCTACTACCTGTCCCTGCAGATGCCCGGTGATTCTCGTGCGCACTTCTCGTTGACGACTACGTTCATTCCTCAGCAGAGCGATTCGAACTCTCGTAACGTGATGTACGGCTTCCTTGCCGCTAATGGTGATGCCGGTACAGGTAAGGACGGCGAGCGTAGCCCCGATTACGGCAAGCTGCGTCTGCTGGAGTTGCCGCGTTCTTCGGTGGTTCCCGGCCCGGGTCAGGCTCAGAACATTTTCAACTCTGATGCTGAGGTGTCGAACCAGCTGAACCTGCTACGCCGCGGTTCGTCTGAGGTTATTAACGGCAATATGCTGACTCTGCCGGTGGGCGGCGGCATGCTGTACGTTCAGCCGGTGTACGTGCAGTCGAGCGGTGACGCTAAGTACCCGCGTCTGCAGCGTGTGCTGGTGAGCTTCGGCGATAAGGTCGGTTTCGCTCCGACTCTGGAGGAGGCGCTGAACCAGGTGTTCGGTGGCTCTTCGGGTGCGAAGCTGGACGGTTCGGCGGCGGCTAGCCCCTCGGCTTCTGCTTCTGGTTCTTCGGGTGCCTCGGGCGCTTCGAGCGGAGGTTCTTCGGCTTCGCAGTCTTCGGAGCTGAAGCAGGCTCTGACGGATGCCTCGAAGGCGATGACCGATGCTGATGCGGCGATGAAGAAGGGCGACTGGGCTGCCTACGGTGAGGCTCAGAAGCGTCTGGAGGCAGCCGTGAAGAAGGCTCTGGAGGCTGAGGAGGCGCAGAGCGCGGCTTCTGCTAAGGCTTCTGCTTCGGCAGCGCCCAGTGCCTCTGCAGCTCCCAGCGCCTCTGCAGCTCCGAGCGCCGCGGCTTCTGCGAGTGCCCCCGCAAGCGCGAAGCCCAGTACCAGTGCCAGCGCCTCGGCTTCTCGCTAAGACTAAGAGGTTAAACCTAAGAGACAGCGGGGGAGTAGCCCATACCGGATGCTCACGGGTCTAGCGTCCTCGCTCTAGACCCGGAGCCTGCGCTGGGTATGGCTCCTGCCGGCTAGCTCTAGCGGTCTCTGCGGGAACGTCTCTAAGGGGAACGTCTCTAAGGGGAACGTCTCGGCGGGAACGGGGTGGAAGTGACTCACTTCCACCCCGTTCCCGTACGTTCTGCCCCCTAGCATTACCCCCCCGGCACTACCCCCCCTGGCACTGCCCCGTAGCCCTATTTCTATCCAACTGCTTTCTACCCACAGCCCCTATTTTTGTGTGCTTGGTTACAAATTGCGTTTTTGGCTTGCATGCCCGGTTTGGAGTCTGTATAGTTATATGAGTCGCCGCGGGGTGGAGCAGTTCGGTAGCTCGCCGGGCTCATAACCCGGAGGTCGCAGGTTCAAATCCTGTCCCCGCAACCAGAAAAACCCGGTATCTCAACGAAAAGTCGCTGAGATACCGGGTTTTGTTTTGCCCTGACGAGACCGAATCCCTATGTTATTCCCTACCTTTCAGCCAAACTCAGGCCCGTCGTCGAGGTGGGGGGAGGGGGGACTATCACCCAACATCGAGGACTATCATCCAACGCCCCTTCGGGGCGTATGACTATCTTCGCTCGTGCATGATCTCGTGGGAGGGAGGTTGCAGAGGAGGATTTTCACCGCCTAATCGGCGTTGATACCGGCTGTTTACCGCCTGAAAATGCAAAAGCGGTATAGCATTTTCCCTCGTATCTCAACCGAATCCCAACCCTTTACCGCCTTCACCGCCTAAAACCGAAAACTTTTATATATACACACGCATATGTAGGAAGATGAACACTCGCGTGTACACTTTTTAGAAATTAGGCGGTAGAGGCGGCAATACACCATGTTTTGACTGATATACCAACGTTTTCGATATACCGCTTAGCCTCAAACAGGCGGTAACTAAGCGGTGAAAGAGTAGCGTCCCGCATAGTGGTGTAACCGTGTGGTGATCGGCCCGTTGCTTGTGATGGGTGCGGTCACCGTGTGATCCTTCGAGAAAGCTCTTCTACTTCTGACTCGAAATGATTTGGAGGCACAACGATGACCGCTCCTCATATTATCGACCCTGCTGGCATGCTTGGCGAGGCGTTGTCCCAGGCATCCCCAGATTTGATGCGTTCCTTGCTCCAGCACGTCATTAACGCGTTGCTATCAGCGGACGCTGATGCGGTGTGCGGGGCCCAGTGGGGTCAACAAGATCCGCAGCGTCACACCAGGCGCAACGGGTATCGCCACCGGCCCTTGGACACCAGGGTCGGCACCATTGACGTGGCGATCC
>NZ_CAUOUU010000017.1:0-37983 GCF_963507905.1 uncultured Rothia sp. | reverse complement strand
CCTCGCTCCTACAGGGGCACCCGCCCTCGCTCCTACAGGGGCACCCGCCCTCGCTCCTACAGGGGCACCCGCCCTCGCTTCGCTTCGGGCACCCTGATGTCGCTACGGACGGCACCGACCCCTCTGCGCACACCAGACTAGCTATCTCGCAAAAGGCTAAAAGGCGACAGCCCTCCCCGCCCCACACGCAAAACACCCAACCACCACGCAACACACTAAAAGGCGACAGCCTCCCCCCACCCCGCACGCAAAACACCCAACCACCACGCAACACACTAAAAGGCGACAGCCTCCCCCCACCCCGCACGCAAAACACCCAACCACCAGGCAAAACACTAAAAGGCGACAGCCTCCCCCGCCACAGTTCGCTAGGCACGGGGCGCACACAAAACCACCGCGCAGCTACCGCAACCCCGGCGGGACCGCAGCGCACCCCGAATACCGATACACGCGAAGGTGCATATATCCTCTACCGCAACACTAGGTACCCAAGCGATGAAAGACGGTATCGCCCGTAGTGACATCAGGGTGTCCGAAGCGAAGCGAGGACGGGTCCCCTGTAGGAACGAGGGCGAATACCGTCTTCCAAGCATCGAGCACCGGAGCAAGGGGAAATATCTATACCTCAAGCCAAAATCTATAAAATTCAGGGAACGCAAAAATCCCGCCGATTCCGAAGAATCAGCGGGATTTTCTTTCAAGTGCGCCCCCTGGGACTCGAACCCAGAACCCATTGATTAAGAGTCAATTGCTCTGCCAATTGAGCTAGAGGCGCTTGTTTGTTTTTCAAGGTTTCCCTTGCAACAGAAAAATACTATACGCGAGTTTTTGTGGCGTGCGCAAGTTGATTTAGAGTGAGCCTGGACACATTGTTTGGGTGGGGTGTGTGGGACACTAGACTGTGTGTATTGCATGGGGCGCGTCCGCCCTTGGTAGTGTGTGGGGCGCATCCGCCGCTCCCCTGCTGATCTCTATTGATGTTTTGAGGAGTTTTTGATGAGCGTTCGTCTTGAGCCGGGCACCCCGGCGCCTGCTTTTACCCTTGCTGATTCGACTGGTGTTACTCATAGTCTGAGTGATTATGCGGGCAGTAAGGTGATTTTGTATTTTTATCCGAAGGCGTCGACTCCGGGTTGTACTAAGGAGGCGTGTGATTTCCGTGATAATTTGGCGTCGTTGAAGTCGTTGGGTTATGTGGTGTTGGGTGTTTCTCCGGATTCGCTGGCGGCTATTGCGCGTTTTGTGGAGAAGGAGTCGTTGACGTTCCCGTTGCTGTCTGATGCTGATCATGCGGTGGCTGAGGCGTATGGTGCGTGGGGTGAGAAGAAGAATTACGGCAGGGTGTATGAGGGTCTGATTCGTTCAACGTTTGTGATTGATGAGCAGGGTGTTGTTGCTTTGGCTCAGTACAATGTGCGTGCGACGGGTCATGTGGCGAAGTTGCGTCGTGATTTGGGTATTGATTCGAAGTAGGGTTGTGCTTTCTGCGCTTGAGTAGCACGATGAGCGGCGGCTCGGTGCGGGGCTGTTGTTCGGCGTGTTTGCGGAATTTTTGCCCTATGGGCGCTTCTTTTAAGGCTTGGAGAACCTTGGTTCCTGGTGTACACTAATTTTTTGTTGCCTCAGACGCATGCATCTTCGGATGTGAGGTGACACTGCGCGCGAGTGGTGGAATTGGCAGACACGCAGGATTTAGGTTCCTGTGCCTTATGGCGTGGGGGTTCAAGTCCCCCCTCGCGCACACACATTTGCATTGGGCCCGCCGTCACGGTTTTCGTGGCGGCGGGTTCTCTTGTATGTGCCGTGCCGGGGTGGGTGTGTCTCGCCCGGTGTGGTGTTGAACCGTTATCCTGAGAGGTAAGCATCCGCGACGGAAGAGAGGACCCTCCCGTGCAGCATCAGCCTTATGCATCGTCAGCTGTTGGCAGTTCTGATGCGCTGCTGCGAGCTACTGCCGGCTCGAGTGGCTTGAGTCGACGTGCCGTTTTGCGTTTTGGCGCGCTTTTTAGTGCTGGTTTGGCGCTTTCTGCGTGTTCCGATCAGTCGTCTGCTGGTTCGTCTGTTGGTTCTTCGGCGAGTGCGTCGTCTGCTGATGCGCGTCGTGTGTTTCGTTTTGCGCAGGGTGCGGCGCCGTTGGGTTTGGATCCGGCGTTGTTTCCTGTGGCGAGTACGTATCAGGTGACGGCGCAGGTTTTGCAGACGTTGTTGGTGGCGAATCATTACACGGGTGATCCTGAGGTTCAGGATTCGTTGTGTAGTGACTGGAAGGTTTCTGATGACCGTTTGACGCATACGTTTGTATTGCGTGAGGCGCATTTTAGTAGTGGCGTTGCGTTGACTGCGGATGCTGTGGTGCAGAATTTCCAGAGGTGGCAGGCGTTGGCTACGGGTGAGGGTACTGTTGCTTTGGCGGTGCCTGCTCAGCCTTTGTTTGCGTGGGGTTTTGGTGTGCCGAAGCCGGGTTCTATTGATCCTTCGGCGGTGGAGCCTGTGCCTGTTCAGGCGTCTCCGTCGGGTGCGGCGACTCCGTCTGCGAGTGCTTCTGAGACTGCTACCCCGAGCGCGTCTGCTTCTGCATCGGCTTCTGATGCTGCGCATCCGAGTGAGAAGAAGGGTGCGCAGAAGTCGGATTCCGCTCAGTCCTCTGTGGTGCAGTCGTTCTTGCCGCTGGTTTCGTCGGTGGTGGCGAAGGGTAACTCTGTGGTGGTGACCCTGTCGCGTCCTTCTCTGGCGTTTCCGCGTATTTTGACGCAGCAGGCGTTTGGCATTATTGATCCTTCGCTTTTTGGTGCGGATCAGAAGCTGACGGGTAGCCCGGTGGGTACGGGTGCGTTCCGTGTGGAGTCGTTCGAGGCCGGCACGGTGCGTCTGCTGAAGAATACCCATTTTGATGGTCAGGCACCTGAGCTGGATGAGATTCAGATTTCGACCCTCACTTCGTCGGATAAGCGTTATTTTGCGCTGATGCAGGGTCATATTGATGCGTGTGATCAGGTGAACTCGTCTGATCTGGGTCAGCTGGCACGTGATGGTTATCAGACTCCTGGCCGTGACCCGTTCTCGCTGGTGTATTTGGGGTTGAATACGGCGCATCCGGTGTTGAAGAACATTTCGGTGCGTCGCGCTATTTCGCATGCGGTGGATCGTGGTGCGTTGCGTCAGTATTATCCGCAGGGCACCTCGGATGCGCAGACGCTGATTTCGCCGTCGTTCCGCATTAAGGCTGATGATGCGAAGAATTACACGGAGCGCAATCAGGATATGGCGCGCTCGCTATTGGCGGCGGCCGGGTACGACAATCAGGTGATTGAGTGCTACTACCCTGCCGATGTTTCTCTGCCGTGGATGGATACTCCGCAGAAGGTGTATTCGGAGATGGTGGCTTCGCTGATTGAAGTGGGTTTGAATATTAAGCCGGTGCCTCTGCCGTGGGCTGAGTATCTGCCGAAGAGCCGTGAGGTTTCTTCTGAGCGCGGTATTACGTTGGCCGGTTTCTACGGCATGTACCGTGACCCGTATGCGTTTTTTGGTCCGGTGTTGGCGCCGCTGATTGCTGAGCATCAGGTGCGTTCGTTGATTGCTGATGCGCCCTCGGATATGACGACGGGTTTGACGAAGAAGAATTCTGATGTGCCGTCGTCGCGTGGTGCGGATTCGAATGTGCGGATTTCTGCGACTCCGAGCCCGCAGCCGAGTTATTCGCCGGACCCGTTGACGCCTGAGGAGGAGGCTTCGGCTTCGGCTTCGCCGAGCCCGTCGGCGTCGCCTTCGCCGTCGCCTACTGCTGTGGCGGTGGCGCCGTCGCCTCGTTTTACGGAGATTTTGGAGGCGATTCGCACCGCGGATTCTGCCGATTCGGTGGATTCACAGCGTGAACTGTACGCAAAGGTTGTGTCTCAGCTGGGTCAGTTCATGCCGGCGGTTCCGCTGCTGAATGTGACGTCGAAGGTGGCAGTGAGCCGTGAGGTTCAGGGCTATCAGACGGAGCAGAATGCGATTGAGCTGTTCGGTAAGCTGCGCAAGTCGTAGCCTGCGTTTTTAGCTTTTGTGGAAAGGGGTGCATCCCGATTGGGGTGCGCCCCTTTCGCCGTGTTTGGGGCTTTCGTGGGGCTTTCGGGTAGCCGGTGGGCGGGTATTTCTGGAGCTGCTTTCGGGTTATTGCCGGCGGGTGTAGCAAATGCATGCGATTACGGGTCTTTTCGACCCTAAGAGATTTATTGATATGAACTGCAACACTCTCTCTCGTTTTGTGGATTCTGACTATGCCAACCCCACTAAAAGGAGTAGGCTAGATGATGTACCCCACATTCACTGTGCCCAGGCCGGGCACCCGCACCCCTAAGGGAGAATTCAGTGGTAGCACGTACTGAACGAACCGACGTCGTCCTGGTCGGCGGCGGCATCATGAGCGCCACCCTCGGTGTGTTCCTCAAGGAACTCGAACCGAGCTGGAACATCGTCCTGCTCGAACGCCTCGATAAGGCCGCTCAGGAATCCTCCAACCCCTGGAACAACGCAGGTACCGGCCACTCGGCACTGTGCGAACTCAACTACGCCCCCGCTGGCCCCGACGGCACCGTCTCGGCAGCTAAGGCGCTGAACATTAACGAGCAGTTCCAGATTTCCCGCCAGTTCTGGGCATCCCTGGTTGAAGAGAAGATCCTGGGCAACGCAGACTTCATCAACCCGGTCCCCCACATGTCCCTGGTCTTCGGTGAAGACCACTCCAAGTACCTGGCTGCACGCTACGATTCCTTCCGCAAGGAGAAGCTCTTCGAGCGCATGGAGTTCTCCACCGAGCGCGAGAAGATTGGCGAGTGGGCACCGCTGACCGTCAACGGCCGCAAGGGTAACGACCCGATTGCTGCGACCTGGTCCCCCGAAGGTACCGACGTTGACTTCGGCGCCCTCACCCAGCAGATGATTGACTACCTGCAGACCAAGGGTGTTGAGGTTCGCTACGGCTACCAGGTCACCAACCTGAACCGCGAGTCCAACGGCTCCTGGACCCTTGACGCTATCAACCGCATCAACAAGGAAGAGCCGCTGACCATCAACGCGAAGTTCGTCTTCCTCGGTGCCGGTGGTGGCGCTCTGCACCTGCTGCAGAAGTCCGGCATTGAAGAGGGTAAGGGCTACGGCGGCTTCCCCGTTTCCGGCCTGTTCCTGCGCAACACCCACGAGGCAACCGCAAACCAGCACAACGCTAAGGTGTACGGTCAGGCTTCGGTGGGCGCTCCTCCCATGTCTGTCCCCCACCTGGACACCCGCTACGTGGACGGCAAGCGCGCCCTCATGTTTGGCCCCTACGCAGGTTTCAAGACCAACTTCCTGAAGCAGGGCTCCCTGCTGGATCTGCCGCTGTCCCTGCGCCCGCACAACATCTACCCGATGACCCGCGCAGGCATCGACAATCTGTCCCTGGTCAAGTACCTGCTCTCCGAGCTGGTCAAGGACAAGAATGCACGCCTCGAGTCGCTGTACCAGTACTATCCCGAGGCTGTTGGCGGCGAGTGGGAGCTCATCGAGGCTGGTCAGCGCGTCCAGATTATGAAGAAGGACGCGAAGAAGGGCGGTATCCTGCAGTTCGGTACCGAGGTTGTCTCCGCAGCGGACGGCTCCATCGCGGCTCTGCTGGGTGCATCCCCCGGTGCTTCCACTGCGGCTCCGATTATGCTGAACCTGCTGGCTAAGTGCTTCCCCTCCAAGATTGCTGGTTGGGAGCCTCGCCTGAAGGAGCTCATCCCCGGTTACGGTGTGAAGCTCAACGATAACCACGACCTGGCTGATGAGCTGATGGCTCACACCGCTAAGGTTCTGGGTATTCACAACTAGTTTTCAGTTAGGCTCAGCAGGTAGCTTTATACCCTAGCTGACAAGCCTTTTTTGAGGCTTTTCGGGGCGGTTACCCTCTCTAACTGACCGACAGGTCAGCTATCTGCACTCGCAGAAAAATGTGGGAGGGTTAGAAAACCCTATAATGTCACCGCAGGGGCGGGAAGGACAGCTCATTGTTCTCCTCGCCCCTTCTGTGCGCCCACACGCTGAAGCTCATAGGCGCACCACTGTGTACACCCCACTCATTCAAGGAGCCCCATTGGCTGCACACACCGGCTCTTCCACGGACACCTCCTCAACCCAGGTACCCGCCGGAGCTCGACGCGGACTCTTCTCCCGTAAGAAGAAGCCCGCGGCCCCCAAGTACGCAAGCGTGAAACTGCGCGACTTCCCCAAGGGCAGCATCCTCTACATTCTGCGCCGTGCCATCTACAAATTCGGCGCAAACGGCGGCACCGACATGGCGGCAGCACTCACCTACTTCACCGTGCTGTCCATCTTCCCCGCCCTGCTGGCGATCGTCTCCCTACTGGGCGTATTCGGTCACGGTGAGGAAAGCGCCGCCGTCATCCTCGCCTTCCTCAAGGACAACGCGCCCGCCCAGATGTACGCCATTATGGAAGACCCCATCAAGCAGATTACCGGCGACCATGGCGCAGGACTGGTGCTGTTGACCGGTATCCTCAGTGCGATCTGGTCCGCCTCCGGGTACACCGGATCCTTCGGTCGAGCTCTCAACACGGTCTACAACGTGCGTGAAGGCCGCCCCGGCTGGATCCTCAAGCCGCTGAACGTCTTCGTCACCACCGTGCTCATCATCCTCGTGGTACTCATGATGCTCATGATGCTGCTGGGCGTAACCGTCCTGGACATGGTCGGTCAGTACGTACCCGAAACCGTCGATATGGAGCTCATCAAGCTCATCTGGCTCAACGGCCGCTGGGTCCTCATCCTGTTCATGGCAATCGGGCTCATCACCCTGCTGTACGCCGCAACCCCGAACGTGCGCCGCTTCAAACAGTGGAAGCTCTCCCCCGGTGCGGCGCTGGCACTCTTCGGCATGGGCCTGGGCGGTTTCGGCTTCACCCTCTACGCCAACAACTTCAGCAAGTACAACGCCACCTACGGCCTCATTGGTGGTGTGATTGTGATGCTGCTGTTCATCTGGATCATGAACAATATGCTCCTCTTCGGCGCGCACCTGGACGCAGAAATCATGCTCATGCGCCAGGTACTCGCCGGCGAAGACGACCACGGACACCTGAAGGTTCAGCCGCGCAGCACCACCGCATCCCGTGCGATGAAAGAACAGAGCGAACGCCTCATGTCCGCCGGACGCGAACTACAGCAGCAGGCGGCAGGCCAGGACATGCTCCCCAAGCCGAAGGGCCCCTCCATCGCGACTCGCGTGCAGAAGGCTGTGGACACCAACACCACCATGATTCGCACGCTCATTGCCGACGGTAAGGAACGCATCGAAAACGGCAAGGAACAGCTGCAGCAGAAGCAGGCGAAGGCAGACGCCACGGCGGAAGCTACCGAGTCTGAGGCGAAGGCTGACTCTCAGCAGAAGGCACTCTTCGACCCGGGCACCGATAACTCAACCGATGCGGCACAGAAGAACTAAGCGGCAGCTCAGCTGAGCGCGTACCGCCTCAAAGTATCAAGGACGCGAGACAGAAAAGGGCACGAGATAGAAAAGGGCGCAGGACAGAAACCCTGCGCTGGTCACTAAGATAGAACTATGACCAGTGCAGAATTCTCTCCCGCGCCCTTTGCCGTACCAAATGCTGTTGTACCCGGCACTACCATGCCCGACCTCGAGTACACCCTCTACCAGCCGCAGCAACTCAAAAGCCGCGTCCCCGCCCTCATGATTCACGGCTTCGCCACCCGCGGCGAGCAGCTCTACGGCGGCACCAGCTGGATTCGCCAGTACCTGCGCGCCGGATACCCCGTGCTGATTGTTACCCTGCCCTACCACTCAGACGAATACCTCAAAGACCCCGAGTCAATGCACGCCATCGACTGCAAGCTCCCCGACAACACGAGCGTGCGCAGCCGCACAATTCCGTTCGATTCTGTGCCCTCTGTCGATGCGGTGCCCTCCGTTGATGCGGCGGGTCAGCCGCTGACCCCCATGCACCTGTTCACCAACCTGCTCGCCCAACTGCTGCGCACCGTCGCCACCGAGAACGACCTCGGCGTTGAACTGGAGCCCCGCGCGCACGTTATCGGTTTCTCCTTCGGCGCCCGCGTCGGCTGGGAACTCGCCCTCGCCCACCCGGAGGCGGTCGCCTCCCTCACCCTGGGCGGTCTGCCCCTACACGACCACCTCATCACTCTGCGCGCCATGCTCGAGGCGCACGAAGGTACCAGCGCCTCCGCGAGCGCAGAAACCCCGGCGGCGGATTCCACCGACGAGGCGATTGCGTCCTTCACCTCGATTATTAACAACTCCCCTGTTCAGCCCGATGCCCTGCTGAAGTTCGTGCAAATCCCCTTCGGCCCGTTCTTCGACGTGCCCGCCCTGCGTGCCGGTTCCCCGGACCTGCCGGCGGGCGACCCCGGTGCGCATCCGCGCGTACCCGTTGCGGTCGTACTCGGTGACGCGGACACCATTGCCGCCGACGGCGCCGAACTCTACGACATGGTGCGCAATGACAACCCGCTCAACCGTTTCATCTCCCTGCCCGGCCGCGACCACGTGAACGCCCTGACCTCGGGCGCGTTCCGACGCGGTGCGCTCGCTTTCGCGGCAGAGGTGGAAGCTGCGACGTCATAAAACGTCACATTCCCCTGGGGGCTTCACGCTCAGCCCCGGGGTGCGTCAGGTATGCCTTAGCTCTTAGAATGGGAACATATCAAAAAACCTTTATCTAGCGGTTGAGGTTCAACCGCGCCCAAGCAAAGGAGCACCATGCACAAGGTCAAGGCTGTCGTAGCCCTCGCCCAGGACGCACCCGTCACCGTCACCACCATCAACGTACCCGACCCCGGCAAGGGCGAAGCACTCGTCAAGGTCCTCACCTGCGGCGTCTGCCAGACCGACCACCACTACGTCACCGGCGGCGTTGGCCAGGACTTCCCCTACCTGCTCGGCCACGAGTCCGCAGGTATCGTCGAGGCGGTCGGCGAGGACGTCACCGACATCGCCCCCGGCGACCTGGTCATCCTCAACTGGCGTGCCGTCTGCGGCGAGTGCCGCGCCTGCCGCAAGGGCCAGCCGCAGTACTGCTTCGCAACCCACAACGCAACCCAGAAGATGACCCTCGAGGACGGCACCGAGCTCACCCCCGCACTGGGTATCGGTTCCTTCGCGGAGAAGACCCTCGTTGCGGCCGGTCAGTGCACCAAGATCACCGCCGACATCAGCCCCGAACAGTACGCAGCAATCGGTCTGCTCGGCTGCGGTGTCACCGCAGGTCTGGGCGCTGTGCTGAACACCGGTGAGCTCAAGCGCGGCGAGTCCGTCGCAGTCATCGGTTGCGGCGGCGTCGGCACCGCAGCAATCGCCGGTGCACAGCTCGGTGGCGCAACCACCATCATCGCCGTCGACATCGACGAAGAGAAGCTGGCACGCGCACGCGAGCACGGCGCAACCCACACCGTGAACTCCTCCAAGGTCGACCCCGTCGAAGCCATTAAGGAACTCACCGGCGGCTTCGGCGCAGACCTCGTCATCGACGCTGTCGGCATCGCCCCCACCTTCAAGCAGGCATTCGAGGCACGCGACCTGGCTGGCCGCGTCGTCCTCGTCGGCGTGCCCGCACCCGGCACCACCTGGGACATCCCGCTGGATGAGGTCTTCGGCCGCGGCGGCTCCATCAAGAGCGCATGGTACGGCGATACCCTGCCCTCCCGCGACTTCCCCGAATTCGTGGACCAGTACCTGCTCGGCCGCCTCGACCTGGACGGCTTCGTCTCCGAGCGCATCGGCCTCGAAGACGTCAACGAAGCATTCGAAACCATGAAGACCGGCCGCGTGCTGCGCTCGGTCGTGGAACTCTAGGAGCGTAGCGTGAGCGAACGTATTGAACGAGTCGTCACCTCCGGCACCTTCTCGCTGGACGGCGGCTGCTGGGACGTCGACAACAACGTCTGGATTATCGGCAATGACTCCTCCGTGATCATCATTGACCCCGCCCACGACGTCGACAAGATCTCCCGCACCGTCGCAGGCCGCACCGTGGAGAAGATTCTGCTGACCCACGCCCACGACGACCACATCCGCAGCGCCAAGGAGGCGGCAGAACGCTTCGGCGCACCCGTCTACCTGAACCCCGCGGACCGTGTGCTCTGGGAAATGGTGTACCCCTCCTGGGACTTCGACCACGAACTCGCTGACGGCGACGTGCTGCGCATCGGCGAGACCGAGCTGACCGTACTGGCGACCCCCGGCCACTCCCCCGGCTCCGTGTGCTTCTACGCACCCACCCTCAGCTGGGAGAACAGCGAAGGCGTCGTCTTCTCCGGCGACACCCTCTTCAACGGCGGCCCCGGCGCAACCGGACGCTCCTACAGTGACTTCGACACCATCATCGAGTCGATCTCGACCCGCCTGCTGACCCTGCCCGAGTCCACCGCGGTCCTCACCGGCCACGGCGACAGCACCGGCATCGGTCTGGAGGCGCCCGAGCTTCCGGCATGGATCAAGCGCGGTCACTAAACCTGTAGCCTCACTGAGGCGTAAAAACCGAGCACGGTACACAAAAAGGCGGATGCCCCACCATCCACAGAAGGTGGCGGGGCATCCGCCTTTAGTATGCGCTCGCAACGCTCAAGCTTAGATGCGTGCGGGATGAGCCACACGCCGAATTAGCCGCGTGCCGAACTAGCTACGCGCCGTCTCAGACAAAGGAGTCAGCTGCTCCTCATGCTCAGAACGCCACAGGTAGCCGTACAAATGACCCAACGCAAAATACAGCGTCGCAATAATCACCGGCACCATAAACGCATTACGGTAATACGGAGCATCGCCCATATAGCCGCCCCACATACTACCCATCGCAAGACCAATACCCAGCATCGAACGGGTAAAGAAGCTCGCCTGCGCATCAGGAATATGCTTGAGCGAACGGTTCAGCCACAGCTCATGACCGCCAAACGCCACACCCAGCACCGCACCACACAGCACCAACGCATAGAAAATCGTGGACGTATCATCGCTCGCCGGCAAATACAGTGCCGCCATAATCAGCAGAACGCCACTCGCCAGCCAGCCGTGCCACGGGTTCACCGAGCGGCCACCCAGAACCACCGGGAAAGCCACCACGACAAGCGCGCCGGTACCGGTCGCAACCATCGCCATGAACAGGTTCATCGAACCGTGAATCAGCGAGAAGCCCAGCAGACCAGAACCAACCGAACCCATGCACGCACCCAGCAGAACCAGGCCAAGAATCAGCACCACCGTCTGACGGCTCGGACGCACCAGATTCTGCGGCGGAGCC
This sequence comes from uncultured Rothia sp., assembly GCF_963507905.1. Taxonomy (GTDB): domain Bacteria; phylum Actinomycetota; class Actinomycetes; order Actinomycetales; family Micrococcaceae; genus Rothia. Next base: position 26,692 of record NZ_CAUOUU010000017.1, on the reverse strand, counting down.
ATACGAATACGAGAAATATCCGGCAGCCACCTCGGCGCAGCCAGCACCACAAGGAACAGCAGCGCATCCAGAATGATTGTGATCCAGAAGCCCGCATACTCATTATTCGGGGTGATGTACGCGTCGCCCAGCCACACCAGCAGAGCAGCCAGCGGGTGCATCGACATATTTGCCGTCGTACCCCACGAAACCGCAGTCGACAAGCGAACATCACTGTACTGATAGTTACGGCGATACAGCGACTCAAGCGCAAACGGAGTCCACGGCGGAGTCGTGAAACCCATCGCCACACAGGACAGCGCATGGTAGGTCGTGCTCACGTTATTCGGGTCAACCGTCAAACGCCACCCAATCACCAGCATATTCAGCACCGCGGCAATATTCAGGAGCGACGTAATCGCCAGCAGCGACCTCAAGCCCAGGGCACGAACCAGCATCGGGCCGAGCATAATCTGCACCGAATACGCGCCCGTAAACGCCGCCACCGCATAGCCGCCATCATGCACACTACCCAGGTGGCTCGCCAACAGAATATACAGCGCAAACGCCGAAGAAGCCGCCGGAATGTGGAACAGAATCGTCAACACACTACGGGCAAAACCCTCAGCACGGAGCACCGCATACAGGTGACGACGCTGCTCCTTACCGTTGCGCAGGAACAACGCCCAATGCTGACGCAAAATGTCCGGCACCGACGCGTTCGTATTAATCTCATCCGCAGCCGGAATCGGGCGAGGCGGCAACTCCTGCAACACGTGCTCGTTGTTGCGCACCACATCCGTCAGGGAGGTGCCCGGAACCGTCGGAATACCCGTGCCCGAAGCACGCATTTTATTCAGCGCATCGGAGGCGGGGCTCACCTTCATGGTGCGCGGAGGAACCTCCGGCGCGGATGCGCCAGTGTGCGCATCAGCCGAAGGTTCCACACGATACGTTGAATTCGGGTCCCTATCCTGAGGTGTCGAGGTCATCATCTCTTTCACGAATAAGCCGCCGGACATGCCGCAACAGCGGCCCGGAAGCGAATTTATGCCTACTAGGAGTTTACCCTCACCGACGAGCCGTTCTGACCCTTTTCCACCACAATCTGCGCCGGAATACGGTTCTTCATCTCCTCCACATGCGAAATCAGGCCAATAGTGCGGCCACTATCACGCAGGGATTCAATCGTGCCCATCACCATGTCCAGGGTTTCGGCGTCCAACGTGCCGAAGCCCTCATCAATGAACAGGGTATCCAGCTCGATACCTCCGTTATTCGCCTGCACAACCTCAGCCAGACCCAACGCCAACGACAGCGACGCCAAGAACGACTCACCACCGGACAGCGACGACGCCTCACGCGGCTCACCCGTCCAGGTGTCGGTAATCTCCAGGTTCAGGCCGCCACCGGAACGGCTACCCTTCGCACGGTGATCGCTGAACACCATGCCGTAGCGGCCCTCACTCATACGATCCAGGTGCAGTGACGCCGAATGCAGAATCCGCTCAAACTCGGCACCCAGCACGTAACTCACCAGGTCAACCTGATGCTCATAACCGCCCAGCGTGTCACCGCGGGCAGCCGCCGCCAGGTTCGCCAGCATCTGCGCGCGGTCATAACGCTGCGCCGTCTTTGCACGGAACGCCGCATACTCGCCGCGCAGCGCCTGTAGGGAACGCAGAACGCTCTCCCGCTCGCCCTCACGAAGAGTCAAACGGTGCGCCGCCGCACGCAACTGCTCAACCTGCTCACGCACACCCTGCAGATCATCCGGCGCCTGCTCACCAGCGGCAACACGGGCCGCCACCGCAACAATCGCCTCACGACCAAAGCCCTCAAGGAGGCGGGCATGCTCCAGCTCATACGCGGCAACAGCCTGCTCCAGGACATCGATGCGCTCGGGGGTGCGCACCGCCGCCTGAACCAGCTCAGCGCTCTCAAACGCAGACTCGCTCAGCAGACGCTGCGCCTGCGCCGTCGCCTGGGCATGACGCTCACGCGCCTGGCCCAACAGCAACACCGCACGAGCCAGACGCTGATGCGCCGCGCGGTAGCCCTCCACAGCCTCAACACGCTGCGCAAAACCCACCGCCGCACGAGCAGGCGCCAAATCAGCCGCAGTAGCCTCACAACGCGCCGAAGCGTCACGGTGACGCGTCTGCGCCTCAACCGCCGCGCCCTCGATGGTGCGCAGCGCCTCCTGAGCCTTCTGCTGCTCAACCCGCACCCGCTCAGCCTTCGCCTGCACGCCGTCACGCGCCGTCACGCGCGACTGAGCCTGCGTGAGGCGGGTCTGCGCCTGCTGCAGCTGCGCGGCAGTCTGCTCAACATCGCATTCGCCCTGAGCCACCAGAGTCTCGTACTGGGTGCGGGCGGCGGCAAGCGCCTCGGAGGCTTCCTGATGCGCCTTGGTCGCCTTCTCCTTAGCCAGCTCGTGGGTGCGCGCCTGCTTGTGCGCCTTGTCTTCACGCTCCTTGGCGGCGTCCAGGTCGGCGCGCTCAACCAGCTGCGCACCCTCGGCAATCTGCGCCGGGGCGGGGTGCTCCACCGAGCCGCAGACCGCGCAGGGTTCGCCGTCCTTGAGCTCACGCGCCAGCAGGGAGGACGCCTGGGCGAGGCGCAGCACCTGCAGGTTCTTGAATTCCTCCGTGGCGGCGAGCGCCTGTTGAGCCGAGGCCTGCCACTTCTCCTGCGCCTTCTGCTCGGCGGTGGCGGTGCGCTTGCTCTGCTTCTCAGCCGCGGCGACCGCTGCGGAGGCGGCATCCAGCTTCTGCTGCATCTGCTGGGCGGCGTCGTGCTTCTGCTGCGCCTCGGTGACCAGGTGCGCGGCGAGGGTGCGTTCCTCGTCGGCGGTGCTGTAGCCGGCGAGTTCTTCAGCAAGCTGCTCCGCGGCGGCGGTGAGGTCGCTCAGGGTCTTTTCGGCACGCGATTTGTCCTTCTCGAGGGCGTTAGCCTGCTTCAGCAGGGCGGCAACGGCGGCCTCCTCGTCGGCGAGCTGAGCGTCCTTCTTCTGCAGGGCGCGCAGGGTGTCGAGGAGCGCCTCGAGCTGGGTTTCCTGCTCCGCGGACTCGAGATCCGGGAAGGCGGCGAAGGTCGCCTCTTCGGGGAAGGCGACCTCTGCCGCGGTTTCCTCATCGCGGAGTGCCGCAAGTAGGGCACCGCCGTTCTCCTCCAGCGCGGAAGCACACGCGGCCTGTTCCTGTTCCCGGGCGGTGAGCACCTGGGATTCAGCCTGGACCTGCGCGTACTGTGCGTGCAGGGGTGCGGCGGCACGCGCCTGCGCCAGCTCTTCACGTTGCGCCTTATGCTCGTCAGCGCGTTCGGTCAGGCGGGTACGGCGCTCGCAGAGCTGCTCGTATTCGCGCCAGTCGGCCTGCAGCTGGGCGCGTTCGGCCAGCAAGCGGGTGTTCCGGTCGGCTTCGTCGGTGAGGCGCTGCTGTTCCTGCTTTTCGCGCGCGGAGGTTTCGCGGGCGCGCGCCACCCCGCCGGCGACCCATGCGTCGAGGGTTTCGGCGGTGACGCTCTCAGCGGTGAGGTTTTCGGAAGCCTCCGCCTCCGCAACCTCCTCAGCCTCCGGATCTGCTGCGTCCAGGAGCGCCTGCAGGGCGAGCATTTCTACGCGGGCACGTTCAAGGTAGCCGCGCTGGGTGTTTTCGTCCTGGGCAACTTCCTGCTGAGCCTTTTTCGCTTCCTCAAGGAGCGCATCGAAGAGCTGCTCGTAGTGTTCGACGGGGAACATCTTTTTGAGCAGTTCTTTGCGTTCTTTGGGCTTGGACTTGAGGAATTGCGCGAACTGGCCCTGCGGCAGCAACACGACCTTGAGGAATTGTTCTTTGGTCAGGTGGGTGCGTTCGGCGATGGTGCGGTTGACTTCGGCGACGCTGCTGGAGATGGGGGTCCAGGCTTTTTCATCGGCGGGGTCGGCGCCGGGTGCGAGCTCGGCGAGGGTTGCTTTGGCGCTTTCTTCGCGCATCTGGCCCTTGCGGGCGCCGCGGGTGATGGGCTTGTTGTAGGCGGGGGTGCGGTCGATGCGCAGGCGCTTGCCGTGGAGGGTCACGTCGAGTAGCACGCGCGGTTTGGTGCCGCTGTGTGCCGCGTAGGTGGAGTGCAGTTTGGCGGATTCGCGGTCGCTGCTGGTTTCGCCGTAGAGGGCGTAGCAGATGGCGTCGAGGATCGTGGTTTTGCCGGCGCCGGTGGGGCCGTTGAGCAGGAATACGCCGGCGTTGTTGAGGGTATCGAAGTTGATTTCTTGGCGCTTGGGGTATGCCATGAAGGCTTCGAATTCGAGGGTGTGCAGGATCATGCGTTGTCCTTGTGGCTGCTGATGTGGTCGTTGAGGGTGGTGATGACGTCGCGTTCTTCGCTGGTGAGGGGGCGGTTGCGTACGTATTGGTGGAATTGGTCGAAGGTGTCGACGGGGTTGGCGTCGCGGGTGAGGGGCGCGGCGGCGGGTTTTTCGGCGGCGGGTTGGGTGCTGTGGTAGCTGAAGTGGGAGATGGTTTCGTAGCGGCTGCGCAGGCGGTCGACGGCGCCGACGGGTAGGGTTTCGTCGGTGAGTTCGATGCGGCAGTAGTAGCCCTGCTCGTAGGGGCTGTTTTCGGGGTTGTTGAGCAGGTCGTCCATGGTGCCGCGCAGGGTTTTCATGTGCACGCGGGTTGCCCATTCGTGGCCGCTGATGGCGGGTTCTTCGCCGGGGGTGAGTTCGATGAGGTAGGCGCCGTTGCGGTTGTGTTCTTCGCTGAATGAGAAGCCGAGGGGTGAGCCGCTGTAGCGGATGGTGTGGGTGACGGGGTAGCGCTTGTGGATGTGGCCGAGGGCTACGTAGTCGAAGCCGTCGAAGAGGGAGGCGGGTACCCAGTCGATGCCGCCGACGCTGATGTCGCGTTCGGAGTCGCTGCGGGGTGTGCTGTCGGCGTTGCCGGCGGTGTCGCTGACGGTTGCGTGGCTCATGACGATGATGCGGTCGGCGCTTTCGCCGCGGGCGCGTCGTTCTGCGGCGTCGGTGCGGATGGCGTCGGTGACGGCGCCGAGCACTGCCTGGTGGGTGGGGTCGACGCCGAGGGCGGTGGCGTGCAGGCGCGGGGCGAGGTAGGGGATGGCGTAGACGTGTACGCGCTGGGTGCCGTCGGTGAGTTCGACGGGGCGGGTGGCGTCTTCGATGGTGGTGCGCAGGTGCACGCCGGAGGCTTCGAAGAAGGCGGCGCCGTAGCTGAGGCGGCGGAAGGAGTCGTGGTTGCCGGAGCTGAGGATGACGTGCACGCCGGCGCGCATGAGGCGGGTGAGCGCCTGGTCGAGCAGGGTCGTGCTTTCGGCGGTGGGGATGGTGCTGTCGTAGACGTCGCCGCTGATGAGGAGGGTGTCGATACCTTCGGCGTGCACGTAGTTGAGCAGTTCGTCGATGAACTGCTGGTGTTCGCGGGTGAGGTGGCTGCGGTGGAAGGTGCGGCCGAGGTGCCAGTCGGAGGTGTGCAGAATCTTCATGGTTTCAGTATGGCACTGCCTCATGTTTTGCGCCTCACAGTTCGTCATTCACGGGCGGAACCCTCTGCGGCGTAGGTGCTCATGCGGAGCGGGGGCTCCGTCCTCGAAGCGCCCCCAGGCGCTGAAGAGGGGGCACTCCCCCGCGAGTATGAGCACGAAGCCGCTTGTACCCAAGCCGACCGTGAGATAATCGCCCTATGAGTTTTTCTGAGTTCACGCGTGCGCCCGAGGTTTCTGCTGAGTTTGCGGGCAGGGTGCGCGGTTTGCTGCGTGCGTCTGCGTTGGGTGATGCGCTGGGTTATCCGTTGGAGTTGTTGTCGGCTGAGCAGATTGCGGAGAGTGCCCCTAAGCCGTGGGATTCGGCGTTTGGTGAGCTGCTGGTCAGTGATGATACGCAGCTGACGTGTTTCACGCTGGACGCTTTGACGGAGGTTTTGGAGTGGAATAATGAGGGCGCGGCGGCGGATGAGTTGGCGTGTCTGTGGTTGGCGTATTTGCGGTGGTTCCGCGGTATTGGTGAGAGCCTGCCGGAGTCTGCGCCGTTTTCGTTGGATCGTGAGATTGATGGGGCAGCGGAGTTGACGGCGCGTCGCGGTCCGGGTGCGGCGACGTTGCGGGCGTTGGGTTCGGGCGAGATGCAGTTGGTGTCGAAGTCGTTGAATCCTGATGCTTTGGGTAGTGGTGCGCTGGTGCGTTCGGCGGCGTTGGGTGTGTTGCCGGTGGCGCAGGAGCGCACGGTGGTTTTGTTGGCGGTGCGTTCGGCAGCGTTGACGCATGGGCATCCGGAGGCGTTGGCTTCGGCGGCGGCGTATGCGTTGTTGATTCGTGATTTGTTGGCCTCTCCGTCCGGTTCCTTTGATGCGTTGTTGGGTGCGGCGCGTCGTGTGCTTGACTGGTGCGGCACGGTGGGCGCGGATGATTCGATTCCGGGTGATGCTGCGCGTACAGCGGCGGCGCTGAGCCGCGCCCTCGAGCTGCTGGTGCAGGGCGTGGTGCCGGTTCCGGAGGCTGTGGCGGAGCATTTTGGTACGGGTTGGACGGCGCCGGAGCTGTTGGGTGTGGCTCTCTGGTGTGCGGCGGATGCTGTGAAGAGTCTGCCTGCTGATGCTGACGATGCGGCGGTGCGCGAGACCCTGTTTGGGGGTTTGTGCCGTGCGGTGTCGGTGGATTCGGATTCGGATTCGGTGGGTGCGATGACGGCGGCGTTGTGGGCGGCGGCTGGCTTCCCGGTGGGCGCGGAGCAGGAATCTGATGCTTGGTCGCTGGCGCTGGCTCGTGTGCGCGGTTTGGATCAGGTGGAGGCGGTGGCGGACCGCTATCTGCGCCAGCTGGGCCTGTAGCGGCGCTGAACCTCAACGGCGCTGAACTTTAACGGCATAGCGGACATGCGTAGCGGGGGCTCCGTCCTCGAAGCGCCCCCAGGCGCTGAAGAGGGGGCACTCCCCCGCGAGCATCGTCCGCGAGCCTGTCATGCGGAACGGTGCCGCAAGCCGTCGCTCCAACCGCATATAAGTAGCAGAAAAGGCTCTCCGGTATTTCGGAGAGCCTTTTCTGTATGTGCTAGAACTAGCGAAACTGAACCTAGACGGCATAGCAGCGATGCGTAATGGCGGAGGCCCCATCCTCAAGGCGGCTGGCCCATTTACTTATTGGGCGCCGCAGAGGGGGCACTCCCCCGCGAGCATCGTCTGCGTGCCGGCCAGCAGAACAGCTGCACGAGCATCCGCCCGCATCTTAGAACTGCTAGTCAGGAACTTTTAGTCCAGGTAGTCTCGCAGTACCTGCGAACGCGACGGGTGACGGAGCTTAGACATGGTCTTCGACTCAATCTGGCGGATACGTTCGCGGGTCACGCCGTAGACCTTGCCGATTTCGTCGAGGGTCTTGGGCTGGCCGTCGGTCATGCCGAAGCGCATTGCGACCACGCCGGCTTCACGCTCGGAGAGGGTGTCGAGCACGGAGTGGAGCTGTTCCTGCAGAAGGGTGAAGGACACTGCGTCTGCGGGGACGACTGCCTCGGAGTCTTCGATGAGGTCGCCGAATTCGGAGTCGCCGTCTTCACCGAGGGGGGTGTGCAGGGAGATGGGTTCGCGACCGTACTTCTGGACTTCGATGACCTTTTCGGGGGTCATATCGAGTTCCTTGCCGAGTTCTTCGGGGGTGGGTTCGCGACCGAGGTCCTGGAGCATCTGGCGCTGCACGCGGGCGAGCTTGTTGATGACTTCTACCATGTGCACGGGGATGCGGATGGTGCGGGCCTGGTCTGCCATGGCGCGGGTGATGGCCTGGCGGATCCACCAGGTTGCGTAGGTGGAGAACTTGAAGCCCTTGGAGTAGTCGAACTTTTCGACGGCGCGGATGAGGCCGAGGTTGCCTTCCTGGATGAGGTCGAGGAAGAGCATGCCGCGGCCGGTGTAGCGCTTGGCGAGGGAGACGACGAGTCGCAGGTTAGCTTCGAGCAGGTGGTTCTTGGCTCGCTTGCCGTCGTGGATGACCCAGCGCATGGCCTTCTTGAGTTCTTTGTCCATGTCGGGGTTTTCGGCGAGCTTGTGCTCGGCGTAGAGACCTGCTTCGATGCGCATGGCGAGGTCGACTTCCTGCTGTGCGTTGAGCAGGGAGACCTTACCGATCTGTTTGAGGTAGTCCTTGACGGGGTCGGCGGTTGCGCCGGGGGTGACGACGCGCTGTGCGGGTGCGTCGTCGTCGTCGTTTGCGGTGAGGACGAAGCCGGAGCCCTTGGCTGCTACTGCTTCTGCGGCCTTCTTTTCTTCTTTTTTGGCTACGGTTTCTTCGTCTTCTTCGTCGGTTTCGTCTTCGACGTCGGTGGTTTCGAGGTCTTCGTCGAGGACGAGGTCGAATTCGTCGTCGTCGCTCTTTTTGCGGCGGCCACCGGTCTTGCGCTTGGTTGCGGTTTTGGTGGTGGTTTTGCGGGTGCGCTTGGGCTTGTCTGCCTCAGTTTCGGCAGTGGTTTCTGCGCTGGTTTCGGCGGTTGCGCCAGTGGTGTCTTCGGTTGCCGCTGCGGCCTTGGTGGTTGCCTTCTTGGTGCGGGTGGTCTTGGTGGTGGTTTTTGCGACGGTTTCTTCGGTTGCGTCGCCGGTCGCGGTCTTCTTGCTGGTTGCAGGTGCCACTAGAACCCTTTCTGGCTTGTGGTGGGGTGTTTTGTTTGCAAAACACCTAAGACCCTGTCAAGTCTGTGCTGGCGTCCTCGGTCGGGGTGTTTGCTGCTTTTGACGTGTTTAACGCTGTGGGGGCGGGTTTTATTCCGCATGCGATGGTCGTTTGCAGGGTTCCGTTGCTCGTTGTGTTGAGCTGTTTGAGGGCGCGTTGTAGCGCATTGACTGTACGGGGTCAATATATAAGTATTGCAGATTTTTGGTTGCTTTCAACTTGACGCGCTGTTTGGGGGCTTGTGGGCCTGGTTTTGGGTGGGTGCGGCTGTGTGCGGTTGTGTGTGGGAGGGGCGTGCCCGGTGGCGCGCCCCTCCCCTGTTTTGTGCCTCGAGTTTAGGTGCCGGGTTCACGTACCGAGCTTTAGACCTTTCGTGGTTTGAGGGTGCTGATGGGTTGGCGGTTTGCGCCGGGTTCGCCGCAGATGGTGTGTTTGATCCAGGCGGGTAGGCCTCCGGCGTTGAGGTGTACGTCGAGGATGTTGAGGTCTTCTCCTGTGGTGTGGCGGTGGGCTTCTTGGCGGAGCAGGCGGGCGTAGGTGCTGTATCCCTTGTACCAGTTGGCCCAGGCTTGGGTGTTGCGCAGCGTTGCGTATTCGCCGTCGGTGCTGTGGGGCGTGAGCAGGCTGGTGAGTAGTTCGAGCCCGTTGAGGCGCTCCCAGTGGGGGCTGCCTAGTTCTCCTTTGAGGGCGTCGAGGTAGTGGGTGTAGACGGCTTGGTGGTTGGGGTTGGCGAGGTATTCGCTGTTGGTGTAGGCGTCGTCGATTTGTTGGCTGATCTCTTCGAGTTTGCGTGCGGCGGTGTGGTCGTTGGAGTCTCTTTGTTTGAGCAGGCGCGGGAGCACTTCTCGGTTGATGGTGTTGAGTTCGGTGGTGACGGCGAGGTCGGCGGGGCTGAGTTCTTGGAGTGCCCAGTGGTCGAGGTTGACCTGTTGGATGCCGCGGTTTTGTTGGACGCTGCGGTTTTGCTGAATAGCGCGGTGGGTGCGGCGGATCCAGTCTTGCCATTGCACGCATTTTTCGGGCACGGCACGTACGTGTGTCTGGTCGGCGCCGGGTGCGGTGCTGAGCATGCGGGTGAAGCTTTCGGGCATGTAGGTTTTTCGGGTGATGCGGGTGCCGTAGTGGGGCGGTTCGAGCGGGTCGATGTCTGGGAGGGCGACGGGTCGGGGGCCGCCGAGGGCGTAGTTGGTGTGTTGGGCGGCGTAGTGCATGTGGGCGAGCGCTTTCTGGGCGTGGCTGAGCCCGTATCCGGCGAGGTAGGTGAGCATTTCGGGGGTGATGGGGTTGAGCGCCATCGGTGCGATGGAGGCGCGTAGGTGCCCGGCGACTTCGGCGGGGATGAGGTCGCGCAGCGCATCACCGATGGTGGGTGCCTTAGCATCATCGACCGGGTGGGTGGCGAGCAGGTGCGCGGCGGCGTTGATGGCGGCGTCCCAGTAGCAGAGGTCGATTTGGGCTTGGTGGTAGATGGCGTGGACGTTGGTGCGGCGGGCGTCGTCGCGCCGTGCGGTGTTGGTGCGGGTGTGGTCCCAGAGTTCTACGGCGTTTTCCCAGTCGTGGCGGGTTTCGGGGTTGCCGGTGGGGTCGGTGTCCCAGGGGCTGTGGGCGTAGTTGTGTTGGGCGTTGGGGGCGATGGTGTCGCCGTGGCGGGTGAGCCAGGTGTAGTAGCCGCTGTGGTGGATTTCTTCGATGGGTGCGAGGAGGGTGAGCGCTTGTTGTTCGGGGTCGAGCGCCCAGATGCTGGCGCCGCCGGCGTAGATGATGTCTTCGCAGCGTAGTTCGCTGACGATGCGCGGGTCGTGGAGCAGATGCAGCCAGGTGTTGATGTTGATTTGGGTGTCGACGTCCTGTTGGATTTCTTCGATGGCGGCGAGCTGCACGGTGTTGGGGCTGAGTTGGCGTTGGCGTACGGTGTTGTCGCCGTCGACGATGACGGTGTAGAAGCGGGTGAGCGTTTCGCCGTTGTGGCAGGTGGGTAGTTTGGCGAAGGTTTCGTGGAGGAAGTCGGCGCGTTCGGTCAGGGTGCAGGGTTCGTCGGGTAGGTTGACGCGCAGGCTGGGGCCGAGGGTATCGTCAGTTGCGGTGAGGATGATGAGTGAGTGGTCGGGCCAGTAGCCGTGCTGGTGGAGGGCGCTGCTGAGCACGTCGTATTCGTTGCGGATGGGCGGGGGCGTGTCGTAGTTGCCACTGTTGAAGTGGTCGCTGTTGAGGTGGTTGCTGTTGGGAGTGTTGCCGTTGGAGATATTGTTTGCGTTCATGCCTTCACGGTGGCACGGTTTGGGCGGGGGCGCAGGTTATACAAATAAATCTGTGGATACTTCGGTTCATAGGTCCGAAGGTTCCACAGATTTATTCGTATTGTTCGTTTGTGCGCAGGGGTTTGTCCACAGTGGCGCGGGGTGCCGCGTCATAATCTGTCATGCAGAGTAAGGGCCCCCCAGAGTAAGGGGTGCCTCGAGTACTTTCCCCTACTGCACGCGCTTTGCTGCACGCGCCCTACTGTTCGTCGAGGAAACGTTCGAAGAGCGCACCAATTTCGTCGCGGCTGGGCACATTGTGTGCATCGCGTCGCGAGAGGGGAACCGCAATGTCGGAGGTGCGGAAGTTCTCGTCGTAGTTCTCTTCCATGGTCGTGATCATGCGACCGATTTCGGGGTTCTGCTTGACCTGATCGTTGATCTGGCTGTGCACGTGGCGTGCGGCTTCGCGCAGGTTCTCGGTGGGTAGCGAGAGGTGCGCCGCCATGCCCACGTGTTCGAGGGCGGTGAGGGTGCCCTGCGGCAGGTCCGCCTCCGAAATGTACTGGGGAATGTTCACGCCGAAGCCGACGGTGTCGATTCCGTTTTCGGTGAAGAGCACTTCCAGCAGGTTGGTGATGGTCGCGTGCACGTCGGCGCTGGGCTTCCAGGGGGAGATGCCGCGAATCAGGTCCTTGCGGGAGCCGTGTGCGGTAATCGGAAAGGGGCGGGTGTGCGGCACCGGCATGGGGAATGCGGAGACCAACACGACCAGCGAGGGCTTGACCCGCTGGGCGATGGTCAGCACCGCCTTTTCGAAGCGCTGCCACTGCAGGTCCGGTTCAGCACCGGTGAGCAGCAGGAACGGCTTGTTGAGGCTGTCTTCTACGGCGTAGAGCTTCAGCTGCGGGTATTGCGGCTTTTCGAAGTGGTCTTTTTCGTAGCGGATGAAGGGGCGGCGGGCACGGTAGTCGTGCAGCTGGTCGCTGTCGAACTCGACGATTTCAATGTTCTTGAGTTCGCTGAGCAGCACCTGTCCGAGCTGGCCTGCGGTGGAGCCTGCGTCCTGCGGGCTGGAGAGGGCAATGACGAGGGTCAGCCCGTGCATCCTGGGGTCGTCCAATATTTTGGTGTTGGCTAAGTAGAGATCTTCGGGGTTGAGCATCGTGCCTCCTCACTTCTGTCTGGTTCGCGCCGCATTCGGTGGGCTTTGTGTTTGTGCCGGTACCCGAGGTGGTGGGGCGAAGGGGCGTCTTCTGTTATCAGACGCTTTCCGTAGTCTTTCATTTTATGCCACGACTGCCCCGTATCGACAGTGTGCGTGGTTTTCTCGCAGTAGGTGAACTTGTTGAGTGTTGTGCTGACGTTCTTAAGACGCTGCAGCTCGGCTTTTTACACGTTTTTCTTGCTCTTCCAGCTGCTCGGGGTGAGAGCTGAACCTCACGCCCTCCTGCATATCCGTGTAGAGTAGAAGCAGTAGTCCGCGCGGCTTTGCGCGGCGGTATTCATCCTCACTCTTCGAGGGCCTACAGTTGAGTTTTTCGGGCGCGAGGATGTGCCCCGACTATTTTGAGAAGACATACGCAAAGGAGTAACGATGTCTCTGTCTCTGTCTATTCACAGCACCGACCTTGAAGCGCTCGAAGCTGACGTTCTGGTTCTGGGCGTTTTGAAGGGTTCGGACGGTGCGTACCTGGCGCCGAGCTCCCTGTCTGAGGACTCTGTTGAGGGTATTAACGAGCTGCTGGAGGCGCTGGGCGCCTCGGGTGCCCCCGATCAGCTGCTGCGTCTGCCCGGCCTTGAGGACACCGGTGCCGGCATTGTGGCGCTGGTAGGTCTGGGCTCTGATACTGCTGAGGGTCAGGAGCGTCTGGACGCTCTGCGTTACGCGGCTGGTTCTGCGGCTCGTCAGCTGGTTGGTTCCGCTGAGGAGATTGCTTTCGATTTCGGTGTTTCTTCGGTAGAGGAAATTGAGGCTATTGCTCACGGCGCCGTGCTGGGTAACTTCGTTGAGGAGGGCCTGCGCGGCAAGACTCAGGACTCGATTAAGGAAGAGATTGATTCCATCCTGATCGTTTCGTCGATTGACCAGGAAGAGGCTGAGGAGGCTCTGGTTCACGCCCTGGTTCTGGGTGAGACCGCTAAGGATGCTCGCCGCCTGGTCAACCTGCCCCCGTCGCACCTGTACCCGGAGACTTTCGCTGAGTTCGTGGCTGAGGTTGCTGAGGATTACTCGAACCTTGAGATTGAGCTGTTCCACCACGACCGCCTGGCTGAGGAGGGCTTCGGCGGCATTTCCGGTGTTGGTCAGGGTTCGCCCCGCAAGCCGGTTCTTGCCGTTGTGAAGTATGTTCCGGAGAACCCGAAGGCTCACGTGGCTCTGGTGGGTAAGGGCATTACTTTTGATACCGGTGGTAACTCGCTGAAGCCTGCCGCTTCGATGATGACCATGAAGTGCGATATGGCGGGTGCTGCATCCGTTCTGAACGCTGTGCTTGCTTCTGCGGAGCTGGACGTTCCGGTTGCTGTGACCGGTTACCTGTGCCTGGCTGAGAACATGCCCGGCGGCCACGCTCTGCGCCCGGAGGACGTCATCACCATGCGTGACGGCCGTACCGTTGAGGTGCTGAACACTGACGCTGAGGGCCGCCTGGTCATGGCTGATGGTATTGCGCTGGCTTCTGAGTCGAACCCGGACGTCATCCTGGATATCGCTACTCTGACCGGTGCGGCTATGGCCGCTCTGGGTCTGCGCACCGCAGCTCTGCTCGGTGACGAGGAGATTCGTGACCGCGTGATTGCAGCCGGTGCTGCTGCGGGTGAGTCTTACTGGCCGATGCCGCTGGAGTCCTACCTGCGTAAGAGCCTGGAGTCCCCCGTTGCTGACCTGAAGAACATTGGTTCCCGCTACGGTGGCGCGCTGACTGCGGGCCTGTTCCTGAAGGAGTTCGTGGGCGAGGGCATCCCCTGGGCTCACCTGGATATTGCGGGCCCCGCGTTTAACGAGGAGGCACCCTACGGCTTCACTCCGAAGGAGGGTACCGGCTTCGGTACCGCTACCCTGGTGAACTTCATCCAGTCGTACGCTAAGTAGTCTGCTTCGCTGGGCGCGCATCCTAGCTGGCGCATCCTAGCTGATGTGAGCCGCACAGCATAGGGCTAATTCAGAGGAGGGCTTTCCGGTATTTCTACCGGGGAGCCCTCCTCTGCGTCTTTTCTTGACGCATTCTATGCCCCCGTTGTGGTGATGCTGTCATCGGGCTGTTCTATGACGCGCCGCTTTTCTTGCGTGGTGAAAAATTTGCGGTGTTTGGGCGATTAATCGGCTAAAACCGCCCTGAGTGAACTTAAACGACCCTCAACGGGGGTATTGTTGTATTAAGTGTTTTTCTGCGTACGCGGAGGGGCGCGCGATTTTTGTGAGTCGCGGGCCTTTCGCACATGCTGGGAAACCTACCAATAAATTGGTAAAGAACTCATTGCAGGGGTCTTTAGCCCCCACAACTATGCAAGGGAGCAATATCGTGGCTCAAGAATTCGACATCCTCATCCTCGGCGGCGGTTCCGCTGGCTACTCCGCAGCTATTCGCGCACGCCAGCTAGGCTTCACCGTCGGCCTGATCGAGAAGGAAAAGGTCGGCGGCACCTGCCTGCACACCGGCTGTATCCCCACCAAGGCGTACCTGCACGCTGCTGAGCTGGCTGAAGAGGCACGCGAGGCGTCCAAGGTTGGCGTTAACGCTGTGCTGCAGTCCATCGAGATGGGCAAGGTTCGCGATTACAAGGACAACATCGTCTCCGGTAAGTTCAAGGGTCTTGCAGGCCTGCTGAAGATGAAGGGCGTAGAGGTTATCCCCGGCGAGGGTAAGCTGACCGCTCAGGACACCATCACCGTCGGTGGTGTTGAGTACAAGGGTAAGAACATTATCCTGGCATCCGGCTCGGTCTCCAAGACCTTCGGTCTGCCCATCGAGGGTCGCGTTCTGACCTCCACTGAGGCACTGGAGATGGACTACCTGCCCAAGAGCGCTATCGTGCTCGGTGGCGGCGTGATTGGTTGCGAGTTCGCATCCATGTGGAACGCTATGGGCGTTGACGTCACCATCATCGAGGGCCTGCCGAACCTGGTCCCCAACGAGGACCCGGCTATCATCAAGGTCCTGGAGCGTGCGTTCAAGAAGCGCGGCATCAAGTTCAACACCGGCACCCTCTTCGAGAAGGTTGAGCAGGACGCTAACGGTGCTAAGGTCACCCTGGCTGACGGCAAGGTCTTCGAGGCAGAGATCGTTCTGGTCGCTGTTGGTCGTGGCCCCAACACTGCAAACATGGGCTACGAGGAGCAGGGCATCCCCATGGACCGCGGCTTCGTCCTGGCTAACGAGCGTCTGCACACCGGCGTTGGCAACATCTACGCTGTTGGCGACATCGTCCCCGGCGTTCAGCTGGCTCACCGCGGTTACCAGCAGGGTATCTTCGTTGCTGAGGAAATCGCTGGCCTGAACCCCACCGTTGTTGAGGACATCAACATCCCCAAGGTCACCTTCTGTGACCCGGAGATCGCTTCCGTTGGTTACTCCGAGCCCAAGGCTAAGGAGAAGTTCGGCGCTGAGAACGTTGAGACCGCTGAGTACAACCTGGCTGGTAACGGCAAGTCCGCTATCCTCGGTGCTACCGGTATCGTGAAGGTTGTCCGCCAGAAGGACGGCCCCATCGTTGGTGTTCACGCTATTGGTAAGCGCATGGGTGAGCAGATTGGTGAGGCTCAGATGTGGGTTGCTTGGGAAGCATTCCCCGAGGACGTCGCTAAGTTCATCCACGCACACCCGACTCAGAACGAGTCCCTGGGTGAGGCTGCAATGGTCCTGAACGGCACCCCGCTGCACAGCGCATAAATTTTGCTGACTGGCGTTAGCGCGTCAGCTTAGTATTGACGACCGTTGGTCGTTAGCGGTTGCCGGGCGTATCCGCTGAACAACGCCCCTATCCGGATGCGCGTCGACATGTTTCGACGCATGCGGCGCGCATCCGGGTCGCCGCTCACATTTTTCTAGTTCAAGCATTCACAAGGAGAACGGGAAAGATTATGTCCCACACCGTAGTACTGCCCGCACTGGGCGAGTCCGTGACCGAGGGTACCGTTACCCGCTGGCTCGTTGAGGTCGGCGACACCATTGAGGTTGACGCACCCCTGGTTGAGGTTTCCACCGACAAGGTTGACACCGAGGTCCCCTCCCCCGTAGCAGGCGTTGTTGAGCAGATTCTCGTCCCCGAGGACGAGGACGTCGAGGTTGGCGCTGCTCTGGCTATCATTGGCGACGGTTCCGGCGCTGCTGCTCCGGCTGCTCCCGCAGCTGCTGCTCCCGCAGCTCCCGCTCCGGTTGCTGAGGCTCCTGCTGCTCCCGCAGCACCCGCCGCTGCTCCGGCTGCTCCCGCAGCTGCTGCTGCAGGCATCGAGGTCGTACTGCCCGCACTGGGCGAGTCCGTCACCGAGGGCACCGTTACCCGCTGGCTGAAGGAAGTTGGCGAGCAGGTTGAGGTTGACGAGCCCCTGGTTGAGGTTTCCACCGACAAGGTTGACACCGAGGTTCCCTCCCCCGTAGCAGGTACCCTGCTCGAGATCCGCATCCCCGAGGATGAGGACGCAGAGGTTGGCCAGGTTCTGGCTATCATCGGCGACGCTTCCGCTGCTGCTGCACCGGCTGCTCCTGCAGCTCCCGCTCCGGTTGCTGAGGCTCCTGCCGCTCCCGCAGCACCCGCTGCTGCTCCGGCTGCACCCGCAGCTCCTGCCGCTCCCGCTGCACCTGCCGCTCCGGCAGCTGCTGAGGGTGAAGCATACGTGACCCCGCTGGTCCGTAAGCTCGCTAAGGACAACGGCATCGACCTGTCCACCGTCAAGGGCACCGGTGTTGGTGGCCGCATCCGCAAGCAGGATGTTCAGGCTGCTATCGCTGCTAAGGGTTCCGCTGCTCCCGCCGCTGCTGCACCCGCTGCAGCTGTTGCTCCGGCTGCTGGTTCCGCAAAGGCACCGCACACCTTCGAGGTTTCCCCCAAGCGTGGCACCGTCGAGAAGACCGCACGTATCCGCCAGGTTATTGCAAAGCGTATGCGTGAGTCCCTGGACGTCTCCACCCAGCTGACCCAGGTCACCGAGGTTGACGTGACCCGCGTTGTCCAGCTTCGTGCAAAGGCTAAGGACGGCTTCGCTGCTCGCGAGGGCGCAAAGCTGACCTTCCTGCCCTTCTTCGTCCAGGCAACCGCTGAGGCTCTGCAGCAGCACCCCGCTCTGAACGCGTCCATGACCGAGGACTACAAGCAGATTACTTACCACGGCTCCGAGAACATCGCTATTGCTGTGGACACCCCCAAGGGCCTGCTGGTTCCCGTCATCAAGAACGCTTCCGACCTGGGCATTGCTGGCCTGGCAAAGGCTATTGGCGACCTGGGTGGCCGCGCACGTACCGGCGACATCTCCCCCGAGGAGCTGTCGGGTTCGACCTTCACCATCACCAACATTGGTTCCTTCGGTGCACTGTTCGACACCCCGATTATCAACCAGCCGAACGTTGCAATCCTCGGTACCGGTTCGATCGTGAAGCGCCCCATGGTTATCCAGGATGCAGACGGTAACGACGTTATCGCTATCCGCTCCATGTGCTACCTGTCCCTCACCTACGACCACCGCGTGGTCGACGGTGCGGACGCTGGTCGCTTCCTGCGCACCGTCAAGACCCGCCTGGAGGAGGCAAACTTCGAGTCTGAGCTGGGCCTCTAAGACCTGCACAGGCTCAAGGAAGTTTCCTTGTGGCGGTGCCCTGATGGGTAACCGAGCGTAACTCTCCGGGTTTTCCCGGGCAGTGAGCATAAAGGCGGCGGCTCCATCCACTTCGGTGGGTGGGGCCGCCGCTTTTGTTATGCCCATTGAACGTTCCTGGGTGCTGAGAGAGTACCGCGGTTATGCCGTGACGGGTTCGGCGCGAGCTATCTCCCAGCCTTTCTCCCCGCGGTGCAGGTCGAAGATGACTTTCTGGCGGGTGACGCCATTGTCTTCGCTGAGCTTGCGGGCTTCCTGCTCGGTTTTATCGGCGCGATAGCCGGGTGCGGAGACTACCGCCATGACGCGGATGTTCTCGCCGTCTCGGCTAAGTTCTACGGTGGTGTCGACGGTGAGCTCTGCGCCGCCTCGAGCACGGCGTTCTTGGTTCCGCTGGTCGATGAGGGCGCGTAGAATCTGATCGCCCTGCACAGCTTGATTCTGTTCTTCCGCGCCGTCGGGTGCTTGCTCCCCCGCTGCGTTCACGGCTTGCGCGGACACGGGCTGCGCCGTTGCCGGGGCATTCTGCCCGTAGACGGTGAACCCGAGCGGCAGGGCGATAGCGCCCAGAGCCAGCGCGGCTACACCCAGGCGTGCGGAGGGGCGGCTCAGCGCACCGCGTAGCGCCGCGAGGCGAGATGCACCCGCCGCTTCTGTGCCCACCGCATCTGCGTTCTTTGGGGCGGGCGGCGCAGTCTCTGCGGGGCTCACCGCGGGGCTCAACGTCTTAGAACCTGCGGCTGCTGCCGGCTTCTTCACGTGTGGCAAACGTCCCGCCAGGTAGCGTTGTGCCTTCTGTGCCTTTGAGAGCTTCTGCGCCGGCGCGGGATCTACTGCCGCGGGAATCAGCGCGCGGGCGCGTTCGGAGCAGCTCAGGTACACGTTGAGCGGGCGAGGCGGCACCTCCTCCGCGAGCGCTACCACGGAGCTCAGTCCGGCAGCCGCCGCTTCCTGGGCGGGTGCGTCCAGCAGGTATTCGAGGCCTCTGCCGAGGCGCTCAATCCAGTCACTACTGGGTACCCCATCGGTGCCGGTTGTTCCCATGCGCAGTGAGAGGGGTACGCGGGCGGCGGAGGGTTCCGGCGTGTGGCCGCAGGCGGCTTGCCAGAGCAGGGCGGCGGCGGAACGTGTGTATTCGCCGTAAGCGGCTGTGAGCTGTTCAGCGTCGAGAGATTTCGCCTCACGATAGACGGTATCCGGCAGCAGGAGTTTGGGTACTCCGGCGGCGCTCAGGGCGATGTATTCGGCGCTCAGCTCGGCGCGCCCCTCCCCTACCTTTTTGAGACTGCCAAGTGCCCGGTGCAGGGTGCGCGCCAGGGTCATGAGTTCGGCGGGGTTCAGGGTGCGAGCGCTCAGAAGCTTGTCGAGGGTGCCCGCGTCGAGGGGCTCGTACCAGAGGCACAGCTTGCTATCGTGCTCCTCGCTGGTAACGGCGTGGAGCTTGGCGAGTCCGGGCGCGTTACGCAGGGCGGCGGCTACCTGCGGGGTCTGAGCGTGAGTGGATGCATCCGTGCTTTCCTCGAATCCGTACCCGTTGGCTGCCGCACGCAGAGTGGGCGCGGAGGGAGCGGCACCCTCGGGTGCAGAAATGGTGCGCAGGGTGTAGCGTCCGGGGCGCACGGAGGTTGCCGGGGATACGGGAGTTACGGAGGGCACGCTCTCGGCGGCTCCTCCCCGGTACTCGACAATCTGCAGGATGGGCAGAGCCGTGTTGGCGATGCTTTCCAAAACGTGTGTTTCTTTGCTTCTCATACCACCATGTTATCAAATAACATCAAACAACATGTTTAGGCTCAGTAAAACACTATAAATAAACCATACAACCCTAAAATCAACACCCGAAATATTCGCCCCGTCAACCCACCACACCCGTCCGTAACATTCCTACATGTTCGCTCATCACGTGATTCAGGGCGCCCTAATTTTCTTCCCTCCACTAGCAGTACTAAGGTAGAAAGTATGTCTGTGACGATTGAACGCGTGGGCTTCGCCCCGAACTATGTGAACTATGTTGAGTGCTTGGATGAGCAGTACCGCATCCACGATGAGGTGGCTAACCGCACCCGCCAGAATACGATTCTTCTGCTTGAGCACGAGGCTGTGATTACCGCCGGTAAACGCACCGAAGACCACGAATATCCCACAGACAAGTCCACCCCCGTCGTCAAGATTGACCGCGGCGGCAAGCTGACCTGGCACGGCCCCGGCCAGCTGACTGCTTACCCGATTCTGCGTCTGCCCGAACCCATTGACGTGGTGGCGTATGTGCGCATCGTTGAGGAGATCATCATTAATGTCCTGGCGGGTCTGGGCATTAAGGGTGAGCGCGTTGAGGGCCGTAGCGGTGTGTGGATTCTGGGCGATGGCATCACCCAGGACAAGAAGATTGCCGCGCTGGGCATGCGCGTTTCGCGTAACACCACGATGCACGGCTTCGCGATTAACTGTTGCAACGACCTGGCGCCTTTCGCGCAGTTCATCCCCTGCGGTATTAGCGATGCGGGTGTCACCTCCATTTCGGAGCAGCTGGGTCGCACCGTGACCCCCGCCGATATTTTGGAGCCGCTGGAGGCGGAGCTTCTGAAGTACCAGGACCGACTGGCGGAGTCCTTCGAGCCCGTCCCGGCGCAGGACTAAGCACAAGACCAGCCGCAGGGCTAGAGCGCAGAACTAGACCCTGAACGAGCCGCGCACCGCGCATCCGGGTTCGTTCGTCATATACGAAAATCAGTTTCACCTACGCCTGAGCGGGCGTAAAATAGAAGGTGGCCCACCTGCACAGAGGGCACACCGAGACCAAGGAGAAGACTTTTGAGCACCGCACCTGAAGGACGCAAGCTACTGCGTGTGGAGGCCCGCAACGCTGAGGTTCCCATTGAGAAGAAGCCTCACTGGATTAAGACCAAGGCTATTGTTGGCCCCGAATACAATGAGATGCGCGAGCTGGCTCGTGGTCAGGGCCTGCACACTGTGTGTGAAGAGGCTGGCTGCCCCAATATTTACGAGTGCTGGGAAGACCGTGAGGCAACCTACCTGATTGGTGGTTCCGAGTGCACCCGTCGTTGCGACTTCTGCAATATTGCGACCGGCAAGCCTGTTGCTGTTGACTACGCTGAGCCGTTCAAGGTTGCTAAGAACGTGAAGGTCATGGGTCTGCGTTACGCAACCGTGACCGGTGTTGCTCGTGACGACCTGGAAGACGGCGGTGCGTGGCTGTACGCAGAGACCACCCGTCAGATTCACAAGATGTGCCCGAACACCGGCGTTGAGATGCTCGTCCCCGACTTCAAGGGTGTTCCCGAGCATGTTCAGAAGGTCATTGACGCTAAGCCTGAGGTGTTCGCGCACAACCTGGAGACCGTTCCCCGCATCTTCCGTCAGATTCGCCCGGCGTTCCGTTACGAGCGTTCCCTGGACGTTATCACCCAGGCGAAGGAAGGCGGCATGGTCACCAAGTCCAACCTGATTCTGGGTATGGGCGAGACCGACGACGAGATTTACGAGGCGCTGTGCGATCTGCACGATGCTGGCTGTGACATCATTACCCTCACCCAGTACCTGCGCCCCGGCCCGCTCTTCCACCCCATTGAGCGTTGGGTGAAGCCGCAGCAGTTCGTGGACTTCGCAAACATGGCTGAGGAGATTGGTTTCGCCGGCGTTATGGCGGGCCCGATGGTTCGTTCGTCCTACCGTGCGGGCCGCCTGTGGGCTCGTGCAATGCGCAAGAACGGCTACCCCATCCCTGAGAACCTGGCTCACATTGAGAGTGAGGGTGCTGCTCTGCAGGAAGCTTCCTCTCTGGTGGCTGCGGGCTACTAAGCCGTTTCAGATTTTGTCTGAGAGCGTTGAGGCTCCTCGAACCCGGTATTCAGCTGGTGTTCGGGGAGCCTCCCCTTATGCCCCGCCCCTTGTGCGGGTAGGGTAAACTAGATAAATTGCAGGCATACACTGCATCGTTACGTCACTATGGTTCCGTGAGCGTTTGAGGCGCTTTTCGGGGCCGCGGAAGAACCAGCCGAGGAAGAATCGTGGCAGATAAGCGCGAAGAGAAGAAAAAGAAGAAGGAACGCACTCCGGGCACTTTCGCCCAGATGAAGCAGGTCTACCAGATGACCAAGAAGTCCGACCCGAATATTGGTTGGATTCTGAGTCTGTCGGCTCTGGGTACCCTTTTGGTTTTCCTCCTCATCGGTATTGCTCTGGGTAACTGGATTACTTTCCTGATTCTGGGTCTGGGCGTTGCCGCTATTGTGGTGATGCTTCTGCTGGGTCGCCGCGCGCAGACTGCGGCTTTTGCTCAGATTGAGAACCAGCCCGGTCGTAGTGGTGCGGCAATGAACTCGGTGCGTCGCGGCTGGATTGTTGAGGAGCAGCCCGTTGCTGCGAACCGCAACCAGGATCTGGTGTTCCGTGCGCTGGGCCGTCCCGGTATTGTGCTGGTGACCGAGGGCCCTCACAGCCGTGTGAACTCGCTGGTGAACACTGAGAAGAAGCACCTGGCTCGTGTGGCTCCTGGCGTTCCGGTTCACGTGATTGAGACCGGTCACGATGAGGGTCAGGTTGAGCTCAAGGACGTTGTGAAGACCATGAACAAGCTTCCGAAGGCTCTGACTCAGCAGGAGATGCAGGTTGTTTCGGGTCGTCTGAGTACCCTGAACACGATGCGTAACCCGATGAACGGTCTGCCGAAGGGCGTTGACCCGATGCGTGCTCGCCCCGACCGTCGTGCGATGCGCGGCCGCTAAGCGAGACGCTGATATAAGGTTTTGAAGGCTCCGGCTCTTCCCATGTGGGGAGGGTCGGAGCCTTTTGTTACACCCGATTATTACCCGGTTACTAGCGGTGCTACTGCCCCTGATACGGGGCGTTAGCGACTGCGCTGCGTTTCGTGAGGCAACATAGATGTAACTCCTTTCCAGGATTTGTAACATTACCGAAACACGATAGTCACGCACGCGCAAAAAATAACCACTATGCTTGATATGTCACAGGGTTTTGCCCGCGGCCAAAAACTAAACCAAAGACTGAATGTGATGAGGGAAGATGCCCTCCTGCACCGTCAGTCGAACAAGGAGCAGTCCTCATGTTTACCAGCCCCCAGGAAGTTCTCGACTTTATCAAGAACGAAGAAGTAGTCTTCGTTGATATCCGATTCACCGACATGCCCGGCGTGCAGCAGCACTTCAATCTGCCCGCCAAGGCGATTGATGACGATTTCTTCGTCAACGGCCAGCTTTTTGACGGCTCCTCCATTCGCGGCTTCCAGGGCATTGCTGAGTCCGACATGCAGCTGATCCCCGATGTTCAGTCCGCATACGTTGACCCCTTCCGCATTGAGAAGACTCTGGTCATCATCTGCTCCATCGTGAACCCCCGCACCGGTGAGCCCTACCACCGTGACCCCCGCGGCGTTGCTGAGCGCGCCGAGGCGTACCTGCAGTCCACCGGCATTGCAGACACCGCGTTCTTCGCATCCGAGGCTGAGTTCTTCGTCTTCGAGGACGTCCGCTACCAGGTCGAGCCGAACTCCGTGTTCTACAAGATCGACTCTGACGAGGCTCCCTGGAACACCGGCCGCAAGGAAGAGGGCGGCAACCTGGGCAACAAGACCCCCGTCAAGGGCGGCTACTTCCCCGTCTCCCCCGTCGACAAGCAGGCTGACCTGCGTGACGCAATGTGCGTAGCAATGGACGAGGTTGGCCTCGAGGTTGAGCGTAGCCACCACGAGGTGGGCGCAGCCGGCCAGGCAGAGATCAACTACAAGTTCGACACCCTCACCAAGGCTGCTGACGACCTGCTGAAGTTCAAGTACGTCATCAAGGGCACCGCAGATGCATGGGGCAAGTCCGTGACCTTCATGCCCAAGCCCGTCTTCGGTGACAACGGCTCCGGTATGCACTGCCACCAGTCGCTGTGGCAGAACGGTGAGCCCCTCTTCTACGACGAGCGCGGCTACGCTAACCTCTCTGACACCGCACGCTGGTACATTGGCGGTCTGATTGAGCACTCCTCCGCTGTTCTGGCGTTCACCAACCCGACCGTGAACTCTTACAAGCGTTTGGTCCCCGGTTACGAGGCTCCCATCAACATGGTGTACTCGCAGGGTAACCGTTCCGCTGGTATCCGCATCCCGATTACCGGTACCAACCCGAAGGCTAAGCGCCTGGAGTTCCGTGCACCGGACCCCTCCGCTAACCCCTACTTCGCGTTCGCTGCTCAGCTGATGGCTGGTCTGGACGGTATCCGCAACCGCATTGAGCCGCCGGCACCGATCGATAAGGACCTGTACGAGCTGCCCGCCGAAGAGGCTAAGGACATCAAGAAGGCTCCGGCTAACCTGGAGGAGGCGCTGGCTGCTCTGGAGGCTGACCACGACTTCCTGCTCGAGGGTGGCGTCTTCACCGAGGACCTGATTCAGGCATGGATCGATTACAAGCGTAAGAATGAGCTGGAGCCGCTCTCGCTGGTTCCGCACCCGCTTGAGTACCAGCTGTACTACGGCGTCTAATTTTCGTTCCTGAGCTGTACCCCGCCGGGGTAAGTTCCGGACAGCGCACAACGGCCTATACGTTCTTTTGGGAGCGTATAGGCCGTTGTTGTGTCTGCTGGCGTATCTCTGCGGGCGGTTGTCTTGGTGTAGTGCGTTTGATGACAGGTCGTGTCTAATATTTTTCTACCTCGATGCGCCTCGTGTGTCTTAGTTGCGCTTAGAGCCGCTCTAAGGGCTAAGCTGTTGGTGCTGGCGTTCCCTCCCTTTTTGTCGTGCAACCGGAGGGAACGCCAGTATTTTTATGCCCTAATGCTGTTGAGCGTTTAAGACCTGCTGTGCGATAAGCCGGTCAAGCTTACGGACATCGATCTTTCGACCCAGCTTGACCTTGATGTAGCCAACCTTCGTCCATAGAGCAATTTCACTATTCGTGTCGAACAGGTTTCCTGCATTCTCAGAAGACCACATATGAATCGAGGAATAAGGCAACGAGTACATTTCTACTTTCTTACCCGTCAGACCCTGAGCATCACGAATGATGAGTCGGTGAGTCGTGAAAATAGCAGAATCACGGAAAGTAGCAAATGCTGCAACGGCGCTTTCCCCCGGCCCCAAAAGAGCTTGGGCATCCGGTGGTACAGGAATCTCTGATTGTAGAGTCCAGGTCATGATAGCGGCGATAGACATAGAGTTATCTCCAGGGGGTTGAGTGATATAACGCTCTCAGTATAGAACTCTGTTAATTTATCTGCGTTCCAGATGGTCATCTACGCAAACATAATATGAGCACTAAATATCCGTTCATGGATGACACAGTAAATCTCATAGGGCGGCTTTCCGCTTCCGCCCCTGCACGGAGTTTTCCTCAATGGGGTACGCTCATTCCCGACCGATGACGAACGGAAGGACCTCTTTTGCTTTCTACTCCCCCTCGTTTTCAGGCTAAGCATTTCGACGAGCTGACTCTCCGCGAGCTTCAGCAGATTCACATCACCCGCTCCCTGGTTTTCACGGTGGGTCAGCAAATCATTGCTCAGGAGCCTGATGAGGCTGATTTCGACTGCGTTCATTTCTTCCACGCGGATGAGGCTGGGCGGGTCCTGGCGTACTTGCGGATCTTTGATTTGATGACGGTCGATGACGGCTACCACCGACCCATCGAAGGCGCCTGGACCATCGGCAGAGTGGCAGTCCGTGAGGAGGCGCGCGGCACCGGTCTGGGGCGCGTTCTGCTGCGTGAAGCAATTGAATGGGTCCGCGAGAATACGGATGCCCGCCAACTGGTTATTAGCGCCCAGTATTATCTGAAGGACAGCTACTACGGTGCTGCGGGGTTTGTACAGGTGGGTGAGCCGTACCTGGAGGTCGGGATTGAGCATGTGGAGATGGTTCTGGAGCTCTAGCGGGTCCTACCCCCTCTTCCCTTGTAGGAGCAGGTCGCGGGCCACATCATAAGATGTTGTACCCGCTAGTCCCGGGATCTTTCCTACGCAGGCGTAGAATAAAAGTGCGTGCGCCCGGCCGGCGGCACCTACGAATTCCGCGAGAAACGACATCACGAAGCCGTGTTCTCCCCACCGCCCCTCACACTTTCAGCATCTGCTGGGGCGAGTATCGCCGATGACCGACCGACCCGTCTGACGCCGCATCCACTGTAACGAGGAGAAATCTCATGGCATATCAGCCGACCATCCTAAACGGTGAAACTGTTTTCCGTAACGAAGTTTTTCAGACCGGCCTCATGTCCCAGCTGCTGGACGGCATCTACGATGGCGAGATGACCATCGGTGAGCTCCTGAGCCACGGCAACTTCGGTGTGGGTACCTTCAACGGCCTCGACGGCGAAATGGTCGTCCTCGACGGCGTCTGCTACCAGGTACGCCACGACGGCTCCGTATCCCTGCCCGATCTGCGCCAGCAGACCCCCTACGCCGTGGTCACCAACTTCGTGCCCATGATTAAGCGCGAACTGCCGCAGAACCTGCTGCGCAAGTCTGCCTCGCAGATTCTGGATGACTTCACCGTCTCCAAGAACTACATGTACGCCATCAAGATTTACGGCGAATTCGAGTGGGTCCGCACCCGCACTGTCATCAAGCAGGAGAAGCCCTACCCGAAGATGGTTGCCGCCACCGAGAACGAAGACATCGTCCAGTTCGATAACGTGACCGGCACGATCGTTGGCTTCCGTACCCCCATCTACGAGCAGGGCATTTCGGTGCCCGGCTGCCACGCCCACTTTATCGATGATGAGCGCGTTCAGGGCGGTCACGTAGTCGACTTCAAGCTGCGCTCCGCAAAGGTCGAGATTTGCCCCGGTACCGGTCTGCAGCTGCACCTGCCGCTGACCCCCGAGTTCTCCTCCGCTAACCTCTCCCCCGAGGACCTGGCTGAGCAGATCTCCAAGGCTGAAAAGCACTAAGCTTCTCTCTCTCTCCCCCCCCCCCCCCCCACCAAAAAAAAAAAGGCCCTAGCCCACAAACACGCGGCCGCCCGCCACCACGACGGGAACGGGCCCCCCCC
>NZ_CAUOUU010000016.1:0-43285 GCF_963507905.1 uncultured Rothia sp. | reverse complement strand
CTTACTTTTCAAGAAGTTTTGTGTTGTTTGCGTTCACTGTATGGTTTTTGGATAATAACCCTGGGCTTCCTTCGGGAGGCTGAGGCTTTTTATTCGGAAGATTTTCCGTGGTTATAGCAAGAGGGAAACGCCTGGTTCCATTCCGAACCCAGAAGCTAAGACTCTTTGCGCCGATGGTACTGCACTTTTGTGGGTGTGGGAGAGTAGGTCACCGCGGGTTTTTTATTCAAGAGGGGAAGACCTTATAGGTCTTCCCCTCTTTTTGTGTACCCAGAAACTTCTAGAACGAAAGACACCTAACTCAGCAAAGGTGCAGAGACTCAGAGACGCAGAGATTCAGCAGAGATTCAGCAGAGAGGCAGGGGAACAGGGGAAGCAGCCTCGCCAGACAGCGTGCCAACCTGATACAGAGGCGATGAGATGGGGAGTTCACCGATCCGTCTGAATGACGAAATAGAGGGCGAGGTAGAGAAACTCTTGGTACCTTAACAACAAGAGCAGTCCACATCTCTACTTCAACGAGTAGAGAGCAAGTAAAGGAGCATCATCATGGCTGATGAGAAGAGCATCTACGAACGCTGGAGCGAAGAACGCCTCGACCCGCCCTTCCCCAAAGAATGGGGACTGGACGAAGAAGACGAAGCTGAGCTGCTCTGGCCCATCTGGCCCCTGCTGTTCATGGGTGAATCTGATACTGAGCAGTACGTAGAAACGATCACCGATTATGTGATGGACGTACTTGGTCTGGAATACGATGGGGAGAACGAAGACAGCAAGCTCTGGGAAAAGCGCGTAGAGGACTACGTGGAGGAGCTCATCAAGCGTCGTCGTGCCTTTGCTGCTGAGCTGGGCATCACCCCCGAAATGCAGAAGAACTCCAACCTCAACCGCGCCTTCGCAGCCCTGGAAGAAGAAGGCGTCATTGCACGACAGAACTTCACCTGCTGCGGTACCTGCGCATCCGCAGAAATCTGGGATGAGATTGACGATAGCCGTGAATGGAAGGGATACATCTACTTCCACCAGCAGGACACCGAAAGCCTTGCTGAGAGCGGCGGAACCTATGTTGGCTTTGGTTCCTTCCTCGCCTACCCCAGGGACGAAAATGAATGGAACGCGCTGAGCGATGCGCAGAAGGAAGAGATCAGTGCCCTTCACAAGAAGCTCTCCGTACAGTTGCTGCGAGAGACGGTTATTCCCGTACTGGAGAAGCACGGTCTGAGCGTGAAGTGGAACGACAATTACAACACCCGCCCCTATATCGATGGGGTAGAGGTCTATAACATTCCCTAACCGCTGGTGAGCTGAACCGGGTGGGTGCCTCGGCGTAGCTTGTGGCAGGGGAGAGGCGCCTCCCAATGCTACGAAAGTTTACGAGGAAAATAAGCTGAGAGCGTGAGAACAGACACCACGATATCTCAGTCAGAGTATTAACTAGCCGATAAGGCACCCATTCGGTAGGCTAGACGGGTAGCGCGGTACGTCCACACTAGAGATGAGACGGAACCTATCCACGTGATAGGAACTGATCGACATAGCTTTCAGCTGCTATATACGGCAGAA
This sequence comes from uncultured Rothia sp., assembly GCF_963507905.1. Lineage (GTDB taxonomy): Bacteria > Actinomycetota > Actinomycetes > Actinomycetales > Micrococcaceae > Rothia. Next base: position 41,722 of record NZ_CAUOUU010000016.1, on the reverse strand, counting down.
GCTAGAGCTCTAGAACACCCTATAGGGGATAAGAACAACCCCGAGCCGGAAGAGTCAGATCATCTGAAGCCTTGCTCGGATGGACGCTCACTCCAACTGGAGTAGGCTAGAAGAAGTGGACGAACCGCCACCCATATTCCCAACCAAAGGAGCAGGCATGTCGACCGACGCCCGCGAAAAAGCCCGCCAGATTGCGGCCCAGCAGGCCAAGAAGAGCCCCAGCCAGGCAAGCCGCCGCTGGCTCCAGTTCGGCGTACTCGCCGTGGTCCTCATCATCGTAGGTATCATCGGCTTCGTCGTAGTCAACGGCAACAAGAACACCAAGGTAGCAGAAAGCGGCCCGGTGCCCTCCAGCGCCAACGAATACGGTGGTATTGTGCTGACCAAGGACGGCATCGTCCAGAACTCCTCCACCCAGGAGAACCGCGACTTCAAGCAGCTCGCAACCTCGACCTCCTCCGTGACCCCCATGGTCAACGGAACCGCAGCAGCAGTCAACACCCTGCCCCCGGGCGTGCAGACCGCTGAAGAGGCATCCAAGAACGGTCAGCCCGTTCGCGTGACCATCTTCCAGGACTACAACTGCGTGCACTGTGCAGAGTTCGAGAAGAAGTACGGTGAAGAAATCCAGAAGCTCGTCGAGGACGGCACCATCACCCTGGAAATCCGCAACCTGACCTTCCTGGACCGCTCCTCGCCCACCGCTTACTCCGCACGTAACGCGGCAGCAGCATACTCCGTGGCAAACCAGGTCAGCACCAGCGACTTCCTGAACTACCAGCGTGAGATCTTTACTCACCAGGGCCGCGGCGACATGAACAACCAGCAGATCGCCGACATTGCTTCGAAGTACCACGCTTCCATCGGCTCCGATATGAACGATGGCAAGTGGCGCCCCTTCGTGGACGTGGTCAACGCTGAATCCGCAAAGAACGGTATTAAGGGTACCCCCACCGTCTTCGTTGATGGCGACCAGTACACCAGCAACGACTTCAGCACCTTCCTGAAGGAAAAGATCGAAGCTAAGAAGAAGTAACCTCTTCGATACGAAAACCCGGTAACCTCCGCGTGAGGCTACCGGGTTTTTCCATACACGGTGATGAGTACGAGGGGTGGGTGAGCAGCATACAGAGGTGGTGCTCATAAGGGGTAAAACGAAGGAAACGAACGCATCAAACCGGCATAATCCAGAAGCATTCTCAAGCAAACCGCCAAAGAACAACTAAGCAGATTCAACCACGAGAATAGGGTACACTGGACAAGTTGCCTCCTTAGCTCAGTTGGCCAGAGCATCTGTCTTGTAAACAGAGGGTCACCGGTTCGAATCCGGTAGGGGGCTCAGAAAAATCCTGGTTCGCACCAGCCTCATAGTAGAGGTGCGGATCAGGATTTTATTGTAGCGAGTGTCCTCGAGTGTCTAAGGGACCCGCACCAACACATCGTCTACCCGCCCTGAGGAACCAAGTATGTCTGAAACCTCCGGAACCCCGCAGGCCACCGCCTCGCAGGGCGCCCGTACCGCGGCGCTGCGCACCGTCAAAGCACGCGAAAACAACGACTACCCCCTCGAAGAATTCATCGAATCGCGAGGATTCCGCCCCGAAATCCAGGGCCTGCGCGCCTTCGCCGTGCTCCTCGTGGTGCTCTACCACGTCTGGTTCGGCAAAGTCTCCGGCGGCGTGGACGTCTTCCTCTTCATCTCCGCCTTCCTGCTCTCGCTCTCCTTTATGCGCAAGATCAACGAAGGCAAACCCCTCAAACTTTTCAACTACTGGCTGCACGTCTTCCAGCGACTGCTACCCGTAGCCACGGTGGTCATTGCGGGTACCACGATTGCATCCTTCTTCGTGCTCGCGCCCAGCCGCTGGTCCCAAACCGTAACGGACGCGACCAGCTCCCTGTTCTACTTCCAGAACTGGAACCTCGCGTTTAGCTCCGTGGACTACTACGCCCAAAACGCCTCCGTGAAGTCGCCCTTCCAGCACTTCTGGTCGCTCTCCATCCAGGGACAAATCTTCATCATCTGGCCCCTGCTCTTCGCCGCAGTAGCCTACGTCGTGCACCGATTCCGCGGAAACCTCTTCACCACCGCGGTATTCATCTTCAACACGGTGTTCGTCGCATCCCTAACCTTCTCCATCGTCGAAACCGACACCAACCAGGGATTCGCCTACTTCGACACCCGCACCCGCCTGTGGGAGTTCGCCATCGGCACCCTGCTGGCGATGCTCACCCTCAAGTGGAAGGCGCCCGAAAAGGCGCGAGTCGTCATGGGCTGGGTCGGCATCATCGGCCTGGTCACCTGCGGCGCAATCCTGCCTGTTGAACGAGCATTCCCCGGCTACCTGGCGCTCTGGCCCGTGCTCTCCGGCGCGCTCGTCATCATGGCAGGCCGCACCAACAGCCGCTGGGGCATCGACCGACTGCTGGTCTCCGCACCTCTGCAGAGCCTCGGCAACATCTCCTACGCCCTGTACCTGGTGCACTGGCCCATCCTCATCCTCTACAGCAGCGCCGTCGGTACCTCCCGCGTGAACGTCATCGAAGGCACCATCATCATCCTTGCCTCCATCGGCCTGGCATGGCTGCTCATCCGCTTCGTGGAAAAGCCGCTGCGCTACCGCAAGGATCCCTTCGTACCCTGGCTCATGATGAAGATGCGCTTCAAGACCGTCTTCTCCGTCAAGACCTGGGCAGACCAGCTCGCCTTCATCCTCGCCATCTTCCTGGTCGCCGGCGTACCCCTGACCGCCGCACAGACCTGGATCGGCTACCGCAACGCCCAGTCCGAGCAGAACGCCGAACTGAAGGTACAGACCGTCAGCGAAAACTACCCCGGCGCCCGCGCAATCGGCGGTGCCCAGCAGGGACTCATTGACAACCCCATCCCCTCCGGTGGTGACGTCAAAGCCCAGTACGAAGGCCTGAGCGACACCTGCACCGGCGCCTTCGCACCCTCCGACCCGGCACTCGCCAAGTACTGCAGCCTGCAGAAGAACGGCGGCGACGACGTACCGCTGACCATGGTCATCGGCAACTCCCACGCCGAACAGGCGCTGAGCTCCTTCAAGCCCATCGCGGAGCAGACCAAAACCAACCTGCAGGCCTACCTGCTCGGTGGCTGCCAGTACCCGGTCCGCGCCGTCAACGCCAGCAACGAATGCTCGGAATTCAACACCAAGATGACCGAGGAAATCCTCAAGCGCAAGCCGCAGACCGTGGTACTCATCGCGACTATTGCTCAGGCACGCTCGAACGATGAACGCGTTGACCCGAGCCTGGATGAGACGGTCCGCCGTCTCACCGAGGCAGGAATCCAGGTCATCGGCCTGCGCGATAACCCGCGCTTCGAGTACAACATCTACGAATGCGCTCAGAAGGCCGGCGCCGACAAGAGCTCCTGCGCACGACCCGCGAGCGACAAGTACGCCGCAGAAAACCCTGCGAAGGAAATCTTCGACAAGTACCGCGACCAGGGCGCCGTCATGGTGGACCTGAAGGACGTGTACTGCCCGGACGGCATGTGCAGCCCCGTGGTCGGAAACATCTACGTCTACTTCGACGATAACCACGTTTCTAAGACCTACGGACGCACCATGGCGCAGGAAGTGTTCCAGCGTGCTGCAGAAGGCGGCTGGCTCGTCAACGGAAAAGTGAACTTCTAAAGTTCGCCAATACAGCGGATCCCCCGAACTGTTCTACAGAAGTATGAACAGAGAGGGGGATCCGCTATTTTCTTACCTGAAATTAGGATAGGCTAAGTTATGAGGCTCCCGGGAGAAGCCTTAGGAAAAGAAAGGACGCCATGAAAGAAATCACCGAACGCACCCTCAAAGTAGAGAACGTCAGCCTCGGCTACGGCGAAACCACCATCGTCAAAGACCTCTCCCTCGAATTCCCCAAGGGTAAAATCACCGCCATCATCGGTCCCAACGGTTGTGGCAAATCTACTCTTCTGCGCGGTGTCTCCCGACTGCTCAAGCCGCTCAACGGCGACTTCACCCTCGACGGCAAATCCACCCACGAATACTCCATGAAGGGCTTCGCCCAGATGGTCGGGCTCATGCCCCAGCACCCCATCGCCCCCGAAGGCATCACCGTAGCCGACCTCGTCTCCCGAGGACGCTACCCCTACCAGGGCCTCTTCAAACGCAATAGCGCCGAAGACGACGAGGCGGTTGCTTGGGCTCTCGAAGCCACCGATACCATGTCCCTTGCAGAACGCCAGGTCACCGAACTCTCCGGCGGTCAGCGTCAGCGCGTCTGGATTGCTATGGCGCTCGCCCAAGAAACCGACATCCTGCTGCTGGACGAGCCGACCACCTACCTCGACCTGGCACACCAGGTAGAGCTACTCGACCTGCTCTCGGAACTCAACGAACAGCGCGGCACCACCATGATCATGGTGCTGCACGAACTGAACCTCGCCGCCCGAGTCGCCGACTACCTTGTTGCCATGAAGGACGGCTCCATCGTTGCCCAGGGCGAAGCGCACGACGTACTCACCCGCGAGAACCTGCACACCATTTTCGGGCTGAAAGCTGAGGTTGCAGACCCGTTTAACGACGGTAGCGTGGTGGTGGTACCTCACCCGCGTAACGCGTCCACTGTTGCCGGTTCAGCTGTCGCGTCCTAAGAAACCCCGGCGCATATCTGAAGAAACGCCCGTAACAGTGGGATACTGGAAAACAAGACGCACCGAAAGCTAAGCGACGAAGCCGGTACACCGCGCGGGTGTACCGGCTTCTTCCATAGAAGGGCTAAACTCTACAGATGCCCGGAAAGAAGAACATAATGACGATCCCGCTCCTAGACTCTAACGGCAAGCTCAACGGTGAATCAGTACGCTACGTGGCAATCGGTGACTCTTTCACCGAAGGCGTGGGCGACGTTGACCGCCGCCGCCCCAACGGACTGCGCGGCTGGGCAGACCGCGTTGCCGAAGGCATCGGCGCAGTAGACCCGCAGGCGCAGTACGCAAACCTTGCTATCCGCGGACGCCTGCTCGGCCCCATTCTGGATGAACAGCTGCCCCGAGCCCTGGACCTCTGCCCCAACATTGTCACCTTCTATGGCGGCGGCAACGACATCATGCGCCCCAACGTTGATATCGACCAGCTCATGACCCGCGTGGACGAAGCCTTCGCCGCCATGCGCGCCCAGGACATCACGATCCTGACCATTACGGGCCTGGATGTGCAGGGTCAGGGCCCCTTCGCCCGCACCCGCGGCCGCACCGCAACCTACAACGAACTGCTGCGCGGCATCGCCGAAGACCACGGCGCACATATTATCGACTACTGGCGCTGGACTGACTTCCTCGACTGGCGCCTGTGGGCTGACGACCGCCTGCACATGAACGACCTGGGCCACGAGCGCTTTGCTTCCCGAGTGCTGGCGCAGCTCGGACTGCCCGGCGTGGTGACCGAATCGGTACTGCCCCCGGAGGTGCAACTGACCGCTCGCGAGAAGATCGAGCAGGAGGCACGCTGGGTTCGTGAGTTTGCCCTGCCGTGGATTGGTCGCCGCCTGAAGGGTACGAGCTCCGGTGACGGCGTGAGCCCCAAGTACCCGGAGTGGGTGCCCGCAGCAAGCCTGAATAATTAGGCTGAAGAACTAGGCTTGCGGGGGCTCAAGATACGGCGTAGAACCCTAGCCAGAACCGTATCGGTAGGGGAGTGCTCTGCGCCGTATCTGCCCCATACTTGTGTCGTATCTACGCCGTAACGGGGCGGGGCAAAGCGGCCGTATCTGCACCGCTACGAGCCCTTAAACTGCCCTTTAAAACCGGGGCGGAAGCGTTAAAACGAGAGTTAAAAGCTCTTTAAACGCGTGTTTAAGCCTGTTTAACAGCCCTGCGCACACCATCAGAAGCGGTGACGCGGGGCTGTTTGCGGCTTAAATCCGGCTTAAGCTGTTAATCTCACAACATGAATTTCACCAGTGTAATTTATCCCCGGTCACATAGAGAATGCCCGTTCTTAAAATTGCGGATTAACGCCTGACTAGGGGCGTTAAAGATTCCTTTAAAAACATCTGGACTTGCAAAAATACCCATTTTTGATAGAATGGATAGGTATGTTTGTCGCCCGACGGCAGGCGTGCATCCGCGAATCGAGCGCTTCGCTTAAACGAGGCGCAATCGACTCAGAACACCGAGATTCCGCGGATTTTTAAGGCAGAATCCGGCGTGCAAGCTTGCACGAACCCCCGTATTTACCTAGAATTTAACGCTGTTCGTAGTGGTGGAAACGCCTCTCGACACTAATAAGCTTCACCGTTTTTCCCGCGGCGGGGATCGATGCGTGGCCTCTCACCCACGTGACGATCTCAAACACTCTAGCCCGGCGAATAACCCGGTGCTTCTACATTGGTGGCGGGACGCTCACGAGTAACATCGACTGCGTACCGTCATAAAAGTCAATCAATAAAGGAGTGAAACATGGCAGCAGTCTGCCAGGTGACCGGAGCTGTTCCCGGCTTTGGACACAGCATTTCGCACTCGCATCGCCGCAACAAGCGTCGATTCGACCCGAACGTTCAGAAGAAGACCTACTGGGTTCCTTCGCTGCGTCGTAAGGTAACCCTGAACGTGTCCGCTAAGGGCATCAAGGTTATCGATGCTCGTGGCATCGATGCCGTTGTTGCAGAAATCATCGCACGCGGGGAGAAGATCTAGTAAATGGCATCCAAGGCTAAGGACCTCCGTCCTATCATCAAGCTCAAGTCCACTGCTGGCACCGGTTACACCTACGTGACCCGTAAGAACCGCCGCAACAACCCCGACCGTATGGTGCTGAAGAAGTACGACCCCGTCGTTCGCAAGCACGTTGACTTCCGAGAGGAGCGCTAAGAATGGCTAAGAAGTCCAAGATCGCTCGCAACGAGCAGCGCAAGGTCATCGTCGCTCGCTACAACGAGAAGCGTATCGCGCTGAAGAAGACCCTGATCGACGAGAACGCTACCCCCGAGGAGCGCGAAGCAGCACGCGTGGCACTGCAGAAGCTGCCCCGCAACGCTTCCCCCGTTCGCGTGCGTAACCGCGACCAGATCGACGGCCGCCCCCGCGGTACCTTCCAGAAGTTCGGTATCTCCCGCGTGCGCTTCCGCGAGATGGCACACCGCGGCGAGCTGCCCGGTATCACCAAGTCCAGCTGGTAAATCTGGTATTTTAGTTCCTAAACGGTTTTCCGTCGTCACCGACGGTCACTCGCTTTAGACTCAAACCTTAAGTCTCTGGAAGGGGCACCCTAATGGCTAAGAACCGTACCGAACTCGTTGCAGAGGTTGCAGAGAAGTCTGGCAAGAGCCAGGCAACTGTAAACGCAGTCCTCGACGCAGTGTTCCAGGTTTTCGAGTCTTCCGTCTCCAAGGGCGAGAAGATCACCATCCCCGGTTGGATGGCAATCGAGCGCACCGACCGTGCAGCTCGTACCGGCCGTAACCCGCAGACCGGCGAAACCATCCAGATTCCCGCCGGTCACGGCGTGAAGCTGACCGCAGGCTCCAAGCTGAAGGCAGCAGTCGCTAAGAAGAAGTAATTCTTGAGACTTTGAATCTGCTAAAGACCCCCACCAATATGGTGGGGGTCTTTTAGTATGCCCAGATGCTCTCTCTTGGCGCTGGGGGGGGCACAGGTTGCTGGGAGGTGGTGGTACAGGCGAGGTGGTGCGGCTGGCGAAGCGGTACAGCTAGCGGATTGGGAGGGCACGCGCGGCGGGGAGCACGCACAAGGTGGGTCTTCAAGACCCTAACCCTTAACTCGAGCATAAGACACAGAAAGTAGCTCGGTTTCACAGGGGAAGCTATGATGGGCTACAGAAAAAATAAAGAAAATTTATTCATTCGAGCATAAAGCTATGCATAATCTGAGCGAAAACCCGCGATTATCAAACCCCGCTGGGAAAAATACTTATACATCCCCGTTTGGACACAGCTTAAACACAGCAAACTAAAGCTCAATCTTAGACTCACACCCTAAGCTGGAATCACCGGCGAAGGAAAAGCCACACACCATACACAACGGCCCCACCCAACCGGAAAATCAACCATACAAACCCCGGACGATTGACCCTCCGGGATGCACAAGGAGAACCACCTCATGGCACGCCCCGCTCAGCACACTTCCGAACAGGCCACCAACCGTCGCTTCCGCACCGGCGCGGCAGCACTGTCCCTGGCAGCAATCGCAGCACTCGGCCTGAGCGCCTGCGGTGCACAGAACACCTCCAACCCGGCACCCACCGCCACCGCAACCGCTAAGGCATCCTCCACCGCCGACGCAGCAGTCAATGCGGGCAACGGCAAGGTCACCGTCAAGGCAAGCGACGCAGCCTCCCCGAGCGCCACCGCAAGCAGCTCCCAGGGCACCGTCACCGTCACCGAAAACGGTGTGACCGTCAGCGGTGCTGATGGTACCGGGGTCACCGCAGACGCCAACGGTAATGTGACCGTCAACGGCGCGAACGGAACCGGCGTGACCGCCGACGCTAGCGGCAATGCAACCGTCAACGGCGGCTCGGCATCGAACAACTCCGGCTCCAGCAACTCGGGATCCTCCGCAAAGGTCGACGAGAAGGCTGGCGAGACCTCCGCCAAGAGTGGCGCGAACGGTACCGGTAACGGCACCGTGACCGTCGACAGCGGAACCGTCAGCGCAGCCAACGGCTACACCCTCATCGAAATCAAGACCGACGGCGGCTGGTCCTACCACGCCCCCAACGGCGACATCATCGAGGTACGAGCTGACGGCTCCTGGGAGCGCGTTGGCGATGGAGGCGTCGTTGAGGTTGATGCTGACGGCTCCTGGGAACAGACCGGCGAGAACGGCGTAATCGAGGTAGAAGCTAACGGCACCTGGGAACAGGCCGGCGGCAAAGGCGCGGTTAAGGTACCCAGCGTCCCCCTCAAGCCCGCCGGTGCTGGCGCTGACCCGGTCAAGCCCGTCACTCCCCGCCGCTAAGAAGCTGACTGACGAACCGGGTGAAAACGTGGGCTATGCCACCCGCTAGAATGCGGATAAACACCCACGTGCCCGGATAAACAGACCCAAACTCGATAGAATTAACGCGGTTGGTTAAACCGATAATCGTTATGGGACCCCACAAGGATCCTGCGCACGACGCGAATACGTCGCCAACTAGCCGCACCATACTAACAACCACAAGGAGAAACAATGGCATTCGCCCCCGCAATGAAGAAGACCACCGCGGTTCTGTCCATCGCTTTCGCAGGCGCACTGGGCCTGAGCGCATGTGGCTCCCAGTCCTCTTCCACCACCACCGCGACTGCATCCGCATCTGCTTCTGCGACTGCTTCCGCAAGCGCATCGGCTAAGGCATCCTCTGCAGCTGCAACCACCTCGGCTGCATCTGCTTCCGCTACTGCAGGCGTGAAGGTTGACAAGGACGGCAACGTCACCGTCAAGGCTAACGACGGCGAAGGCAACTCCGCAGACGTGAAGGTCGGCGCAGATGGCAAGGCTTCCGTCAACGCTAAGGACTCCGAGGGTAACTCCTCCAAGGTAGAGTCCGACGAGAAGGGCACCAAGGCTGAGTCCAAGGACTCCGAGGGTAACTCCTCCTCCGCCGTTGAGGGCGACGTTGTTGCTTCCGAGGACGGCGGCTGGTCCATTCAGGGTGACGAAGGTCAGGTAGCTGTACAGGCTGACGGCTCCTGGGGCCGCCAGGACGCAAACGGCCAGGTCGCAGTTAAGGCTGACGGCTCCTGGACCATCCAGTCCAACAGCGGCCTGCAGGCATCCGTGGACGCATCCGGTGAAGTAATCTCCATCGTTGGCGGCGAGAAGGCAGACCTGAAGGCTCCGAAGGTTCCCGCAAAGCCCGCACAGGCTAAGGTCAACCCCGTCAAGCCCGCACAGCCCAAGTAAGCTGCAAAGAGCTGACAACGGCTTGTGACGCTACCAGAGCGTAACAGCCCCTGACCTAGAAGACGCCCCGTGTGCATCCGAACGTGATGCGTGCGGGGCGTTTCTGCGCGCTTGCAGAGTACCGCCAGGATGAGGTGCTAGGCTGAAAACGGAAAAACCACCTCAACAACTCCCACCCGTACGGACACCCCGGACGCCCAGCGCAGTTCGAAACCTACCAGAAAAGAGAACACAGTGAAGAAATCTATCGCTGTTCTGTCCCTAAGCCTCGCCGCAACCCTCGGCCTTGCCGCGTGTAGCCCCACCAACATCAAGGCGCCCGCCGAAAGCCAGAGTGCATCCGCGAGCGCGTCTGCATCTGCGAGCGCGTCGGCTACCGCTTCTGCGAGCGCATCCTCCGAGTCCAAGGCAAGCGCATCGGCATCCGGCTCGGCAAGCGCATCTGAGAAGAGCTCTTCAGATACTAAGGGCACCGATAGTAGCTCCAGTGATAACGCCGCAGTCGGAATCGGTAAGCAACGATACAACGTCTTCAAGAAGGGCGCTGAACAGGCCAAGAAGGACCCCAGCACTAAGAAGAGCACCAACGCTGACGGCGCCGTGTACACCGACACGAAGGAAGGCGCCTCCATCGTCGAAGCTAAGAACGGTGACTACATCCTGATCAAGGATGACGGCGGCTGGATCCGCGTTAGCCCCGACGGATCGCTCAGCAGCGTCAGCGAATCCGGCGACTGGAGCGTCATCAAGACCAACGGCGACACCATCGCTGTTGATGAGAACGGTGAAGCTACCATCACGAACGTTGTCACCGGTGAATACTCCCAGGACTACAAGTCGCTGGAACTGCCCAAGCCCCCGGCCCCCGTGGACGGCTACAGCACCGCCCCGAAGGAAGGCGTGAAGCCGACCAGCGCCAAGACCCACGAGTAGGCAGACCCGTACAGGGGTAGCCGTTCGTAGCGCCTTTCAAAGCTTGAACGCCCCGTGCGCATCCGATAGCGATGCGTGCGGGGCGTTTTGCGTCTTCAAGCTACGCTGAGAAGAGCCGTGAAAGTAGCGGGGGAGGGGAAGCGCCGCAACATCTCAGGGAGCTTTCAGGTCACGGTGCTAGCATGATGGCGTACACCGGGTAGCCCGTGTACAGGTCAACCACACCACGCACTGCGCCGTCGCAGAGCGGCGCATACAGAAAAGAGAAACTACAGTGAAGAAGTCTATTGCTGTTCTGTCCCTGACCATTGCCGGTGCCCTCGGCCTCGCAGCCTGCGGCGGCAACTCCGGCACCAACTCCAACTCCTCCGCGTCGGCAAGCGCGTCCGCTTCTGCAACCGCGTCTGCAACTGCCTCGGCACCCGCAAGCACCTCCGCAGCAGCAACCAGCGCAAGCACCACCTCCGCAGCAGCTGAAACCACCAAGGCAGAAACCAAGACCACCCAGGGCACCATCAGCGCCCCCAGCGGCCTGCCCAGCGAAGCCGCTGAAGCGCTCCAGAAGGGTCAGGAAGCCGCCCAGCAGGGAGCCTCCGCAGGCTACACCGCCAGCAAGAAAGCCCTGGATCAGCTCAAGGAGCAGTCCGGTGTGAAGAAGGCACAGACCAGCGACGGCACCGTCTACTACAGCGATAAACTCGCTGCCTTCGAATCCAAGGACGGTGCTATCATCAGCATCCAGAATAACGGTGTGTGGACCAGCATGGACTCCAACGGTACAACCATCGTCGTGAAAGAGGACGGCTCCTGGATTAAGACCAACCCCAAGGACAACCTCTACACCGTCGTCAATGCAGACGGCACCGCATCCGTGCTGAACACCAAGACCTTCGAAAAGGCGACCGACGTCTCCACCATCGAGACCCCGAAGGCCCCCGGCCGTATCGACGGCTTCAGCGGCACCGCTAAGACCCCGGTCAAGCCCACCAAGATTGGTGACCTCTCCGAGGTTGCAGGCGCCAAGTAAAAACTAGTTCCTACCACCGGGCCGAACAGCCCGCCACAATAGGGACACCAACGCTCCGCGCGCATCTATACGTGATGCGTGCGGGGCGCTTTATATACCCACGAACCACCCGGAATATGACTTAATATGACAGGTCGTTAAGGCCCCAAGTCACAAAGCTCAACTCCCAGCGAACCACCCCCACCACGCTGGCATAATGGGGACAGCAAACCGACGCGCCCACACACGGCGCACCCAACAGGAGAGAGAACCCATGAGCGAGAACACCACCCGCAGCGTACGCGTGCGCGCCAGCGAACTCGAAGGCCGAGCCTGGCTCAACACCGGCGACAAAAACCTCACCCTGCAGGACCTCCGCGGCAAAATCGTTATTCTCGACTTCTGGACCCTCTGCTGCATCAACTGCCTGCACGTCCTCGACGAACTACGCCCTCTCGAAGAAGAATTCTCCGACGTGCTCGTCACCGTCGGCGTACACAGCCCCAAATTCGAACACGAAGCAGACCCCGTAGCGCTCGCCGCAGCCGTCGACCGCTACCACATCACCCACCCCGTACTCGACGACCCCGAACTGACCACCTGGCAGGCATACACCGCCCGCGCATGGCCCACCCTCGTCGTCGTCGACCCCGAAGGCTACATCGTCGCCCACCTCTCCGGTGAAGGCCACGTACAGGGCCTCACCTCCCTCGTACGCGAGCTCGTCGCCGAGCACGAGGCGAAGGGCACCCTGCACCGCGGCGACGGCCCCTACGTGCCCCGCCCCAAGGCAGCCGGCACCTACGCCTTCCCCGGCAAGGCCATCGAACTGCCCGCCGAATTCGGCCCCGCAAACCTCTTCGGCAACCGCGAGCGCACCTACCTCGTCGCCGACAGCGCGCGCCACCGCATCCTGCAGGTAGCCGCCGACCTCAACACCGTCATCAACACCTACGGTGGCGGCGACGACCCCGTCAACCACCCCGTCAAGGGCCACGTCGACGGCACCGGCACCGAAGCACGCTTCAACGAACCCGCCGGCCTCGCCCTCGTACCCGAAAACCTGCGCGAACAGCTCGGCTACGACGTGCTCGTCGCCGACACCGTCAACCACCGCCTGCGCTCCCTCAACCTGCGCACCGGCGAAGTCCGCACCCTCGCAGGCAACGGCGTGCAGCGCGTCATCGACGGCGACAACGCCATCACCGGCGACCCCAACCACATCCCCGCAGGCGTACCCGCCACCGAAATTGCGCTCTCCTCGCCCTGGGATGCCGTCTACTCCCGCGAAGCCGGCCAGTTCATCATCGCCATGGCAGGTACCCACCAGCTCTTCGGCTACGAACCCGTCACCGGTGCCGTCAGCATCTTCGCTGGCTCCGGCGTCGAAGGCCTCGCCGACGGCCCCGCCGCTGAAGCCTGGTTCGCCCAGCCCTCCGGCATCATCGAAGCACGCGACGGCAGCCTCTGGGTCGCATGCTCCGAAACCAGCGGCCTGCGCCACATCACCTTCACCGAAGACGGCGTACAGGTCACCTCCGCCGTCGGCAAGGGCCTGTTCGACTTCGGCTTCGTCGACGGTGACTCCGACACCGCCCGCATGCAGCACCCCCTCGGCCTGACCGAACTGCCCGACGGATCCATCGCAGTCGCCGACACCTACAATGGCGCCATCCGCCGCTGGGACCCCGTTACCGGCACCCTCGGCACCCTCGAACGCGGCCTCGACGAACCCTCCGATCTGCTCGTCGAAGAAGCACTCGGCGAAGAACCGCGCCTCATCATCGTCGAAACCAACGCCCACCAGCTCGTACGCGCCTCCATCCCCGCCAAGGCACAGCACGTCGACGAAGGCGCCATCACCACCGCACGCCCCTCCACCAAGCTCACCGGCGGCACCCTCGAATTCACCTCGCGATTCACCGTGCCCACCGGTCAGAAGCTCGACACCCGCTGGGGCGACCCCACCCAGCTGAAGATCTCATCCACCCCCGAGAACTTCATCCTGGAAGGCGCCGGCACCTCCACCGGACTGACCCGCACCCTCGTGCTCAACCCCGAAATCACCGAGGCAGTCCTGCACATCACCGCACGCGCCGCCGCCTGCGACGGCACCCCCGGCGGTGACATCCCCGAGCACGCAGCATGCCACCTCTACCAGCAGGACTGGGGTATTCCCGTCGTCGTGACCGGTGACGAGGCAGACGAAAGCGAACTCGTCCTGGACCTGCGCGGTATCAACTAGGGATCTATAAAAGAATCAAGGGTCAGTATTATCCTCGCTCCTACAGGGGCACCCGTCCTCGCTTCGCTCGGACACCCTGATGCCGCTACGGATAACACCGGCCCTTTCTTAACCCATATAAGCTACGAGCCAGTATGCTCTTCGCTCCTACAGGGAACCCGCCCTCGCTTCGCTCGGGCACCCTGATGTCGCTTCAGAGCATACTGGCTCTCGCGCAGCTCAGCGGCTTTAGAAGGAGACTCGGACCGCCTTCGCATCCGCCTCCACCGACGCCTTCAACGTAAACGGAATCTCCTTCTGCACCTGCGAACGCGCACCCGTAAACAAATCCAACTGAGTAAACGACACCTTCGCCGTACCCGACATCGGCTTCAACGACCACACACCCGCCGAACTCACACTCACCTGCGGATCCGCAACCTTCACCACAGACCACTTCACCTCAGAATCCACACGACCCGTAAACGCATACTCAAAAGGGCACCCACCAGGATAAAGAGTGCTCTGCTGCGTACACTTCTTCAAATGATCCTGCACCTGCTCCTTTACCGACGACAACGCATTATCACTCGGCTTCAACTCCATACGCACCGCATGATTCGCATCCTGCGCAGTCACCACCTCATTCACCTTCTGCGCCGTATACACCGTCGAATCATACGACACCGCATACACACCCGGATAAAACACCGGGAACGACGCCGCACCATCATCCACCGCAACCTTACGGTTATTAATCGTCGCAGCCTCCACACCCTGAATATTCACCTTCACCGACGGCAAAGACGCCTCATCAATAGCCCACTTATCAAAAAAGCCCCAATGCGTACCCGAACGATGCAAACGAAAATCCGTATGCTGCTGCGAACCCTCCAACGTATAGGACGCACGCACCGTCGCATGCTCACCATCCTCGCTGGTCTCCACCACCTCATACGACACCTCACCCAACGAAGACACCGAACGCCTCAAAGCATCCCCATCAAGCAAAGATGCGTCACCCTCAGGAATCTGCGCACCCAACAAGCCACGCGCATACGAACCATTACCCGTACGCAACGCATGAAAATACTCCCGCACCTGACCCGTCGGACCATACACCAGCTTATTCGTCATAACCAGCGCCGCAGCAGCCACAGAAACCGCCACCACAACACCGACCATCCACATTGCCAGAACCCGCTCCACGGGAGAAAAATTACGCATAGAACCAGAGTAACGCAGGTAGTCCGCTAGGTTTCACGCACCGCACACACTAAAGTTGTGTATATGGCAGAACGCGCTCACGAAGTCCCCGCCAAATACGGCGAAGTCAACGAACTATTCCACCCCCGCATGCGCTCCTACGGCAGGCGCATCGAAGCGGCACTCCCCGGCACCATCGTGCTCCTCGCCGCGCTCGCCTTCATCCTCTACAAGCGACCCGCCCTGCCGTACACCATCCTCGTACTGCTCATCGGCACTATCGCAGGCGTAAACCTCTACTCAGTCCTCAAACCCACCATCATCGTCATCACCAAAACCCACGTGCTCCGCGCACGCACCTTCGGCTGGTTCGCCGTACCCCTCGAAAACATCGACCACACCATCTACGCCGAAAAGCTCTACCCCAAAAAAGCCTACGGCCAGAAACTCAAAACCGTCGCCGGCCGCCTACGCTACCGCAGCTTCCCCGCCATGTGGGCCGTCGACAAAGACGGCAAACAGCTCATGCGCATCGACGGCCGCGTCTGGGACGGCAAAACCATGCGAGAAGTCTCCTCCAAGCTCTCCGCCCAAACCACCATCTACAAGCAGATCAATGTGGTCAACATGGACAAAGAACACAAGGGACTCATCACCTTCAACGAGCTACACCCCGGCTGGCGCTCCAGCCTCATGACCGCGCTTGCCGTCATCATCGTGGCAATCCTCTTCGCAGCGTCCTTCCTGCCCGAAGAAGTCGCCCGCAACATCTACATGATCCACTAGAACAACCATTCTTCTTTAGTGCCTCTTCTGGATGCGCTTCTTCCGGACACACAAAAGGCCCGGCACCCACCCCACACAGGGGAGGCGCCGGGCCATTTGTATGCCTAGCTAAATGCGCTTAGCGCGCTCGTTGTACAGGTGAATCTATTCCGCCGGGCGGGACAGCACCGCCACCAAAAACTCTGAAGAACCCTCAACAAACGGGTGCATCTGCCACGACGAATACGTGTTATCCACGTTCAAACCAGCCTCGCGGGCATCCGCCAAAAACTGCTCAAACGCATAATCACGGCCCGGACCCGAACCGTAACCCACGACGGCGCGGCCGCCCGGCGCCAACACACGACGGAAATTCTCAACCACCGGCTTACGAGTCGAACGAGCCAAGAAACCCATCACATTACCCGCACACACCAGCAACTCAAAACCATTCTCCGCCGTAGCCTCACCCTCAATGCCCAGCACCTCCGGCAAATCCACCAAATCGGCAGTAATCCAAGTAGCATCCGGGCAGACGCGGCGCGCCTCCTCAATCAGCTCAGGATCAATATCCACACCCGTCACACGGTGGCCCAACGCGTGCAGCTGCTTACCCACACGACCAGGACCCGAACCCGCATCAAGAATCTTCGCGCCACGAGAAGCCAACGCATTCACCAGACGAGACTCACCCGCCATATCATTACCCTCAGCCTCCATCGCCTTGAAACGGTCAATATACCACTGCGAATGATTCGGGTTGCTCTCCTTGCGGATCAGCCACAGGGACTTCTCACGCTCGCCCGGAGCGTTGAAACTCATCATTGCCATAAAAACTCCTTAGACAGGGTTGAGGACACGCCAGCCACCAGGCAAGGTGACCGCGGCGTATAAGCGGTGTGTGCGCTACGTACTAGCATAGCCCCACCCGGCGCCTGCCGGTAAGGGCAGTAAGAGCCGGACGGGGCTACGGGAGGGCAGCCGCGGCAAGGGCGCGTTTAGAGGTGGTCGCCCTCAGTATTCGACGTGCCCTCAGCGAGCGCCTTACGCATCTGCTCCTGACGCTCCTCCTCAGCCAGACGAGCAGCCTCAGCGAACTGCTCCTCAATATCGGTTAGCAGCGCCTCAACCTCCTCCTTACCAGCCACCGGGCCGCCAGCAATCAGACCATCAGCGCCCAAAACCACAGCCAACGGCACACCATTACCGAAATTCGCGCGCGCACCCGCCTCACGGTCAATCAGCGGAGTCAACCCTTCAGGTAACGTACCCGCATTACGCGAGGTCTGCAACGACTCCAGGCTCGAATACACCGGATGCAACGCCACCTGCGGCAGACGCTCCTGCCACGAAGACATCGTCTTCAAAAACTTCACGCAACCAGCACACGTTGCCGACACGAACACCAGCATACGCGCCTGATTCTTAGCCAACGCACGCATATTCGTGTGACGGCCATTCTCCAGGTACAGCGCCGCATGAGGAATCGGCATACGAACATACTGCTCCTCGCCGTTCTCGTCATACACCGGCTCCGGCAAAATCACCTCAGCCTGCGGCTCCGGCTGCGCCAGCGCATCACCGCGGCGAACAGCCTCCATCGTCAACGCAATCAGCGCCGCACCAATCACCCAAGCCCAGCCGCTAACGTCCAGACCCAGCAGAGTCGACACAACACCCGTGCCACCCTTCAACGCACTCGCATGCGCGCCAGCAGCCGCCAACAGCAGCGCAACATTACGGATCAGCGTATAACGGCTCACCGGCGCATTCGACTCAGAGCCAAAACAATTACAACCCGCAGTACGACCCGTAGCCAGCGCGCGCGCAATCACCACCGTATAGAACAGCATCAGAATCAGCGCCAAACCCGAAGCAATCACAACAGGCAAACGCACCGGCGACAGCAGCAGAACGGCGGCTAGGGCAATCTCGAACCACGGCAGGACAAGCGACACCGCACGGGTCGGCGCGATCTTCTCCAAACCAAGATTCTGAATACCAGTCACGGTACTCTGCGGATCCTTCGCCTTAGCAATACCGCTGACGAGCAGGGTTAGGGCGATGAGAGCCGTACACAAAACAAGCGGCACAGTAGGGACGGTGAGCATAAAACTCCTAGAGTGAGTGTGCGAAAACAGGAGGCGGCAGGGCAGTTTTCGGGCAGAATAAACCGCGCGACGTGCCGCCGTGTTATACACGATTTTACGCCCTGCACATGGGGAAACCGTCTCTACGAGTTAAGCGCCTACCAGTTAAGCGGAAAGCGGTATACGCCCTCGTTCCTACAGGGGCACCCGTCCTCGCTTCGCTTCGGACACCCTGATGTCACTACGGGCGATACCGCTTTCCTTAGGGCTTGGCGCGCTATGCCCTTCCTCCGCTCCTGCAGGGGACCCGCCCTCGCAGAGCTCGGGCACCCTGATGTCGCTTCCGGAAGGGATAGCGACGCCTCGTACATGCTTAGATAGCCGTGAGGCGCACCCCGTACTCGCCCGCCAGCTCCGCGTACGCCTGCACGAAGCGCTGCGCCCTCGCGCCCGAGGCACAGAAAACGCCCACCCGCTGATCACGCACCGACTCAAACAGAGTCAGCAGCTCCGCGGGTACGCGGTCTGCCGGCAGCAGCGAGCCGTCAGCGTCAGTCAGCTGCGACAGCGGGAAATGCCGCGAGCCCTCATGCTTCACCGACTCCTCACGCTCAGGTACCTCACGCACATCCAACAGCACCTGTGGAACCTCATGCGCCGACAAATCCACCGGTACCACACGCGCCGGATCAGGCACCGCCCCAAACGACGTACACGTACCCGACAAGGCATCATAGGTCAGCAAGCTACCCGCCGCCGTCGGCAAGCCACTCACATGCTTGAGCACCTCCGTCGCCATCAGCGAACCAACCACCGCTGTTGTTGCCCCCAAGACACCGGCAAGCGCGCACGACTCCGCCGTCTGCGGAGTCGTCGGAAAAATATCACGCAAATGCGCGCCATCCGGCTCAAAAAGACTCACCGACCCGCCAAAACGCAGAACCGTACCCCACACCAGCGGCAGACCCGCAACCTGCGCGGCATCCGCAATCAGATACTTCGACGCAAACGTATCCGTACAATCCACCACACAATCCGGCGCCGCCGCGGCGAAAAGATCCAAAATCCAGGACGCATCCACATGCCGGATTGTCGTCTCAACCGTCAACGACGGGCACAGCTCCAGCGCACGGCGCGCCGCAACCTCCGCCTTCGGCTCACCCACATCAGGCACCCCAAAAAGCGGCTGACGCTGAATATTCGACAACTCCACCGAATCAGAATCCACAATATGCAGATACCCTACGCCAGCCGCCGCCAACGCCTGAACCACCGGACAACCCAAACCGCCAGCACCAATCACGAGCACACGAGCCGCCGCGACTGCGTCCTGATCAAAACCGGGGAGGCGACGCTGACGGTCCGTGCGCTCGCGATCCAGACGCGCATGCTCCGGATTCACCGGGGTAGGGGAGAGATTTACATCCACGAGACGAAACCCTCCGACGGCGACGACGCCTTCGCGTGCTCACGCACCGGAATACGGCCCGCCTCACGCGCCAACGCGCCAGCCTGCACCGCAAACTTCATCGCCTGAGCCATCGCCACCGGATCCTCAGCACGATTCACCGCCGACGCCAACAACACCGCATCACAACCCAGCTCCATCGCCAGGGCGGCATCCGAAGCGGTACCCACGCCGGCGTCCAGAACCACCGGAACCTGCGCGCGAGAAGCAATCAGCTCAATATTGTGCGGATTCAAAATGCCCAGACCGGTACCAATCGGCGCACCCAACGGCATGACCGCGGCAACGCCCGCATCCTCCAGACGGGCGGCAGCCACTGGATCGTCAGAGGTATATGCGAGCACCGTGAAATCCTCAGCGACCAGCTGCTCGCAAGCGGTCAGCAGCTCCACGGTATCCGGCAGCAGGGTGTCTTCATCGTGAATAATCTCAACCTTCACCCAGGAGGTGCCCAGCGCCTCGCGGGCGAGCATCGCGGTCATCACCGCATCAGCTGCGGTGCGGCACCCTGCGGTATTGGGCAGCGGCGCAATATTGAGCTTCTGCAGAAGCGGAAAAATGGGGGTGCCTGCGGCGTGACGGCGCATGGCAACGGTCGTCATTTCGGTGCCGGAGGCGATGAGCGCCTGTTCGAGCAGGTCCATGCTGGTTGCGCCTCCGGAGCCCATGATAAGGCGGGAGTTGAAAGTGCGGTCGCCGATGGTGAGTGGTGTGAGGCTCATGAGTTCTCCTCTGTGGGAACGTCTAGATAACGGGGTTTGCTGGTTGGTGTTGGGTACTACGGTGCGCCCGGTTTAGCGAACGAAAACCGAGAATGTCTGTTCTTTTTGCCGGTGGGTATGAGCCGGTGGGTATCTCTCCGGTTCAGGCCGGAGGATTAGCCGCCCTGAACGGCGGTGAGGGCGTCCACCCTATCGCCCTCGTTCAGCGGCACATCCAGCCACGTGGAACGCGGCACGATACTGCGGTTGAGCGCCACAGCCACACCATTTTCGGTACCGAACTGGTCCATGACAAGGTCAAATACGGTGCGGGCATTCGTGGTTAGCGGCTCGCCGTTGTAGGTGATGATCATGCGAAATCCTTTCGTGAAGGCGCCGGGTGCATCCGGCGGGGACTGTGTTTAGTGGGTGAATCGTGCCGGGTCGCACGCCTGCATGATGGGCGGAATCTCAGCCCCGCAGGCGACCTCCGCGCCAACCTTGCCGGCGAGTGCGGCAAGCAGAATACCGTGGCGGAAATAGCCCGTGGACACGAGCTGGCGGGTGCCGTCGGCACGAGTGCGGTACCCGAAGATGGGCAGGTCGTCCGGGGTGCCGGGGCGGGCGCCGACGTTCGCCTCCAGAAGCTCGCACTCTTCAACCGCGGGCACCAGGCGGATTGCGTCACGTAGCAGCTGGTGCACGCCGTCAATGGCGGGTAGTGTGCGGTGGTCTTCGCGGCTGGTCGCGCCAATGCACAGCTCCCCGTCGGGGCGGGGGATGAGGTAGACGGGGCGGGAGTTCACGTAGCCGCGCACCACATGCTTGAGAATGGGCCGCGGGGCGCGCAGACGCAGAATGTCCCCGTAGACGGGGCGTAGCGGGTAGTCCCCGTGCAGTGTTGCCCCTAGTCCAGTGCAGATAATGTCGCCCGCATCCGGGTCGGTGACCCGTTCGGTGCTGAAGGTGACGCCGCGGCGGGTGAGGGCGTCTTTGAGGGCGCGCCTCATGAGCCGCGGGTGCAGCTGATGGTCACTGGGGATGCTCACGGCGCCGGCAATACGCGGTGCCAGGAGCGGTTCGAGGGTACGTGCCTGCGTGGGGGTGACGGGGTCTGCGGGGCGGTTCATGTCCCGGTAGTAGGCGCGGGTGCGTTGCAGGTGCTCGGCGTCGGCACGGTCGGCTGCGATGATGAGCGTGCCGGTGGTGTCGTAGCCGGTGGGCAGGTCGGTGGCGCGGCTGAGCCTCTCCATGAGGGAGGGGTAGGCGTCGGCGCTGGCGGTCATGAGCGGGAAGAGCGCGTCCTGCTGGAATTGCACTTCTGCGATGGGCGCGAGCATGCCGCCGGCGTAGTGGCTGGCGGGGGGGTAGATCACGGTGCCGTCGGCGGCGGTGCCGTAGTCGCTGGTTTCGGCGTCGATGAGGTGCACGTTCTCGCCGCGTTCGGTGAGCTCAAACGCGGTGGTGAGGCCAATGATTCCGCCGCCAATGATGGTGATGGTCATGGCTATGCCTGCAGCGCGGGGTTGTCAACGAAGGCGCGGACCATGGCGATTCCGGCAACTCCGGTGGTGCGGATGGCGGGGCAGTCTTCGGGGGTGATGTCGCCGATAGCTACGGTGGGTACGGCGGACAGTTCGGCAAGTTCGCGGAGCCCATCAATGCCGAGGGGCGGGCGGTTGGACTGCTTGGTGGGGCTGGGGCGGAACGGCCCGGTACCAACGTAATCGATCAGATGCGCGATCTTGTTGGACTCTTCGACGAGCTGCCGGGTGCCGGTGGTCAGACCGATGATCGCGTCGGCGCCGAGGAGGGCGCGAGCGTCGGCTACGGGCAGGTCGTCTTGACCGATGTGCACGCCATCAACGCGCACGCCGCGGGCACGCAACGCGAGGGCGACATCAACACGGTCGTCGATGAGGAGGGTCTGGTGCGGCTGGATGATGCCGGCGATAGCTTCGGTGAGCTGGTAGAGCTCGCGCGCGCTGATGGGTTTGGACCTGACCTGGATGCAGGTGGCGTGTTTGGCGGCCCGGACGGTTTCGAGGGGGTTGTCGCCTGTGACGAGGTAGAGGCTCAGGTCGAGGGTGCGTTCGGGGGTGATGTAGGGATGCGTTTCGCGGGTCATGCGGGTCTACGATTCGTCGTCGAGTAGCTGTTTTTGAGAAATTCTCTCATTGAATTTCTGTGGTTAGGTTAGCACAACTGTGTGGTGAGTTGAACATCCTTCAAGCGTTTTGAGGTGTGTGCGCTTGGCTCGCTACACACTTCCTTCGCTCCTACAGGGGCACCCGCCCTCGCAGAGCTCGGGCACCCTGATGTCGCTTCAGGAAGGTATAGCTGTGCTGCGCGCTCGCATGGGGCTACAACAAGCCCTGTCTCGATTAGCTCTCGGAAGGCGCACTGACGTCCCTACGGAACCACCACCATACCCGGCTACCAACCTTCGTCTCCCGGCGAGCTGTCTGCGGTACCTCACCCCAGTATTCCCCCTCCCCGTTCCCGCACACTCTTCCCAAACCGAGGCCCCGCGGTTCGTTCCCCAACGCACGGTCGCACCCACTACTCCACCTGCCCGGAGAAGGGGAGGGAGTTAGCAGGGGAGAGGCCGGTATGTTCCGTCGCGACATCAGGGTGTCCGAAGCGAAGCGAGGACGGGTTCCCTGCAGGAGCAAGGAACATACCGCCTCGACCCGTCCAACCCAAGCGGCATCCTAAACTCTTGGCCCAACCGCCACCTCCAACCCAAAATAAAAACCCCTCACCATTTAGTGAGAGGTTCTGGAAGAGCGGCTGACGGGAATCGAACCCGCGTATCAGGCTTGGGAAGCGTGCGCTCTACCATTGAGCTACAGCCGCATCTTTTTCAGTGTATCGCGCTTGCTTGTCGGGGGTGAAATGTGTCGCGGTTGTTTGTGCGCGGGGCGGCGGGGTTGAAATGTGATGTAGGCCTGTGTGCTGGGGCTGGTGGATGCCTGCACGTGGGTGGTGTTTGCCAGGTATCCTTTAAACGTGCTTATTTCAGATCGCGATATTCGTCAAGAGATTGCTGATGGGCGCATCGTTCTTGAACCGTTCGATGAGTCGATGATTCAGCCTGCAAGTGTGGACGTGAGGATTGATCGTTTCTTCCGTCTGTTCGATAACCATAAGTACCCGCATATTGACCCTGCTCAGCCGCAGGAGGATTTGACGCGCCTGGTTGAGGTGGCTCCTGATGAGCCGTTTATTCTGCATCCGGGTGAGTTTGTGTTGGGTTCTACGTATGAGAAGGTGACTCTGCCTGATGATGTGGCTGCCCGTTTGGAGGGTAAGTCGTCGTTGGGTCGTTTGGGTCTTCTGACTCACTCTACGGCTGGTTTTATTGATCCTGGTTTTTCGGGGCATGTGACGCTTGAGTTGTCGAATATGGCGACTTTGCCGATTATGTTGTGGCCGGGTTCTAAGGTTGGTCAGCTGTGTTTCTTCCGTTTGAGTAGCCCGACTGAGCATCCGTATGGTTCTGGCGCGTATGGTAACCGTTACCAGGGTCAGCGTGGCCCGACTGCTTCGCGTAGTTATTTGAATTTTCATCAGACGATGATTCCTGCGGATGGTTCTGTGGAGTCTTAGTCTTTCCCGCTTTGGGGTGCGGGCGTGCAGGCTGTGTGTTTGTGCGCCCGCGTTGGGCGGTTTTTCGCCTGTTGTGCTCGTGCGTTCACTCGCGTGCGGGTTTTTATCTCTCACTCTCTAAGGATTTTTGATGAATCTGAAGCCTGTTGTTCTGCGTGTTGCTGGCGCGGAAGTTTCTTTGTATCTGATTGATATGTCGGACTCTTTTGTGGAGCGTTTTAAGAAGGCGTGGGAGCCTCTTGCTCCGGAGTTTTTTGATACTCCTGATGAGGCGTATGCTTCGTTGTCTCGTTTTGATCAGGTGATGCTGGTTCATGCGCCGACTGATGAGTCGGTGATGGATTTGGCGAATCCGTTGATGGGTTCGTTTGACAAGGTTTCGACGCTGCGTGTGGCTGATGATGATTCGGGTATGCAGGATCTGACGAGCCGTATTACGTTGGCAATGATTGAGCAGCTGGTTGGTCGCGGTGTGATGCTGCATGCGGCTGTTATTGGTGACCCTGAGTCGAAGCGCGCTGTGGCGCTGGTGGGTGTTTCTGGTAGTGGTAAGACCACTGCGTCGCGTTTCTTGGGTTCGAAGTTTGCGTACCTGACTGATGAGACTGCGATTATTTCGGATGAGGGTGTTGTGTCGCCGTATCCGAAGCCGTTGTCGGTGATTGTTGACCCGAATGCGCCGAAGGATCAGCAGAACCCGGTGGATTTGGGCCTGAACGTGGTTGACCGTGATGATCTCAGCTATGAGCTGTCGCGTATTGTGTTCATTTCTCGTGATGAGTCGGCTTCGGAGCCGTATTTTGAGCGTGTTCCGCTGCATGAGGCTCTGGTGTTCTTGAGTGAGCAGAGCTCGGGTCTGGCGCGTCACCCTGAGGGTGTTGTGTCGCTGGCTAAGCTGGTGGAGCGTTGCGGTGGCGTGTGGCGCCTGGTGTACTCGGAGGTTGAGGACACTTTGCCGCTGGTTCAGGATCTGCTGAATGGTGGCGAGCTGCCGAACGCTGATGAGGTTGAGAAGCTGGAGAAGTACACAGTCGAGGATTACCTGCCGGGTGTGTTCTTGAACGGTACGATTGCGGTGTCTCGTATGCCGGGTACTTCGGGTGTGCGTGTGGGCGAGGACGGCCCGTTCTTGCTGCTGTGTGACACTGAGCTGAATGAGCTGTCTGATTTTGCGGCGGAGTGCTGGCTACAGGCTGAGGGCGACATTTCGTATGATGACCTGTTTGCGCGTTTGGCTGAGATCTTTGAGGGTCTGCCTGCGGAGGCGTATGACGAGAACTTGAGCGCTCTGGCGGCTGGTTCGATGCTGTGGGTTCGTGTGATTGACGATCCGCTGATTGATGACGCGACCTGGGCTCAGATGACCAGCGATGAGGTTCTGGATGAGGAGGAGCAGCAGATTGCGCTGGCCTCTTCTGAGGATGCTGTCTCTGACGATGAGGATGACGTGGTGGAGGACTAGCCACCGGGTCTCTCTGACGTGGCTTACTGACACGGCTCTCTGGCGCGGCTTACTGAGCTCTGCTTGATAGGAGCAGCTTGGTAGGCACTGCTTAAGCACAAGGGAGGGGCGGGTAGAAGATAATCTTCTACCCGCCCCTCCCTGTGTGTTTGCAAGGTTGCGTTTGCGGGCTTGTATTTGCGGGGTTTGCAAGGACGCTTAGCCCCACGACGCCTTACTGGGCTGCCTTGTTGCGGCGCTTCTGTTCACGCTTTTGCTCGCGGCGCGCCGCACGCATACGCAACGGACCGGGCGCCTTCACCGGCAGCAGCAGGAGCAGACCCGCCACCACAACGATCAGAATACCGAGCACACCCCAAATCTGCGCGCCCATGATGCTCACGCACAGACCGAACAGCATCGGTGCCAGGAAGCTGGTGGCACGACCCGTGGTCGAGTACAGGCCGAACAGCTCACCCTCAGTACCGGGATCCGCCAGACGCGCCAGGAAGGTGCGGGACGCCGACTGTGCCGGGCCCACGAACAGGCACAACAGCAGGGCGCATACCCAGAACACGCCCGGTTCGGGGAAGAACATCAGCGGGGTAGCCGCCAAGATAATGCCGACCAGCGAGATAACAATAATCGCCTTCGGGCCCAGGTAGTCATCCAGGTAGCCGCCCAGGATCGCGCCAGCCGCCGCGACAGCGCTACCGGCAATACCGAACAGGATCACCTCGGAAGTGCTGAAACCGAACGTGCCCGCCGCAAGAATACCGCCGAACGTAAAAATACCGGACAGACCATCACGGAACACCGCCGAAGCAATCAGGAACCACAGGGTCTGCGGGGACGTCATCTTCAGCCGCTTAATGGTGCGCCACAGCGCCTTGTAGGAGGCGAGCAGACCGCCCTGACGAGCCGGGGAGAGACGCTCCATACCGAGCTCCAGGAAACGCAGCTCGCGGGTGGGCAGCACCTCCGGCAGGAAGCGCTCGCGGGTGCGCATACGCACCAGCAGCGGCAGGCAGAAGATCAAACACCAGGCGGCGGCAAACAGTGCGACCGCACGGATATTCAGGGCGTTATCGGTGGTCAGGCCGAGTACTTCGGGGGTAAGCACAAAACCCCACAGCACCACAGCCAGCGCCAGGATGCCGCCAATGTAGCCGGCGGCCCATCCTGCGCCCGAAATCTTACCGATATTCTCCGGGTGGGAGATGCGCGGCAGTACGGCGTTATAGTTCACGTACGCGAACTCGCTGAACACGCTTGCCGCAGAAATCAGGGTGACACCCAGCCACAGGTACTGCGGGGTGGGGCCCACGAAGAAGCACGCCGCCATCGAACCGACTAGTAGCATGGTGTTCACACCGAGCCAGAAGATGCCTCTGCCGGACTTATCGTTACGCTGACCGGTGACCGGTGCCAGAATCGCAATGAGGAAACCGGCAACGGTCAGACCCAGCGACAGTGCCGACGAAGTCTCTTCGGGCGTGCCGAAGTAGCTGCTGGTCAGGTACACGGTGAAGATGAAGGTCGTCATAATCGAGTCGAAGCTCGACGAACCAACATCCCACATGACCCAGGACGCGACCGAACGGCGGCTGTTCGCGTGGTCAACGACCCTACGCTGAGCCTTCGTCTTACGGCGGGGAGAAGAAATAGTCATAGTTGTGCTTTCGGATGCCGAGGTGGCGCTTCAGCGTAGCGGCGGCGTGAAACCGGCTGAAGTGGGGAGGGCGTGCTGAAGAGGGAACACCAGGCGGTACGTACCGAGCGAAGATACGTACCGCCTAGTTCATGAACTTTCGCGCGGAAGGCGCAAAGTCTTAGTTGAAGAAACGACGCTGCAGGCGAGCAATACCGAAGCTCACCACAGCACCCACGACGGAGGTCAGAACGGTCCAGAGGATGACCTGACGCAGGGTATCTTCAGACTCGTGGGAAATGGCGGGAGGCTGGTTACCGGTAGCCTTGGTCCAGGCTGCGCCCAGGCCCTTACCAACCAGGGCAGCAGCGCCCATGTTGATACCCGCAAGAGCAAGCTTAGCGACGGGGTTCATATGTATCTCCTTAGCTGTATACGATGCGGCGTCCTGCCCGTGAACCCCTTCGGGGTTGGGTGAGAAAAGAGCGCCACTCCCTAGCGTATAGGGTTTAAGGCGTTCGTGCCGCCTTGGAGCCTCTCCGTCCCAAAATTGTACACCGTGCAATTCTGTAATGTGGGCAGAAGAACGAAACAAAAAGCGGCAAATTGGCACGAACAGCCAGACAAGCCTACAATCGAACCTGGGTTCCCACCCGCACCACAACGGTACGGACAAGGAACCCCACACGACAGGGGAGCGCCACCGAGGCGCTGAGAGTGCTAAGCAGACCCTCGAACCTGATCCGGTTAGTACCGGCGTAGGGAGTCGAATTTCTTCTCAATGCCCTCGTCCAATCAGAGGGCGAGGACATTCCCCTTCCAACGACGGAAGGACCACCAATGTCACAGAACGCAACCCCCGCCTCCCAGGCATCTACCCAGGCAGAAGCGAAGAAGCCGAACCTGCGCTGGCGAGTCAACGAAATCGTTATCGCCGCAGTTATCGCAGTAGCCTGCGCCGTCATCTTCTGGATCTGGGACATCGCAGTCGGCCCCGCCGCCAAAACCGCACTCGTAGCAGCACCCGAATTCCGCCCCATCGTCGCCGGCGCATGGCTGCTCGGCGGCACCCTCGGCGGCCTGCTCATCCGCAAGCCCGGTGCGGCACTCTTCGGCGAAATCGTCGCAGCATTCATCTCCATGCTCTTCACCGGCGGCGCGTGGAGCGGCGAAATCCTGATCGCAGGCTTTTTCCAGGGCGTCGGCGCTGAAATCGCCTTTGCGATCTTCCGCTACCGTCGCTGGGACGCATTCGTAGCAGTCTTCGCCGGTGCGCTCAGCGGCCTGTTCATGGGCGTTAACGAAATCTTCATCTACTACCCCGACATGGAACCGGTCAAGGCAATCATCTACGTAGCGTGCGCCGTCATCTCCGGCGCAGTGATCGCAGGCTTCCTCGCATGGATTCTC
The DNA here is from genome assembly GCF_963507905.1 of uncultured Rothia sp. Lineage (GTDB taxonomy): Bacteria > Actinomycetota > Actinomycetes > Actinomycetales > Micrococcaceae > Rothia. The sequence continues at coordinate 13,326 of NZ_CAUOUU010000016.1, read as the reverse complement.
GTGCAGAACCTCGCCAAGACCGGTGTGCTCTCCTCGCTGGCTTCTGGCAAGACCCGCCGCTAACCACCAGCAACTAGTCACCACTCGGCACACTACAGCAGCCACAAGGCTAAGGAACCATCATGGAAGCAACACCGCGCGGGGCGCGCATCGAGCTCAACAACTTCAGCTGGCACCACCCCGGACGCCCAGAACCCGTCATCAGTGGACTCAACCTCACCATCAACCCCGGTGAAAAAGTCCTGCTGCTGGGCACCTCCGGCGCCGGCAAATCGACGCTCCTGCACGCCATCGCCGGTGTGCTCCACGATGACGACGGCGAATCCGCCGGCGGCACCATCACCATCAACGGGCAAGCACCCGCCGAAGCACGCGGCACCGCAGGCATGATGCAGCAGGACCCCGAATCCTCCATCGTCATGGCAACCGTCGGCAACGACGTAGCGTTCGGCCCCGAAAACCTGCGCGTACCCCGCGAAGAAATCTGGGGTCGCGTCACCGAAGCCCTCACCGCGGTAGGGCTCAACCACCTGCCCCTTGACCACCCCAGCAGCGCACTATCCGGCGGTCAGAAGCAGCGCCTCGGCCTGGCGGGCATCCTCTCGATGCACCCCGGCGCCATGATCCTCGACGAACCCACCGCAAACCTCGACCCCTCCGGCGTGCAGGAGGTGCGCGACAGCATCCTCACCGCCGCGCAAGCCACCGGCGCGACCCTGCTCGTCGTAGAACACCGCGTGAGCATCTGGGCACCGCACATGGACCGCATTATCGTGCTCGGCGAAGGCGGCGCCATCACCCACGACGGCGCACCCGACACCGTACTCACCGAAGCCCGCCAAGAACTCATCGACGCGGGCGTGTGGGTACCCAACTACGTGCCGCGTGCACCGCAGAGCGACAGCGATAGCGAACACGGCGAGGCGCTACTGCGCGCCGAAAACCTCAGCATCACCCGCGCACAACCCACCCCCAAACAACGACGCGCACGCCGCCGCACCATCAAACGCCTCGGCGACACCCCCGCACCTGCACCGGTTGACCTGCCCGTACTGCGCAGCGGCATCAACCTCACCCTGCACGCCGGTGAACACCTCAGCGTGCTCGGCCCCAATGGCGCCGGCAAATCAACCCTAGCCCTCACCCTCGCAGGGCTCCTCACCGCGCCCAACGGCACCCTCACCGCCACCGACGCGCTGCGTAACCACGGCGGCGAGCGCGCCCACTGGGACGTGCCCACCTGGACCCCCGCCCAAATGCTCAGCCGCATCGGCTACGTCTTCCAAGAACCCGAATACCAATTCATCCGCGGAACCGTGCGCGAAGAACTCGAACTCGGCCCCCGCCGCCTCGCCGCACTCACCCGCGAACCCCTCAACGAAGACGAGCTCGCCGCACGCACCGACGACCTGGCGGCCCGCCTACGCCTCACCCACCTGCTCGACGCCAACCCCTTCACCCTCTCCGGCGGCGAAAAACGCAGGCTCTCCGTAGCATCCGCACTCGCCACCGCACCGCGAATCCTCATCCTCGACGAACCCACCTTTGGCCAAGACGCACGAACCTGGGCAGAACTCGTCGACCTCATCCGCGAACTCCTCGCAGGCGGCACCGCCGTCATCTCCATCACCCACGACGAAGACTACACCGCCGCACTCGGCGGCAAATCCATCACTCTCGAAGCACTCGCAACCCCCGGAAAGGAGAACGCATGAACACCGACTTCTTCGGCACCATCGACCGAACCAGCTACTTCAGCAACCTCAACGCCGGCGTAAAACTCATCGTCTCCTTCACCCTCATCATCGCCGCACTCATCGTACGCGACCCGCTGACCTCCGGAATCCTCTTCGCCCTCGAACTGCTCGGATTCATCCTCGTCGGCTTCCGACCCGTCAACGTCCTCACCCGCTTCTGGCCCATCCTCATCGCCGTCATCACCACCGGCTGGTCCGTCGCCATGCTCAGCGCCAAAACCGGCGCCACCATCCTCGACCTCGGCTTCAACAGCATCACCACCGACTCCGCCGCCGTCGGCGCAGCCATGATGATCCGCTCCCTCGCCATGGTCCTACCCACCCTCGCATTCGTACTCACCACCGACCCCACCGACCTCGGCGACTCCCTCGCACAGACCTTCAAACTGCCCTCCCGATTCGTGCTCGCCACCGTCGCCGCACTGCGCCTGGTCGGCATCCTCTTCGCCGAGTGGAACGCCCTCGGCCAGGCACGACGCGCCCGCGGACTCGGTGCAGGCCAATCCCTCATTGGGCGTGCACAAACCTTTGGCGGTCAGAGCTTCGCCCTGCTGGTGCAGGCTATCCGCCGCGGCTCCCGCCTCGCCATCACCATGGAGGCGCGCGGCTTCGGCGCAGGCGAACGCACCTGGGCTCGTGTGCCGTCCTATTCGCCGCGTGATGTGCACGTGAGCATTGCTGCCGCCGTCATTATCGCTGTTGCGTACGGTGCATCTATTGCGGCGGGTACGATCCAGTTCCTCTGGGCCTAGACCGTTCCGTTTCTGGTTCTGCTGGGGAGACGGTATTCGTCCTCGTTCCTACAGGGAACCCGTCCTCGCTTCGCTTCGGACACCCTGATGTCACTACGGGCGATACCGTCTTCCCGCGCTGGGATACGTAGGTGCTCGCGCTCTTCCTTCACTCCTACAGGGAGGCGAGGTGCCGCATATTTCCTCCGCGCCTAGCTCCACTTGGGACATGAGTAGGGAGGCGCTCGCACTCTTCCTTCGCTCCTACAGGGGCACCCGCCCTCGCTTCGCTTCGGGCACCCTGATGTCGCTTCAGGAAGGTACAGGCGCCTCCTGCCTACTGTTCGGCAGCGAACGTACAATAAGACTATGTCTAGTACCGTTATTCTTCTGAACGAGCAGAACCCGCAGGGCATCTTCGTTGACCCGTCCGTGCCCCTCATCAGCGTTGATGATCAGGGCTTCACCCGCGGCGACGGCGTCTTCGAGACCATGCTGTCCGTCAATCGTCGCGTGCGTAAGCTCGGCATGCACCTGTCCCGCCTCGAGTCGTCGGCGCGCATGCTGGATTTGCCTGACCCGGAACCTGAGATTCTGCGTTCGGCGGTGGAGCGCCTCATGCGTGAGGCGACCGCCGGTGCCGAGACTGCGCTGGGCGAAGAGCACATCGTGAAGATTATTATTTCGCGCGGCCCCACCCAGGCGGTGACTTCCATGCAGCCGGGCCCGTACACGCTGATTATGGCGTCGCCGGTGCCCGCATCCATCGTGAAGCGCCGCACCGAGGGCGTGAAGGCGATGCTGCTGCCGCGCGGCCACGAGCCGATGGACAACAGCGCCTACCCGTGGCTGCTGGCGGGTGCGAAGACCCTCTCCTACGCGGTGAATATGGCGGTTCTGCGGTACGTGCAGGAGCGCGGCGCGGATGACGCTATCTTCATTACCGATGAGCGTCGTGTGCTGGAGGGTGCCACCTCCTCGGTGCTGGTCGCCAAGATTGAGGACGGCAAGAAGGTACTGTACACGCCCGAACCGAGCCACGGCATCCTGCCCGGTACCACGCAGGGCGCGGTGTTCGAGGCGGCACGCCAGGCCGGTTGGGAGCTGGGCTTCGGCCCGCTCTACCCGCAGGATTTGTTCGAGTCGGATGGCGTGTGGCTGGCGTCGTCGGTGCGTCTGATTGCGCCGGTGACTCACCTGAACGGCACGGCGCTGGCGCATGACCCGGAGCTGACCGCCACGCTGTTGAACTACCTGGCGCAGCAGAGCTAAACGCGTACAAAAAGGGACTGCCGCATATTTCCTCCGCGCCTACGCAGGGGCACCCGTCACCCGGACGCTCCGCCCTCTCCTTGCTCCGCTGCGGAGAGCGTCCGGGCTGACACCCTGAGGGCGCATCCGGAAAACGCGGCAGCCCCTACGCTTTATGTACGGGCACAGCAAAGCCCCGGACGCGCAACCCTCAGCAGGTTGCCCATCCGGGGCTTTAGCTACACAAAAAACAACAGGCTAGTGGCCCGCCGCCGGAGCACCCTGACCTTCACCAGCACCGTGGCTCAAACCGTCAGCCGAGTAGTCCGAATCCTTACGCGGCGTAGTCCACAGCACCAGCGCCGTCAGGACCGCAAAACCCAGAATGGAGAAGCCCATCGGCAGGTACTCATGCTCACCCGCAAACGACACCAGCGGCGCCGCCAACGCACCCAGCATCGCCTGAACCGTACCCATCACCGCCGACGCACTACCCGCCATGTGGCGCGCCTCGTTCAACGCCAACGCCGAAGCATTACCAAAAATCAGACCGCACGAACTGGTCAGCAGGAACAGCAGAATCAGCGTCGGCACCAGCGAAATACCCACCAGGAAGCTGACCGTCAGCAGCACGGACACCACGAGCAGGCTCACCACACCGGTGTTCACGATGCGGCGCTGCGCCACACGACCCACCAGCTTCGTCGCAATCGCACTGAACAGCACAATACCGAACGAGTTCACACCGAACACGATCGTGAACTCAGTCTCGGACAAGCCCAGAATCTTCTGCAACACAAACGTCGAACCGGAAATGTACGAGAACAGCGCACCAAACGCGAAGCACATCGTCAGCATGAAACCCAGGTAGCGGCGAATCTTGAAGACCTTCGGCAGCTCCGAGTACACGCTCAGGGCGCTGCCCTGGTAGCGTTCCTCAACCGGCAGGGTCTCCTTAATCACGAAGACCACGCCGAGCATCATGATCGCGGTGACCACGCCGAGCACGTGGAAAATATCGCGCCAGCTGCCCCACGACAGCACCCAGCCACCAAACAGCGGCGCAAGCACCGGCGCGAAGCCGTTAATCATCATCATGACGCCCATGAGCTTAGCGGTCGCCAGACCCTCAGTCGTATCAGCCACGATAGAACGCGCCAGCACCGCACCAATCGAACCGGTGAAGCCCATCATGAAACGCGCAAAAATCAGCAGCTCAATATTCGGCGCGAAACCACACGCCACCGTCGCAATGAAACAGATGATCGCACCGATCAGTAGCGGCTTGCGGCGGCCCGTCTTATCCGACAGCGGACCCACGACCAGCTGGCCGAGCGCCATACCCACCATGAACGCACTCAGAGTCAGCGATGCGTTCGTGCTGGTGGTGTTCAGATTCTCAGCGACTGCGGGCAACGCCGCCAGGTACATGTCCGTAGCGAGCGGCGCGATAGCGGTCAGCAGCGCCAGAACAACAATGAAAAGGGGCGATAGCCCGAAGGAGGTCTTAACCGACTTCGAAGACATTAGTCTTAGTTTTTCTTTCTGTGTGATGCGCGTGCAACGGCGCCTGCGGCTCTACAAGACGTGGATGCGGCGGTACCGGACCCGGGGGTGAGCTTGCGCAGGCTGGAAGCACAACTTGTTCACGGTAGCAGAATTGGGCGTGGGTTCGTAAGTTAAATGTTTGACATTTTTTCGACGTGGGAGGGACGCTCCGCTTAGCTCCTTTGTGCTGGGTTGGTTTGCTGGTCGGCTTGCTTGTTGGCTTGGAAGGCGGCGTTCGCCCTCGTTCCTACAGGGGACCCGCCCTCGCAGAGCTCGGGCACCCTGATGTCACTACGGGCGATGCCGCCTGCCTGCGCAGGTACAGCAAGGTGCAGCAAAGGGACGGCGTTATCCACGCTCCTACAGGGGCGGGGGGAGGGTGCGCCACATATTTCCTCCGCGCCTACGCAGGGGCACCCGTCGCACAGACGCTCCGCCTCTCCTTGCTCCGCTGCGGAGAGCGTCTGTGCGATACCCTGAGGGCGCTTCCGGAAAACGTGGCTGCACCCAACGCATGCTGGGGCAAAGGGGCGTGTTAGTCACACTCCGTTGGAGAGATAACACCGCCCCTTTCGCGGTTTGTTTTAGCCTGCCGCTCAGCCACAGTGCGTGCAGAAATATTTGAGAAATATTCTTGAGAAGCATTGCTAGGCCCAACGGCATAACTTACGTTGGTCATACCACGCGATACAACCGGAGGGAGCACCTCAGATGCGCAACCACTATTACAAATATTTGCTATGCATCCTGCTGCTCATAGCTTGCGTCTTGCTCGTAATCCTCGCTGTGCTTTCTAACAACAACCCGGGTAACGAAAAAGACGGCACTGCCTCCACGCACGCGCCGAGCAATACCTCAACCTACTGGGATAAAGACCGCATGGAATCCGCTAGCCCGGCTCCCATGCCTCAATAAAACAGCGCCTCAATAAAATAGCCTCTGAACAGCCGTAGGGCCCAATGCTTCGAGATACACCAAGCATTGGGCCCTACTGTCTTGTAGGCGGCTGCTACTGTGCCGCGCTGTCGTAGATGAAGTCCACGGTCGCGTAGTCCTCCGGGATTTCGGCGAGTAGCGCCTCCTCCTGCGCCGCCCAGCGTTCCCAGTGCGGGCGGAACGTGTTACCGTCACGAGCCATGGCGCGTTCGTAACGCACCTCGTCCGGGGCGGTGGTGAGAATACGCACCTCGCAGGCGCCCGCAATCGCGCCGACACCCTCACAGATGATGACCTGCGTAGCCGCCGGGTCGACGGTGCGCACCTCACCGGGGGCGCCCGCCTCCCAATCCCACGGGGTGTAGGTTCCGGCAATACCTTCGGTCAGCTGCACGGACAGCGCGTCCCACGCCTCCACGCCGTCGAAGAGACCGTCCCAGCCGGGGTAGAAGTCGTCCAGGTGCAGCACGTGCACGCTGTGGCCGGCGGCGGTGAGCTCCTGCTCAAGCTGCGCGGCGAGGCTGGTCTTGCCGGTGCCGCTACGGCCGTCAATGCCGATAATCAGCGGGATCTGCGCGAAGTCGGCAAGGAACTGCGCACGGAATTCGGTGAATTCGGCGGTGTCCATGTCAAAGTCGTTGCCGATGCCGTGCTCCAGGCGCAGCATGTCTTTGCAGAGTTCCAGGATTTCGGTGGTGCCGGTGACGCGGCGGTTTTGGTTCAGGGGAATACGCTGACTCACTGTGCGTCGCCTTCCTGCTTGAGGTGGTTGATGAGGCCGCGTGCGGCGGCGTCAATGAGGCCGGTGGTGTACACGAAGTCGCGTTCGCTACCGTACCAGGGGTCGTAGATGCCGAGCTGGTCCAGGTGGGTGGTGGTGACCTTCGGGTCGAAGCTGCGCATCATGCGGATTTTGGCTTTGTCGTCGTCGTTGCGGGCGAGGGCTTTGAGGCGCAGGTAGTGGGGTGCGTCCATGGCGAGGATGAGGTCGTTGCGGTCGAAGTCCTCGACGGTGAAGACGCTGGCGCGGTGCGCGGACGGGTCGATACCGCGGGTGGTGAGCTGCGCGGCGGCGCGCGGGTCGATGCGGTTGCCTTCTTCTTCGTTGCTGATGCCGCTGGAGGTGACGGTGACGGGCACGCCGGCTTCTTGGGCGTGCTGGCGGATGAGGTATTCGCCGACGGGGGAGCGGCAGATGTTGCCGGTGCAGACAGTCATGATTCGGTACATGGTTCTAGTGTATCGGTGGGGTAGGGGGAGGTTGGGCACGGTGGGTGTTCGGGGCGGCTTTGCGGGCGGCACTTTGGGCGGCGACGTGACGGGCGGATGCGCTCGCCGGTGGGCTGTTGTTACCGGACCCGGGTGCGCAAAGGCCCCGCCGACGAGGGGACCGGCGGGGCCTTTTAGAGGTGAATGCTATTCGGTTTTGTTTTCTTCCGGTTTGGGCGCGGGCAAAGGATTGGGGTCGAAAAGCTCGCAACCCTCAGGAATGGTAAATTTCCAACTATTGGACAAAGTAAGGTCCTCTAGGGCAAATGATTTACCGTCGGGATTTGTTTCCATTTCGTAATCGTTAACAAATGCACCAATCGAGAATTTTGCTTTATATTCCTTTCCGTTATTGTCTTTCATAACAAATTCAGGTGCGCTATTCACGAAGGTAGCATAAAAATTAGTAGACTTTTCAAACTTTGCGCCGGTGAAAGAAGTAGAACCAGAAAAAGTTCTTTGGGATAAAGTTATACCCTCTTTGAACTCGGATTCATGGAATGTTATGTCTCCATGAACTTCTCCTCGTGAGAAGTTTGCGTTAGCCCCTTCCATAAAGGTGGTCTTGGAAAAATCGTTAGCAATAAAACTGTAATCTTTCTTGTTTAAAGTATTAATTATTGCCTCGCTAAGTGTGCACGTGAAGTAACTTTTACGGAAGTCTGCTTTTTTTCTGAAAATTGCCCCCGAGAAATTAGTTGTAGCGTTGAAAACTGCCTCTTCAAAACTTGCCCCCTCTGCAAAATATGAATCGTTAAATAGGGCGGGGTGTTTAAAGATGCACTGTGAGAAATTTATGGGGTAGAAGAAAAATATATTCGATAGGTCGTATTTAAGACCTGACCATTGAGAGTTGGAGTTATAATTAATCCGCGCACTAATTTCTTTGACGATGGCAATACGTACTTCTGCCTCATCGGATGGGTATTCTCCCTTCTCTAGGTCTGAGAGTTTTGTCGTAGGGGGTAGTGCTCGAAGGTAGGAACAAAGACTATTGACAATAACCTGACCTTCCTTGCTGCGGTCGTCAACCTCTTTAATACTCTTATCTGTGAGCCACTCATCGACTAGACCTACTAGCGTGTACACGCCGCCTAGACGAATCGGGGCCTTTTGATCCCCCAATTGCTCGATAGCTTTGGTGTAGCGACTACGGCGTTCAGCATGAACCTGGCGAATGTGATCGCGGTCGTTCTTGTCTTTCTCTTGAGTATTTTTGCGATGGGTTTCCCATAGCGTAAGCGCGGTCAAGGCACCAGCCAATACTGCGAGTATACTCTGACGAACGCTGACAACGGTATTACCATCATCGGAGAGTCCGGGGATTGATTGGGGAAGAAGAAATGCAATGAGCACACCAATCACAGCAAAAAAGAAGAAAACTGGGTAAAACCAGGCCTGGCTTTCCCTAGGCTCGTTGGAACCTCTAGACGGCTTTGTCATAATTCCTAGCTCCTTGTCGTCTCTGAAAAGAATTGTCGTTTTATCAGTATAGCGTTTAAAACCTCTGACATGGTCTTCTGTCGGTCACAGTCGGAAGCTCCACCGCATATTCAACGCGGCGGGGCCTCTGGATATTACTGAGCAGGCGCACTCAGACTCATGTATTCTCCCAGCCGTTCGTCCCATGAGTTTGGATCGAAGAGCACCGTACCGACCGGGATATGGTGGTCTACGCCGTTCAGCTCGGCTGTACCCAGAAGAATAGGCAGGGTATCCTCGTACACCGCGAAGTTATGCGCCGCCTGACCTGCAGCCTCCGAACCGGCAGACAACGCAGCGAACCGAGCCCGGTATACATTACCCGACTCGGCATCTTCAACTAGGAAGATTGGCGGGCTCTTCAGGAAAGACACATCGCAGAAAACTGCAGTGCCTGTAAACGATGTTCCAATGAATTCTGCGTCTGCTTCAAATGTAGTATCACGGAACCCAGCGTATTTAGTGAAGATTGCGCCGTTAAAATATGCGTTTTTTGTGAAGCTTATTTCGTCAAATTTTGCTTTTTGTGCGAAGAATGCCTTGTTGAAGTATGCCTCTTTAGCAAAATCTATTTCATTGAAAATTGCGTCCTCGTGGAATGTCGTATTGCTGAAATCTGCTTCCTGGACGAAGACTACCCAGCTGAACTGAGCACCTTGGGTAAAGGTTGCCCAGCTGAACTCTGCATTTTGACTGAAGGTTACTCCAATGAAGGTTGTTCCTTGGTCGAAGGCGGAGCAGCTGAAGTCTGCATTTTGCTTGAAGGTTACTTGCACGAAGCTCACATCTTGGTTGAAAATTACATTGCTAAAGTTTGCGTTTTGAGTAAAGGTTGCCTCTCTGAAGTTTGCGTTTTGAATGAAGGAAGCACCAACAAAGTTTGCGTCTTGGGTATAAAACGCTTTGCCAAAGTATGCATTTTGGACAAATGTCGCGCAGCTGAAGTCTGCATCTTGCGAGAAAGCTACTTTGCTGAAGTCTGCATCTTGAATGAGAACTGTCCGGCTGAAGTCTGCTCCCTGGACAAAGACAACATTGCTAAAATCTGCATTCTGAATAAAAGTAGTCTTGCTGAAGTTTGCATAATCATAGAAATTAGAAAATGAGAAATTGGCTTTTTCAATCGTGAGGCTGTTGAGGGGATAAAAAATCGGTGCTCGACTGAAATCGAATTCAAAGTTGCTCCACACGCCAGACGTAATGGAAGTTTTGTCCAGCGTAATTTCATCTACGATGCTACTGCGCTTGCCTATTTCAACGAAGATAGTGCGGCGTACATCCTGTTCTTCGCGAAATGCCGCCTGATCTTTGGAGAAATTTCCTTCATAGTTATCAGGCTCTGAATCGCCCTCAAACATCTCTGCTTTTAACGCCAGGGTGAAGGGTGAACGAATGTAGGAGCAAAGATTATTGATAATAACCTGGCCCTCTTTCTGCCGCTCTTCAGGATTGAAGGTGTCATCAGCGAGCCACTCATCGACCAAACCCACAAGGGTATAGATACCGCCCAGACGGACAGTGGCTTTTTCGTCAGCTAGCTGCTCGACAGCCTTGGTATAGCGGCTACGACGCTCTGCATGAACCTGGCGGATATGGTCGCGTTCGTTCTTCTCTGCGTCCTGCTCATTCTTCTTGATATCGGCATCAATTTTGAGACGGTCACCCTGGTTCTTCCAGTTAGTCTGCAGAAGAGTCAGAACCGCAATAATACCGCCAGTGACGTACAACAGATGCAGACGCAGCTGATCTGAACTGCCAGAGCTCATACCGCAGAAAAACCACAGCATCCAAGGCAGAAGAATCGCAATCGCGCCGCCACCCAGACCAAAACCAATAAGGAGCTTAGTAAAGTGCTGGATATACCAAGGATTCTCCTGAGCTTTCGGGATTACTGGGTTCTCTGGAGCGGATGATGCGTTATTGCGGGGCACTATGTTCTCCTGTCCTCTCTGATAGGAACGTTCACCTTCCAGCATAGGGTAAAGCTACTAGCCATGAGTCACGCCCGGTCACAAGCAAAGACCCCGCCAGCGCTGGATGCGCGAGCGGGGTCTGTGTGCGGGAGCTTCCCCGACGGGGGGGGGGGCTAGGTTTTACTGCGCGGGCTCACTCAGGCGCGTGTACTCCTGCTTCTCTTCGTCCCAGGAATCCGGGTCGTACAGCACAGCACCGAGAGGGAGAATGAACGTTCTATTAAGAAGCTGTGCCTCGCCGCAGCTGAAACCGTGCGGGCTCTCCGGGCGTGCCTCGAACAGGTAACCCTGCGGATCCGCCTGTGCCGAGAACCGTGCCCTCTGCAGCCGCCTATCCAAAGCCTCAAAGGACGGCTTAACATACATGAAGCTAGTCTGCCTGAAATCTGCCCGCTGACCGAACGTCGCATCCGCGAAGTAAGCGCCCTCAAAGTTCGCCCCGTTGAAGCTCACCGCCCGCGCGAACGTCGCCTTGTAGAAGCCGACATGCGCCGTGAACGTCGCCTGACTAAAGTCGGCATCCTGCGCGAAGGCCGCGTTACCGAAGTTCGCGTGCTGCGGGAAGTCCATCTCATAGCGCGTCCTTGGAAGCGCAATAAAAGACGCCCGGCTGAACGTGGCGTCGCCGTCGAACCGCGCCCCACCAAAATCCTCGTACTGTGTGAAGGACGCCCCGCTAAAGTCCGCCGCGCCCGTAAAGCGTACGTTGCTGAACATTGCGGACTGCTTGGTCACTATACCGGCAAAGCGCGCGACCCCGCCGAACAACGACTTAGAGAACACTGCCGGACGGTTGAAGACCGACGCGGCGAAGTGTGCTTCATCGTGGAACGTGGAGGCGGTGAACACTGCCTTTCCGTCAAAGGTGACCGCCGCGAAGCTGGCTATGCCTGCGGCGTTCAAACGTGAGAAGTCAGCATCGGATTTGAAGGCGGATACCGCGAAGTCAGCCGCAGCCGAAAAGATCGCGTCTGAGAAGTCAGACTCGCCGGTGAAGGTTACGGTCGCGAAGCTTGCCGCGTCCGCAAAATGAGCCCCGCTGAACCCTGCCGCGCCCGCGAAGTGTGCGGTGCTGAAGCCCACCCAGTCGTTGAAATTCGCGCCCTGGAAGGATGCGTCAGCCGTGAACTGTGCCGCGGAGAAGCTGGTGTCACCGCGAAAGGTTGCGCCGGAGAAATCCGCCGGACCATAGAAGGTTGCGGAGGCGAAGTCGGCGTTCTGAAAGTGCAGCTGCTGTAGCGGGTAGAAGATGGGTGCGCCGCTAAAGTTGAAACGCAGGTCAGCCCACATGGGTGATATTGGCGGCACCGCGTGCTTGCTTTCCTCGCTGTCTGCCTTGGTGCTCTCGGCGACGGCGGCGAGGCGGCGGCTGAACTCCATGAAGACTGTGCGGCGCACCAGCTGCTCTTCGCGTAGTGCTTCCTGATCGCGGGTAAAGTTGCCTTCGTACCCTTCGGGGGCCTCGTCTGCTTCTAGGATTTGCCGCTTCTGCGCGAGGGGGTAGGGCGTGCGGATGCACCCGGTCAGCGCGTCGACGATGGCTTGGGCTTCTTCGCGGCGCACCTGCTCGGGGAGGGAATCGTCGGTGAGCCATTCGTCTGCGAGGTTTGCAAGCGTGTACACCCCGCGGAGGCGTACGGCGGGCTGGTGTCCGTCGCGGAATTGTTCGAGGGCGTGCGTGTAGCGTTCGTGCCGCCCGGCCTGCTGGTTGTGTGCCGGGGTGTTTTTGCGTTGCCGCAGCGCGGTTAAGAGTTTGTTGAGGTTCATGGCGGTGTGCCCTTCCTGCTCCGGTGCTGGCTTATATCCAGCATAGGGGAGAGCCTCACCCCTTTGCGCTTGCGCTGGGCAAAAGAAGAAGCCCCGCCTGCACGAGGTGAACTGCGCCCCGAAACTTGGACGCTTTAAATAGTAGCCGCTACGCGGCCTCCTGCAGGGCCTGATCCCGGTACTCAACCGGAGTCAGGCCCCTAAGCTTTACCTGACGCCTTACCGTATTCCAATGCGTGATATAGGCATCAAGGTCGGCCTTGAAACTCTCGAAAGTCTGCCAGTCTTGACCACGAAAAAACTCATCCTTCAGGTGTCCGAAAACCTGCTCAGTGGCACCATTGTCGATACAGTTACCCTTGCGTGACATACTCTGAATGAAACCATTCTCAGCGAGCGTACTGATGTAAATCTCGTGCTGATACTGCCAACCCATATCCGAGTGCAAAATCGGCTCAGCCCCTTCAGGTTTGGCATCCATGAGTACCTGAAGCATCTCTTGCTGCTGGGCAAGATTAGGGAACATCGAGATGGAATGGGCAACAATCTCTTTGCTAGCAAAGTCATAAACCGGAGCAAGATACGCCTTACCAAAGGAAAGCTTAAACTCGG
>NZ_CAUOUU010000015.1:0-52003 GCF_963507905.1 uncultured Rothia sp. | reverse complement strand
TGCGGGGTGCGGGGTGCGGGGTGTGCAGGAAGGAGGGGGGCGGGGGTGGTGGGTGCGGGGGCTGTCAATGAAGGGTGTGTCTGCATCTCTAACCGAGACGATGATGAGCAGGCTAGAAATCTAGGTCATGACTAGAAGCAGCTGGACGTGGAGGGTATCGATACTGCCCCAAAAAAATTTTTTCGCATCCCGATATGTACATAGTGAAGACCTCGACAACCGGTTGGGGTCATGAACAGAAAGTCGGGTATTTCCGATGATTACGACCTTCGCTGTCACTCTAGTGACCATCACTATGCACATCGTCTCCTACATGGCGGCGGCGACTGTCATGCACCTGTACGGCGCATCGATTCCTGAAGACCACCAGGCAGCTCTCAAGCACCTGATGGCGAGCGCGGTACTCTACACCTATCAGATGCCCCGCAAGCTGGCTGAGGCATATGTCCTGATGCCTAAGCGGCACTGGGAGTGGGTACTGCAGGAAGGTATCGACGCCTGCGTGAGCTTGGGGCAGCGTCCTGGGTTGGCGCTACTGCTAGTGGCGGTAGCTGTCCTCGGGGCTGTGCTGAGGTACTGGGTGCTGGTGCCTGTGGTGCAGTGGGAAATGGACACAGCTACGGCTACAGGGACACAAGACACAGCTGCGGTTGGGCGTGTGTGTCGGGTAGCTGTGGTGAGGTATCTACCTAGCGCTGTGGACTGGTTGTTGCCGGTGCTGGTTCAGCTGCTTGTCCTGATGGGATAGGCGCCTTGCCGCTGAGTTTCCTTGCTCCTGAGATAGGGTAGCGTGATAGCTCTGATCCCCTCTTCTTCTGTTAGGGGTTCGGGGCTTTCTCGTGCCCTGAAATACTGTAGAGGCTGTGGGTGTGGAGGCTATGAGCTGGTATAGCAGAGCCTCGGCAAGGCACTAATCAAGTGCGGCTGGGGGGGTGTCTTCTCATGATGACGGATGACAAACACAGCTTAACTATTATCTGCGGATGGGTGAAGGTTTTTGTGCGTAGCTGTCTGGGGTGTGTGGGTTGTAGAAGGTTTGGGTATGCCCTCGGGGAAGCTTACCGTGCTAGGCGACTTCCCCGAGGGCAAAAAGGCTGTGTGAAGCGGCTGTACGGGGTTATTTCAGTGTCAGGTACATCAGGAAGCGTGTGAGTCGGCGCAGATAGTACCAGAGGTTTTTAGGTTTGGGTGGTTGGGTGCTTGCCGGGATGAGGAGACATGTTGCTTGGGTTATGCGCTGGTATGTCGCTGCTTGCCGTGGGGTTAGTTGTGTGGCTGTTTCTGCACGTAAAAGGTACAGCACCAGCGCGTAGCGGATGGTAGCGGTAAGGGCTGCAAGGATGGTGATAGTAGCTAAGGTTGTGGGGTTATGAGCAACCAGCAGGGCGGTTTCGATGGTGGTATAGGTAATGAACTCCCAGTACGGGGTTGGTTGGTAGGCGCCGGTCTCTATGGTGGTGAGGGCTAGCTGCCGGTAGTAGAGGGCTGCTGTGGTTTTGAGGTAGGTGAGGGTGGCGGTTGTGTTGGGTGTGAGAATCCTGGTTTTACCGAGGGTGATGAGGATGATGGTAGCGGCGAGTGCTGAGGTTGCGTGTAGTGCCATCCAGAAGATGATGGTCAGGGGTTTGAGGATTTTGATGGTTGTCCACATTGCTATGGAGGCCTTTCGTTCGTGCCCCTTACTTTTGTTTCGGGGGTTCTACTGTTTCCATAGCAAGCTGTGTTGGTGGTGGGTTTTTTGGGTGGGGTTCCAGGCGCTGGCAAGCAAGACAGGGTGGTTCTTAGGTACTGTGAGCGCCGCTGTGGGCGTTTAGTATTGCCGATGCCCATTTATTCCTTCAGGTCGGGTAGCGGCCTTATATGGCGCATATAGGGCCGTATAGAAGGGTGGTTTGCGGGGTTTGCGTGAGTACAGGAGGGGTGATTGCTATCTTTCAAGAAGGAAGTGACCGGCAGGCAGTAGGCATGGCAAAGCCCCGGTATGCACCATGGGGTAAAGTGCATACCGGGTCTGCCATATAGGTCCTGTGCGCAGACGGTGATGATGGTGGGCGCCATATTGAAGCAATGGCGCAATTGGGTAACGCTTTCAGCGGTGTGGGGGCGGCGCCCTAATCCGCACGGTACTGTAGCGCAGGTGGCTGGTAGCAGCAGCACACAGTACACGACGGCACTGTTCCGGGGCGGGTGGGTCGGTTAGTTCCCACTGCTCAATGGAGGCATCTAGCTGCTCGTTCAGAGTCTGCTCCAGCTGGGTACGGCACAGCTCGATAGCTTCTGCAATGGTTTGCTCAGGGTAGCTATCCAAAGTGGTGTAGGGTCCTTGGGGCACATGACGTCGGGCGGTAGTGGTAATGATGTGTCCGGTGGCAGTCCAGGTACGGCCCCTATAGGTGCGCTCAATCGTGACTTCTTCGCCGGTGTCGGTGTCCCAGGTAACCGGAGATGCAAACTTACCTTCGATAGCGCCAATGTAACGGCGGTTGAAGTCAGCTGACAGTGCAGGCACGATATTCTCGGTGCTCTTATTCGTGGCCTTCTTCTTAGTGGAGAACGTGCTGGCAGGATCGAAGGGCCGGAAGAACATCTGAGTATAGCTGTAGTAGGGCGAGTTACCCGGGGCTTGCGAGTTCAGCTCGATGTGGCGCTTGTACAGGCTGAACCCTGAGGAGTCGTGCCCGGCAGCGTAGCGGTAGTGCGACTTTACATCCAGGTTCTTGAAGAGATACCAGGCAATGTAGTCAGTTTTCTGCTTGAGGTCTTCAACGCTGGAAATTTGTACATGCACGTCAACATTGAGACCAGCCTTAGCGAGCGCGGCGCGGATGTGCGTATCTAGGATGTCTTCGGCGGCGGTGATGGTGGTGTTGGCCGGTAGGTCAAGGGGGTTGATGAGGTGGTAGTGCAGCGAGCCCTGGTTGTTGTTTTGGGCGTGGTGCATGGCGCCGGTGGTGATGCCGTTAGAGTGCGGTTCGATGACACCGATGCACTCTTGACCCTTGGGCAGTTTGGCGGCTTTGATGCCTTTGAGTACTGCGTCCCAGATGGGCTTGAACTGGGTGGCGCCCATGATGCCGGGGATGGTGATCATGGCGCTGTGGGTGTTCATTTCCATGCGGCGTGAGACGGCTGCGACGCAGCGGTGGTGGATGGAATTTTGGCACACGAATTTGGGGCAGCTGGGGCTGTAACAGGGCTTCGGTGAGAGGAAGATGCCGTATTTGTCGCGGAAGGCGAGCGCTTCAGCCTGGACAGTGCTGGGGGTATTGCGTAGCGGGTACACGCCAAAGGCACCTGCTGCAGCTACGGTTTTCAGCAGATGGTTGTAGTCGTCCTCTGCTTGGTTGAGCAGGGTGAGTAGGGTGCGGGGGATATGGTTTTTGGGTGCTTGGTAGTAGGCGGTGATGTCGAGGGGTCCGATGCGGTTGATTCGGACGGTGTAGGAGTGGGTGTCGGGGGTGTTGGTGCCGGTCAGTGCGGTGTTTTTGGCGGCGTTTTGGTCGACTTTGTCGAGGGTGGCTAGGTGGTAGCCGCCTTCTGCCATGCGTTGGCGGAATCGGTGGTAGTCGGCTTCGGTGGGCTGTTCGGCAGGGGGTTGTTCGGTGATGGTGGCTGCAGCACAGAGTTCAGCGATGAGGTATTGCTGAATGCTGGCAGGCTCGGTAGCGACCTGTCGCGGGGTTGTGGATAGCGGATTTGGGTACGACAAATCCTCCCCATGTGCCATGGTGTGGGGAGGTGCAGCGTATTCGCTGTTGTTGCCTTCGGGTCGGTTTAGGTCATATTCGTAAGTAGACATCTGAAAAGGTTGGGGCCGTGGCCCCCGGTGCTCAGGTTCATATCACCCCGCTCCCCGCCTTTTTCTGTGTTCTAGTGCTCTTCATCGTTGGGGCTGTAGGTGTTGTTTAAGTTGCCTCAAGATTGAAGAGGGGGTTATGGGTTCTGAGCTTTGTGCCCATGATAGCAGATGGGGGTTATTGGTGGTGGGTGGTTGGTCATTTGGGTGGATGGTATGACGGGGCAGGGGTAGCGAGCGCGGCGGTTTACCGGCGGGGTAAGAGCAAGGAAAGGGGATGGGCGGGGTGCAGGGTGAGCGGGGTGGGCTAGAGATACTGGGTAGATTAACTACACGTTTTTCATATAACAGTGAACATGTGGTTTTTTATGTGCTCTTTTTATATAAGAACCGCCCACAACACGATACGATAAAGAGAAGGTCCCCGTGCAGGAAGCCCACCCTTTAAAAATCCACGCAGCAGGACGGCACAAGAGTAAGACTGATCTCTTCTTCGAGCTCACGGATAAGGTTGATAATGATGAGTCACGCATATCTGACCGCTGAAGAAGTAGGTCGCCCTGTTCGCGTCGATGAGCGAACGGTTAAGCAGATGTACAGCGCCGGTCTTATTGAATCAGCGACCTGTCGCCAGGGGCAGCCTGTATTTAGTCAAGAAGAAACTGACCGGTGGAGAAAATGGTATTTGAAGGATCCACGGAAGAACCGTAATGCTCCTTCCGTTTCGGCAAAGATTCTCGTCGGTATCTTTACCGCCTGCGCTTCAGTTGCGCTTATGCTCAGTGCAGCAGGAGTTTGGAGGCAAGCTATCCCGATCTTCCTTATCCTCTGCCTCACTCTTCCTGCTATTTTCGTACCCCCTATCCCCCGCCCCGGGCTACGGTTTAAACAGGTCGAAGTTGCAGTCGCAGGCGTGGCAGCCGGTCTTACTATTGCTGACCCTCTGGTCTCACTTTTTGGTGTTGAACATTCTGGATCAAGTGTCATTGGACTCTTCATGGGGCTCAACTGCCTCTTAGGGTACATCTTCGGGTACCCGGAAATGCGAACTATGGAAGGTCGATTCGTTATACCAGAAGGATCATATCTGTTCGTGATGTCCGGTGCTGGAGCCTTAATCCTAGCCTCGATAGGCCCCCGGCTAGGTGCTAACTTCGGTTTCTTCCCGTTAGCCGCTGTTGGCGCTCTGCTTTTTGGTGCGGCGGCACTGACTCAGCTCATAGAACGTAACTACTCGCTACAACGTACCTACTCGCATGTGTTCACTATCGTTGTTCCAGTAACTGCTTTCTTTGGCTGGGAACCTGCATTTATCGCTCTGCTACTCATCTGTGTACTCATGCTTGTCAGACGCCTAGTTCGCTTCTAGGCAGATTCCCAATATGCCGTGACATCCCCTGACCCTGCAGTGCATCATTAGCACCTTGCCCCTCAACTAGCTCATTACCAACCGCATAGAACGAGTAAGCCCCGCTACAGCTTCTAGCTTGAGCGGGGCTTCATGGTATCCACACCACACATAAAGGCAGAACTAGCGAGCGCACGGTGGGTGGGGGGTGGCAGGGTGGGTGCTGTGTAGGCGGTTATGCCCTGTAGGTGGCGACGTCTCCGCACAGGTGGCGGAAGTACAGTTCGGCAGCCCACCATTTTTCTTTAAGTTCTTCTACGGTGGGGTCGTAGCCTTCTTGCTGGCGGATTGCGAAGTCCTCTAGGTCATCAAGGGTGCTTAGGGTGCCTTCGGGGGCGGGGGTGATGGTGAGGGTTTGTGTCTTGGGGAGGTCGAAGGCTTGGGTGAGGAAGTCGTGGACCTTTTCGATGGTGAGCGGTTGGGTGGGGGTTTTTATGTCGTCGCGGGTCATCTGGCCCCATTCGATGAGTCCGGCGAGGGTGTCGGTTGCTTGGGCTGCGATTAGTAGGGTGTTGCCTTTTTCGTCGAGGCGGGCGACGGTGGCGGTGTAGGTGGTCATAGGGGTTCTTTCAGGGGTTAGGGTGCTTGGTTTGAGGATAGCATTTGTGTGCAGGTGGCTAGGTGCGGGGGCGGGGATAATGTAGGCAAGCAGTGTTGCTACTTAGTCCGTACGAAGGGGGAAGGAAATGGGTTATGGCGATTGAGCTTCAGGCGTGGGTGCGCCCTTATAGTGACCAGAAGCGTTACTACTTCAGCGATTGGCGAGAGGCGATTGGCCTTAGCCTCGACTTTTACAACACGGGTAATATCAGTAGCGCCAGTTTCAGGGGTGAGAAGATCAGTAATTCTAGGGCGCGGCAGATTCGGATGGCTTTGTGGTTTGACGAAGAGAAGAGTCTGCACATTGATTATTTCAGTGGTGGGCGGGGCGTCATTACCGAGGATGAAGTGCGCGCGTATGTTGCTGAGTATATTGCAAAGAACGGCGGGTTGGAGTTCGTAAACTAGCAGGTAGCGTCACGACGTATAAGAAAAAGAGAGAAGGGGTGTCCCGAGTGTTTCGGGGCCCCCTTCTGGAGCCTGTTATCCCCGCTTGTGCAGGGAACAATCGAAACCGACCATCGAAAAATGTATCGGCTCATCCCCACTAAAGCGTGGGGAACGTGCCTTCATTCTAATACTTAGCCAGGGTCGGAAGAGGATACAGCGGTCACCGACCAGCCACAGCACACAACGCATGAGCGTCACCACAGGTGCTGGTTACAGAAGACGTAGATCAACCCCGAGAGTAGAGCGGATCTGCATTACCGCGTTTAGCAGCCCTCGGTAGTCAGAGGCGGTTGCAGGAATGGTCACGCTCAGCCCCTGCCCTGAAGTGCCTGAACCCCAAATCTTATGGTGCCCCGAACCAGAGGCAGAGACAGCGAACCCTGCACGGCGAGCGCGGTTCAGTAGCTCGGTGGTGCTAGTTGGCATGGAGCCTATCGGGGTTCCGCCTGAGATGCGGCGGATGCCTTGCTGGTCGGTGCTGGTAAGGGTTCCGGCTGGTTCGATGGAGACGATTTGGTTTTTGGGTTCGTTGGCGAGGACGTCGTAGGTACCACGGTAGATGGTACGCATGTGCACTGCTGGGTAGGCTTGCGCGTCGTCGATGGAGTCTACGACAGCGGCAGGTGTGGTCTTTAGACGTTTGCAGTCATCCAGGGCATCGGGGGTGAAGTACCAATCATCCAGAGCGTCCGGGTCCAGGTCATATTCGACGCGTAGCACCGTGCATGTATGGGTGTCGATGGTGGCTCTGATGCCCCGGTCGACGTAAGCGTAGATGAGCCCAGAGACGCGCTCGCGGAAGGCGGTAGGTGATGTGAGCATTGCCTGGATGTCGTCGAGGGTGAGGTTCAGGTCGGTGGCGTACTCTTCGGTGTAGCTGGTCCAGGTCAGGTGCATGCTTCTGGTCTCGGGCTTCCTGTTTTGTGGTGGGGTCTTTCTCTATTGTCTTCGCTGTTGTTCTTATGCTGAGTGCGTCATATATATGGCTGCATCGTGCAGGTGCTTGGGTGTTTCCAGGCTATCACGGGGTCTGTTCTGGGCTGTGGGTGGGTGTTGTGTTGTCCATGCACGTGCGCGTTGTGGCTGGGAAGAGTGGGTCTGTGGTGGGTGTGGTGATTGTTTTTCACAGTAAAACATCGATTGTGAATATTGTCACAAATATTTTTTCTCGCACCTGAAACTACTCTACACCCCGGGGTATTTCGATTTTCTAGGCCCCACTGCCCAGAGAGACTATGTGATGTAGTCCGTCGCATAAATCTTCTAATGGCTTCATTATTTAATTTAATGCATTTTAATGCCTTTTGATTTTGCGAGAAAAAATGCGCTTTTTCGATTTTACGCACTCTTTTCGCCCCTGACAAGGAGCTCCGGTCACCAGGTTCCCACCTCACCAATTACAAGATGCAGTACATTAAATGGCACGACGAATTTCACCGTCGCATAAATCTTCTATCCCCCTTCGCACGAGTACACCTTCCGGACCCACTCTGAAGATCGATAGAACCAATAACCGATAAAGGAGGGCCATGCCTTCAAAAGAACCCCCAGACACTCTAGCCACTCTCACCCACTTCCCTACCCTACAAGTAGGCCCCGGCACCAACCTCACCACCTTGTATCGCTCACACGATGCCTACAACACTGACGGCACAGTGCGCGACCCCCGTTTCTTCTCGCCCAGCTACATCACCGGCACAGGGCAGCGACGGGGCGGGCGCTTCGATCTACAGCACCCCTTAGGCACCTGCAATACCGGCACAACAGCAGCGGCAGCCTTACACGAACGCCTAGCCCACAGCTACGCCGCCCTTTCCTCCGACCTGAAAGACGTGCGAGTGTCGAAACTGCGCCTCCGCCGCCGCCTAACCCTCTTGGATGCTCGCCGTGACGGACCCGGATACCGCGCTCGCGACATCAGCAACCGGCACCATAAGGCCACCGGCTACCACCTCACACAGCAGTACGCCCAGAAGGCATATGAAGCTGGAGCCGACGGCATCATCAGCACATCCAGCGTATGCCAGGACGACAACGTTTACTTGTTCAGCGAGCATGGCGTGCACGAAGAGCTCCTTGATGTGCTCGAAACCCGCCTCGCCCTAGAGGTCTACCGTGAGCTGCAGCAGCAGAACGTCCTTCTGCCTACGCTGTACGAGGTCCCCGGCACCTTCGGCTTTGCCTTGCGCGAGAGGCTGGAGGAGGACTAACTACGGTTCAAGGGGGCACTCTCCCCTGCCCCATCTGGAGAGCACACTCTACATGGAGGGTGGGCTCTATCGAGTACCCCCAACCCACCAATAATTATGTATGCCTTACTTTACAGTTAGGCTTTACATGAAATATGATGGTTGTATCCTGTTGCGCTCACCGCCTGTACCCTAGCAGCGGTGAACGCGGCGGGATACAACCATCTGACTAACTATCGAACAACCGCACCAACCAATCACATCATGAATACCGACGCCTTCCTCCACCGTGTCCTCACGCCGGTTCGCGAACACATCGAAGCGCTCATCAAGACTGGCAACATCACTGCTGATGAAGCCCGAGCCCACGATTTGTCCTTTACCCTTCTAGCAGCAGTGCAGAAGCACCTGAAGGATTACAAAGAACCGGAGTCAGCCCTATCCATCATCGGTGACCTCTACTCCACCGCCACCACCTGCGAATACTTAGGAGGCATCACCCGCCAAGCCCTCAACGACCGCATCAACAAGCACACCATCCTGCGCCTGAAGGACGGTGCCGGGCGTAACGGCTACCCCATCTTCCAGTTCTCTAACGGAACCGTAGACCCCCACATCCAGCAGATCGTCCAGACCCTTCTGGACGGCCACTTCAGTGAATGGCAGACAGCCTTGTGGATTACCAGCCCTTCCCTGATGTACAACGGAGCTTCCCCTCTGGAATATCTCAGAACATCGCCTAAGAACTTCGGGCAGGTTCTCGCGCACGCAGAAAACGACGTGAACAACCTGTACGCCAACTCCTAAAGACTGGAGGAATCATGACTCTCAGGACTTTTTTCAAGAACCTCTTCGTGCCCGATATTGCCCCTGACTCAGAAGTGAAGCCCCTGTCCACCCCGCTGGATTTGCGTCTGCTGGAGCACTACGAAACCTGGCAGAAGAACCGCGAGGAAAGCAAACAGAAAGACCGAGTCGAAAGAAATATACTGTATAGCGCCCTCTTTCAAGATACTGACCGTGAGGACGTACAGGAAGAAGAGGAACGGCGATTCTTTGACCATCTCATCACCCAGAGCACTTGCCTACGTGCTGCAACCGTTGAAGACTACGACGAATGGCTGATTGACTGGCTCCATACCGGTGAAAGCATCACCTACTACAGCGCAAATCCCTTCTCCACGTGGCAGCTTCACTATGTGCAGGACCCTGATACCTGGGTCAGCCTCATTCAAGACCGCCGCTACGGTGCCTCTTTCCCGGAAGGTAGCCAGTATCTGTTCATCATCCCGAAACAGTATGACTGTCGGGATTACCTTTCCGCATTCTGCGTAGAAAATAATGCCGTCTACGGCTGGAGCAACAACGAACCGGGGATCTACGGCAAAGGCTCTCCGTCTAACCGCGACAATCCCCATATTCCGGCTTTCACCGACACGGTAGACCAGCAGATGTGCCAGCGAGCGCAGGCTGCATTGGAGGAATGTGCTGAGGGTGAGCACCCTGAGGTGGATGCTCTGGATATTCGGGTGTTCCAGGAGCAGGATGCGTATATGCGTCGGCAGCGTGAGATGCTGGCTCGCCGTACGGCTCGAAGGACTTTTGAGGATCTGGAGCGTGCGCAGCTTATTGCGGCGGTTGAGGAGGCAGAGCGGTTAGAAAAGCTGACGTTGAGCCATGCCGATAGTGCGCGTGTTGCGACCTGTGCTGATTATGATCGGTGGTTGGAGGCGTGGGTGCGGGATGGGAACGAGATCTCGTACTATTCGGATAGTAATTTTAATGAGCAGGATCCCATCTATTACTACGTGGTTGATCCTGAGGCGGCGTTCTGTATCAGTGATAGGACCGTACGCCGCTTCATCATTTCTGAAGAGTACGACTGCTGGGATTACCTGTATAAATTCTGCGTCTCGCCTCAGACGGTGGTGTACGGATGGGACAACAATAAGCCGGTAATGTATGGGCAGAATATGCGTAACACTGCGGATAAGTATCCTCGTGGTTATGCCGATACCGTGGATGCTCGGTTGAGGCAGCAGGCCCGGCTGAAGTACCGTCAGGAGCAGTAATGGATGGCTTTTTCTTTCTGGCGCTGCTTTTCTATTTGATCTATCGTGCGGGGCGGTAGTCGTACCTTAGGGCACGAGGAACGGGGGCTGCCGAGCTACTTCTATGAGTAGTTCGACAGCCCCCGCTTGTCTTTCCTGTGGGTTGCTGAAGGTGCGTTTTATCGGCGGCGTGCTCGGCGAGCGTTCTTCACCCGAACGGAGTAGTCTGCGAAGATCATCAGCAGTGCAAGGATGCAGAAGAGGAAGATGACTCTCGGCGCGTCCAGTGCGATGCCCAAGTCTGGGCTAGAGACCAGAGCGTGCGTTGAGGTGGCTGCCTGGTTATTACTCTCTTCGGTGGTCTGCGGCAGGGTCGGCAACAGAATCCCTGTTGAGATGAACCAAGCTTTAGCCTGCTCCCAGAGGAGGGAAATTCCTGCACTGATAGCTCCGAAGGGGATCATGAAGGCAAGGACGACGGCAGTAATGACCTTGTCGGTCTCTCTATTCGAGGTGTGTTCGTTCATGCGCGTTCCCCCTCCTCTCGGGTGTAAGCTTCGATTTCTTCTTCGCTGCGTGCCCGGCGGATGTTAAGCGGCTGGTTCGGGCTCATGGTCAGAGAACCAGATTCACCGTAGACGGTGCGGTAACCCAGAATCGATTCACCACCGGAACCGAAGGGGTTCTTCAACAAGGAAGTAACGACGACCCACTCTCCATCGATTTCGACCAGATCGCTTTCCTGAAGAGTCTCTGCCCCCCCGTGATGTTCTTCTTCCCAGATGATCTCATCAAAGGCGTTTCCGTCAGGCTCCTGGTGGGAGACTTCAGGCTCCATAACCACTTCAGGGGTGACGACAGGCATGGTCAGCGTGTCCGGCTCAGGCTCGTGCTTCTCCTGTGCTTGAGCTTCCAGGTGCTTGAGCTCAATTTCAAGAGCCTCAGTGCGGATGAACTCGACATCAATCGGCTCATCGTCTTCAGCGAGAATGGGTGCTTCAAGGTAGTCATCCCAGGGGGTAAGTACTTCCTCAAACTCATCCGTCTTCTCGTTATGGACCTGAGTCTTTTCTTCCAGCTCCTTCACATACTTCATGGTGTACAGCTGATGCTGCGGAATGACCTGCTTGAGCTTGTCGATGTCGTAATCAGGGTGCTCCGGGTCAGGGTTAGGCGCGTACACCGTCTGAATCATGGTCGGCCTGCCATTATGGAAAGCCAACGCGCGGCCCTTCACCGGCGGAACAGCACATCCCACAGACGCATCAGACCACATCATCATGGACGATTCCTTACTAATCTGTCCCAGCGTCATACGAGCACCGTAGTTCTCACGGGTTTCACCACCCATGATTTCTGCGTTACCCTGCTGCAAACCAGAGACCATGTGAATCATGGACGAGCGGGACAGGCGGGCAATGGAGCCAAGCCACTTGTCCACCTCGGACTTTGCGGGCATGCCCTTGACCTTGTGGGAGTTGTAGAAGTCAGCAATGTTTGCTTTCAGCTGCGCCAGCTCATCGCCGATGAAGAAGATCGGGTCGTAGTCGATGACGCGGTATCGCTTTCCGCCGTTCTTGGCAGCGCGGACACGGCGCTTGTCGTTGCGTTCATGCATGATGTCGTGCAGAAGCTTGATGGCGCGAATCTGGGAAGGAACGGTGTCTGCAATCAATTCAACGTTGGGCCAGGATTCGTAACCCATGAGCTCAAACTGCTTACCATCACAGAGCCAGACGCGGTATCCGGCCTGGGTAATCTGCTGAATGATGTTGTGCAGGCTGATGGTCTTACCTGAACCGGTACCACCGACGATAAGCAGGTGGGGGTCACTCTTGGGGTGCCAGGTAGCCCACTCACCGTCCTCCGTCAGACCAAGCATGATCTTGAACTGGCAGTAGGCCTCATAGCTTGCCATCTTGTCGGCACGCTGACGCAGCGGCTGGGCATGCGCAGGCAACGTCACAATCGTCGGCATTTCCTTCCGACGGCTGAAGGTCAGCGTATCGTTCGGCAAATCCCAGTTACAACGGAACGCGCCAGGCAAACGAGTCAGCAACCAATTACTAGTATTGACCCTCAAGGAGGGACGCATACTGACTTCCATGCTCTTGGTGTGATGGACAGTGACCTTCGTGATGGCGCCGTCTTCATTGCGTTCAAAGTCAACGGTCGCAGTATCGCCCAAGGCTTTCTGAACGTCCTCGGTGAAGAGGCGCTCGCTCTTTTCGGCCTCGGTTTCGTTCAGTGCCTGCTGTTCGGCGGTGGGTACAGCCTTGAGGACGAGCTTCTTGCGAAGATCGTTGACGGAGTCGATCTTGAATTCCACGGTGCCGTCGGAGAGCTGGCTGTTGGCAAGCGCGAGGAGATTAGCAGTCCACTCGGGGTTGGTGACCTCAACGGTGCGGCCGTAGTGCACGGTCAGGCTTGAAGGATGTCCTGCTTCGGTGAGGTTGTGGCGCACAGTCGCCCCCACCCGGCAGGCTTTCGTCCAGGAGGCAGCACCAAGGCTCTTGACCTTCTGAGCGTTCAAGCGGGCGGGAGACTTAACGGTTTCCTGCGGTGCAGTATTGGTGTTGTCCACATCCGCAGTGTTCTCGGGCGCGGGCTCATTATCGGCAGCAACCTCCTGGCTGGTTGCTTCTTCCTGGCTCTTCCTCTTGCCTTCGTTCTCAGAGCCTTCAGCAGCCGGTGCCGGTAGCGGGGTGCGCTTCCAGCGTCCCGCACTGACCAGGTTACGGCTCAGGCCCTTCACCCTCAACAGAGGGTAGACGGCTTCAACGAAGTTATCGGTGCGCATCTCTCGCTCATCCTCATGACATGCCGAAGCGCTAAAGGCCAGGGCGATAGCGGCAGTCACAGCGGCGGCCAGGATGATGCTAATCAGCGGGGTTCCGGTCATCACCAGCCAGTCCACCACCATAATGGCCACGATAACGGCAGCGGCAGTCACGTGCTTGCCCTTGCGGACCTTAGCAGGCAGAGCGTGCTGCACCTCAGTGAGCAGCGGATCAAGAGTTTTAGGGGTGTTATCCCACCCGGTAACAGGCCCATCGGCGGGACGCTGCGCAGTACGTCGTGCACGCATAGGGGGGGCTCCTCTCACATCAGAAAATCAATAGGTATCTAGGCGGGCACTATCTAGTGATTGTTTCCCAACGCGTCGTAGTAATCAGCGACTTTCCACACCCCCGCTGCATCTCGAATCAGAACAATAGTCTTCACCTCACGCACCGCCTTCACAGCCTCCAGGGCATCCTCAGCATCACGACCAACCATCAGCGTGGCAGTCAGCTTCACCATCGGCGCACCCGAAGCGTCCGTACCCTGGCTGAAAAGAATGTACTCGCCCTTATCCTGCACGGTCATGGCGGTCTTTGCCTTCACGAGACGCTTCCACTCGCGGTCTTCGGCCTTCTGCTGCTGGGCCTGATCAATCATCTTCTGCCTAAATTCAGCGGTACTGAAGGCTCCGGCACGGAACGCCCAGTTCGCAGGGTCCGGATCCTTCCACGACTGCGAATAGTAGGCGGTCACAAACTCATGGGCACGCTCACGCGCACGCTGAATCTCCGCATCATCCAACCCTTCAGCTGAGGCTGAAGGTGAAGCCTGCGAGACGGCACCCTGGCTTGCAGGAGCAGAGGCCACAGCCGGGGCAGAGGTAGCCGCAGCATCTGAATGGGAAGCAGGCTTAGGCATCATCATCCACACAGCAAACACACCCAACCCGATGGCGCCAACAATCAGTGCGATAGTCACCCAATCCGACGAACGACGCGCACCAGCAGCCTGACCTGCGAGCGCGTCGGTAGAGTCGCTAGGGGTATTGGTGGGGATGGTGGGGTGTGCGCTCGCGTTCTGGTGTTCAGGGTTGGGGTTGTTGGGGGTGGTCATGGTGTTCTCCTTGAGAAAGGTTGGTGGGGGTTTGCCCCCTCCCCTATCGTTGGTGCCCTGTGCCGGTGGGCTGTTGTGTTGTTCTCAGGGTGGGGAGGGGGCGGTTATCGGTGGTGGTGGCTATTTTTTGGGGTGGACGATGCGGATGTATTCGGTGTCGCCTGCTCCGTTCCAGTTGACGTCGTGTTCGATGGTGCCTTCGTTTTGTCCCATGACAGAGTACATTTTGCCGTTTCCGGCGTAGATGCCGACGTGGGCGTAGTTGCCTTCGCCGTCTCCGACTTGGGCGACGAGGTCGCCCGGTTGGGGGTCGGTGGTGGTTTCACCGACGGTCCAGGGGGTCTGGCGGGGCAGCTCGATTCCTGCTTGGGTGTAGACCCAGTGCACGTAGCCGGTGGCGTCCCAGTTTTTGAAGTCGTTGCGGCCTTGGGCGTAGGATCCACCGAGGCCGTCGCGGGCTTTGGCGAGGATGGTGTCGCGTACCTGCTGCTCTTTGTCGGTGTGCACGCCATCGGCTTCAACGGTGAGCTTCTGAGGCTTGTCGGAGTCCTTAGAACCTTCGTCCTTGGAATCCTTATCGCCGTCGGAGCTCTTGTGGTTGTTGGGGCAGGACTGCTTACCGTAGCTGGTGTTGCCGTCCACACCGGAGAGTACGGAGTAGAGCTGACGAGCCGTGTTCTCCCACTTGGAGTACTCGTACGGGTACGCGCTGATCTGCACCATCTGTGCGGCTTCGCCTAGTCCCTTGGATTCCCAGCCGGGGTAGTCGAGCAGGCCGGGCGGGTTACCGTGGTTTGGGCCCTCGGGTCCACCGTAGAAGGCAGCCGCTGCGTATTTGGGGTCGTGGACCTGCTCGGCGGTACCCCAACCGGCAGACGGGCGCTGCTGGAACAAACCGACGGAGTCGCGGTCACCGTCCGGGGTGTTCTCCAGGGCGTTTTCCTGTAGTGAGGTCATCAGCGCGATGATGATGCCTCGCTCGGGTACACCCATGCCTTTACCGACGGCGATAATGTCGGCGGCGTTAGCGACGCGCTTTTCGTTCCAGGTGTACTTGCTGCCGCTGGGCAGGTCGGTCTCGATCGGGGTGAGATCCACCTTGGGGGACGGTGCCTCAGTCTTCGGTGCTTTGACCTCCGGGTTAGAGGGTGCGTCGGTCTTCTGCGTATCCGACACCTGATCCGGCGCACCCTGACCGAGGGTGATTCCACGCTCAAGCATGTACGGCTCCGGGTCCGTCGGGATACCCTTACCGTCCGGGTTGTTCGGGTCCGGAAGCATGATCTGGAAGTGCAGGTGAACACCGGTGGCGTAGCCGGTCATACCGGCACCTGCCAGTTCCTGACCAACTTCTACATGGTCGCCGGCCTTCACTTTCGCCGTACCAGTTGCCGCATGCCAATACCAATATCGGACACCGTCATCACCCTGAATAATGATGCCGTTACCACCGGCAGCACCACCAGAATCAACAACCAACACCGTACCGGCAGCCGCCGCATAAAACGGGGTACCCTCAGCCATACCAGCAATGTCAGTACCCGGATGATCCGTCAAATCAGCAAGCGTCGCACCCGGAATCGGGTTCTCTCGCAAACCAAAACGCGACGTAATCGTACCCACCGCCGGGTTAGCATACTTACCATTGGCCGCCACACGATTCACACACGAAGACGAATACTTCGACTCACGCTGCTGAACCAGAGCATCATGACTCGCCTTACCCATCACCATCATGGACGTAATCACAAAGACCCCGAACACAGGCACAGCAAGCAGCAGAAGCAGACAGCCGCAACCCCAAAACCGGGTACGACGCTTCTTCTTCTTCCGCTGCTTCTTCACCTCTTGCGTAGCCTTAGCCTGCGTCTTCTTCAAAAACTCAACGGCACGACCGGCGCTCTGATTCACACTCATCTATCAGGGACTCTCACTCCCCTCACCACCCCCCGTACTGAACAAACAGCACCACAAAGGAGGGGGTATAGGGGTTTCAGGTAGGGTAGATACTTCACTCCTATAAAGGCACCCACCCACCCGGGCTTTACCTCACAGATAACCCAAAAATTTTAGGAAAAAGACCCCACACCAAAGACCCCCACCTATCCCCTAGCATCCAAAGAACACACAACACCCACCCCCTGCAGACCCCACTCCTGCCCCGCCTGCGCTCGCCGCCCCCGCTGGTGAAGAGGACACACAAAAAAAGGGGGGTGGGGTGCCTGGTGGATTCACACCACCAAACACCCCACCCCTTATGGGACCCAAAACAAAAGGGAAATAGAAGAACCGCTAGTCGCTGCGGCGGGTATCAACAATACCCTTACCCTCAGCCTCATAAGCACCCAACTCAGGCACCCATGAAGCACCCCACGGGTTAGCCTCGACACGACACGAAACACGCACCGTAATCGTATTACTCTCAGCCGACAAGTCAGGACGACGACTACCAGCAGCATCAGCATTCAGCACCGTCACCTCAGACGGGCTACACCCGGTATCTTCCAGGTTCTTAGCTACCGCATCTTTCGCTACCTGCACAGCTCGTGAGGGCTCCGAGGTCAACGCCGCATCACGAGCAGCAGCAGCCGCTGCAGCGTCTACTGACGACTGCACATGGGCACGCACACCAAAGAACCATACCGCCGCAACAACCATCAGAAGTAGCGGCACCATGAACAGGAATTCAACGGACGCACTACCATCCTGCCCCCGGCCCTGGTCCTGGCTCTGCTTACGATTGAGCATGTACGCCCTCCTCTCTACAAGCACGTGAGACTATACCGAATTACTAAAGGCGGTGGTGGGTGCGGCACACTCACCAGCCACACCCACCACACACGCACATCACTTCACGTTGACCGCGTAACCATTCTGCACACGAATCAACTGCGTACCGTCCATCGGTTCTTCATGAATCAACACACCGGACTCGTCCCCGGCGGTCCATTCCACCCTGTACAGGATGGAGCTGCGCACCTGGTAAACGTCCTGCTTCTTAGCCTTCCACGAGCAGTTGGAGCCACCACGCGGCTCACCACCGTAAATCTGGCCAGCATCATCACACTGAATGAAACCCTGCGTACCGGTCTTCTGACCATCGAAATACACATTCATGGCCAAGAAACTGATCTTCAACTGAACGTGCGAGCCACCATCAGTCGCCTCAGAGACAAGCGGGTTACGCTTACTGGACGAGCGCGCCTTCGACGGCGGTACCCAAGCCCAGACGTACCCCTGCGTGAACACGAAAGCATCCGAACGCAGGTTCGCATCAGACGGCTGCGTACGCACCGTCAACTTCTCGAAATCGTAATCCGCGAGCGCGTCCTCCGCCAGCTGTGCACCCTTCTTCGCAGCAGTAGCACGAGCCTCAGCCTCACTGGTCGGAACCGTGATGTAGTTATTACTAGCTGCCCCCTTCAGCGAGGGCTGATCTCCCGCCGGAGCACACTCAAACCGGGTGTAATTCTTGGCTACAGCTCCAAAGTCAATCTTCTTACTCGCGTAACAAGAACCCGGCGCATAGAACCATGCATCGTCAGTCTCACAAGGAACCTCAACACCACCGGCAGCGATACAGGTCTGCCCCTTCATCGACGCCACAGGCTGAACCACCGGAGCATCACCCGCATCCCGGTTTTCATTCACCGCTACTGAGCTGTCAGAAGAATCCTGAAACTTATTCTGCTGAACCGCAACACGAGAGTTAGAAATGTTAACATTCACATCCGCGCTCGCTGGCGCAACCATACCAGAGGCCACAAGCATCGCAACCATGACAGCAGAACAAAAATTCTTGCGATATTTCATCTTCCACCCCTCCTCTACGAGGAAGCGCATCCCTTACCAAGAGAGCGTGCGCCGTTATAAACGTAACGACCATCCTGCAAACGAATCACCGACACCTCAACCGTAGTCGTCGACTCCGGGCCGGTCACAGCGCGCTCACCATCAGCAGTACGCAACTGCGTCCAGTCCGAGCAATACTTCACCCGCAACACGGAGTAGGGGTGAGAGGTACCATCAGGGTAATCATAGGAAAAGACATCCGTCACCGACATATCACGAGCGATAACCTCGCCCTTAAAAACACCACCGTTGTTCTTAATGTCATCACGGGTAACCTGAATATTTTCCTTGACCTTATCCAGCTTTTCCGGAGCCACAAACTTCAGCAACTCCTCATCACTGGTGTGCTCAAAATCCCCGTGCAACCACGCATTCAACATGCGGTTATCGTTCACCGCAACGCGCTTAGCCGCCTTAATCGCTGCTTCCTTTGCAATCGCGGCATCGGCATTCGTATCATCAGCCGCACGAACCTCAACCACCTCAGAACCCTTCGGATTCGCCGCCACACTTGCCGAAGCCGAAGCCTTCGCAGCAGAAGCCGAAGGAGTAGAAGCAGCAGACGCGCTCGCTGAAGCAGTTGCAACCGGGGCGTTAGACGCGGATTCGGAAGATTCGCTGGTAGCCTGTCCGCCACCGCATGCAGAAAGCGCAAGCATCAGGGCAACGGACATAGTAGCCAGACCGGTGCGGGTGTTCAGGGTCTTCATCGTGTTCTCCTTTGGAGGGTTCCCCTTTTGATCTGGTGCCTGGTATGTGTAGGCTCCAGTGGGGTTTTATCGGTTGGTTTCACCGTATCACACGGTCTCATCAGAACATCCATCAGACGGTTAGATGCTCAGGGTGACACCGCGTGCGATAGCGAGATTCCGGTAGCGTGCCATTTCGTCGGCAGTGTCGAAACCAGCGTTGGTGAGGTTTTTCAGGCGGGCGGAGACGGCATCCCAGCAGGCCTGTGCTTCGGCGGTGGTGGTGTCAGGGGCCTTAAGCTCGGCGGCGCATTCTCGACAAATCTTGCCGAGGATTTCTCCTCGGTGTTCGGGGCAGGTTGCCTTGGGCATGGTCACCAGAGGTACGGGTGCGGTAGCAATCCTGTGGGTAGGTGCCGGTGCGGTGATGCCTAGCAGGGCAGGCTCACGCACGATAGCGGTAGTGACCAGAGCCTGAGCATTACCGACCGAGCCGACACGACTGAGCACCCTGTCGATAGCAGAGCGCAGAGCACCATCCGATACAGCGCCTACCTGCATACCAGTGGCAGCTAATGCGGCACGTAGCTCCGTGATGTCCACACCCGCGTGGGCTGGGATAGAGACCACCTCAGGGGACGGAGACGCCGGGGCAGGAGGCTCAGGCTGTGATTTCTGACGTGCAGGGGCAGGGCGAGAGCTAGTGCGGCGGCTACGGCGAGCACTCCAGCCGAGCAGCTTACGATGCTCAGCACTCACCGGGGCTAGACGCAGACCACCGGGATGATTGCGAGAGCCCAGGTCATACTCACCGACGTAGACGGTCGAGTCAAAATCCTCGCCCAGGGGTGCAAAATACGCCTTAGTAGCCACGGACAGAGCGGAGCGAAACTGTTGGCGCCAGCGGCGCTCATTGCTCATGCGGCTACCGAACTGGGCGGCGAAGTCCGACCAAGGGATGCGTACCTCGCGGCGGACGCGGCTCATACGGCCTGCCAGCCACAGGTACACGTCACCAGCCAGAGCCTGGTGGGGGTTTTCGCTGACAATCTGACGCCATGAGTCCCGGAGTATACGCATGGTGCCGTGTACCGGGGAGGGGGCAGCCGCAATGCGGTCGAAAAATTCATCCGACAGGATGACGACGCTACGGTAGGCGTCATCGAGGACGCCGTCACGGTCAAAAACCAGGTCCTCGCCGGAGCCGACCAGGCATGCGCGCGAGGAGAGGTTCGTTCCGGAGCCATTCGCAGAGCGGTGCGAGACACGGACGCTCATGTTGAGG
Source organism: uncultured Rothia sp. (assembly GCF_963507905.1). Classification (GTDB taxonomy): domain Bacteria; phylum Actinomycetota; class Actinomycetes; order Actinomycetales; family Micrococcaceae; genus Rothia. The sequence continues at coordinate 31,786 of NZ_CAUOUU010000015.1, read as the reverse complement.
ATGGCACGTAGCTGACGCTCCACAGCGCGCCGGTTAGCGGAGCTGTAGGGTATGCCCATGTCGCGGAGGAATCCGCGCCAGGTGCGAGAAATTTCGATGGTGGGGGACCCGCTCATCATGGCGGAGGTGACCAGGTACATGATGACCTCACGGGCGATACGTCCGGAGGGCAGGTGGTACTGGGTGGTGCCGTCAGCGTCTTCGTAGGGTGTGGCGGCGAGGATGACGGTGACGTCACCGTCGGTACGTTCCCACATGGTCTCTGAGGTAGCACGCAGCGGCAGAGAGTAGTTAACGAAAATCCAGGGGTAGGTGCTGGTGAGGTAGCTGTCGATGGCCAGCGGACCGGTGCTGTGGGGATGCTGCAGAGTGCCGCCGGTGGGGGCGGCGTGGTCAGCGAGGATGTCGCTGAGAGTCATGCCAGCGTCAGTGCTGGTGGGGGTAGTCCGGGTGGACTGAGGGTGCGCTGGTGCGCTAAAGTTGTTCATTGCGATGCCTAGTTTGTGTAGGTGTTGCCACGGCCCCGGGTGCGCTAACACCGCGGGGTCATTTTTTGTATCTGCACTCACACTAGACCCCGGACAGACGGGCTGTCAACCAGGGGATTTTCCGTCTTCATTGTCGCTGTCATCAGACGCAGTGCGAGTTTTCCAAAGCCATCGCGCACGCACGCGCGTCTGACGACGATAGGAGTCTTATAGGTATATCTTATAGGGGGAAAAATTTGAACACCGATTTTCCCTTGTGATTCCGGGGATTCTTAGGCGTTTTTACCATAGGTAGCGTACACAATTCATCCCAGGGGTGTACACAATTCATCCCGGGAGCGTACACCTTTCATCCCAAAGGCGTACAGAGTTGATCCCAGAAGCGTACACAATTCATCCCACCAGCCCACCTGATAGCCCCACTCAAAAATAAGTTATCCACATGATGCACATCACATAAAAATGTTTCCTGGTCACGCAAAATACCCCCTTATCTTGTCAGGGGTATCCCCTATGGTCATTACAAGAGATTTCCAAACAGCTTATCTCTATAGCTCGTGGAAGAGGAGGAAAGGCCATGGCTGAGAAAACCAGCACCGACGATGGTGTCCTGTACCGTGCCTACAAATTCCGCCTCGACCCCAACCAGGCACAGACAATCGCGCTAGAGCAATGCGCAGGCGCATCACGCCGCACGTACAACCTCCTCACCAGTTATAACCTTCAAATCCTCCACAACAAACAGGAATATCGGAGAACCCGTGCCGCCGAAGGTGTAGATCGCGAGACGATCAACGGCGAGCTTGATGAACTACGCAAGAAAGATCCGGCCTACCAGTTCCTCTATAAGGCTCGTGACAAATATACGCCTGGTTATAGGTCGCTGTATCTGACTCCTGAAGTCAAACGGCACCGTGCTGCAAGCAAAGCCATTGCTGCCGGCGCCGACCCCGCTGTTGTCTGGCCCGAGACCGAAGAGTATTCCGAACCATGGCTACATAACATTAATAGCCGAGTGCTCGATTCGGGTCTGCTGAATGCTGGAAAAGCCTGGAAAAACTATGAAGATTCCCTCAAAGGCCTGCGTGCCGGTGCCCGAATGGGTGTCCCTCGTCGCAAGCGTAAAGGTGTCAGCCGTGACTCTTTTACTGTCGACCGCGACCCGCGTAGTGACGAGGTCGGAGCCTACGGTACCCCTTACAAGCAGGGCGAGCCTGAGTACGTGCGTCGTAAGGCGCAACTTAAGCGCCGTAGCATTAAGGCCAAACCGACCATTGAGGACTACCGCCACGTGCGCCTGGCATCCTTGGGTGTTATTCGTACTCACAACACTACAAAGCCCCTAGTGAAGGCTGTGCGAGCTGGTGCTGATGTCAAATCATTCACTGTCTCCCGTGCTGCTAACCGGTGGTATGTCTCCATCCTCGTGGAGCTCACCCGCCCGTCAGCCACCCCTACCCGTGCGCAGCGTGCCGCTGGCGCCGTCGGTGTAGACCTGGGCGTACGCTACCTCGCCGCGCTCTCTGACGAGCAGGCACCCCAGCGCTTCGCACAGTACCCCTCCCTGGAGTTCACCGGTGACGGTGCCCCTACCCTGGCTAACCCGCGCTGGGCACGTGCCGCCGAGCGCCGCCTGGTACGCCTGCAGCGTGCCCTCGCACGCGCACAGAAGGGCTCTAATCGTCGTGCCCGCATTGTGCGGCAGATTGCACGGCACCACCACCTAGTAGCCTTGCGCCGTGAATCGGGGTTGCATCAGATTTCTAAGCGCCTGAGCACCGGGTATACCCTCATCGGGCTTGAAGACTTGGCTGTAGCGGGTATGACCGCTTCAGCTGCCGGTACCGTCGAGGCACCGGGCAAGCGTGTACGCCAGAAGGCCGGGCTCAACCGGTCCATTCTGGATGCCGCTTTTAGTACGCTGCGCCGCCAGCTGGAATACAAGGCCAGCTGGTACGGCTCACAGGTACAGATTATTGACCGCTTCTTTGCATCCTCTCAGACGTGTAGCGCCTGCGGAGCACGAGCGAAAACCAAGCTCGGACTCCACGTGCGTGTCTTTGAGTGCGCAGCCTGTGGTGTGCGGATTGACCGTGACGTGAACGCGGCACGTAATATCCGTGCGGAGGCTGTACGGATGTATGAGGCGCAACTCGCCCCCGGCACGGGGGAGAGTCTAAACGGACGCGGAGCTACTGACTCTGACGCTGCCGGTTCGGTGGCGTTGGGGGATGCGGCGTTGGATGCGTCAAGGCCAGCCGCCACTGGCGGCGGGTCACCGTAGGCAAGTAATTGTCTACTCATCCCCTTTATATACGTGTGGAAACTGAATATTTTTTTGGTCTTTGGCTAGGTATTGCGACTTGTGGCTGAGTGTGTTCCCCGTATGTGCGGGGATGAGCCGCATGCCAACGCATGTACTACATGTCCCCCAAAGTGTTCCCCGTATGTGCGGGGATGAGCCGACGATTGCCGACTAGCCCTTTCCCCTCCACCTGTGTTCCCCGTATGCGCGGGGATGAGCCGAACGTGGCCTCAACAAGGCGTAGGCACGCTTCGTGTTCCCCGTATGTGCGGGGATGAGCCGCTGGCCCATCAAATCGTCCCACGGGATGTAGGGTGTTCCCCGTATGTGGGGGTGAGCCTAGTACATGCGAGCGCGTCTGCACTGTGTGCAGAGATTATGCGGCTGTGGTGTTCGTGGGTTTTCGTTGGTGGGTTGGATCAGAATATGCTGCTGGAAGCCTTGGAAGCCTCCTGTGTCTTTTGTTGAGTGCTTTGGTGGACCTGCTTGTGTGTTCCATCTGCCGTGCTGAGTCTGTCGGTGTTAAGCTCAATACACCCGTCCTTTACATAGCTTGATGGTGAGAAAATCATGTCCTTCAATCGCCCACTCTGCAGCCCTCAAAGGATCACTCTAGTCCGGGAGCTTTACGGTATCCGTAAGAGTGAATTGTCGATGCGGTTGGGGGTGAGTGCTCGGACTATTACCTGCTGGGAGTTGGGTCTTCAAGTCCCCTCGGTGGGTGATGTTGCTGCGCTTTGCCGTGTCTTTGGGGTGACCCCTGAGTTTTTTGAGCCTCAGTTGGATGGGTTGCCTGTGGCTTCTGGTCTTCCGCATTTTAGGTCTTATCAGGCGGGAACGCAGGTGGCTTATCGTCAGGCGCAGGCTTATGTGCAGGTTACTCAGGATTTGGTGCGCACCCTCAGCGGCTATGTGGACTTTCCTGCGCTGCATCTTCCTGATATTTCGGCGGATCCTGAGCTTGCGGATTCGATTGTTCCGCAGATGGCGGCGCAGCAGGTTCGTCATGAGTGGGGTCTGGGTGATGGTCCTATTGGTCATCTTTTGCGGGTAGTGGAAGATCACGGAATCTGTGTTGTTTTTGCGCCTTTTGAGTTTGCTGGGTTGGGTTCGTATTCAGTCTTCAATGGCGGAAATCCTTTGATTGTTTTGGATCCGGCGAGCGGTAATTATTACCGGCAGCGTTTTAACCTGGCCCATGAGTTGGGGCATTTGGTGATGCATTCAGATGCGGAGCCCGGTAATAAAGTGATTGAAGCACAGGCAGATGTTTTTGCGGCTGAGTTGCTGGCGCCTGGCGATCAAATGTGTGCTGAGTTGCCTGCTCGTATGGGCGGGGCTGGCAAGGTCATACTCAAGGAGCTGAAGGAGCGTTGGGGCGTCGATATGAATGTGATTTTGCGTCAAGCTCATGTATCGGGTCGTTTGACGGATCAGGAGTACCGCAAAGGTTTAGATTTTCTTTCTCGGTCTGGTTGGAAGCTGTTGGAGCCGGGGGCTATTTCGGGGGTTGAGGAGCCCTCGCTGATCCCCCATACTCTTGAGCTTCTGGGTGACGTGGGGGTAAGCCCTGAGGAGGTCCGGGAGAGGTCACGTGTTCCACAGGGCTATTTCAGGGTGATGGCTGCGAGGCGTCCGCTTCTTCCCGTTAGGGCATAAGGGTGAAGGCTTCGGTGTTGGCATGGGAATCCATGTCGGTGCCGAAGCCTTTTGCTGTTCCCGCCCCTTTGTTTTTGGGGTGTTGGTGCTGTCGGGCGGGCCGCCCAATTAGTCGAAAAGTTGGCAAGTCGGCAAGTTGGCATATTGGAAAGCCAAAAAGTCGGCATGTCGAAAAGTCGGAAAGTCGGAAAGTTGGTATACTTATTTCCATAGTCCACCCCATAGAATCTGGAGAGCACACTATGAGCCTTATCATCGGTGTCATTAACGCTAAAGGTGGCGTCGGCAAGACCGTCACCAGCATCTACCTCGCCTGCGCCCTGCACGCCAGCGGACACGAAGTCGAGCTCTGGGACGCAGACCCTCAGGGATCAGCAACCGACTGGGCCCTCACCGCCGCAGAAAACGATTTGGAGCTTCCCTTCCCTGTGTCCTCGGTAAACGTTGCGCAGCTGAAGAGGTACCCTACCCGTTCCGAGATCACCATCATTGACTCTCCCCCGCTGAATGAGTCAATCATGAACGCCATTGCGCAACGAGCTGACGTCCTCATCATCCCGGCAGCACCGGCAGGCCTGGACATCACCCGCGTCTTCTCTACCCTTACCTCCATTCCTGAAGGTAAGCCCGCTGCTGTACTGCTCACCAACGCTAACCCGCGCACCATCCTCTACCGTGAGACCACGGAGCTGCTGAGCGAATCCGGCATCACCTTCCTGGACACCCCCATCCGCCCCAAGCAGTCCATCCGCGCCTCCTACGGTGCGGCACCCCACGACCTTGAAGGATATGATGAAGTAGCATCCCAGCTTCTCACCCTCCTGAACCTGCGAAAGGACTAACCCCCATGCCTCAGAAAAATTCAAAGCTCAACGTCACGGTATCTGACTCCACCGAGCAGGCCATCAAGAAGCGCCCTGGATTTGAGCAGGCTTTCAAGAACACGGCCAAGCCTGCCGAGCCGATGAAGAAGGTGACCGCCACCGTCCCGCTAAGCGCGCAGGTCCGCCTTAAGGTTCACGCTACCCGCACGGGTAAGACCATTAATGAGCTGATCCTCGAATACATCAACCAGCTGGAGGACTAATCCCCTCTGCCATAGCCGGAAGTCGCTGAAGAGATGAAGATGCCCCTCCCCTAACCCGGGGAGGGGCATCTTCATCTACTCACCAGTATCTATAGCGCCCGCCAAAGGCTACGATTTCTTGACGGCAATGCTATAGCGATTAAACAAACGCGTCACAATCGTTTCCTCCGGGCACCCCGGCTCAAGCTTATAAGAAGGTTGGAGGCCCCTTCCCCGGGTGAGGGAAGGGGCCTCTAGCGGCAATTATTGAAAGCGTGGACCTCGTTAGAAGAACAACGGCGCAGCAAGGCCAGCGAGCGTTACCACCATTGAGCCAGCAATGAGGTAAATATTAGGATCAACGCGCTTAGGCTGGCGTGCAGAAAGCCCGATACCGGACATCAAACACACAACGCCCAGACAGAAGATCGCGGCACCATACTCGCCGTAGAACCCATTAGCAGCAGCGGTGGCCAGCAGAAGCTTCAGATTCACCTTCTCCAAAAGGCCAGTTTCATACTTGATGTGCATTCGGTAAAACACCCAGACGACGAACGCGGTAGCAAACATCCAGCCGCCCTTTACCCCGGCGGCAGGTACCGGAGTGAAAAAGTATCCGTTGCCGCTGGCAGCCACCAACCCCAAAGCGATACCTCCCACCACGGAGGCAAGAGCATGCGCTTGAGGCTCCACATCAGAGATAGAGCCCACCAGGATGTACCGTCCGCACAGGATCAAAATAGCTGGCGGCAAAACATACGGGATGACTGAATCTGCAACCCCCATAAGCGTCAGCGCCCACGTGCAGACAGTAACAATCAGCCCAGTAAGTACATAACGGGCTAAGCGGTCCTCTCGCTGAGCATCTTCAGAATCCATGTAGCCGTTCCTCCTTTTCCTTATCTACACGAGCCCCTTGGGTTAGAGGGTGACATACCAAGTGATGTGGTTCCTCGTCTCTTCGAGGGAGCAATCATCGGTGTGCTGGTGTGGCTTCTGCTTCTTAGAATTCACCATCTGCTTCTGGAGGGGGCAGTGCCACTTCTCCCATCCTTCAATGCGCAGGTAATCATGGTCTCGGTCGGTTTCCTTCACCTGCACCTTATCAGGCATGATCGTGTGGTCGAGGTCAGCGTAGTAGCCAAGGCCCCGCTTCCACGTCTTCAGCAGTCCCTGACGCGTGAAGCTGGCAGCCAGCTCGTCCTCGATTTCAGGGGCTGTGCCTTTGATGTCTAGGTGCTCTCGCCCCTGAGTATCAGTCCACGTATGGCAGGTGGTGTCCAGAGGAATCTGCTGATCAACAGGCTTATCGAAAGACCACTGGTAACCGGCCCCGGGGTCATAATCCCGCTGGTAGATGATGTACATGCCCACTAGTACGACTAGATGCGCTACCAGAACGTACAGAATCACCGTTTCGGTGATGACGGCACGCACTGCTTCTGTGCTGAAGATCAGGCGAGCCAGATAGTCCGCACCGAGAAAGAAAGCAACAGAAGCTCCAACGGTGACCAAAAGGATGTTAAAGATTTTGTCAGTGTTATGCATGGATGCCCTTTCCTAAAGCAGGGGCGGGACCCACCTGGGTGGGACCCGCCCCTATTGATGGTGATGCACTACTAGTAGCTGTAGACCTGCGGACCATTCTTGACGTAATAATCCACCATCTCCGGAACCAACGTGGGATCTTCCACCTGGTACGATGCCACCGCTACAGCGTCGCTGTTTACGATCCACCAATCATCAGGCAGAGAGTCAATCCACGCCTCCCAATCCTCAGTACGCCAGTTGCAGAGACGGTCTTCGTACGACTCCCAGCTGCCACCGCCCATAGATTCCGGGAACGACGACAAATCTTCTTCAGGGTTCTGCACGTAGCCCTCCGGTCGGCCTTCATCCCAGCACTTAACGAACTGACGCCAGTTCTTCTTCGTAATGATGAAGGATTCCTCACCATCAGGGCCGAACTGCTCCAAGCCGCGCACATACGAGGAGGCCTCTACACGCTTCCAGAAGGTGGGGACGTCAATCTCACCACGCTGCAGCAGATCAGCCAGGAACTCAATACGGTCATGCTTGGGGGCAAACGCACCGTAGGGCAGACCCTCACCATAGGTCAGCAGATGACCGGCAAGGTAGTCATCCATATTGATGGTCTCCCAGGAGAAGCCGTTGATCTCCTCATACTGGTCTACTTCCAGGCAACGGTACCACTCGTTGTTGTAGACGTACATCAGCAGCTCAGCTGAAGCACGCTCACCCTGACTGGTAAAACGGTCCACCAGGCCAGCACGCACGTACTGTTCCTGTTCCTCGTTCAGGTGGTACTGACCGCCCTTACGGCGGAAGCCCAGATTCTTCGTCTCAGTACCGCGCTTCAGCTTCATCTTGTGAACCATGACGGCATGTTCAATCGTCTCCTGGTCCAAAGGCATGACATCCACCAGGTGGGTCAGAGTCTCGTAAGGGGTGACGATATTGAGCTTACGCAGCTCCTCTTCGCACGCGGAAGGAGAAGTGGGGTACATATCTTCCTTGATGAAAAGGAGCTTTTCTTCAAGGGGCATGACCGGAACTTCTTCACTCAGCTTCTTGGCGTAGTGAACGGCGGAGACATCATCCGGGTCTTCAGCTGCTTCTTCTAGAGCGGCCTGCAAATGCTGGTTGACGTATTCATCGATGTTGAAACGCTCAAAGAAACGTTCGAGAGCGTCGCAACGCTTCTGATTAATCTGCCAGCGTTCTTCCTCCAGCTTTTCGTAGTAATCCTGATCGTGCAGAATCTTCTGCTGCTCTTCGGGAGTGAGACTGTTCCAGTATGCTTCTTCAGCGATACGGTCCCGCTCATCCTCATCAGGGGCAGGCTGCTGCGGCAGACGGAGTGCACCAGGGTTTTCATACTGGCCAGTGCCGAACGCATCCAAAGTGATGGCACCGTGCTCCTTTTCACGCAGCGGGTGGTCGCTGTTGAGCCATGCACGTGCATCACCAAGATTGATGGGCTTGGTCAAACGGTAAAGACGTACTTCCTGGTTGAGGTCGTACAGGTGCAGCTTCTGGTTCTCAAAGGCTTCACGGGCTTCCTGCTCGTTCAGGTAGGTGAACATAGAGTCGCCGCATTCCTGCCAGTAAGGTGCGTCCAGGCGGGGGTCGTTCCAGGTGAGGATCTTGCCGTCCTTACGCTTGTACCACGGGCGACCCGCCGGAGGGTTGTTCAGCTCCTTACGGCCTCGGTTAACGTGCACCAGGTAGCCGTACACGCCAGGCTCACCCTCCAACTCATCGTTCAGAGTGATGTGGTCTCGTTCCTCAGGGCCAGGAACTACCCAGTGCTTCTCGTCGTTGAAGTACTCGATTTCCTCATCGGTCATATTGTCGAAGAGGGAGCAGTCAAAGAGCATACGCGGGTCGATAAAGAGACGCCCAGGTGCTTCGTCACCGAAAGCATTATGCACAGAGCGGGGAAGGTCCTTGGGCATGCCCTGGCGGCGCCACTTGAGAGGATGGATGCTCAGGTCCTTCTCCCAGGGGGTTTCACCGGTGACGCCGGGGGCACGGGTATGCATCAGCTCAGTGGAGAGGTCCTTACCCTTGACGGTGATGCGGTTATCCTTCTCCAGAGTTTCATAAGCGTAGCGAGCGCGAGCGTTTCGGTCAGCGTGGTACTGCTGCTGATATGCCTTGTAGTTGGCTTCGGATTCGGGGTTGCGGTCCATGGTGGTGGTTTCCTTTCTGTGGTGGTTTTTGTTGTGGTTCTACTGTAGGGGTTTTGGGGTGGTGGTTTGGTTGTTTTTTGGGGTTTGTCCTTTTGCTAAATTTGTTTATTTTTTGGCGGTGTTGGCCATGGTTGCGTATTGGCCGGGGCTGAGGTGGATGGTCTGGTTTTGGGGGGTTTTGATGGCGACCATGTTGGGGATTTTTGAGGGTTCGGTGCTGTAGTTTTTGCCGAGTTTGCCTGTCTTGGTGAATTGAATGGTGATGTATTCTTTTCGGCCTCCCTTGACGGTACGGGTTGCGCTGTAGCTGTAGTTTCCGTTGGCGGTGGTTTGGCGGGTGGGGTCTACGCGGGTGCTGTAGGTGAGGTTGCCGGTTTTTTGTTGGAGCTTGGACAGGTGTTCGTTGGATGCGTTGAGGGTCTTTTCTCGGCGGTCGGTAGCTGCTTTTTCCTTGTTGATCTGTGCCATCTTGCGTTCGGTGCGTGCGATGTTGCGTTCGGCGCGGTCCATGCCGCCGCCGTGATTACGCTTTTCGCGCCGGGTTTTGGGCTTGAGGCGGTCGTCTAGGGTCTCAAGGTTTGCTTTTGCGTCGCGCTCTACTTCTTCACGTTCTGCTTTCTTGCTTGCTCCGAATTGCTGCTCGGCGTAGTTGTTGATGGATTGGGTGCGGGCGTTCATGACCAGGTTGGTTAGGAGAGCGTCCTGGTTGGTGAGAACTTTTTTGATGTCATTTTTGGCGCCTGAAATGCTGTTGAAGCTGGTGTGGGCGTTGCTGTCTTTGACGAGTTGGCGGGTGAAGTTGTTGTGTTTTTGGCCTTTGTGGGTGGTGTTGATGAGGTTGTTGAAAGTTTTGCCTTGGGTGTACATTCCTTTCTTATTTTCGTTGTTGTATTCGCCGATTGCTTCGACGTTAGCTTCGTAGGCTGCTTTGTGCTCGGCGAGTTCTTCGTCGGTGAGTTCGTTGACTTCCTGGTAGTGCTCCCAGTCAGTCTTGCGGAGGCGTCCGCCGTCTCGTGCGGTATCGGCGGTGTCGCGGGTTACTGGGCGGTGTTCAGCGACCGCACCGACGCCGTAGAATCCGTCGTGTGCGGTTGAGTTGGGGATGAGGGTTCCGAGGTTTTTTCCGTTGTGGAAGACGGTGTACTCGACGGTGTAGCTTGAGGATCCTTTCTTTTTTTGGATGATGCGTGCTTGTAGGTCGACGTGGACGCGTTCGCCGGTGGGTAGTTCGAGGCGTACTTTTCGGGTGATGGTTGCTTCGCGGTAGATTTTGGGGTCGGAGGATTTTTTGAGTTCGTCCTCGAATCCATGTAGGGTGACGGTGCCGTCGGGGCAAGCTCGGTCCCACGTGTTCAGGTCGACGTCTTCGAGGTCTTCGGCGGTGTATGCGGCTTGGCTGAAGATGCCGCGTTCCAATGCGTTCTCGTTGCGGCGGGCTGCCAGTTCAGAGGCGAGTTTTGCTTGATCCCAGCGGTGGGCGCCGTCTACGGCCTGTTTTTCGAGCTGGTCGAGTTCGGCTTTGGCGTTGGCTGCATAGAGCTGTGCGTACTTATCGTTGGGGTTTTCGTCAAGGTATTTTTGGGCGCTTTCATAGTTTTCTCGGGCATAGTCGATTTCTTTGCCCAGCCACTTCTTACGGGCTTTGGGGGACATGTAGAACATGCGCTGGGCTGCCTGATAGTTCTCGAAGGCGGCGTTAAAGGCTTTCAAGTCTTCGTCGGTGAGTTCGCCTTCTTGTGCCAAGGCGTGGATGTTTTCGAGTTCTTCGAGGTATTTCTCGAAGGCCGCGTTGTAGCGAGGTTCGTAGTGGGTGAAGCAGCGAGGGCCGGGCTTCCAGTCGCACATGGTGGGTGCCTTTCTTGGTGGTTGGTTGTTGTGTTGTATCCGCCCCCCTTGTTGTTCCGGGGTGTGGTTGCCGGGGTGTGGATACGGGGTATTCATTCCTATGAAGGCACTTCATGATGCGGTGAAAACCTCACGTGGTGGTGGATTTTTTTGTGGGATGTCCCTGTGGTTCATTGTGCGGGGGGTGGCGGGGTTCCGCCTCCCCCCTTGTGGTGTGTGGTGTGGGTTTATGCCATCAGTGCGAGGGCGGTAAGGACGGCGGCTGCGTTGATGAGGGTGCCGGCTGCGAGGATCAGGTTGGGGTTGGGGGTCTTGTTGCGGTTGGCAATGAAGTCGCTGATCAGCACGGTGACCGGCAGGACGCAGGCAAAGGCGGCCCAACCTTCAGAGAGGAAGACGCCGGAGGCTGCTGCGGAGCCGATGACGAGCTTCGTGTTGAGGGTGTCCATCCAGGGTTCCTGGACGGTGCGGCGCAGCAGGTACAGTACGCCCCATCCGGTCAGGGCGGAGGCGAGCATGAATCCGCCGGTGATGGCTGACAGATAGTCAGGCAGGGTGAAGCTAAGGCCGAAGGGGTGGTAGCCGCCGCTGCACAGAACCAAGATTGCAGCGATGGTGCCCATGGTTCCCAGAAGGGCGGTGCCGGTGGTGGGGGTGGTACGGCGGGTCAGGGCCGGGGCGGCGGTGGCCAGGTACAGGGCAGAGATGAAGTACATGCCGTACTGTTCCCACTGTTCGGTCAGAATCAGGGCACCGGTTGCGGCGGCGGCGGCAAACCACAAGAACGTGTAGGCCTTGTAGCCGGGACGGGACGGGGATTCCGTGGATACGGAAGCGGTCGAGGGGGTCGTGGTGGTCATGGGGTTCATTCCTCTTTTCGGTTAGGGGGTTGGTTGTGCCGCCAGTTTAGGGTGCTGGTGGCACGGGTTGACGGTTCCGCCATCTACCCCGGGGTAAGCTGCAGGATGCAGGTTTGGGGTGATGGCTGTGCTGTCACCTCTACCCTGTGCCGCAGGGTAGACCCTGGCGGGCAGGTGAGAGGGGGTAGCACCCCTTCACTGCTATGAAGGCACTTCATTGTGTCCTTTTTCCCTCACCCTCTTTTGAAATTCTTTCCTTCTTGTCCCTTTCCTAAATGAGGGGAGGGGTACACCCGGTGGCAGGCATAGTAATGCCCCCAAGAACAGGTGTTCTTGGGGGCATTGAAACCGGTGAGATGAAGCTAGAAGAAAAGGGGGCGCACCGGCATAAAGAGCAGAACCAGTAGCGCGCCGGTAATGAGGAAGGGACCCATAGGCACGGTCTTCTCTCCCTTACGGCGGGCAATATAGGCTACGGGCAGGGCGAGGAAGTGCCCAAGGAACAAAGAACAAAAAGCAGCTTCAAATCCGTAGTATCCGGTAGCAAGGCTTAGCCCTGCCAGAAGCTTCACATCGCCCAGACCAACGGGGGCGAAGAGGGCAAAGGCGAAGAAACAGCCGGTGATAGCTAGGGCGATGATGAGCATGAGGGCACCGTGGGTAGCAGCACCCGTGGTGGGGGACCCGGTGAGGTTCAGGATCGGGTCGGTGACCAGCAGCCCGGCAGCCAATCCAACCTGTGCAACCGCCAACGGGTAGGTGTACGCATTCGGCAGCAGCTTATGGCGCATGTCCCAGGACATGAGGGGTCCTGCGTAGTAGAAGATGGTGAGGATCAGCAGCCACGGCATTACCTGCTGCCATAAGCCGGTGACTCCCAGGATGAGGGAGGCGGTGAAGCTGACGGCGGCAGCCCGCAAGAGCACGCCTTTGGCGATGTTCGGGGTGCGCGGTGCGGTGGTGTCGTGGCTGCTGGTCACAGTCATCTGGTGTTTCTTCTTTCGGTTAGGCGGCCAGGTTCAAAACCTTGGCTGCTTCCTCAGACGGTTCTACGTCCCAGGATTCCAAGTAGTCGAGGAACTGGGTCTTGAGCTGCTGAGCCTTCTGCAGGTTGTTGGTCAGGATTTCCTCATGGATTTCTGCCATCCAGAATGCGTCCTGGGTGCTATCAATCATGCGGGCGGCGCGGGCGATCTGGAGGATGAGGCGGTGGTCCTGAGCCTGCCGTGCACGATCAAGCAGTTCATAAGCGACGTCGATAATGCGGGTGCGCATTTTTTCACGGTCGTTTTCAGCCCAGGGATAGTGGGCGCTGCTACCGTCGAGCGGGACGCCACGAACCAGGCTAAATGCTGCCAGCAGGTGCGAGGTCGGACGCAGAGCCAAATCCCCATCGGTGAGGATCTGGAACAGGGCCCAGTCAGAGTTAATCAGCTCGGACAGGCTGTAGCGGCGGGATACCGCGCGCGGGAAGTACGGGTGGCGATCCTTGGTGGAGCCCAGCCACTGGCGAACCTTACCGGTGAGCTGGTTACGGCGGGTGTCAGCCTTAGTGGAACTGTGGTGCTCCCCCGGCCAGAACGCGGCGTGGTAATCCTCGGTCTCCACTCCAGGGTGCAGATGCAAGAACGCAGCCACAGCAGCGTAACGATCCATCAGCACGGTAGACACTTCATTCTTACCCTTGGTCAAAGGTGCCGGTCCCTGCGCGTTGAGCAGTCGCACCGGACCCAGCAGAGCCAGGAAGGGGTGCTCCAGGTTCGTCTCCGTCTCATGGGTGAGGGCGCTACCGTCCTTCACCAAAGCATCGTACAGGTCGGTCTCACCGAAGATGTGGGCGAAGACCTGCTGGGTTTCGGCACGGATCTCCTCAGGGCTCTTACCCTCCTCATAGCAGGCAGGTGCGAGCGCGGTGGGTGCTTCCGTTTCGGGTGCGGGTGCTTCGTCAGCGGCAAGCTCATCGGTGGTCTCTTCCGGTGCCGTAGCTTCTTCCGGTGCCGGGGTTGCTGCTTCCTCGGGGGTGGTTGCGGTGTCGATACCGTAGGTGGTGTCGATGCCGTAACCGGTTGCGGTGTCGTAACCGTAGGAGGTGGCGGTATCAATACCGTAGGCAGTGTCGATGCCGTAGCTGGTGGTTTCTGCCGGTTCGGGGGCAGGTTCAGGCTCGGGTGCGGTTTCGGGTGCTTCTTCTACCTCAAGCTCACCGGTGGTCTCTGCCGGTTCCGTAGCTTCTTCCGGTTCCATGGCTTCTGCCGGTGCGTCCACCACAGCCGGGGATTCTTCCGGTGCCAGGCTCTGATCCTCAGCGGGGCTATCGGTTGCGGTGGAGGTGACCTCGGGGAAACGCAGAACCTTCTCCGGTGCGTCGGTGGGTTCGGCGGCTGCTTCTTTCAGCAGAGCCAGGATGGCTTCTTCCTCGTCCTTGGTCAGATAACGCGGAATCAGGGGCATACGGACCGGCTGCAGCTCCAGCATGGTCTCAGAGATGTCACCGTGGGGGGCGCGGGTGACGGTCAGGCGGTGGGTGCGGGAGCTCGGGTCGAGGTCTTCGGCAGCGTCTTCGTGGGAGATGACGGCGATAGCGACGTTGGGCATGGTGCGCACCAAATCGAGCAGGTCGGAGTGGTCCATCTCGTCGATGGTGTCAGAGACGATGACGATATGGGCGGGGAAAGACTCGGCTCCTGCCATGCGTGCTTCGTGCACAGAGTTGTAGCCCTCGGACTCCAGGAAGTTCTGCAGGTCCTGTGCTTCAGCGGTGAGGTCGTTGAGGCATTCCTCGCTCTGATCGGCAGTATAGGTGGTGATGCGGTCAGCAGAGAGTGCGTTCAGGAAGGCGTCGTCAAGGCCGAGCAGGCTCAGGTGCAGGCCTTCTGCCCAGGGGTTGAGCAGCAGCTCAGCGGCGATGGAGCCAATGATCTGGTTGATGGTGTTGACCTGGCCGGTGCCCTGGAAGGGGTCGTGCAGCTGCAGGGTTCCGACGTATTCGAGGTTGAGCATCAAAGCTGCGCCCTGAGTGTCATCACCGACAGTGATCAGGGCAGGGTAGGGTGCGGAAATGTCCAGCGGTTCGCTGGTGTCCAGGGATCCGAACGGCAGGTTCCACAGGTTGGCGTCCATGGTGCTCTGGAAGGGTGCGGGCAGATCCAGGATGTCCTGCTCGAAGTACAGGTTTGCCTCGGTGGCGCTAAGTGCCAAGTACTTCAGGACCGGGACGGGGGTTTCGGTGTCGCGGCAGTGCTGTGCCAGCAGACGCAGGCCGTAATCAATCTCAGCCAGGGGCGCGGTGGCGGCCTCGGCTTCAAGAGTGGTCAAGGTGGTGGCTGCTTCAGGGGTGAGCTGGTAGGTCTGGCCCGGCTTGCGGCGGCGGCGCTGGTGCCAGCGGCGGGCGGCAAAGACGGAGAGCAGACCGGCGGCCAGCAAAGCGCCACCAGTGAGAGGCAGGGTGTAGTTGTTCTCCTCGTCTTCAGCGGAGGCGACGGTAGCGTTTTGGGTGCTGCCGGCGGTTTGTACGTCGTGGGTCTGCACGCTGCTGGTCTTGTCGGTTTCGCCTGCCTGCTCGGTGGTTCCGGTCTTCTCGGCAGATTCGGTAGCGATAGTGCCGCCGGGGATAGCGGAGGTAGCACCCTGCTGAGCAGCAGGGGCCGGAGCCTGTGCCGGGTTCTGCGCAGCCGCTGCAGCCGAAGGCGCGGCAGACGCGGCGGGAGCAGCCGGAGCGGTAGAGGTGCCAGCTACAGCAGCAGAAGAGGCGGCTGAGGTGGCAGCCGGGGCGGTAGTGGGCGCGGCAGTCGCGGCGGTGGTGTGCTGGCCCTTAGGTGCTCCGTGCGCGCTGGAGGAACCGACGCTTGCGGCAGCCTCATCAGCAGAAATAGCAGAAGATGCCGCCGAGGTAGTAGTCGGGGCGGTAGTGGGCGCGGCAGATGCGGCGGTAGACGCACCAGCAGCAGCGGACGCGGCAGGGGTTGCCGCCACAGGTGCAGCTGGAGCACTAGAAGCAACCGGCGCAGCAGATGCAGACGCAGCAGCAGAGGGCGCCTGCGTAGAAGCACCAGCAGAACCAGAAACACCCGAAGCAGAGGAAGAACCAGCAGACGGTGCGAGCGCGGTGGAAGAGCCCGCGTTGCCGTTGGAAGAGCCTGCGTTGCTGTTGGTCGCCGGGGTGGTGGGTGCGGTGGGGGTGCCGGGCATGGTGAATTCCCAGCCGGGCTGGATGAGGTCGGCGTCCTGGATGGTGGTGCCGTCGGGCTGGGTGGTCTTGGAGGCTGCGCCTGCGATGTAGTGGTAGGCTTCCATGTCGCCGTAGTTTTCAAGCGCGATTTCGGAGAGGGTGTCACCGGGCTTGATGGTGACGGTGCCGTTACCTGCGATCGGCTGAGGAATCTTGGCGTCTTGGGGCAGGGTGAGTACCCAGCCGTCGTGTAGGAGCTGGTTGGTGGAGAGCAGGGCGGTGCCGTCCTTCTGTACGACGCCCTGGTTCAGGTTGAAGATTTCGATGTAGCGGCTGCCGTCGCCGAGGGTGGTTTCAGCGATGTCCCAGAGGGTTTCGTGGCCGTTAATCATGTAGGAGGGGCCGGTCTGGGAGGCCTGTGCTTTCTCTGCTGCAGTGGGTGCGCCGTACTGTGCCTGTACGGTGGCGGGGGCGGAGACGGTCTGGTTCGGGGTGACCGGCACTCCTGCGGTGCCGCCGGATTCGATGGCGGTTGCGCCAGAGATACCGGCGGTAGAGGCCAGGATCATGCCGATGAGGACGGCGGCGACGTTCTGCTGGAAACGCAGTACGCCGGGTAGCTTCACGGATTCGCCGTGGCGAACCTGTACGGCTGCCTCAATGATCAGGGGGATGACGAGGGAGGCCCACCCGATCCAGGCAATGATGGGGATGAAGACCTGCAGCAGGAAGGTGAGGGCTCCGTCGACGGAGGCGATGACGCCACCGACCATATCGAGGGATGCGAGGGGGTTGCCGGAGACAGTAATCAGTAGCACCGGGATTCCAAGGATGATGAAGAGCACGGCGATCAGGGAGAAGACCCTGAGAATCTGAGTTTTCACGGGATGAAGCCCCTTTGCGTGTGGTCGATATGGTCGGTGGATGATGCGCCTTAGCGCAGGGCCTCTTCAGAGGGGCCCTGCGCTTGGCGGGTGATCGTCATGGCGGGAAGGAAGGGCGGCGCACCTGAAGAGGTGCCCGTTACGGTGACCGTTGTCTGGTCTGCATCCCGTTGGACCTCAACGTGGGCATCTTTGAGAGTAGATGTTGCGTTGAGGCGGTGCTGGGCTTGTTCCACTCCGTCCTCTGGAGTGCCGCCGATGACGCGGGCTGAAAAGTAGCCTGCGTCAGCGGCATTTTGTGCTTCAGAGTTAGCAGCTAGGTATGCGCCCAGCTGAAGAATGAAGACAATGAGACCCATCAGAAAGGGGAACAGGAGAAGCCATTCAATGGCGTAGGATCCAGACTCGGAGGATGAGTCATCTGGTGATTGACTCAGCACCGTTCGTTTCATGGCTGCAGGTTCCCTTCTAGTGTTAGATGGAGAACGTCAGGGAGCCCAGCTGACCTTCTACGAAGGCCTTTACTGCAACAGCGATCAGGCCGACGATGGCAACGCCAACGACGATGAGCAGGACGTATTCGACTGCGCCTGCGCCGCTTTCGCGCTTGGCGTCCAGTCGAGCGTTCATCTTGTTGTAGGCGCCCGAAATGTAGAGGCAGAGATTGGTGTACAGCGCGTTCATGCTGATTTTTCCTTTCAAATTATCGGCGTGGTGTGCTCTCGACACCAGCCCTCATATCTCTATGAAGGCACCTGCCCTGGTGGCAGATGCGTCATGAAATAGAGCACATTTTCATTATTCTAAGGCTCCGGGGTGGTGCCCTATGAATTCTTAGGGGCAGAGGTCTCTGCGACGCGTGCCTTCTTGGCTAGCCTCTGCAGATCTGCGGGTGGGACGTAGAGCCCCATGCTGGCAATGTACTGTTCGAGGTTTTCGGCTAGATGCTCCTTGGTCGGTGGCATCATGTCGTGCTGGTCCAGCCAGATACGTAGCGCGGTTGCAAAATAGCGGCTTCGAGAAATACCTAGCTTCTTCGCAAGGGCATCTACATGAGCAACGTCTTCCGGGGGGAGGCTGGGAGAAGCTGCTACCGCGTGCCGATTACCCAGGAGTACGGTGACTTTAGGCAGCTCCGGTACGGTGCTGAGATTGCGGCGGTAAGCATCGAGATAGCGTTCGATGTCCTTTAGGGGCACTTCTTCAACGGCTACGAGGTAGATATAGCCCTGCTTGTAGACGTACCCTGTCTCCTTTTGGACCGCCCACCTAATGCGGGGAATCAAATCCTGATCAATAGACAGGTTGAACTTCTTGTTAGGGGATTTCCCTTTTGCCTTGTTGGCTGAGCCGTCGTGGGCAGGAAGAGGTGGGGACGACGGGATCTGCTCAGTCTCAGGCTTCTTTTCCGTGGGGGGTTCCTCAACGCGGGGTCGAGAATTCTTCACCGGCACTTCAGATAGGACACTTGCCTTCTGAGGCGGCTCAGAAGCGGCTTCG
Organism: uncultured Rothia sp.; assembly: GCF_963507905.1. GTDB lineage: Bacteria > Actinomycetota > Actinomycetes > Actinomycetales > Micrococcaceae > Rothia. The sequence goes on along the minus strand of NZ_CAUOUU010000015.1, from coordinate 13,295 downwards.
GGTTTCTTTTTCTTTGGCTCAGCAGCCGAAAGGGTCGGCAAATTAAACGTCAGGGACTGATCATTCGGCGCGGGCGTCATCTCATCGCTCTCCTATAGGTGGGGGCTTCCTCCAGGGGAGGTTCACTCCCTATTATAAATCTACACATATACACGAATATGTGCAATGTTATATGAGTTTTTGTGGTATTCTCAATGTAGGAGAAACTGTTTTCACACCACCAACCACACCCCACCCCACTTCTTGCATTAGGAGATGCCATGGCGTTTTCGCTTTTCCAGAAAAAAGATCAGCTTGTTACTTCTGGTGCTGATGAATCAGCAGAGAAGTATGAGTTTCTGAACCCGATTCAGTCCAAGAGCAAGACCCGCCGGATTACAGCTTTGGGTGCAACGCTGACTGCTGTGGGCATTCTGGGCTCCTACGCTGTAGCAACCAATAGTGCACCGGAACAGATTGTGACGGTCACGCAGGACATTCCCCGTGGCGCAGTAATCGAAGAGTCCCAGCTGGGCACGATGAACGTTCTGAACCCTCCGGCTAAGGCTGTGTTGTACAAGAAGCGCTCTGAGGTGGTGGGCAAGAAGGCTACCACTGACATTTCCTCCGGCCAGGTGCTGCTCAGTAGCAATACGGCACCGAACCTGCCCAGCGCTGAGCAGGGTAAGGAAATTGTGGGTCTTCTCCTTCCTTCTACGAACATTCCGGTACGTCCGCTCAAGGCAGGCGACCGTGTCATCCTGATTCCGGCGAACGTGGGTGCAAACAATAATTCCCCTAACGTTGAGGGCGCTATTAGTGGCACGGTTGATACGGTCACGAAGGTCAACGGAGACACGAAGATTGACGTGTTGCTACCCGAAGGCGCCTCAAAGAACGCTGCGTTCATGGATGCAGTCCTTCAGAAGAAGGTCGTTGTCACCATTGAGGGGGCCCAGTAAGCCATGGCGATTATTGCCCATTTTTCAACCCACGGCGCCCCGGGTGTGACCATGTCAACGCTGGCTCTGGCTCTTCAGTGGCCGCGCCCTGTCTTGCTGGTGGAAGCGGATACCGCCTCCCCTTCGTCGATTCTGGCAGGCTTTATGCGTGGCCGCGTCGTGTACGAACGCAACATGACGCAGCTGGCTAATAATATGAAGAAATTTGGTCAAACGTCGAAGACTGTTTTTGATCAGATGATTCCCCTGGCTCAGGACCCTGCACGCTATGCTGAGGATAAGCAATACCGCAAGCACCTGCTGCCGGCTTTCCCTTCTCCTCGCGCGGCAACCGGACACAAAGCCTTCTGGCGTGACCTGCTCATCGCCACCCGCGCCTTCGAGAAAGCAACCGGCTACGACGTCTTTTTCGACATGGGGCGTATTACCACCCGAGAGACGGAACGTATGGCCCTGGTGACGAATGCCGACTTGGCAGTTGCTCACCTCTCAGCAACATTCATTGATACCTGGGCAGCCCAAGAGAATATTGAGCGAATCTACCAGCTGATGGATGAGCAGGGTCACCCGGAAGGACTGTGCTCGGTATTTCACCAAAGCCCCGCAGTGAATTTTCCCGCCGGTGAGCTGGCCTCCCTCATCCCCTCCGCTCCACTTCTGACGACGCTACCCCATAGCCCTGAAGCAGCAGCAATTTTCAGCCACGGCGCTGACATCCCCACCTCCGCCAAGAAGCTCGACAAGAAACTGCGCGCCTACCGAACAGCAGTGTCCACCTACAGCTCCAAACTTCAGGTCCGACTGAAGAATGAAGCTGACTACCTCAACCCTTCCCGATAAATCACCCCTTCCTCTGCTCTACAGAGAACGCAACCTTAAGAAAGAGATAGACGATGAGTGCATCTGAGAATTCTCAGCTACGGAGCATCATGAATTCTCCCCTGCTGCGTCAGCACACCCAGCAGAGGAACAAGGAAAACTCTGCATTGACTCCCCCTGCACCCGCGAGCGCGGCGCAGAGCGTTGGTTCTGTTGGGTCGGTTCCGGTGGAGGTGGCTCCGTATGGGTTTGATCCGGCGGGTCCTACGCCTCCGGTGGTGCCGGTGGTGAGTGCTGTTGAGTCTTCGGTGGGTTCTGCTGCTGTTGTGGGTGAGGCTGTGGCGCCGGCTGCCACTGCTGGTGAGTCCTCCCCTGCTGTTGGTGCGTCTTCTTCCTCTGGTGAGCCGGTTATTCCTGAGCATTTGCTTCAGTTTTGGGCTGATGTGGAGACGATTCAGGAGCAGGTGTCTAATAGCCTGTCTTTGGAAGAGGACCGGATGCGTGAGCTGAGTATTCAGGAGCAGCAGGCGAAGACTCAGTCCATGATTTTGCAGGCGCTCGATGCTTATACTACGGCGCTGGTTGAGGTTGATGGTGACCGTGACCGGTGGACGGATGAGTACAGCGAGAAGGTTCAGCAGCAGGTGTATGACGTGCTGTATCGTCTGGGTCGTTTTCAGGCGCTGATTGATATGCCGGAGGTGGAGAATATTCACATTGCCGGGTGTGATCAGGTGTTTTTGAAGTTCTCTGATGGTCGTACGGAGCGTGCTGAGCCGATTGCGGCGACGGATGCTGAGCTGATGCAGATGATCCAGAATATTGCCTCGAATCAGGGTGATGCTTCGCGTCCGTTCTCTACGACGAATCCTGATTTGGATATGGACTTGATCAGCTACGTGCGTCTGGCGGCGATTGCGCCTCCGGTGGCGTCGCGTCCGTCGTTGGTGATGCGTATTCACCGGTATGTGAGTATCACGTTGGAGCAGCTGGAGCAGCTGGGTACGTTGACTACCCAGATGCGTCGGTTCTTGACTGCCGCGATCAAGGCGCGTAAGTCGATTGTGATTTCTGGTGAGCCTGGTGACGGTAAGACCACGCTGATGCGTGCGCTGGCTTCCTGCATTGACCCTATGGTGCAGGTGGTGACCATTGAGAAAGAACGTGAACTTCACCTGAATCAGCAGCCGCACCGCGTGCTGCCGGTTATCGACTTGCAGTATCACCCTGGCAGTAGTGAGCGTGATGCGTCGGGCCGCCGTATCGGTGAGTACAGTCTGGAGCAGTGTGTGGAGAAGGCTCTGCGTCTGAATTCGGCGAATATTATGGTCGGTGAGGTGCGCGGTAGTGAAATCATTGCGCTCATTGAAGCCATGCAGATTAACGGTGGTACATTCTGCACCCTGCACGCTCACGAACCGGAGCAGGCGATTGACCGCCTGGTAGGTCTGGCTTTGGAGAAGGGTTTGACGCGCGAGTATGTGTCTGGTCAGGTTGCTGAAAACCTGGACTTCATCGTGCAGATGAAGAAGATTAAGGATCCTGAGACCGGTAAGCCTCGCCGTGTGGTCACGCATATCTGTGAGGTGTTGCCTGCTGAAGGTAACCGTCAGGCCACGACGCACAATATTTTCTCGTTGAAGGACGGGCACCATGATGCGTCATTTGATGAGGCGCCGTCGAGCCCGAAGATGCTACATGATTTGAAGGAAGCAGGGTGGGAATCCCCCACCGCCGCGTAGGTAGGAGCAAACAGATATGAACCTCTTGATGTTGCCTATATCGGTAGCGGTGGTGTGCATTGGCGTGACGATGATGGTCTATGCCCGTTTCATTTCACGGCATGGTCAGTGGAAGCCGATTACTGCCCCCACCCGCTTTAGCCGCCTCACCTCTGATGTTCAGGGGTTGTTGGGTGCGGTCAATCGTAGGGCTCTGCTGCTTGCTGTGGCGGGCACGATCATCTACTGGCTTCTGACCCGTTGGCTGCTTGCTCTGGTCATTATTCCTGTACTCATCATCATGGTTCCTAAGCTCTTGTTGCCGAAAGATACGGGTGTGCAGAAGCTTGATGAAGTGGTGGCGTGGCTGGGTATCCTGATTGGTCGTGTGAAGGGTGGTGCGCACCTGGAAAGCGCTATTAAGTCCTCTTATACGGTTGCAGGTGAAAATTTGAAGCTGCCCTTGCGTCGTCTGACGGCTCGTTTGAATGCTTCCTGGCCCACGGGTAAGGCGCTCGATGCTTTCGCGCAGGATCTCAACGATCCGACCATTGACCGTGTGATTTTCTTGCTGAAGATTGCGGCGAGGGAACGCGGTGAGGGTTTGTCTACGGCGCTGGCGGGTATCAATCTTGAGATTCGTCATGAGATTGAGGTGCGCCGCAAGGTGGATGCTGCGCAGGGTTCAGCACGTCAGACGGTGTTGATGCTTAACGTCATCATTTTCTCGGCGGTGGTGCTGGCTGCTCCGCAGACTCCTATCTACCGCACCCCTGCTGGTGAGCTTGTTTTCATGCTTCTATTTACTGCTTTGATTGGGGTGATGGTCGTGATTCGCCGGTCGGTTGCTCCGCGTCCTGTCCCCCGTATTCTGGGTTCTACTAGTGTGAACCCGCAGCCTCAGATGGACGCTAAGGGCGTTTTGAAGAATGCTGTTTCTCATGCTGTAGGAGGTGAACGCCGATGATGGCTCTGGTCATTGGCTTAGGTGTTGTGGTGGGTGTAGGCCTGACCTTGCTGATTTCGCCACTTCTGCCTCATCAGCTCAGCGTTAAGTCCGCTATGGCGAACCTGAAGACGACGGACTCGCAGAAGCTTCAGCAGCGTACCCGAAAGCTCAGCAGTGAAGAGCTGATCGGTTCGTGGGTGATGGAGCATCTTCCTGAAACGAAGTACCTGACGAAGTTTTTCACTGTCGATGTTCAGAACCTGAATATTCTGGCGATCCCTGAGCTGTCCTACTGGTACCGTCGTTTCAACTGCGCGGTCGTCGGGGCTGCAGCACCGCTCGCTATCGCTATCGCCTTCGCTCTGAGCGGGGATTCTATCTCTGTACCGCTCCTGACGATTTTTATTGGTGCCGGGGCAGGATGGATGCTGTACAACAGCTACATTGAATCCCGCGCGAAGAACGCCCGTGAGGAATTCTCCCGAGCTATCGCCACCTACCTGGAAGGCGTTGCGATGCGCCGTAGCCAGGGCGCTAACACCTCCACCGCCGCCGCGAGCGCAGCAGAAGTTTCTGATACCTGGGTGTTCACCAGGATCAAGAATCGTATGACGATTGCGCATCATCAGGGAAAGCAGCCCTGGGATGCGCTGTATGATCTGGGTCAGGAGCTCCAGGTGAAGGAGCTTTCTGATTTGGCGGCGATTTTGAAGCAGGCGGGCGAGAACGATACCCAGATTTATGAGTCGTTGCGTAATCATGCGGAGCTGATTAATGGTCGTATTCTCAATGATCAGCATGAGAGGGCGAATGCGGCGACGGAACGGTTGAACTTGTTCTTCCCGCTGGTGGCTTTGGTGGCTATCGGTATGCTGCTGTTCCCGGTGCTGGCGTCTTTGGGTACTAAGATGTAGCGTCGAGTAGTCTTCCCCTGCTGTTTGGTGGGGGTGGGCGTATGACCTGCCGGGTGGGTTCCTTGGCTGGTTTCGGTTGAGGATTCAGACAGCTCCCCCGGTTCTTTCCCTGCTGTTTGGTGGGTGAGGTAGGTGGTGGCACCTTGTGCGTCAGCAAGGTGCCACATACGCCAAATAGGGAGGGTCCCGCGATCCGTGATGGATTGTGGGGCCCTCCCTTTTTGTGTGCCGGTGCTTTGTTCGTGTGTGCTGTGGCCGGTGGGGTCTTCGGGTTGTGGCTCATGGTGAGTTGGGACAGTTATGTCCTTTTGCTAAATGGGGGGTGTGCCGGGTGGTGTGCTCTGGTCGCAGCTCTTGAGCGCTCTCCCTTAGGGGTGGTGGTTGGTGTGGTTGGTGGTGGTTACCGGCAGCGCCCGTACACCTGATTCTGGGATTTCTCGCGTGGTCTGCTTGCCCTGGGTGGGGGCGGGAGTGTGCCCCTCCCCTCTTCTTTGCTTCTTGCCGGTTTCGGGGGGGTCCAGTGCGCCGGAGCTTAGGGATCTATACCTGGGGTTTTGACAGTTATGTCCCTTTGCTAAATGGGGCGGGGGGGTATAACCTTGCTGGTCATACCCCCCCGCCGGGTGCCCCCCTGGCGTGCAGGGGGACGGTGTAGGGGTTAGGCGGCGGCGTTGTTGGCAATGCGGCGGATGCGGCGCCGTGCCCAGAAGGGGAAGGGGTTATCACTGAAGACCTCTTCAGGGGTCGCCTTCGGGATGATGGAGCCGGTCGGAAGCCCGTAGCGGCGCTCCAGTTCGGCGGTTGCCTGTGCGGTGATGGTCGGGGTCTGGCTCATCAGGTGCTGGCGGAATTCCTCTAGTCGCTGCGGGTCCTCGAAGAGGGCGGCGGGCACCTCGGCGGCAAAGTCGATAAATGAGAGGTGCGGGCTCAGGTCGGCGGGCTTGCCGGGGCTGAATCGGCGGCCCATGTGGGTGGTGAGCCAGTGCCAGATAGGTTCTTCCTGTGGGGTCTGGATGCAGACGCACAGGGTGGCACGAACGACGTAGCGGACGTATCCGGGCTGGTTGGAGGCGGTGGAGTAGTGGGTGGGAATCAGTGCCAGGCGCCAGGTCGTATTTCCTGCTTCGTCCGTATGTCCTAGCCTCTGAATTGCCTGAGTGAACCGCTCACGGGCGGGGACGATAGCCAGGTTATCGGGGTCTTTCCACACCGGACGGAGGATAGGAATAATGTCCTGTGCGGTGGGCTCTTCTGGGATGTTGAGGGTAATTCCTCGCCTGGTTGCCTGGTGCGTGATGATGCGGTCCAAGGATTCGAGAATCTGGCTCGGGGTACCGTTCGGGCGCACCTGCACGGTCCTCACTGTGCCGTGGATATTTTCGCCGGTGTAGGTGAGGGCGTAGGCGTTCTCAGCCGGTACGGCAGTAGGGTGAGGGTTCTGCGGGTCGGTGATGGGGGTGAGGGTGGGCAGGTCGCTCATGGCGAGCCTCCTTGACGTTTCTTAGGGGTTGGTTGATGCCTTCAGTGTCTCGTTTTTGGGGCGGTGCTTTTGGGTTTCGACAACGTTTGTCCCTTTGCTAAATGAGGGTGGCTGCTTCAGGCTGCGGGGCACCTGAAGGGCTGTTTTTTGACCTGTTTCAGGTGCCCCGGCTCTGCTACCGGGTGGGGGTTAGATGGTGCGTAGGTCTATCCCGGTGTACGAGCGGATGAGCATGATGCTGTTGAGCATGGAGCGGCAATCTGAGCTAGTGGAGGGCACTGTGATGCTGAGCCCGGTGCAGGGTTCGCCTGAGAGCCAGATGCGGGGGTGTCCAGAGCCGCCGCGGGTTATTGGTAGCCCAATCTTTTTACAGCGTCTTAGTAGGTCTTTCGTACTGCTGGGCATGGAGCCTTTGGTGTGGGTTTTGCGTGCTGTTTTGGTCATGATGGGTTTTCTTTCGGTCGAGTTTTCTTTACGGGGGTGTACCGGTTGGGTACGCTCTTATCTTCTAAGTTTTTCGGGGTCTCATTTGAGGTTTTGATGCTCTTGTCCCTTCCCTAAATTGGCTGCGCCGAAACCCCTTGAGGGGGGTTCAGCTCAGCCGGGGGTGCTATAGCGCTCGGGGCGGGTATTTCGGGTATTTGAGGTACACGCCTGCTACGGTGGGGCTCACCTTCAAGTACGCGGCGACGCGGTCCACCAGTAGGTGGAGCATCTGAGCTGAATCACCCGCTACGGACGCTTCCAGGCACGCACAGTAGAAATCTTCATGCCCTGCAAGCTCTTCTAGAAGCTTCATGCCGTCCCCGCAGAAGCTCATCAGCGGCGATGAATTCCCGGGTAGAGGAATGACCTCCATGCGGATAGGGACGGTCACCGGCTCGCTCTTACACGCCTGTGTGGGGGTGACGGGCATATCCATCACGTCGAAGAAATAGGGCACCGGGTAGAAGGTCTCACCGGCGGGAAGACCCGAACCGGTCACCGGGCGGGTTTGAGGTGTATCAGTCATGATGTGCTCTCCTTACGGTTGCTTGTTGTGGGTCTATCGTCTCGATTTTTCGGCTGCTCTTTTGATAAAAAACAGGGCTTGTCCCTTCCCTAAATTGGGCATGAAGAAGGGGGCATCTCAGCTCTGAGATGCCCCCCTCCCCCTCTGCGGCAGCGAGCGCGCCCGGTGCGGCCTCTAGCCTTCCAGTTCCTGGCGGTATGCCTTCAGGGCTGCGTCGAGCTTCTGGCGGGTCTGCTCGATTCGCTTCTCCAGAATCCCACCGGGGCGGTAGAAGTCTTCCCCGGCCTGAATGACCTTTGCCCATTCCGCCTCATAGGTTTCAGGGTTTCCGGTGAACGGGTCCTGCTCGAATGCCGGGCGGTACGCTGTGCGGTGGTTATCGTTGATCGGGGGCCAGCGGTGCATGTAACGGGCTGATTCCTGTGCGAGGACTTCAGCGAGCGTCTTCAGCGCTTTATCGTGGGTATATTTGTTGTCCGCTTCTTCGAGGGTTGCCCCGATAATATGCGAGACGGGCACTTCAAAATCTCGGCTTTGATAAAGGCTGAAGTAGCTCAGCTTGGCCATGTCGCCGCCAATGAAAGACATGGGGTGCAGCTTTCCGTCGTTGAAACGTACTGAGGCGCTACCGTCAGCCGGGTTAAGGGATTCGACCTGGCCTACCCGAAAATCAGTCGTGCGGCCATGAAACGTGATGCCCACTCCCACCTGAATAATGGAGCCGACCTGCACCTGAATGGTGTTGGTCAAAGGCATAGAGGGGCCGGTCAAGACGGGGGAACCGTAGTGAGGCAACGGTTCAATTAGCCGCCCCATAAAAATGTCGGTACGTTCTTTCCCCTCCTTGGTGATGTAGTTATAGAACCTCTGGTTGTCCTCGTACATTTTCCGGGCGTTTCGGGTAAAGAGCCCCTTCATGCTACGGGCGCGGCGGCGGTTTTCGTCGAGGTCATCGAGGAAGGGGCGGGCTGCGTTCCACCTCTTGCTCAGCTCAACGTCGCCGGTAGGGACCAAGGTACCCCGCAAGAAGGTGTCAGTAGCCAGCAAGTGGTTCAGCGCTTCACGTGCGCTCTGGTGGTGGTCCATGATGATTCCTCTCTCTGAAATGTCAGGTCATGGCCTGTCGGTATCGACAGGTTCATCTTCTCGATTTTTCGCCGCCTCCAGATATATATTTTCGGGTTTGTCCCTTTGGTAAATATGGGGTCCAGAAGAGACAGACCCCCGGGTTAGGCTGCATCACCCCAGGGGTAGGCCATGATCTTACATGCCTGCCCTTGTGCAGCAGCACCCCACCTAGAGCTCCTTGCTACGCCGCTGAGAGCACCTTATGCCCAAAGGCTACTATGCCAAACAGGTCAGAAGAGGAAGCGAGCGCCAAGGCCCGCTGATCTGGAAGCTGTTAAACAGATGATGGCCGCACACCTAGATTGGGGGTACGACCATCAAGGGGTTGCCCTGGAGCAACAAGAAGACACGTGATGCCCAGTTACTTACTCTTCTTCTGAGCCTTAACCTGGTTGATAAGATATTCGGCAATCTCAGCTGGCGCACAGATAGATTTCCCTGTAGCCTCCCAAACCAGAACACGTAAGGCTTCCTTTTTACGAACCTCAAGAATCATATTCCGCACCTTCAAAGGGACCCCCTGATTAAGAGCCATATGCCTATCTATAGTGTCCTCATACAGCGGCACAGAAGATCCATAGTATATGGCCTTACCGTCACGATCCCAGCCATACAGCGCATTATGTACGCTGCAGAAAAGACCACGGTACTTCTCCACATCATACATACGGCTAAGCACAAAATTTTTCGCCAAGGAACCACCCATCACAGCCAAGGGAAGAGACACCAAGTGTGGGTTACTTTCAATACATACAAAATCTTCAACCCCATTACGGGAGTACACATTGGTAGGGGCACCCCCCTGCAGGAGATAGTCTTTCAACCACGAGTTATAAGAGGTCGCCCTTTCACTACTTTTAATGTATAAATCGGGGTTACTCAGTACCTCACTGATACGTTCCTTATACACATCCATGCTTGATCATCCTTTCTGAGATGGAGTCTACAACGTTTTCACTGAGTTTGTATCGGGTGCGGTCAGGTGAACCACCAGCGGTGAAGCCCTAGATCTAGGTGCCTGCTGCTGATGGTTGGACTCACGGGGGCACCAGGTATCACCCGGTGCCCCCCTTGCTGTGTGCCAGGGTGGCTACTGGCGGGCGTTATACCAACGCACAAATTCCTTGAAGACCTCACGCGCGCTCGCACCCCGGGCCTTGGCGCGGCTCTCTCGATCGGTGATGTGCCCGTAGCAGCTGTCCAAGTCGGTCACGGCAAAGAACGCATTGTTATCCCAGTTGCTACGTTCAATGGTGCCAATCACCATCCAGTCTGCACGGATGGTGTAGAAGTCGGGGTCGGTTTCCTTGCAGGTCTTTCCCTGGAAGTGATACACCGGCTCTTCCCTCTCCCCTACAAAGTGCGTGGCTTCTTCCAGCAGCTCCAGAAGGTGCACCGAGTCGTTGAGGCTGAAGTTATCCAGGAACGATTCGGGGGCCTGGCACAGGGCGGTACGCTGTGCGTCCTGTGCCTTGTCGAGGAAGCCGTCGCCTAGAGCGTCTAAGAAGGATTCGAGGGTGACGGCATCTTCCTGCTGGCTCATCTGCTGACCGATCTGGGCGAAATAGTGGTAGGTGCTCAGCAGCGGGCCGATTCCTTCCAGATGGTCAAGCCGTAGCGACAGGGGGTTTTCGGCGAGGTGTTCACGGATGCGCCGGGACCAGCCCATCAGGTCGTTCAGGTAGTCCTCTGCTTCGTAGTTCTCATAAGGATCAGCGGGGTACCACATAGCGGTTTCTCCTTTTCTTCTCGTGTTGTTGGTTCCATCATCTTTGATTTTTGGACCCCTCCCCTAAGATTCGACATGGAATGTCCCTTTCCTAAATCCCCCTCTCCGTGCTGCTTGAAGCACCCCACCGGCGGCGAGCGCAAGGCGGGGCGGGCTCTACCCACCCGCCCCGCCTTGCGCTCGCCGCTGGTGGGGTGCCGTGCCGGGTGTTTGTTGGTGCGGCACCCCGTATCTTGGGGGGTTAGGCGCTTTCCTGCTCGGTGCTTTCCTGTGCGGTGTTTTCCTGCTCGGCGGCGGGGTAGGTGAGGGCGGCTTCGTAGAAGAAGCCGAGCATTTCGGCGGCGGAGCTTACGCCAAACAGTTCGAGGAACGCCTCGGGGGCGTAGCGGATAGCGTGCTCGATTGCTTCGTTCAGGTCGTCGGCAAAGGTTGCCCCGAGCAGGTGCATGAAGCGTTGCGGGCTTTCGGGGTCGGTGTTTTCTGCGCGGATGCTGGTCTGGATGACGTGGTGGCATGCGTCCATCAGAGGGATGATGGCGGGGTGCTGGTCGGTGCTGATTTTGGGGGTTTTCTGCTCCAGAAGGTAGCCGAGGTGTGCCGCCCAGCCGTAGAAGCCTGCGAGGTAGTCGTCGTCGTCGAATTCGGCGTAGGGGTTAGGGGGGTTCCAGGACATGTCTTGTTTCCTTTCGAGATGAGGGGGGTTAGCGGTTGATGAGGTGCGCGGCTTCGGCTTCGGCTTGCTGTTCGGTGCGTGCAGAGAGCAAAGCGACGGTGACCCAGAAGAGGGCGAAGAAGCTTGCGGCGGCAAGCATGATGAGCATGGGCTCAAGGATTGCCAGGGGGTTCATGGGTACTTCCTTTCGTAGGTGTCGTGTTGTGGGTCTATCGTCTCGATTTTGGGGCGGCATTTTTGGGTTTCGACCTCGTTTGTCCTTTTCCTAAATAGGGTGTGGCTGCGCCCCCTATCCCCTACCCCGCCCCCCTCTATGGAGGGGGGTGAGGTATTACCGGATAACCCGTAGGGGGTTAGCGGCGGCGGAACAGGCGGCGGAACAGTGCCGAACAGCGGTAGGCGAGAGTGCTACGGCGGGCATCCTCTTCGAGCACCGCCCGCATATCAAAGCCGCCCCCGTTCTTGAACCGGGTCGTACAGCACACCCCGGTATCGTCAGGAATATCTGTAGATATGACGTTGAAATGCTCGACGGGCATTTTAGAACAGGTGCAATAGGTAACGCGGTAACTCATTTTTTCCTCCAATTAAGACTTCGGTATAGGGGGTTATCCGATATGGTTATCGTCCCATTTTTTAGCGCACCGAATTATTGATTTTACCTACTTGTCCCTTCCATAAATGAGTGTTTTCAAGACATAAAACAAAGGGGGTGTGAAAAATGTATGTACATACATTCTTCACACCCGGCAATCAATAGCTTTTCACTGCTGCTTCTTCTCAGTACAGGATAGGGTATCGTAGCTTCGAGCGGCCTTCAGCAGAGAGCGCATAGGTCTGCTCTTCCACGTACTTAAACGTGCTCTGCTCAATGGGGACGCCAGCCGGGTGCTCAATCAAAATTTCGTAGTTGCCACAGAAATCTGAACCACTCTCCAGGTCAGAGAAATCCCACCGGATAGCCCACCGCTCACGCTCCAGCTCAGGGACCTTCTCACCCTTCACAATGCCGGGCACCCATTTCACGTTTTCACAGAACGCCCACCGGCCGAAGCCCGTAAAACCGACGCTCACACTGGTGCCTTCATCATTGGGCCATTCGTCATCACCCCACCTAAAATCCGTGAAATACGTGAAACCCTTACTCATGGGCTTCAGTGCCTCCATCAGCAGCTGAACCACCTCACGGGTATCCGCCTCGAACGTCGCATAGCCTGATGCCGTGGAGATATTAGCCATCTCAAAACCTCTTCTATCGGTGCTTGTAGGTACACCTCTAGAATCCCGCTTCACCCCACCCCCACACCGCACTATAGGGGCTCATGTCCCACCCCTAAAGATCCGCAAAAAAGCAGCCACACAAACCACCCCTAGCAAGCTACACAGAGACCATACACACACGGCAACAGCGGCGAGCGCCGGGCAAAAAGGCCAGCGGGTGCAGCGTATGAGTGGGCGGGTGATTCGCTAGGGGTGGTGTGGGTTAGGTGGTGTGGGTGTCGGGGAGGCGGCGCCAGCCTAGACGGCTCAGGGCGGCGGTGAGTTCGGCGGTGGTTGCGGGGGGCTGATCGAGAGTGCGGGAAATGGTGAAGGGGGTATCTTCGCCAAGGGCCGGGTAGTTGCGTAGCAGGACGGTGAGGTGTCCTTCGTGGGGGTCTGGAGTGATGACGTGGTAGGTGGGTGACTGGAAGAAGTAGCCGTCAATGCAGGCGGGTTTAGTTTCGGTGATGAGGGTGGTGCGAATGGCTGCTAGGGCGGCGTCAATGATGGCTTCTCGCATCACGGGGGCGGGGGTGCTCATAGGGGCTTTCTTTCTGTGTGGGGGTGGGGTTTTCGGTGGAAAGGCGGGGTACTTCTGGGATTTCGACAGGTATGTCCCTTTGGTAAATGAGGCTGCTGCGCTGCTGAACTCTACCCCCTGAGCCGGGG
>NZ_CAUOUU010000014.1:0-56083 GCF_963507905.1 uncultured Rothia sp. | reverse complement strand
AGCCGGGGCTCTGAGACTCTAGCGGCGTACAGGCCATTCAGGGTGGCACGTGATGGTTTCGTCGCCCCTGGAAGCCCTCAGGTACGCCTGAAGGTCTTCCATCTGGACGGCGTACCATTGGCGCTGTGCCACGTGCAGGCTCGACGCGTCCACCTCGAAGAGTGCAGGGGTCTCAGCGGTGAGCTTGACGCTCAGCTCAGCGGCGGCACGTGCGTCAGCGGTGGCATTATGCGCCGCCTCTCCAAGCTCCACGCCATAGGCTTCACAGAGGGCACCAAGGTTACGGCGACCCTTCCATTTCAGGTGTGCCTTGCGGTGCATGGTCAGACCGTCAATCAGGCGCAAACCGCCGCTGTAGATGTCCGCAAAATCGGTGCTCAGAGCCAGACCATTGCGGCGGCTCTCATGGAGCAAAACCGTCATATCGAAAGACCCATTGAAGGCAACGACGGGCATGCGGTAGCGGGCACACTGTGCCAGAGCCGCCAGGATTTGGGCAATGCCTTCACCGGCGGGCATGCCCATATCTCGCACGTATTCGGTGCTCAGACCGTTTACGGCGGTAGCGGCGGCGGGCACCTCAATGCCGGGGTTGATAAGCCAGGTACGGCGCTTCACAAGGGCATGGCTAGGGCTGTAGTACAGCAACGACGCGCTAATGATGCGGTCTTCCCTTTCCTGAACGCCGGTCGTTTCAGTATCGAAGGCAACATAGCCATTCTCAAACCAAGTACGTGCCATTTTAAAATCCTTTCCTCTACATATCATGACATGATATGTAATCAATTTCCCAAATGGTTCAGAATATGACAATTGTTAATTGTCATATTCTGTTTTCCATGCTCTTATTGTGCATTTTTTGATTTTGTAGAAATTATTATTTTTGGGGTTTGTCCCTTTGGTAAAGTCCCTAAAATCGAGGGAAAAAAATTTTTTCGGGGGTAGCGGTTCGGCTGCACCACCCCGGGTGCTTAGGCGAGCCCCTGCAAGGGCTGGAGCCGCCCGGGTGCCTCATGCCCCGCCGGGGCTGTCCTAGCTTGCTGTGCCTCGCCCCGGGCGGTGGTATCGGCTGGCTAGGGCGCCAGGGTCACCGGTGCCTGTACGGTGAGCGCCTGGAGCTGGCGGGGTGCCCACCCCGCCCCCTCACTCAGGGGGCGGGTCAGAGAAGGGCGGCGGCTGGATTTAGCCCCCCTGCTCACCGGGCTACGCCTCGCTAATGGGCACTGTGAAATCGAAGATGTCACTGACCTTCTCCAGCTCAAGGTATTCAGCCGCACAGCGGAACAGCGCATCTAGCATCCCCCTCATGTTGCCTTTTCCGGACGCTTCGTAGATGTCCTGGCATACCCTTTCCCAATCGGGGGTACGTGCCAAAATCAGGGCACCCTCACCGACGAAGCTACGTAGGGGCGTTACGGGGCGGTTGAGCCCAATGACCAGCATGCGAATTTCGGCGGTTTGGGGGTTTTCTTTCCGTGCCTCTTCCGGTGAGATAGGCATTTCCAAAACCGGGATAGAAAAGGGGAACGGCTTAATGTTCTGCTTTTCCTGGTAATCCTTCAGGGAAGCGGGGCGGGTGGTTTCCATTGGTATTCTCCAATCATTCAAGGGCGGTTCATCAGGGTTTTCCCTGATGCTTTTATCGTCCTATTTTTTGATTTTCTTTTTTAGGGTTTGACATTGCTTGTCCTTTTCCTAAATAACCCTTTTCGGTGCCTTTCACCCCCAACCAAAGGTTGGGGGTGAAAGGCACCACAGGAACCCCTATTCCTTGCCCTCCAGGGGAATTACCGCGTCAAGAATGGTACGGGCGGTATTCACAACGTTGCTTGCCGCCTTTGCCAGTACCGAAACATCTTGTGCAGACCAACCGGCGACATAGGGAATGTTCTTTGTGGAGACGTCCAAACCCCATGCAGAGGTCACCACATAGGCGACGGATTCGGCTTCAGTCTCAGCCAAAGAGCGGCAACTCTCACGGTTGGAGTGGTACGCTTCCATGTCCAAATCTTCGTGCATGAGGGCGTGCCCGATTTCATGCGCCAGGGTGGAAGCTCGAAGGTTGGAAGTTCGCAGCGAATTGATGCTAATTTTCCGTTCCTTATGGTCGGTATAGCCGCCCAAATTAGCCCCTAGCGGCTCTTGTACGACCTTCCAGCCTTGAGCGGTGATGAAGGCTTCCAGAGCCTCATACAGCCCCTTATCGGCGGTCTCAGGGGTTTCTGCTTGGTGCACCTTGAACCCTTCAGGAAGGGGCTTAGCGCCCTCCAGCGGCTCGACCTGAGAGACGTCAAAAACAGAGACCTGGCGAAAGTACGTAACGCGTTTGGTCTCGCCGTTTTCGTCGGTCACCGGCTTGCCGTCATCACCTTTGACGATTACGGTACGGGGGGCAAGAATCCTAAGCCCTTTTTCACCCTTACGGACGGTGTACCCCATTTCACGCCAGGTCTTGAACCCGGCGCAATTGGTGGCATAACGATTCTGGGAAAGAATCAATACCATATTCTGGAAAGAATAGCGGCGGAAATTAAAAACAGACTGCAACATAGAATGCCAATTGTCGGTAGACTGCAATTCCTTCACCGCCTGATTAAAGACTTCCAGGGTGTCGATAACATTCTGTGAGCGCTCGCTCTTGGTGCGTGCCATAATGGCACCTCCTTACGGTAGGGGAAAAATGAACCTGTCGGTAACGACAGGTTCATCATCTCGTTTTTGGAGGTTTCAGAAATATCTTTTTTGGGGATTGTCCCTTTTATAAATCATGGTTTTGAAGCGTCGGAATAATTTATTATTCCGACGCTTCAAAACCCTCTCTTTTTAGCCCATATCGAGATCGTTAGGGCTTACCCCGGGGGCTGCTCTCAGCGGGGTTTTTGCCCTGGCTGTGGGTGCTGAGGCATTGCCTCCAGAAGGTAATCAGCTCAGAGATTTCCTCTTGATGCTCCAGGACCCACCGGCGGCTCATCATGACCGCCTGGACGCTACGGGCCACATGATGTGTTGCCGGATCCTTCAGCAGCCTCTGCATAAGCTCATCACCGCTGAAGGTGTGCACCTGTGGATCTTCCATCATCTCGATCAGGGTGTGCAGGAACCGGACGAAGGCAGCCCGGGGTGCCACGGCGAGCGCGGCGGGCGGCTCTGTGCCGGGGTGCGCCGGCTGCTTTGTGGTGGTGCTCTGCTGTGAGCGGGCGGTTAGGCGGGGTACCTTTGGGTTCTTGAGGGTGGTTAGGGCGGACTTGATCAGATGGTGGGGGTTCATGGCTACTTTCCTTCAGAGCTTGGGGGTGGGGGTGGGTTCATCTTCCCGTAGGTGAGGTGGGTGCGTCTGGGATTCTGACAGTGATGTCCTTTTCCTAAATCTCAAGCTGCGCCCCCCTTGCTTGGAGGGGTACCTCCAAGCAAGGGGGGCGGGGTGGGTGCCTGTGCCGCCTATCACATGGTTTCTAGGCGGGCGGTTAGGCGGGTGTACAAGCGGCGTACACGCGCCCCCATGCGGTACCTGAGGGTCTTGCGGCGCTCATTCTCTCGACGGATAGCCGCCGTATCCATGAGCTCACCTGTGGACGAGCGGACGAGCACACACACGCTTCCCTTCTCGTTGGTCACCTTCAGGTGGGGGCGACGGTACTTGGTGCAGGTGCAGTCTTCATGACGGTTCATGATTCTCTCCTTCAAGAGCTAGGGGGTATCAGTCATCTGTGCTGACAGGTTCATCATCTCGATTTTCGGGCGGCGTTTTTGGGTTTCGACATTGCTTGTCCTTTTCCTAAATCACCCCTGGAACGCTGCGCCCCGCCCCCCTTCTAGGGGGGGTACCCGCCGCCCTGCACCGCCCCGTAGAGGGGTGCAAGGCGGGCGCGGGGCGGGTGGGTTATGCGCCGTGTCCGCATTCCTCACAAACCCGGTCGGTCATCTCCTGGGTCGCCATCTTATAGGCGACACCCCATGTGTAACCGCCTGAGGGAACCTCACCGCGAAACACCTTATGCATGGCTTCTAGAGCGTCATTCCATGACACAGAGACCGGGACGGTGACTGATTCGAGCGGGGCATCATCCCAGCCGGTCACGGTCACCTCTGAGGCTTCCAGACCCAGCAGAGCCGCCATGTCTGAGGCGAGTGTGTCATCAGAGCCGGAACCGGTGCGTACCAAAGCGTTAAAGCTTTCGGTAATGTCCCTGACACATGCAGAGCATGGTTCACCGTGCACCGGCGCTATGTCCTTCACAGCGTCCCAGATGCCCTGCTGTGCTATCCACGGGTACAGGGCGGGGATAGGGTAGGTCACCGTCGAATCAGTGTGATTCAGGGCGCGGCATGCGGATACGGGACTCAGGGTGCTCATGGCTTCCTCCTTCAAGGATTAGGGGTGTCAGTCATCTGTGCTGACATGGTTATCATCTCGATTTTTGGGGCGGCGTTTTCAGGTTTGACCTCGTTTGTCCTTTTCCTAAATGCCCCTGAAAGAGCTGCGCCCCGCCCCCCCCCGCCTAGAGGGGGGGTACCCTCCAGGCGGGGGACGCGGTGCCTAGTCGCCTATCGCAGAGCGTCCAGGCGTTCGGACAGGTCAGCGGCTAGGCGGGTGTACAAGCGGCGTACACACGCCGCTACGCGGTACCGCACGGTCTTACGGCGGGCTTGCTCTCGACGGATAGCCGCCGTGTCCATAAGCTCACCTGTGGACGAGCGGACGAGCACGCACGCGCTACCCTTCTCGTTGGTGACCTTCAGGTGCGGGCGGCGGTAGGTGGGACAGGTGCAGTCCATCATGATTCTCTCCTTCAAGAGTTAGGGGGTGTCAGTCATCTTTGCTGACATGGTTATCATCTCGATTTTTTGGGCTCGATTTTTAGGATTTTCCCTGTTTGTCCTTTTCCTAAATCACCCCCTCCACTCACCCACCAATCACACCCCACACCACCAGATCCACACAGCAGCACACACACAAAAGGGGCCCCACCCCTCCACCTCACAGGCAGAGAAGCAGGACCCAAAAGCACCTACATCAACACACTTAACGCCACGTCTTCACCAACGGACGATTCACCAACGGAGCACCCTCCGGACCCTTCACATACGGCATAATCCACTGATGCCGCCGCAACGCACGACCCTGACCATACGGAACATTCCTCCAATGCCCCCGCACCAACACCTGATGACTCAAAGGCGAGCGCTGCCGCTGATCAGCAGGCCCCTCATCCTCCAGCACCGCCGCCGGGGTGCTCTCCTGGATCAGGCGGGAGGTCACCCGTACTGATCGCACCTGCGCGCCAGGGTAGATGTCGTAGCGCTTGCCGTGCTTGCGGCGGCTCTTACCCTTCACCTTCTGTGTAGTGGCTTCAGTGATAGAGGAATCGCCCATCAGCAGGAAGGTCGCTTGAAGCAGCAGGGCGGCGCCTTTGAACCCGGCAGCAAACTGCTCTAGCTCGATCACCTGATCTACCTGGTAGTAGTCGTCGCCTGCCTCTGGGCTGTAGCTGACGATGACATAAACGGTCTGCTGGATACGCAGGAAACCGATAGCTACCAAGGTATCGGGCTCCTCGTCATCGTCTGTGGGTAGACCAGCAGAGAAATCTAGGATCTCGATACCGGTGCCTCTCTCGAACAGGACCAGGGCGCTCGCTCCTTCACCCCACCGGGGTAGGTTGTTGGTGGATTCGATGAGGGGGAAATCTTCAGCTTGGGCGGCGTCAACGGCGATAGCTGCCATCTCATCGGAGACCCAGAACAAGTTGGTGGGGTTGTTCTGCTGATCTTTGAGCAGAGTGAGCGCGGGGTGTTCAGGGTTGAAGCGTTCGGTGGCTTCGTGAAGGTGTTTGGGGACGTCGTGGACGAGGATTCGGGCTGCGCTCATCAGGGGTTTTTCCTTCTACGGTAAGTGGTGGGTGTTTCCTTTTTAGAATCGCATATAAGGGCCTTAGGGCGGGGATTCGACCTCGTATGTCCTTTTCCTAAATTCCTTTTCGGCTACCCCCTATACCCTCCCCTGGTCTTGGGGGATTTTCTCAGCTGCACGACAGACACTCACCCCTTGTGTGACTGGCAGGCGCTCGCCGCCGCCGCTGAGCGGGGCGGGGCGGCGAGCGCTCACCCAAGGGGGTGCGTGGGTTATGCGGTCTGGGTCAGGTGTGCCTGGTACTGAGCCCATGCTTCCATGACGGCGGTATCCTCGATGACCGGGCAGACCCATGCGAATTCCTGAGCCGCCGCCGCGAGATTGTCTACCCGCCAATCCTTGAGCTTGTCCTGCATGCGGGAGGTGAGCGGGGCGTAGCGGCTCATCCAGATGCAGAAGGCACGCACCACAGGAGAGGGCAGGCTATTGCCGTGGGTGCTCAAGAATGCCTGCATGTCACGGTTCCATTCCTCAAATTCGTGATCGCTGAAGAAGACGGTATCCGTCTGGGTGGAAGGGTAGAGCCTCTGTGCCATGTCCTTTACCTGGGTGATGGCATCTTCCAGGGTGAGACCTTGCGGGTGCGCAATGTCAAAGAGGGTGACCGGTCCGGTTTCTCGTCCGCCATCCAGCCATGCCTGCACCTGTTCACGTGCCTTGTCGCAATCTTCCATCCAGCCCTCGAAGCCGTTCAGTACCTCCCAGCTGGTCAGCATCGCCTCTTCCTCAATCGCCCAGGAGCGGGTGGTGGTGTCGAAACGCTCCAGGAAGAGGTGTTCAACCTTGCCCATTTCCAGGCAGGAGGCAAGCGCCGCCGCCCGGCGGTACCGTTCAAGTACCCGGGCAGAATCAGCATCGTCGCAGAGCATGATGCGCGGTACAGAGCCGTCCAGGGAGGCGTCCAGTACTTCCTCGCCGCCAAAGACGATGCCTTCGACATCTTCTTCAATCTCGAAGGCGAAAGCGCACCGGCTCCCCAAGAAAATCCGTGCCCAGCGAGCCGCAATCTCAGCGCCCAGGCTCAGCAGTGCTTCTTGTGCGCGGCTCTGGCACCAATGACGCAGACCGTAGGATGACTGCTCCTCGGTGCGGTTATCGGCAATCAGCACCGTTGCGCGGGCGCCTGCCATCGGGTCGTAGAGCGGGCTGTTAATCTCGCTTTCCCAGGCACGCCGTGCCCGCATCCTCCACACCGCGCCGGTGCGTTCGTACCTCCATGTGGCACGCACACGCTCGTAATCCACAGAGCCGCAGGTCATCGTTTCCATTGCCCTTATCCTTTCTGTTTCTAGGGGCTAGGTCTACCCCTATCCTCTCCCCCGTAGAGGCAGCTATCGAGAAAAGAAGAGGGCTTGTCCCTTTCCTAAATATCTGTCTGGCGGCCCCCCTGTAGGGCATCTTCTAGCAGCCATACCTGCACCCCTGATCTCTCCCCCCCCATGAGATAACAATGAGGTGGCCTATCCCGCATCACGGGATAGGCCACCTCATTCACGCGCTAGTTCTGCTTGATGTGCCAGGTAATATGCTTCACCGAATTAGAACGTGCACACCGTTCGTGATCGTGTGCTGCACCTTCTTCTTCCAGCCGTTTCTTGAGGCAAAGGTAGTAGTGCCAATACTCGACCGTCGTGTACGAGTAGCCCTGATCGGAAGGCACTACATGAATCACGCCTCTACTTCTTGCCTTCAAACCGGTTGGGTCTCCGTCCCATCCTGAAGCGGTCCAGTAGTCCTCATCGGGATGATAGTAAAGGGCTGTTTCGTGACCTTCCCTGGCCCCTTCCACCGTCGAGTAAAGATCAACTCTGGGCTTACGGCGCTGCACATCCTCAAAGGTCGTACCGTGCTTAACCTCGTTGCGGCGAAGATACTCGTTGTACGTATAGAAGTTCGTATCAATCTTGAGTATCTGATCAACGGGCTCTACAACCACCGTTTCTTGATGGGCGCGGCGGTACTTCTCATTCCGCTGCTTCAGCTCCTTGCGTAGCATTTTTGTCTCCACTGCATCTACAACCATCCAAATGACCAAGAAGATAGCACCCATCACGAACGGACCCAGCACAAAAACCAGCGTCATCGACATCGTTCACTCCTTTCTCTCAAAAAACATCTGCTCCACCCTGGGAAGTTCTACCCGATTGCCGGGTGCCTGAAGACCCTTCATCATCTCGTCCTTCCAATCTGTAGGGGTATGCCGCTATTTTCCCCGTAGATTCAAGGGTCTACCCCATATTCGGGAGTTGATGTCCCACTGCTAAATACAGGTTTCTGCCAATACCACAAGGCGCCGGTACACGGAGGGAAGCCCCCCTACCGGCGCCTTGAAAGCTCACCATGTTTTAGTCTTCAATGTCGCCGAAAGGCACGAGCGTCACATCCTCATGCTGGAGCAGGCCCATCACCTGCCGGGCACGCAGCGAGGTCATCTGCAACCCTACGTCTCCAAACCATGCTCCGAACCCAAGGTCAACCGGGGCCTGGTCATTGATCTTGGACAGGTACCTGCCATCTGAACGCTGAATCACGTACAGCTGAAGGCTGACCTGATGCTGACCGCTGAGCACTTCACCGTAGAACCCCGGGTAGTCTTCCTTATGGCTGCTGAGTGCTCCAGTGTCTTCGTTGAAGTAGCCGTTGTCTTCGAGCCAGGAAACCCGGCGGGCAAAGCGTGAGGTATCGGCAATGATCACGTTTCCTGCCCTCAATTCTTCAGCCATCTGTACTAGGCGGCGGTTGAACTGGGTGCGGGAGCGGGCAACCCACCGTTCCTTCCGCTGTGCATCGCCCTCATCCACCAGATTTTCCTGTTCCTGCTGCGCCTCATAGTGCATGAGGTACCGGAGCGAGGAAATGCTCATCATTTCAGGATCAACCGTGAACTCTGCATATTCGGGGTACAGCCCAACCATGGTAGGGGCAAGCGTATGGGAGCCAATGCGGAAGTCCTTAACAATCTGTGCTTCGTACTCGGCCCGCTCCTGAAGGCTAGGAATCTTGTTAATATCCCATGCACGGTAGGTAGACAGGGCCAGTAGCTGCCAACTCATCTGCTGTGGGGTGAAGGTGCGTAGACGCATCATGACGTTAAACAAGATGCAGTCCTGCTCCTTCTGACCGTCCTTCTGAGGTACCGGGCGCCTCACCCACACAAACCGGAAAGCGCACGTGGGCTCTGCCTCAGGGTTGAGCATGAGGCTGCGGTAGACTTCCTGAGCGAACTTCAGCTGCTCACCGGCGGTGAATTCAACGACCCACCCTTCCCCCTCCTGGCGAATATGGGTACCCGGCTCCGGAGACTGCACCCCGTAGGATGCATAAAAATCATCCCTGAACTCCCGCGCCTGCTCCAGAGAGCCAAAGACACGCCGGTACGCGGCGCTCCCCTTCTTCTTCTTCTGCATCATATCCTCCTGACGTGCTGATCTAAGGTGCTTCTAGCATCAGACACATCAGAGGACTCTGAAGCAGATTCGGCGCTCATGTCCCTTAGCTACATCACAGGCTGCCACCCACAAAAAGAAGCACCAGCAGAGGGAAAACTCTCCCCTCTACTGGTGCCCACAAACCCGTTACGATCAGGGATTCTTTCGAGCATACGGGTGACGGAAGTACAGCTCAGACACTCGCTCCCAGTCCTGGGCATCCTCTTCACTTAGCTCACCGGATTCATTAGCCCACGCATAATCCCCGAGAAGATCCATAGTCCTAAACTCACTTTTGGTAGCAGGCGCCAGAGTCAGACGTTCCTTCTCATCATCTAGCCCAAAGGCGTAGCGGAAATACGCGGCCACGTTCTCTACCGAATACTCCAAAGGCTCAGGATGCGCCAAAACAAGGCTGTATTCATCAGACTCTTCGATAGTCTCCTGAATATATTCCTTGCTCAGCTCAGAAATCTGACCCACACTCGGATATAAGCGCAACAGACGAACACCAGAGTCAGCAAGTTCCTTAGACTTAGCAGCAAGCACCTCGTCCGAGTAGTCCCCCTCACCCCAATGCAGGTAGCCGTAAGGGGCATGTATATCATCGGCAGGTTCCACGACATTACCCTTTTCGTCGGTCACCAAATCATGACATTCATCCGTCCACATCGTGGATTCGGGACTGAAGTGATCGAGAGCATCAAAAGAGCGTGAGCTACCCACACCCACACCATTTGAAGCCCACTCAGCCAGACCCTCCAGACTATCCACAGCCCGAGCGACTACCACCCACTCACCATTGGGCTGCAACACCTCAACGGTTGCCACGTATTTCTGATTCGACTGCTGAATCTCTGCCGTCATCACTTTCTCCTTCTCCTTGAATTGATCTTTACACCTTGAGGGTACGCGCTCGCTGACCAGGGCGCATCCGATTTCGTCATTCTCCCTCTGCACCCTGTGGCGCATAGAGGGAAGACCCCGGCACAGCACGTAGGATTACTTCGTGCTGTGCCGGGGTCTTTTGCGGTGCGTTAGCGGGTTTCCATCCGACGGCTCAGCACAACCTCACGGTCCAGCTCATCCTGACTCAGAGGCTTCACGGAATCTTCCGGCAGCCCGTAGCGGCGCTCCAGCTCAGCAGCTGCCAGCACACCCTGGATAGGCAGGTCGCTGGTAATCATCTGGGAGATGCCGATGCGCTGAGTCGGAGACTTCCACATCTGCTCGGGGACGTCCAGCAGGTACTCGACGGCGTCGTAGTGTGCTTCGTCGCCGGTGTAGATGTCGCGGAAGCGGTGCCAGGTGGGTCCTTCTTCGTCTTCTGCCTGGGCCCAGACCCACAGGGCGGCTTCCAGGCCGATGCGGAACAGACCGGCGGGAGAGGCTGCCTTCATGATGGGAGTGAAGCGGCAGCGGTAGGATACGGTGCCGTCCTCTTCACCGTAACCGTATTCTTGCATCATCTCTGCCAGGTGCTCCTTAGCAGGAACCAGCTTCACGCTCTGATCACCGAACACGTAGCGGGCGTAGGCCAACACGTTCTCAACCGTCAGCTCCAGGGGGCGGGTGTGGAAGGTCATCTTTTCCATCTCTTCCAGGTCGTCCTCATCAGCGACTTCCCCCTTCTTCCAGTTGGAATCGAACAGGGCGGTGACGGTGCCTTCTTCTCCGTCCCAGTACTGGCCGTCATCGGTGAACCAGCGGTAGTAGGGTCCTTCCAGCTGCTTCTTGGTCTCTTCTGAGAAGGCGGTGAATCCAGAATCTTGCAGGTCTTCAATGAAGAGTTGCTGGGAAGGTCTCGGGTCGGTTTCCAGCCATGCCAGGATGTCGCTGAGGGTCTGGTAGCCGTCAATCAGCGGTTCCTCAAAGGTGGTGTTCTTCCAGCCGTCACGCACGGTGCGAGTGAGCACGTACTGCTCGTCGGTGACAATATCCTTCTGCAATTCGGCCACGGGGGCCTGATCCATCAGTGCCATGATGGGTCCTCCTTCTTTCTGTCGGGTAGTGGACAATTTTAGGAATCTTCTTGTGTGTTGTGTTTTCAGTATGGCCTCTGAATCGCCTGCCTGCACTGGGTTTGGTCAGGTATGTCCCTTCCATAAATAGGGGGCACCACCCCTCCCCCCTGCTGCTCTCCAGAGACACAGGCAAGGGGGGCGGGTGCTTCACCGGAAGGCGAGGGCTAAGCAGCTACCAAACCGGCATCTGCCAGTCGGAACCCTTCAGGGGACCACTGCCCGGTCACCTCCTGTTCAAAGGACTCCAGCAGCTGCCCTAAATCCTCGCCCTCGTTGAACTCAGCATTAGGCATATCCGAAGCCTTCAAACGCACCCAGTCATCGTCCCTCTGCACTTCCAAGGCAACATCTGCCCAATCGCCATTGAGAAATTCCAGCAAATCCCGCGCCTGCATCCGGTGCTCATCCTCATTATTGGCGCCAAAGCTCACCCCACGCACTTCACCCCACGGGGAATCAGCAGCAACAAACCCGACCGCCTGCGCATCCCACAAATCACGCACAACACGGGTTGCACACTCTAACCCACACTCACGGATCAGCGAACGCACTACCTGCACTTGTTCCCTCTCAGCCTTGGTCTTCCACCAGCCCTCCAGGCAGCTGTGCGGTTCGCCTTGGAGAGCTACGGCGTACTGTGGTTCCCATGCGGTGCCGTCGATTTCGACAAAATCACTGAGCGAATCGTAGACATTGACACGGTAGGTTTCACCCTTCCAGACTCCTGTGGCGATCACGCCGCTTTTGTGGCGCGGGGTGCGTCCGATGGCTTCGGGGGTGAATTCGGGGCGACACATCTTCTCTTCCTCCTGATGTTCAGTGCTGTTCTGATACCTCTACTATCCCGATTTTTAGAGCCCTCTACTGAAGTTTTGACAGGTATGTCCCTTCCATAAATAGGGTGGCTGCGCCGGTGCTAGAGAGGGGGTGACCCCCTCTCTAGCACCGCCGCCCGCCCCGGGTCACCCCCGTCGGCTAGGACTCAGCAGGTACCATCTTCAACACATGAGGCCACGGTCCCATCTTCGCCTCATCCATGACCCGCCGTGCCTTCACCCAGGTCATCTTCACCCCTGCACCATCACCAAGCTGTACCGCCCCCTGAGCGACACGCTGAACATTGCGCCCGCCCTCATCCTGAAGCACGTACAGGTCGGTGTGTACCTTCTTCACACCCGTCAGAACCTCGAAACAGAACCGTGCCACGTCATCATCTCCAGGCTCCAGCGGGTTCATGGCGGGGGTGAAGTACCCGCGCTCGCTGAGCCAGCTGACGCGGCGGGCGAAGGGTGAGCTGTCAGCAACTGCGGTGTTTCCGTATGCGAGTTCTTCACCCAGAAGCAGAAGATGGCGGGCGAAGGCTTCGCGGGTCGGGTAGTTCCAGTCTTCAGTGACCCATTCGCTGTCCGGGTAGCGGTAGGTGAGCGAGAGGGTGTTTTCCTTTTCCTTGATGATGAGGCGGCGGTATTGCGGGCTGAGCGTCACTTCTGCGGGGTGCAGGGTGTGGCGGCGCATTCCGTCGTGCAGACAGTCCATGAGGGTTTGTTCACAGGTGGCGCGGGTGGAGGCGTCAGGAATGGATTCCGGACCCTTCCATGCGTCGTAGACGTCTGAGACGATGGATTCCCAGCGGAGCCCGCCGGTGTAGAAGTTCTTCCACAGGAAGCCCAGGGCGTAGACGATACCGTCTCGTTCCATGCCGTTATCGGGGTCGGTGTAGGTCTCACGTGCCCAGAGGAAACGGACATCTCGCACCTTTTCGGGGTTGGTTGCTCGAACGTCTGTGGAGAGGTCCTTTAGAAGCCGTGCCAGCTGAGCGGAGGTCATCTCGACCGCAAAGCCTTGCCCGTCCTTGATGAGGTGTGCATTCGGGGCGGGTACTTCTGCCTGATACCAGCCGTAGAATTCGTCACGGTACGCCTTAGCTTCTTCCAGGGTGTCGTAGCTACGGCGGTAGACCTTACCGCGTACCGGGTCGGTGTAATACGAAGCCTTCATAATGTCAGTCCTTTCATGAGGCGGTGGATACCGGCTAGGGGCGTTTCCCTTTTGTTCCGGTGATGGTTTCAGTATTCCTGGATTTGGGGCAGCCTTTTTAGGTTTCGCCCTATTTGTCCCTTTCATAAATGGGGTGGCTGCAGCGGCAACTAGAGAGAGGGGGTGACCCCCTCTCTCTAGCGCCGCCTGGCTGACCGATTAGCTTTCCAGCACGTCACCGATGAGGTAGCCGCATGAGAGGGCGGTGGGTTCCTGGAGGATGAAGCCCTCTCGAATCAGCACGGAGCGTACGTGGGCATCTCCCAGGTCGCCGCGTACATTCGCCTGGATTCGCTCGATGAGCTGAGAGTATCCGGGGGCGGGGACGGCTTCTAGGATGCTGTCGAAGACGCTACGGGGGTTCAGAGCGTCGGTATCAGCGGTAACCGGGGGCATGGCGGCAATGATGGAGCGAAGGCTCACCTCAACGCCAAAACGGCGTACCCAGGACAAAACGTAGCCAATCCTCCAGTCGGTGCGTACCGGCACGTCATGAAGCTCTTCCAGGGTCAAGATGCCCAGGGTGTAGAGCTTTTCTGCCATGTGGTGAGCGAATCCCTCGACGGTGCACACGGTGGTGGATGCCCCGCCGTCGAGGGGGAAGAGTTCGGCGGCGGCACGCCCGTTCAGGCGGGCGGATGCCACCCAGAGTTTGGGGGCGTGAACCTCAACAGCAAGCAGGTTCTCAACAGGGTTCGGGCAGGGGGTACGCATGGGGCGTCATTCCTTTCATTCGGTCGTGTTGTTGTGCCTTTATCGTCTCGCTGATTGCCGCCCCACTTGTCTGTTTTTCCCTATTTGTCCTTTTCCTAAATACCCCTTCTGTAAGGGGTGTTAAATAAGGTGTGGCCGCACCCGGTGATGGGGTGCGGCCACAAAGGCTGGCGGGTTCTCTATGCCTTACTCACGGCAGGCAGCGTAACGCCCGGGGGCAGCAGTAGCTTACGGAAAGGATTAGGTGAAATCATGCCCCCTCCATCCGGGAACCGCACCTTGTTGGCGGCGCGCTGCAGATCATCAATCTGCGCGGCGGTCAGCTCCTGAAGGTATACGACACATGAAGGACGAACACGTGCTTGCGCTCCCAATCGGAGAGGTAGCCGATGCAGGCCAAGTCTTCATCAACGTACATGCGCTCCACGCGCTCTACTTTCCAGGCTGCCTTCTCATCCACGATGATCTGACCTGCCGGGATGTACTCATCACCCCGGGGGTTCCGTGACTGCACCATCACGTCCTTTTTCGGACGCTGAGGTGTGGTCACCGTATGCCCCTGACGGACCGACTCTTCCGTGGGATCCAAAGAGACCCTAAACCCCAAAGGGATACCGTCATAGTCCTGAATCTCATGCGAGCCAACATGAAATCCTAGCTGCCTGAAACGCTCAGCGACCTCTCGCATCAGCTCCTCAGACGCCTTCCACGCCTGCATGAGGCTGCCCCGTAGCGGCATCTCGATTCCTTCCACCTGATCAATGACCGAGGCAAGGTTGTCCATCCACCCATCAGGGGCATGAGAGAACCGCCGCAACGCATCATCACTGCGTACCAGGTGCGGGCGGAACAGGCAAGGCTCTTCCTCTGTGTGGTGAAGCAGCCTCATTTCAAAGTCTGAGGTGACATCCATAATGGCTTTTCCTTTCGACGGTGTTTCTTCCTCTTCAGTGTGACAGCTGAAGCCGCCGCATGTGGTACTGGCGGTCATCTGCTGCGTGTGCAAAAAAGGACCCCTCCAGATTCAGAATCTGAAGGGGTCCTCCTAAACGGTTTATAACTCGCTCTCTACAATACCGCACCCTTAGGTCAGGTCACGAACGGGAATGTCCTTCTTCAGATTGAACTGGTCAATCAGCTTCTGCTCTGCTCGGGTGTACGGCTCAATCAGCGTCAAGTCTTCCCCTTCAGCCTCGGCGTACCAGTCCGGCAGACTCCAGCCCTTGCCGCTATATTTCTGCTCAGCGGGGACATCTTCACCGTTTTCATCCGCACAGGTCAGATGCACATACGGGATCTGGTTAGTGGACGCGGCCGAGCGGCGCACCCATTCCAGGGCCAGGGTCGGATCTTCCAGCACGTCGTGGCGGCTAACGACCTCCCAGAAGTCGATGTCCTCACGAATCTTGAAGCCACGGCGGTTCAGCAGCAGGTGACCGTCTGCATCGTATTCTTCGTTCCATTCACTGATTTCTTCGGCGATGCCGTCGTAGTCGTAGAACCCTTCCGAGCTGGACAGGGCATCTGCAACATAGGCCTTAACATCCGAGATGCGGGTGTAAAGGGTGGTCATGGTGGGCCTCCTTAGGGCTACACGGGGTACGTGTCGTGTTGTTATGCCCCTTACTGTAGGCTCCCCTCATCCCCTACTACGGATGAATCGTAGGTCTTGTCCCTTTCCTAAATCAGAATGAGGCACACTCTTCCACCCCACCCCTTGTCCCCTACAACCACCCGCCGGTACACTAAAAACCACATGTCGGTAAGACATATCTTAGGAATCTTCAATCCGGCTAGAGCCATGAAAGCTCTAGCCGGATTTCTTTGTACCCACCCCCTTATGCCCCACAATCTGCTCACACACCCAGGGGGACATTTGATACCCAATACCTCCCGCACACCATATATATAAGGGCACACCCCGCCGCCCTTAACAGAAAAAGGCCCTGCAGCTAAAGCTACAAGACCATCACACACTTTCTTGGGCACAAAAAGAGGCGGCGCACCATGACCCTCACCAGGACACATGGCACGCCACCACAACCACACGACCTACAGTTTAATTTTCTGTCCGTCGTTACCCAAAGTGTACATCGAAGCACGCGCTTCTGAACAACCCTGCACCTCACGCACACCCACCAGAGACGCAAACTTCGTCGGAGCACTCTTACACGCCCGCACCGTCACCGTACCACTGGCATCATCCACCGAAATACTACCGGTCATACCCAAAGAACTCAAAGCCGCATTCCCCTCAGAAATCATGCGCCCCCGATCAATATTGCCGTAATCGGCAGCACCAGCAGCCGTCGCAATACGAGCCACCGACTGAGCCGCACCCGTAGCCTGCGACTGAGCCGAATTCTTCTGGCCCATATCCACCAGCAAAACACCCATCGCAAACAAGAAAACCGGCACCAACACCAGCACCATCACCGCCTGAGACGCACCCTCCTCACCACGATCACGAACCTTACCCACGGCAGCGCTCAGCTGCGCTCGCATCAGGCGGTAGAGGGTGAAGTTTTTAGGGGTATTGGCAGAGCTCATAATGGTCTCCAAGTCGTAGGGGTGGTTGTATTGTCCAGTATATCTCTTTAGTACACATATACGAGGAAAGGGAGGTGGGGTACAAGGCTGCGGGCCCGGCAGTCACCCGCCAGACCCACATCCTCAATCAGGAATCAAAGAGAGGACCCCCTTAGTCCCTCTCCTTTTTCTTCTTCTCGCCCTTCTTTGAGCTCTCCTCTGCATGCCTGAGCTGATCATTGATACTGAAGGAAGGGTACGCATAGCGTCGCTCGACGGTCATCATGCGGCGCTGACCCCGACGAGCCATCACCGTACCCGCCACACGCATGCCCATACCGGGGACGAAAGAGCCAGGGACAAAGGCCGCAAACGTACCTGCTCGCTTGAGCATTTTGCCCCGCCGCTGCATCCTCTTCCCATCCTTGTAGTACTGGCTGTGAGCAGGACCCATGTAGCGTCGCATCGCGGCATGATTCTGCGGCACACCGCCCTGGCTGTAGGCTGGCTGCTCCGCACCCTTCTTGAACCGGGCCGCTCCGAGCCCAAGCAAGCCGCGCTTCTGAGAGCCAGCAGAAGCCTTCTCCACAGCACCGCTGTGTGAAGCGCTCGCACCAGCACCCATTCCGGTTGCCTGAATTGCCTTGGCGGAGAATGCCGGGGCAGCTCCAGCGAACTTCACCGGGGCAGCTGCGCTGGCACCTTTCAGACCAAGTCGAGAGAGACGTTCTGCCAGCGCACTGCCGTCCAGCCCATGGTCTCGGAAATATGCCCAGGTCTTTTTCGCCAGGATGAAGACCAAGACAGCCATGATGATGCTCCGAAGGATGGGTGCCCAATCCCGCGTGGCCTCATAATATTGTTCCAAAACGTACAGATATAAAATCAATATGCCAATGAGGGCGCCGCACTGCATGGAAGCATAAAACGTGCCAACAACTCTGACGAAGAACCTGTAACGATCAACCATGGGGAGCATCGCATACCAGGCGAACACGGTTGCCAAGACGCCATTGACGCAGGCATCAAAGACCGCTTTAAAAATCAGGCCAATGAAAACCGCCACGAGAAAAAGCGGAGAGAGAGCGCCCAGTGTGTAGGTGGCCAGCAGAACGGCTCGATAAAAGTTTGGGTTATCGACCCATTTCTTTGTGTCCGAGCATCCGCTAGATCCTGTGATAGCGTCCCTTCGATCATTGCTGGCGACATCTCGGTAGTCCTTATCCCGCAGCATTGAGTCGAATTCTTTTTTGCACTTGCCATCCAGGTTCTGTCCAAAGCTCACGACCTGGAACGGCTCACGGATCAGCACCGACGCTAACGAGCGGGTGATGATGTCTTCAGGCTTCTGATTGGTCAGCCCTGTTCCCATGCCGCTGGCTTCAATTTGAGCCCTCTTCTTGTCGTGAAAATAGATGTCGGTGGCAACATCTGATCCCCACGTCGTGGCATTGAGGAGCCAACCTGTCTGCTTCGTTCCGTCGTCACCTTGATGGTCGCGCAGCTTTGCAGTGGGATTCGCCAGGGCGGACCCAGAAATCAGCGTGGTAATCGTCAGGATGATCGCCAGCTCCGCAGTAGCTGCCCCGCGCATATGCAGCACGAAAAAGAACAAGCTGAAGAACGCAGCGACAATCGTCAGAATCATCGGCTGGATGTGCATCCGCTCCATCAGAGGCGAAACCTGCGCCCCAATAAACATGAACGGTGAAAGGATCCAATCCAGCCACTGAAACGACAACACATAGTGCAACAGAGACAGAGCCAGAGCAATCATCCCGAAATGGGCACCCCACTGAAAATCAATGAAGAACGCCACAACCGTCTTGCTGAAGGTCATGGCATCGCCACGGTCCAAAGGTAGCGTTGAATAGCGGCTGAGCTCAATGCCATCTTTATCTTTCAGGTTCGAGGTGTCCAGAAAGAGGGTGAACGCATCGCCACTGCTCTTCTTCCCTTCATCGGCATGCACGACAGGATCAGTGACCGCCGCAAGAAGCAGGTAAATCACCATGATCTTCACCGCCAGAGCAGCACGAGGCCTGCGCGCGGCAAAGGACAGCCACCACTGCGCCACCACAGTAGAAGGGCTCCGGTAAGCCTTCAAAGACGAGAAAACCATGGGAAATTCCAATCAGAATAAAGAAGAATATGTTGAAGACCTACGCCTCAACGAGAGAACGGTCAGCAAATACTTGTTGCTTTTTCTTCATCGTGCTAGGGGGAGTAGTCAACGTTGCCTGACGAGTCTTCGGATCCAACGGCAGCTGAATCTTAATTTTTCCGATGCGCGATTTCACGTCACGATAAATGCACTCACCACGACGTTCTTCCTCCTCCTCTGGAGACAATCCAGCCAGAAGGTCGCGGTACTCAGCCGTATCGTAGCCTTTCTGCAACCAGGACAAATTCACATTGGCCAAGTCCTGGTCCGCAGTGCGGAAGAGGAAGCGGTGCAAAATCAGGCTGCGCAGCTTAGCAGACCCAAAGTCGAGAGCCGAGTGCGAGCCAAGACCGATAGCAGCCTTGTGCTTTCGACCACGACTAATAAACTGTTCCACTCGATGACAGGCCTCAGGAGAGGCCGTCAGGTGGGCTGCCTCATCGACAATGAAAATTGATTCACGGGAATCATCGTGCGTCGCCAGCTGATAAGAAATAGCCGCAATATGGCCATACGTCGCGTAACCAATTTTCTTGGTCAGCGTCATCTGAGCACGCATCTCAGCGGTGGAAAGGTCATTCTCTGACGGTAGATCCATGCCGTGGGTCGCAAAGATGATCGCCGGGGCATCCAAATCCAACACAGGCAAAGAGTCATCGAAGAGATACCTCATGTGCCTCTTGCGCGACAAGATGTCAATCTTCACCGCCGCCTCTTGTGCACCCTCGATGAGGTTATCCGGCACACCACGACCTTTTGCCAGCGCATCACGCAGCTTTGACATGGACGTGATTTTCTCAAAATACGGGTTATTTTCGGGATTGAGGACGCTGTCAATAGCAGCACCTACCGGAGTGAACGCGTTCAGCCCAAAAAGCATCGAAAGCAAGTCCATGACCTGCTGGGCCGCCTCTTCGGGAGAGTCACTATTGCGGATCGGATCAAGAGAATACTGGGGGTTCTCAAAATCAAGAACAACGACTTCGGTCATTGCCTTAGCCAGTTTGGCCCATTCCTGATTCTCCGAATTATCCACAGCAATCACCTGTCCACCGCGGTTAATAGTGTGCGCAGCAACAGTTTTAAGAAATGCCGATTTGCCCGAGCCGAGATCACCCACAGCACCGAAGGAACCCGAACGGTTAGCCTCAGCATTCCCACCAGGACTCATAAAAACCGGAGTGTTGCGCCCAGAGGACAAGTTCTCACCAATCAAGAAACCATGGTTCTCACCCAGCTGAGTCTCAACCAACGGCACACCAATACTGAAATCGTATCCGGTAGTAATCTGCGTCAACTCATTCGTGATGCTGGAGGCCATCGTTCCCGGCAGCATATCCCACCACAGGCTACGCTGATCTCCCACGGGCGCGTCCAGGACGAACTCACTACCACCGAAAAAGGTCTGCACCTCATTAGCCTGTGCTTCCACCAGCTCAGGAGTCGGACCACTGACCGAAAAAATCATCGACGCACTGACCTTCACCTCACGCTCCGAGGCATTCAGACTCTCCACAAACTCTTCCAGAAGCTTACTCGCCTGAGCCAACTGCGACAGACCACCAGAAATCCTATTTCCAGAACCATCCTGCTGGAACAGCTGATCCTCAATATTGCTCTCACTACGGGCACTATCCTGATTCGCCTTATGCTTCGACTGAACCTTCACCCGCAGAACAAATTCACAATCGACCGGCAGCTTATTGACCGCCTCCAAAAATTCACCGCCGGGGAACACAAAACCACCGACCGGGGTGGCCGACATAATCATCTGAGCCTGATAGGTCGGAGCACCCAAAGGATGTTCCACCTTCACATAGCGACGCTTGAACGCCTCAACACGACCAGAAACACCATCCACATCAGACATACCAGCTTCATCCAGCAGCGGCTCAGGCAACGACCGAAGATTCACCCACCCATCAGCACGGTTCTCCGCAGTGATGCGAGCATCCATCGGGTAAGGATCCTCCGTACCAATTCCACGCATCTGCGCATGATCCCAAATCCACTGCACCGCCTTCATCGACACCGGAACCGGATTGAAAGCGACAGGAATACGCATCGACAGCTCACGCGCACGCCTCTTCCACCGACCGAACATCTCATCAGAAGGAGGAACCACCGGAAGACCCAAATGCGACTGCACCGGCTGATGAGCAGCCCAGACAGAATCCTTCACCCGGTTCACCGGCTGCGACCACGTCGACAGAGGGAACGTGATGAAGAACATGCGCTCGCCGGAAGGGCTATTCTCTAGCTTTTCCATCGTCAGCTTCGTCTCGTTCACCCAGCCGGGATAATCGGGCAGGTGGATGCCTTCGGTCATGGATTTGATGATGGACAGCGGGTCAGTGTCAGCAATCAGCGAGTAGATGGTGTATTCGCCGTGCAGACGCTGATACAGGGACTGGTGAGCGGCGCGGGCGGCGATTTTGTCTTCCTTGAGCGCGAACCCATAGGGCAAACCGGTCAGCGCGTAGATGGCGTGGGCGATACCGTGCTGGGTGACGAAGATGTTTTCACGACCCCACAGCAGGGGGTTTTTCCGGGTCGATGCTGCCATGTTTCGCTCTCCTGTCGTTAGTTTTTGGGCCGTGCGGCGATGATGTTTTCTAGGGTGGAACGACGGTTCGCCGTCGTGGTGGATGGGGCCGGGTTCTTTTGCGTCACAGGTTGGGGCTCTGCCCCCTGCGAGGCGAGGAACTGCTGACAAGCACGAAGTCGTGCCTGCTGCGCTTGTTCAAAGACTTTGATGCTTTCCTCTTCTGTCTTGAAGGGGCGATACAAACGAGGCTGACGAATCTTGAACGGAGCTCCCCGAAAGGTGCCATTTTTCGGCGCTGAAACTGCCGAGGCAGAGGATGCGGACATGTAAAAAAGGTTGCGTCGAGTCTCAGGGATTTTGCCCACGGCAATGGTGATGCCCCAGGCACCAGCAAGGATGAGCGCCGCATCCGTGATGATGAACCCGGTTGAGAGGAACCGGCTCACCACCTGCCACAGAATCATCAGGGCGATGACACCGACGACCAGCTGCGGGATCGTATAGGGTCCGCCCCAGATGCGGGTGCCGTCGGTCAAACGTCCCACCAGGGTCGGAATCTTCAACCCGCGAGTGTAGAACTTTCCGACGCGCAGATCATCATCGAAATTCATTGCGATTCCTTTCAAAGTGTCAGGTGGTGAGCATCAAGTGCGCGGGGTGGGTTAGCCTCCCTTGGACGCGCTCTGCCACCAACCAGCAATGTCGTTGATGCCGCCCAGGGCGACAAGCCAGATGACAAAACCGGCAATGACTGCGGCACCGAGTGCCTTCGCAAACGTCAGGCCGCCCTTGATCGCCGCAAAGAAAGCAATGATGCCAACAACGACGCCGACAATGAGCTTGAACGTGGTGTCGATCTTGGTTGCCGTCGAGGCGGCCCAGCTGAAAATATCACCTGCTCCCAGAGGCAGTGATGTCATGGCCAGTGTGTGGAACTCCATCAAGTGGTTCATGGTCAGGTCCTTTCAAATTCAGGGAATATGGTGTGTTAGTTAGGCCAGTTGAGGGACAGTGTCAATGCTTTTGATCTCCCACCTCCCCGCACGAGAAGTCACCGTCAAAAAGTACGTGGTGGTTTGCATGTTTGCCCCGTTCTCCAGCTGGGCTGTCACCAGAACGTGCACTTCCACGCCATCCTTTGCGGCAGTTTTGACGCTCATCTCATCGCTGGACCGCAGGCTCTGGACGGTGACCTTGCTGTACGGTGCGGGCGTCACCGCGCTCACGGAAGAACCAGGAGACGTGTAGCGGCTCACTTCACCAGCTCCAGCAAGCAGGGCCGACAAAAACTCCTGAACCGTCGCAAAAGCGGCAGCGTCCGTCACCTGCTGCGGATAAGCAAACAGCTCATCCGATTTCGCCTCACCGGGTGCAGCAATCGGGGCAGGAAGACCCAGCACCGACAAACCCCCAGAGGCAGGGTCAGTGCGCAGAACAACCTGCCACCACCTCTGAACCCAGACCGTCTTGGCTTCCTCATTCTTTGAAGCTGCCGCAAGGGTAGTTTTCACCTCACCGGTCACACGCACGGTGATGAGATTGCCTTCCTTCACGAAGCCGGCAGCCCGAAGGTTACGAGACTCCGTCGGCGACTGAGCATTCACCGTCAAAGACGGAGCATAAGCATCCAAGCTGGTGTGATCAGTGCTCGTCGCTTCCAGCCACGCCGAAACATAGCCCACAGCCATCGCTTCACCGCTGGTGTCCGTGATGCTCAGATGCGAGATTGCTGTGGGATGAGTACTCGCAGCCGCATCACGAGCATCCGAGGCAACACCCATCGCCGTGCACGAGAGCAAAAGAGCACCACCAATCACGCTGTAGATGGCACCAATAATCCCGTAGGTCACAAGCCTGTTCGCGGCAGTGCCACCAACCGGCGGATCCATAGGAGTACCCTCCGAATCGCCCTTCGCCTTCTTCTTGCCAAACAGATCAGCCAAACCCCTCTTCGGGGCCTGTTCCAGCTGCTGATCCTGCTCATCCACATCAGGCTGATTGCGACGCAAAAGGTTCTTTAGCACTCTGACACCTCCTCTCCCTCAGCCTCACCAGCACCATTCATCACACGCTGAGCCGCCGCATTAATCTGCTTCAACTCCTTGCTGACCAGAAAATCAGCAGCAGCCCGCTGCGCCGACTCACTAAACGGCTGATCCAGCAGACCGATGATGTGCGCAATCAACACATCCTCACCAGCAGTCATCGCCGACAAATCATCCAAACTGCGGGTCAAAGCGTCATCCGATGTGCGCATCAATCAGGTCCTAACTCAACAGGGGGCGGAAAAATCTAACATTCACACCAATAAAGGCACCCTTGAATCCCCCTCAAACCTCACCACCCCCCAAAAAAAATAAAAAAAATTTAAAAACCCCACCGACAAGCCAAAACACCCACCAACACCAGAACCGCATACAGACACCACCCACCCTGCACCCAGCCAGAACTACAGACCCGATTTTGCCTACTAGAGATAAGGAAACACACCACACCTCACCGAGGAGACCACCATGACCACCCCCCTGATGAACACCACCACCATCATCGACACCCTCAACCGCGACTGGACCATCACCAGCAGCCAAATGGTTCTCTTCCAGGACGCACCCATGCTCGCCGCCGACGTCCTGCACCTGCTGCTCACCACCGCACCCGGCCCCGCACAAGACGCCATCTGGCACGAAGCCCTCACCCGCGCACTCACCGGCGACACCATCATGGAACGCACCCTCACCCAATCCACCATCCCCTGGATCCTGCGCCTCAGCCGCCAAAACGCCATCATGCAAATCCTCACCCACCGAGGCGAAGCCGAAGACGCCTTCAGCATCCTGGCAGGCGCAGCCCTCGAAGCCATCCGCAAGTACCCCCTCCACCGCACCGAAAAAGTACGCGGCACCCTCTTCTACCGCCTCCTGCGCATCGTCACCCGCCTCAAGGACGCCTACACCCTCCCCATCGACACCGAAGACACCACCACCACCCACACCCCCCTCACCTTCACCGACACCACCACCAACCGCGAAGCCGCCACCGAAGCCGTAGACCGCCTCCTCGGCGACGCCGTCAACGCAGGCATCATCACCGCCAAAGAATCCGACCTGCTCATCGCCTACTACACCGACGCCGCTGCGCTCGCGCAGCGTGAGGGTTGCTCCGTTAAGGCTTTGGAGTGCCGTGTGCGTCGTGTGCGTAATCGTGTGCGTGATGGCTTGAATCTGATGTAAAGCCAGCACAGGGTGGTTTTTCTGGGCGTGTGGTCTCCCAGAGATAAAAAAGATGCACATAACAAAGAACATGTTCTTTGTTATGTGCATCTTTTGTGTGTGCCCAACAAACACAAGAGGGGCAGCCCAGCAATAACGCCAAACTACCCCTCACACACGCATCACTTGACGTTGACCGCGTAACCATTCTGCACGCGAATCAGCTGTGAACCGTCCATTGGCACCTCATGGATGAGTACACCGGACTCATCGCCAGTAGTCCATTCCACCCTGTACAGGATAGAGCTGCGCACCTGGTAGACGTCCTGTTTCTTAGCCTTCCACGAGCAGTTGGAGCCGCCACGCGGCTCACCACCGTAAATCTGACCGGCATCATCACACTGGATAAAGCCCTGGGTACCGGTCTTCTGCCCGTCGAAATGAACGTTCATCGCCATAAAGCTGAGCTTCAACTGAACGTGTGCGTCACCGTCCGTGGATTCCACAACAATCGGATTCCGCTTGCTCGACGCGCGAGCCTTCGACGGCGGCACCCAAGCCCACACATAACCCTGAGTGAACACAAAGGCGTCCGAACGCAGGTTCGCGTCAGACGGCTGAGTACGAACCACAAGCTTCTCGAAATCGTAATCAGCGAGCGCATCCTCAGCCAGCTGTGCACCCTTCTTCGCGGCAGTAGCACGAGCCTCCGCCTCACTGGTCGGAACCGTGATGTGGTTCTTGCTAGATAGGGCGCTTAGTGAGGGCTGATTTCCCGTCGGGGTGCATTCAAACCTGGTGTAGTTCTTGGCTATAACAGCAGAGTCAATCTTCTTGCTCGCGTAGCACGACTCCGGCGCGTAGAACCAGGCATCGTCCTTCTCACAGGGCACCTCGACACCGCCGGTAGCGATGCAGGTCTGGCCCTTCATCGAAGCCACCGGCTGAACGACAGGAGAATCCCCTGCATCACGGTTTTCATTCACCGGAGCAGAATTATCAGATGATTTTTGTTTTCTACTATGTTTAGCTGAGATGTGGGAGTCGGATACGTCCACGCTGGTATTATCTGCAACAGCTGGGACTGCCAGGCTAGAGGCCGTAAGCGTCGCAACAAGAGCAGCAGAGAAGACGTGCTTGAGGTATTTCATCTTCACTTCCCCATCCTTTACGAGGCGCAACCAGTATTCAGCTCACGCGCACCGGCATACACGTAACGGCCATCCTGCAAACGCAACACCAGAACCTCATCAGTAGTCACTGACTCCGGGCCGGTCACAGCACGCTTACCATCAGGAGTGCGAACCTGCGTCCAATCCGAGCAGTACGTCACCTTCAAGTACGAGTAAGGGTACGAGGTGCCATCCGGGTATTTATACGTCAGGATGTCAGAGACTTCCACGTTGCGAATAGTTACATCGCCGGTAAATACACCGCCGTTGTTCTTGAAATCTGTATGAAGAGAGTCAATGGTTTTCTTTACCTGATCCATAGTTCCGGAATCAACGAACTTCAGAAGCTCCTCATCACTGGTATGTTCCAGGTCGCCATGCGCCCAGGCGTTAAACATGCGGTTCTCGTTGATTGCAACACGCTTAGCTGCCTTGATTGCTGCTGCCTTGGCGATCGCGGCATCCGGATTCGTGTCATCATCTGCACGAATTTCAATCACTTCAGAACCCTTCGGATTTGCCGCCACAGTTGCCGAGGCCGAAGCCTTCGCAGTAGTGGGGGTGGAAGCAGCAGACGCGCTCGCCGAGGCGGTAGCGACCGGGGCGTTATTGGCGGTTTCGGAGGATTCGCCGGCTGCCTGTGCACCGCCGCCACATGCAGAAAGTGCAAGCATCAGGGTGACGGACAGGGCGGCCAGGCCGGTGCGGGTGTTCAGAGTCTTCATGGTGTTCTCCTTTGAGGGTTCCCCGGTTTTTGTGCCTGTGGGGAGGTGGCAATGATAGGTTTATCGGTTGGTTTCACGGTAGCACAAGGGCCTGCCAGTGGTGCTGGCAGGTGGTTAGATGCTCAAGGTGGCGCCGCGTGCGATGGCGAAGCCCTGGTAGCGTGCCATTTCGGAGGTGGTGTCGAAACCGGCCTCGGTGAGGCTCTTCAGGCGGGTGGAGACTGCGTCCCAGCAGGCCTGTGCTTCGGCGGCAGTGGTGTCCGGTGCCTTCAGCTCGGCGGCGCATCCGCTGCAGACCTTGCCGGTGATGTCCATGGAGTGCTCGGGGCAGGTGCCCTTGGGCATGGTCACCAAAGGTACCGGTGCGGTAGCGATGGTGCGGGTGGGCGGCGGGGTGCTGAGGCCCAGCAGTTTAGGCTCCTTGGTGAGGGAGTGGGCGGCCAGTGCCTGAGGGTCGCTGATTGACTTGGAGCGGGAGAAGACGGTGGAGACGGCAGTGCGCAGTGCGTCGTCGGAGACAGCGGTGAGGTCCAGGCCGTTGCTGGTCAGTTCTTCGCGCAGCGCGGTGAAATCGACGCCCTGATCTGCGACGACTTCGACGATTTCGGGCTGGGCGTCCTGCACCGTAGCAGGGGTTTCGATGCGGACGGGAGCCGTGGTGGGAGCCAGTGCGGGGCTCTGGGATGCGAGGGTTTCGGGGTGGTTGGTGGTGCGCTTCTTTGCAGATTTCGGTGAGGACTTCTTGGCACGGCGAGCACCCCAACCGAGAAGCTTCTGATGCTCGGGGCTGATGGGGCTAAAGTGCAGACCACCACCGGTGGCGTAGTGCTTGAAACCATACTCTTCGATGTAGGTGTGCACGTCAAACTTGGGGCCCAGCGGGGCAAAATATTCACCGGCAGCAGTGCGCAGTGCGTTACGGAAGCTCTTACGGAAATCACGCTCTGCAGTGGCTGCACCGAACTGCGAAGCCAGAGCAGACCACGGCAGGTAGGCACCCTCACCGCGCAGGCGAGGCATACGTCCTGCCAGCCACAAGAACGCGTCACCAACCATCGGCGAACGCGGGTACTTGCGGGTAATTTCACGCCAATTCTCGATCAGAATCCTCATAGACCCTTCGACGGGGGATGCTTCGGCGCTGATGCGGTCGAAGAATTCCTGGCTGAGGACGACGACGGAGCGGTAGGCGTCGTCGAGCAGTCCGTCCTTGTCGAAGGTGAACTTCTCGCCGGAGCCAATCATGAATTTTTCGGTGGAGAAGTTGCGTCCGGCCAGGGTCCCGGGGTGGTGGATGGTGATGCTCAAATCCAGGATGGCGCGCAGCTGATTCTGGACCATGGCACGGTTGGCAGCGGAGTAGGGGATGTCGAGGTCTCGCAGGAATCCGCGCCAGGTGCGGGAGATCTCGATGGTGCGTGAGTTCGCGTCGAGGGCTGAGGAGACCAGCCACATGAGCACTTCGCGTCCGATGCGGCCGTAGGGGATCATGCCGTGTTCGAGGTCACCGTGGGCGTTGAACTTTTGCGGTGCGGTGAACAGCACGGAGATGTCGCCATTGGTGCGCACCCAGGAGGTTTCGGGCATGCGCTTGTACGGCAAAGAATGGTTGATGAACAGCCACGGATAGTGTGCAACCGTGTGGTCGGTAAATGCGAGGGGACCAGCGGTTTCGGGGTGCTGGAGAGTGCCGCCAGTGGGGGCGGTGTGCTCAGCGATGATGCTGCTGAGAGTTGCTTCGGCTTCATTGCCGGGGGTGGACTTAGTGTCCGTGGGTACGGTAAAATGAGGCATTGTAACGCCTGACTTTCTTTTGTAATTTTAGCTTCTTTAGGTGTTACCTCTGGTCCCGTGGCTGCTGGAATAGCCGCGGGGCCAAATTTTTTTTAGTAACGCTCTCACAGTATCCGCACAGGGTTCAGAGTGTCAAGCAGTGGATCAAGCTTCATGACATCGTCGTCATCAATCCCCTGAATCAAATGTTTTCCACAGCCCTCATGCTCGCGCGCGCTGATGATGATAGGAAATATATTTTAGGAATATATTATAGGGGCGCTTTTTTTGAACACCGATTCTGTCCAGTAAATACAAGGGATTTTAGGGTTTTCCACAGGCCTAGTGGGGGAGTTGTCATCCCGGGGTTGCGGGAGTTCTAATCCCGAGTTGGGGGAGTTGTCATCCCGGGTTACGGGAGTTTACATCCCACTTAGCGGGAGTTGTCATCCCGGCTTTAAAGGGGTTATCCACAGGGTGCAAACCAGCACCTTTATTTAAAGAGTGAGGAAAATCACTATAAGAAAACTTGAAATTGCCGCAATGTCTAATTGCTAAATTACTTTCCCAAAAAACTAAAAAACACCCCACCCGCCAGATATACAAAAAGAGGCGGCCCGGCACACTCACCAGACCACCCGCCAAAACACACCAGCACTCACTCGCCGCAGAACCACCCCCGAATCCCCTCAGGACCACCTCTCCCCCACCACCACTACCTGCCAACAACCCGACAAGTCGAAAAGTTGGCAAGTCGGCAAGTTGGCAAGCCCCCCACCCACCCTCACCTGCACACACAAAAAGGGTGCCCCCACCACCTGAACCACAAGCAGCAAAGACACCCTCACGCCCAAGAAACAGGAAGACTACTACCCCTCAGCAGGCAACCGAAACGAGGCATACACCCGCTGAGGCTCAGCCGCCTTCACCACCTCAGGACGAGACCACAAATCCCCCGCACCCTTTACCACCGGCAATGGCACACGGCTCGGCTTACCCGCCAAACGACGATGCACCAACGTCTTAAACGATCGCACGCTGGCATAACCCAACAACTCAGCCGCCTCATCAGCAGTACACGTGCACGCGGCCAAGATATCCTCCAACGTACCAGTCTCCACCAGCCATTCAGCTAACTGCTCGTCCGTGCTTGTGAATTCCAGCGCTCTTTCTAAGCGCTCACGCAGGCTTCCATCTTTGCGTTGTGTCATTTCATAGCCTCTTTCTAAGAAGTAATAGGTGTTTTAGCGGCGCTTACGGAATTGGCTCCAGAAGCCTCGGCGGGTGCCTGCCTGGTCCTGAGTCTTACGCTCTTCCTTGCTACGGACAGCATCGAAAGAGACCATCTGGATCTGCACGATGCGTCCAGAAGAGCCATCGTAGACAGCCTGAAGCTGATGCATCAGCCACGACTCAAAGCTACCCTTGTGTACATCCTTCACATCAGATAGGACGTCGGAGGCATGGAAGCCTCGCTTGCTGCCCACGCGCAGCTGATGGCGGGTGCCGTCAGCGTTCTGAACGGTGACGTTCATGTTCACGCGCTTGTCAGTGTGTGCCTGACGACGGGTGACGTCATGCAGATCATCCATTGCGGCGTTAAAACCAGCCGCACGACCCTTCGTTCGCTTGCCCACCGGCATGTCGACCATGTAAAAACGGTTGCCGCCTGCTCCTTCAAGAGGTTTGTGGTGGATGAAAGCGCTACGGCGCGGTTTGGGAACCGGGGTGCCTCGCGTATCGGACGGAACAATCGACTTCTTCTTCGAGCCGCGCGGGGCGCGCACACGAGCCAGCTTGCCGTCCTTGCGGCGGCGACGGGGCGCCTGGTGCTTTACCTGACCAGTTTCT
The DNA here is from genome assembly GCF_963507905.1 of uncultured Rothia sp. Lineage (GTDB taxonomy): Bacteria > Actinomycetota > Actinomycetes > Actinomycetales > Micrococcaceae > Rothia. Next base: position 25,998 of record NZ_CAUOUU010000014.1, on the reverse strand, counting down.
GCCAGCTCCGTGCCAGGGATGCGGTAGGCCTCGTTCTTGCAGGTGCCTGCCAGAATCTTGCGCACCAGAGTCTCTGAGCGGCCTAGCTGCTCGGCAATCTTCTTATTGCTCAGCCCATGCACCTGCTTGATGTAGGCGAAGAGCTGAGAGAGCGGTGCCTTTTGCGGATCCATGCTTCACATCCTCTCTAGGGTCTAAGCGTCTTCCTCGAAGACGTCGTAATCAAATAGAGCATCTTCCGGAGGGATGAACTCGTGCTCAAAGACTGCCTCATCCACACCAGGGGTGTATCCAGCCTTCACGGCTCGGTCTCGTAGCTTGTCACGGTCAGCACGCAGCACCGGAGTCTTCACCGGCCCAGGCAGCCACCCCTGAAGACGCAGCAGACCGGCACGCCCGTCATCGGCGCCACCATTAGCTTCAGGGAGCGACCATGACGGCAACACGGACGAATAAATAGCGTCACCGTTAATGCCGATGATGGACCGGCCCGGCAGAGTCAGAGCACCGGTCTGCACCGGGGCGAACCCCTTACGGCGCACCGTATGATGCAACACGCGAGCGCGTCCACGTCCCCATACCTGTACCGCGAATTCGGGGCGGTAGAAGGCTTGTGAGCGGGGGTTGTGGTTTTGGGGGAGGGTGTAGATGAATGCATTGCCTTTGCGGATTACTCCGTCTAGGTATTTGCCTGGGATGCTGGTGTGGTCGTAGGTGATGGCGGTGGCGGAGCGGCCACGGGAGGCGAACGCACCGATGGACTGAATGACGATGGCGCGTAGTGCTGCGCTGATAGCTTTGGCGACGGCAGGGTGTAGGTCGGGGCGGTTGTCTACGACTTCTCGTGCTTCGGAGAGACGGTTAGCCCAGGTATCCAGGGGGCGTGCGTTCACTAGGCGGCGGGTTGCTTCGTCGGCGCCGGGCTCGAAACGCTTGCGCTGTGCCTTCTTTTCGGTGGTGAAAAGAATGCCTTCGAGGAAGCGGAAGTGCCAGCCGAACTTTTGGGCGACGAACAGCTCGGAGGCGTCAATCCATGCCTGACCGCGTGCGCCGGGGCGGTTGGGGTAGTACCATCCGTGGGTTTTGTCCTCGAAGGGGATGCCGAAGATGCCGACGTGTTCCCAGGTGTCGGGGACGGTGAATTCGACGGCGAAGCGGGCGCGCACGTACTGGTTCTCGCGCCAGAGGTCTTCGCACTGCTTGGCGGTGAGTCGGTGTCCGGGGCCGGTGCCCAGTTCGCTGCAGAGGGCCGAGTACATGAAGCGTCCGTCGGTGTAGGCGAAGCCGTCAAGCTGCGGGGTGTGCCTCGGGTCGATCATGGGGACGACGTCGGGGTGCTGAGGCATAGCGGGACCGAGTACGAGGTGGTCGAGGTGGTGCTGGGTGCTGGTGCGGTGCAGGTCTTCAGCAATGTCCGGGTCCACGGGGATGGGCGCGTAATTCTTGGGCAGTGAGGCTGCCCACAGGTTCTGCCCGGTGGCGGCGGGGGTGAGCATCAGCGGAGAGCCGCCGAGCAGGTCAGAGCGGAAGAAATAGCTCAAGATTGATTCAAGGGTGCTCCATGCGCTGCGTGCCTGGTTGGGGGTGAGGTTAATCTTGCCGAACCATTCGGAGGAGACCTTCACGTCGATGCGCTGGCCGGTTTCGATGTTGTCGAAGCGTCCGGTGGGAGGGGTGCCGAGCCAGTGGCCTCGGGGGGTTTCCCAGCCGGGGGTCTGGGTGAGCAGCCAGTGGCGGGTGTTGCGGTCGTTGCGAGGCACTTTGCCGGTGAGGAAGATGCGGGTGACCGGCTGGCCTGCTACGCGCAGCTGGGCTGCAGCGTTGAGCTTATCGACCAGGTTCGGGTTCTTGCGGCGAGCGCCCGGGGCTGCCTTGAAGGGTACGCCGTCGGAGGTGACGCCGTAGCCGGTTTCGTAGTCCATGAAGGCGGTGTGGATGGGTTTTGGGTTCCAGGGGGTGGGGCGCATATCAACCTCTTGTTGTTAATTTACAACTTTTGTCACTGTGACAAATATATAATGTTTGGGGGGGCGAAAGCAAGCTTTTTCGAGGCTGTGAACCCTTGAAAATCCGCGCTAGATTCGGTGTTTTGTGCACTGGTTCGGTGGTTCATGAAGTAAGCCTGGTTTCTCGTGTGTGAGTGCACGAAGAAGCCCCGCAAGAACTGGTTGTTCTTGCGGGGCTTGTGCGTATCTGGAGGTGAGAGCGCTCCATCATAGATGAGGGAGCAGGGGGCATAAAATGTGGGCCCGGAATTCCGACGTCCCAGGCCCACATACATGCACAAAATACATCACTCCATCTTCCAGGAGCTGCATTTCGGTATATAACAACACGACAAGGACCTCTAATAGGAGCCCATGTCAGAACCTAATATACCCGCTGGTGCCTGTGGGTACCTAAACAGCCTAGTGCGCAGGGGTTAGATCTTGCGGGAGTCGAGGTGACGCTGATGCCACTCCATCATTTCCGGCAGCAACAGTTCAGGCTCCACGCTCTGACCAATGATCGCAGGCACATCCTCACCGACAATGAACCAGTCCTCAGGCTGGGAGGCCACGTAGGTTTCCCATTCTGAGAGGGTCCAGAAGCCCAGACGCTCATCACTAGAATCCACAAAGGCCCAGTCGGTGGGCATCATGACCGGGTCCTTAGCGGTGTCCTCGGGCTGCTCCTGATGGAGCAGGTTCCGCCAGTTCTTCTTGGTCATCACCAGCGCATTGGAGCCGTCCTCGAAGTACTCATCACGGTCACCAATGTAGGAGTCGGTGCGCAGGCGCTGCCAGAACTGCTCCAAGGTGATAATGCCCTGCTTCAGCAGCAGGCACAGGTACTCGACACGGTCCTTGCGCGGTGCGAAGCCGCCGGTGGGCATATCCGAATACAGCGGGAACAAGAAGCCTGCCCGGTAGTCATCCAGGTTCATCGTCTCCCAGCAGAAGCCGTTGCCGTCGCACTCATCATGCGGGTCAAGCAGCGTCATGCCGGAGGACTCATAGATGGCCATGAGCAGCTTCGCGGACCCCTCGCCACCGGCGCGGGTGTACGCCGTGATCAAGTGCTCGCGGGCGTACTGCTCCTGAGCCTTGGTCAGCACGTACTCGCCGCCACCGGTGCGGCGACGGAAATTCAGGTGCTTCTGCTCAGTGCCAGCCTGCAGGGCGTTGCGGTGACGGGCAGCTGCTGCCGCAATCATCTCATCGGTCAGCGGCAAAGTACCAGCCAGGTGTGTCAGCGTCTCGTGGGGGGTGACCAGGTTGGCTGCTCGCAGGGCGGCTTCACCGTCATCAGGGTTTCGGCGGTAGAAGCTTGCGACGAATTCCAGCTTGTCCTCAAGGTCCATGGTGGCATTGTTCTCACGGTGCCACTGAGCATCTGCTTCATTCTCTGCTTCTTCTGCCCATTCGAGCAGCTGCTGCAAAAGAGCGTCCACGCTGTAGAGATCCTTGTAGATGCGGTCGTAGAATTCCTGACGCTGCAGGTTGATCGCTTCACGCTCTTCGACCAGGCGCGCATCCGCTTCCTGCGCTGCCTCGTAGGCACGCTGCTGATCAGCGGTCAGTGAATCCCACCAGGCCTTCTCGGCAGCCTCATTGAGCTCATCCTCATCAGGTGCCGGCAGCTGAGGTACACGCAGCGCACCCGGGGTATCGAGCTGACCGGTACCGACAGCCTCCACGGTGATCGCACCGTGGCGATCTTCGCGCAGCGGGTGGTCACTGTTCAGCCACTCACGTGCCTCACCGATAGTAATCGGCTTAGTCAGCCGGTACAGGCGCAGCTCCTGATTCAGGCTGTAGAGGGCAGAGCGCAGTGAATCGAAATGTGCGCGGGCAGAGGCCTCATCCAAGTGCGCGTAGATGAAGTCGCCGCACTCCTGCCAGTAGGGAGCCTCCAGGCGGGGATCTCCCCACACCAGTTCCTTACCGTCCGCACGCTTGTAGTGCGGGCGGCCCACCGGCGGGTTATTCAGCTCCTTACGGCCTCGGTTCAGGTGCACCAAATAGCCGTAGCAGCCGGGCTCATCCTCCAGCTCAGCGTCCAGGACAAGAGCATCACCGGCAGAGGCACCCTCCACCACCCAGTGCTTCTCATCGTTGAAGTAGGCGATTTCCTCATCAGTCATGCTCTCGAAGAGGGAGGCGTCAAAGAGCATGCGCGGGTCGGTGAAATCACGCCCGGGTGCCACATCCCCGAACGCGTTCGGGATATGACGCGGAAGGTCAGCGGGGATTCCCTCACGGTGCCACTGCAGCGGGTGGGCGGTCAGATCCTTCACCCACGGGGTTTCACCGGTCACGCCCGGGGCACGGGCAACCATCAGCTCAGCAGAGAGATCCTTACCCTTGACGGTGACGCGGTGCTTCTTCTCCAGCGCCTCGTAGCTGAAGCGGCGGCGGCGCAGACGGTCACGCTGGTACTGCTGCTGGTAGGCCTTATCTCGCTCTTCCGTCGATTCAAAGGTAGACATGGAAGCTTCCTTCCTTTCGTTCGGTCGTGTTGTCGTGTTGTTCTTGTGTATCTGCCTCCACCATAGCGGATGAAAAACGGCAGATCCGGTCAAATGAAGGCGTTTATCGCGGCTGCAAAAGCCTAGTTCCCCGTGATTTCAAGGGAACCAACCCACATATCGGTTTCAAAATGTCCCACATTCAAAGGTTGTGGTTAGCGTCGAACATCAGCCATCGCATCAAACTGCTGCGCGCTGACCACCACCACAGTCTTCTGACCCTTGCGAATCACAACCATGCCCGGCTTGGCGGGGTGCTTATACGCCTTCAAGCCATTAGCCAGCTTGCCCTCCTGCGTGAAGGGAACCGACACCCACTTCTTGCTGCCGCCCGCCTGAGTCGAGGACACACGGTAGAAATGACCCGCATGGAAATCACTAGGATCAACCGGCTTACGCTCAGACTCCACGCGAGCGCTGTAGACCAGGCCGCCCTCGCTCTGCTGCATCTTCGCCATGGCACTGTTGCCGCGTTCGACCGCTTCCTTCCTGCGTGCTGCAACGACGGGGCTATCTGCGAACTGGTTAGCTCGGCGCTGCTCACGGGCCAGGTTACGCTCGACGCGGTCTCGGCCTCCGCCTCGATTACGTTTCTCGCTACGGCTTTTGGGCTGCAAGCGTTCGGGCTCATTGACCATGATTTCGCGGGATTCGGCCTCGACCCTGTCACGGGCGCTCTTGTCCATGGCGCCGAACTGCTCGGCTGCGTACGTGTTGATGCCTTGACGGCGTGCCTTCACCGCAACATCTAGCAGCATGTTGTCCAGCGAACCCAGCGTCTGAGCGACATTCTCCTTGGCACCGGAGACGCTGTTGAAGCTGGTGCGAGCGCCCTGTTCGGTCACGAACTGTTCGGTGGTGCTGTTGTGGCGGTGCCCGCGATGGGTTCGGTTGACCTTGCTGTTGAACGCGTTGTGGCGGGAGAACATGGTGGTGTCTCCGGCCTCGGCTGCGCCTGTCAGGATTTGGTGCGTGTGTACGTGGTTCGCCTTGATTTCGGCGAGTTCTTCGTCGGTCAGTTCGTTAGCGCGTGCGAAGTGGTCCCAGTCGTTCTTGCGTAGGCGGATGCCCTTGTGCAGGTCCTGCCAGGGCTCGCGGACAGCGGGACGATTCTCATAGACCGCGCCCACGTTGAAATAGGCGTCCTGCACGGAGGAGTTGGGGATGAGAATGCCCAAAGTTTCGCCGTCCTGCTTGATGAGGTATTCGACCGTGTAGGAAGAAGATCCCTTGGTTTTCTGCATGATGCGCGCCTCAATATCGAGGTGGACGCGCTCACCGGTGGGGGTTTCGAGGCGGACGTGGCGGGTAATCGTCATTTCACGGTGGATACCGGTGGCATCAGAGAGCTGCAGTGTGTCATCGAAGCCGTCAAGGATCAGTTCACCGTCGGGGCAGGCGCGGTCCCACTGGCGAATATCGACCTGAGCGATCTCCTCAGCAGAGTAGGCGGCTTCACTGAAGATGCCGCGTTCCAATGCGTTCTCGTTGCGGTCATTAGCGATCTTGGAGGCCAGCTTGGCCTGGTCCCACCGGTGTGCACCATCAACGGCTTGCTTTTCCAGCATGTCCAGGTTGCGCCTCTGGTGATCCATGATGATCTCTTGCAGAGCCTTATTCTCTACGGTCACGTCACTAGAGAGCATGTCGAGACGCTGCTGAATGGCGCCCTGCAAAAACTGGTCTCGGGCCTTAGGGGAGGTGTAAAACTCCCTCTGGGCGTGCATGTAGGCGAGGAACTTTTCATCCAGCAGGCGGCGGGTCGCAGCAGAGACTTTTCCCCCGTTGGCCGCTTCGCTCATTGCTAGAAGTAGGGCGGCGTTGTACTCATCCTGAGCTTTCCTAAAGTGCGGGGCGTAGTGGGTGAAACAGCGCGGTCCAGGCTTCCAATCGCACATGAGGGCAACGCTCCTTAAACAAACATTTGAATATGGGACATCATCAGTACCTATTATATTATTCCCTTGCAATAAAAGGCATCATTGAGGCATAAATGCCCAACATATGACGCCACACCCACCCCACTGGAGACAAAAATAACCCCCACAGCACAGCGCACATCACGCACTGCACCATAGGGGTCAGTCAGGCTAATGAATTAGCCCTCCAGAAGCCTCATACGAGCCTGAGCAAAACGACGAATCGCCTCTGAATAGAACCACGACGAGGGCACAAACACCTGCGAGCGTCCCCGCCCCGAAACGTAGATACGCTTCGCCTCCTGGTGGCATATCTGTGCCACATCTTGCGGCCAGCGAATCTTCCGCCGAAGCGTCTTCGGGCTCGGCGGCTTCTGACCAGAGGCTAGAGTCTGTCGAATAATCTCTGCCTGCTCCAGGCCCTCCTGACGGGTCGGCAAGTAGCCCGTAAAGGCTGCGAGCATGTAGGACTGCAGGGGCATGCGTACTCCCACCAGCTGCTCCTCGGTATCTCGCACATCCTCCAGCATCTGCAACGCATCAGCATCAACCAGTAGGGAGGTCAGCGACCAATCACGAGCCGCACAGCTGCACTCATCACGGGGAACCGGCACCCGCTGCCCCTGATCATCTAGAATCTTCTGACACTGGCACCACAAGATTTTCGGTAGCGTGTCCAGGTAGGCGAACTCGGGTGGGTAGGTACGCTTGCGTACCCTGGCCATCTTATGCACGACCTTCTGCTCACCCTGACTTGCCCTTAGTAGCTGCGTCAGAATCTCCCGATCCATCGCCGCCTTACTCGCAGTCAGCTTTTTAGCCCGCGCCTCCGCCTTTGCAAAAGCGCTCTGTCCACCAGCCATCTCTTCCTCCTGCCTCGGATTTTCTTTTCCCTACATGAGACTATGCCTGCATCATACACCGCACCCCATACGGAGCATCCCGCCGCAATCTCACCAAACACGAGGTGAGGACCCCAACCCACACTCGGGTTGAAGCCCTCACCACGCCGGTGCTCCTCCAAAATGGGGGCTCAGGTTATCCCTTCTTCGCTCCCTCAGAGACCATATTCGGATTGATCGTCACAATGATGGCGTCCTTCGGCACGTGCACTACAGTAGGGGCCTCGCGTTCAGTCACCCACTCTTCCTGTGCATCATCAGCGTGCCGACCGCACTTTTCTGCTGCGAGTGGCACACGCTTCTCCTTCGGAGAGAACTCGTTAGATCCCCTCAGAGGGTTGCTCTCGTAACACAGGGCAGGGTCCTGCTGGATGTCGCTATAGGTCGCCGTACGCTTCTTCACGGTCTCAATATCGACTCGGGCTGCCTCCCCTGGCTTCAAATCATCACGCAGACGCACCTCATCACGAGGAATCAAACGATCGATAATGTCGCCATTCTCCGCACGATAACGAAGGTAAATATACGTCACCGGATGTCCATCACTAGTGCCCTGTACATACCCTACAGTGCTCAAAAAATTCCCGCTTACAGAGCCTTGGAGACTAGCAGATTCCACCTGCTCCTTGGATAACTGAAGTTGCAACAAGTCACTGGTATGCGTACTCGTCTGAACCGCTTGATCTAAGCGTGGGTTCTCATCAAATGCACCAAAATCCCAAAGAATCACGCCTGCAAAGAGTCCCAACATGAGAAAAAGAGTAAAGAGAGCACCTTTGGAAGAGCCCATGGAAAATCACATCCTTCATATGACAGAACGCTCGGGATCTGTCGATTAAAACATCTGTTATGCCTCAATTGTGTGCGAAAAATCAGAGAAAAATAAGTGCGACTCGGTATGTTCTGCCATTACTCACCTTCCCAGCTACACCCCATTCTTGGGTTGAGGCTCATTTACGTCATCGCCCCTCCAAGGGACAGACTATCCCTTCTTTGCTCCCTCAGGAACCATGTTGGGATTAATCGTCACAATGATGGCGTCCTTCGGTACATGCAACACCAGCTCCTCATGATCCACCTTCCATTCCTTCGGAATCTCGTTAGCTTCCCTGCCACACATCTCAGGAGGTACTGGGCCATTCTTGTAGCACAAGGAAGGGTCCTTCTGGATGTCTTCGTAGGTGGCCCGACGCGTCTTGACCGTGTGAATCTCAAGGGTGGCTGCCTCGCCCGGCTTCAAATCATCACGCAGACGCACCTCATCACGAGGAATCAAACGGTCGATAATGTCGCCATTCTCCGCACGATAACGGATGTAGATATATGTCACCGGGCGCCCATCAAAACTGCCTGTCACATAACCCACCGTGCTGAGGAAATCGCCGCTGACGTGTCCTTCGAGACTGCCGGTCTGAACCTGCTCCTTCGATAACTGAAGACCCATCAGCTCATGCGTACGTGTCGTATCTTGAACCGCCTGACCGTGAGTCGGACTCAGAGAAAGCAGAACGATACCTACCGAAATGAAGACGGCAGGGAATAGCAAGATTGCGATGATGTACTTGGAGACAGAACGATCCATAGTGATACCTCATTCCTGTTTAATAAGTTGTGTTATGCCTCAATCATACGCTAAAAATCAAGGTAAAAACTAGATGTGACATTGCATGTCCCAAAGTAAAACACTTCCCATTAGTCCCCCCTGCACTCGCTCGTTTCATCACCGCGCGGCACCATGAAGGCCCAGCATCTGATAGCACAATGCAATGAATGCAGAGTGCAATGACCGCACAATGCAATCACTGCACTCTGCAAGCACACCCCCCCGCACCCCGCCCGCATCCGTCTACGCATAAAAAATGTGCCCTTCATCATCCAGGGGTGAAGGGCACATGCTCAGAACCTAGCTATCCATCTTGGTAAGCAGCATCTGATTGTAGGGGTAAAACTGGGCGTTCAGAAAAGTTAGATAATCAGCCAGGTTCTCATAGGTTGGGGTGAGTGGTTCAGGGTGCAGTACGTAGACTTTTCCTTCTTCACGTAGGGTTTCTAGAGACACCTCGCCTCGCTCATATCGGCTGTAATCGTACGCACGTAGAACTTCGATAGCGTTCGGGTCGGGGTATTCCGGCACCGTGTGCGGCTTGATGTGCGCGAGGGGGGAAATGGTTGCCGGGTTATCGCTGAACCACCTGTAGCCGGTGCAGGGCCTACAGGTGCCGACACCGAAGTAGAGCTCATGCTTCAGTTCGGGGATATCGTGAATCGGAATGCAGAAATCTCGAATGTTGCCAGACTGGTTCACGACTCTCAGGCCATCGGCAGGGTCGGTGATGACAAAGGTGATATCGGGCCTATTGTCAGCGATATTTGCAATATGGATACGGTATTTCATGGGTTCCTTCCATGTAAGCACCCCAACAGTGGGGTGATTTTCTCCATTGTATGACGGGGTTGGGTGGGTTGGTGTAGAAAGGGGTTGCAGGTGGATCTGCAGCCCCTTCTGATGGGTAGAAACAAACGCGGCACTGTGCACCCTGCAGAGCGCTCGGTGCGGTGGGGCTCCCCTGCTGGAGAAGTTGCCGTATTCTGTCTTTTATGCCGTAATTATGCCAGTAAATATATGGTGACTACCGGGCTATGACATGGAATGTCCTTATATATAAGAAAAAAATTTCCCTGGGCGGCGCTGCTGCTGCGCCAACCCGGGAAAGCTGCCGAATCTACAGGCTAAAGGCGTTCATAGGCGCCCTGTGCGTTCATCACCATTCGGCGCGAGCTGGAAGCGGTCTCAGTGACCGGGTGACCAAACACCCAGGTTGTCCATTCCACAACGGCGGGGGTGATGGTCTTTTTCTTGAGGCTCTTACGGAACGCCTCAACGTCTGCGCCTTCAGGAATCTCATGAGTCAGGTCTAGCTCAAAGTCACCGTTCATCAAGGCGGCGCGGACAGCAGAGCGGTGCTCACCGACAAAGAATTGTTCAATGCAATCAGAGTCGAACGTGCCCCGGCTGTGCTCCCAGAGCAAGGTGAAGATGTGGCGCAGATGGGTGTTCTTGGTTGAGCCAGGGACGGGGTAGCGGTCCAGCAACTCCACACACTGAACCTTAGGGGTAAAGCCCTTCTTCTCCAGAGAGGAAAAAGCGGCGTGTAGGTCGGTATCGGGCTGGGTGCTCATGGCGTGCCTCCTTAGGGCGTTAGGAATAATTGCCTTGCTGTTCTATGCCTTAATCATCCCATAAAAGACAAAACCAAAAAGGATAAAGGCATATAATGTCCCACTGTGCAAGGTTGTTTGTCCCGGTCTGTGTCAGCTGACGCAGACCGGGAACTCTCATCTACTCACCTACCCCGGGTGAGATGAGTAAAGTGCGGGGGTGCTAGGCTTCTTTGGCGCACTGGCATTCATATTCTCGCTGCTCATTCATCAGTCGAAAACAGGAAGCGGCGGAATTGAAGGCGGGGGTGTACCCGAGCAGATTCGTAGCCCACAGGGTCACCAGCGGGGTAATGGTCTGCTCAAAGGCAGCGGCGCGGAAATCCTCAAAGCTGAAACCTTCAGGAATTTCCGGGATCTTGCCGGCAGCTTCCAGCTCAAATTCTCCGTTCTCATGAGCTTTCAGAACCTGAGACCAGCCCGCAGGGCTGAGAAACTGCTTGAGATGGTGAGGCTCATACACCAGACCCTCACGCTCCCATGCAAGGCGTACGTAGAAGCTGATGTGGGTGTTCTGAGTGGACCCTGAATCTGGGTGGTGGAAAACGCTTTCCAGCAGTAGAAGCGTTGGGGTGAGCCCGTGCTCTGATTGCAGGGCGGTGAGCGTGCTGCGTAGATCCATGCTGTCGGACATCTCGGTTCTCCTTAGGGGTTGATATTGCCGTGTTGTATGCCTTCATCATCCCAAGGATTGAAGCCCTAAACTCATAAACAACATGGAATGTCCCACTATACAAGGCTAGGTTTTGGGGTCTAAAAACGATGAAAAGCCTACAGGAAGGGGCACCCCCAATCTGTAGACTTTTGAATCGCTTTTTGAGGTGGGCACCAAAGCTCCCCCCCAACCCTCCCTAGCGGCTGGAAGCATAGACCCTATCGGAGATATGAAGCTGCGCCGGATAGGAAAAAACACCATCGGGTGAATACTCAGGATCTGCCGCTAGATTCACCCCATCAACCCAAAGAACCCGCCCCAGCCCCTTCTGAGAGACCGCATGACACAAATCAGGCTCACGCTCTAGACGCTTATTAGTTTCCGCAAGCAGCTGCGCCTCTACCTGATCCTCCAGGGCACATGTGCCGAACCCGTCAGGGGGTCCCGGATCATACATATGCACCCAGGACTGCATTAGGGCGCGCCGGGCATCCAGCAGGTCAAGATATTGATCCCAGCTCCTGTCATCCTCAGGGTTACTCGTGCGGTAGATGTACTCAACATCGTAGTTTCCGTAATCGAAGCCGAAACCCTGGCGGTACCGCTGAGCTTCTTCATCAGCAGTAGATAAAGCCTTGAGCGAGAATTGCGGTAGTGGAACGCGCGCCAATGTGCCGCCGGTAGGGTGCCACAGCTGCACCCCCGGATCCTCCCAGCAATCGTCAATGCCCAAAAAGCACCGAACCTCACGACCCATGATTGAACCCTTCCGCATCCGTGGAACTATTGCCGTGTCGTTATGCCTATCGTATGGCGCTTATTGAGCATCAAACCGGCAAAGGTGACAGTATGTCCCTACCCTAAATACTGGTGGCCCGCTGCCAAACACCCCCCCCATCAGGGGCGTGCTTGGCAGCGGCCCGCACCCGGTAGCTACGCTGCTACCGCCTGCTCAGATACCAGCTCCAGCTCAAAATCATCACCGAGGCGGGCAACGTCCCACTCAAAATTCTCCATTGCATGCTTCAGGGCATCATCGCCCTCATGGCTCTCAGAATTAGGCAACGACGTGTAATCGACACTCACCCATTCAGAGCCCTGTCCATTATGGGAAGGCTCCTCAACCTCCAGTGCCACATCGACCCAATAGCCACCGACGAATTCCAGCCAATCAAACACACCCCTAATGTTCATGCCCTCATCATTGGCACCGAAACCGATACACTCCACGCGCCCCCATGCGTAGGTTTCCTCGGTAACCACCGCTACCGCCTCGGCATCAATGAACGCACGGGCAAACCGTAGAGCGAACTGTAGACCGCGTTTGCTGATGAGCTTGCGCAGCAGGGTTAGGGTCTTAGCATCATCTACCGTGTCCTCCCAGCCGTGCAGGGGGTCGCTTGAGGCGATGCTGCACATCGGCTCGTACGGGCCGTTCTCAACCTCCAAATACTCCAGTAGCGCCGGGTACATCATCACCCGGTAGCGCTTGTCCTCATAGGTGCCTTTGGCAAAGGGGGCGTTGAGCGTGAACCCGGGGGCCGGTCGGGTGAACACTTCAGGGGAAAAAGTAGAGTCAGTCATGGGGGAATCTCCAATCACAAAAGAGGCGAACATGCCGTGCTGTTATGCCTCAATCATGGCACGTAGTGAAGCCTCCAACTCATCTAAGACATGGAATGTCCCACTGTACAAGGTGTGAAGCAGCCCCCCTCCCTCCAGGCTCTAAACAGAACCCAGAAAGAGGGGGGCATGAGGGATATAGCCTAGGGGCGGCTCCAGACCTTCACCGCGTAGACCTCCACCGGAGAATCCAGCTCGATTCCGTGCTTTTCACCGCGTCCAACATAGAAGACCCCGGGCGATACGAAATGGCTTGAGCCGAACAACCCGGCCGCATCGAGCGCATCCGTAAGAGCCTTCTGGTCATGAAGAATACTGTGAGTACCCAGCACCGGCATGCCACGAAGATTCTTCACCGAAGAGCCACGCGGGAAAGACTGAAGAGCCTCAGGGGCACCACTCAACGGCACCTGAATCTCGCAATAGCCCGCCCAATCCTCCAGCTCCCAATCCCACGGCTGAACAATCCAGCGGGGGCTCTCAGCATCATTCACCGCCAGAAGACGAACCGTACGGCGAGCGCTCGGACGGAGCCACAGGGCAAACTCACCATCCTCACCGGGGCCAACGTAGAGGTCAATGAGCTCAAATAGGCGCTCCACCACCTCATCGGTCTCATTGACCAGTGGCGGGATACCGGACGCATCGGAAGGCTCCACATCCCCCAAATCCGCAATACGCAACGACGGAAGGTTGAAGCCGCGCTCCTGCAAGAAAGCACGCACCGCGCCTTCTTCGGAGGCGTTGTAGAGAATGGAGCGGGTGAGATTATCCAAAAGCTCACGGTCGCCGGTGTAGAAGCTATCCTCTAGCCACTGCTCAAAGCTCATCCCCTCATCCTCCAGCTCTTCCAAAGCCGACACCCTGCACCCACCAAGATGCAATCCCTTAGCGTCTGAAGCCGGGGCGGTACTCAACCCCAAGAAGCCATAATCAGCCTCCACAGGGTACAAGCGAATACGGGTAGAAGACATGATAAATCCTTTCACAATGGGCTCTTGGTGGATACCAAAAACCGGGACAGTTGCCGTGCTGTTATGCCTTAATCATGCCACGTATTAAAAGCTAAAACCCATGAAGGACATATAATGTCCCAACCCACAATGAGCCACCAAAACAGCGAGCGCACCCCACCTTTTTTCGGCCAGGTGCGCTCGCTGTTTTTCTAGATTGGAGGCTGCTGTGTTGCTGCTTCTTGCTGGGTGATGGCATCCCCCCACCACAGCGTAAGGTCGGTGATTGCCCCTCGCAGGTGGACTAGGCGTTCACTTCCGGTGCTCTTGCCCGCTTCAATGAGGCAGATGAGGGCCTGCACCTGGTAGCCGTTATGGAAGGCGGCGCTGTTCTTGTGGATGAGAGTGATGGCGATGCTGAGCCACTGGAGGCGAAGGGTACCGCGCACCACGTCACAATCGGTGTCTTTCTCCTCCTTGGGGCTGCGCGCTCCCTTGCGGGTTCGGGCAATTTTCTCGATGGCCTGCTTCAGAGCTTCGGGCGAGTTTGCCGGGGCATCCCAGACCATCTTGAACGCCAGCCCAATATTTTTAGGCAGCAACTGCTGAATATCCTCACCGGTTGAGGCGGAGGGGTAGAAAGGTTCCTGATTCATGGTTGCCGTCCTTAGACGAGATGGGCGGTAGCGGCATAGATGTCCTGCATCCGGCGGTCATGCTCTGACTCATCGGCGGGCACCTCGCCGGTGATGAGGTAGAGCCCTCCGAAACCTCGCGCGGCGGCATAAAGGATACGGCGGGTATTATCCGCCCCATGCAAACCAGCCAACCCCGCAATAGTCGTATCGTCCTGGAAATATGAGAGCGGGGCAAAGAAATTATCATCTACCCCGCATCCGCTACGGGTGAGGCGAAGATGCCCGGGGGTATCGAACTCAACGAGCGCACGGAAAATGTTCAGTCGCCCGTACTCTTCAGCGGTGACCTGCACGAAGTCCTCACCGGAGCCTGCCTCGACTTCTCGAACATAGGCATTGAGCACCTGAAACACCGTGATTGCCGATTCGGGATAATCAAGAACTTCATACTCTAGAACGCTGTAATCGCTGGACACAGGGGTAATTCCTTTCACAATAGGGGGGTCTGCTGCCTCGTTCATGGCAGCACCTAAACCTGGACGAAGAGGGGTAACCGGGGGGGGCGGTAACCATCACCCCCCCCCGGGGTACAGGCGGCGAGCGCCCGCTAATCGGTGTCGAAATCTTCAGCGTCGAAATCCACCTGATTCACTTTCCGGCATCTCCTTAAGCCATGCGGTCGCAGACCTTCGCAACCAGCACATAGGAACCGTCAGGCAGGCGCCCGCTGGACGTGGTACCGTCGGCGTGCACCGCATCTCCACAGCTGAGCTCGGCATACTCGATGACGCGGTAGCAAGCGTTGTAACTGTTCTGCACCCTTGCCTCAAACAGAGACTCCAGTGCAAAAATGCCCTCCTGGCACACGTTACCCAGATCGCCATCATCATTAGAAAGCAAGTACCACATCTCCCTACCGCCCTTCTTAAAGAGCTTCATATCATCGGGAGTAATACGAGCCAGGAACAGCTCAGGTGCATGATGAGCTCCAAGCAACAGGGCCGGGGGCTCATGGCATCCACCTTCCAAAGAAAGCATGGCCCGGAAGATGTCGCCGCTGCTGTAGTAACGGGTGCTCTTACCGTCAACGGTCACCTCAGCGGCAGGCTTACCCAAAGCCGCCAAATATGCCAGAGCGGCACTCTCCTCAGAGTCCTCATGAATGGTGGTGCCGTCATACAGGCAGGTAGCAGGCTTAGTACTCATGGCAGGTTCCTTTCGGTCGGAGATGAAGAAGAATCCGGGGGGGGTATCCCCCGTTCCTCATCATGTTCTATGCCTTAATCATTCCATGAAACAAAAGCCAATACGCATAAACAACATGGAATGTCCCACCCCACCAAAAACCAAAAAGGCGAGCGCCCCTCACCCAGTTACGGGTGAGGGGCGCTCGCCGTGGCTCTGATTCAGGGAGCCAAGGGTTTATGCTTCGTGGATCCTGAGAAAATCACGCTCTGCTTCGATAAAGCGCTGCTTGGCCATGATCGCTTCCCCCTTAGCGTCTGAACTGATTTTAAGGAGTTCTTCGGCGGTCTTAACGGCTTCCTCAGAGAGTTTGACGGCCTTGGTAACTTCCTGAGCGGCCTCACGCAGACCCTCAGCGTCACCGGAATCTTCCTCAATGAACGGGCGGAATTTCTCGGTAGATTCGGCAGCTTTCTGAGCTACCGCCGCAATCCGATTGATCACCTCAACATACTCAGCCTTGATCTTCTCGTCTGCAGCTGTTCGGGCGATTTCAGAGGCGGTACGGGCCGCGAACTTGGCTTTGAGGATCCCCTTCTGGATTTTAGTGGCAGGGTCGTGTTCCTGCTGCCACAGAACAAGCTCATTCTTCGCCACGCCGAGGGTGGACACTCGGGTAGGCCCATCCTGGCAGGAAGCGAGGATCAAAGCGGTAAGGCAGGCCACCTGGTGAGGCGACATAAACTCCTCGGCATTGCTGACAATGTGAGTAAGGAAAGCGTTAAGAATCGCTACATCTACGTCGTCAGCAACATCCTTGCTTTCCCGGTCAATGAACTCATCAATGAGGTTGTAGTCAATATGCAGTTTCTCGGCCACGTACTCTTCGTCATCGATAGACCAGATGCGGTTGAAGATGTAGCTAATGCCGCGGGGCATGTTCGTGCGTGCAGTATGCTCGTGCCGCTGCTTGAAAGTTCCATCCTGGATATAGGGGTTGGTGGAGCGCATTTTCGTGTGTCCTTTCTCTAGGGGGTGCTGCCACGCTTATGCGTGAATCCAGCTGTTGACGCGTCATGGGTCAGCAATCAATATTTGTCATGGGTCAGCAATCAATATTTGCTATGCCTTCATCCTCCCACATGCGGTAATAATGTGCCTGGTGACTCGTCATAATGTCCCAGGTGCACAGATTTCATATGCGAGCGCGCCCCGGCGCAGAAACGGTGTGAAGGGGCGCGCTCGCTGAGTGTAAGCGCTGGTGGGTAGCTGCCTAGTCGTCGAGGTCGAGCAATTCTACGCCGGGGTAGTTGTTGACGTAATTATCGACCAGCTTCTCGAAGCGGTATTCGCTGATTCCGTAGTGGGTCATCGGGTCTCCGGTGTGGTGGACCTGCTTGTTCTTATCCAGCCAAGCCTTCATTGGGTACTTGGCGGGCTTCTGCGTCCTGCCGAGTACGCCGTCCAGGTCGTTAAGGTACCAGCGCTTTTGGCTGGTTTTCGGGTGCTTCCACGGGATAATCTTCTTCGGTTCGGTTGCCATCGTCTGCCTTTCTAAGAGAGTTCCTGATAAAGGTCTAGAAGCTAAGCTGCCAGGTACGGCGCTTCAGAGGTTCATCCCTGATGCTTCTAAACGCCAAACACTGTTATGTGTTATGCCTTAATTGTCCCACAAATATAAAGAGCTCGTGCCCTAGTTCGTCATCATGTCCCACATGACAATGTATATAAAAAATGAGCGCCCCACCAAACACCGGGGAACGCTCATTGAATATAGACGCTAACTGTCAGTCACCTAACCGATCAGCCCTCTCTACGGTTGAGGAAGCTGCCGTACGGGTGGGACAAGAACCGGCGGGCAATCTGCTGCCACTGCACCCGCTCTGCCGCACTCAATTCCCCCTGCTCCTCACGCCACATGAAAGACTCCAAAATCGACCACGTAGCAGATTCTCCACCAGCCACCGGCGTAACACTCACCTGTTCATTGCCGGACAGGCCGAAAGACTCACGAATATACACCGCAATATCCTCAGCACGATACGGCGGAGAAACCACCCTCGCAGCATCAGCCACCAGAGCAAAGAAACGGTCCTGCTGCACACCTACGCTTCTGCTCTCGGCGCTCGCACCTACACCCAGAGCAGCCCACGACACCAAGCCTTCCAGAGTATCGACTGCCTCAGCAGTTACGACCCACTCCCCTGCCGCCGGGTCCCATACCTTCACCATTGCTCGGTACAGGGTGGCACCCTCCAAACGTTCATTCATCGAATTCTCCTCTCTCACACCAAAACCCGCCCACTCCATCACGCGAGCGCCCACCCCCAAACGGGGGAAGAAAAAAGAGGGGGCGCAGCCGGCGCCCGGCAGTCACCCCCCTCTTTCTTAAATTTTCATCTAGCCTTCATCAGCCAAAGCCACAGAGCCAGCAGGCAAACCAAATCGACGTTCAAACTCGGCAGTAGCAAGCTCAGCAAGCTCAGCCACACTGTGCTGTGCTGAAACTTCCACGTCGAAAGTCACCTCATCATCGCCAGGGTGAATCAGTGGGGAGAGAAGATCAACGCAGCTGTCGTCCACATCCACAATACGAAGTACGAACTTAACCCGTGCCGCACCGGTTGTTGCGTGGTAGCTAGGTTCACGAACCAAACGGTACGGCTGCTTCTGAGGCAGTGATTCCAATTCCTCATTCAGTCCAGCGATTCGCGCGGCAAACTTCTCGCGCACCGACGCAGGCATCACATGACAGTCACTCTTCCGATTAGCAGCCAGTTCTTCCATGCGACAGCTCAACCAGGCGCTCGCCTTGTGCAGGATGACTGCAGAAACATCGAGGGTAACGCGGGCATACTCGGCCACGCTCTCCTCGGTGCAGGGAATCGGGTTCCGGTGCACCACCAAAGCGGCAGAATCCCAATCGTCCTCATCCTCATCCAGATCATTCACTACCGAGCCGTCGTAGACCGTCACAGCATCCGGATCAGAACCAGTCACCGGAGCCTCCGTGTACCAGCACCACAGAGCCTGAACCTGATCCTCAGACAGCTCCTTGCGGTCAGAGCCATACACGAACCAGCCACCCAACGCGTCCACCAGAGTCTGCGACATCGGGGTCTTCAGATCAGGCTGGCCAATCCACGCAGCCAACTCCTCAAGGGTCATCGGCTCATCAGTGCTCCAGCGCTCGCCGTTGAAGGGGACGACCTCCAGGATGTACTGGTCATCGGTCACGACATCGTGACGGATGCTTTCGGCAATGTTGGCACGCATGCGCATATCCTTCCGTGCAGGGTGGGGGTGAATACCCGCCCATGTTGTTAAATTACAACTTTTGTACTTGTGACAAATATATAGTTCCCCGACATTCCAAGCAACCCGCCACGCCGTTTCTTATGGTGTGATATACTCAGGCTCGAAAGAAGCTCGCTTGCGAGGAGTCTTGAGAGGTCTGAGTATCTACCCCAACAAAACAAGTAATTACCGGCAGGCTCCAGACACCCAGACATACCCCCACATCGGCAAGACTTCCTCAAACCTCACCGACAGAACAGGCGGCCATGAGCACCCCAAACCCAACCCCCAAACAGCACGCCCTGCCACACCGCCTGCTTTCCAAAATCCCCGTCTCCCTCAGCCTCCTCACCGCCAGCACCACCGGATCATTCCTCCTCGGAATCACCGGACTCTGGCACCAATGGATGCCCACCTACCTACTCCTGTGCCTCATCGGCCCCTCCCTCCTGCCCTCCTCACAAGACAGCCTCACCCGCCGCTGCAGGCGAGCGCTCGCCGCCATAGCTGGAGCTCCCGTCGGGTTGCTCTTGGTAGGCGATGCTCTGCAAGCGTCAGGTGCGGCACCGACCGAAATACAGGAGGTCGGCCTCCTCATGGTGGCCTATCTCATCGTGGGTACCTGCGTGTTCGACAGTCTTACTGAAAGCCTCGATGATGCGACTGCAGACCAGATGGACGCCATGAAAAACATCATGATGCCCCTTCTGGGAGGGGCCGCCACCTCCTTACTAGCACTAGATTTGAAGCAAGCCATAGACGGATTCCATATTCCCCCGATCACCGCCTTTATGTTTGGCACCTTGCTTTTCTATGGCGTCAGTAAGACCCAAACTATTGCGCAGAATCACGCCCCGATCTTCGGCCCACTCCTTACGGTTGCAGCCTTCTTCAGCTGGAACGCAGCCGCAGACGCCATCTTCATCGTCGGAATCCTCAGCCTCATCATCAACCTGTTGATCATCTACCATCGCCGCACCAACGGCGTGACCGATACCGAAGACCAGCTAGAACCCACCCCCACCTTCTAAAAGAACCACACCCCATCACCCCCGCTAAACCCCACCTAGCGGGGGTGCTCTATACCCTCCACTCCCCCACTTCCGCCCATCTATCCCGCCCGCGCTCGCCTTTCTGCAGCCTATTTATCTACGCCAAGAATCCAACAAGTCGGAAACTTGGAAAGTTGGTATGTCGGAAAGCTGGAAAGTTGGCTTATCGGGATTCCAATATGGCGGGAAAGTGGCAACTCGACATGTCGCCAAGTCGGCAACCCGGCAACCCTAAAAACGTACCCCCAAATCTCCTAAATCCAATGAGTTTATCCTTGTTAAGCTAGATATACTTCAAAACTTCACACAACAAGGAACGTGTGAAAAGTTATGCGTCAAAAAATGACGAACCATGTAGACACCCCCGCCAAAAACCCGCTACACTAGAGACAGGTAGCAGTGCTAAAGCCCCTGCCTCCTCGGTAATGCAGCGTCCTATCAACCACGCATTACCCCCTTCCCTGGCCATCGTGGCCGGGGCTTTCCTTGAGGCACGATCTTTAGCACGCGGTGAATTCTTCGCCTAACCCCCTATTTCTCCCGGTGCCAACCTTTGCCGGAAGACCCGGGAGACTTTCATTGAGGCGTGTTCTATAACAAAAACAAGAGCTCACAGCTACCCCCTTTCTCCCGCCCCAACCTCGGGGCGGGAGACTTTCATTGAGCAAGCCCTGATGCCCCCTCTCGGAGATACGCATCAGGGCTTCGCTGTACCCCCCCGCCTAACCCCCACCAGCAGCAGCCAAAAAGCCAAAGAGCCAAGAAACCGACATGCCAAGAAGTCGGAAACCTGGAAAGTTGGAAAGTTGGAAAGCCAAGAAACCAACCACCCCAACCCGGCTACCCCTGCCTCCTGCCTCCGCATCGCCAGCACAACGACATGACAGCACTATGCAGTGAATGCACAATGCATTCACTGCAATCTGCTATCACCCACCTCCCCCTACGCGCTCGCCTCTAGAGCAAGACCCTAAACCCCTTCGCTCCTGACTCCGGATTAGCCCAATGCGCAGCAGGGGGAGAATATGCAAAAAGGAAGGGAGCCCTGAAGAATAATCTTCAGGGCTCCCTTTCTGGAGCTTGCACTCATCTCCGCTGAGGTGCGGAGAATGCACTAACCGACAATAACCATATCGGCTCATCCCCACAGCGGTGCGGGGATCATGCCTTCATAGTATCACTTTCGGCGCCCTCCACACTCTTCTTTCTTTTATACAACACGTAAGAAAATCACATACCATTCCACATGAGCAGAACTATGTGAAAAAAATTCGCTCTCAGGTGACGAATCTGCTTGCAACCCCTGAATTTACGCGGTATCGTTGAGGTATAACTGAACAGAGAAACAGAGAAAAACACGCGCACACTACGTGCGTGTGTGAGGAAGAAAAACATTGAAGCGCACCCGTTTCACGTTCTTCTGCACCCACCTCCACTGACCTGCTGGCTGCCTCTTATGAGACGGTCCAAAGAGTCCGGAAGATGAAGGGTTCCTACCGGGGTTCCATGCTTGAGTTCCCCCCTTTACCCCTGGTGCAGAACACCCCTAACCCCTCTTGACACACCCCTTCGGGGTGCCTTGCGGTTGATTCCTCCCTTGCCCTGAGCCGGGGGTTCCCAGACACCCCCAAGTAGGGTTATTTCGTGCCGTACGTCTGGAGCATTGAGTGCGTGCACGACTTTCATTGAGGACTCCACTAGTAGTTTCAGGGAGCATTGCTTTCCTCTCTTTTCTCCCACGCACAGGAATGTAGCTGGCTTCGGCCCGTTGCTCTTGTGTGTTGGGAGCTTTCATTGAGGCAGACACTGTAAGTTCTCTTGTGCTTTACGGTCGCCTTCTTCCCCGCTGACCTCTCTTGTGTGGCGGCGGGGCTTTCATTGAGGAACGTACTGTTTATTTTTATTGGGTTTAAATATTCCTCCTCTTTCCCTCCCTCTGCGCCAGCATCTCATGCTGACCCAGAGCGGCGGGACTTTCATTGAGGAATGTACTGTAGCCACATTGGAGCGGAACTTTCCTGTCTTTCCCTCCCCTGTCTGCATATCCTGTTCGCAGGAAGGCAGGCAGGAGGTAGGGCTTTCATTGAGGAACGAATATTTTCATGATGGGTGCGTAACTCCCTCTTCTCTTCTCCCGCGTACACCGCCCAATGGGATAGGTGTACCACTTAATCTGTTGGAGGTGTGCGACGGGAGCTTTCATTGAGGAATCAAGGTTATCTAGCGAGATTTCTTGAACTCCTACATTCCCTGCCGCACCACCCTGTGGTAGCGGCAGGGCTTTCATTGAGGGATGGAGTTTTACTTCTGAGTGCTTCTATATTCTCTTCTCCCACGCACAGGAATGTAGCTGGCTTTGGCCTGTTGCTTCCTGTGCTTTGGGAGCTTTCATTGAGGAATTAAATTTTGGTTTGGTAGTAACTGGCTGTTTGATTCCTGTTCCCCCACCTCACCGCTTTGTGGCTGCGTGCTACAGGCAGGGGGTGCGGGGCTTTCATTGAGGGTAGTAATTTACCTCGGATGGAGCAACGCTTTCTTCCTTTTTCTCCCGCACACAGGAATGTAGCTGGTTTCGACTCGCTGCTCCCCGTGCTTTGGGAGCTTTCATTGAGGGATCAACATTTAGGTTGGTAGTAACTGGCTGTTGGCCGATGGGTCTTTCCCGGTGTGCCGTCTACCCCGCCCTGTGCGGGGGTGTTGGTTCTGGGAATGCCCTTTCTTTGGGATGGCTTATTCCTCACTCTTCTCTGCACCCTGTTCGGTGACTATGGGTGGGCACACCTCCTTTCTTCTTCTCCCCTTCATGGGGAAAGATAGAGGCGGGTGTGCCCACCCCCTTTTTTTTATTTCTGGTACGCCCGATCTTGAACCCGCTCTCTTTGCATGACTGCCCCTCCCCTATCTTTCTGCCCTGCGCTCGCACGTCCCCCACCTGCGCCCCGGTCTACCCGCCAACTCTCCGACTCTCCAACAAGTCGGCAAGTTGGCAAGTGCCACCACGCCCCGCACCACCAGCAGCACTGGAGACCGCCTAGCGCGGCTAAATCCGCCCTGCACCTTTGCCTGCAATCACCCCTGCCGCGCTCGCCTGTACCCGCCTGCGAGTGCCCCCGTCGCTCCTCTGCAACCCACACCACGGCCTGATAGCACTCTGCATTCACTGCAAACTGCTATCACACCCACCACCCCCGCCCCCCTCCTTCCTGCACACCCCGCACCCCGCACCCCGCACCACTACCCCCCCCGCCGCCCCACCTCTGCTGCCCCCCCACCGCACCCGCGCCCCCAACCCGTGCTGGCTGCCTCTCTTTTCTCCCTATCCGCCGGTAAGCCCCCCGCCCCTGCAGCACCCCCCGTGCGCTCGCCGGTGCCGTATCGTTCCAGTTCATCCCACCCCGCCTGCTGTACCCCGCCCCCCTGCCTGCGCTCGCGCTACCTACCAACTCTCCGACTTCCCAACAAGCCGACAAGCCGACAAGTTGGAAAGTTGGCAAACACCACCCACCAGCAGGCGGGCGGGGGAGAGGCACCCCCACCCCGCCGCCCCTGTGCCCGACCTCGCCCACCCGGCGCTCACCCTTCCCTTCCTCGCACCCGCGCTCGCCTACACCTGTACCCGCTCCTCCTCCTCACCTGCGCCCGCCTTACCCCAACCCACCCCATCAACCCGTGCCGGCTGCCCCTCTCTTCTCCCTACCCCGCCGGTAAACCGCACCCCCCCTGCAGCACCTAACGCAGCCAATACGTCCCACCCTCGCTTACCCCCGGGTAAACCCGCACCCGCCAGGCAAACCAAAAACCCGCTGCCCTCCTGCTCACCACTGCACCCCTACACTCACCCCGCCCGCGCTCCACCTCCAGTGAGCGCACCCCCGCCCGTGCACACCATCCGCCAACTCTCCAAGTCTCCAACTTCCCAACAAGCCGACAAGCCGGAAAGTTGGAAAGTTGGAAAGTTGGAAAGTTGGAAAGTTGGAAAGTTGGCAAGCGCCCGCCGTACAACACGGGGGAGCCCCCGAACGTAACGTGGTCAGTTCATCACACCCCCGCCTTTCCGTCTTCTCCCCACCCGAGCGCTCGCCGCCTGATCTCACCCCACCACACCCAGCACCACCAGCAGCAGCACCGCCGCTGCCCGTAACGCGGCTAAACGTCCCGCCCCCCCGGCGCTCGCCCCTTTCCTTCCCGCCGCTACCCGCCAACTCTCCGACTTCCCAACAAGTCGGAAAGCCAACAAGTCGAAAAGTCGGCAAGTTGGCACCACCCACCAATGGGCGGGGGAGAGCAGCCTACCAATCACCTAGCGCGGCTAAACCCCCCCACCTCCTGCAGCTCTCCAATCCTTCTCTCTTACCCCGGGGTAAACTGCCGCTCCTTGTGCGCCCGCGTTTGCCGCTGCCCATCTGTTCACCGCCTACGCTCTGCAGCACTACCCGCGAGTGCCCCTTGCAGCTCTCACGTTCTCCTCTTACCCTGCGGGTAAACCGGTCTGCACCACCCGCTACGCTCACCCGCCCGCGCTCGCCTTCTTTCCTCACCACCACGGGCGGGGGAGGGAAGCCAATAACCCCTCCTTCTTCTCTCGCCCCGCCCCTGCGCGCTCGCCTCCTTGATCCGCTACCCCGTAGCGCGGCTAAACCCCCCACTCTGTATCCACCCCCCTGCGCTCGCACTTCTTCTCTCTTGCCCCGCCGGTAAACTGCCGCTCCTTCCTGCGCTCGCCGCCCTCCTTCCTACTGACGCTCCGCAGCACCCGCACCACTACCCACCAACTTCCCAACAAGCCGACAAGTCGAAAAGTCGGCAAGTTGGCAAGTTGGCAAGTTGGCAAGCACCAGGGCAGGGGAGAGCAGCCCCCGTCTATCGCGGCTAAACGTCCCACCACCCCCGCTATCGTTCCAGTTCATCACACCCCGCCGAGCCCCGGCGCCCCGTCTGCATTCCTCCTGCGAGCGCCCCGCCGCGCTCACCCCCCAGCAGACCACCAAGCCCTGGCATCTCCGCCCGCCTGCCCCCGCGCTCGCTCACCCCTTTGTGCTACCTCCGCGCCACCCCCGCCCACACCTCGCCCGCCCTGCGTATCGTGGTCAGTTCATCACACCCACCTGCAACGCTCACCCCACCGACGCGCTCGCCTGTTTCCGTATCGCGGCTAGCCCCCCCACCTCTGCTACCACCCCGCGAGCGCTCACCCCCGCCCCCTGCAGCACCGCTTCCTGGCCTGCGACCGTCCACCAGCACACCCACACCAACCACCGCCTGCGCTCGCCGCCGCTCTGCAGGCGGTAGTAGCGTGTTCTGATCGGAAAAGGGGTTACGGCGTGGGGTCTTTGTGTGCTCTTCTAACGGCAGGGTGTGGTGGGCTGTGAGGCGTGCCGGCTGCTTGCTTGTCGCTGCTTTTCTGTGGGGGATTGATGCAGCCGGCGGGCTAGTTGCCGGCTGCTTCATTGGTAGGGGTGGTAGGGCATAGCTGATAGGGGGAGTGGGTGCCGGGGTAGGGGGGTGCCTCTTCTCTGCGGGGTTTATGCACGGTAGGAAAATACTAAGATGTAGCGAGAGTAGGCGCACTTTTGGTTGTCAAATCGACTTATTAGATGTGCATTTCTTGTATGCCTAATAATTACTGATACGCCCGCCGGTAGGGGAGGGGGTAGGGGCATTTTTGGGCGGTAGGCGCCGGGCTGGTTGCCCTTGTATTTGCTGGCATGTGAGGGGTTGAGGGGGAGTGGGTGGGGGAGGGGGTCTATGCGCCGCCGTGTAAGGTAAACAATTGTTTTATGATGTTAGCCACACAGATATTTCACGCTATTTACATTCTTTTTACACGGGTAGGCAGCCGAGGGGTAGAAGCCGTAGACGCCCCGCTAAGCCCCCTATCTGTCGTTGTGGTTACTGGCACCAACTGATACCGTTTGGGAGCTTCTACGGGGCTGTGAGGGGGTCACAAGAGCGCGCGACAGCGCGCAAGCCCGCCGCTAGGCGGGCGCAGGGAGGCGCTTGCGCCGACCGAGCGGGCGCGTCAGCGCCCTCGCTCGCTGCCCCCCC
>NZ_CAUOUU010000013.1:0-68232 GCF_963507905.1 uncultured Rothia sp. | reverse complement strand
ATCATCTGGGGCACCCCGCTACGGGAGAGGGTTGCCGCCCGGCTAGCCAGAGCTTAGCGCCGGGACTCATGATCTCGTGGTTTGAGTGTACGGGGCGCGCGGGAGGGAGGTCACGTTTGTGACGAAAAAATCTTTTTGTGACGTAGAACCGAAATATTTCGTGACAAATGCGAAATAAAGAGTCATAGAAATTCACACGCGCCCGCTGGGTTGATTGAGGCGTGGCACAGCCCATAGGGTTGAAGGAGCAAACCATCCAGAGCGACCGAGAGACCTGGCTCCACGACGTCGCAGCAACCGGCGCGGATTCTTCCGCCTCCCGGTGCTAACGCCAGGACCGATGGAAGTGACATGACACTCAACAGTGCAGTAACTGACGTACCCACCAGTGAAAACACCGGCCGACACGCCGTATCCACCGCCGCAGTCCCCCTCAGCTTTGAAGACGTCGGGCAATCTTTCCCCGTGCCCGGCGGAACCCACGAAGTTCTTCGCGGAGTCTCCTTCACCGCAGCCCCCGGCGAGATTATCTCCGTCATCGGCTCCTCCGGATGCGGCAAATCCACCCTCCTGCGTGCAGCAGCAGGCCTGAACCGCATCACCGCAGGTACCGTGCGTATCGGCGAGAAGGCAGTGACCGGCCTCGACCCCCGCGTCGCTATCGGCTTTCAGGAACCGCGCCTGCTCCCCTGGCGCACCGTCGCCGACAACGTGGCGCTTGGACTGCCGCAGGGCACCAAAAAATCTGACGGCGCAGCATCCGTAGCGCGCCTGCTCGACCTGGTCGGCCTGGGCGAATACGCAACTCACCGTCCCAAGGAAATTTCAGGCGGTATGGCTCAGCGCGTGTCCCTGGCGCGAGCGCTCGCACGCAACCCCGGCGTGCTGCTGCTCGACGAGCCCTTCGGTGCTCTGGACGCGCTGACCCGCATCAACATGCAGGATTTGCTGTTGGACGTGCACCGTCAGGACCCGACCACCATTCTGCTGGTCACCCACGATGTGGAAGAGGCGCTGTACCTCTCTGACCGGGTTATTGTCCTCGGTAAGGACACCCCGGAGGCGCCCGCCACCATCCAGCGCATTGTGACCGTTGACCGTTCTCACCCGCGTGACCGCGCCGATGCAGAGATTACGGCGCTGCGTAGCGAACTGCTGGCTGAGCTCGGCGTGGAAGACAACGCCTAAATCTGCAGGCAACACCAGCGCCGCCGCATTTCATCTCATCACCACACATCATCATCTTCAGAAGCGAAAAGATTTCATCATGACTTACTCCCCGTCTCGCCGTACCGCCCTCAAGTCCCTTGCCGCAGCCGCCGCCTTCGCAACCCTGCTCAGCGCTTGCGCGGGTGAAGGTTCCGGTTCCGCTAGCGCATCCGGTGCTGCCGGTGGTGGCGACAAGAACACCGTGACCATCGACTACGCGACCTACAACCCGCTGTCCCTGATTATCCGCAAGAAGGGCTGGCTGGAGACCGCCCTTGCCGCCGAGGGTAAGAAGGTTGAGTGGGTCAAGTCGGCTGGCTCTAACAAGGCCAACGAGGCGCTGCGCAGCGGCAACATCGACGTCGGCTCGACCGCCGGTTCGGCGGCTCTGCTCGCCCGCGCGAATGGCTCCCCCATCAAGGTCATTAGCCTGTACTCTCAGCCGGAGTGGTCGGCGCTCGTCACCCGCAAGGACTCGGGTATCACCAAGGTTGCGGACTTGAAGGGTAAGACCGTTGCCGTGACCAAGGGTACCGACCCCTACTTCCTGCTGCTGCAGGCACTCAAGCAAGAGGGCATTTCTGCATCGGATCTGACCATTCAGAACCTGCAGCACGCAGACGGCCGCACCGCCCTGGATAACGGTCAGGTCAACGCGTGGAGCGGCCTGGACCCGATCATGGCTGCCGCCGAGGTGGAAAGCGGCGACGTGCTCTTCTACCGCAACCTGAACTTCAACACCTACGGCTTCCTGAACGCGACCGAGAAGTTCATCCAGTCCAACCCGACCGCCGCACAGACCATCGTGGACGTGTACGAGTACGCTCGCGCCTGGGCTAAGAAGAACCCCGAAGAGGCAGTGAAGATTGTCGAGGAGGAGTCCGGCATTAAGCACGAGACCGCCCAGGTCGTCATGGATCGCACCCACCTGGATATTGACCCGGTTCCGGGCGCTAAGCAGGTTGAGGTTCTGAAGGGTGTCGGCCCGATTCTGGTCGAGTCTGGCGACGTTCCCTCCCAGTCCGACGTGGACAAGGCACTGAACAGCATTGTGGACGACCAGTTCGCCAAGAAGGCTGACAGCGCAGCCGTCGAGAAGATCGCAAAGGTGGTTGAGAAGTAATGACCGCCGCAACGATTACAACCGCCTCCAGCGCTCGCGCTGAGCGTGCCGAGAAGCGCGCTACTTCTGTGAAGCTGCCGTCGAACCCGTTCGCCGGTAAGCAGTACCTGGGTCTGATTCTTCCCCTGGCTCTGATTGCCCTCTGGTATGTTCTGAGCACCAACGGCGTGTTCACCCAGGTTCAGCTGCCCTCCCCCGATCGCGTGGTCAGCGCCGGTATCGAGCTGGCGCAGCGAGGCGAACTGGGCCGCCACGTGGCGATTTCCACTCAGCGTGTGCTGATTGGTTTCGGTATTGGTGCCGTGCTCGGCCTGGTGCTGGGTGCGCTGATTGGCCTGTCTGCGCCGGTGCGTCTGATTGCCGCACCGACCATTGGCGCGCTGCGTGCCGTGCCGTCCCTGGCGTGGGTTCCGCTGCTTCTGCTGTGGATTGGTATCGGCGAGAACTCCAAGGTGACCCTGGTTGCTATTGGTGCATTCTTCCCGGTGTACACCACAGTTTCTGCGGCCCTGGCGCACGTTGACCCCAAGCTCGTGGAGGCGGCACGCGCCTTCGGCCTGAAGGGTCTGCGCCTGTTCACCACGGTTCAGCTTCCCGCGGTTCTGCCGTCGGTCGTTTCGGGTCTGCGTCTGGCGCTGGCTCAGGCGTGGCTGTTCCTGGTCGCCGCCGAGCTGCTGGGTGCGTCCATGGGTCTGGGTTACCTGCTGACTGACTCGCAGAACAACGGCCGCACCGACCGCCTGCTGCTCGCCATCGTGGCGCTGGCGGTGCTCGGTAAGATTACCGACGCGCTGGTGGGCGTATTCGAGCGCTGGGTGAAGGCAAAGTACCCCAGCAACTAATTGAAAAAGCTCGGCGTTCACGCTGAGTTTCAGGAGAGATGTCCGCCGCGTGGTTGCTCCCTGAAGGTGAGCCAATCATCGCTACGCGCCGGAAAAAGAAGTCGGCGGGGAAACCTGTCGCCTACTGAATGATGATGATGAATCCCGCCCCGCGCCCCACAGCAGTGAGCGCGGGGCGGGGTCTTTAAATATGTCGTTATATTACGAACCGATACACAGCACACCGAATATGACGGGCTCCTTTGCTTCCTAGCCCGGAGCGCGCTTTACTAAGAAGGCAAACCATCCAGAGCGACCGAGAGACCTGGCTCCGTGACGTCGCAGCAACCCCCTCGCCAACGCACACACAGACCCCACGGTCACACAGACAGCGGCGCGGCGAGCAAGGGTGCTAATGCCAGCAACCGATGGGAGAAAAATGGGACTGCCCACCCCCTACTCGTTCACCGACCCGCTGAACCCCACCCCGAACCCCGCCCTCGAATCTGACGAGGCACGCGTCGCGTTCTGGGAGAAGCAGGCGCAGCGCCTCACCTGGGCTGAGCCCTGGCACACCGCGCACCGCTTCGAGAAGCCGAAGTCTCTCGGCTTCGATGAGGAAGGCATCGAACAGTTCACGATCCCCGAAATTAAGTGGTTCGAGGGCGGTAAGCTCAACGTCGCCTACAACTGCGTGGACCGCCACGTGGAGGCTGGCCGCGGTGACAAGGTCGCCCTCTACTTTGAGGGTGAACCCGGCGACCGTGAGGCCATCACCTACGCCGAGCTGCAGCGCCGCATCGCGAAGGCAGCGAACGGTCTGCTGTCTTTGGGTGTGCGTAAGGGTGACCGCGTGGTCATCTACCTGCCCGTCATCCCCGAAACCATTATTTTCACCCTCGCCTGCGCGCGTATTGGCGCGATTCACTCCCTCGTCTTCGGTGGCTTCTCCGCCGAGGCGCTGAAGTTCCGTGTGGAAGACACCGGCGCGAAGGTCCTCATCACCACCGACGGCCAGAACCGCCGCGGCAAGGTCGTTCCCGTGAAGGTAAACGCTGATGAGGCATGCTCCGGTGAGAACAACATTGAGCACGTGATCGTGGTGGACCGCACCAGCGCCTCCGACCCGGTTGCGCACGCCGCTGTGCCGTGGACTGAGGGCCGCGACGTCTGGTACCACGACCTGGTGGACGATCAGCCGGACACCCACGCCTACGAGCTGCACGACGCCGAGGATCCGCTGTTCATTATTTACACCTCCGGCACGACCGGTAAGCCCAAGGGCCTGGTGCACACCATGGCAGGTTACCTGGTGCAGACCGCGTACACTCACGCGCTGCTGTACGATCTGCTACCGGATTACGTGGACGAGAACGGCGTGCTGCGCCCCGACGAGCTGTCCGCGGTCAACGACCCGCAGAAGGTGGAGTCCACCGTTCACTGGTGCACCGCCGACCTCGCCTGGGTGACCGCTCACACCTACGAAATTTACGGTCCGCTGGTTAACGGTGTCTCCGAGGTGATTTACGAGGGTACCCCGAACACCCCGCACTACGGCCGCCACTTTGAGGTCATCGAACGCTACGGCGTGACCAACTACTACACCGCGCCGACCCTGATCCGTTCGCTCATGGGTGCGTTCCCGAACGGCCCGGAGCCCGGCAAGTACGACTTCTCGACCGTGCGCCTGCTCGGTTCGGTGGGTGAATCCATCAACCCGGAGGCGTGGCGTTGGCTGCGTCAGCACGTGGGCGGCGGCACCGCGGCGTTCATCGACACCTGGTGGCAGTCGGAGACCGGTTCGACCGTGTGCTCCCCGCGCCCGCACGACCCGGCGTTCGCGCCCGAGGGTACCTACCCGGAGGGCACCCCGCACTGCACTCCCCTACCCGGTTGCGCTACCCGCGCTGTTCCCGGCGTGTCCACCCGCGTGGTCGATGAGCACGGCGACCCGGTCGAACCTGGTAAGCAGGGCTTCATCGTGGTCGATAAGATTGGCCCGTCCATGGCTCGTACCGTGTGGCAGAACCCGCAGCGATACCTGGATTCCTATTGGCGTCACTACGGCGAGCGCGGCTGGTTCCTCGCTGGTGACGGCGCGAAGGAAGACGAAGAGGGTAACGTGTACATCCTCGGCCGTATTGATGACGTGATCAACATTTCGGGTCACCGCCTGTCCACGATTGAGATTGAGTCGGCTCTGGTGACTCACCCGGCTGTGGTTGAGGCTGGTGTCTGCCCCGTGGAGGATGAGCTGACCGGTCACCAGGCGGTCGCCTACGTGACGCTCACCGATGAGGGTAAGGTCCTGACTGAGGATGAGTTGAAGGCAGCGCTGACCGCGCACGTGCGTGAGCACATTGGCCCGATTGCTAAGCCGAAGGATGTTGTGGCGGTTGCCGATATCCCGAAGACTCGTTCGGGTAAGATTACTCGCCGTCTGCTCGGTGAGCTGTACCAGGGCCGTTCTTTGGGCGATGTTTCTTCGCTGCAGAATGAGGAGGCGCTGGGCCACATCGCGCAGGTGCTGGTGGATACCGGCCGAGTGGTCGAGGCTGTCTAGGCTCCGTAGCTGACCTGAAAGCTGCATAGAGTAAAGGTGCGGATACCGAATGATGATTCGGTATCCGCACCTTTTGCTATGCCATTTTATTGAGCTGACAAGGCTCTTTATCGGCGGTGTGCCGACCAGTCAGCCTACTTAATCAGGCCCAGCGAACGAGCGTGTTCAGCGGTAATGCCGCTCGGTTCAATGTGCTCGGGGCCCTTGTTCTTCTCGGGGTGCTCGGTCGCCTGGAAACGGATCATTTTCACATCGTTTGCGGCACCCAGGTTCGTGATCATGCCGTCACCGTTCAGGTCCACGGACACCGGCTCGGTATCAATCTTGCCGTTGCCGTTGAAGTCAATCGGCTGGTTGGCGGGCTTGCCCTTGTACAGGAAGCCAGCCGCGCGGGGACCGAAGCCGCGCGCCTCGTACAGCTTCGCCTCGTTGAGCATGCGGTACTCGGCGGTGGAGTAGCCGAAGTAGCGGCTACCGTCAGCCATGGGCACGCCGGTGAGGGTGTACTGGTAGTTCATGACGCTGTAGTAGTTGGGCTTGTAGTTGATTTCGTCCCAGCCGCCGTGGCTCAGCGCAAGGTTGTGGCCGAGCTCGTGCACGAACACTGCCACGCGGATGTCGCTGCTTGCCTTGCCCCAGAAGTGCGGGCCGACGGTGACCATGAGGTTGCGACCGCCAAAGTTAGCGATACCGGAGGAGTAGCTGTTGTCGTAGTAGTCGCCCCAGATCATGTAGTGGAAGGTGCCTTCGCGGGCGGGGTTGAACTTACCTTCGGTTGCCTTGATTCGGTGGAGCGCCTTGAATTCGCTGTCGAGTGCCTGGTAGCTGATTTCGTTGCCGCCGCCCAGGTTGTACTTGGCGCTGCGGGCGCTACCGGCGTCCAGGTGGATGTTCACGCCGGTAGTGCCGTCGGGGTTGCACAGGGGCAGGTCGGCATAAATCTTGGTGATGCGGTCCAGTTCGTCTTCGCTGGGCAGCAGACCTGCCATGTAGTCCATCTCAACGAAGATGTCCTTGTGGTTGGGGTCTGCGCCCATTGCGGGGAAGTCGACGTCGATTTTGCCGTCGCCGTCAGCGTCGTAGCCCTTCATTTCCCAGGTGTTGGGGATGCCGTCGCCGTCAATGTCGGGGCTGTAGGCGTTTGCTGCAGGGGCTGCGATGGTGCCCAGGCAGAGCACTGCGAGGGAGGCAAGCGTGACGCGTGCGCTCTTCAGAAATGCCATGTTGTGTTCCTTAGTGTGTGGTGACCGGTGGTGTTTCAGTGGAGCTTGCCGGGAGGACGTTCTCCACGGTTTCCATGATGCGCCCGTTTCACGCGCTAGGTGAGCTGGGTGCCGTAATGTTCATACATTGAGGTAAAAGTTGAGATAATTTTGAAGATGAGCTGAATTACATTAGAGTATCAGTAATTCATATCACATGCATCACCACATTCTTCACAACAAGAGAGATCCCATGACTTCTTCCTCGAACACCACTAACGGTCTGAACCGCCGCGCCCTCATCAAGGGTGCTGTGTGGAGCACCCCCGTCATCGCAACCGCAGCGGCAGTACCCGCCTACGCGGCATCCACCGATGCGCAGGAAACCCCGACCCTGAAGTTCGGCGTCTTCACCCAGGCGTTCAACTCGAACCCCGCCAACGACTTTGATACCCGCTACGGCCTGGACTCCTACACCGTGCAGGTCCCCAACATCACCGCAACCTCCACCACCCCGCAGAGCCGCGGCGGCGGCACCTTCACCCCCGGCGGTAGCGTCGGTGCCGGCCTGTACGGTGGCGCGGGCCTGTGGATTTCCGCACCCATCAACTCCAAGGGCGAGTTCCAGGGTAGCTCCTGGCTGTACCCTCAGGCGCACCTGCAGGTGACCTTCGAGTTCACCTTCCCCACCGCCGAGGACGTCACCGACCCGCTGCTGTGGAACGTCGATAACGACGTTGAAATTCCGGCACTCGCTAAGAGCGAGGGCGGCGCGAAGACCAACAACCCCGCCGTGGCTGCGTTCAACGGCATCGCATACACTGCGAAGTTCTACGAGCCGACCATCGAGGACAACGTCTGGACCGGCGTGCTGGATATCCGCACCTCCGACTACCTGGAAGCCACCGCGAAGGACGGCGTGAGCTACGCACAGGTGCTGGCTTCGCTGGTTCCGGTGTACTTCACCGAGGTGACCTCCAGCTACACCCTGACCACCACCGCTCAGATCACCAGCGGTAACGTCGCAATGCAGCTGACCGAGGGTGGCGAGTACACCTTCCAGGACCTGGCTGGTTTGCGCGCTTCGGCAACCATCAGCCGCTAACGCCACAGCAAGCAGAGAGGGGCCCGGCATCCATACTGGATGCCGGGCCCCTCTCTGCTTTAGGACTCAGCCTACCGGCTGCCGCCGAGGTAAATTGTCGCAAAAAGTAGTTCCCAAAAAAAAGAGAACTGTATTACAATGTATATATAGTCTTTAGGAACGAGGTACCAACTATGGAAAACCTAGTAATTTCAGTCTTTAACACCGAAAGCGAAGCTTATCAGTCCTTTGCAGATTTGAAGGCTTTCCGCCAAACTCAGACGACCAAGGTTGCTCAAATCGCCCTGGTCAAAAATGAAAACGGTCATATCGTTGAAAAAGAACGCTATGATTTTGAAGATTCAACGACGGATGCAACCCTAAAAGGTGGCTTGCTCGGTGCAGTTATCGGGCTTTTGGGTGGTCCTATCGGCGTCTTGTTTGGTTATGGTATTGGTAGCCTCCATGGTTTGGTTGCTGGTGATATCGTTGATACGGCAGAAGCTGGCCTGATTGACGTTGTTTCTCAAAAATTGACTACCGGTGAAACAGCCGTTGTTGCCTTGGTGCAAGAAGACAACGAAGCAGTCATCGATGCTTACTTCACCAAGTACGACACCCAAATCGTGCGTTGGGATGTAGCAACCGTCGTAGCCGAAATCGAAGCAGCTCTGCAAGTCCAAGAAGACCTCTACAACCAGGCGCGTGCACAGATGAAGGCTGAACGTAAAGCCGAACGCAAGGCTAAGCTTGAAGAATTCAAGGCGAATGTCAAAGCAAAGTTTGACAAATTGAAAGCGTAAGCACCCAAGCATCTCATAAAAAATAGGCTATCTACTTCTGGTAGATAGCCTATTTTTTTAAAAACTAGATTTTAGAAAGAGGAAGTGAGGATTTTGGCTCAAGATCTTGAACAAATCAAGGAAGACAATGGCAAAAATACCAAACTCAAGGTGGGGATTTTAGCCATCTCTCTTTCTCCAGGTGGATGTTGATGCCGGTGGTGCCGTTCGGGTTGCGGAGGGGAAGCTGGGCGAAGGATTCGGTGATGCGGTCGAGCTCTTCTTCGCTAGCGAGCAGGCCGGGCATGTAGTCCATCTCGACGAAGATGTCCTTCTTCAGCGGGTTGGCGCCCATGCCGGGGTAGTCCACGTCGATTTTGCCGTCGCCGTCGGCGTCGTAGCCCTTCATCTCCCAGGTGTTGGGGATGCCGTCGCCATCAATGTCCGGGTTGTACGCCTGTGCTGCGGGGGCAGCAACAGTGCCGAGCACCAGCAGTGCCGCCGAAGCGAGCGCGGTACGCACCACGCGATTTGAGGTCAGAAAAGACATAGGATCTCTCTTCATATCTTGACCACGCGGGAGGTTGCATCATCTGACGTTGCGCACGGTATGGGTCGTACGGGTCCGGTTTTATGGTGAGTATCAGGCGGCTACCGCGTGGTTCAGTGGTCATGTGTGTCGCTGCCGCCAGCATGTAACCGGTGTGCCGCAAGTGAGTACGGCGTTTAAAAGACAGCGGGTCACTGCCGAACCCTCCGGTGGAGGCAAAGGAACCGTTCTTGGTTCTCTTCTGTTCGACGGTGACCCGCCTCATCATACACAGAGTGCATCTAGTTTGTCCCGGTATTTGCACCGCATCTCAAGTTATGCACCGCTTATGACGTAAAAGCGCTCTGATAAGCCTCTATTTAGTGTTTTCTGCCTCAGACTCTGCCTCAGCGTTCTGCGCGGCACCCTTCGCCTCGGAGGTCTTCATGGAGGCGTAGAACAGGCACACGACCGCACCCACTGCCGCCGCGACCAGCGGAAGCACCATGGAATCAGCCATTGCCGCCGCGTAAGGTTCACGCAGAATCTGCGGGAGTACGCCTCCAGCAGCGCCGCCGTGAGAGCTACCGCCCGCCGCAGCGGCAGGACCCAACGCGGACAGGTGCGAAGTAATTGCAGAAGCCATAATCGTGGTAATCGCAGCCGAACCGAGCACCGACGCCATCTGGCGGGTCTCGTTGTACACGCCCGAACCGGCACCGGCACGCTGCGGCGGCAGGTTACGGGTCGCAGACACCGACAGCGGACCCCAAATGCAGGCATTCGCCGCACCCAGAATAATCATCGGGCCAACCATCAGCCACAGGTTGCCTTCCGCAACCATCGTCGGGCGGAGCAGAGCAAAACCAACAACCATCAGCGTAAAACCAATTACCGCAATCCACTTCGGGTCGTTACGGTTCAGACGCGCACCCACCACCGGCGCCAACGCACCCGAGAACAACGCCATCGGGGCAGTCATCAGCGCAGCCTGGGTCGGGTCCAGACCCTCCACCTGCTGCAGGTACAGGGTCAGCGGGAACGCCATGCTGATAGCAACCACACCCATAGCCGAAATAGCCACATTCGATACGGAGAAGTTACGGTCACTGAACAGGCTCAGCGGAACCAGCGGCTCACGCGGGTTAATAGCCTGCCACCCGATGAACAGGCCCAGCACCATAATGCCGGCAATAATCAGGCCCCACACGCTCACCGCAATACCGGTGCCCATAAACGAGTCAGTGATGGTGCCCCAGTCGTAGGTAGCGCCTTCCTGAATACCGAAAACCAGCAGGAACAGACCGACCGCCGAAAGCACCACGCCCAACCAGTCGAAGCTGTGCTTCTTCTGCTCGAACACCGGCACATTACGCCACGCCAAGAACAGGCCGACCAGGCCAACCGGAATGTTGATGAAGAAGATCCAGCCCCAGCTGAGGGCATCCACCAGCACGCCCCCCAGAATCGGGCCGACCAGCGCGGCAATACCCGCGGTAGCACCCCAAATGCTCATGGCGACACCGCGCGCATTCGGCGGGAACATCAGCGTAATCAGAGACATGGTCTGCGGGGTCATC
Organism: uncultured Rothia sp.; assembly: GCF_963507905.1. Classification (GTDB taxonomy): domain Bacteria; phylum Actinomycetota; class Actinomycetes; order Actinomycetales; family Micrococcaceae; genus Rothia. The sequence goes on along the minus strand of NZ_CAUOUU010000013.1, from coordinate 57,339 downwards.
AGCGATGCGCCCAGGCCCTGCACCACGCGGGCAGCGATGAGCGACTCAACGTCCGCCGCCAGACCACACCACAGGGAAGCAAGCGTAAAAATACCCATGCCGATCATGTACAGGTTCTTCTGACCGAAGCGGTCACCCATACGGCCGGTAATAAGCAGCGGCACCGCGTACGCCAACAGGTAGGCGCTCGTCACCCACATGCCCTCCGAGAGGGACGCCTCCAAATCCCGCAGCATGTGCGGCAGGGCGATGGTGACAATATTGCCGTCCACCAGGATCATGAAGAAGCCAATGACGAGGGACCAGAGAGCAGGCCAGGGCTTGTAGGGTGTCTTCGCCGGGTTACCGACAAGAGGCGCTTTTTTAGGGCGTGAACTCAATGATCCTCCAGTAGATGGGTTGCATGCGGGTAGATGTCTGCGTGGTCGGCGTTGCCGCTTAGCGAATTGTCCCTAATGTTACTCCTTTTCAGAGCGCGGCTTCGGTTGCTCTACCCTTATTCAACTCCTCACGGCGCGTGCGCGCGGCAACCAGGCAACAGGCACCCCGCACCCTCTAGACTGAAGCTAGAGAAACTATCAGAGCGCCACCACCGGCGCTCACCCCCATCAGACCACCCTCAACGAGATGACCCCGGGAGGACCCATGGGTTTCTTTGATTTCTTCACCGACCGCACCCCGGCAGAACCCGCCGAAATCCGCCTCGTCGCTTTCGTGAGCGGCAAGGTGCAGGGTGTGGGTTTCCGCTGGTGGTGCGCCGGAACCGCCAAGCCCATGGGCCTGACCGGTTACGCCGAAAACCTCGACGACGGGCGCGTGAAAGTCGTTGCGGAGGGTACCGCCGCCTCCTGCGCTCGCCTGGTGGATGTGCTGCGCGGCGACGACACCGCCGGGCGCGTGGATGAGGTGCTCGTCGAGTGGGAGGAGCCGAGCGGCTCGTTCCGCGGCTTCGGCATTCGGTAGCTAGATAGCCTCCGAGCCTTAGTTAGCCCAGAGCGCCGCGAACTGGGCGCGGGTCATATCGGTGCGGCGCACCCGATGCTGCACGGGGTGACCGTTCTCGTCCGGGCGGCCGGAGTTCGGGTCAATATCGTCGTAGATGCCGGTGAAACCCGCTTTAACCGCCACTCGTTCGGAGGCCTCGTTACCCGCCAGGGCGGTCCAGCGGACGGTCTCGAGGCCCAGCCCGAGCGGGTCGAAGGCGTAGCCGAGGACGGCTCGCAGCGCCTCGGTCATGTAGCCCTTGCCGCGCGCCTTCGGGGCGGTGTAATAGCCCAGTTCGGCGCGGGTTCCGGGGCCTTCGGGGGTGCCGTCAGCCAGGCGTAATTCAATGGTTCCGGCAAACACGCCGGAGGCGTCAATCGCCCAGCGCTGGATTTGCCCGGCGGCAATCTGGCGGGCAGTGGTGAGCAGGTAGTCCTCGGCGTCGGCGCGCGTGTAGTTCAAGGGAATGCGGGTGTAGCGGAGGGTTTCTTCGTTGCGGCAGGCTTCTACGATGTCGGGGATATCCGCCTCGCGCAGGTGGCGCAGGGTGAGGCGTTCGGTAATGAGTTCAGGCTGGCTGGGCTCTGCATGTTCGCTGTGTTCTGAGAAGTTACTGTGTTCGGGGGTCATGATTCGAGCTTAAACCCTCAGGTTTGTGCGCCGGAAAAGCTTTTGTGAGCATCCCAGGATGCTCGGTGATGCAAATCATAGTTAAACACTTCTGTTTTAATGCGTCATCACTTGATTATTATGAATTATTCATAATAAAATAGTAGAGAGCCCGCCCACTGGGCACCATTTAGAACAAGCGCCGCGCAACGAATCCGCGCGGCACGAAGCAGAAAGAAGAACACTATGGCAGTTCTGACCATCGGCGACCAGTTCCCCGCATACGAGCTCACCGGCGTTGTCCCCGGTAAGCTGGCTGACATCGAAGCAACCAAGCCCGAAGACTACTTCACCACCGTCTCCTCCGAGGGTCTGGACGAAGACACCTGGCGCGTCGTCTTCTTCTGGCCGAAGGACTTCACCTTCGTTTGCCCCACCGAGATTGCTGCATTCGGCAAGCTCGCTGACGAGTTCGAGGCACGCGACACCCAGGTAATCGGTGTTTCCGTTGACAACGAGTACACCCACTACGCATGGCGCCGCTCCCACGAAGAGCTCGTGGACCTGCCCATCGTCATGGCATCCGACCTCAAGCGCGAACTGACCGCAGCACTGGGCATCCTGAACAAGGACGGCGTTGCAGACCGCGCAACCTTCATCATCGACCCCCACAACACCATCCAGTCGGTCTCCATTACCGCTGACTCCGTCGGCCGTAACACCGACGAGGTGCTCCGCCAGCTGGACGCACTGCAGTCCGACGAGCTGTGCGCATGCAACTGGAAGAAGGGTGCAGCAACCATCGACGCATTCAAGGAGATGAAGTAATCCATGAGCATCGATAACCTGCGTTCGGCTCTGCCTTCCTACGCGAAGGACATGAACCTCAACCTGTCCTCCCTGCCCCGCATTAGCTCTCTCACCGAGCAGCAGCTCTGGGGCGCAATCCTCGCAACCGCAGCAGCAACCAAGGTTGACTCTGTTGTTGTTGAGATTGCTGCAGAGGCTAAGGAGCACCTGAGCGACACCGCTTACGAGGCTGCTCTGGGTGCTGCATCCATCATGGGCATGAACAACATCTTCTACCGCACCCGTGGCTTCCTGAATGGTGCATACGATGACCAGCGCGCAAACCTGCGTATGCAGATCATCGGCAAGAACGGTGGCATTGAGAAGCTGGACTTCGAGATGTTCGCTCTGGCAGTGTCCGCAGTCAACGGCTGCTCCCACTGCGTTGAGGCTCACGAGCACACCCTGCGTGAAGAGGGCGCAACCAAGGAGCAGGTCAACGACCTGATCCGTATTGCTGCAACCCTCGGTGGCGTGGCACAGGGCATTCAGCTGGCTGAGGCACTGGGCTAAACCCACTAAGCGTTAGAGCTTGAAACAAGCGGCGCGTCCACCCCTTTGCGGGTCGGATGCGCCGCTTCTTTATGCCCTCAAGCCCACCAACGTGTTGGACGGCAGTTCCCTAAATCCCCCAATTTGGCGCTATACAATGCCTGTATGCGGTACTGTATTTTGGACTCCACCAGCCCCCTTCCCAGCGTGGAAGAACTTACTGAGCTTTACGATTCTGTGGGCTGGAGTGCCTATACCAAAACGCCCGAACGTCTCGTCCCGATGGTGGAAGGATCGCGGTATCTCTACACCGCACGAGAGGCAACCACGGACGGAACGGGACGGCTCGTCGGGCTAGTCCGCGCCGTCGGGGATGGACATTCTATCGCCTACATTCAGGACCTCCTAGTGCATCCGCACGCCCAACGACAGGGCGTTGGTTCTGCGCTTCTAAAGCGTGTCATTGAGGACTTTGACCGAGAAGACATTCGACAGCGACTCATTACTACCGACGTCGGTAATGAACACGCCGTTACGCTCTACAAACGCTACGGCTACGCCCCCGTAGAGGCAGCAGGATGCATCACCCTTGCATGCTATCGATAAGGCAATATCTCATACGGCTCGACTCGTTCAAGCTAGCTGAGGCACTGGGCTAAACCCACTAAGCGTTAGAGCTTGACAAAGCGGCGCATCCTTCCCTTTTCGGGGCGGAGGCGCCGCTTTGTTTTAACTACTTTTGGCTGTCCGCAGAGACAGTGCGCAGGGCTGCATCCCAGCTACTCGCCAGGCGCGTCACCGCGGCAACCAGAGCCGCCAAGTCCTCGGCGTACACCGGGGTCGAGCGCACGCCTGCGCACCAGTCAATCGTGCCCAACCCCAGCCAGGGCTTACCCGGAAAGAACTCGCGGCGTAGCGCCACGCGGCGCTTACCCAGGGCGCGACGGCCCGGAACGTACCCGCCGCGGCTGATGAACAGCGCCTCGCGCCCCTCGCACTCAACCAGAGCCTCCAGTGCCCTCAACGCGGGAACCCAGCTCGGCTCCCCCACGCTCGCCAGGTCGGCCAGCTCGGGGTACTCGCTCTCGTGCTCCGCCACGCTCACACCCAGGATGTACTGGTAACGCACCTGCCCGAGCTCCTGCGGCAGGCCGCGGTCGGCGGTCTGAATCGTACCGCACAGGTGCCGGGCGACCGGCTCACCATCGACGTTCACGCCGGCCAGGGGCAGATCGGGACCGTCCAGGTAGAGTCCCACCGCACCGGTCCCCGTAGTGTTGGGGCGCACCGACCAGCCAGGAAGCGCCTCCTCCAGGTGGGGTACGATCCCCTGCAGGACCCCGAAAACGTCGTCGCGTGATACCGCCACGGCGGCTCCTTTCACCTTACGCAGATTTCGTCTAGTCCCAGCTTAGCGAGCGTTCCGGCTGCGCGATGGCAACCACACCATGAGCGCCGACAGCGCCGCGCCGGCAATGGCACACCATGTGGCGCCAAGCGCAAAAACAATCATGACAGAGCATTGGGGGTGGAGATTTCCCATTCTACGCCCAACTTTTAATGTGCTCACAAGCTTCTCTTTCTGTCTCAGAGCTCGTCATGGCCACTTTCCAACTAGGAGCAGGAGCGGCGGCGGGTCTACAATAAATCGGTGCCATTTCAGGTACGCGCACAGGCAGACAGAGCCGGATGCGGTGATAACGTCGTCACCCGACCCGCCCACCGTGCGCGCCTTCCCTATCGGCACCCACCCAGACATGCATCACGTACGCAGGAGAACGCCCATGCACGAGCTCTTTGACCCGGACCAGGTATTCCGCATCGTCGACATTGCCGCCGTTGTCGCTAACGGCCTGCTCGGCGGTGCCGTGGCGCGCGCCTTCCGGTTCGACATTGTGGGCTTCTTGCTGCTCGCGGTCGCCTGCGGCATGGGTGGCGGTATGATCCGTGACATTCTGCTCAACTCGGGCCTGCCGGTGGCACTCACCGACGGCGGCTACTGGGTTGGTGCTATCGGCTCTTCAATTCTGGCGTACAGCCTCGATTTGAGTGCCCGCTGGGCAACCCGAACCATGCTCATTATTGACTTTGTCGGCATGGGTGCGTGGGCGGCAACCGGCACCATTAAGTCCCTGAACCTGGGTCTGCACTGGCTGCCCGCTATTGCACTGGGCGTGACCACCGCGGTTGGCGGCGGCGTTATTCGTGACATTATGGTCAACCGCATTCCGGCGATTTTTGGCGGTAACTCCCTGTACGCGACGGTCGCGTTTGTGGGTGCCTCTGAGACCGCCCTGGTAACCGGTTTGTTTCACCGCCCCAACCTGGCGATGGCACTATCGATTCTCCTGTGCCTGGTGTTTGGTCTGCTCTCCCACGCGAAGAATTGGCAGTTGCCGACCACTCCGTCTGAGCTTCGTGTGCCTCGCCCGCGTTTTCTCACTCTGTTCAGGCGCGAGGACCATACGGTGGCTAATGAGGGCTGGTCGCCCGGTGAGCCGCTCACTGAGCAGCTTGAGGTGATTAATGCTGAACAGCTGGAGGAGTACCGCCGCTCTAAGGGGCTCTCAGAGTAAAACTAATATATGCCGAATATAGAATATTGGCTGGTTTCCGCTCGTCAGATGATTATCTGACCGGCAGAAACCAGCCCATATTTACTATGTGCAATATGCCTAAATCTTGTACTCGGTGCTGTCGTACACCGTCAAGAACTTACGGATACGCTCATCATCCGACGCGAAGAAACCGGTCGGCTCACCGTTATAACGCAGGGTACCGTTCTCCAGGAACACGATACGGTCCGCGACCTTCTTCGCAAACGCCATATTGTGCGTCACGATGACCAGGGAGCGGCCCTCCTTCGCCAGCTGCATGAGCACGCGAATAACCTCCGCCTCCAGCTCAGGATCCAGCGCACTCGTCGGCTCATCAAAGAGCAGGTAGGAGGGTTCCAGCGCCAGGGCGCGGGCAATCGCCACACGCTGCTGCTGGCCACCCGAGAGGGCATCCGGGTAGGAATCCACCTTGTCGGCAAGACCCACCTTCGCCAGCAGCTCGCGGGCGCGCTGCTGCGCCTGCCGAGCACTCAGGGTACCGTTGAGGGTCGGGGCGAGCGCCACGTTCTTCAACGCCGTGTAGTTCGGGAACAGGTTGAACTGCTGGAACACCATCGCCGAACGGGAACGAATATCACGCACCTGCGCGTCGGTGAGCTTCTGGCTGTAATCCACCTGCGCGTCGTCAATGGTGAGCGTGCCGGACTGCGGGGTTTCCAGCAGGTTCAGGCAACGCAGCAGAGTGGACTTACCGCTGCCGGAGGGGCCCAGAATCACCGTGGTCTCACCGTCGGGGATGTCCAGGCTAATGTTCTTGAGCACCTGCGTCTCACCGAAGCTCTTCGACATGGAATCAACGCTAAGCATTGTTGCTCCTCACGTAACGGTTGCTGTACTTCTCCAGCGCCGACTGCGCGGCGGTCAGCAGGGTGAAAATCACCAGGTAAATGATGGCGACCTCGGAGTACATTGCCAGCGGCTCAAAGGTACGCGACGCAATCTGCTTACCGGTCTGGAACAGGTCAACCATCGAAATGACCGACACCAGCGAGGTGCCCTTAATCAGGTCGATGAAGTTGTTGCCCAGGTTCGGCAGAGCAATACGCACCGCCTGCGGAATGACCACGTGGCGCAGGGTCTGCATGCGGGTGAAGTTCAGGGTTGCCGCCGCCTCAAACTGGCCGCGCGGAATAGCCGCCACCGCGGAACGGAAGGTCTCCGCCACGTACGCGCCGGTGTGCAGGCTCATCGTGATAATCGCTGCACTCCACACGTCCAGGGCGATACCGACCTTCGGCAAGCCGTAAAAGACGATGAACAGCTGCACCAGCAGCGGGGTGCCACGGAAGACCCAGATATACAGCCAGGCCAGCCAGTTCACCGGCGCAAACCGGCTCGTGCGCGCGCCGGCAGACACAATGCCCACCAGCAGCGCCAGCGCGAAGGAGATGAGCGATAGCGGAATGGTCACTGCCACCGTCGAGGTCAGCAGCTGCGGCAGTGATTCTGCCCAGAGGTTGAGGTAGCGTTCCATGCGCGGAACTCAGCTCCTTATGAGAGTGTTAGTTCTTCGGGGAGAGGTCTTCGCCCACATACTTCTCGTAAATCGCCTTGATGTCACCGTTCTCCAGGTGCTTCTTCAGCGACTCGTCGATAGCGTTACGCAGGGCGTCCTGACCCTTAGGCAGCAGGATGGAGGAGTTGCTGCCGGTGCCCAGGTCACCGGAGAGCAGGCGCAGGTTAGCGTCCGGGTGCTCCTTGAAGTACTCAGCGAAGGACACGGAGTCGTTCGCGGTCATCTCTGCACGGCCCGAGAGGACCTGCTCGATAGCCTCATCGAAACCGGAAACAACCACGATCGAGGCGCCCTTCGCCTCCACCATCTTGCGGAAGTTCGAAGTCTCAGACTGTGCCGAGGAGTGGCCGGAAATCTCGCTCACGTTCTGCAGGGAGGAGTCCTTCTTCACGGCGACCTTCGGCTCCGAGTACAGGTAGGGCACGGAGAAGTCGTACTTCTGCTTGCGCTCGTCGGTTGCGGAAACGTTGTTGATGACGATGTCGTAGCGGTCAGCGTCCACGCCAGCGATCAGCGAATCCCAGGGGGTTTCGGTGAACTCTGCGGTCACGCCCAGATCCTTAGCGACCAGGTCGATGATTTCCTTCTCGAAACCGACCAGGGCGCCGTTCGAGTCGTGGAAAGAGAAGGGGCGGTAGGTGCCCTCCAGGCCCACACGGATCTTGCCGGCAGACTTGATAGCCTCCAGCTTGTTGGTGCTGGATGCGGTGCTGCTACTGGACGAACCGCACGCTGCGAGCAGTGCAGCCAGGCCGGTGAATGCGGAGCCTGCGAGGACGGTGCGGCGGTTAATCATTGCGGACATGGTGTTCTTCTTTCGTGTGGTGGTTGATGCTCTTGTAGTTGCGGGTTGTCACCCTGAGGTAACCCGGGGGCATCGTGCGGTGTGCCCCTCTCTGCGGGTGCAACGCTGGCTATCCTACAGCTATTCCCGGTGGGAAAGAATTCAACGTAACATTCCGTCATATTCTCTCATCGGTGCAGGATAAGCCACAGAGACATCAATCACGACGCGGTGTCAGAAGTCCTGGCGGGTGAGCCCTTTCCGGGCCCCTTCCGAGCCTTTCACGAAAGCTTAGGAGGCGGGGCTCAAGTCCTCGCTCACATGCTTCTCGAAAATTGCTTTGAAGTCACCGTTGCCCAGGTGCTTCTTGATGGAGGCGTCAATCGCATCCTTCAGCGCGGTCTGGTTCTTGGGCAGCAGAACGGCGACGTTGGTGCCGGGGCCGACCTCACCATCCAGCAGGCGCAGGTTGGCGTCCGGGTGCTCCTTGAAGTACTCGGCAAAGGACACGGAGTCGTTGGCGGTCAGCTCAGCGCGGCCGGTGAGCACCTGCTCGATGGCCTCGTCAAAGCCGGTGACTTCGATGATGGTGGCGCCGCGTTCCTCCACGAGCTTGCGGTAGTTGCTGGTGGCGCTCTGGGCGGCGCTATGGCCGGAGATTTCGGAGGCGTTCTTCAGGCTCGAGTCCTTCTTCACACCCACACGGGCACGGGAGTGCGCGTAGGGCACGGAGAAATCGTACTTCTTCTTACGTTCCTCGGTGGGTGCCACGTTATTGAGCACGATGTCGTAGCGGCCCGCGTCCACGCCGGCGATAAGCGAGTCCCAGGGGGTTTCGATGTACTCGGCGGTCACGCCCAGGTCCTTGGCGAGGGTCTCGGCGATGTCATACTCGAAGCCGGCGAGCTTACCGGAGGCGTCGTGGTAGGTGTAGGGGCGGTAGGTACCCTCCACACCGATGCGGATTTTGCCCGCGGACTTAATGGACTCCAGCAGGTTGGAGGAGCTCTGTGCGGAGCCTGCGCTGGAGCCGTTACCGCCGGAGCAGGCGGCGAGCAGGCCGGTGGTTCCGGCGAGGGCCGCGCCCAGTAGCAGGGAGCGTCGGTTCAGCACGGCGGAGGTGTTGAGAACGGTCATTCTTGGTTCCTTAATCTACGTTGATGTGTGGTGTGAAAGTTGAAATCTGCGGTATGAACCGGCGACGTTCGCCAGCGGTATGAACCGGCGGCACGAACCTAGCCGGCGAAGGCGGCCTTCAAGCCAATCTCCAGGGCCGCGATGAGGTCCTGAACATCCTCAATGCCGATTGCCAGGCGCACGAGGCGGTCATCCACGCCGAACTCGTCGCGGTGCTCCTGGGCGTAGGCGCCGTGCGTGGTGTGCGCGGGCAGGCTCACGAGCGATTCGATGCCACCCAGGCTCACGGCGTTCACGAAGATGGGCAGGGAACGGGCGAAGGCCTGCGCGTCGCCGCCGTTCTTGAGCAGCAGCGAAAAGACGGAGCCGATGCCGCGGGCCTGGCGGGACTGCACCTCCGCCTGTTCCTCGGAGGAGTTGCCGGCGTAGAAAATCTTCTCGACCTCGGGACGCTCGGAGAGGAACTCGATAAGCTCGCGGGCGTTCTGCTGCTGGCGTTCCAGGCGCAGGGCCAGGGTCTTCACGTCCTGCAGCAGGCGGTAGGAGTCAATCGGGGGCAGCAGCGCACCGCTGACGAGCTGACCGCGGTGCAGCAGAACCGCCAGGTCGGGGTCGTTCGTCGCCGCAACGCCGGCAAGCAGGTCTGCGTGACCGGCCAGGAACTTGGTGGCGGACTGCACGGTGATGTCCGCGCCGAGCTCCAGGGGACGCTGCAGGTAGGGGGTCATGAAGGTGTTGTCTACGATCAGCAGGGCGCCGTGGCGGTGCGCCAGCTCCGCAACCGCGGCAATGTCAGTGACCTGCAGGGTCGGGTTCGTGGGGGTCTCAAGGAAGACGACCTTCACGTCCGGGGTAAAGTCCTCATCGCTCAGAGTCGTGAAGTCACTGATGAAGCGGGTCTTCACGGCGCGCTTAGTCAGCTCGGTGGTCGCAAAGCGGTAGGTGCCGCCGTAGGTCGGCATGCCCAGCAGCAGGGTGTCGCCCGCCTCCAGAACACCAAGAGCCGCCGCGGTTGCCGCCATGCCGGAGGGGTACGCATAAGCGTGCTCGGCACCCTCGAGGGCAGCGAGGGTCGCCTGCAGGTTATCGCGGGTGGGGTTCGCGCCGCGCTGATACATGTAGGTGGTGTCCTCACCTGCGGTACCGAAAGTGCTCGCCAGGTAGACCGGTGGTACGGACGCATCGTAGCGGGTATCGTGCACGGCATGGATAGTGCGGGTCGTGAAGCCGGTCGGTTCGAGCTGATTCTGCTGGCTCATGGTGGTTCTCTTTCGTCCGGGCTACCCCAAACGCGGGTGTAGCTGCTGGGTGTCGTCGTGTATCTGAGATTTACCCTACCCGCATTTTTTATGCCGTTCTAGATAAACTTCACGGGGGTTAATATGTTCACGCAACGTCATATAAAAATGCGGTGAGGGCACACAAAATACCCGCATTAAAAACATTCTTTTACGTTGAAAGAAATACGTTAATCCGGGTATTTTGAGTAATTATTATGGGTGACATTACACCGCGTATTTGGGGCACCTCGAATCACGCGATACGGTCGTGCGGTGCCTCATGTTCAGGGACTATGCCTGATGCGCCAGGGCCGCGGTCAGGCCGCGCTCCAAATCCTCGATAATGTCCTCAATCTCCTCGATGCCAATGGCCAGGCGGATGAGGTTGTCGCTCACGCCGTATTCGTCGCGGTGCGCCTGCGTGTAGGCGGCCTGCACCATGAGCGCGGGACGAACCACCAGCGACTCGATACCGCCCAGGCTCACCGCGTGGGTGAAAATCTTCAGGGCTTCGAGGAAGGCGGGCAGGTCTGCGCCGTCCACCAGTTCCATGGAGATGAGCGCGCCCAGGCCGTTCGCCTGGCGGGCGTGCACCTGCGCCTCATACTCGCTGTGCGAACCCGCGTAGAGCACGCGCTTCACGGCGGGGTGCGCCTCCAGGTAGTTGATGACCTCGATGGTGTTCTTCTGCTGCTGAGTCAGGCGCAGCTTGAGGGTCTTGACCTCCTGCAGCAGGCGGTAGGAGTCGGTGGGCGAAAGCATTGCGCCGGTAATCATCTGCAGGTGCCAGAGGCGCTCGGCGAGCGCGTCATCGTTGGTTGCGGCGACGCCTCCGAGTAGGTCGGCGTGACCGCCCAGGTACTTGGTGGCGGACTGCACGCTGATGTCTGCGCCCAGGTCGAGGGGCTTCTGCAGCAGCGGGGTCATGAAGGTGTTGTCGACGACCACGATTGCGCCGTTGCGGTGCGCGATTTCGGCGATGGCGGCGATGTCACTCACGCGCAGTAGCGGGTTGGAGGGGCTCTCCAGGAACACCATGGTCACGTTGTCGGCGAAGTCCTCGTCGGTGAGGGCCGTGAAGTCGCCGATGAAGCGGGTCTTGACGCCGCGGGCGGGCAGCTCGATGGTCGCGAAGCGGTAGGTGCCGCCGTAGGAGGGCATTCCCAGCAGCAGGGTCTCGCCTTCCTTGAGGATGCCGAGGGCGGCAGCGGTGGCGCCCATTCCGGAGGGGTAGGCGAAGGCGTGCTTGGCGCCTTCGAGGGTTGCGAGCGTGGTTTCGAGGGCCGCGCGGGTGGGGTTGCCGCCGCGCTGGTAGTCGTAGGGACCTTCGGTGCCGTCACAGGGCTGGGCGTAGGTGGTGGTCGTGTAGATCGGAGGCAGGATGGAGCCGTACGGGTTGTCGCGGTCCGTAGTGTGAATTGCCTTCGTCGTAAATCCGGTCATGCTGTCCTCGGCTAAGGTTGGGCATAAAATGCGGGGGATAAATATATTGCTAGCTTATGGCTCTTTTTAGTGGCTGACTAGTTTTTTCTTTTCTGTGACCGAGTGACTTTTTATGACCGAAAAATAGCGTTATATTTCGACATTTTAGACATATATTTCGTCATATTTCGCGCGTGAAAAGACCCGGCGGTCGGTACGCGTGTGTGCTGAGTACCGGCCGCCGGGCTCCACACTAGGATACCGGCTCAGCACCCCAGAACATAAGGGTAGGTTTACCTTAAAGCTGAACTTCCCTCCACTAGGGGCGATGCTGCGCTCTCAATCTCGCCCAAACACGCCGGAATTTTGGGCTTTGCAGAGGTATCAGTCGTCGGCATCATCCAGAGACGAGAACCATGAGCTACACGGTTTCTCAGAGTAGTCAGAGACCTAAGACGACCCTCAAAGTGCTTATGGTTTACTCCCATGTACTCTGCCGTACTTCGGTTCGCCGTAGAACCGAACATAAAAAGGACCCCCTCGAGATGCGCTTGAATCAGAGGCGGAGGGGGGACTGTTACTAGCAGAGTAACACCGGCGAGACACGACCTCAAGGGAAATCAGAGACACCGGCAGAAATACGGGAGGGGCGCACCCGGGAATCACCCCGGGTACGCCCCCTTCCGCTCAAACGCTTACAAGCGCCTAATTTTTGTAATTACAAGCCACAGCCGCGGCTTATACAGCACAGGCTACTTCGACAGCACCTGACGCTTCGAAGAAATCACGCCCGTATTGAAACCAGCCAGGTGCAGGCCACCGTGGAAACGCGCATGCTCAATCTTCACGCACTTATCCATCACCACAGTCAGGCCGGCGGCCTCACCGATTGCGGCGGCCTCCTCGTTCCAGGAGCCCAGCTGCATCCAGACGGTCTTCGCGCCCAGGTCAACAGCCTCCTGCACCACGCCCGGCAGGTCCTCATTACGGCGGAAAATCTCCACCAGATCCGGGACCTCCGGCAGGTCCTGCAGCGACGGGTACACCGGCTGACCCAGCACAAGCTTGCCCTTCGCCGCCAGAATCGGGTTCACAAAGTACAGCTTGTACGGCGAAGCCGACTGCAGGTACGTCGCCACAAAGTAGGAGGCACGCGAAATCTTATCGCTCATACCCACAATCGCAATCGTGCGGGTATTACGCAGAATGTTCAGACGCTCAGGGGCGGAAGGACCCACCCAGGTACGCTTCTCAGTCATTACTTCTCCTCCTGAATGGTAGTAGGCAGGGAGCAGGATGCGCCAGCAGCAGCCTCAGCGGCGGCAGCGTCCTCGGCGGCCTTAGCGGCGGCAACCGCCTCCTCAGCCTCCACAATCTTGTCTGCACTGGACTCGCCCACACGCTCACCGGCGTGGTTCAGGCCAGTCGCGTAAGTCAGCGCCTGGTCCAGGTCCCAAATGATGTCTTCGACGTCTTCCAGACCCACCGAGATACGGATCAGGTCCTCACCGACACCGCCAGCTTTAAGCTGCTCAGCGGTCAGCTGCTGGTGAGTGGTCGAACCCGGGTGCAGAACCAGGGTGCGGGCGTCACCAATGTTCGCCAGGTGGCTTGCCAGCTGCAGCGCACCAATGAACTCGCCACCAACCAGACGGCCGGAAGCCTTCTCAGTCGCCTTCACACCGAAGGAGAACACGGAACCAACACCCAGCGGCAGCAGCTTCTTCGCACGCTCGTAGTGCGGGTGGTCTTCCAGGCCAGCGTAGTTCACGTAGGCGATACGCTCGTCCTCAACCAGCCAGTTGACGACCTGCTTAGCGTTGGCGAGGTGCGCATCCATGCGCTGCGGCAGAGTCTCAACACCCTGCAGCAGGTTGAACGCGGACTGCGGGCTCAGCGACGGACCGAAGTCACGCAGCTGCTCAGAACGCAGCTTAGTCAGGAAACCGAACTCACCGAAGTTACCCCACCAGGACACGCCGTTGTAGGAGGGAACCGGCTCGGTCATGGACGAGAAGTTGCCGTTACCCCAGTTGAAACGACCGGACTCGACGACGATACCGCCGAGGGTGGTGCCGTGACCTCCCAGGAACTTGGTGACCGAGTGAATGACGATGTCCGCGCCGTGCTCGATGGGGCGGATCAGGTAGGGGGTGGACAGGGTTGCGTCCACGACCAGGGGGATGCCCGCCTCGTGGGCGACCTCTGCGAGGCCTTCCAGGTCGGCAACCTCACCGGAGGGGTTCGCCACGATCTCGGTGTAGATTGCCTTGGTGTTCTCGGTCAGTGCCGCCTTGTAGTCGGCGGGGTCGGTGCCGGGAACGAAGGTGGTCTCAATGCCGAAGCGGCGCAGGGACACGTCCAGCTGGGTGACGGTGCCGCCGTACAGCTGCGAGGAGGCGACGATGTGGTCGCCCTGCTGGCAGAGTGCCGCGAAGGTGATGAACTCGGCGGCCATGCCGGAGGCGGTCGCTACCGCACCGATACCGCCTTCGAGGGAGGCGATGCGCTCCTCCAGCGCGGCGACGGTGGGGTTGGACAGACGCGAGTAGATGTTGCCGTACTTCTGCAGGGAGAAGAGGTTCGCCGCGTCGTCAGCGTCCTTGAAGACGAAGGAGGTGGTCTGGTAGATGGGGACCGCGCGGGATCCGTGCTCGGCGTCGGGGGTGCCGCCCGCGTGTAGTGCGCGGGTTCGGAAGCCGAAAGTGTGTTCAGCCATTGGTTTGCTCCTGGTGTATCTGCCCGCCGGGGATGGGCGGGGAGTCGATAGTGGCTCGACTTTATACTGTGCCACCGTCACGGGGGCGCACCAAGTGCGGGTACCTATGTGTCGTTTATTGCGGATTATGACGGGGCATCATATCAGCTGTCATAACAGAAGTTGTTATGACGGCTGTTATGATGCGCGCTCAATCAGCGCCGGCAAAATACCCGGTTTTAGCTTGCAAATCCGGGGTTTTCAAGGTTCAAGGCGCGAGGAAAATATCGCATCATAACAACATTATCGCAGGATCATAACAACTTCATAACAGAAATTGTTATGATGCTGTTATGACGTTGCTATGACGTTCACCAAGAAGTAGCCATCGGGAGCATGCATGGAAACAAACACCGCCGAACTCATCAAAAACCTACGCCATAACCGGGCTGAAAACGGGCGGGTAGAAGTCAAAGCTGCCGCTGGCGGGTTCCCTAAGTCCGTTCTTGAAACCGTTAGCGCCTTCGCTAACGGCGACGGTGGCACCATCCTTCTTGGCCTGACCGACCCGGCAGAGGGTCTGCAACCGGTTGAAGGTTTCAATGCACAGGCAGTCCACGACGCATCCGTTGAGGCAATCCGTTCCAAGATCACGCCTCGACCCCCGGTAGATATTCAAATTGAGGCGGCAGATGAGCAGCACCGTATCGTGCGCATCGACGTACTCCCCGGCGACCCGACGCAGAAGCCCTACTACATCGAAACACACGGCATGTACAACGGCTCCTACCAGCGCGTCGGCGAGGCCGATATTCGCCTCACCAAGTACGAGATTGACCGCCTCCTAGAGAACCGCAGTCAGCCCCGCTACGACGAGGAACTCGTCAGCGAGGCAAGCTTCAAGGACCTCTCACCCACCCTCGTCAGCGCCTACGTTGCCCGCCTCCGCGAAGAACAGCCTCGCGTTTTTGCGGCGCTTTCTGACCGTGAGGTTCTTCTGCAGGCACGCATTCTGCGCATCGATTCTGAGGGTCGAGAAGTGCCCACTCTTGGGGCGCTTCTCGCCATGGGCTCCTACCCGCAGGCGTTCTTCCCGCAGCTGATGATGAGCGTCGTTGTTCTTCCCGGTGAAGAACTCGGTGAGGTCACCGAGGACGGTCGACGTTTCCTAGACAATCACAGCTGTACCGGGCCTATCCCCTCCATGCTGGATGAAGCGATGGGCGTTTTGGTTCGCAATATGCGCAAAACGTCCACGATGGAGGGTCTCAACAGCAGCGGTATCGGGCGGGTTGAGCGCTACGAGTATCCGCTGGAGGCTATCCGTGAGCTCCTGGTTAACGCCCTCATGCACCGCGACTACTCGCCGGGTGCGCGCGGCTCGCAGGTGCAGGTTGAGCTCTACACCAACCGCCTGGTGGTGCGTAGCCCGGGTGGTATTTACGGTGCCGTGACTATCCGAGATTTTGGTCAGCCCGGTGTTTCTTCAACCCGCAATAGCTACCTGGCGAGCATTCTGACTGACCTGCCCGACCCGGCGACGGGGCGTTTGATTGCGGAGAACAGGGCTTCGGGTATTCCCACGGTTCTGCGCGCGCTGAAGGAGGCGGGTCTGCCCGCTCCCCAGTTTGCTGACCGTCTACTCTATGTGCAGGTCACTCTGATGCAGCCCCCGCAGGGTGCGTCTTCTACGGAACAGAAGACCGCGCCTGAGGATAAGACTCAGCAAGCAACCCATTCCACGGGCAAACATTCAGCCGACACCGTCGAACCGGCAGGCGCCGATGCGTCGCTTGACGGCCTCAGCGAACGCCAGGCTGGTATTGTGCGTGGCCTGCGTGCACAGGGCGAGGCTGTTTCCACGACATATATCCAAGAGCATTGGGGTCGGGGCGCTTCACGTACCTCCATTACGAATGATTTGCGCCATCTTGTGGAGGCGAAGCTGATTGTTCCTACGGCTCCGCCGCGTAGTAAGAACCGTAAGTATCGCGCTGCTTAGACGTGCCCGATAAAAGGTATACAAAAAAGGGGAGGGAAATAGAGCGGTTATTCTCTATTTCCCTCCCCCTTCGACTATTCAGCCAAAACCACGTTTAGCCGCAAGCCCATTCAAAGACGACCTGCGAGAAGTCGCGGGCGGCAAGCGCCTCCGGAGTAATCAGCCAGTTCGCCGCACCGGCATCACCCCACATGATCTCAATCTCCTCGTCTTCGTTCTCCTCGTTCTCCGATTCGGAGACGATAGTCAGCAGGTTCACCGTGTGGCCGCGCAGCTCCTTGAACTCGTCACGCGGGTCATTCTGCACGAAGAACGGGTATCCGCCCACGTGGGAGTACTCTTCCTCCGATTCGAAAGGCTCCGTCAGCTCGTAGAGAGCTTCGCGGCGAGGCTGGTTCTTATACGGGTTCTCGTGCGCTTCGGGAAGCAACTCATCCGGGTAGGTTTCATCCCACTTCGCACCAAAAACGTCGTAGTAGTCGTAGCCGGAGGCAGTCACGCCCTGCTCACGCACCTCAAAGGTCATGCCGTACTCAATTTCGAGCGGGCCGCTCTCACAGTCGAAACCACCAATGGGCCAACCGCCCTCGTCCCAGTCCACGTTCGGGAACGGGGCATCCGGGTTCGGCTCACCCAACGTCTCGTAGTAGACAACACGGTGATTCTTCTGCGAGAGAGGGTTCTCGTAGTCAAAGCCCCACAAGCACTCTTCGTCGTTCGGGTTAATCCAGAACTGCAACATACCGGTCGCCGGGTAGATGTCGTTCTCGGGCAGCTCAGCACAGTTAATCTGCGCAATCATACCCAGCGGCTCACCCTTCTCATTGGTCGGCGGCAACTCGCCTGCGGGCAGGTACGGTCGGCCACCAAACTTGGAAGCGGTCTGCGGCAAGGGCTCGGCGGGAACGAAGGGCTTCAGGGCAATAGCCTTCTTACGGGCGCCCTCCTGGTTGAGTAGGTCGATAACGTGCTTCGCCTGCTTTTCGATGTCCTCGAACGGCTTGTTGTCAAACATTTTAGGGTCTCCTCATTGATGATGTGGCGGTGTGAAAGTAGTACGGTGTCTAGCCGCAAGCCCACTCAAAGACGACCTGCGAGAAGTCGCGGGCGGCAAGCGCCTCCGGGGTAATTAGCCAGTTCGCCGCACCGGCATCACCCCACATCACGTACACGCCCTCCTCGGCGTCCTCACCCCACTCCGACTCAATGGTCAGCAGGTTCACCGTGTGGCCGCGCAGCTCCTCGAACTCATCGCGCGGGTCCTCCTGCACGAACGAGGGGTAGCCGCCGATATGCGAGTAATCCCTCTCCTCCGATTCGAAGGGCTCCAGCAGGTTGTAGGAGGCGTCACCGCGTGCGTTCGGTTCCTCGGGCAGCTTCTGGTCCGGGTACATCTCGTCCCAGGCGTCAGCGAACTGGTCGTAGATTTCGAAGCCGCCATCCAGGAAGCCCTGCTCCCAGGGCTCGAAGGCAAGTGCGTACTCGGTGGTTGCCTCAGAAACGTCCTTGCCCTCAGGTCCCAGAGGCCAGCCGTAATCGCCCCAGTCGATGGTCGGGAAGGGAACCGGGAACTGCACATCCGGGTTCGGTTCATCCAGCGTCTCGTAGTAGACGACGCGGTGGTTCTTCTGCGAGAGCGGGTTCTCGTAGTCGTAACCCCACATGCACTCTTCGTCATTCGGGTTAATCCAGAACTGCAACATACCGGTCGCCGGGTAGATGTCGTTTTCAGGCAGGTCAGCGCAGTTAATCTGCGCAATCATGCCCAACGGCTCACCCTTCTCATTGGTCGGCGCGGACTCGCCCGCGGGCAGGTACGGTCGGCCACCAAACTTGGATGCGGTCTGCGGCAGCGGGGCGTCGGGGCGGGTTACCTTCAGGCGGATTGCCTGCTTGTGGGCGCCACGCTCGTTGAGCGCGTCGATGACGCGGCGTGCCTGCGCCAGGGTCTCTTCGGAGGGCTTGTTCTTCGGCATTGTGTGCTCGTTTCGTCGGTGAATTAATCGGTGTGTAAGGTTCGGTGTGTCGGGCGCGGGGCTACGGTACCGCTGCGCCTTCTACCCCCATTAGACCCTATTTCGGGCGGGCGCGCACCAATTCCGGTCACGAGTGCATCCGGCGGCGACAATCAGGTGCGAAAGCAGGTACCAAGCGTGCAGAAAGCCCCGCCTCCTCACCCTCATGCGCAGGCATGAGAGGTAAGAACGCGGGGCTTCCCAGCGAATCTCTACGAATCTCTACGAGAGGCTAGAACCTTTAGAGAGCCTTCTCGATGGTCTCCAGAACACCAAGCGCGGCAGCCGGGCCAGCGTTCAGGAAGAACATGTCAGAATCCACGCTGTGCGCGTGCTTCCCGGTAACAGCCTTGAGGGTGCTCCACAGTGCCTCACCGGTCAGCTTGGACTCGTCGCCGCCCTGCACACCGTAGAACAGGTAGTCGCCGTCAGCCTGATCGAGCTGCTCGGAGCTCAAATCGATGGAGGTCTTCTCAACCTGCGCAGCTGCGGGACGTGCCAGGGATGCATCCGCGCAGATGGAGCCCACGAACGAGGACTTCGCGAAGATGCGGGTGCGGTCAGCGGAAGCGTACAGGAAGGAGAAGGTCTTCTCGCTGCCAGCCTTCTGACCGACCGACTTCGCCTTGGTGTTGTACTCCTCCATGAGCTTCTCAGCCTTCTCGGTGGTGCCCAGCGCGGCGGCAATCAGCAGGAAGTCCTGCTTCCAGTTGACGCCGGTACCCTCGGTGACCACGGTCGGCGCGATCTTGGCGAGGGACTCGTACAGCTCGTCCTTCTTGTTGGTGTTGTTGATGAGGATCAGGTCGGGCTTGAGGTTTGCGATGGCCTCAACGTCCGGGTCGGTGCGCTTGCCGACCTTGGCAATCTTGTCGAGCTCTGCGGACTTATCGGAGAACTTGGTCTTCAGGTAGGTGGGGACCAGGTCGGCGTCACCGGCAGTTGCCGCGCCGACGGGTACGATGCCCAGGGAGAGCACGCCGTCGAGCTGACCGGTGGAGAGAATCACGACCTTGGAGGGTGCGGATTTGATGGTGGTTTCACCGCGGAAGTGCTTGACGGTGCGGGGGAATTCGCCGTCAACGGTGGTGGTGCCCATGCCGGAGGGCAGGGCGGAGGGTGCCACCTTCTTACCGGTCGCAGAAGCAGACGCGGAGGAAGAGCCGGAAGTGTTGGAGGAGCCGCATGCCGCCAGGGCGAGGGCACCGAAGGAACCGAGTGCGAGTGCGCCGAAGGAGCGGCGGGTGATCTTATTCGTCATATTTGCCATTTTATTAGGATAACCTCATATATGCATATGCGATACTTAATACTCATCTATTGATACGTTAAGCATCCTCCGTCCGCACGGGAGCGCACCGCTCCCCCACCACCTCCAAGGCATATGACCCCACAGACCACCACCCCTTCCGGACCCGCCGTCAGCGAAGGCTCCACCGTCAGCGCTGCCTCCCTGGCGAAAATTCGTGCCCTCTCCGCTTCTTCGGACGCCGTATCTGGCGCCTCCTCGGGCGGTCAGGGCGGCAAGTCTATCTCGCGTCTGGCGGTTGCGCTCATTATTGGCGGCGTTCTGCTGGTGCTGCTTTGCGCCCTGTCGTTTGCGGTGGGTTCGCGCATGTTCCCCCTGGATCGCTCCATTGACGGTTTCCTCCACCCGGAGGCGAACACTATTGAGTCGAAGCTGATTTGGGCGAAGCGTGCCCCGCGTACCGCCGCGGCGTTGCTGGTGGGTGCCGCGTTGGCGGTGTCGGGTGTGCTCATGCAGGCGTTGAGCCGTAACCCGCTGGCTGAGCCGGGTCTGCTGGGTGTGAACTCGGGTGCTGCCGCCTCCGTGGTGGTGGGTGTGGGCGTTTTTGGGGTGTCCTCCCCGTTCGTTCAGCTGTGGCTGGCTCTACTGGGTTCGGGTCTGGCAGCGGCGCTGGTGTTCGTCATGGGCCTGGTGGATTCTAAACCGAACCTGGATTCGACGGCGCGTCTGGTGCTGACTGGTGTGGCGGTGAACGCTTGCCTGGGCACGATTACCGGCATTATCACGATGTTTAATTCGAAGGCTTTTGATTCGCACCGTTTCTGGGTGGTGGGTTCGCTGGAGAACCGCACCTTTGAGCAGGTGCTGTCTGCGCTGCCCTTTGTGGCATTGGGTTTGGTGCTCTCTTTCATGCTGATTGGTCCTCTGCGTGCCCTGGCACTCGGTGAGGATGCGGCAGCTGGCCTGGGTGTGCCGGTGACATTGGTCCGTGGCGCGACGATTATTGCGATTATGGCGCTGTGTGGTGCGGCGACTGCGGTTGCGGGCCCGATTGGTTTTGTGGGTCTGGTCGTGCCGCATGTGGTGCGTCTGCTGGTGGGTTCCGATATTGCGCGCGTTCTGCCGCTGTCGCTGGTGTACGGCCCGGTATTGGTACTTGCCTCCGATATTTTGGGTCGCGTTCTGGTGATGCCGAGTGAGCTTGAAGTGGGTATTGTGACCGCCTTTATTGGTGCCCCGGTGCTGATGGTTCTGGTGCTGCGGTTGAGTACGGGTGCGCGCGGTGCGAAGAAGGGCCGCATGGGTGAGAAGGCGCAGGCGCACGATGA
Organism: uncultured Rothia sp.; assembly: GCF_963507905.1. Classification (GTDB taxonomy): domain Bacteria; phylum Actinomycetota; class Actinomycetes; order Actinomycetales; family Micrococcaceae; genus Rothia. Next base: position 36,356 of record NZ_CAUOUU010000013.1, on the reverse strand, counting down.
ATCGGGTCCGGCTCATGCGTCGGAGCACGGTCCGCATCGTGCTCAGCGCCCTGTTGCGCGTGGTTCGTCTGGTTCGACTGGCGTATCTGGTTTGTAGGCCCCGGTTTCTGAGAGGTTTTATTGTGAGCGTTGTGTCTCGTTCTGTAGCCGGGTCTGCTGTTGCCGGGTCTGTGCGTATCCCTGGGCGTTACCGCACCCCTATTCCGCGTACTCTGCTGGTGGTGGCGGTGCTTGTGGTGGCGGCGGTCGCCTCCCTGGTGTTTGGTAGTTATCAGATGAGCCCTGATCAGGTGTTTCGCCTGATTTTTCAGGGTGAGGGCACGGAGATTGAGCGTCAGCTGGTGTTGAATCAGCGTCTGCCGCGTATGCTTGCCGCCGTGGTGGTGGGTGCGGCTTTGGGCTTATCGGGCGCTATTTTTCAGTCGGTTTCCCGTAATGCTCTGGGTTCGCCGGATATTATCGGTTTCACGGTGGGTTCGGCGACCGGTGCCCTGTCTGTGGTGCTGATTGGGTCGTTGAGTTCTACCGGCGTGGGTATGGGCATGGGCGCTATTATTGGCGGTTTTGCGACGGCGGCCGTGGTGATGCTTCTGGCGGGTGTGCGCGGTGGCGCGACGATGGGTCAGAAGATGGTGCTGATTGGTATTGCGGTGAGTGCGATGCTCAGTTCCGTGAACGATTACCTGATTACGCGGGGTGATTTGGAGAAGGCGGAGGCAGCGAAGACCTGGCAGCACGGTTCGCTGAATGCGCTGTCGTGGAATCAGATGTCGGTGCAGGCAGTGCTGCTGCTGGTGGCTATTCCTCTGGTTCTGTTGTTGACGCGCCGCCTGCGCGTCTTGGAGCTCGGCGACGATTTGGCGGCGGGTTTGGGTTTGCCTGTGAAGAGGACCGTGAACATGCTGGTGGCGGCTGCCGTGCTCCTGGTGGCTGTGGCGATTTCTGTTGCCGGCCCAATTGGTTTCTTGGCGCTGGTTGCCCCGCAGATTGCGCGCCGCCTGTGGAACACTCCGGGTATGGCGATGTGGCATTCGGCGTTGCTGGGTTCGGTTATTTTGGTGCTGGCTGATTTTGTGTCGGCTCGTGCGTTGGCGCCGTTCCAGATTCCGGTGGGTCTGGTGACGGGCGCGTTGGGTGGCGTGTATATGCTGTGGTTGCTGTACCGTCAACGCTAGTTGCGCCGTCTTATTCCGTATGAGTGACCGGGTGTTCCCGATTGTGGGGGCACCCGGTTTTCTGTGTTTCACGGGGTTTCGCTGGGTTTCACGGGTGGTTTCAGAATTTTCCCAGTTTTACCCCGGGGTAGATTAAAAACTGCTTATCGTGTCAGGGGTCGCTCATAGAGTGTAGGTGTTGGAAGGGACGATCCTTCCGACCGGGCACGCCGTCTCCTGCGGTGTTGCCGCTAGGTTGATTCAGCATCTACGGAAGGAACGGTCATGGACAACACCACTCACGAGAGCCAGTACGCACACGCAGAGATTTCCTGCACCGCCGATGAGCAGCTGTGCCGTGATGCAGAGTTCAACCTGCTGATGCAGGCGGGCACCATCGTCCGTATGGAGCGCTTCAATGTGGAGGAGCTCCGCGGCGTTCTGGAGCAGCTGGTGGCGGACGGTTCGTGCTTCCGCACCGCACCGGCGTCCTCGACCATGGGCCGCGTGATGCGTCACCTGACCCAGGGCGCTTCCGGTTACGAGGCGAACCTGGCTGAGCTGCGTGCGGCGGCACAGAACGCGCTGCTGTTCGTGTTCCCCCTGGAGAAGGACCTGGAGATGTGCCTGCGCTTTGAGCGTGTGCAGGGTACCGGTCTGGCGTTGACTCGCCTGGGTGTGAGCCCGGTCAATGGTGACCTGTGGACTCAGCACTGGGCGATGCGCGCGCTGGAGTGCACCGGCGGCGTGTTCGCGGTGGAGTCCGCTCCGGGTGCCTGCAATTTTGAGCTACGCCGCGAGATGTTCTACGCGATGCTGTCGCTGGTTGAGCTGTCGACTTTGGGTCTGTCGGCTGAGCCGGAGGACTTCTACATGTTTGCCGATTCGGAGGCTGTGTGTAAGAAGTTCAAGCGTGAGCGTCGTGATTGCCGCCGCGCGATGCGTGCCCAGTACGACCGCGCCGCATAAGGTATATCGTGTATGCCTTATGCGGCATACGCGCATATCAGAGCCATTTGTTCTTTTTGAAGAACCAGTAGAGGAGCAGACAGGAGCCCACCATGAGTAGCAGCGCAGCGGGGTAACCGAACTCCCATTTGAGTTCAGGCATGACCTCAAAGTTCATGCCGTACACGGAGCCAACGATGGTGGGCACCATGAGCAGCGCCGCGTAGGCGGAGATTTTCTTGGTGTCGTCGTTCTGCTGCTGACCGAGCAGGGTGTCGTGCACGCGCAGGGCGTTTTCGAGGGAGCTGCGAAGGTCTTCGAGGCGTTCTTTTGTTTGGGTTACGTGGTCGAGCACGTTGCGGAATTGCCGGGCGAGCTCGACCGCTTCTTCGTTCTTTTCTTCGTCGGATACGCCCGGGTAGGGTGAGGGGTCGAGCGCGCCGGTGCGCATCCCTTCGATGATGCGGCCAATCATAGATTCGAGGGGTCGGCAGGCACGCTGGAAGTCGATAACCTGGTTGAGCAGTTCGTAGATGCGCTGTGCGAGGGAGTTGGCGTCTCTCCGCTCGCTGTGGGAGAAGAGAATGTCTTCGATTTCGTCGCTGTCGTTTTCGAGGCCATCGAGCACGGGTGTGTACCCGTCGACGGTGCTGTCGAGGATGCGGTGCAGCAGTCGGGCGGGGGATGCATCGGGGGTGGCGTAGAGCAGGTTGAACTGGTCGTTGATGCGCTGGTTGCTGCGTTGTTCGTCGCGAACGAGTGCGAGGGTGTAGCGGGGGCCGGTGAAGAGGTGCAGTTCGCTGAGGCGCACTTCTTCTTCTTTGTCGAGGTAGATGGCGGGGCGGATGACGGTGAAGAGGGAGTCGCCGTATCGTTCTAGTTTGGCGCGCTGGTGGCCTCGTCCGGCGTCTTCGATGGCGAGTTCGTGCAGGTTGAAGGTTTCTTGCAGGGCGTGTAGTTCGTGGATATCGGGGTTGGCGTATCCGAGGGCTACGGCGGTGTTGGGCTGCTGGTAGGCGTTGAGGGTTTCTTCTTCGGGTGCGCCTATGCGGATGCGGTCGCCGCTGGGGTAGATGGCTCCGGTAATGTAGGTCATCGTTGTCCTCCTCTGAACGCTTTGGCGCCTCGTGTGTGGGCACTCTTTCCAGCATACGGCACACGCCCCGTCCGGTCACATGTGCAGGTTCGGAGGCGCTGGAGGCTGGGGTGTTGTGGTGAGTCTTGGATTTTCTTTTTAAGATATCTGGGGGTTATAGAGTTTCAACCTTCCCTTGAGAACTAATAAAGTCTAAACTTCTAGTTAATAAGACTGTGATTGTCTTAGAACCAACCACTATTTTCTTTTGAGGAGTCAACGATGCTGTTGAAACCGTTTGTGAAGGGGGCGGCGTGTACTTTTGCCGCTGCCTCTCTCTTGTTGTCTGCGGTGGCGCCTGCTTCTGCGGCGCAATTACACCCTAAGACTTTTTCTCCTTTTCCGGGTGATGAACTGGAAGTCACCTGCATTAATGAGTCTGAGTACAATACCCCGGGTGATTATCAGGATAAGGTGATCGCTTGGGCGGAGTGCACTGGACTTATTACTCACGGCCGCCGTCTTTATCTTCAGAAGAATAAGAATGCTCCCCAGCCTGCGATGACTCGTGGGCAGCTTCTTGAGTTTCTGTACCATGTGAAGGGCAGGCCCGTGGTTAAGGACCTTCCTGCTACTTCACCGTACAGCGATATCTCGGTCAATGACCCGCACTACCCTATTGCTATCTGGGCTACTCGTGAAGGTATCAGCAGCGGATGGGGAGACGGAAAGTTCCATTACGACGCCACCGCATACATTGATACTGCGCTCATTTTCCTTTATCGAATGCACGGTAAGCCGACGGTCAACCTTACCCCCATCCCCGAAGAATACGCACATTGCGTTAAAGAAAATAGCGACATGCACAAGGCACGTAGCTGGTATGGTTCACCAAACATGAGCTGTGGGTATATCGATAATGATGAAGTTACTTTTTCAGATATTCTATATACCCTCTACAGATTGGATTTGATGGGAATCTTATAGAATATTTTGGGGCTCTATATCAATACTGATATTGATATAGAGCCCCAAATTTTTATTTAAAATTCCACAGAATTAGATTCATAAATACCGCGACTGTAATTAGAATTTTTGTCAAAATATTTCCGGTTTTTCTTGGATTCTTCTTCAATGTCATACATTCCATACCGCATAACAAAGTTATTAATCGTGACATCCATATACCCTGCACGCCACGGGCCAAAGTGAACTTTCCATGAGTAATTATCTGGATGCTTCTTACGATGCTCATCGTAGGCATCACCACCAACTACCACAATATCCCTACAATTTTGCTCAAAGTAGAAGCCCCACCGTGCAGCACGTACATCTTTCTCCGCTTTTACAGCACCATCACCTACCTTATGAGGATTATCGGAACGTGGAGCGATGAACTTACATTCATGCGACCAATTGCTAATGTACCAATTGGCTGCTTGATTATTTTGAGCTTGACCATGAACTGTATCGAAGTAGCTGGACGATTCGCCAATGCAACCATCAAAGATATTACGCTCAAAATCACTTACCCAGCCATGACCCCCATTTTCTTGAGCAGTGCATCCGATAAACATATTACGACTTGCCGCAACATACCAGCCTGCACCAGCCTTACCTGCATATGCGTAATGTGGCTTCCCCTCCTGGCGCGACTGATACAGCGATTCTCCAGACGAATACCGGTGGTTATACCAACTCGTTGACTGTGAAAACTTACACTGCGAAGCGTAGACCTCAATGCCGGCATAATTCCTGCCACACTTGTTGGCATCGGATACATCCAACATACTGAACTTATTATCAGCTGCACCGATACCATCCACATTAATTGCCTTATGACCAATAGGTTTACCCACAAGGAATCCCTGCCTCCATGTCATACGCACGCGAATGTCATGGACCTTCATCGCACGGTCATGGAGACCCAAAATAGCAACTCCCATATCTGTATCCCAGATTTCAAGGTTCTCTAGTGTTGCAACTGCTTCAGGCTCAGGCCGATAGTTTTTATTTGCATAGTACGTATGCAAAATAACTCCCGCCACACCCTTCATAATGGGAGTGTGCCGAGCCCGACTATAAGGGTCATCCCGATTTAGACGGACATTATCAGCATTCGTACGAATAACTAAATCACGAACCCCAAAACGCATAGGGGCCTCAGAGAACCACTGATTGGCCCCCTTATCACCTGGCTTTGGCTTTTCCGGTCCAGCAACAAGGTAAGATCCAACGTGGAAAACACCAACACACTCCGCTTCGTCTTCGTCCTTCTGCACTAGGTCACCGCCAGGATGAGCAATAATCTGTGTGGCCTTACCATGCCCAAAGATTTCAACCCGGTCAAGTAGCTGAATAAAAGGAGCACTGACCCTGTACTTTCCAGCAGGAATTTCTAGAGCTCCACCTCCAGCTGAAGCCAAAGTCCTTACTGCATCATTAATGGCCTGAGTACAATCTTGAGACCCATCAGCTTTCACCTGCGGATTACTCAGGAGATTAATGTAGTTTTTCGTGTGATTTTGCGGAGTAATTCCACCTTGAACTTCATCAGCATGCGCATCAGCATATACCATTGCTGAGGCAAACGGAACTGACAATGCGGCGCCAGCAATCATTGAGCGGCGCGATAATGCAGACATCGCTGTCTCCAATCGTGTTGAGTGAGAATATTAAATGCATCCAGCGCATAAGTATTTTATGACGCATTAGCACTTAAATCCTGTATACCGATGCGGTATATCTTGGATGATTTAATCTTATCACTCACGCGAAATAAATTTTATCCATATTTATGGTTTTTGGATTTATTCATTTAAAGATAAACCTCATATTAGATAATTATTTAACCCTGACTACAGAAAAGTCTACTCATTACTATAAGCATTTATCAACGTCAGAATGACACTAATTCAAAATAGTGCCCTAAATAAGACAGTATGTTACAAATTATCGCAGCTAAAAGGACCCCCGATGAGGCATTCAAAGCCTCACCAGGGGTCCTTCTCGTCAGTTTTTAGTCTTCGTTGATGAGGTCGCGAACCACAATGGTCTGGTCGCGGTCCGGGCCCACACCAATCGCGGAGATACGGCAACCAGAAATCTCTTCCAGCTTCAGCACGTACTTGCGGGCGTTCTCGGGCAGCTCATCCAGGCTCTTCGCATCCGAAATGTTCTCGGTCCAGCCGTCGTAGTACTCGAAAATCGGCTTAGCGTGGTGGAACTCGGTCTGAGTCATCGGCATCTCGTCGTGGCGCACACCGTCAACATCGTAAGCCACGCAGACCGGGATCTTATCCAGGCCGGTCAGAACGTCCAGCTTGGTGATGAACAGGTCGGTGAAACCGTTGATGCGCACAGCCTGACGCGCCAGCACGGCGTCGTACCAGCCGCAACGACGCGGACGGCCAGTGTTCACGCCGAACTCGCCGCCGGTGGTGCGCAGGAACTCGCCCATCTCATCGAACAGCTCGGTCGGGAAGGGGCCAGCACCCACGCGGGTGGTGTACGCCTTCTGAATACCAATCACACGGGAGATGCGGGTCGGGCCCACACCCGAACCGACGCACGCGCCGCCGGAGGTCGGGTTGGAGGAGGTCACGAACGGGTAGGTGCCGTGGTCAACGTCCAGGAAGGTTGCCTGGCCGCCCTCCATCAGCAGGGTCTTACCCTCGTCCAGTGCCTTGTTCAGCAGCTGGGTGGTGTCCACAATCATCGGCTTCAGACGCTCGGCGTAAGACATGAAGTACTCGACGATCTCGTCAACCTCAACGTGGCGGCGGTTGTAGACCTTCACCAGCAGTTCGTTCTTCTGGCGCAGTGCGCCTTCAACCTTCTGACGCAGGATCGACTCGTCCAGGATGTCCTGAACACGGATGCCGAGGCGGCCAACCTTATCCATGTAGGTCGGGCCGATACCGCGGCCGGTGGTGCCGATAGCACGCTTGCCGAGGAAACGCTCGGTCACCTTGTCCATGGTCTGGTGGTAGGGTGCAACCAGGTGTGCGTTAGCGGAAATCTTCAGGCGGGAGGTGTCAGCGCCGCGGGCCTCAAGGCCGTCAATCTCAGCGAAAAGAGCCTCGGGGTTAACAACCACGCCGTTACCAATCACGGGGACGGCGTTATCGCTCAGAATACCCGCGGGCAGCAGCTTCAGCTCAAACTTCTGGCCGTTCACCACCACGGTGTGACCGGCGTTGTTACCGCCGTTGGGCTTGACCACGTAGTCTACGCGGGGGCCGAGCAGGTCGGTTGCCTTACCCTTACCCTCATCGCCCCACTGGGCGCCCACAATCACGACAGCTGACATTTTTGTGCTCCTTGAAAGCTTTGAAGATACGCACCGGATTTCACGGCGCGGCGGCGACCTACCGCCTCATGACCCGGGTAGGCACACCTCTTCTAATGATACCGTGCCCGCCCCTTTAAGTCCCGTGTGACGGGGCGGTAGGCGTGCCGGGTACAGTGCTAATGAGCCTCACCGGGCACGGCAACGCCCCCATCCGATATTTGGACGGGGGCGCTACCGGTATGAGCTTATGAAGACTACTTGATGATCTCGATGAAGGTCATCGGGTAGGTGTACTGCTCACCGCGGTTTGCGGCCAGAGCAGCCAGGCTGTGGAAGATAACCATCAGGATAGCCACAACCATCGGGACGACCCACAGGATGATGCCCAGGATGCCGAAGGTCAGAATAATCAGCAGCCAGGAAGCCATGCTGATGACCCACAGGGAGAAGTTGAAGTTGAACGCGCGGCGGGATGCTTCCTTAGTGAAGGAGTAACCGGGCTTGTCCTTGTAGATGAACCACATGACCAGCGGCGCGAGAATACTTGCGGATGCGAAGGACAGCAGAGACAGAATTGCAGAAGCCAGGTGCGCGAGCATCGCCATGTTCTGGTCGTCCTTGGAGGAGACTACGTAACCGTTGGGCTGCTGACCCGGCGCCTGCGAGTAGGAGGGTGCCTGCTGGGAGTACTGGTTGTACTGTTCAGGGTTCGGGTTCTGGGACATCGTTCTTTTCCTTAATCTATCGATGAGTGGATACAGCTAATTGTTGAGGTGCGGCTAATCATTGAGGCGCGACGGCAGGCTAACTTGCCGTTTTCGGCGGGTGCCCGCCTCGCTCTGCCAGGTCGCAGCGCTCGTGATGGTTTCACCCTATCAAGGCAAGGTAAATGGAATATTAACCCTCGCCGGATAACAGGCGAAGAAACCCGAATATGACAAGAAAAAGACGCCCTGCCCCTCCACACGGTGTTACGTGCGTGGAGGGGCATGGCGTTATACGGTGTGGATTGGCCGAGGTTAGTCCTGTTTCTCTACACCGGGTGAGCCAGGATGCGCGGCGGGCTTATGTAGCGCGGCAGGCTCGCGCTGCGCTGCAGGCTCATGCTGTGCTGCAGGCTCATGCTGTGCTGCAGGCTCATGCTGTGCTGCAGGCTCATGCTGTGCTGCAGACTCGCGTAGCTTTGCGCGTTCCTGCCTTTTCAGCGCCTCATACTCATCGAAAAAACCCTGTTTCTTCGTGTATCCGTTGATGCCCGTGTAGTCGTCCGGCAGACGGTTGTACACCAGGTAGTACCAGAATTCGGCATGTGTCGTCTTTGTTTTCTGGATGAGTTCCCTCAGCCGGTTCTTATGCTTCACCGCCTGAACAATACCTACAATCCACAGGATTGGCACCACAAAAAATGAGCCGAGACCGATAGTGATGAAGAAGAGCAGCATCGACATGCCGGCGCTACTATCGAACATACTCACCAAAGGAACCAGCACAAACGGGTTCAGTATCAGTAGGACAATAAGCACGGTCTTCCAGAAGGTGCGCTGACTTTCGATCTCTTCAATGTTGGAGCCAGCCAACGGATTATTGATGGGGACGTAGCCCACCGGTTGCAGCTCGGCTGCTCGTGAAGTGGGGTTCTCCTCAATCTTGACCGGGTTCAGGTGGGTAGCGCACGCCTGCATGGGCGCGGAGGATTCAAGCGAGCGGTCCAGCAGGCGCATTTCGATAAGTTCCGAGTCGGGGATGCCGAAGAAAGGCTCCGGGATGACCGGCAGAATAGCGCCCGGTTGCAGACCGAGGTGTTCCAGCCGAACGTACTCGCCGTAGGCGTGCGTTGCCTGAGCCTGCTCTTGCTGAGCCTGTTCAGTGGAGGCGAGCGCTACCGGGTGGTTCGCCTCGTCGTCCTTGCGAGATTCGTGAGTATCTTCCGGGGTGTCTTCTGAGGTGTCTTCCGGTTCGTTGCTACCGTCGGAGTCTTCGCTGTCGGAGGCTTCGTGCAGCTCAACGTCTTCATTTTTCTGCGTCTGCTCGCCCATGAGTAGCGCCATGTATTCCGGGATGGACTGGTCGGTGTCCCAGAGGGGCTGGTACGCCTCGTCCTTCTTTGCAGCTTCCTTCTTTTCAGTGAGTCGGTCTGCCATGGTCGTCTCCTTCGCTTACCAGACATACTCCTAGCGGCACCACCGTACCAGCGTGCGCTGGGCAGTCCCTTGAAACCTGCCCGATAAAAGCTGAGAAAAATCCCCCGACAAGCGCCAACACGCACGTGTTAACACTGCCGGGGGTTCAGCGCTACCGGAGTCCAGGGGCTCACGGGAAGTCGACTACGATGCATCCGCTGAGTTTGGAACAGGGCTTGAGGTAGGGCTCTGGGCACTCAGCGGCTGAGGGGCTGGCGCCACGGAAGACATCGAAGACGCCGCGCCCAGGATTCCCTGCATCTCCTCGGCATCCCTAGGCAGGCGGTCATACACCAGGTAGAACCAGAACGACCCGAGAGGCATGGCCTTCCATTTCAGCGCTCGGTACTTTCGGCTCACTCGGATCAGCGCAAAAATCAGCGCACCAGCCCACAAGAACAGGGGAAGACCAAACGTTGCCAGAGAAAATATCAGGAAGAAATAGTAAACAAACCCGCCGAAGCGAGGGTCCTCTGTAACGGTAGCCAGCAGAAGATAAGTCAGGGGATTAAACACCACACCCACGAAGAAGAGCACTATGAACTCAGGCCAGGCTTTCCACCATAAGTCTGATACACGCACCTTGCCCGCAAGTGGGGTCGCTGAGATATACCCGATGGGTCGCGGTGTACCCACTACTTTCCCCTCCTGCCAGGTAGGAAACACACTTGGCACCTGCTGGTTTGCAGATGCGCCAGTATCCGTGCCCATGGGGGACATTCGGCGCATCGTGGGGCCCGGGCGGCCATACAGCGGTCGATTCAGCACCGGGTACCCCTCCGCCGAAGGGAAAAAATTCGCCGCCGGCACAGACGGCGCAGGAGCAGAAACCGCCAGAGCTGGCACCGCAGAATCAGGTGCTGCAGGAACCGCGGAGTCAGCAGGGGCGGATGCAGAACGAGCCTTCTGTATTTCCAGAACCTCCCTCACTGGCTCGGGAATCTCCCCGGTTGGTGCGGGAACGGGTGTTCCGTGAAGCAGCAAAGCCGAGTAATCGGGGGCGGGCTGCTCCATATCCCACAGCGGCTGATACTCACTACCGCTCTTCTCGGTTGGGTTCTGAGGGTTTTTCGGTGCTTCGCTATGCTCCGCCACGGTGACCTCCTCCAATGCTTGTCTGCTGTTATGTGTCTGTTGTGTTGTCTACATTGTGTGTTCGGTGCGTGGGGGCTCAATCCCGCAGCTGTTCTTTGAGCCAGTGGCTAGTCTGCTTAAGCCTCATTCGCTTCGGCAAGCCGCGCAATACTCATAATCCACACCACAAACCAGATAATGCCGGGAATCCCCATGAGCCCTGCGCTCACCTGATTCACCGCCATAAAGAGACCTGCGACGAGTTCTCCCCGCCCGAACAGAGCGGTGACAGAGAGAATCGCCGCCGCAATATAGGGGTTCAGCACGGAAACTCCCAAGAACAGAAGCCATGCCTTCTGCTTCTGGAACGAAGTGGGCGGGGGGCCAGGGTCCATCACCGGTTGGTCGATATCACCATAACGAAGTGAATCGTCGCCCTCCTGGCTTCCTTCAGAGGAGGAGGTGTACTCGTACACCAACCGGAACTTGATTCTTTCCTCGGTCTCGCGCTTACCGGTGGATTTCACCATCACAGCGAAGAAGTTGATAACAGCCCACAGGGAGAAGAGGAACAGCACCAACGGAAGAATGCCGAAGCTCAGCATCGAAAATCCTACGCCTGCCCCAAAAAGAGATACCAGGGTTTCTTCGCCCAGGATAGGACCTCCCAGGATATAGACGAATGGATCCGCCACGATAGCCAACGCCAGGTACGCCAGCGCCTCCTTCCCAGCTCTCTCTGAACTCGGCTTACGGTAAGGAACCGACACGGGGCTGTACCCGACCAGTTCACCGCCGTGCTCCTCCGGCAATTCTTCCTCGGGGAGAGTCTCTTGAACGTCATCCGCGTGGATGTGCATCAGCTGCGGGTTGGGGTAGCCGTAATACACCTGCGGTGCAATCTTCAAAACACGCTGACCAGGGGAAGCGGGCTGATTCTTATCGGCGGTCATGATTCCTCCTCAGGGTGCGACTCAAGGATGCGGTGCAGCAATGCCTCAGCTGAGCTACCGTCAAGCGGGGTGCATTCGTACACCAGCCGGAACTGAAAATCCTGCTGAACCTTGTGCTGCCTAATGAGCAGGCGCGTCGATTCGACAGCATCCCCAACAGCATTTAGAAACTTTCCTACGCAGAGGAGCAGCAACCAGATTTCTGCGACGAGGCCGATAAAGCCCACAAGCAAAATCAGCGGAGGGAAATAAAAGAGCGGAATCAACAAGGCAAAGAAAATCATCGCCGTTTCCTCGTCCACTCCCCTGAAACCCAGGCTGAAAAGTACCGGACTCATCAGCACGAGAAAAAAGACCACCCAGAACACCATCCGAAGCAGCGGCCCCAGTACATACCAGGTGAAGCCGCTCCAGTCTGTGAAGAGGCTCTTCACGTCCAAGGTTTCGGGTGGCTTCTCCACGGGGGCGTAGCCGACCACCTCGCCAATCTGCCAGGCGGATGAGCTGTAGTCGGTGAGGATGCCCTGCACCTCTCCCCTAAGGATGCGTTCCAACCGGGGGCCGGGGCGGCCGTAAACAACCTGGGGCGACATCAGCAGAACGGAATCGTCACCAGAAACGCGTCGCTTGACCATGGTCCGGCCCTCCATATCCCAGCATTTTTGATAGATGTTCAATAGATGGTTTTACAGTAACAACCGAACCTGAAAAGAACCTGAACCCGAGTGCAAATAAAAAGCATGAAAAAGAAAAGGGGCGAACATGTCCATAATTTGATTCATTTAGGGGTAATAAACGCTTCACAAGCCCTTTTGAGGTGTATCCTAGTTCACATCTAGTGTGTTCAAGTTCAACTAGAACCCACCAGAACAACACCACAAGCCTCCCAGAAACACCCCGGGAGCCAAGCAAAGGAGCACCGTGACACACACCGCCTCCCCAAACCCCCGCGGCCGGTCGCATCGACGCCGAATCGGCAGCGGGCTACTCACCCTCAGCATGGCGCTGAGCCCCCTCGCAGCACTGGGCACCACCGCCCACGCCGCAGAAGACCCCGACGCCGTCAAGCAAGTACTCAGCGAAAGCATGAAGAACGCCAGCGGCACCGTCACCGCCTTCGTCCGATTCAAGGGTAAGGGCGCCTTTGAACAGACCCAGCCCGCAGGCGTACGCGCCGGCACGCAGGCACCCGTCAACACCAGCTCGCAGGTGCAGGCAATCGCCTCCCAGGTGCAAAGCCAGGCACAGCAGGTCAGCAGCCAGTCCGGCGCGCAGGTCCTCTACACCACCCACAACGCAGTACGCGGCGTGGCAGTGCGCGGTGACGCCGAGTCCATCAAGGCACTCGCCAACCGCCCCGATGTGGAGAAAATCTCGCCCATCCTGCCCAAGTACCGCCAGAACGCGGGCGCCGCCATTGACGCAGGCTCCCTCGCCACCTGGACCGGCACCACCAACCCCGCCGGCGCGGGCGGATACACCGGCAAGGGCGTGAAGATCGCCGTCATCGACTCCGGTATCGACTACACCCACACCGACTTCGGCGGTAGCGGCAAGCTCGAAGACTACGAGAAGGCATCCAAGCTCACCGAGCTGCCCTCCGCAGACTCCGGGCTCATCAACCGCACCAAGGTTGCTGGCGGCTACGACCTCGTTGGTGACGCCTACGACGGCACCAACACCGCAACCCCCGACGGCAACCCGCTCGACTGCACCACCGGCGGCCACGGCACCCACGTGGCGGGCACCGCGGCAGGCTACGGCGTGAACGCCGACGGCACCACCTTCACCGGCGACTACAGCAAGCTCACCGCAGAGCAGCTCAAGACTATGAAGATCGGCCCCGGCGTCGCCCCCGACGCTGAAATCTACGCCTTCCGCGTCTTTGGTTGCAGCGGCAGCACCAACGTCGTTATTGAGGCGCTCGACCGTGCCCTCGACCCCAACGGCGACGGCGACTTCTCCGACCGCGTGAACGTGGTCAACATGTCCCTCGGCGGCGAGTTCTCCCCGCAGGACGACCCCGAAGCCTACGCCGTTGACGCGCTCACCCGCGCCGGCGTGCTCTCCGTGATCTCCGCGGGTAACGCCAACGACTACAGCCTGCGTGGCGACACCTACTCCAACTCCGGTCACCCCGCCACCGCCTCCAGCGCAATTACCGTGGCGAACGCCTACGGCTCCACCCGCGCCGTGGATGCGGCCGAGCTGACCGACCCCGCCACCGGCACCACCCGCAAGGTACGCGGCGACTACAGCGTCTCCTACCCCTGGGCACAGGCGGGCAGCAAGGAGTTCACCGGTGAACTCACCGCAATCTCCGAGAACAACCGCTACGCCTGCAACGCCCTCAGCGCCGACGAAGCGGCAGCTGTAAAGGGCAAGTGGGTGCTCATCGACTGGGCTAAAGATGACGGTGAACTCGCCTGCGGCTCCAAGGTGCGCTTCGACAACCTGGAGGCGGCAGGCGCCAAGGGCGTACTGCTTGCAGGCCACGACGAGGAGCCCGGCCTGGGCATCGCCGGTAACGATACCCTGCCCGGTTTCCGCCTGGCAGCATCCGCCGCTAAGGACCTGCGTGCACAGATCACCGCGGCAGAAGCGGCAGGTAAGCCCCTGACCGTGCGCCTCGGCAACGAGCTGAAGTCCTCCCTGCGCGTGGACACCGGCAAGCTGGATCAGCTGAACCCCATGAGTGCCCGCGGCTTCCACGGTAGCTACGGCTACACCAAGCCCGACATTGCGGCACCCGGCTCGTACATCACCTCCGCGGCGGTAGCGACCGGTAACAACTCCGTGACCTTCAGCGGCACCTCCATGGCGGCGCCCTACGTGACCGGCTCCGCGGCCCTGGTCATGCAGAGCCACCCGAGCTACACCCCCGCACAGGTCAAGTCCGCCCTCATGAACACCGCAACCCACGATGTGCGCACCGAATCCGGTGCCGCATACGCGGTGGACCGTGTGGGCGCCGGACGAGTCGACACCCTCGCTGCCGTGCAGTCGAAGTCCCTCGTCTACAACGCTGACAAGAGCGGCACCGTGTCTCTGAGCTTCGGTGTGCTCGAGTACGCACCGGATGCTGGCGTTCAGACCCTCACCCGCGAGGTGACGGTCGAGAACACCGACTCCGTAGCACACACCTACGCCCTGTCCTACGCTGAAAGCACTAATATTCCCGGTGTGGAATATTCCTTCCCCTCTTCGGTCACCCTCGCACCCGGTGAGACCAAGAAGTTCGAACTGAGCGTGCGCATCGACCCGTCTAAGCTGGAGAAGACCCGCGACGCGGCAATGGACGTAACCCAGAACGCAACTGACTACTACACCGGCAACGAAACCGTTCCCGCACAGTACCGTCAGTACATTGCGAGCGCCTCCGGTCGCCTCGTCCTCACCGAGGACGGCACCAAGGCACTGCGCCTGCCCGTTCACGTGGCACCCAAGCCCGTGAGCACCATGCACGCTGCCGAAGACAACGTCACCTTCACCCAGAAGCCCTCCAGCGACGAGGCTCAGAAGGCAAACACCGGCTGGACCAAGTCCCAGATCTCGCTGCGCGGCACCGAGGTCAACCAGGGCGGCTACCGCTCCCTGCTCGGCGCCTTCGAGTACGGTGCGAGCGTGGACCGTGTGGCTCCCACCTCCCTGTCGCTGAACAGCAACGTTAAGGCGAACCTGCAGTACGTCGGTGCTTCCTCGGATGCACCCGCGCTGAAGGCAGCCGGCGGCAACGCTGATGACGGCACCCTGCGCTTCGGTATCTCCACCTGGGCGAACTGGGATGTTGTCTCCTACGAGAACACCTTCACCGTAGAAATCGACACTGACGGCAACAACCGCGCCGACTACAAGCTGGTCACCGACCGCGCTAAGGGCCTGGACTACCCGCTGGTTCGCCTCTACGGCTACAAGAACGGCAACCTCGTCGAGCTTGGCTACTACCCGCTCAACGGTGCCTGGGGTGATGTGGACACCAACATGATGGACACCAACACCCTCATCATGAGCGCACCCCTCAAGGACCTGGGCCTGACCAGCGCAAACAACCCGGACATCCAGTACCGAGTCAGCGCAACCACCCAGTACGAGTGGGGTAACGTCAGCGAAACCGGCTGGATCAAGTACCGCCCCTTCAGCCCCAAGCTGTGGTTCAGCGGCGACTCCTCCGCCGTGGCTGGCCTCTTCCCGGATGCCTCCAGCACCACCTTGACGGCGCACCGCTCCGCTGACGCAATCCCCGCGCTCGGTGAATCCGGCGCACCCGCCAAGGCGCTGCTGCTGCACCTGCACAACGGCACCGGCGACCTCTCCGGCACCAACGGCGCCAAGGGTAACCGCGCCGAGGTACTGAGCATCAAGGAGCAGCAGACCGAGTACATTACTCCGTCCCGCTTCACCGATGTGAAGCGCGGCGACCAGTTCTACACTGAGATTTCTTGGTTGGCTCAGCGCAGCATCACCACCGGCTACCCGGACGGCACCTACCGCCCGCTGGAGTCCGTGGAACGTGGCGCAATGGCGGCGTTCTTCTACCGCATGCAGGGTTCCCCGCAGTTCACTGCCCCCTCCACTCCGAGCTTCAAGGATGTGCCCACCACGCACCCCTTCTACAAGGAGATTGAGTGGATGAAGGCTCAGGGCATCACCACCGGCTACTCGGACGGCACGTTCCGCCCCTCCGCACCGGTGAACCGTGACGCCATGGCTGCGTTCTTCTACCGTGCAGCGGGTTCCCCGCACGTGGATCTGCCCACGACCAGCCACTTCAGCGATGTGTCTACCGATAACCAGTTCTACCGTGAAATCACGTGGCTGGCTTCGAAGGGCATCAGCACCGGCTGGCCGGACGGCACCTACCGCCCGGTGACCCCCATTGCCCGCGACGCAATGGCGGCGTTCATCTACCGCTACACCGAGAAGGTCGCTAACCAGGCAGGCCGCTAGACGGTAGCTAACCGGTAGCGAACATTTCGGGTCCCCTCCCACCTCCTGCATGGGGTGGGAGGGGTACCCAGAACCGACAGGCTCTGGGGCCTGAAGACCCCGGAACCTCTCAAGTTTTGGTGGCGGTTTCACCGGCGGATGCACTCACTCGTCGTCTGCCGGTGGGGCCGCCTCCGCACATCACCGATACATAACCACAGAGCACACAGCACTATCGAAAAACAGAAAATCCGAAGGAGGATTCCATGACAACGCCTCATGCGCCACGCCGCAGAATGAAGGCTGTCGGTGCGACCGGTTTGAGTGCGGCTCTTGCCCTTACTCTCGGCGTTCCCGCCACTTTCTCTGCAGCTCACGCTCAGAGCCCCCAGCAGGTCGAAGGAAGCACTGCGAGCGCATCCGGTGACGCTGCCTCGCGTATCAGCCCGGGCCTGCAGAAGGCTGAAGGCCAAATCACCGTGTATGTGCAGTTCAAGGGCAAGGGCGCGTATGAGCAGACCCAGTCCGCGGCTGTTCTGGCACGTAAGGAGGCGCCGGCGAACCGTCAGGCGCAGGTGCAGGCTATTGCAGCCCAGGTGCAGTCGCAGGCTCAGTCTGTGGCGGCTGCTTCTGGCGCGAAGCTGATGTACACCACGCATAATGCGATGCGTGGTGCGGCGATTACTGGTGATGCTGCGCAGATTCGTGCGTTGGCGGAGCGCCCGGATGTGGAGCGTATTTCGCCGATTATCGCGAAGGAGCGTATGAACTCCGGTAGCGAGATTGATACGAAGACTCTTGCCACGTGGACTCGTGAGAATACGGGGTACACGGGTAAGGGCGTGAAGATTGCGGTTGTTGACTCCGGTGTTGACTATACGCACGCTGATTTTGGTGGCCCCGGTACGGTGGATTCGTACCTGAAGGCTAAGGCGATGACGGAGCTTCCGTCCGCTGATTCGGGTCTGATTGATCGTAATAAGTTCATTGGCGGCATTGACTTGGTCGGTGATGACTACAATGCGTCGGTGGCTGAGAAGTCGACTCCGCAGCCGGATAATAACCCGCTGGATTGCCGCCCGGATGGTTTCGGTTCTGGCGGTCACGGCACGCACGTGGCGGGTACTGCCGCCGGTTATGGTGTGACGGCGAACGGTACGACTTACCGTGGCGATTACAAGAACCTGACGGAGGAGCAGCTGAAGGGCATGTCTATTGGCCCCGGTACTGCTCCTGATGCTCAGATTTTGGCGATTCGTGTGTTCGGTTGCTACGGCAATTCGAGTGTTGTGATGAAGGCGCTCGATACCGTGATGGACCCGAATGGTGACGGTGATTTCTCTGACCGCGCCGATATTGTGAACCTGTCGCTCGGTGGCGAGTTCGCCCCGGCTGACGACCCTGAGTCGTACATGATTAATACGATGGCGCGCCAGGGTGTGTTCACTGTGGCTGCTGCCGGTAACGCCAATAACTACAACGGTGTGGGTGACACCTACTCCGATTCGGGTAGCCCGGCGAATGCTGCTGCGGCGCTGTCGGTGGCGAACGCCTACGGCTCCACTCAGCCGATTGACCGTGCCCGCGTGACCACGAAGACTGGTTTGGAGTGGTTGCAGGGTGATTACTCGGTGAACTTCGATTATTCGAAGGCGTCCGCTGATCAGCTGCGCGGCGAGGTTGTTGCCGCACCGAAGCGTAACCGTTACGCTTGCGAGGCTTTCACCGCTGAAGAGGCGAAGGCTTTGAAGGGTAAGTGGGTTTACTTCGAGTGGGATCAGGACGATTTGACGTTCCCGTGCGGTTCGAAGGTGCGTTTCGATAACGTTCAGGCTGCCGGCGGTGTTGGCGTGGTGATGGCCGGTAAGGCTGAGCGCTACACGATCGGCATTGGTGGTAATGCGACCATTCCGGGTCTGCGTCTGACTGCTTCTTCGACGAAGGACCTGGAGAAGGCTCTGGCAGCCGGTCCGGTGACCGTTGAGATGAACCTGGACTACAAGGCTTCGGGCCGCGGTCCTCACTCGCACGCTTTTGATTTGAATTCCTCGAGCGCTCGCGGTCAGCACGGTTCTGATGGCTTCATTAAGCCTGACCTTGCGGCACCGGGTACTGAGATTGTCTCTGCCGCTGTGGGCACGGGTAATAAGGGTGTTTCCTTCACCGGTACCTCCATGGCGACCCCGCATGTGACCGGTATTGCCGCTCTGGTGATGCAGGCGCATCAGGATTACAACCCGCAGATGATTAAGGCTGCGCTGATGAACGGCGCGTCCACCCCGATTAAGAATGAGCAGGGTGCGCAGTACGCGGTGGATCGTGTGGGTACGGGCATGGTGAATGCTCGCGCAGCCGTGGACGCGAAGGTTATTGCGTACGATGCGAAGACCCCCGAGCGTGTTTCGACCGCGTTTGGTGTGCTGGAGTACACCCCCGATTCGGGTATTCAGACTGTTCAGCGTGAAATCGTGCTGGACAACACCGATTCGCAGGCTCACACCTACACTCTGAGCTACGAGGCAAGCACGACCATCCCGGGTGTGGAGTACTCCTACCCGCAGCAGGTGAGCGTGGGTGCCGGTGAGCGTAAGAACGTAACCGTGACCGTGCGTATTGACCCGTCCAAGCTGGAGAAGACCATGGACCCGGCGATGAGCGCCGACCAGGTTGCTCAGGACTGGACGAGCGGTAAGACTCTGGCTGCTGGTAAGCGTCAGTACATTGCGAGCGCTTCTGGTCGCCTGATTTTCTCGGAGAATGGCCGCGAGGCTATCCGCCAGTCGATTCACGTGGCACCGAAGCCCGTCTCGAAGATGCGCGTTGATGCGTCCCGTATTGATTACAAGAGCGTCTCCGATAAGGAGTCCACGGTGACTCTGCGCGGTACGACCCTGAACCAGGGTGGTTACCGTTCGCTTCTGGGTGCGTTTGAGCTGGGTGCGGTCAGCGACCGTATTCCGTCCGGTCAGCTGAAGCTGCCGTCGAACCAGGCTGTTGACCTGCAGTATGTGGGTGCCGCCTCGGACGCTCCGGCGTTGAAGGCTGCCGGTAAGAACCCGAACGATGGTTCTCTGTTCTTCGGTATTTCGACCTGGGGCACCTGGGATAGCATGCACTGGGGCCGTCAGGTACAGGTGCAGATTGATACGAATAACGACTCCGCCGCAGATTACGTTCTGGAGGTGACCCGCGAGAAGGGTCTGGATTACCCGCTGGTGAAGGTCTGGTCCATCTCCGGTAACGCATCCACCGTGGTGGCTCGCTACCCGCTGAACAACGCCTGGGGCGACACCGACACCAACATCATGGACACCAACACCATGATTCTGGGTGTGCCGCTGAAGGACCTGGGCCTGACCGCTGAGAAGGCTCAGAGCATCAAGTACACGGTACAGACCGACACCTGGCACAACGAGGGTAACTCCTACGTGGACACCACCTCGGCTATCGAGTACTCCCCCTTCAACCCCGGTGTTTGGTTCACCGGTGAGGAGTCGGGCGTGCCCGGCCTGTTCGTGGACCGTGACGGCGGTCAGCTGACCGTTCACCGCAAGAACAACAACAAGGAGCGTCAGGCTCTGTTCCTGCACATGCACAACGCGACCGGTGACCTGAGCGGCCGTAAGACCGCTAACGGTGTTGCCGCTGGCGACCGTGCGCAGGTCGTGAAGGTGGCTCGCACCATCCACGATGCACGTTTCACCGACGTTCCGGCGGATAACCAGTTCTACCGTGAAATCACGTGGATTGCTGCCCGTCAGATTGACCGCGGCTACCAGGACGGCACCTTCCGTCCGCTGAACAACATGGACCGCGGCACCATGGCTGCGTACTTCTACCGTATGAGCGGCTCGCCGCAGTACACCGCACCGTCCACCCCGAGCTTCTCGGATGTTCCGCTCAACCACCCCTACTACAAGGAGATTGAGTGGATGAAGGCTCAGGGCATCACCACCGGCTGGCCCGATGGCACCTACCGCCCCGAGGGTTCGGTGAACCGTGACGCGATGGCTGCATTCTTCTACCGTTACGCGGGTTCGCCCGAGTACACTGCCCCCGCGCAGGCTCGTTTCACGGACGTTCCGACCGACAAGCAGTTCTACCGCGAAATCTCGTGGCTGGCTGAGCAGGGCGTGACCACCGGTTGGCCCGATGGTTCGTTCCGCCCCGTGGAGCCGGTACACCGCGACGCTATGGCGGCGTTCGTGTACCGCTACAGCACGGGTGTGCTGAAGGAAAGCCCTGAAATCTAGGGGCACAGAATCTAAGAACCCTAAATTCTAGGTTTCGTAAGGTTCTACCGCTGTAGGTGCTACCTCAGCAGGTTTCACCGAGGGAGCCGTACCGTTGCAGTTTCTGCGCGGTGCGGCTCCCTTTTTCTGTGGTTGGGTAAGTTTGTATTCCGCGTCATGTTCCGTAATACGAGTCTGACTAGGTTATATAAAGAATCATTGAGACAATAAATGAAGGTTTCTTCACCATCGGCATGAACCTTGACGTTCACGCCGCATGGACACACTGGAGGCGCACTGGAAACACAGTGCAGACGCACCGAAGCACTCTCGGTGTACAACCTTCCGCGCAACGCTACAGGTGCAGAAACCGCTAAGAAACACACCATCAATAAAAGAATCAAGGAGCATTCAGTGGCAACCTTCCCTGAAGCTACCCCCGCGCGAGCCACCCGGCACACACGGCCGGGTCGCCTCAAGCAGCTGGCACGCAGTTGCGGCGCACTCACCCTGGGGCTCACCCTCGGGCTGACCGCCCTGCCGTTCGGTACCGCCGCCTACGCGGCACCGGGCGTAGTACGTGGCGCAGATCGGGATGCACCCCGCCAGGACACCGGCACCGGCGAGAACAGCAACGAAGTTCTCTCCCCCAGCCTGGACGGCGCAACCGGCGAACGCGCCGTGTTCGTCCGATTCAAGGGCCAGGGCGCATACGCCCAGACCCAGCCGGACGCGGTCCGCTCCCGCGCGCAGGCACCCGTCAACGCGCAAGCACAGGTGCAGGCAATCCGCGCCAGCGTGCAGCAGCAGGGCGCCTCCGCGGCGAAGGAATCCGGCGCGCAGGTCCTGTACACCACCCACAACACGATGCGCGGCGTGGCGCTCTACGGTAACGTCGAGCAGATTCGTGCGCTCGCGAACCGTGACGATGTGGAACGCATCAGCATCATTGAGGACATGGCACCGCAGAACAGCGGCACCCTCATTGATACGGACACGCTCTCCGTGTGGGCGAAGAGCCCGGCGAACCCCGCCTCCACCGGCTACACCGGCAAGGGCGTGAAGATTGTCGTGCTCGATACCGGTATCGACTACACGCACGCCGATTTGGGTGGCCCCGGCACGCAGGAAGCCTTCGAGAAGGCGAAGGCTTCCGACACGATTCCCGAGGGCACCTACGATCCGAAGAAGTTCCTTGGCGGCTACGACCTGGTCGGTGACGACTACAACTCCGGCAAGAAGGAAACCTCCACGCCCCACCCGGATAACAACCCGCTCGACTGCGGCGGCCACGGTAGCCACGTGGCGGGCACCGCGGCAGGCTACGGCGTGAACGCGGACGGTAGCACCTTCCACGGCGACTACTCCAAGCTCACCGAAGAGCAGCTCAAGGACATGAAGATCGGCCCCGGCTCCGCACCGGACGCCCAGCTGATTGGCCTGCGCATCTTCGGTTGTAAGGGCACTACCGCGTTCGTCCCCAAGGGCCTAGACCGCGTGCTTGACCCCAACGATGACGGCGACTTCTCGGACCGCGCCGACATCGCAAACCTGTCGCTCGGTAACGAGTTCGGCGTGTTCGATGAGACCGTGAACTACGCGGTCGGCTCCCTCTACCGCGAGGGCATCCTCTCCGTGGTTGCGGCGGGTAACGCCAACAACTACAACGCCGTGGGCGACACCTACTCCAACTCGGGCGGCCCCGGCACCAGCGCCTACGGCCTGACCGTGGCGAACTCCATCGGCTCAACCCAGCTGGTGGACCGCGTGAAGATTCTTGCCCCCGCAAACGAGGCGGACACCTACGGCGACTACTCGGTGAACTTCGACTACGCAAAGGCGACCGAGGAGCAGTTGCGCGGCACGGTGGTGCGTGCCGCCTCCCGCAACCGCTACGGCTGTGAAGCATTCACCGAAGAGGAAGCCGCCGCTCTGAAGGGCA
Organism: uncultured Rothia sp.; assembly: GCF_963507905.1. Taxonomy (GTDB): domain Bacteria; phylum Actinomycetota; class Actinomycetes; order Actinomycetales; family Micrococcaceae; genus Rothia. The sequence continues at coordinate 13,578 of NZ_CAUOUU010000013.1, read as the reverse complement.
AGTGGGCTCTCATCGACTGGGCAGACGCTGACGGCTCCGCACCGTGCGGTTCGAAGGTGCGCTTCGACAACCTGCAGGCGGCGGGCGCGACCGGCGTGGTGCTCACCTCGAACACTGAGGTCGGTGACACCGCTATCGGCGGTAACTCCTCCATTCCGGGCGTGCGTCTGTCAAAGAGCCAGGTGGACCGCCTTTCCGCGCAGATTGATTCGGGTGAGCTGACCCTGCAGCTCGGCGAGAACCTGCGCGACTCGATTCGCGTGCCCAACGGCAAGCTGGATCAGGCGAACACCTCCACCGCGCGTGGTCTGCACGGTTCGCACGGCATCACCAAGCCGGATGTTGCGGCACCGGGCACGAACATTTCCTCCATCGAGGTTGGTAGCGGTACCGGTTCGAGCGTGAAGACCGGTACGTCCATGTCCACGCCCTTTGTTGCCGGTGTTGCGGCGCTGATCATGCAGGCGCACCCGGAGTACGGTCCGCGCATGATTAAGACCGCCATCATGAACACCGCCGACCACCACATGCAGGACGCCTGGGGCAACCCCTACGCGGTGGACCGTGTGGGTACCGGCCGCATTAACACGCGTGCGGCGGTGGCTGACCGCGTCATGCTGTTCAACGCGGCACGCCCCGAACAGGTTTCGGACACTTTCGGCGTGCTCGAGTACACCCCGAACGCCGGTGTGCAGACCCTGCAGCACCGCGTGAGCGTCGAGAACACCGACTCGGTGGCGCACACCTACACCCTGAACTATGAGGGCAGCACGAGCATCCCGGGTGTGGAGTTCTCCTACCCGCAGTCCGTGTCTGTGGGTGCCGGCCAGAAGGCAACGTTCACCGTGACGGTGCGCATTGACCCGTCGAAGCTGGAGAAGACCCGCGACCCGTCCATGTACCCGAACCAGGATTCGGTGAACTACTCGACCGGTACGGTGACCATTTCGGGCGCCCGCCAGTACATTGCGAGCGCTTCGGGCCGCCTGATTCTGACCGATGCTGACTCCTCGGCTGCGGTGAAGACCCTGCGCATGCCCCTGCACGTGGCACCGAAGCCTGTCTCCGCGATGCGTGTGGCTGGCTCCGATATCGCCTTCGACGCGGAGGGCTCCGGCGCGACTGAGCAGACTCTGACCCTGCAGGGAACCGCAGTGGATCAGGGCGGTTACCGCTCCCTGCTGGGTGCCTTTGAGCTGGGCGCTTCGAGCCCGCGCATCCCCACCGCGAAGCTGGGTGTCGGCTCGGATTCCCGCATGGACCTGCAGTACGTGGGTGCCGCCTCGAACGTGGCTGAGTTGAAGGCTGCCGGCAAGGACACCTCCGATGCGCGCCTGTCCTTCGGTATTTCCACCTGGGGTAACTGGCAGGAGGTGACCCCGCGCGGCTCCTACTACGTGTTCGTTGATACCAACAAGGACGGCACGAGCGACTACCGCCTGCAGACGGTGCGTGAGAAGGGCCTGGACTACCCGCTGGTGAAGGTTTCTAAGCGCAGCAACGGCAAGTGGGTGGCAATTGAGAACGCCCTGTACCCGCTGAACGGCACCTGGGGTGATACGGACACCAACATCATGGATTCGAACACCCTGGTGATGACTGTTCCGCTGAGCGTTCTGGGTCTGGACCCGAACGCCGAATCCACCGAGATTTCGTACTCGGTGACCACTTCTAGTGCGTTCTCCGCTACGACCGTGGTTGATACGACTGATTCGGTGGTGTTCAACTATGCGACGCCGAAGCTGTGGTTCAGCGGCGATTCGGCGGGCGTGCCGAACCTGTTCGTGGATGCACCGGAGACTCAGCTGGTGGCGCACCGTAACGGCGACGCGAAGAACGTTTCTGCGCTGTTCCTGCACATGCACAATGCGACCGGCGACCTGTCCGGCGTGAATGGAGCTGCGGGTGAGCGTGCGCAGGTTCTGCGTGTCTCGTCGAACTCTGAGGATACCGCCGCGAGCGCGCACTTCAAGGATGTTCCGGCGGATTACCCGTTCGTGAATGACATTAACTGGCTGGCTCAGCGTCGTATTACGACCGGCTACCCTGACGGCACGTTCCGCCCGAACGGTTCGGTGGAGCGCGGCGCGATGGCGGCGTTCTTCTACCGTATGGCGGGTTCGCCGCAGTTCACTGCGCCGAGCACCCCGAGCTTTAAGGATGTGCCGCGTGATCACCCGTTCTTCAAGGAGATTGAGTGGATGCGTGCCCGCGGTATTACGACCGGCTGGTCGGATGGTACGTTCCGTCCGAATGCTGCGGTGAATCGTGATGCTATGGCGGCGTTCTTCTACCGTTTTGCGGGTTCACCGGCGTATTCTGCTCCGGTGGCGTCGCCGTTTAGTGACGTGTCGGCCGGTAGCCAGTTCTATCGTGAGATTTCGTGGTTGGCTGAGCAGCGTATTACGACTGGTTGGGCTGATGGTTCGTTCCGTCCGGTTCAGCCGATTGAGCGTGGCGCGATGGCGGCGTTCTTGCACCGCTACAACGTGCGCGTGCTGAATAACCGCTAGTCGGATGCGGATGTGAGGGCCGTGTCGGGGTGGAGTTTTCTGCCCCGGCACGGCCTTTTCTGTGGGCTGACTTCATCAGTAGATATAGTGCTAAAATTTGTACAAGAAATAGTACAAAGGAAAGATACTATGCTCACCGTTGGATTTTCTGAACTACGTGCCAACCTCACTTCCGTGACTAATCAGGTCATTCAGGAAGGTGAAGAAATCACTGTATTTAAGCGCAATCAGCCTGCTTTCAAGATTGTTCCTCTGGGAGTAGATTCCACTTCTGATAACAAAGAAGCCGTAGCGAAGACTTCTTCTGAAACTATCGATCAGGAGAAGATTTTAGGGGCAGCGACTAGCTTCATTGACCGTTACGAAAGCGTCTTTGAACGTCTGAGCCAGTGATGTCCTCTGCACATATCTCCGTTGATACTGCTTTAGCTATCCACCAGTTGCTTATCAACCGCTTTGGAGGGTCTGCAGGCGTTCGAGACCTTGATATTCTCGAAGGAATTCTTCAGAGCCCTTACCAAACTTTTGGTGGAGAAGAGCTATATCCGCACATTGTAGATAAGGCCGTTCATCTCTGTGCAGAGATTATTCGTCAACATCCTTTTGTTGACGGCAATAAGCGTGTAGCGGTTGCGCTCCTTGGTGCCCTTCTAGAGTGTCACGGTCTCTATTTAGTAGATGACTCTACTCATCTGTATAACAAAATCATCGGATTAGTCACTCATGACTGTAGCGTTGAAGAGTTCACTCAATACGTTCATTCGCATCTTACTTCTAGTCTCGAGTGAGTACGTTTCCACTTCCAAGGGCACGAAAACACTGTGCTTTTATAAGAAATACCCCCGGTGGATGCCGTACGCATCTGCCGGGGGTATTTGCTTGCCTCGCCCTGCCCGAGGCGGCCTAGTTAGCGCTGGCGGGCTTCTTTACGGTTGAGCTTCTCAATGGCGGCTTCCACCTTTAACTTGCGGTGACTCAGCTTCCAGAGGCTGAAAGACTGCGTCAAGGTACTCTTGCCTATCTCCACGAGGGAAGGCAGCCCCTGCCGGATGAGTGCCTCATTGATTTCTTCCTGGGTGGCGCCCTGCTCCTTCATCTGCTCGACGATGATGTTCGCCTCCGCTATTTTCCCCGAGGTGAGCGGGTGGTTTTCGAGGCTGGTTTCGATGTCTACGAGCTCGTCGTAGAGTTCAGTTTTTGTCTTTGCCATGGTGCTGTCTTCACCGTCCTTGGTTGACGTGTTCTGTGGCGTAGCGGGTGTGTGGGTGTTCTCCCTCATCACCGGCTATTTTGAACGGTATTTGAACCGTATGTTCATGCTAACAGCCGCACGGGTTGTCGCACAGGGTTTTTACCGGTGAGTATGCTGTGTATTTTCAGGGCTGAAACGATACTGAACCCGCCGCGTACGCCGCGCTGAACGCACCGTGTGGAACACTACCTCGCCTCCCTCGGCGGTTCACCGCACGGGCTATAAGGTGGAGCGTACACTTAAGTCATGCGTGAATTACAGGCACAGATCATCCGTGAAATGGGCGTCAAGCCCAACATGACCGAAGAGCAGGCACGCGAAGAAGTGGAGCGCCGCATCCAGTTCATCTGCGACTACCTGGAAGCCACCGGAAGCCGCGGCCTGGTACTGGGCATCAGCGGCGGCATCGACTCCACCCTGGCGGGTCGCCTCTGCCAGCTGGCGGTGGACCGCCTCAACGAGCGCGGCCGCACCACCGAGTTCGTGGCGGTGCGCCTGCCCTACCGTGTGCAGCACGACGAAGAAGACGCGCAGGAGGCGCTGCGTTTCATCCAGCCCACCCGCTCCCTGACCTTTAACATTGCCGAAGCCGTCGACGGTTTCGACAGCGCCTACACTGCCGCGACCGGCGAGCAGATCAGCGACTTCAACAAGGGCAACGTGAAGGCGCGCGCCCGCATGATTGCCCAATACGCGATTGCTGGCGACCCCGGCTACCTGGTGGTCGGTACCGACCACGCGGCGGAGTCCATTACGGGTTTCTTCACGAAGTTCGGTGACGGCGGCGCGGACCTGCTGCCGCTGTACGGCCTGAATAAGCGCCAGAACCAGCTGTTGCTGCGTGTTTTGGGTGCGTCTGAGCGTCTGTGGGCTAAGCCGCCGACGGCTGATCTGCTGGACGGTGTGCCCGGCCGTACCGATGAGGATGAGCTGGGTCTGACCTACCCGCAGATTGATGACTACCTGGAGGGTAAGGAAATCGACGAGGCGGCAGCTGCGAAGCTGGAGCAGATTTACCTGCGTAGCCGCCATAAGCGTACTACTCCGGTGACGATTTTTGATTCCTGGTGGAAGAACTAGCGCCTCAACCGGCAAATGACCTAACGTAAAAGCCCCAAACTCCCTTGGTAGGAGTTCGGGGCTTTTACTATGCTTTTGCAGACCGAGGACTATGCCTTCTGTTCGGGCTGTGCGCCAGAAACCTGAGCATCCTGAACGTCCGAATCCTCAGAACCTTCAGTCTCAACCTCAGCTTCAGCGGGCGGTACCTTCGCGCCACCCGTGGCGAGGAACAGCACCAGGCCCAGCGCGCAGGCGAGCACCTGGGTGAAGGGGAACGCCCAGGTCAGACCCTTAAATCCGAACCACATGTTGCCGAAGTACACGGCGGGGAAGAACAGCAACGCAATACCGATGGTCATCAGCATTGCCGGGCCGCCCTTACCGGACGCCTGGAACCAAGACACAAACACGATGCTGACCGCGTTGAACACGGCGGCGAGCATGAGCGCGATCATGACCTCTTCGCCGGTATCGATGAGGCTTGCATCGCCAACCACGGCGAGCAGTTCACGGCGGAAAATCAGCACCGGAATGGTGATGATCGCAGAGGTCGCCACGGACAGGATCGTTGCGGTGCGCAGCGCCTCCTTCACGCGGGCGCCGTTGCGGGCACCGTACGCGTAGGCGTACAGCGGGATACCGCCCATGCACAGGCCCATGCACAGCATTTCGGGCACCATGTTCAGGCGCATTGCCAGGCCGAACGCCGCGACGGTGTCGTCACCGTAGGAGGCGGCGAGGTTGTTCAGCAGCAGGGCGGCGAAGATCAGGTTGAGGCTCTGAATGAGCTCGGCGGCACCGACCGCAACCACGGGCTTGATGATGGCGGGGTCGAGGGAGAAGTCGCGGATGTTCGCGGAGAAGTTCTCGCTCTGACGCATCAGGAACAGCAGGTAGTACAGCATGGATGCGCCGTTCGCCAGCAACATTGCCCAACCGGCACCGGCGACGCCCATGCCCATGATGGCGATGAACAGCACGTCGAAGATGCAGGTGACGACGGTGCCGACGATAATGCCGTACATGGACTGTTTGGCGTAGCCTTCGGATCGGACGAGCTGTTCGAGGGTGAACATGCCGATAGCGAGGGGCGCGCCGAGGAACATGAGGTGCACGTAGATGCGGGTCGGTTCGTAGGAGCCGCCGGATGCACCCATGATGCTGGTGATCGGGTCAGCGAGGATGAAGCCGATAGCGGCCGCGACGATACCGGCACCGAGCGCCGAGTAGAGGGCGAAGGAGGTGACGCGGTGAATTTCGTGGGCGGGCTGGCCTTCACCGAGCTTGCGGGAGGCGAGGGTTGAGGAGCCCAGGCCGAACAGGCCTGCGATTGCCATGATGACGCCGAAGACGGGCACGCCGTAGCTGGTAGCGGCGAGGTCTTCGGTGCCGCCGTAGTGGCCGACGAAGTAGGAGTTCACCACGTTGTAGATGCTGGTGATGGCGAGGCCGAGTGCCATGGGCACGCCGAGGGAGAGGAGCGCCTTAAGGATGGGGGCGTCTTTGAGCAGGTAGATGTTCTGCGGGTCTTCGCTTGCGCCGTGCGGGCCGTGGGGACCGTGCGGACCGTGTCCTGCGGCGGGCGCGGTGTTTTCGAAGGCGCCGTTTTTGGGCGCGGTGTTTTCAGTCTGCTGAGGTGTCATAGATTCCTGTGGTTCTGGTCTGTGTTGTATCCGGTGCGCGGTGAATGACGCGGGATAAAGTGTGGTCCGCGCAAAAAACGGGCTAGTGTATTGTACCGTTTTCACGTGGTGGCGGGTCTAGAGGTTTAGATATAAAAAGTGGCGAGGCGCCCCTCCCCCGCTATTAGGGGTGGGGCGCCTCGCCTCATACGTATCGCATGTAGGAGCGTGAGCTATTCGAGCTCAACCGGACCAAGCACGCGAGCCTCCTCAATATCCAGGATTTCCTGAATCGCGTGGAGCACATTCGTGTCGATTGTGCGCTCATTACGCAGGCGCTTGAGCACGCTGCGTTGCTTCTCCAAATGCCGCAGACGCAGCTCTTTCTCAAGGTCGCCCGCTTCAATAATGCGGCGGGCTTCTTCCGGCGCATTCGCACCGTCTTTACGAACAGTGTGCAGGTTGCGGTGTATACTCGCGTTGTACATCTGTTCATCGGCAACGCGGTCGATAATCCACTGTGGTGCACCAATTTCCTGGCCAATCTCAGCCACAGAGTCGAAGGACTCGGCAATGATCGTGCGCACTGCTTCATTAATCTCATCTTCTTCGGTGGTATCAACCGGAATTTTCGCCCACCTAATAACGAGCGGCAGGAGCATCCCCTGAACCACCATCGACAGCAGAACCACGCCCGCAACAACAAAGATAATAAAGTCACGCGCGGGAACATCAGTCGGCACGGAGAGAGCCACCGCGAGGGAAACACCGCCGCGCAGTCCCGCAAAGGTACTCACTACACGGCCACGGAAAGTTGTGCGCAGCTGCTTCTGCTTTTCTGAACGGTCAAGGGCACGAATAATACCGATCGAGACGTGCAGGAAAATAAAACGCGCCGCAATGGAAACAAGCCATGCCACCACAATCACGGCGAACGTCAAAGCCCACGCATAGTTGTATTCACGAAGAACATCATCCACAGGCGCTGTGGCGCTGGGCAGCTGAACACCCACGAGCACGAAGAGCGCACCGTTCATGACATAGGAGACAAACGACCAGATGGGCAGACCGTAGAAACGGTTTTGGGGTTTGATGGTATCCGGTCCGCGATAGGTCAGGTAGAAAGCGGCGACCACCACAGCCACCACTCCGGAACCTTTCATGCCCTCAAAAGGCTCGATCTCTTCAGAGAGCAAGAAAGCAATAAACGGCACGGTAAACATGAACACGCTGAAGTTCATGGGGTTGCCGATGTGCGCACGCAGCTTATCTGCACCCCATCCGACGGCCAGGCCAACGAGAGTTCCAATCAGGAACGAGAAGAAGAACATTCCGGATGCAGTCCCCAGGGTAAGTTCATGACCACCCGCAAGCTGCAGGGCGAGTGCGAAAAGAACTAGGGTGGTGCCGTCGTTAATGAGTGCTTCCGCTTTAAGGGTGGTGATGGAAGATTTGGGGAGTTTGCCGTTGAGCGTTGCCACGGCCACAGCATCGGTGGGGGCGAGCGCCACACCGATAATCAGCGCCACATGCCACAGGTAGACGCCCATAAATGTGTGAAGCACCCAGGCGATAACGAACGCCGTGAAAATTACGAGCACCGTGCCCGAGAGCAGAATGCCGCGCAGACGAGCGCGCGCCTCACGCCAGGAGGTGTTTCGGGTCTCCCAGAACAGCATCACGGGCAGGAAGATTTCGAGGATGACGTGCGGCGGCAGGCCGATACTCTGAACTTCGTGCAGTTCGTGGGCGGGCATAATGCCGATAGCCAGGCCAATGAATATCAGCACAATGGCGGGAGTGATATGCGTCTTGTGCGCAATGATGGTTCCCACCAGGATGGCTAGTGAGAGCGCGATGAGGGATTCAAGCATGCTGTTCCTCTGCTGGGGGTCTCCGGTGTACTTCAGGGGTTTAAAGAGTACACCCGCGGTTTTATTCCCTGCAGTTTTATTCCCGGCGCTCGCTGGCGGGGGCTGTCTAGTCGCTGGGTGCGGTTACCTTTCATGACGTTTTGTGTCATTCTGACGTGAACTTGGGGTCGTACTGTGTCAGAGAACAGAAAATCCGACCCCGTGAGTGCGCGCGAACACTCAGAACGTGAGAAGATAAGGTCATGACTGATAACAACACCGTAACCGGCAGCCCGCTTGTTAAGCGCGGCCTGGCCGACATGCTCAAGGGCGGCGTCATTATGGACGTCGTCACCCCCGAACAGGCTAAGATCGCTGAAGATGCTGGCGCTGTTGCCGTCATGGCTCTCGAGCGCGTTCCCGCGGATATTCGTGCGCAGGGCGGCGTGGCTCGTATGTCTGACCCGGACATGATTGAGGGCATCATTGATGCTGTTTCGATCCCGGTCATGGCGAAGGCACGCATCGGCCACTTCGTTGAGGCTCAGATTCTGGAGACCCTGAAGGTCGACTACATTGACGAGTCCGAGGTTCTCTCCCCCGCCGACTACGTCAACCACATTGACAAGCACCAGTTCAAGGTTCCGTTCGTGTGCGGTGCTACCAACCTGGGTGAGGCTCTGCGCCGTATCACCGAGGGTGCCGCTATGATTCGCTCGAAGGGCGAGGCTGGCACCGGTGACGTCTCTGAGGCGACCAAGCACATCCGCACCATTAAGCGTCAGATTGCTGAGCTGCAGGGCCTGTACAACACCATGCCTGACGAGCTGTACGTGAAGGCTAAGGAACTGGCCGCACCGTACGAGCTGGTTCTTGAGGTTGCTCAGACCGGCAAGCTGCCCGTCGTCATGTTCACCGCCGGTGGCGTGGCTACCCCCGCTGACGCTGCGATGATGATGCAGCTGGGTGCTGACGGCGTGTTCGTTGGCTCCGGTATCTTCAAGTCGGGCGACCCGGTTGCTCGCGCGAAGGCTATCGTGAAGGCTACCGCGTTCTACAACGACCCGGAGAAGGTCGCTGAGGCTTCTCGCGGCCTGGGTGAGGCTATGGTCGGCATTAACGTTGCTGACATTCCGGCACCGCACCGCCTGGCGGAGCGCGGCTGGTAATTCGTGCGCGCACCCCGTATGCGGGATGAGTGTTTGATGAGGGGGTGGGGTTCGCTGAGGCGGGTCCCACCCCTTCTTGTTTTGTTGTTTTGTGAAGGGAGCGGTGATGGTTGAGAAGGTTCAGCCTACCGGTGTTTTGCCGGGTGAGGGTTTGACGGTTGGTGTTTTGGCGCTGCAGGGCGGTGTGCGTGAGCACGCGTTGATGCTGGAGTCCCTGGGCGCGCAGGTGCGTTGGGTGCGTACCGGTGAGCAGCTTGAGGGTCTGGATGCGCTGGTTCTGCCGGGTGGTGAGTCGTCGACGATTGACCGTCTGACCCGTATTTTTGGTGTGCGTGAGCCGCTGATTGAGGCGATTTCTTCGGGCCTGCCGACCCTGGGTACGTGTGCGGGCCTGATTATGCTGTCGAAGCATATTGATGATCCGGCGCCGGGTCAGCAGTCGCTGGGTGTCCTGGATGTTTCGGTGGGTCGTAACGCGTTTGGTTCGCAGGTTGATTCTGCGGAGGTGCGTCTGCCGTGGCTGACTCCTGCCGGTGATGAGGTGGTTATTGATACGGCGTTTATTCGTGCGCCGATTGTGACCGGTACTGGTGAGGGTGTGCAGGTGACGGCTCGTCATGAGGGGAAGATTGTGGGTGTGCGTTCGGGCAACCTGATTGGTATTTCTTTCCACCCGGAGGTGACGGGCGATACGACCGTGCATGAGGAGCTGTTGGCTCTGGCGCGTGAGGTGAAGGGCAAGTAGCCCCTCCCCCGAGGCTCGTTGTAGACCCGTTAAAGAGTTGTGGCGGTGGCCGTTGTTCGGTCACCGCCACAACTGTTTTTGAGCGGGTTTATGCGCGGGAGCTGCTGGGCGTTTGGGGCTGGGCCTTCCACTGCTGGTAGGCGCTCGTGGCGAGGAATCGTGCACGGTTCGCATCGCTGAGCGTCTTGATGTCTGCGGGGGCTGCCTCGTACCACTTTTCGTAGAGACGGATAATCATCTCGAGGTAGGCGGCTTCTTCCAGGTCTGCGCAGTGGGGGATGAATTCGTTGCGGTTCTTGATGTCTCGGTACTCGCTGCCAGCGAAGGGGTCGGTTACTCCGACGCTGGGCTGAGCGTTGTAGGCATCGACGTTTTGAACGTATTCGGGGAGGGTGCTCCGCCCTGCTTTGAGTGCGGCGTGGCACTTGCTGTCGATTTCGCTGGGCTCAATGATGTGGCCGCCGTCTCCGAGGATGTGCCGGTACTCGATGTACGCGGGGTATTGTTCATCGGTGCGCGGGACGGGTTTAGCGGCTTCTGCTGATGCGAGATCTTCAGCGGAGTATGAGGAGCAGCTGATGTGCGGCGTGGTGCTTGCCGTTGCTGAGGCGCTCGCAGTGGAGGGCGAGGAGGTGCTGCTTGCCGCTGTGTTCGCGCTACCGCAGGCGGCAAGGAACAGGGGCAGGGTTAAGAGAGCGGCGCCGTATCGCAGTGCGTTATAGCGGGGGTTGGGGGTCCTAGAATTCAGGGCCATAATGTCACCTCATTGTGGGCTGGAACATACCGAATTGACCCTCACTATACGGGCGGTTTTGATACGTGGTCAAGAGAAAATTATGTTTATTTTTTAAAATCCAACAGCTCGAAAGAAAATCGACGGACAAGCTTGTTCAGCGTCTTGACTTGTGCAAACACGGAAGCAACCGGGCTCTTGAAGCAAATACGGCACAAAGACACCAGCATCAGATATTGTTATTTGCCCGATAATCAGCAGAAGCCAACATATCCAGAGGGGCACGGTTGGAGCGCCCTTTATGCAACCTCGAACTCCGTAAAAGCCTGCACCTCAACGGCCCAACGCTACTGCAGGAGGAAATAGATAAGTCCCCTAACGTATTCCCAGAGCAGTACCAAGATGACGCACTGCACAACAAATGCGGCTATAGCTGCGAGGGTTGGCACCCAGTAGCTACGCTTAGAACATGCAATAAAAACTGCTATAAAAATAACGCATGAGATAATATCGGGACCCCAGAGAATGAATGCCTGTAGATCATATGGCCACAATATTCCATGCATATATTCTGTAGGGACTTTACATGAACTTAAGATATTGCCTTTTAAAATTTCATAAGTCCCATACATTTTAAAAACTAAATATAGCGATGCGATCCAAAAAATTCCTATACGAAGCTTTACACCCAGCCACATACTAAAAGTCTGCCATAAGCTAGCTGATACAACTCCCACCACAAAGAAGGGTATATAGTCGAAATATGCACTTTGCCACCTATCACATGGCGATACAAATCTATAGAAATCTGCATACAGGGCAGTTGGGAAAATATAGAAAAATTGCAATACAATGAGAAATAAGATATACAAAATTATTTTCTCATTTACGGCGAACATTTTATAAGTAGAATTCATGATGCCATTTCCTTTCAGTAGCATAAAAAGCTAGTAGCGGAACACCGAACGCATAGCCTCAATATTGTTTTTCTTATCCACTAAGCCCCGAAGCCAATGCTAAGACAAGTAGGCGACCTGCAAACCCTCCGCACTCTTACCCCGTCTACCTCATGTTTAAGCAGGTCAGAACTTTAAGACTACTGGGTTGCACATCTTGCGTCTAGAGTGTTGGTTTTAAACTAAGATGGTATTTTCCATTGACCATGTATCAAATATTTGGGTATGTTTAGACGCAATATATCGTTCCATCCCTCTTGTGAGGTGGTCTCATGACCCACACCCCTGTTTTTCTTTCGCTCCGTTCCAGCGGTCTACGACGCGGTGCCGCGTTGGCGATTCTTCCCATGCTTCTTGCTTCCTGCGGCAGCTCCACCAGCACGGCATCCAGCACTCCGGCACCCTCGAATACGACCGTGGCTTCCTCCCCGTCAGCAGCAAGCTCCACCGGGTCCGCCTCCTCTTCCGCGGCGAAGAAGAGCTCCACCCCCTGTCTTGAACCTGACGAAACCGCGAAAGCTCAAACCCTCAAGCAGCAGGAAGCCATCAGCGCCGACCGCGGTACTGCGCTCCCTTCCTATGTATCTGCACGGCATGTTGTGCGCAACCAGGCGAACTTCCCCACCCGCGCCGAAGCTGAATCAGCAGGATCCGAGTGCCTGGCACTGTACGAGAAGAACAAGGCCGATCACACCTACGCTGCGGCATGGGTACGCGCTATCGATGACAATAACGTGGCAAGCGGAAAGGTAGCCTCCGGCCCGCGCACTGACATCCAGAGCGCCGACCCCTACAAGGCAAGCAACTATGTCGATATTCGAGAGGGCAAGGAGTACTTCCCGACCCGACAGGAGCTGCTCGCGGCAAACTACCCCGAGAACTACATTGTTGCTTTTGAGGCGTGGGCGCAGCAGGCACCCGCCGATGTGAAGCAGAAGAGCGACGCGAACCGTGCGGCCGCTAAGGATACTCGCTGGTCTGAGGTGGTAACCCTGCCCAGCCCCGACAACCCTGTCTAATCGAACCCCGTCTAATCTGAGTCTGTTTAAAAATAGTTGTGGCGGTGACCGTTATTCGGTCACCGCCACAACTGTTATACGGCTCAGGTTAGGGTAGGAGCGCCAACCCAAACTCAATAACAATCAGCGCGATAGCACACGCGAAGAGTACCCCACGCGACACATTGAACTTCTGCCAGAGATCATACAGCTGGCTGGGAATCAACCAAATAACGCACGCCCGAAAGGCAAGCGATAACGCGGGGTTACCCCACTGAATAATCATCAGGGCAAGAGCAAAACCCACGCCGAGCGTATCCAGGATGCGCCGATGCTTTAGCACCTGCTCCCTCTCCTTTTGATAGCTAGGGTTGTTTAGCAACCTTGGTGGTGCTTTTTTCAGTTGACCCACAAGGATCAAAACCGCCAGCGGGATCAGAGAAATATCGAAGAACATGGGAACCGCCTTTCATGTTGGGGTTCGCTCGCTACGCCGGTGACGAGCTGATGGCGCACCATCATTGGTGAAAACTTCTCAAAAACAAGTAGTCTGCAACACGTGTATAACGTATTGTGGGTTACTTTACAGCACACATAGACCCTATTCAAGAGGTAAACAGCTCCCCCCCCCCCCCCCACAATTATAAAAAAAATCATTTAAAACACGTCGCAGGG
>NZ_CAUOUU010000012.1:0-68275 GCF_963507905.1 uncultured Rothia sp. | reverse complement strand
GCATAACCCAACCCGAAGGACACAAAACGATTACACCACTCCACAGTACTTGACCTGAGCAAGAGCACGTTCTACAGTTGACGCATAAGTTCAAGGAGGTTCGCATGACCGCTTACGACCACTCGTCGGGGTACACCTACGGCACCGATGCCGTCCCCACGTCTCCGCTCACACTCGAGGATCTACGCCAGATTGAGGCCGCCGCGCACGTCCAGCCCGGTGACGCAGAGCTGCTCGCGCGAGCAGAACCCATCCTGGCGCCGCATGCCATGGAAATGGTCGACACGTGGCGCGGGATTTTGGCTCAAAAGACCTACCTGGCAGCACATTCCGCGCATCCGGATGGACAGCCGAACCCCGAGTACGCGCAGGCGTCAAAGCCCCGATTCGCCCAGTGGATCATCGACATGTGCACGCGCGAGCGGGATCAGGCGTGGTTGGACTACCAGTACCTGATTGGAGCTCGACACATGACCGCGGCGAAGAACGCGGCGGATGGGGCGGACTCGACGCCATTCGTGCCTCTGCGCTACGTGCTCGCCTTCATCGCGCCGACTGTGGAGGTCGGGCACCGTCTCCTGGCGGAGGGCTTCGAGGGCGCAGAACTGGACGCTGTCCGTGACGCGTGGACTCGCGCTGTGACTGTCGCCGTGACAGTGTGGGCGTATGCCTACCGCGATCACCCCGAGCAATTCTGATCCGGCGCTCGCCACCTACGACTCCCCCATCGGCCGCCTCACGCTTGATAGCGGTGTATTCGTCTTTCGCACTCTCTGACTGCTCTCCCTGGAAGCCTCAGTGGCTTCCAGGGAGAGCTTTCTTTCTGGGTTATAGGACACTACGTGTTGCTGGTTGGGTGACTTTTCGGCTTTCTGGTGCGGGAAAGTCACTCTTTCAGTTGGTCGTGTTTGCCTCGTTCCTGTGAATACTGCATCGTGCTCTGTGTGTGGCTGCCCCATGATCCGTCACGGTAAGAAGTCAACAGGAGGTCCTTTGAAGATCGCGGTGGTAGAAGTCCGCTCATCATCAAGGACCTCGACCTCTACCCACAACCCCCGACCAATACCTGGTCACCCACACTCAACTCGGAAGAGCCGGAAATAGCCTTCGTGATAGCGGAATAAAACGAAGGTGTGGAACTTGCAAGGACCGATCTCAAACTGGGATTCGATAGAACAGTTTAGCAAACGCTGACTTCGCTTTGCCGTCACTTGGAAACCTATCCGTTGGAAGTGCAGCTATCCTCACATACGCTTTTCCAAGTGAAGTATAGCTATGCACGTTTCACCGACGTTAGTAAAAACCCCGAACATATCGCAGCCAACAGAAACCCGGTAGAAAATATATAGGAGCCAAAGGTGGCGCCTTTTAAAATCCAAGTCGTGGGAACGACAGCAAACAAGATCGGTGAGTTCGCAAAATCACCTGTGCTAATCGGAAGACCTGCCACCACAAAAAAGATGATAACAATCCATGAAACTAATGAAGTAGTCCAAAGCCGAAGCGCAAAACAGGCCAGAGTTAGCACAACCGAAGAGAAAACAAGTACTAAAGCAGTATGACTCGACAGTCGCTCATTAACAAGCTCGCCAATGATAGAGACATAAAGCAGACTCAAACAAAGGTTAACTACTTATGCGAGAAGCAGCGATTTAGCAATGAACCGGAGCAGAACTTTATCGTGAATACTAAACGAGACGTACGAGGCAGGGACCTTAGCATGCGACAAAGCTAGACCTGCCGTGGCAATTGGGAGCATGATGAGTAACGCGGATTGCGCTACGGCAATGGTATTTCCATAACGGAGAAACAGCAGCGGAAGAACTAGTGCACCGAGATAAGCGATCGTGACCCAACGAATGATTGCAATTCGCTCGATAGAACACAAAGACTTCATTTTCTTACTGCTCCTTTACTTCGAAACCTAGCCACAAGAACATAGGTAATAATTAGGATTGGTACCGGGATAAGCGCAGAGAAACCGAAATTTGATTGCTCCTGGATATCTACGAACGAGATTGCGGTACCATTGAGATTCAGCCCTACGGAGTGGAGGGCGTTTGATATGTATGGGGTAGCATTGTCAGCTAGGTTACCGGGTAGCACTATCCAGAAGTACAGAAGAACACCTGAAATTACCGCGGCAGTCGGAGGTTTTGAGAGACTTTCTAATGTCGAGTAGATCAGAGCAATTAGTATACTTTGGAAGGTAAGAAAGCAAAGCAGGGTTGCTAGCCCAGAGTGCATTTTCGAACCAGACAAAACCATTGTTAGATCGAATAGCAGCACACTAAGTAGGTTTACAAGAACTATTGAAAGTGTTCGACAGATGGTGCGTAGGACGCTAGGCAACCAGGCAATGTATACCTGCTGAGGCAAACCCCCGTAGTGGACCTTGGAAACCCTAGCATCAAGTATAAAGAGTAATGCGAGGGAAATTAGTGGCTGCGTTCCAGTAAAGAAGAAGCTGTATCCCCCTGTTATTGGAGTTCCGCTTGCCTCACTTGAAATCCATGCACCGAGGAATAGTGACGCCATTGAGCCCAAGATAGCCGCGAGAAAATACCAGATGTTCCAATAGTAAGTAAGCAAAGCACGGATAGCTGAAGTAATTCGCATGGTCCTACCCCCGGTGATATAGGTCCGCGAGATTCACGCCGTTGAGGTCGGGGATATGCAAAGCTTTGCCGTTACGAACTACGACACACTCATCCGGGACGCCTTGAATCTCATGGAGGAGGTGCGTTGATATTACAACGCAGTTCCCTTCGTCCCGATAACGACGAAGCGTCGCAGACAAGGAGATCATGCCATCTGGATCCAAACCATTCTGTGGCTCATCAAGGAACAAAAATCTTGGTCTAGATAATAAAGCAAGACAAAGCTCCAGCCGTTCCTTCATGCCGGTCGAGTAGTCCTTGGCTTTCCGCCCGTGGGCAGCGCGGACGATGCCCACACTATCCAAGGCCGACTCAGGATCAACATCCAGACCCCAGAATGCCGCGACGACCTGTACATTTTGTTTACCGCTCAGATACGGAAAGTAGCTTGGATGGTCGATTGCAGCTGACATTTCGCTAATGTCTGTCTGATCGTATCTAATGTGGCCACTTACTGGTTTTATCCGACCAAGGAGCGTTTTCATTAAGGTGGTTTTACCTGCCCCATTTGGTCCAAGGAGGCAGATTATCCTGCCAGTATTTAGCTGCAAGTTAATGCCGCTCACTACTGGGGAATTCTTGTACCCAACCGACAAATCAGTTACCGATATAGCTGGCATGGCCTACCTTTCAAAGAAAACGGCCCTGGAGGTAAGGCCTAGGATGCCTTCCCTCCAGGGCCGACTGCTGCGACAAAGCTACTAACCACTTGCAGCCAACAGAGATGCCGCAGCCGTTAGCACACTGGGCAGTGAAGCATGCAATGCCACCCGTCGGGCACCCAGGGGCGCACAGGAACTTCGAGGTGATGTGAGGACAAACAGCTTCCTCAACCTCTTCAACACGGGTGTCAAGGTCAACGGTGACCACGACTTCTCCAAGCTCTCAGAATCTGAACATATTCAGGTAACAGAAAGTTACCCGCACTGCTATGATACAACGATGCAAGATTAGTAGGGGCAACTTTCAGAATGTTCAGGTCGCAGGTTCAAATCCTGTCCCCGCAACGGATAACTCCCGATAGCTTAGCTATCGGGAGTTTTTTTATTCCCTAAAACCCGTACTCCCGCCGACCTGTCTCCTTCTGCTGTCCTCCCGTCACCTTCCGACCGCCGGTCTGCCTTCTTTCGCCACCTTCCTGCACCTTTCCTGTCGGCGACCTGTCTTCATTTGCCGCCTACTTTTCTTCTTCTTGTGCTACCTTTCTGCCGCCTGCTGGGCGGCTTTCTTTATATCTCCTGCCTCTCCGTATCTCCTGCCTTCTGTAATCTGCGGAGGGGGTCTTCTGAACCTTGTCGGGGCGGTGCTTCGGGGAGACTGATGGGGGGGGCAGCCTGCTGCCCCTTCCGGGGTGCTTGAGGTGGATCTTTCGGCCTCTCGAAACCCCTCTTGAAACCTCCTCACGGAATTTCATAGAACCGTCGTGAAAGTACCCTGGACTGGTTTCGGAACGTCTCCCGATGCGTCTTTCGAGGTATTCCTCAGTCCGTCTATCGGGGCTTCAAGCGGGTGTGCCCATGGGGGTGGTGGAGTCACTTCCGAGCGGTTGCTGGAGGGTGGTTACGCCTTCTTGAGACGCTGCTTTTGAGCTCCTTGAAAGGGGATCTGAAAGGGGTCCTGAAGGGGGCTCTGGGGCGGGTCTCAAGAGCGTGATGAGGGGTCCGATAGGATGCCTGGGTGGGGGAGTGGCGAGGGGGCTGTTTTTGCCTCAAAGTGCATTCTCAAAGTGGAATATGCGAAAGGTGCCTATATTCCGGGCTTGGAAATCACCCGTTTTGCCCCGGAATTCCGCGGTTTTTGGCAAAAATTGGGCTTCGAGTGCAACAATTCACTCTGAAAGTGATTGTAATCACATACGAAACATTCAAGTTAATTGTAGAGTTTTTTGAAACTCTTTCAAAAAACGCTCAAAAACCCCGGAAAATCAAGGAAAAATAGCCCATTCAACCTCTACTTGAGGGTGATTCAAGTTAAACTAGAAGCTTAGAAAAAGCTCTTGTTAAGATTGAATCTTGTTCGATACCCAAAAATAGCCCCAAAAAACCGCTGGAAAAGGCTTTTTGACCTGGTAGCTTTGAGTACGTGGTCACCGCGGTCCGCCGCGTAGCTCTCCGGATCCACACCGCACCCCTCCATCACATGAGGACATCCCCGCAACACACATGGGGATGGTTGATGGAAGCGTCTCGTGCGGCGTCACATCCGCGGGCCGACCGCCTATAGGCTTCTCACCTATAGGCCACCTATCACTCAACCACTCACGGGCGTTCACGCCCCAGAAACACCAACAACGAGGACAACCCCATGGCACTTCGCCCCCGCACTATTAAGGCTGGCTCTCTCGCAGCCATCGCTGTACCCTCCGTGCTCGGTAGCACCCTGGTAGCACCCGCTTCCGCTTTTGCACCCGTCGTTCAGGACATCCCCGGCGCAGCTACCGCAACCCAGGCTCCGAAGTCTCTGTTCACCTCCACCGTGCAGCCGACCCTCTCTCAGGTCGCCGTGCAGATCCGCCAGCAGGCAGAGCAGGTAAAGCAGGCTCAGCAGGCTCCCGCAACGACCGCGGTTCAGCCCATCCAGAAGACCTACACCGCCCAGGCAACCCAGCCCGCACAGGTAACCCAGCAGGCGACCCCCTCGGCTACCTTCCAGTCCGCACAGACTGCACAGGCTACCCAGGCGGCATCCGGTGTGGCGGCAACCCGCACCAACCAGACTTTCCTGTCGTACACCTCCCCGGCGGGTACTACTTCGCAGTACCACGTTTACGCTGAGGGTGTGGACTTCTCCAAGCCCGTTGGTGTGGTCTTCTACTTCGACGGCGACTACTGGCGTAACGACCAGTCCAAGGTCTACGACCCCTCCGGTGAACTGGCTCAGATGGCTGCATCCGCAGCGGCACAGAACATGCTCTTCGTGCCCGTCATCTCCCCGGACACCAACCGTTACGATGCTGGCGTGAGCTGGTGGGAAGACATGGAGCGTAACGGCGAGTTCTTCCGTTCCTTCGCTTCCTCCTTCATCGCGGCTAACGGCGTGGACTCCTCCAACGTGTGGACCATGGGCTACTCCGGTGGCGCTGAGTTCATCACCTACGAGCTGAACACCAAGCCCCAGACCTGGCGCAATGGTGGCGGCTCCATTATGGTCGCTGGCGGCGGCCTGGACGAGGGTACCCCCTCGGCTGCGCTGAAGTCCCAGCCCATGTTCTGGTACGCAAACTCGAACGACGGTACCGGTGAGACCTACCCGCAGACCTGGAGTGCACGAGGCGCCGTTGAGGGCGGCTACGACGCCTACCTGGCTGCTGGCTACACCAATGCTTCCGCGACCGTTCTGAACGGCTCGGGCCACTTCGACTACAACTTCTCGCAGATTCTGAGCAACTCGCTCTCCAAGGGCAAGGCAACCGCCGCTCCCAAGGTCGAGCAGAAGGCTGAGCAGAAGACCGAACAGAAGTCTGAGCAGAAGCAGCAGAGCACCCAGCGCGCCCGCACCATGAGCTCCGCAACCTACCAGAGCTACACCTCCCCGGCGGGCACCACCTCGCAGTACCACGTGTACGCGAACAACCTGGACTACTCCAAGCCCGTCGGCGTGGTCTTCTACTTCGACGGTGACTACTGGCAGCGTGACGAGTCCAAGGTCTACACCCCCGACGGGGGCATGCTCGCGGCAATGGGTAAGATTGCTAACGCCCGCAACATGGTCTTCGTGCCGGTCATTTCCCCGGATACCAACGCATCCGGTGCCGGCATCACCTGGTGGGAAGACCTGGACGCTAACGGCGAGTACTTCCGTTCCTTCGCGAAGTCCTTCGTGAGCGAGAACAACCTGGACGCTTCCCAGGTGTGGACCATGGGCTACTCCGGTGGCGCTGAGTTCATCACCTACGAGCTGACCGACCACAACACCTCCTGGCGTAACGGCGGCGGCTCCATCATGGTCGCCGGTGGCGATTCCGACGGCTCCGTGGACGCTGACGCAACCACCAAGGCATCCCCGATGTACTGGTGGGTTGGCGCGAAGGACACCTCCGGTAACACCTACCCCGTCACCTGGAGCGCACGAGGCGCCGTCGAGTCCGGCTACAACGCATACCTTGGCGCAGGCTTCTCTGACGCCCGCGTGAAGCTGATTGACGGCTTCAGCCACCACGACTACGACCTGCCGCACATCCTGGCGTCCTCCCTGGACTTCGCGGGTAAGACCCCCGCGCTGGGCTACAGCGACCTGTCCGACTCGAACCCGAACTACAACGAGATCAGCTGGAACTCTGACCACCGCATCATGCTCGGCTTCGCGGACGGCACCTTCCGCCCGAACGCATCGGTCAACCGTGCGCAGCTGGCAACCTACCTGTACCGCGTGGCTGGTCGCCCCGCAGTGAACGCACCGGCTGTTTCGCCGTTCAACGACGTTCCGGTCAACCACCCCGCGTACAAGGAAATCTTCTGGCTGAGCCAGCAGGGCATCAGCGGTAGCGACTTCCGCCCCCTGGAGGCCGTCACCGAGTCCACCATGGCTGAGTTCATGTACCGTGCTGCTGGCTCCCCGGCACAGGCTCAGGGCGGCTACGCGTCCCAGGCTCTGGCTTGGACCGCCTCGAACGGCATCGGTACCGGTTCCACCTCTTCGGACGCGGTCACCCGCGCCGCTATGGCAGGCTACCTGTACATTTACGCGAACTAGGCTCGCACCCCTTAACGCAAAAAGAACCGCCCCGTTCCTGAGGTTCAGGAACGGGGCGGATCTTTATAGGTTTAGCTCAACGCTAGACCAGGCTTAGAAGGTCCTAGGCTTAGAGGGTCTGGGTGGGGTATTCCACGGCCAGGGGCTCCGGAGCTGCCGGAGCGTTCTTTGCCTTCAGAGCTGCCAGGCGAGCGTCCAGCTCGGTGTCGCGCTCCATCTGGTCCAGGGTGTTGAACTGAGCGTCCAGGGAGGAAGCTGCCAGCTCCTGCTGACCGATGACGCGTGCCTCTTCGCGGCGAACCTTCTCTTCGAAGCGGCTCATCTCGCTGGTCGGGTCCAGAACGTCGAACGCCTTCAGAGCGTCGTTCACCTGGGTCTGAGCTGCTGCGGTCTTCTGACGTGCGGTCAGCTCATCGCGCTTGTACTTGACCTCTTCAAGCTTGGAGCGCATCTTCTCCAGGCCGTCCTTGAGCTGGTTGACAACCTGAGTCTGAGAAGCCAGCTGAGGCTCAACAGCCTGTGCAGCCTTCTCAGCCAGCAGCTGCTTGTTCAGCGCAATCTTGGCGAGGTTGTCGAACTTGTCAGCGTTGGCGGCGTCGCCAGCTGCGCGGAACTCATCAGCCTTGTTAGATGCTGCCAGAGCCTTGGTGCCCCACTCCTGAGCGGTCTTGACGTCCTCAGCGTGGTCCTTTTCGAGCAGTCGCAGGTTGCCGATGGTCTGTGCTACTGCAGCCTCCGCCTCGCGGATGTTGTTGGTGTAGTCACGAACCATCTGGTCCAGCATCTTCTCCGGGTCCTCGGCTGCATCAATCAGAGCGTTGATGTTTGCCTTAGCGAGCTGTGCAATACGGCCGAAGATGGTCTGCTTAGCCATAATCTCCTACTTTCTGTTCCACGGGCTGCGGGGGAGCACTACGCTCCTCGTGAGCCGTGCCCGTATAACTAATTATGTGGCAGATTTCTGGGTGCATGCTGTGAAAATGATGCACGCCTGATTTCTGCAACCTAAACTTTTGGTAAATTGCCTCGGGTACTTTCCGACTGGGGAAGAAAGCGGTGAGGTGAGCTACGCACCCCGCCGGTCAGACTGTAGAAAAACCTGCGAAAAACCGACCGGCAGGATTTGTAGCGTGGAGGCGGTTAGAAGCTACCGCCGTCACCGCCGCCGCTACCCCAATCGCCGCCACCGCCGCTGAAGCCGCCGCCCCAGCTGCCGCCGCTACTGCCGCCACTGCTGTGGCCGCCGCTGCTACCCCAGCTACTGGTGCCAGAGTTCATCGCGGTCATCAGAGCGCCCAGCAGCAGGCCCTTCGCCAGGTCACCGCCGAAGCTGCCGCCGCCGCGGTTGTTCTGGTTGTTGTAGTAGTTGCCGACCTCGCTCTGAGCGCGGTTCTGCGCGTCGGTCGCCTTCTGGATTGCCATGTTGGCTTCCTTCATGGCGTTCAGCGGATCCGAAGAAGCCAGGCGCTGAGCCTGACCCAGGTGACGCTCCGCCTCAGAAACAGCGGTCAGGGTCATCGGGCCGACCGCAGCACGGCGGTTATTGATGTAGCTACGCGCACCGTTCACCGCGGCGTAGGCAGAACGCATCGTACGATCCAGGTTCTGCGAAGCCGCACGAGAACGCTCGCGGGTAGCACGCATATTCGTCATGGCCTTATCCAGCTCAGCGGAGAGCTGACGCAGCTGGTTCGCCAGAGTCAGCGGGTCATTCGGGCGAGCCGAAGCGCTCTGGGTGACCTGGTTGAGCACCGCCTCCATACCGGCGGCGACCGCACCCAAATCATCGCGACGCTGAGAAGCAGCGAGGCTCTTTGCCTCCGCCACGTCACGCTGAATGCTCAGCAGATCGGTGCTCAGACCCAGCTGAGCCTGCTCCAGTTCCTGCGAACGGGTATTCACCGCCGCACCCAGAGCCTGAATCTGCGAGGCTGCTTCCTCTGCGGTGCGCAGGTGAGCAACCGCCTCCGAACGTGCCGTAGCAACGGTCGCCTGGGCCTTCTCAACCTCCGCAGCGCACAGCACCATGTTCGACTCCAGCAGGGTAGGAGTCTTCGAAATGGGCTCCAGGGCGCTGGGCAGGTAACGTTCCTTCAACGCGCGGTACTGGGCGGCAATCTCTTCCACCGAGGCACGCAGCTGCGGCAGGCGCTGAGCCAGAGCCTCAATAGCCTGCGGCGCCTCCTGCTCCAGGTTGCGCAACTGAGCCAGCTTAGCGTCCTGCTCCTGAGCAATACGGGTGACTTCCTGAGAGTTATCAATAATCTCAGTCAACCAGGCACGCTGCTCAGCCTCAGTATCCGGGATGCTATCGGTCAGAAGCTGCTGACGCTGGAAGGACTTACGCATCAGATCCTCAGCACGCGCAATCTCCTGAGCGAACTCAGCAACCTGCTGATCGCTGTACTGTGCGCGTGCAAAATCCAGTTCCTGCTTCGCGTGGCTCATCGTCGTATCAGCCTGCAGCAGGGCGCTACCGGCGCGAGTGCGTAGCTCCTCCAGCGGAACCTCCGGAATGGGGGAGTAGTTACGAGGCGCACCGTAGGAACGCTGAGGCTGCTGCTGAGCGTTCTTCTTCTTGCGGCGGCGGTACATCGCGTAACCGCCAGCACCCACGGTCGCCGCAGCACCCACACCGAGCACGCCGGTTACAACACCCGAAGAGCTACCGCCCTTCTGAGCCTCGATACCCTCAACCGCGGCAAGAGCCGCACCCGAATAATCGCTGTTCTGCAGCTTCGGCTTGATGTAGTTCTGGTACACCTTAGTCTGCTGATCGCTCGACAGGGTCTTCGTGCTACCCGCCAAGAAATACGCCTGGCGGCTTTCGGTAGCAATCACCAGCACCACATCGGCAGAACCCCAGTTGTTCTTCGTAGCCAGGGCCTTGGTCCACGCCTGGGAACCCGAGGGGTTCTCAAACTTATCGATAACCACCACGTGCAAATCCACGTTGTGTTTCTTCGACAGAGCCGAAATCTTAGACTTCAGAGTAGCGGTATCACCCAAAGATTTCGTGGAATCGTACACCGTGGTGCCCGTAATCTGCATCGGGTCAGCAGCCTGCGCCGACGTGCTCAAAAATGCAGAACCAGCAGGCAAAACCACCGGGGCACAAGAAAGACCTGCCGCCAGCACTGTGGCACCCAAGATAGTGCGCAGGCGAGGGCGTGCGGGACGAATCTGACGCGCAAAGGCGTGCTCGGTCATGGTCTTTCCTCCGTTGTCGTGAAGTATGAACGGACCTGCACTTCACGGCGTGCTTGTTCAACGCACACCTTAGTGCTGGTCACATTATTAGTGTAGCGGTGGCACACGGGCACAACGGCACAGATACGAGAATATTGCGCCGCTGTTTGCCGACCGTTTACCGACTTCCCAGGCTTTATACAGGAAAGCCGGTATATAGGAAAGCCGGGGTCTAGCCTCACACCAGACCCCGGCCCACCGGCTATTCAGCTAGTTAGCGTCGACGCGCAATCTGCAGATTGCTCATCAGATGCTCCACCACCTCCGCGGCATCAACATCGTGGATACTCTGTGCTACGCCGTTCACCACCTGCACCCGCGACGACGAGGCGAACATCCAGCCCAAGAACTGCACCGTATTCAGCAACCTAGAACTGCGTTCTGCCTGCTTCCGCATCTGAGACCACAGGA
The DNA here is from genome assembly GCF_963507905.1 of uncultured Rothia sp. Taxonomy (GTDB): domain Bacteria; phylum Actinomycetota; class Actinomycetes; order Actinomycetales; family Micrococcaceae; genus Rothia. Next base: position 57,263 of record NZ_CAUOUU010000012.1, on the reverse strand, counting down.
TGCGGGGGACAGGCACGTCACGGCCCCTATACTCCCGAGAGCTGGCACGAGCCTCCAGAAGCTCAGCGAGCGCCTCAATATTTTCGGTCAGCTCCTTCAAATCCTCATCCCCGGCAGAGGGGCCGACGTAATACCGCTCGACCAGGCTCAAAGGCATGTAACCGCTACAGCTACTCACCCACGCCAGCTTCAACCGCAGATTCTGCAGGCGAAGCACCTGATGCAGAAGCCGCGAATGAGTGCGCAGCACCGACAGCGGCATGGGAGATAACTTCATCTCCTCCGAAAGCAGACCCTCGAAGGAGCCTTCCCCGGAAAACGCCTTATACGGATCCGAGACGCCCGTCAGAAGCACTGGTCCCTCGTAGTGGACGAACGCCAGAACCTCGGGAACACTCGAGAGGGAACGGATGCGCTCGCCAATGGTCGGCAGATCCTCCCCCTCGGGGGCGTACTGTTCACGGCTGAACATCAACGTCTGGATAGGCAGCTCAGCAAGGTCGGGCGAGTCATGAGCAAGCGCCCGCAAATCGGTCACAATCTCCGCCAGAACGCCCTCCTGCTCAACCTGCAGAAGCTCCTGGAGAAGCTCAATGACGGCCTGCGCCTGCAGGCTCAAGACCGCGGCGCAGAACTCCGCATCTTGAAGCTCAAGACGCACCTTCTCCAGGCGCTCTTCCAGCGTGGACTGCACGCCCTTGAGCTCAAACTCGCTCAGCTGCTCAGGGCGGAGCATACGGTGCACACCGTCCTCGCCAGTGCGGTAGAAAAGTTCGCTAAACTCTAGCGTAGACTGAACGCCCCTCAACGCCCGCTCTCGCAACTCGGGCAGAACGTCAAAGGCGACTTCGGTCATCTCATTCCAGACCTTGCCCTCATCGATCTTCGAATCCTTGCGGGCAGTCTTCTTCCAGGTTTCGGCAAGCTGCATAGCGCGGTCAAATTCGCTCAGCTCCACAAAAGCCGCCAGCTTCTGGGCGCTCTCACGCAGATAACGCACCGCGTACAGGCGGTCGCTCAAAGAATCCGGGAGGGCATCCTCCAGCAGACGCCACCGGAAGGTACGCTCAAAGCACTGCTCCGTCAGGTCAATGATGGTGGCGCTCAGCGAGAGTGCATGATCACGGGCAAAAGCGAAAGAGCCCGGCGCCTCCGCCAGACGAGGAAGGGACGTATAGAACTCCAACGCCCCGCTCAGCTTTAGCCGAGACTTCCGGATGGTCTCTTCCAGCTCGGCGGCAAGCACCGCGCGGTCAGCCTGGGCAGTATCCTTGAAACTGTGTAGCGGAGAAACCTGTGCACGCTCCAGCGTCTGCAAGTTCATGACCGCACGCATGAGGTAGTTTTCCAGAATCCTGACCTGCTCCCAGCGCTGACGCTGATTCAGCGGAATATGATTCTCTTGCGTGCCGACCAGCAGATGCTGCGGCACACCGCTAATTGACGGCAGCGCAAAGACTTCATCCTCAGATTTACTGGCAGAAAGCACCATGGGGTAGCGGCTGCGCTGTGCGTTCTCTAGAGGGGGAATGAGCTTGAAGTTGGTGCTCAAAGAGAATGGGTCGGAGGGTGCCGGGTTACTCTTGGGAGTCTGCTGGGCGGCCTCCTGTTGCGGGCGCTTTTCAGGCTGCGCCGGGGTGTTCTGGGGCATGCTCTGTTGCTCCTGGCTTTCTGCTGAATGGTTCTGCCCCGAAGATGAGTCGGCGCTGCCCGCCTGCATTGGCTCCAGTGGGGACGGTGCCGCCACCGGCTGAGGAGGCTGAGGCGAGGGCGCCTGAATCTGCTGGGGGAGCGGGGACTGCGCCTGGGGCGTTGCAGATACCGGGGCCTGCGCGGGGTTCGGTACCTGGTTCTGAACAGGATCCTGCACCGACTGCTGATCGCTACTGCTGGGCTGTGCCGGCTTCGGCTGGTAGTGCATCGGGTAGCTCACCGCGCCCTGTACCTGCTGAGGCGGCATCTGCTGAGGCGGCATCTGCTGATTGGATACCTGCTGATTCATCGCCTGGTTCTGCTGCTGCTGTTGCAATACCTGCCGCCTAATCTCACGCGCGCGACGGCGCGACGGGCTCAACGACGCAAACAACGCCACCATCGCGCAGATCAGAACAAATATAAGCAACGCATACAGGCGGGTTGCGCCGTCCAGCGAAGACGCCACCGCCGGTAGGGTCGGCAGCGCGCCAAGAAGAGCGAAAACAGCAGAAATAATCCTCATGACTTCACCATAACCCAGCCAGCCACCTGCTGCTCGTAGCACCGTTGTCTTACCGCATGCTAAAAGGGAATAGCCGGGGTTCCGGGTACTCTCCGCCAGTGCTTTCCGCCAGTGCCTCCCGCACCAGCGTCACAGTTAAAAGACGATGCGGCGCAAGCCCTCATGCAGGGACCTACGCCGCATCAATCATCACTCAACTCACTATCACACCCGGGCCGGTCCTCACACCGACCCTTCGGGACATACTGGGGATTCTCACCCCTCCGGTGCAGGGCTCTCAACTCCTGCTCCGGAAAACTATCAAACTCTATGCGCTACCTACCGGCGGTCAATGCGTGGGTGGCAAGCGGCTGCGCCAGCTCGGAGGCCTTCTCTGCACGATGACGGCGGTACACCATTCCCGAGCAACAAGCCACAATACCCGCACCGATACCGATGGAGCTTGCCAAGACCGCACAGAAAATCAGGGTTCCGATCATCATGGGTTTCTCCTCGTGTTTGTCCTTTGCATTGGTTTTCGTTCCTATGTGTCTTCAACATTACGGACCGACTCTGTGCTGAAGCTGTGTATGCGGACGCATCATGCTGTGTAAACCGTGGAGAAAAACTGGGCGCTTTAAAAGAGAAGCCTGGGAGCGACGAAAAATAGCGAATAAAGCCCCAAAATAAACCAGCCGCCGCGTGAATCGCCGAGCACCTCAGACCGGCTAATCGGTACCAAATGAAGGGGGATGAGAAAAATTCCCAGGGAACTCCCCGAAAACCAACAGCGAAAAGATATCGAACGCCCTAAAACACCCTCTACAGTAGAAAGATAGCGTGCGCCCAGGGTGACGCATACGCACGACTTCTAGGAGAACTCATGACTCAAAACAACGGATGGTCTTACGGCGGCAATGATGGCGTCACGGACGCAACCCGTCCCATGCAGAACGTCAGCGGACAGGCAGGCTACCAGTCTGCAAACCAGCAGCAGGGTCAGAACGCATACCCGCAGGCATACGCTTCTCCCGGCTACACCTACCCCCAGGCAGCTGCCGCTCAGGTTGCTGCGGCACAGTCTGCACCCCAGGACACCAACAATAACAAGCGTTACGGCGCAGGTGTTGTGCTCACCGCAGCTCTGCTCGCAGCCCTCGTTGGCGGCGGCGTCGGTGCGGGCGTCGGAGGCGGCATCGCGGCATCGAACAACAGCTCCTCCAGCTCCTCCTCCCGCGGTTCCGTTAGCTCCAATATCAGCAACTCCTCCACCGTGGCAGGCGTAGCAGAAACCGCGAAGAAGGTCCTGCCCTCCACCGTGACTATTGTTGCTTCGAACGGTTCCTCCTCCGGCGGCGGTAGTGGCGTCATCCTCGACAAGGAAGGCCACATCCTCACCAACCACCACGTGGTCACCCTCGAATCTTCCAGGGAAGCATCCACCATTGAGGTGCGTCTGAGCGACGGCACCGTGCGCACCGCATCCGTGGTGGGCCTGGACGCAGCCGCTGACCTGGCGGTCCTGAAGATTAGCCCCTCCGGCCTGGACCTGCAGCCCATCGCCTGGGGCGACTCCTCCAAGCTGGTCTCCGGCGAGGCCGTGGTTGCCCTCGGCGCGCCGTATCGCCGTAGCGAATCGGTGACCGCCGGCGTAGTCTCGAACGTCAACCGTGTGCAGCCCGCTGATGCAAAGGGACAGAACTACATCCCCATGATTCAGGTTGATGTGCCCATCAACCACGGTAACTCCGGTGGCCCGCTGGTGAACCTCAAGGGCGAACTGGTCGGCATCAACGCACAGGGCCAGGCAAGCCAGGACGGTGGTGCCGCTGACGGTATGGCGTTCTCCATTACCTCCAACTACGCCAAGCGCATCTCCTCCGAGATCATCGCCAAGGGCAAAGCAACCCACGGCTACCTGGGCGCGAGCGTGAAGAACAGCCCCGCAGACACCGGTTCGGGCTCCTCCAAGCTCATCCCCGGTGGCGTTGAAATTGCCTCGGTGGAGTCTAATAGCCCCGCCGCAAAGGCAGGTCTGCGTGCCGGTGATGTGGTGCTTGAAGCCGACGGTCACGCCGTGAACAAGAGCGAAGAGCTCAACGGTACCGTTCGTGCCGCGGCGGCAGGCTCCGATCTGAAGCTGAAGGTTAAGCGCGGCTCCTCCACCCAGGACATCACCGTGACCCTGGGCGACGCCGACAGCCAGAAGTAAATAGCCAGAAGTAAAACGCCTCTCGCTTCTGAACGTTGAAGGGGCACGGCTGAGAATCACCCGCTCAGCCGACTCTACCGTTCAGCAGGACTAACCGCTCAGCAAGAGCGCAACATGGTGCATACAAAGAAAGCTCCCACCCCATATGCGGGGTGGGAGCTTTCGCTTTTAAAACTCTAGAATCACTGCTCGGCGCGGAGGGCTAGGACTCCTCAAGAATTGCCCGAACCCTACTCTGCAGCTGCGGAATCACCTGCTCCTCGAACCACGGATTCTTCGCCTGCCACCTAAAATTCAGCGGCGAAGGATGCACCAGCGGCAGGAACTTCGGAAGGTAAGACTCCCACGCACGAACCGTCTCCGTCAGGTTCTTCTGCGCCTTCGGGGCGTGCACACCATCCAGGTAATGCTTCTGAGAGTACGCGCCCACCAGCAGAATGAGCTGTACATCCGGCATGAGCTCGAGCAACTGGGGATGCCACTTCGGCGCGAAATCCTTACGCGGCGGGTTATCGCCGTGCGCGCCCTTACCGGGGTAGTAGAAATCCATCGGCAGCAGCGAAATCAGCTCGGGGTCGTAGAACTGCTCGTCCGTCACGCCCATCCACTCGCGCAGCTTCACACCACTCGGGTCATTCCACGGGATACGGCTCTCCTGCGCGGCACGCCCAGGCGCCTGACCAATCACCACGATGCGCGCCTTCGGGGACCCCGAATAAACCGGCTCCCAACCCTGCTCCGTGAACTCCCTATTCTGCGGATCCAGGCGAATCTGATCAGCCAGGGGAGGGGTGGTCTCCAGAATCTGCTGAACCAGAGGCTCCGGCAGATTATGGTGTGCAACAGCCATGCTAGATGGCGCCTCCCTCAAAACCGTTCTGACGCCACGCCTCAAAAATCGCAATGGACGCAGAATTAGCCAGGTTCAGCGAACGACGGCCCGGCTTCATCGGAATCTTCACACGCTCGGTCACATGCGGATCCTGCTGAACCTCAGCGGGCAGACCCACCGACTCCGGGCCAAACATGAACACATCACCGGGACGGTACTCAATATCCGCATACGACGTCGAAGCGGTCGTCGTGAACGCAAAAACACGCTCCGGAGCCAGAGCCTGCCACGCGTCCTCGAGGGTCTCGTGCACCGTCACCACCGCCAGGTCGTGATAATCCAGACCCGCACGGCGCAGATGCGCATCATCAAAGTTAAAGCCCAGCGGCTTCACCAGGTGCAGCTCAGCGCCAGTAATCGCCGCCAAACGGATAGCATTGCCGGTATTGCCCGGAATCTCAGGGGTATAGAAAAGAATCTTGAACACGTTCCTAAGTGTACCGCGCAGCCCCCGACCAGCCCGGAACAGCCCCCGACCAGCATTGAGCGTCCCGGGGCAGTAACGCTCGCCGACCCAGCCGCAGGTGAACACACCTAGAAGAGCACGGATAGAGCGCGATAAAATAAGCGAGGCGAAAAACCGCCAAACAACCCAGCAGGAGGAACCATGAGCGCAGAAACCAACCGTCAGAACGGCCGCGTCTACCTCGACCACGCCGCCACCACCGACGTACTGCCCGCCGCCATCGACGCCATGGTCGAACAGATGCGCAACGGCGGCAACCCCTCCTCCCTGCACGCCGTAGGACGCGACGCCCGCGCCACCGTCGAATATGCCCGCGAACGCATCGCCCGCGCTGTTGGAGCGGACCCCGCCGAGGTTATTTTCACCTCCGGCGGCACCGAGGCGGACAACCTCGCCGTCAAGGGCATCTACTGGAAGCGCCGCGAAGAAGACCCGCAGCGCACCCGAATTCTCGTCTCCTCCATTGAGCACCACGCCGTGGAAGAAACCTGCGAATGGCTCGAAAAGGCAGAAAGCGCACGGATTGAATGGATTCCCGTGGACGAACGCGGCCGCGTGAACCCGCAGACCGTTCGCGAGCTCATCGAAAAGAACCCCGAAGACGTTGCGCTCGTGACCGTCATGTGGGCGAACAACGAGGTCGGCACCGTACAGCCCATCCCCGAAATTGCCGCTATCGCCGCCGAATACGGCATTCCCGTGCACTCGGATGCGGTGCAGGCGTTCGGCGCGGTACCCATCGACTTCCACACCAGTGGCGTGGCGACCCTCGCAATCTCGGGCCACAAGATTGGTGGCCCCATGGGCATCGGCGCGCTGGTCGCAACCCGCGCCGTGCAACTGACCCCCGTGCTCCATGGAGGCGGCCAGGAACGCTCCGTGCGTTCCGGAACCATCGACGCACCCGCCATCGCGGGCTTCGCGGAAGCCGCCGTGCACTCGGTCGAGAACCTCCCCGAGGAATCCGCCCGCATCGCCGCCCTACGCAACGAGCTCGTCGCGGCAATTAGCGCACTCATCCCGCAGGCACACCTGAGCGGCGAAAACCCGCTCACCGAAGAATACCCCGGCCAGAAGCGCCTGCCCGGCAATGCCCACTTCACCTTCGAAAACGCCGAAGGCGACACCTTGCTCTTCCTGCTGGACATGCAGGGCATCAGCAGTTCCACCGGCTCCGCCTGCAACGCCGGGGTGACCCGCCCCTCCCACGTGCTCATGGCAATGGGCATGGACGAAGACACCGCCCGTAGCGCCCAGCGCTTCACCCTCGGCCACTCCACCACCGGAGCCGATATTGCGCGCCTCATTGCGGCACTACCCGCCGCCTACGAACAGGCCGCGAAAGCGGGATTGTCCTCGCAGCTGCCGGATGCCTCCCGCTGGCACTAGAAAACCACAAGAGAAGATACCAACCCGCTCTCAGCCTGCAATCTCAGCGTTCGCTGAGGGCGGGCTGAGGGTGCACTGCCCAATATCCCGCCTGGCCCCTGCGTACAATGGGTAGCTACAGTAACGGAAAGCGCGCCCGCACAGGGCACGCCCCGAATGTTCCTAGAGGCTCAACACAACAGAAGGATAGGCAGTGAAAATTCTTGCAGCTATGAGCGGCGGCGTTGACTCCGCAGTCGCCGCAGCCCGCGCCGTAGAAGCAGGACACGAAGTAGTCGGCGTTCACCTCGCCCTATCCCGCATGCCCGGCACCCTACGCACCGGCTCCCGCGGCTGCTGCACCCTCGAAGACTCCATGGATGCCCGCCGCGTCTGCTCCCAGCTGGGCATCCCCTTCTTCGTCTGGGACTTCTCCGAACGCTTCAAAGAAGACGTGGTCGACGACTTCATCTCCGAATACGAAGCCGGACGAACCCCCAACCCCTGCATGCGCTGCAACGAAAAGATCAAGTTCGCAGCGCTCCTCGAGCGTGCCCTCGCCCTCGGCTTCGACGCCGTGGTGACCGGCCACTACGCCCGCGTCATCACCACCGAAGACGGCAACCGCGAACTGCACCGCGCCGCCGACTGGGCGAAGGACCAGTCCTACGTGCTCGGCGTGCTCACCCACGAACAGCTCAAGCACGCCTGGTTCCCCCTGGCGGACACCCCCTCCAAGGCACAGGTGCGTGCGGAGGCGGCAGAACGCGGCTTCTCCGTGGCGAAGAAGCCGGACTCCTACGACATCTGCTTCATTCCCGAAGGCGATACCCGCGCCTGGCTGGGCGACCACATCAAGATGCGCCCCGGCCTCATCAAGGACACCCACGGTGAGGTGCTCGGCGAGCACCCCGGCGCGCAGGCGTACACCGTGGGCCAGCGCAAGGGCCTGGCTCTGGGCCGCCCCGCCGCCGACGGTAAGCCCCGCTTTGTGCTGGAGGTGCGCCCCAAGGAGAACGAAGTCATCGTCGGCTCCCGCGAGCTGCTTGCCGTGCACGAAATCCGTGGTATCCGCGCCACCTGGGCGGGCGTACCCGTGGAACAGGCGGCACGCTTCCTGGAAGAGCCCGCACAGCTGGGCGCTCGCAGTGAAGAGTTCGAGGTGACCGCACAGGTTCGCGCGCACGCCGACCCGGTCCGCGCCAAGGCGTACATGACCTGGGCACCCGACCCCGAAGCTGAAGAAGAAGGCGCACTGCGCCTAGAAACCGTAGTGCGCCTGCTGGACCCGCTCTCCGGCGTGGCACCGGGCCAGACCATGGTGCTCTACCAGGGCACCCGCGTGCTGGGCCAGTCCACCATCGCCCGCGCCTACTCACTGGACCGCGAAGATATTCAGGAAACCCTGAGCGCCAACTCCCAGCGATAGACACCCCGCGGATTGCCCCAACCACACCGCAACCGCATCGCATAGAAGACCACAAACGATCTGAGGAGAAACCGATGACCGCCGAGAACACGTCCTGCGAATTTGACCCCCACGCCACCTCCATGGGCGATGAAGTCGCACCGGAAGTCTACGAAGAGCTCTTCGCCATGCGCCGCTCCATCGACAACTTTGACGCAGCGCTGGTGCACATCCTCGCGGAGCGTTTTCAGGCAACTAAGCGCGTGGGCATCCTGAAGGCTAAGCACAACCTGCCCGCCGGCGACCCCGGTCGTGAAGAGGCACAGATCGCTCGCCTGCGTGCCATGGCGAAGGAATCCAGCTTGGACCCGGAGTTCGCGGAGAAGTTCCTGAACTTCATTATTTCTGAGGTGATTCGCCACCACGTGCGCATCGCAAACGAGCAGGCTGAGCAGGACGGCGAGGCAACCGAAGCTGAGAAGTCCGAAGGCTAGTAACGCGCTACTTTCGCGTCGCTACGTTTGAATTTGTACGTTATCTGATCCCTCTGGATAAACCCCTATGCCCGCTCATTCTTCCAACCGCCAGGCTGCCCGCACCGAACCTGTGCCGGAGCGCCTGCTCCTGCCCGGTGAGTACCGCGCCCCCGAGGGGGACGAGCTGACCGAACAGGACCTCGCCGCGCTCGCTACCGAGCGTCCGCTGGTACGTGCCAGCGGCCTGGGCGATTTTCCCGGTGACGATTTGGGCGAGGCGATGTCCCGTGTGGAGGGTGAGCTGGGTTCTCCACACCTGCCGTTCCTGCCGCATCTGCCGGCGCTGGGTTGGAAGAGCACCCCGCTGGCACGCACCCTGGCGGTGTGCGAGGGGCTTGCCTTTGACGGTGCCTCGTTTGGCTGGCGCATGGTGCATAGCGGCGGCAGGGGAGCGCGCGAGTCTGCCCTGGCGCAGGATCGTCTGCTCTCGGATATCAATCTCCTAGCTGATCGCGTGGGTGCGCAGAAGAAACGTTTTGGCTCCGGACAGGACACCGCCGCGGTGTATAAGATTCAGCTGGTTGGCCCGCTGACCCTTGCCGCCAGCATCTACCTGCCCGGCGGTGAGCGCGCTATCAGTGACGCGGGGGCGAGCCGTGACCTGCTGGAGTCTTTCCTGGAGGGCCTGGAACGCTGGGTGGATTCTCTACGTGAGGCTCTGCAGGCCCCGCGGGCGCTGATTGCCGTGCAGCTGGATGAATCGGAGTTTCAACGTCTGATGGAGGGCTCGATTCCTACGGTGAGTGGTTTCCGCTCCCTGTCGGCGTTGCAGCCTCACTACTATCAGCAGGTGTACCGCCGTGTGGCGGAGCGATTCGCTGAACTGAACCTGCAGCTCATCCTTGATGTGGACGGCACCGCGCTCAAGCCGGTGCAGGAGCTGAAGCTGCTGAGCCAGGCGCATCCTACCCTTGATGCTTTGGCGCTGGTGAAGGCGATGCAGGTTGAGGGCGCCGCCCCCTGCGCTTTGCTGTTGCACCCTGATCGCGCCCGCCTCAAGGGGCCCGGCACGCTGCAGGTTCCGCCGCTGAGTGACCCTCGTTCATGGGAACCCGTGGCGCAGCTTCTGGAGGCGCAGGCTCAGCTGTGGCTTCCGGTGGTGACCTCTGCGCGGGTGCCGGATCAGGTCCGCCGCCTGCATAGCCTGTGGCGTGAGGTTGGTCTTGAATCTGCCCAGCTGAGCGCGGTGGGTTTGATGCCTGATGAGCGTATTCAGCGGGGTTCCGCGTCTGCTGGGGCGGCTTCGGGTACGGTGAGTGTGCTGGATGCCACGGCTTCCCTGGCTCGTGTGACAGAGTGTGCCCGTGCTTTGGCTGAGCGCGCGGTATGATTAGAGAATCAGCATTTTTATGTAAGTATTTACGACATTTCTTTAGGGAGGTACTGTGAGCGCTAGCGATGCACACACCATTTTGGTGGTTGATGATGATGATGCTCTGGCGGAAATGATTGGCCTCGTGCTCGCGCAGGAGGGTTTCAACGCCGTTTTTTGCGAAAATGGTGCACGCGCTTTTGAAACTTTTATGCGTTCCACTCCCGATTTGGTGCTTTTGGATTTGATGCTTCCTGGCATGAACGGTATTGAAGTGTGCCAGCAAATTCGTCGTTCTTCTAATGTGCCGATTATTATGTTGACCGCTAAAAGCGACACTGAAGATGTTGTTAAGGGTCTTGAGGCTGGCGCTGATGATTACATTGCTAAGCCTTTTAAGCACGCTGAATTGTTGGCGCGTATTCGTACCCGTTTGCGTCCGCGTGAGAGCCGCCAGCTGGTGGTGTCTATTGGCGATATTGTCATGGATATGGACGGCCGTACCGTCAAGTACCACAGCACTGAGGTTCCGATGACTCCTCTGGAGTTTGACCTGTTGGCTGCGCTGGTGCGCCACCCGGGTCAGGCGTTGAGCCGTCAGGAACTGCTGGATATGGTCTGGGGTTACACTGATGTGAGCGATTCGCTGGTAAACGTGCACGTCCAGCGTTTGCGCGCTAAGTTTGATGAGCTGGGTGCGGATCGTTTTATCCAGACGGTCCGTGGCGTTGGCTATAAGATTCCGACCGAGCTGGTGGGATCTTCCGGTAGCTAATCGGAACCTATTCATAGGCGAAGGGATAACCTGATTGTCTGTTGCGAAGTCGAGCCATGAGCACGGCGCTTTGACGGCGGAGGCGGTAGCCTCCGCCTCTTCGCGTACCCGCACTTCCAAGCCGCGTAAGGCGAAAAAGCAGAGTAGTAGGAGCCTGATGCAGCGCGCTCAGCGTTTGTGGAAGGAATCTCTGCAGTTCCGTGCTTTGGGTACTGCGGGCATCATGATGTTCCTGAGCTTCTTGATGGTGGGTTGGTCCTTGTCGAGCCAGATTGCGACGAGTCTTTTTGAGAATCAGAAGGGTCAGGCGCTGGCGGAATCGGAGAGTGGTTTCCGTAACGTTCAGAGCGTGCTGGACTCCTCTGAGGCCCGTAGTGACAGCGAAATTCGCCGTAATGTGAGCCGTACCCTGACCGTGCTGGATGCGGGTAGCTCGGGTAAGCGCAATTGGATTCTTGTGCCTTTGGAAGGTCAAGGTAAGCAGGGTTTTATTCCTGAGCAGAGCAGTAATAATTCTTTGAATTCTTCGAGTATTCCGAATGATTTCAAACAAACTGTTCGCGATAAAGAGGGTATTTTCTGGCAGACGTCTACGGTGACTACTGTCGAAAATAATCGTGAGCGTACCTATCCGGTGCTTATTGTTGGTACACATATTTCTATTTCTCAGAACCCTAATTACGGTTTGTTCCTTGTGTACGATATGACGGATTCTTCCGCCACGATTGCGCATATTAACTTTGTTCTTTTTGGCGGTTTCTGCGCACTGCTTACTGTGGTGCTTTCTGTGGTGTGGATTGTGACTCGTTTTGTGGTCCGCCCGATTACGCAGACCGCTATTACGGCGGAGAAGCTGGCTGCTGGCGATCTGGATCAGCGTGTGTCTGTACACGGTGAGCACCAGGCGGCGCGTCTGGGCTATTCCTTCAACCTGATGGCTGACTCGCTGCAGGAGAAAATTGTTCAGCTGGAGCGTCTGTCGACTCTGCAGCAGCGATTCGTTTCTGACGTTTCGCACGAGTTGCGTACTCCGTTGTCGACGGTTCGTCTGGGTACGGAGCTTCTGTACGATACGCGTAACGAGATGGAGCGCACGCAGAGCCGCACCGTGGAGCTTCTGCACGATCAGGTGGATCGTTTCCAGTCGATGCTTTCTGACCTGCTGGAGATTTCTCGTTTCGATGCCGGTAGCGCAATGCTGACCATCGACACTGAAGACTTCATGCGTGTGCTGTCGAATATTCTGCAGGAGGCTCTGCCGCACCTGGAGCGCACGAATACTAAGCTGAACGTGCATACGAGCCATGAGAGCATCATGGTTGATATGGACCGCGTGCGTATTGAGCGTGTGCTCCGTAACCTGCTGTACAACGCGATTGAGCACGGCGAGTCCCGCCCGATTGACGTGTACGTGGGTGCGAATGCCACGAACCTGGGTGTTGCGGTGCGTGACCACGGTATCGGTCTGTCTGAGGATGAGGCTGTTCAGGTGTTCAACCGTTTCTGGCGTGCTGATACTTCACGTAAGCGCACCCTGGGCGGTACGGGTCTGGGGCTGTCGATTGCTGCTGAGGATGTGCGTCTGCACGGCGGCACGATTGAGGCGTGGGGCGAGAAGGGCCGCGGTGCCTGCTTCACGATAAACCTGCCGCTAATTCACGGTGCGCCTTTGGGCGAGTCGCCGGTTTTGGTGACGGGTGAGCCTGAGGTGAGTGCGCATCGTTCGGCGACCGCGAAGGATACGCTGCCCAATATTGCTCCTCGAGCGAACCTTGAGGGCGAGCTCTAAGGGGTTCAAACGGGGAGAGGCTTTAGGCTTCTGTCATATATCGGTGCGTTGGTGTTGCTCGGCTGTATTTACGCTTATCCTTGCGTATTTGCACTGTTCACCCAGTACAATCAATGCAGATATGTTTTCACGGTGTTGCTATTTCGCTGTGGTCATCTTTTCACCGTGTTGCGATGGCCTGCAACGGTAGTTGGCGATTGTTTGTCTTTGTTCGTAGAGGAAGGTTAAGACCTCCATGGCTCACAGGGCTATTGTTTCTCGACGCGCCGCGCTGTCTTGGGGCGCGGTGTCTTTGGCGACGCTCGTGAGCTCTTGCGCGGGTCTTCCTTCGAACGATCGAGTGACTCAGCACAGCAGCGGTCTGGACGTGAAGAGCGTTAATACTTCTCCGGCGCGTGCGCCGGGACCGCTGGCGGGTGCTACCCCCGAGGCGATTATTGAGGGCTTCGTGCGTGCTGGTGTGGATAGCATTGAGAATTATGCTGTGGCGCGCCAGTATTTGAGTTCTTCTTTTGCGCGCCGTTGGAATCCTATGGGTACGACTCGCGTGTACCGTAATACGGTGCAGCCTCGCAGTGACGATAGTGGAGCTGCCGAGGGTACCTACCATGTGCGTTTCCAGCAGACGGCGACTGTGAATAGTCAGGGTATTACGAGCACCTTCCCGGAGGCTCAGACTGAAACTCAGGACTTCACCATGGTTATGGAAGATAACCAGTGGCGTATTAGCTCCTGCCCGGATGGTCTGTGGCTGGATGGTGCCGAGTTTGAGCGCGTGTTTAGCCCGTGCCGCCTGTACTTCTATGATCGTGCGTTCCGTTATGCTGTGCCGGATATTCGTTGGTTCCCGCATACGGACCGCTATTTTGAGTTGCTGGTGCGTACGCTGATGGCTGGCCCGGCCTCCTACCTGAAGGATGTTGCGTTCTCGGCGTTGAACGAGTCGATGAGCCTTGAGACGGCGACCATGAGCGATAACCAGGATGTGCTGGTTCGTCTTTCGGGTGAGCACCTGGACGATAACCGTTTGGCGCGTGTGCGTGAGCAGATTATGCACGGTTTGGAGAACTTCTCCGGTCTGGGTAAGACCGAGGTGTTCTACAACGGTACTTTGATTCCTGAGAATGCACCGAGCGGCTTTTCTGCGGTGAAGCTGAACCCGGGTGTTCCTGCCCGCACGGTTGCTATTAATTCGAACGGCCAGATGGTGGCGCGTGATGACTACATGAGCAACGCGGGCGAGCAGCTGCTTCTGCGTGGCGTGAGCCAGTTGAGCTCCCCGGCGATGGGTTACACTGCGGATGTTTATGCATGCTTGGCGAATGATGCCGCGAGCCTGTACACGGTGTATCAGGGTACTGCCCGCCGCGTGTGGCAGAGTACCGCTCTGACTGCTCCGAGCTTTGATGCGTACGGTTGGGTGTGGGCTGCCGATGGTACGGGCGTTGTGCGTGCGTTCAAGCCGGACTCTGAGGACGCGAATGAGCGCGAGCGCGGCGTGGATATTGGTCTGTCGTGGCAGCGTAATTTGAGCTTTACGAGCGTGAACGTCTCTCACGATGGTGCGCGCATGGCGATTGTGGCGTCAACTGAGGGTGCGTCGGCTGTGATTATTTCCGGTATTGTGCGTGATGATGCCGGCAAGCCTCTGCGCCTGACGGAGATGGTTCGTCTGAGCTCTTCGGTGACTCCGCGTAATGCCCGTTGGGCTGGCGACCAGAGCGTCGTGGTGGTGAACGTGAAGAACGGTGAGTCTGAGGTGATTTCCCTCAGCGGTGAAGAGACGAAGCTGGACCGTCTGGATGGCGTGATGACCATTTCGACGGCGGATAATACGTCGAACATTATTGCCCACCGTTCTGACGGTTCGTGCTACCTGATGGAGGAGCGCGGCTGGATCCGTCTGGATACGACTCTGCACGAGATTAGTTACGCCGGTTAGCCTCGGGCACCGGGTATAGCGCGCGGAAAGGTTGCTTTCGGTGAGTTCAGAACAGCGTGGTTTGAACGAGCCCGTGAACGGGTCCCTGAGCAAGTCTCTGACCGGGCTTGCGGGTGCTCTCAAGAGCGCCGGCGGGTCTTTGGGTGAGGTTCTGATGCCGCGTACCTGCCCGTGCTGTGCGGTGCCGGTTGCCTATGGTGCAGGTTCGCCGCTGTGCGAGGCGTGTCTGCCGCAGCTGCATTCGGCGTTGGCTCGTGTGGAACAAGTACAGGTTCTGCAGCCTCTGTCTTCTGGCGACTGCGCTACTGGCGGAGGTGCCCCTGAGGTGCGTGCGGCATCCCGTTATGAGGGAATCATGCCGCGTGCGCTGTTGGCGTTGAAGAATGCCGGCCGCACCGATTTGTTGCCCCTGCTGGGCGAGGGTTTGGCGCGTAGCGTGTATGAGTTGCTACGCGCTCGCCGGGAGGAGCTTCAGGCTGAACCCGGTTCTTCTGCGCCGGTTGAGATTCTGTTGGTTCCGGCACCGTCGTCTGCGCAGAGTGTGCGCCGCCGCGGCTATGCGCCGGCGAATCTTTTGGTGCAGGAGGCGGTGCGTCAGCTCAATCGGCGTTTGCCTGCCTCGGTGCGGGTGCGCGCTGTGGACGTTATCGGGTACGTTCCTCGTAAACAGCGGGGGAGTGGCGCCTCCATTATTTCTGATGCGATTTCCGGTGCGCAGAACGAGCAGAAGGGCCTGGGTGCTGTGGGTCGTGCCGAGCGGATGCACGGTGCCTTGCGTGTCATGGAGCCCGCCCTGTGTTCGGGGCGGGTGAGCATTATCTGTGATGACGTGGTGACGACCGGTGCGACTGCCTCCGAGATGGTGCGCGTGCTGCAGGAGGCGGGTTCGCGGGTGCTGGGCGTGTGCGCCGTGGCGGCGGTACCGAAAAAAGCTCAGATGTAGCGTTTCTTGTAGTTAGTTGCAAGAGATACACGATTTTTAGCTGTTAAAGTTCGCAGACCGACGAATAGCTATTATTTGGGCTAAATATTTGTCATATCTAGTGATATAAACCATGTTTCGTACTAAAATAAATACAAGGGAACGGCATTGGAGTCGAACCCCCGTACCGGGTCCAACCGGACGCGGTATAAGCCCCCAACCTGGAGGGAATGATCGTGGAAGTCAACATCTACGGCCGCAATATCAAGGTCACCGAACGCCTGGAAGAATACGTGAACGACAAGGTTCAGAAGTTCGCGCAGCTCGGCGATAACGTGAAGGACATCGACGTCAAGTTCAGCAAGGACGGTCACCTGGGTGGCGAGTCCATCCGCGTTGAGATTACTGTTGTTGGTACCGGCCCTGTCCTCCGTTCCGAAGCCCAGGGTCACGACAAGTTCGCGGTCTTCGATGAAACCTACGGCAAGCTCTTGGAGCGTCTGCGCCGTGCACGTGACCGCCGCAAGCTGCACAAGCGCGGTGGCAAGCACCCCGTCTCCGTGGCGGACGCTACCGGCTCGATTCCCGTGGTTACCGAAGCAATTACCGAGATTCTGCTGCCGGATGTTCCGGTTGAAGAAGCAGCATTCGACAACAGCGAGGTCACCCTCGCCGACGAAGCCGCATCTCCCATCGAGATTCGCCACAAGAGCTTCAAGGGTGAGCGTCTGACTCCCGCAGAAGCTGTTGACCGTATGGAACTGGTCGGTCACGACTTCTACCTGTACATTGACAGCGAGACCGGCGCACCGGCTGCGGCATACCGCCGTAAGGGCTGGAGCTACGGCATCATTACTCTGGACAACGAGTAAAACTAACGTACCTGCTGAATGCTGAGGCGTAAGGCTCTTTAGAGGTCGTACTCAGCGAGCAGGCTCAAGACCCGGGTGGTCTGGGAACACACACCGTGTTTCTCCAGGCCCCCGGGTTTTTCTTTGCCTTCCACACATCTGTTTCTTTAGACGTTCCTTTAGACGGATGGGGCGGCTCCGCCTCAACCGGAAGGTGAAAGATTCGAGCGTCACCAAATGTCACCTCGTGGGCGCACAGCGTAAAAAAGAGCTCGGACGGGCGAATTAGGCGGCTCTGCCATACAATATGTAGGAAGGCCTCACCGCGCGCACTTTCGCGCGCCCTTGGTGAGGGTACCGAAACAAGCAAGGAGTAGAAGCTCAGTGGCATCTTTCTTGGAGAAAATCCTCCGAACCGGCGATAAGAGGGTTCTGCGACAGCTCGAAGCGTACACTAAGGCGGTGAACTCGCTCGAGGACAGTTTCTCATCGATGACCGATGAGGAACTGCGAGCGGAGACCGACAAGTTCCGCGAGCGCGTCAAGGACGGCGAATCCCTCGATATTCTGCTGCCGGAGGCCTTCGCGGTAGTCCGTGAAGCGTCCAAGCGCACCCTGGGCAAGCGCCACTACGACGTGCAGCTCATGGGTGGCGCTGCACTGCACCTGGGCAACATTGCCGAAATGAAGACCGGTGAGGGTAAGACCCTCGTCGCGACCCTGCCCGCATACCTGAACGCCCTGAGCGGCAAGGGCGTGCACATCGTGACCGTGAACGACTACCTGGCTGAGTACCAGGCGAACCTCATGGGTCGTGTGTTCCGCTTCCTGGGCATGGAGTGCGGCGTGATTCTGTCCTCCATGGAGCCGGACGAGCGTCGTAAGCAGTACGCCGCGGACATCACCTACGGTACGAACAACGAGTTTGGCTTCGACTACCTGCGTGACAACATGGCGTGGACCGTGGAGGAGCAGGTTCAGCGCGGCCACAACTTCGCCATTATCGATGAGGTCGACTCCATCCTGATTGATGAGGCACGTACCCCTCTGATCATTTCCGGCCCCGCAGCCGGTGAGGCGAACCGCTGGTACGCAGAGTTCGCGCGCATTGCCGCAACCCTGCTCAAGCGCGGTGAAGACTACGAAGTAGACGAGAAGAAGCGCACCGTCGGCATCCTCGAATCCGGCATTGACAAGGTGGAAGACCACCTGGGTGTGAAGAACCTCTACGAATCCAAGAACACCCCGCTCATTGGCTTCCTGAACAACTCCATCAAGGCGAAGGAGCTGTTCACCAACAACAAGGACTACGTGGTCATTGACGGCGAGGTCCTGATTGTTGACGAGCACACCGGTCGTATTCTGCCGGGCCGCCGCTACAACGACGGCATTCACCAGGCGATTGAGGCGAAGGAAGGCGTCGAAATCAAGCCTGAGAACCAGACCATGGCGACCGTGACTCTGCAGAACTACTTCCGCATGTACGACAAGCTGTCCGGCATGACCGGTACCGCGGAAACCGAAGCGGCAGAGTTCATGAACACCTACGAGCTCGGCGTGGTGCCCATCCCCACCAACAAGGGTGTGCAGCGCATCGACAACCCCGATAAGGTGTACCGCGACGAAATTGCCAAGTTCAAGGCGGTCGTCAAGGACATTAAGGAACGCCACGAGAAGGGCCAGCCGATTCTGGTTGGTACCGCAAGCGTGGAGAACTCCGAATACCTGTCCCGCCAGCTGGCGAAGGCTGGTGTGCGCCACGAGGTGCTGAACGCGAAGAACAACGAGCGTGAGGCAGCCATTGTTGCGCAGGCGGGCCGTAAGGGCGCCGTCACCGTGGCAACCAACATGGCTGGCCGTGGTACCGACATTATGCTCGGCGGTAACCCCGAATTTGAGGCCGTCGAGAAGATGCGTGAGCTCGGCCTGGACCCGAACACCAACTCCGAAGAATACGAGGCACGCTGGCCCGAGGTTCTGAAGGCCTGCGAAGACGCCGCTAAAGAAGAGCACGATGAAGTCACCAAGCTCGGTGGCCTGTACGTGCTCGGCACTGAGCGTCACGAGTCCCGCCGTATCGACAACCAGCTGCGCGGTCGTTCCGGCCGTCAGGGCGACCCGGGCGAGTCCCGCTTCTACCTGTCGCTGACCGACGAACTGATGCGCCTGTTCAACACCGGCATGGCAACCCGCCTCATGGCGGCAGCCCCCGAGGACTCCGCATTGGACTCCAAGATTGTCAGCCGCGCTATCGCTACCGCCCAGTCAAACGTTGAAGGCCGTAACGCTGAACAGCGTAAGAACGTGCTCAAGTATGACGACGTGCTCAACCGCCAGCGTGAAGCGATCTACAAGGACCGCGGTCGTATCCTGCACGGTGACGACCTGAAGGAACAGATTTCCGGTTTCGTGGACGAGGTGCTGACCACCATCATTGACGCCCGAGTCTCTGAAGGCCACGCCGAGGACTGGGACTTCGACGAGCTCTGGAGCGCCCTCAAGCAGGTGTACCCCATCTCCATTACCGTGGACGACCTCGCTGAAGACGCTGGCGACCGCACCAAGATCACTCGCGACCAGATCGTGAAGGAAGTTTTGGCGGACGCACACCTCATCTACGATGAGCGTGAGAAGGGCGTCGGCGAAGAGAGCATGCGCGAAATCGAACGCCGCGTCATGCTGTCCGTCATTGGCGAGCGCTGGCCCGAGCACCTGTACGAGATGGAATACCTCAAGGAAGGTATCGGTCTGCGTGCGATGGCTCAGCGTGACCCGCTGGTCGAGTACCAGCGTGAAGGCTACGACATGTACCAGGCGATGCTCGGCGCGGTCCGCGAAGAGACCGTGACCTACCTGTTCAACCTGGACCTGTCCAAGCAGCGTACTCAGGCTTCTGCCGTGCGCCTGGCTGAGCCTTCGCGCCCGAAGTTCCTGCAGTACTCCGCCCCCGATGAGGACGGCCACGAGCAGGTTCACGTTGAGCGCACCAAGGAAAGCTAGCCTCGGCGTAAACCCGAAAACGCTATAGACGCGCAGAGAGGGTGCGAATCCAATACCGGATTCGCACCCTCTCTGCGTGCCTCTGTATGTCTGAGGGTGTCTGTGCATGCCTGTGGGTATCTGGGCGTGTCTCTGCGTGTCTGGGCGTGTCTCTGCGTGTCTGGGCGCGTTGTGTACGGGAAACCTTAGTCTTCGTCCACTCGGCTCTGCGGCTGCTCGATCGAGGTAATCAGCCACATACCGTGAATCAGGCGCATCTGCATGGTCACCACGCGAACCTTATCCGCACAACGCAGTAGCGCCACCGCCTCGTAGAGCTCCTCGTGCACCTTCTGCGCTCGCACCCGCAACAGAACCGGCGGAAGGGTCAACAACATCTCCTTGCGCACCTGACGCGGGTTCTTCGGGAAGAACGGCAGCAGACGGTGGAAACAATCGGCAGACACCCACTGCGCCAACTGCTGACGCGAACGACGAGCCGACATAATCTCCAGGTACGCAATCGCCACACCCGCGCAACGGCCCTCCAACTGGCGAGCTAGTGCATCCGCCGGACGCAACGGGCGGCCCTTCTTCATCACCTGCGGACGCTGCGCCGAATGCTGCTCGTAACGCGGCAGCGGCAACAGCGAGTAAACCGACGGGCTATTACGCTTCTGCACCAGAGCCATCGTGCCCTGACCCTGCTCGGGGAGAGGCTCCGCTTGCTGCGGAATGACCGGCTGCTGAACCACAGACTGAGCGGACGGGCGACTCTTCGAATACGGGCTGACAGGCTGTGCAGGCTGATGCGGCGGGGTCCACGGGGCGCGGGGGAGAAGATGGGAGAAGCTCATGACGGCTCCTTTCGGTGCAGGGTATGTGAGGTGGGTTGAGCGAAAGCTATCGGGTGAGGTAAAAGGCGAGGGCTAATGAACGGGCTGTTCGGGGATCTGCAGAACCTGCCCCGCGTAGAGCAGTTCGGCGTTCTGGCCCAGAGCGTCCTTATTCGCCTCGTAAATATCGAGAGTGTAGTTGTAAATGGTGGAGGCGTCGGTGCCTTCACCCAGCTGCTCGGCGGCAATGGACCAGAGCGTATCGCCCGCCTGAACCGTGTAGGAGTATGTGCCCGCCTCAGCACGGGGTGGGGAGAAGAACGGGCTGCGATCCTGCAGAGAGCCTGCAGCCTCCGTGGGTTGAGGAGCCAGCGGAATATCGGGAATCTCTGCAGAGAGAGCCAGGGGAGCGGAGGCGGCTTCCGGGGTGACGCTGTCCGTGGTGGTACTGGTGGGCTCCGCATCTGAGGCGGTGGCTGGGCTGGCCTCTGCCGTCGCGGTGCTCGTTGAAGCTGCGGTGCCCATTGAAGCTGCGGTGCTCGTTGAGTCTGTGGTCATGACCGCCGAAATGGTCGTCTGCGGTAGTCCCTCCGTGCCGTTTACCCCGGCGTTGCTGGGCGTAGCCACCGTAGCCTGCGCGGGAGCCAAAACCGCACCCACTCCAAGAGCCGTGCCGCCGAGCGTCAGGACGATGCGGCGCATAAAGCGCGGACGGAAAATTGCCGGGACCTTCAGCACTGCGCGGTCAGCGTTGCGGCTTGAAACTCGCAGGGAACGAGCGTAGAAGAGCGCGCAGATAAAGCTGATGAACCACCACGCGGTAATGAGGAGCGCCGCCGCTCCAGCGCAGAGCAGCGAAGCGTCTGTCAGCGGGTGCGCCGAGGGGATGCGGTGCAGGTTCACACTCAACGCGCCCAGGACCGCCGCGGAAAGTAGGGGAGGGGCGATGAAGAGCAGAGCGTCCTGGTAGTTAGCCTTGGTGCTGGTTCCGTGACCTGCGTCAGTGCCGGATGCCAGAGGAGTAACGGACGCAAGGGGATGCGAAGCGAAGGCTGCGGGTGCCTGACCCGGCGTGGAAAAACGGTCCACAATGACCTCCAAATGGTGTGTTTGATATGTTTTGGTGTTGCTTCATTTATACAGGAAGTAACACCAAAAATGAAGCAAAAAGCATCAAAATGTATGAAAAACATGTAATTTGGGGGAATTTGGTTCAAAAATCAAGCTTGGCAACCGTCACCTGAGCGGAAAAACGCCCCGGTTCGTATCTGCACCCATCCTCAGGTAGGGTCATAGCATGAGCATGGAAAAGTTCCTACGAGACATTGAGGCGCGCCTCGCCTCCGAACGCGCCTGGGATATGGAACAGGACGCCCGCCAAGTCGCCCGCGTCCACTACTCCACCATCACCCTCGACGACCGCCTCCTCGCGCAGGTTGGCGGGCCCATCCGCATCTGTGCCACCGACATGCAAACCTACGAAGGCAAGCTCGAAATGGTCGGCGAGGAATGGGTCAGCATCGAAGCGCGCGGCGAGAACATCATCATCCCCCTGCGCGGAATGCTCTGGTGGGAAGGCGGCATCGCCCCCGGTCGCGCCGATATTCGCCCCGAACGCTACCGCATGAAAATCCAGCTCGCCCTCCGCTCCCTCGCCATGGCGCGCGAACCCGTCCGCCTCTCCCTCGAGGGCGGAACCGTCAGCTACGACGGCGTGATTGAGCGAGTCGGCGCGGACTTCCTCGAGCTGCGCCTGCTCAACGGTGGCCAGTATCCGCGCATCTACGAACGCGACCAGTACGCGCGTGCAGCCTATGGCTCGCAGGGGGTCTACGGTCAGGCAGGCTATAGTCAGGGTGCCTCCGGCTACTCCCGCGCACCTCGCGGCGCCGGCGTGCGCACCATCCCGCTGGCTCGCGTCAGTGCGGTGATTGCCCGTATCTCGCGCTAAAAAGCCCGCATCAAAGCAATAAAAATACAAAAAGGTCCGCCCCTCTTCATTGAAATCTCAACGAGAGGAGCGGACCTTTCTGAAACCACTCGAGCGTTGCGCCCGCGAGGTGCATGTCGAATGCTACTCAGCCTTAGCCTTTGCAGTGAGCTTGCCGGAAGCAATTGCCTCCAGAGTCTGCTCGTGGCGCTCGGTAATGTACTCTTCGAAACGAGAGCGTTCAATACGCCACTGGTTACGCCCACCAATCTGAATGGCGGGAAGTTCGCCGCTACGCACCAGAGCGCGTACCTGCGAAAGCGAAACCTGCAGCTCCTCGGCGACGTCGCTCAGAGTGAGGAAACGAGGTGCAGTCATCGAATTGGATCCTTTCCGTGAGTGAAATCCTGGGCCCCTAGCTACCGTTAGTAGCCTTTCAGATAGAGTTCGTAGTGAACATCTATTGAGTACTTTCAGTATATGCCATCACCGCGAAATTTGCCCGCAAAAAGCCTTATATGAGCTGAAAAGTTATCTAATCACCCCTTCAAAAGGGACGAAACTCAAAAATATTTCATAAACACGACTCTTGTTGAGAGCGAGTACTAAATGAAATATGCTGTTAGGGTTAGCGCCAGAATCCAGTCAAAGCACTAACGAACACACACCACTCGCTCATCGGTCAGTTGAACACACCCCGGAATCACCGCCGGCTTCCGCACCGAAAGGCACAACCACATCATGCGCATACGACAGAACGCGACGAAGCGTTCCACCCTCACCGAGCCCCACGCCAAACGCCTCAAAAGGCCCACCGTCAAGGACTGGCGATTCATCCTCGGTGTGCTGCTCGTGCTCGTCTCCATCACCGGCGTGCAGCTCTACGTGCAGGCGAACAACAGCAAGACCGAGTACTACACCGCCAAAAGCGAGATCCGCCTCGGTGAGAAGATCACCGAAGATAAACTAGCCCGAGTCGAAGCGAACATCGACTCCGCCAAGGACAAGTACTTCACCCGCGCCGACGCCGCCCAGATGAACGGCAAAATCGCGATTCAGCGCATCCCCGCCGGCAACCTCATCAGCAAAGAATCCGTAGGTACCGAAACCTCCCCGGGCCGCCGCCTCGCCACCGTCAGCATTGACCGTGCCGCAGCCTCCGCGCTGAAGGCGGGCGAGCGCGTGGACGTGTGGACCTCCGGCCCGCGCAACCCCGACACCAAGAGCGATAACCGCACCGAAAACGGTGCCCGCGCCATCGTCACCAACGCAGAAATCGTCGCCATCACGGTCGACGAGGGCGTGCTCGGCGCCAACGGCAAGGCAACCGTGCAGCTGTGGGTCAAGGAAGAAGCCCTCACCGACCTGGTGAAGGAAAGCAATAGCGACTCCAAGATCAGCCTTATCCCCGGCACCTACGGGGAGGGCCAGTGAACATCCCCGTCATCCTCTACGGCGATGACGGCTCGCTCCTGACCCGCATCGAATCCCAGCGCGGCCGCGTCTCCGTGGCGCGCACCGTGCAGGACTTCAGCGAAGCCGTCGGTATGGCGCACACCGGCATCGCCCGCGTGTTGCTCTGCGCGCACGTGCCCGCCGAAATGAGCGCCTCCACCGTGGATGCGCTCGCCGCCTCCGAGGTGCTCCTGGCGGTTATCGCCCCGGACAACCTGCCCCTGCCCACGCAGGCACACCGCATCCGCCCCGAAGCTGCCCTCGACGAGATTCTGGGCTCCCTCGAGCAGGCAGTGGATGCGGCGCTCGCCCGCCCCTCCGTCGGTTATGGTATTCCCGCACAGGCCCCGAATCAGACGCCCGTGCAGGCGGTGCACCACCCGGAGGCCGCCTACGGTCAGGACGCAGGCTACGGCTACGATGTGGGGTACGGCTACGACAGCGCGTATGGCGGCTACGGTTACGATAACGGCGGACACAGCCCGGCTGGGTACGAGTCGGCTGGGTACGGCTACGACCCCGCCGCGGGTACTGCTGTAAACGCCGGCGCACCCTACGGCGCCGACTACGGAGGCTACGGAATCGACCCCGCAGCCCCCGCCACCCCGGCACCCGGTGCGCATGAGCCGGCGGAAGCCTCCTCAACCGCTCCCAGCAACGAGGAATCCGTGCTCAGCCAGGCCGCCGCCATCGTCGACTCTTTTGCGCCCGGCAGCGACTACGCCCTGCACGTGCAGAACGAGAACAACGACGGCACCCTGCCGCAGCACCCTGACATCAACCAGGATCCCGCCGCGCCCTCCCGCTACCAGCCGGGCCACCGCCTCGGCAAGATTGTGACCGTCTGGGGTACCCACGGCGCGCCCGGTCGAAGCACCATTGCCTTCAACCTCGCAGCCCTCGCGGCACAGCAGGGCCAGCAGGTCTGCCTCATCGATGCAGACACCTACGCGCCCAGCCTGGATGCGCTCATGGCGCTCGAGGACACCGGCTCCGGCCTGGCGATTCTCTGCTCGGACGCCGACCGCGCCCAGCTTGACGAGAAAAAAGCCGGCGCCATCATGGAGCGTGTGCCCCTCAAGAACGGCACTTTCGACTTCTTGAGCGGCATCACCTCCTCCTCGCGTTGGCCCGAGGTGCGCGCCCGCGCCTTCGCCGAAGTACTCGAATGGCTTAAGCACCGCTACGACCTGGTCATCTGCGATGTTGCCGCACCCATCGAGGTGGACGAGGAGCTGACCTTTGACGGCCCGGCACCGCGCCGTAACGCCGCGACCCTCACCGCGCTCGCCTGCGCCGACCGCGTGATTGCGCTCGGCGAAGCGGACGTTATCGGCCTGCCGCGTCTGATCAACCTCGCTCGCGAGGTGCAGTCGCGCCCGGACCTGTTCGCACCTGAAACGGATGTGCAGTACTGGCTCAACGGCAGCCGCCGCGAAGCCGCCGGATTCAACCCGGAGGCGAAAATGCGCGATAACTGGGCACGCTACCTGTCGATTCCGCTCACCGGTGTGATTCCGTACGAGCGTAAGGTCATGGACCGTTTGCGCCGCAACGGTGAGGCACTGCTGGAGGTGGCACCCCGCCACGCAGTCGTGCAGTCCTTCGAAGCGATGCTCGAGGGCATGTACGCGGTGCGCCCCATCGTTTAACATCAGTCCCGGCGGGTAGGCCCGTCAGCTACAACTAATGCCCGCCAAAGGTGGGTGAAAGAGGCCCGGCTTATCGGTATTCCTCCCAGAACAGGGGAGCGCCGGTATGCCGGGTTTTCTGCATCTTCACCCGGGGCCAAGGCAGAGACGTGGTGCGAATGTCTCACTATCCAACTGAGGGGTGCATCTCATCTCTCTGCGTCATATTTGGGAATAAAAGCGTGCTTCAAGAAATGCTCTGTAAACTATTCCACATATTGCCGTTTGAATGGGACTCACGACGACCAAACCCGTAAAATGGTTGAATCTACCCGAACTCATGGGAAGCACACAAATATATGTCTTTTGCAGAAGGAATTATGAGCGCCTGCGACTTCGGTCCCGGCGACACTGAACGCGTTCACCTCATCATGGGCGAATGGCAGGTCATCTCTGACATCGCCCAGAGTGACCTGGTTCTATGGTTCCCCACCGACTACGTTGTTGCCGACGGCAGCTCCCCGGATGCCGTATCTGGCCCCAGCGAAACCAGTACTTTCCGTGCCTTCGCGCACGTGCGCCCCTCCAACGTCCGAACCCTCTTCCACCACGACATCATTGAGCAGGAAATGGAAGACGGAATCCGCGACGAAGCATACCGCGTCTGGATTGACCAGAACATCAGCACCTACACCGACGAAGGCAGCGGTGAAGGCGTCGGTGCCCGTCCGCGCGTACACGTAACCTTCGTACCTATTGTGCGTAACAACCGCACCATTGCGTTGCTGACCAGCCACAAGATTGCCACCCCCAACGGCTACCCCTCCATCAGTGACGAGGTCTACGAATTCGCCGCCGACACCATGCTTTCCATGGTGCACTCCGGCCTGTGGCCCGACCCCCTCGCCCAGGGAAACAACACCCAGGGCAACCCCCGCGTGATTGACGGCATTATTGTGCTTGACCCTGCCGGTCGCGTGGTGGTGGCTTCCCCGAACGCGAACTCGATGTACAACCGCATGGGGCTGAGTGGTTACCTTGAAAAGCGAAACCTCGCCGACGTCACCCGCGCCATGCTTCCTGCCGGTGAGCAGGCAGACGAAACCCTGCAGCTCGTCCTTGCCGGACGCAGCGACCTGCGCACCGAACTTGTCATTGCCCGCGCTCGCGTCACCATGCGCTCCATCCCGCTGCTGGCGCAGAGGCGTGCCCGTATCGAGCGTGAGGGCGCCGTGATTCTCTGCCGCGATGTGACTGAGTTGCGCCGTCGCGAGCTGGAGCTCATGACCAAGGATGCGACCATCCGCGAAATTCACCACCGCGTGAAGAACAACCTGCAGACTGTGTCTGCTCTGCTGCGCCTGCAGTCACGCCGCATGACCACTGACGAGGCGCGTCAGGGCCTGGAGCAGGCGATGCGCCGCGTGGCAACGATTGCTACCGTGCACGAGGCGCTCTCGCAGGGCCTGACCCAGAATGTCGACTTTGACGAGTTGATTGAGCGTCAGTTCCACCTTGCTGCTGAGCTTGCTTCCCCCGGTCAGCACGTGTCCACCAAGCTGATTGGCTCCTTTGGTTCTTTGCCGAGCCAGTTCGCTACCCCTCTGGCGCTGGTCATTAACGAGGTTGTCGCGAACGCCGTGGAGCACGGCCTGGACGGCGAGACCGGCACCGTGACCCTCGAGGGTATTCGCGGCACTAACGATGAGGGTGAGAACATCCTCACAGTCGTGATTACCGATGACGGTAAGGGTATGGGCGATAAGAAGATTGAAGAGTCCGGACCGAACGCCTACCGCCCGGTGACTGGCAAGGAAGGCCTGGGCATGCAGATTGTGCGTACCCTGGTGGCGAGCGAGCTGAACGGCTCGATTCGCTGGGAGGCTAATGAGCCGAAGGGTACCCGCGTGGTCATTACCGCGGTGCTCGTCTAGCCGCCTTCTTGCATGACATGTAGAACTGCCGCCGCTTCCAATCAGGGGAGCGGCGGCAGTTTGCTGTCTAGATAGGTTCTGTATATGGCAAAAGCGTGGTGCAGTGACAATGTCACTGCACCACGCTTTTGATGCCCTATTGAATACTCCGGAAGTTAGGATGCACGGCGGGCACGAGCTGCGCGACGCTTCATCGCACGACGCTCGTCTTCACTGGTGCCACCCCATACGCCGGAGTCCTGGCCGGTCTCGATGGCCCACTTCAGGCAGACGTCTACAACCTCGCAAGAGCGGCAGACGGTCTTAGCCTCTTCAATTTGCAACAGGGCAGGTCCGGTGTTTCCTACAGGGAAGAACAGCTCCGGATCCTTGTCCAAACAAGCTGCACGACTACGCCAATCCACGGTGGACCTCCTTCATGATTTACGGTCTCACGCGGTGGCAAGACACATCTATTTTCCTGTGCGCGTGTCAAATACATCCGCTAATGGGATGCACACCCTGGGTTAGGGTGAAAATTGACTTATCAACTTTCGCATGTTGGAGCGGATGTGACAAGTACTTTTCTCTAAAAACTTCAGTATTACACTGAGGCATCTATCACTTAGGCAAACCTTTGTCTAATTGAGAGGTTGAGGAATCGCATGGTGACATATCTGTTCTGAACCCCGTCTCATAGGCGAGGCGTGGGCGGCTGGGTGAGTGGCGCCTCGGGCATAATATAAAGCGGTACCTAACCCCTGCACACCGCACCGACGACGAGGCGGTGGCCCCGAGGCAAACCCGCGGCAGGGGAGCACCCACCCGCTAATGCACCAGCGCATCGGACCGAAAACACCCCGGTCTGCCGCCGACACTACCCATGAGGAGCCCACCGTGCCGTCACGCCCGTTCAACGTCATCTACGCATTCGCCCTGACCGAAACCTTCGCAGCATACATTCTGATTCGCGGTATCATCTACCCCTTCCTCCTATCTAATGGCGAGCCCGCCCAGGGCGTGGTCGGCGGTGTGCTTCAAATACTCATCGCCGCGGGCATGACCTTTTACGCCCTGCGGTTCTACCGTGGACGTTACGGCTCGCGCCTGCCCATGATCCTGATTACCCTCTGCGCCCTGTGGGTCACTGCAAGCACCCTCATCATGAACGTGAGCGCCTTCGGCTTCAACATTAACCAGTCCACCACAATTGCGGGCGTTATTGGTGCGGCGGTAGCCTTCATCTTCGTCCTGATGCCCAGCAGCCGCCGCTATATTGAGGCGGTTACCGAGGCATCGGGCGAAGAAGCGGAGAAGTACAACCGCCGACGCCGCTAAACCACTAAACCCTAGACCGTTGCCGGTACCTTCTGTACAGACGTAGCAGCTTGCGCTACTGGTGCCAGCGCCAGGGGAACCTGCGCCGCATAGACGGAGGCGCCGTCCACTACCACGAGGCGACCGGCGGGCTGCTCACCCTGCGTAAACCGGTCCAGCGGTAGCGCGGTCACCGTGCACATGTCGGCATCCGCCAGGGAGGTGGGCGCGAGCAGGAGCGCACGCGAGCATCCCATGAGCGCAGCCAGCATGGGTGAGGAGACGCGCCTCGGCCAGGGCGTGTAGGCGACCAGCATGGCGCGGAACTCACCGCGACGCTCCAGAAGTAGCTGCTGAACGGCGGGCTGTAGGTACTGCAGATCGTCAATGAGCACGAGCGTGTGCGCGGGGTTCTTCACCGAGTCCAGGAGCGCACGGGTACGCTCCACGCTTGGCGGCTCACCCGAGGCGCCGCCAGCACCCGAGGCGCCGCCAGAACCCTCAAGGACGAGGGTATCCAGCTGCGGGTTGAGTCGAGCAATGCTTTCCAGCAGGGTACTTTTACCCGCCGACCGGGAACCCTGCACCGGAACTACCGCGCCAGCCGGGGCGCTCAACCATACCGGCATCTGCCGGCGGTCAAACGCGACGAGAAGCTTAGCGCCCTGAGGATTGCAGGCGGCGTGGGCGGCGGTCACGTACTCGGTCGAGGGCATGCGATAGTACTCGGGGAACTGCCGCAGAAGAGTGCCGGGGCGAGTGCTCGACCCGTTAGAAGCGCTCGCGGCGTTACCCCGCAGAACCTGAACCAGCTCCTGGAAACCCGCAACGCAGGGCGAAAGAATCGACGCGCTCAGCGGCTGATCCCCGATCAATTCCTCATTGATGGCACCTTCCACGCAGTAGTGGCTCTGCGCCGGAGTTGGGTAGTCCTTGCTCGTCGAACGCATCAGGTCGGCGTCCAGGAAGCGGCGGCTCAACAGCGTGGAATGTGCCGCAGCAGCGAAACGACCGCGCGGGTTCAACGCGGAGGTGAACACCACCGAATAGCCGCGGCGGCACCCCTGTGAGAGCAGATCGTAGAGCAGGTTCTCCGTGTCGGGCTGGCGAACCAGCGCCTCCAGCCAGCTGTCCAGGCCGTCCACAATGATGAGCGGGCGGGCGGTACCCTCGGCACCCCACAGGTTCGGGGCGCGCAGCTCCTCCAGGCAGAACCGCAGATGCGAAAGCTCCTGAGCACCCACCAGCGCCTCAAAGGCACCGGTGTAGGGTTCAAGATCGCGGTGGAGCGCACCGTCGGAGGTCAGCAGAACAACCGGCGTGCGGGCGGCAAACGCCTGAGCTAAAAGCCCGTAAAGCATCGGGGCGCGTTCGGCGTTCTGCGCCAGTAGCGCCA
The DNA here is from genome assembly GCF_963507905.1 of uncultured Rothia sp. Classification (GTDB taxonomy): domain Bacteria; phylum Actinomycetota; class Actinomycetes; order Actinomycetales; family Micrococcaceae; genus Rothia. The sequence continues at coordinate 27,136 of NZ_CAUOUU010000012.1, read as the reverse complement.
GAGCCTGATGCCCCGACCAGCTGATTGGGCGGCGGACACCGTAACGGGCAATCTCCAGCTCGCCCAGCAGGCACCCTTCGGAGGCGGTGTTGGGCTCACCAGGTTCCTGAGAGGCAGCCGCCGGGTCAATACCGTACGCGACCGGTCCGCTAACCGGCGCCTCGAGCGCGGGTAGCGGGGTGTTTTCGGGAAGCTCCGGCGGAATCGGGCAGTACTTATCCTCAACCGCCGCGCTCTTCTGCGCACCCAGCGGGGAATACTCGCGTTCATAAAGCGCACGAATCTGCTGTGCCGAACGAATCAGCAGCTCATCCTCATTGCCGCCCAACGTCTGAACGGCAGAAGTGGCAGTCAGCTCACGCCAGCCGCCCTCCTCAAGACCCAGCACCTGCACCGGACGGGCATCGCTGCTCGAGGGGACCGCATCCACCAGCGGGGCGCGGAACGGCAGGGAACGGCCATCCGGCAGGCGCACATACCCGGCACCCGGATGCGCCGCCGAAATATACGCCGCAGACTCATGCTCCAGCAGGTTATAGGAATCCTGAGCGCTCGCCACGCGCAGGCAAATGCTCGTGGCAATATTGGCGCGAATATCCTGCGAAATAGCACCCTGCGGACGCTGAGTCGCCAACACCAGATGCAGACCCAGCGAGCGGCCAATCGTGGCGATGCGCATCAGCTCAGCCATAGCGTCCGGCATGGAATCGATGAGCATGCGGAACTCATCCACCACAATCAGCAACTCGGGGTAGCGCGGAGTGGTACCCGCCGCCTGACAGGACGCCAGGTAGTCGCGGTAAGAGTTCACGCCGAGCGCCTGCAGATCCACCTCGCGGCGATGAATATCGGCGCGCAAAAATTCGAGCGCACGCTCCACCGCGGACACATCAAAATTGCTCAACACGCTGAGCGCATGCGGTAGCTGAGCAAGAGGACCCAAACCAGCCGAACCCTTGAAATCCACCAGAATCAGGCCGAGGCGCTCGGGCGGGTAACGTAACGCAGCGCTGAGCACCAGCGAACGCAGAAGCTGCGACTTACCGGCACCGGTCGTGCCACCGAGCAACCAGTGCGGGCCGTGCTCAGACAGACCAATATTCAGCAAACCACCCGAAGAAACACCCAGGTAGCAGCGAATATCGGAGGCGTAACGCTGAGCAGACCAGCGCTGCAGAACGGACTCCACCGCCATGTCATCGGCGCGGTTCTTCTGCTGTGCGCTCTGCCGCTGAAGCGAAGAGAACAGGTGAGCCGACTGGTGCACCTGCGCTTCGTTGAGCGCGCCCTGCTCCTGCTCGCATCCGGCGCGGTACAGGTTCTCAAGAGCGGCGCAGAACGACTTAACGCTCAGCCCGTCGGCGTGCTGGCACAGGCCCTCACACGCCAGCGGGTGGACCTGATAGACACCCTCGGTAGGCTGTACCGGAGGCGCCGAATAGCCGTGCGCGCGGTAACGGATGCTCTGCCGATGGCTACCCTCGCTCGCACACTCAACCCAAGAGGCACCAAAAAGCGCACCGGGGGTATTGGCAGAATTCTCGCCCTCGGCACTGCCCAACACGCAGAGCGCCGGGGCGTTCATCTTCTGCTCACGCGGGGAAGAGAACGCACGAGAGTGCGAAGACTCCGCAGTCGCACCAGAAGTTAGGGCGGTCAGCAGGGGAGCGTAAACCGCGCTCGCATGCTGCGGCATGAGAATTAGCGGCGGAACAGATGCGGACAGCTCCGACTGCAGGCTACTTTGCAGAGCCTGCAGGTACTTCTCCTGGTGCGCGCCCGGCAGGCAATGCACGCTTACGCCCGGCAACACAGCCAGAGTTTGCAAGAGACTATTGGTGCGCTGCTGATCAGCGCTTTCAGCACCCGCCAACAGAACATGCACCGCACCCGGATAACCCGCCACCAGCTGCACCAGGTAGGCGCGCAGATGTGCCTCCTCCAACTTCAGATAGTGGCCGAGAGACGGGGCGGGCAACGGCAGGTAGTGGGGCGCATCCAGCTTCTCCAAAGTGCCCAGCGGCAGGTTACGCCCGCGCAGGTAAGGCTGGCGAGGACCGCACCCGAGCACAATAGCCGGGTAGGCGGCATCATACAGGGCAGAGGGGCCCGAAATTGCCAGGTCGCCCGCGGTCGCCAGGGCGAGGGCACGTTCCTTCTCCTGTGCCGCCGCCTGACGGGTCTGCTGCGAAGCGGCACGGTTCTCCGCCCGACCGCCAAAGAAATGCAGAAGCATCAGCAGCGAAGACGCCGCAGACATCAGCAGAAGGAACCACATGCCGGTCACCAGCACAATAATCAGACCCACCACAATCGGCAGGCACACGCTCAACAGAATCTGCTTGAGCTTACGCGGCGCGGGAGGGTTCACGACCACCGGCTCAAAGGGGTTGCCGGCGTCGCCTAGGGGAGCGAGCGTCTGCGAGGGCTCGCCGGGGGAAGAACCGGGGGTAGCGGCGGTTGCGCTCGCCTTTTCTGCAATATGGCCGCCCTGACCGGTGGGGGAGGTGAGCACGCAGAGCGAGGAGCCGAGGCGAAAGGGTTCATCCCAACGCAGGACGCGCGGCTCGGCGCTCTGCATCTTCTTGCCGTCCTGCGCTTTCTTGCCGCCATGCACCTTCTCGCTACCCTCGCTGGCGGAGGGGCGCTTCTCGATCCAGCGGATGCCGGAGCTATCGGCGTAGAAGCTTCCGTGTACGGGCTTGAGGAATGGATCTTGCAGGTGAATATGGCGCGGCTGTTCTCCTCCGCGGGGACCTAGAGCCGCCCTGCCGAGGCTGGTGCGGCCGCGGCTGATGGGGAAGGACGCGCCTGCGTCGGGGCCGCGCAGGATGCGCAGCACACTGACAGCGGGTGCTTCGGGGGTCTTAGAGCCAATCGGAACGTTGCCGCCGAGAATATTACATTCGGGCACAATTCGTTCAGAGGCACCATTTTCAGAAGTGTTCTGCGGGTTCTCTAGCTCGGCGCCCTCGCGCACGGGGAATAGCTGAAACGGGGTGTCCTTCGCGGTTAGGGACGCGCCGGTTTCAGACTGCTGTAGAGCCTGGTTGAGTGCCTGTTCCAGGGAGGAACCGTCGCTTGCGTGTGCCGGCTGAAGCTGTACCCCGTTAGGCGCCGCCTCACCGTCGAGGCGGATGACGCGGGGGTAGGGGAGCGCGTCGGTGGTGTTGTGGTGGTCGAGAAAGAAGAGAGTCATACCCTCAGGAAACATTAAAAAGCATTAAAGTTCAATAAATAGGCTATTTATAACCTAAAATGTTCGTATTTTTTGAATTTTTCGCTCTGTTTTTCAAAAAACTGTGGATAACCCACCGAAATACTGCCCAGATTGCCGCTCGAAAGCCCGGCAGTGCACCCGCTGAAACATCCATGCTTGACCCTGCTTGCGCATCCTCATTGACGCCCCCTAGAAGACTCCGGTATCCGAATTGGTTCATGGCTTATCCTGTCGATTGTTTGGTGGTTCAGCAAAATCGTGATCGCTATTCACAATGAATATTTACCCGTAAACCAACTTTCCTTGCCATTGGTGGAACGTCAAAATCTGCAGAAAAAGGAACTCGCTCAGACCCGCTTGACCTCGGGGTTCGTGAAGAATATTCACTTGGGGAAAGAGTGTGTGAACAATAGTCCAAAAGCCACTAAAAACACGTCATAAGTATGCGTGACGCATGATAAACGGGTATCTTAGATTATGACTATATCCATCACGGGTGACGCTTTTTGCCTCCACCCGTGCGGATTGCGGCGCGACTGAGAACACTCGGATGTGTCCAATCTGGTAGGTGAATACCGCCCTCGCAGAAGCGGCGGTGCGCCGTGATAATACAGGAGAAAACATTGACCGCTGACCTCGTAGTAGTCGGTTCGGGCCTCTTTGGTCTGACCATCGCAGAACAGGCTGCCACTGAGCTGGGCCTGAAGGTTGCCCTGCTGGACCGCCGTTCCCACATCGGTGGTAACGCATACAGCGAGAAGGAGAAGCAGACCGGTATTGAGGTGCACCGCTACGGTGCGCACCTATTCCACACCTCCAACGAGCGTGTCTGGGAGTACGTGAACCGTTTCACCGAGTTCACCAACTATGTGCACCGCGTGTACACCCGCCACAACGGCATCGTCTACCCCATGCCGATTAACCTGGGTACCATCAACCAGTTCTTCAACGCAGCTTACTCTCCCGCAGAGGCAAAGGCGCTCATCGCTGAGCAGGCTGGCGAGCTGGCTGGTACCGACCCGCAGAACCTGAACGATAAGGGTATCTCCCTGATTGGTCGCCCCCTGTACGAGGCGTTCATCAAGCACTACACCGCTAAGCAGTGGCAGACCCCGCCGGAAGAGCTGCCCGCATCCATCATTTCCCGCCTGCCGGTTCGCTACAACTACGACAACCGCTACTTCAACGACAAGTACGAGGGTCTGCCCGTTGACGGCTACGCAGCATGGCTGGAGCGTATGGCGGCGCACCCGAACATTGAGGTGCACCTGAACACTGACTTCTTCGAGCCCGGTCACCAGTACTCTCGCGAGAACGTCCTGGGTCAGATTCCCGTGGTCTACACCGGCCCGGTTGACCGCTACTTCGACTACGCTGAGGGCGACCTGTCCTGGCGTACCATCGACCTGGAAGAAGAAGTCCTGCCGATTGAGGACTTCCAGGGTTGCTCCGTGATGAACTACCCCGATGCTGATGTTCCCTTCACCCGCATCCACGAGTTCCGTCACTTCCACCCCGAGCGTGACTACACCAAGGACGCAACCGTCATCATGCGCGAGTACTCTCGCTTCGCGAACAAGGGCGACGAGCCGTACTACCCGGTCAACACCTCCGTGGACCGTGAGAAGCTGCTGGCGTACCGCGACCTGGCTAAGGGCGAGAACAACGTGCTGTTCGGTGGCCGCCTGGGTACCTACAAGTACCTGGATATGCACATGGCTATTGGTGCTGCACTGTCCATGTTCGACAACAAGATCCGCCCGCACTTCGCTAACGGTGCGAAGATCGAGTCCGGTGGTGTTGACGCATAACCATGGCTGATAAGACTTTGAAGAACCTGCAGCGGGTTATTTTCCCGAGCGCTGTTGAGACTGACGTTGTGCCCCTGTACGTGGATGCGAGTGTCGCGACCGGCGTTCAGCTGCCCACCCGTATTGATGGCGATGCTTCGACCTCCATTGCGGAGGCGATGAACACCTCCGGTCAGTCTGTCTCGAGCGCCAGCGCAAACCGCGACGCCGCGAATAACCTGAACAGCCGCCGTTCCATTACCGTGAGCGCGGGTCAGAGCCTGTCTTTCGGTACGTACTTCAACGCGTTCCCCGCGTCGTACTGGCGCCGTTGGACTGACCTGAAGAAGGTCGTGCTGAGCGTTCAGACTCGTGGCGAGGGCATGGTCATTGTGTACAAGTCCAATGGCCGTGGCGTGATTCAGCGCGTGGATGCGAAGCTGCTCTCCGGCGAGGAGACCAACACCTTCACCCTGCCCCTGGCACCGTTCGGTGACGGTGGCTGGTACTGGTTCGACCTGGCGGGCACTACTGACCTTGAGCTGGTTGAAGCGAACTGGCTGGGCGACATTGAGCCCCGCGCAGACGTGAAGGCTGGTCAGGCGACCGTGCAGATTACCACCATGAACAAGGTGGAGTACTGCATCAACAACATTCGTGCTCTGGGTGAGAGCCCCGAGATTTTCGATGCTGTGCACGAGTTCCTGATTGTGGATCAGGGCACCCAGAAGGTGCAGGACCACGAGGACTTTGAAGAGGTCGTGAAGCCTCTCTCCGGTAAGTTCCGCATCATTAACCAGGGTAACCTGGGCGGTTCCGGTGGCTTCTCGCGCGGCATGTTTGAGGCCGTCAACAACGGTTCTGACTACGTGCTGCTGCTCGATGATGACGTCATCGTGGAGCCCGAGTCGATTCTGCGTATGGTGACCTTCGCGAACTACTGCAAGGAACCCACCATCGTGGGTGCGCACATGTTCGACATGTTCGACCGCTCGGTCCTGCACGCATTCGGTGAGGTTGTTGACCCGTGGCGTAACTTCTACGCTAAGCCGCACGATGACATGGCGATGGGCCACAACCTGGGCCACCACAACCTGCGTAACACCCCGTGGCTGCACCGCCGCGTGGACGTGGACTACAACGGCTGGTGGATGTGCCTCATCCCGACCGCCGTCATCAAGGAAATCGGTCTGTCCCTGCCCCTGTTCCTGAAGTGGGATGACGCTGAGTACGGTCTGCGCGCTAAGGCTGCAGGCTTCGCTACCGTGTCCTTCCCCGGCGCGGGCGTGTGGCACGTTTCCTGGACCGATAAGGATGACTCGGTCGGCTGGCAGGCGTACTACCACGAGCGCAACCGCCTCATTACCGCACTGCTGCACTCGCCCTTCGATAAGGGTGGCCGCGTGCTGCTGGAGTCCCTGTTCTTGGACGTCAAGCACACCCTGTCCATGCAGTACTACACTGAGGCTGGCCGCCTGATGGCGCTGGAGGATCTGCTCTCCGGCCCCGAGCACCTGCACCCCTCGCTCTCGCAGCGTCTGCCGGTGATTCGTGCGATGGCTAAGGAGTACCCGGAGTCTCAGGTGAAGCCGAACGTGGATGACTTCCCGGCTATTCAGACGAAGAAGCCTCCGTTCCGTGGCCGCCGTTCCTTCGCGTCCCCCGGTTACAAGAAGCTTGCTTCCTGGACCGCGAAGACTGTTGCTCGTCAGCTGTTCAAGCCGGTGAGCGAAGAGGCGAAGGCTCACCCGCAGATTCAGCTGAACTACGGTGAGACCAACTGGTGGACCCTGTCGAAGTTCGATTCGGCTCTGGCGACTAACGCTGAGGGTACCGGCCTGTTCTGGTACCGCCGCGACCCCGAGCAGCTGAAGTCGAAGCTGGCACAGGCTGCTAAGCTGCACGTCCAGCTGGTGACCGGCTGGGAGAAGCTGCGTGAGCAGTACCGTTCGAAGGCGGCCGAGGTCGCATCCTACGATGCGTGGGCTAAGACCTTCGCTGAGCATACGGATTCTGAGCTGACCCGATGAGCGATCTGAAGTCTGTTCCCCTGAAGGCGCCCGGTCGCGGCCGCGGCATCCTGGATGCGATGAAGAATCGCTACCTGCTTCGACTTCTGGTTGATAAGGAAATCCAGGTTCGCTACCGCGGCTCGGTGCTGGGTATTCTGTGGTCCTACATTAAGCCGGGTGTGCAGTTCCTGGTGTTCTACATTGCCATGGGTCTTTTCCTTGGTCTGGAACGCGGTATGCACAACTACGCTGTGTATCTTTTCTCGGGCATGATTGCCATTAACTTCTTCTCGGAGGGTTTTGGTAATGGTGCTCGCGCCATGGTGGTTAACAGCGCTCTGATTCGCAAGATTTATCTGCCGCGTGAGCTGTTCTCGCTGTCGACGGTGTGGGTGGCTCTGGTGCATTTTGTGCCGCAGATTGTGGTCATGCTCCTGGCATGCTTTGCGGTGGGCTGGCATCCGTCCTTGTTGGCTTTTGAGTCGATTCTGGCGGGCATGCTCATCGTGATGCTGCTGTCCTACGGTCTGGGTCTGATTTTCGGTGTGGCTAACGTGTTCTTCCGCGATTCGGAGAACATTGTGGACATGCTGCTGATGGTGGCTACCTGGTTCGCCCCGGTGCTGTACTCCTGGACCATGGTGCGTGACACTCTCTACCCGTGGGTGTTCAACGTGTTCATGATGAACCCGCTGACCGTTGCGGTGGAGCTGTTCCACTATGGCTTCTGGCATCCGACGCTCCGTCCTGAGGATTTGGCGCTTCCTGCTTCGCAGGTGGTCCCGCATCTCTTCAGCTTCTGGACTCCGATTGCCATTGGTATTTCTCTGCTGACCGTTTTGATTGGTGATTTGCTCTTCCGTAAGTTTGAGGGCAACTTCGCCCAGGAGCTCTGATTCTGTGGATATTAAGAAGCTTGAGTTCCCTCCGGTGAGCCCGGACGCTCCCGTGGTGATTCACGTGGAGAACCTGGTGAAGCGCTTCGTTTTGCGCCACACCCGTTCGATGAAGGAAGCTTTTGTTTGGCTGATTAAGGGCCGCAAGGGTGATCTTTCGGAGAAGTTCAATGCGCTCAACGGCGTGAGCCTGGATATTCGTCAGGGTGAGCGTGTGGCTCTGCTGGGTCTGAACGGCTCGGGTAAGTCTACGCTGCTGAAGATGATTTCTGGCGTGATGCGCGCTGATGAGGGTGAGGTTCTCACTCGCGGCAATATTGCGGGTCTGATTGAGGTGGGCGCTGGTTTCCACCCGGATCTGACTGGCCGCGATAACGTGTACCTCAACGGCGCTATCTTGGGTATGACCAAGGAAGAGATTGAGGCTTCCTTCGATTCGATTGTGGATTTCGCTGAGATTCACGACTTTATCGATACTGAGGTGAAGTTCTACTCTTCGGGTATGTACCTGCGCCTGGCGTTCTCGGTTGCGGTTCACACGAACCCGGATATCTTCCTGGTGGATGAGATTCTTGCGGTGGGCGATGAGCCGTTCCAGAAGAAGTGTATTGCGAAGATTCAGGAGCTGTGCTCTGCCGGTAAGACTCTTGCCGTGGTGAGCCATGACCTGGATTTGGTGTCGAAGATTTGTGACCGCGGCGTGGTGCTGGAGCACGGTAACCTGCGTTTTGACGGTCCGATTAAGGAAGCTGTGAAGGTGATTCGTGGCGGCGACTAACCGCTAGATGTATCGCTTGTGATGGGGCGTGTATTCCCGATGGGGGAGTGCACGCCCCTTTGCTGTGCCCGAATATTGTTGCTTCGGGATGGGGTGCGAGGCTTCAAGATGGCGGCTGCGGGCTCTTTAAGACGAAATGTTACGTGTGCACCAAGTGCAATATAGTCGCGGTCAGGGGTGGGTGGTTTGAGATGCGCGCAGGCAGCTGTTCTGTGAGTCACAGCTGACTAGGTGTTTTGAATTTTGATGCACTTTAGGTAACGATATGTGTGATTCTACGCATCAAAAATACTCAAATACTATACTCGTAAATATTAAGGGGCGTTTTATTACATTTTGATAAATTTGATGCTTTGACGCTAGGGTGATGGTGGCATTGATGTATCAATGCTTCACCGTATTCCACACAACCACACCACACACAGCATCGGATCACTTCAATGGAGAACACCGTACTGGATACCCGGGCGGAGCATCTAACTCTGCTCGAAGAAAATATCCGCGAGGCAATGCGCCACCGCAGCCTGGACCCGCACGAGGACCAGCACGCCGTTCGCGGGCTCATTGACGAGCACCTGAGCGATTACGAGCAGCGGCGTACCCGCATCTCCCTGCCCGATTTGGGCGACCGTGACTCCGTGGCCCAGCGCCTGCATGACGAAATCTGCGGCTTCGGCGTGATTCAACCGTTCCTGGATGATGAGAGCGTTGAAGAAATCTGGATCAACTCTCCCGATGAAATCTTTATTGCCCGCAATGGCGAGAGCGAGCTGACTGGCCTGCACCTGAGCGCCGAGGCGATCAATAGCCTTCTGGAGCGTATGCTCAAGCCTTCGGGCCGCCGTGTGGACCTTTCCTCCCCGTTCGTTGATGCATCCCTGCCGGACGGCTCCCGATTGCACGCGGTGATTCCGGACATTACCCGCAAGCACACGAGCATCAATATCCGTAAGTTCGTGGTGCGTGCCCGCCGCCTGCCCGACCTGGTGCGCATGAACTCGCTGAGTGCCGGCGCGGCGGCCCTGCTACACGCTGCGGTGGAGAGCGGCATGAACATCCTCGTTTCGGGTGCGACCCAGGCGGGTAAGACCACGATGCTGAACTGCTTGTCGGCGTCCATTCCGCCGCGTGAGCGTGTGATTACCTGCGAAGAAATTTTTGAGCTCGCGGTTCCACTACGCGATGTGGTGGGTCTGCAGTGCCGCCAGCCGAACCTTGAGGGCACCGGCGCCATTGAGCTGCGCCGCCTGGTCAAAGAGGCGCTGCGTATGCGCCCGGACCGCATCCTTATTGGTGAGGTGCGTGAGGCGGAATCCCTGGACATGCTCATTGCGCTCAATGCTGGTCTGCCGGGCATGTGCACGATTCACGCGAACTCGGCACGTGACGCGGTGACGAAGATTTGTACCCTGCCGCTGCTGGCGGGCGAGAATATTTCCTCGGCGTTCGTGGTGCCGACCGTAGCGTCCTGCTTTGACATTGTGGTGCATTGCGGTCGCGATTCGCGCGGTCAGCGTCAGGTCGAAGAAATCAGCATGCTGGGTGGCCGCGTTGAGGACGGCGTGATTGAGATGTCCCCGCTGTTTGTGCGCCGTGATGGCCGGATGGTGTGCGTGGCGTTGGAGCTGCCGAACCCGGATCGTTGGGTTCGTGCCGGTCACCGTCCCGAGCAGGTGCTGGCTGCGGCGAAGGCGGGTCAGTAATGCCTCTGTTTCTGAGCCTGATTTTGGGGTTGGGCGTCTGCCTGATTTACCTCTCCTGCTTTCCTGATAACGGCAAGCCGCCGAAGCCGAGTAATGACCCGGCGCTGGTAATTGCTCTTCGTAAGGCGGGCATGCATTCGTTGACGCCTCGCACGTTCATGTGGGTGAGCGTCGCCAGCGGTGTGACTGCCTCGGTGCTGTTGCTGATGGTCACTCAGCTACTGCCGTTGGGTCTGCTGGGCCTGATTGGCGGTTTTGTGGCGCCCCGCGTGGTCGTGAATCATCGTGCCCGCGCGGCGGATGCCCGCATTTGGCAGTTGTGGCCGGATGCGGTGGACCACCTGCGTTCTGCGATTCGTGCGGGCCTGTCCCTGCCGGAGGCGCTGATTCAGCTCTCCTACCGCGGCCCGGAAGAGCTGCGTGATGCTTTCGCTCATTTCTCTCGTGATTACCGCGCGTCGGGTGAGTTCGTGCCCTCGCTGAACCGTTTGAAGGAGTACCTTTCTGACCCGGTGGCGGACACCATTATTGAGGCGTTGAAGATTGCCCGCGAGGTGGGCGGTTCGGACCTGGGTAAGCTGCTGGGCACGCTGAGTGATTTTCTGCGTGAGAATGCGCGTACCCGTTCGGAACTTCTGGCTCGCCAGTCGTGGACTGTGAATGCGGCTCGTCTCTCCTGCGTAGCGCCGTGGTTTGTGCTGTGCCTGATGGCGACTCAGCCTGCCGCGCGCATGGTGTATAACTCGTTTGCCGGTGCGATGCTGATGATTGCCGGTGCCGCTATTTCTTTGGCGGCGTACCGTCTGATGCTGCGTATTGGTGAGTTGCCGCGTGAACGGAGGGTTTTCGGATGAACCTGCCTCTGATTTTTGGTCTGCTGTTGGCGACCGGCGTGGGTCTGATTCTTTCCTCGGTGCTGAATACTCGCAGTATTTCGTTCTCTGATCGTGTGGCATCGCAGCTGCGCGGTGAGACTTTGCGTGAGTCGCTGTTGAAGGAGCAGGAGCGCCGTGAGCCGAGCCTGTTGGAGGCGATTTCGGCGTTCTGTGCGCCGCTGCTTCGTTCGCTATCTTCGTCGTTGAGCGGTTCGTCGCTGAGTGATAGTTCGGTGCAGGAGCGTCTGCGCCGCGCGGGTTCTTCGCAGAGTGTGAGCGCGTTTCGTGCTGAGCAACTGCTGTGGGCGCTTGCCGGTGTGACCGTCATGAGCGCCCTGACCGTTATCGGTGTGGTGCAGGAGCGTTTCTCCATCCTGGTGGCTCTTGTACTGGTGCTGGTGAGCGGTTTGAGCGGCTTTCTGGCGCGTGACTGGTGGCTGGGCGAGGCAGTGACTAAGCGTGAGAAGCAGCTGGTCGCTGAGTTCCCGGCGCTGGCGGAGATGATGGCTCTGTCGGTGACGGCGGGCGAATCGGCGCTAGCGGCTTTGGAGCGTATCTGTCTGACTTCGCGTGGCGAGTTGGCTCGCGAGTTTTCTGAGATTTTGGCGCAGACCCGCACCGGTGTTTCGCTCTTGAGCGCGTTGCAGGAGTTCGCGGAGCGTACTCGCGTGCCGGCGTTGAGCCGCTTCGTTGAGGGTATTGCTGTTGCGATTGAGCGCGGCACCCCTCTGGCTGATGTGTTGCGTGCGCAGGCTCAGGATGTGCGCGATAACGCTAAGCGTGAGCTGATGGAAACAGCCGGTAAGAAGGAGATTGCGATGCTCGCCCCGGTGGTGTTTTTCATCCTGCCGCTGACCGTCATTTTTGCGGTCTTCCCGGGCCTGTCGCTTATGCGTTTGAACTTTTAGATTTTGCGGCGGGTACACACCGTACCGGCTGCACCGCGGTGGGCTGGGCTGATTGCCCGGCGCGCCGCACCAACCACACACTACACCCTTTGATAGAAGGAGAAAATCATGTTCCGTCGTTTCCGCACCACCCTCACCGTGCTGATTGCCCTGGCTGTCGCATCCGTGCTGGCTCTGCGTCTGAAGAACAAGCAGGATGACCCCGAGCGCGGCGACGTGCCCGGCTGGGTCATGATCACCATGATGAGCGCCGTGCTGGTTGCCGCTATCCTGGCGATTGCTCAGCCCGCTCTGACCAAGATGTTCAACGATGCGATTGCTCTGGTTCACCAGTAATGCGTATGCCCCGCTTCGCTTCTGAGCTGACTGCCGCTGAGCTCTCCTCCGCGGAACATTCTGTGGAGGATAGCGAGCGCGGTGACGCCAGCACGGAATTCGTCATGGTCGGTGCGCTGTTGGTGTTGCTGACCATGGCGATTCTGCAGGTTTCTTTCGCCCTGTATGCACGAACCATGTTGGTGGATGCTGCGGCGGCTGGGGCACGTTACGGTACGATGCGTGACCGCACTCCGCAGGAGGGCATGGAGCGTACCCGTCAGCTGATTGAGGGGGCTCTTCCGTCTTCCTACGCTGAGAATATTTCGTACCGTCAGAGTAGTGATTCTACGGGGGTGCGCACCTTGGAGGTGACGGTGAAGTCTCCGTTGCCGGTGCTGGGTCCGTGGGGTTTTCCGGATTCTATTGAGGTGAAGGGGCATGCGATTTATGCGGAGCATCGTTCCGGTGATTAGTGGCTTTTCGCTTCGGCAGCGTGTGAAGGAACGCCTGAAGAGCCGCTCTGATCGGCATCTTTCTGATCGGCCTCGTTCTAACGAGCACAGCCGTGAAGAGGGTAGCGCCATTGTGGAGTTCCTGGGCTTGGGTATTACTCTGCTCATCCCGGTGCTCTACGGTATTCTGACGATTTTTAGCTTGCAGTCTTCGGTGATGGCGGCTCATGCGGCGAGCGCCCAGGTGGTGCTGTACGTGCAGGAGCAGCCGCAGGATTCGTCTGTCGGTCCTGATTTGGCTCAGCGTCTGGCGGTGCATGCTGCCGCGGATTACGGGGTTGAGCCCTCCGATGTGAGCGTGTCATTGAGCTGTCCGTCGGGGGAGTGCGTCTCAGGTACGAAGGCGTACGCCACGGTGACGGTTCAGGCACGTCTGCCGTTGCTACCTTCGTTTATGGGTGGCGGCGTGATTCCGGTGAGTTCTCACGCGACGAGTTGGGGGTCTGGTCATGCTGATTCCTAATGGTTCGCCCGCTCGCCTGTTATCGCCGGCTCGCCTGCTTTCCTCGGTGCGGGAGCGCTACGCTAACGCATGCCGTCGTACCCGTCTACAGGCTCGTGCCCGTGCGCAGAGCCGGGCGCTCGCCTCAGACCCGTTTGCCTCAGACCCGGAAGAGGGCAGTATTGCCCCGCTGATTGTGGGCATGTTGGCGTTGCTTCTGCTCATCGGTTCGGTGACAGTGGCGATTACGGGTGCGTATCTGCAGACTCAGCATCTGCAGGATATGGCGGACGCTCAGGCGAACTCGATTACCCGCACGATGCGCACTCCGGATGAGGCGAGTGGTTCGGCGGCGTGGGAGTATGCGAGTGCGTACTTGGCTGAGGTTCAGCCGGGGCAGGATTTTCAGGCGTTGCGTCTGGAGAATGTGTCCGTGGATTCTGATCAGAGCGTGCACGTGTACCTGTCGGCTCGTATTCGTCCGCCGCTGCTGTCGATTCTGGTGCCTGATGGTATTGAGGTGACCGCTCATGGTTCGTCGCGTTTGAAGACGAGCCAGGGCCCGTCCACCGATTAGTGCGTCCATCAACGGCGCACGGGCGTAACGGCGCACGGGCGTAACGGCGCACTCGCTTATTGGTGTGTTGTGAGCCCCATAGACTGCGAGGGCGCATCCGCAAGGTAGTGTAACGGCTAGCGGATGCGCCCTCGTTTTATGCCTTTTTATGTCTTCGTTGCGCGGCTTCTGCCCTCTAACCACCCTGTCCTTCTGCGCTGTGGGCTGTTGCGGGCTGTAACGGCGGGACTTTCTGGCCGTTTCGCGATAGTGTTAAAGGCTATGGCATCCTTCGACTTTTCTGCTGAGATTAAAGAGCTTCGCGCGATTTTCACCTCTATTGCTGCTGTGAGCGATATTGAGGGGATTGAGCGCGCCATTGAGGACCTGTCTGCGCAGGCTGCCGCGCCCGATTTGTGGGATGACGTGGAGAACGCGCAGAAGGTGACGAGCGCACTGTCGTATAAGCAGTCGGAGCTGAATCGTCTGCGGTCGCTGTCTTCTCGCATTGATGATGTTGAGGTGATGGTGGAGCTTGCCGAAGCGGAGGATGAGGAGACTGCCGCCGAGCTGCTCGCTGATGCTGAACGCGAGTGCGCTGAAATCCGCGCCAAGCTGGAAGAGCTTGAGGTGCTGGTGCTGCTCTCGGGTGAGTACGATCAGCGTGAGGCTGTGGTGACGATCCGTTCGGGCGCCGGCGGCGTGGATGCTGCTGATTTCGCGGAGATGCTGCTGCGCATGTACCTGCGTTGGGCGGAGAAGAACGGATACCCGACGAAGGTTCTGGACACCTCCTACGCTGAGGAGGCGGGCCTGAAGTCGGTGACCTTCGAGGTGAACGCACCGTACGCTTTTGGCCGCCTGTCGGTGGAGGCGGGTACTCACCGCCTGGTGCGTATTTCGCCGTTTGATAATCAGGGCCGCCGCCAGACCTCGTTCGCGGCGGTTGAGGTGATCCCTCTGATTGAGCAGACGGATGCTATTGAGATTCCCGAGTCTGAGATTAAGGTGGATGTGTTCCGCTCCTCGGGCCCGGGTGGTCAGTCGGTGAATACGACGGATTCGGCGGTGCGTATGACTCACTTGCCGACCGGTATTGTGGTGTCGATGCAGAATGAGAAGTCGCAGTTGCAGAACCGTGCGGCGGCTTTGCGTGTGCTGCAGTCTCGCTTGTTGCTGTTGCGTAAGGAGCAGGAGGATGCGAAGAAAAAGGAGCTTGCCGGTGATATTAAGGCAAGCTGGGGTGATCAGATGCGCTCCTATGTTCTGCATCCGTACCAGATGGTGAAGGATCTGCGTACCGGCTATGAGGAGGGTAATACCTCTAATGTTTTGGATGGCGGTTTGAACGCCTTTATTGATGCTGGTATTCGCTGGCGTGCTTCGGGGCGCGCGGCTGAAGAGAGCTAAGACGTATAAGGATTGAGTGATGGCTCAGAAAAAGAAGAAAGACGCGAAGAAGGACCCGAATAACGCGATTATTGCCCAGAATAAGAAGGCTCGCCACAACTACAACATCGTGGATACCTATGAGGCGGGTATTGTTCTGCTGGGTACTGAGGTGAAGTCTCTGCGTGAGGGTGGCGCGTCCATTGTGGACGGTTTCTGCCAGGTGACCGATAACGAGATGTGGCTCGAGGGTATTCATATTGCGGAGTATGGTTACGGCACGTGGACGAACCATGCGGCTCGTCGTCGCCGTAAGCTGCTGCTGCATCGTTCTGAGATTAACAAGCTGGCGCAGAAGCTGAAGGAGACCGGTTACACGGTGGTTCCGTTGAAGCTGTACTTCTCGAATGGTCGTGCGAAGGTTGAGATTGCCCTGGCGACCGGTAAGCGTGAGTACGATAAGCGCCAGGCTTTGCGTGAGCGTCAGGATGACCTGGAGGCGCGCCGCGCGATGCGTTACCGCAACCTCGGCTAAAGCTGAGGCAACGGCCGGGGTGCACGGCTGCTCCAGGAACTTGCCGGTAGGGTCTAGGCGCGGTTCCTCGCGTATAATGGTTGAAAATTCGCGGTGTACCGCGAGCACCATACGTTTTTGAGGAGACACATGTCTGAGAACCCGAACTACCAGCAGAACCCGGGCGAGTTCATCCCCGCACCGCAGCAGGCACCGGCATACAACATGCAGGGCGGCTACCCCGGCTACCAGCCGACCCCGAGCTCGGCTCTGGCGATTGCTTCGCTGATCCTGGGTGTTATTGGTCTGCTGTCTGGCTGGCTGATTTTCGGTGGCGTGCTGGGTCTGGTTGGCGTGATTCTGGGTATTGTTGCCCTGGTGAAGGTGAAGAACGGCACTGCCTCCGGTAAGGGCATGGCGATTGGTGGTATTGTCACCGGTGCGCTGGGCATGATTGTTGCTGTTGTTGTGCTGATTCTGGGCTTGATTGGCATTGGCATGCTCGGCGACTGCGCTGAGAAGGCCGTGCAGGATTCGAACGGCAACTACGTGTGCACCATTCACGGTGAAACCATGACGATGAGCCCCGATGAGTACAAGATGTACCGCCGTTAAATCGCATTGAGTCTTTGAAGCTTGAGGGACCGAATAGTGTTGAACTATTCGGTCCCTTGCTCTTTTTCTGCGCTGATTCTGCCCGATTGATGGATTCTGGGGGATGATTCTGGAATCTTGGACTTCACAGATGACCCAAATGACGGCTTATTTATATAATGGAACCGAACTCAGCGCGCAATGGTGCGTTGGGCGAGTATAAATTGTTCGCTGCAACTGTGAAGGAAAGAACGACGGATGTCTGAGAATAACTACGGAAACAACCAGGGGAACGCACAGAACCCCTACGCTGCTCAGCAGCCTAATTCTTCCGCCCAGGGCTCGTACGGTCAGGATTACGGCCAGGCTCCTTCGGCACAGAACACCTACGGCCAGGATTACGGTCAGAGCGCATCCGCTCAGAACACCTACGGCCAGACTCAGCAGCAGAACGCTACTCCGCAGAACTCGGCCCAGCAGAACCAGTACGGCCAGTTTGGTGCGCAGCCCTCTTCGCAGAATGCTTACGGTCAGAACGCCGCCCAGGGTGCTTCGGCTCAGGGTGCTGCAGCGCAGAACACCTACGGCCAGGCTCAGCCCGCCCAGCAGCAGTACGGCTACGGTCAGGACGCTTCCTACCAGGCGCAGCCTGCTCAACAGAACCAGTACGGTTACGGCCAGGACGCCTCCTACCAGGCGCAGCCCGCTGACTACAACTACCAGCAGAACTCTTACCAGCAGCAGCCTCAGCAGGATGCTTACGGTTACGGTCAGCCCGCAGGTTACCCGTATGCGGCTCCCGTGACGAAGAAGGCTCCCGGCATGGCGCTGGCGGCGATGATTCTCGGTATTGCGGCTGTGCTGACCGGTTTCTTCGTGTTTGGCGCTCTGCTGGGTATTGCCGCAATCATTCTGGGTGTGCTGTCCCTGAAGAAGGTCAAGGAAGCTGGTGCAGGTAAGGCATTCGCGCTGACCGGTATTATCACCGGTGCGGTGTCTGTCCTGATTTCGATTTGCATGCTTTTCGTATTCATTTCTTTCTATCAGACCACTCAGAAGTGCCTTGAGGTTGGTACCGAGGACGGTCACGGTAACGTGGTCTGCCAGATTGGTGACAACCCGAACAACCGCATGACTGTTTCTGCGCGCCACTAAGGTTTGACCGCCTAGCACGGTACACGAACGGGGTGAGGCTCCCAGAATATCTGGGGTGCCTCACACCCCGTTTGCTGTGCCCGTCGTTGAGCCGGGTGTGTGCGGTGGAGGAGCGCTCGCCGGGTTCTCTGCAGGTGTTCTCTGTAAGTATCCGCCGGCTGTGTTCTCTGTCAGTGAGAGCGTCGTGTGTGCGGGGTGGGGGACTTGCACGCCGTTAAACACCTCGGATATACTGAATCTCTACCGTGTTTGAATGGCACCGCGGCATCAAGGTATGTTGAGGAAAACTTTCAGAGGACGGTGGGCTTTTTGATAAAAGCATAGGGGGATGATCGGTTTCGACGATGTGAGTTGAGATGGGTGAAGCGTGCCGAGGATGCAGGGTTATCTCGTTAACGCCCTCTGCAAAAAATTAAGTGCAGAATCTAAGCGCACTGACTTCGCACTCGCTGCCTAAGCGCGAGTTGCCGTCTGTCGGCCTGAGCATGCCTTTGGCTCAGTTACCGGCATCGACTTAAAAGGCCACTGCTGCTAGCCCTTGTTGCGGGGGCTGGCGGGACTTTTACGTGACTAGGTTCGTCGGTATATGTGTTTATGCAAGTACCGGAGCTGAAAAGTAGCGTTCGCATAAACTGCGCACGGAGAAGCCCCGTTGACGCCACATCGGACCGGGGTTCGATTCCCCGCATCTCCACGATCTCCCAACCGTCCGCTCACCTTCACGGGTGTGTGGCGGTGATTATCGGTTCCACTCCAGAGGATGAACCGCGGTAGGTTTCTACCACCCGGCAGGACGCCTCACGGCGTCACCTGCCGGGTATTTTTATGCCCAATTGGTCGGTCCTGTATTGCCGGTCTGTTCTGGAATGTACCGGCGTGCCCGAGGGTGCTCATGTGACCGCATTGTAATGAGAACGCCATCAGAGAATGACGACTCATATGTCGTTGACTTCGAGGGCCTGTCTATCTCTCCTCATCCGTTCGAGGGACGATATCGGGGTAGCTGGTCCTCATTCAGAGACTACCTCACTGACGAAAATAAGGATGAGTGGCACAGCTGACTCGACAAAGATGTGTGCTATTTCGATGGGGCTGTCTATGAGCGAAATGCACGCTTTGAGTACAGCACCATCAATGTCTCGGATAGGAAGGTTTTCAGCTTTGCCTTGCTATGAGCCTCAGCCCGATATCCGTCGCCCACATGGTAATTTGGGTCTTGCCTCCCCGCTAGAAGTATTTGATATCGATAATGTTGTCAATGATGATACACTCAGGTGGTCAGACACCGATTATGGGACAGATTCTGAGGCTTACTGAACCCAGCAGCCTACATTGTTCCTAGGGGTTCAGAATCGACCGATTTATTGTGACATGGGTAGCAAAGGAGCGGCGATGGCGGAGGACCTTACCGAAAATCAGGTGCGCGACAAGGCCAGGGGAATCCTCGACTTCGAGGACAAGCCGGGGGTCGTCTCTGGCGTCGGACAGCTCATGACGTTCAACCGGGTGGGCTTCAAGGGTGTGGCGGACAAGCCGGACGGGTGGTATCTGCCCGACAACGTGAACGACCCCGCCGTCGTGCTGGAAACCAAGGCCAGCCGCATCGTGCTCAAAAAAGACCAAGTCGATGAACTGCTCAAGAACATACGCATCCTCATAGGCTCAAGGATATGGGCTATCAGATGTTTCATACGGCGATTCATTCGGTTCTGTCGAAATGGCTTGAGAGCGCCGCAACCAAAACACGAAGATTGACATCCTGCTGGAGGAGTATTCCAACATCAAGATGAACACGACGGACAATCAGAAGGCAATCAATGATTTCATTGATTGGGTGATTGAGATTAAAGAGTTTCTCTGTGAATTGCTGGAAGCGATGTACGAAGAACTTCCTGTTCCGAAAAAGAAGAAGTGAGAATAATATGAGCAGAACGGAAAATGTTGAATTGACGGTATTGTGTCTCATCACGGATGGGGACAGAATGCTCCTTCAGAACAGAGTAAAAAATGACTGGCAGGGATATACGCTTCCAGGCGGTCATGTGGAACCGGGAGAATCTTTCGTTAATGCGGTTATCCGTGAAATGAAAGAGGAAACGGGGCTGGATATAAAGAATCCACGGCTTGTGGGTGTGAAGCAATTTCCAATCAAGGACGGACGCTATGTTGTTATTTTGTTCAGGACTAACGAATATAGCGGGACGGTCATGTCTTCTGACGAGGGTCAGATGGAATGGGTGGAAAGCAATCGCCTATCAGAGATAAACACGGTCGATGATTTTGAGGATTTGATGCGAGTAATAAACGATCCGGCTCTGACGGAATTTCAGTACCTGGTCGATGGGGATACATGGACAGTCTCTATAAAATAGTATGAGTACACGAGGTTGAAAAATGAGCAGACCCATAACAACTTTATTTATGCTTATGTCGGTAGACGGCAAAATCAGCACAGGCTCCTCGGACGAATTGGATGTAGATAAGGATTATCCTACTATAACTGGCGTGTCGGAAGGCTTGCATCAATCACTATGATTTTGCTCCTGAGAATGGGAGCCCAAGACTGAGCTGGAAACAGTAGAGTCGTAGATACCGACAAAATATCCGGCATCCTCCGTTGTCTCACAGAAAGCAATGGTGGCCTCCGTAATACCAGCCTTGGAAGAGGTCCAATGCGTGCGAAGAATATATTTACACTAGGATTTTTTCTCACTATTGTTCCGGTGTTCTGGGTGATTATCTCATTTGCCAGAGACGGGGAGTTCTTTAATCCAGTATCAATTCTAAGTGCAATTTTAGGAGGTCTTTTGGTTACTTTTGCAGCCAGAAAGACGCTTGAGAGTGATTCAAAGTTCCCTAAGGGACCCCCTAAAGGACCTAGTGTGTAAAACATCGCTTAGAAGTTTCTACGTGGTCAACGAGATGTGGTAGCAGTTTTAAAACTGCTGCCACATCTTGCTGTATATGTAAATGTAATATATGAGTCTTTTATCTTGGTTTGGTCGTAAATCGCCTGCTCCATCAGCACCACAGAACACCTGTCTTTGACGAACACCGAGTTCTTCGCTTCTCCCACGACGTCGGGTAAGACGGTGACGGAACGCTTTGCGATGCAGATGACCGCCGTCTACGCCTGCGTCCGCATCCTGGCCGATGCCGTCGCCTCGCTGCCGCTCCACCTCTACCAAGAGAGGGCGGGTACTACGGTATGCCCAATTGTCGGTCTGTTCTCGGGTGTACCTGCGTGGGTGTATCGGCGTGCCCGAGGGTGCTTAGGTGACCGCATCGTAATGAAGACGTCATCAGAGAAGACGAAAACGCACCCTATGCCGTAGTATCGAAGGGTAGATATCGTTGTTCGGCGTTGATTGTTCATTCAATCTCACCGGTAACATTCGAGAGCAACCGCAGAGCCACAGATTAGCCGGTCATAGGGATGCCGCCGCTACGATGCGGTAGCTACATACCCGCTATGACGACCACTCAAGGACACACCATGGAAAACCAGATTCCCGCCCCCTCCTTCCCGGAGCAGAACAATGCAAACTCCCCGCAGCCGGTACCTGCAGGCGTCGCACCCGGCGCTCCCCTCGGCGCAGCACCCGCACCCGCCCTGGGCGTGGCACCGGCTAACGTGCGCGACCGCGACGACAGCTACCAGCGCATCCCGGACATCTACCGGGTGCCGGCTGAGCACCGCCGCCCCTACGGCGAGACCACCGGCGACTTCCGCGGCCCCGGCTACTTCTACTCCATCGGCGCGTTCGGTGCCTCCCTGGGTGCCCTGGCGCTGACCCTCTACGCGTGGGTTCAGGTAGCGGCACTCCACTCTGAAGCAACGCTCAACTCCCGCGGTTACAGCTCCTCTGCATATAGCTCCGGTCTGAGCCCCAACATCATGGTGATTGCTCTGCTGCTCGTGGGCCTAATCCCGGTAGGCGTGTCTATCTGGCTCGCCATCTACTCAGCGAAGGTGAACGCCGGTCACACCACCAAGTACACCTCGAAGATGACGACCTTCAACATTCTGGCGTACATCATCTCGGGTCTGAGCCTGCTGGGTCTGCTCGGCACCCTCACGATGCTGTCCTAAAACAGGCAACGCTTGCTCTCATAGCGATACATAGCGAGGCGGCGGCTTTCCACTTACCGGAAAGCCGCCGCCTCGCTATATTGTCACCGTCACCGGGGAGGGGGGGAGTGCAGGCTAGGGTTGGGGCGCGAGCGCCTCCAGCACCTGCTGCTGGACCGCCGCAGTATTACTTGCCACCAGGGACACCGGGCGCACACCGGCGGCCGAAACGCCCGCGTGCTCGGGCAAATCACCCTCCAGGGTGGAGGCGACGCCGCCAGCCTCACGAATCAGCGGCAGTAGCGCCGCCACCTCATAGAAAGACAGGGATGCGTCCATGACGGTGTCCACGGCACCCTCAGCGAGCATACACGCCGCCCAGAACGAACCGTACGCGCGGGAACGACCCACTGAACCCAGAAGCTGTACAAGCTCGCCAGAGCGGTCCACAGCGCCTTCAGAGGCTGCCTTCCAGGAGGAGAGGTCGGTGTACGCGGCAGACAGCTGATCCAGCTGAGTCAGCGAAGACACCTCAAGACGAGTCGCCTGCGCCAAGGACTTACCCGTGTACGCGCCCGAGCCGCGAGCAGCCCACCAGCGGCGACCCAGCGCGGGTGCAGACACTACACCCACCACCGGCTCACCCTGATCCAGCAAAGCAATCAGAGTCGCCCACACCGGCACGCCGCGGCGAAAATTATCCGGCTCAGCAATCGGCGCAATCACCCACTGGCGCGCCGCCTGACCGTTATAGCCGGCATGCGCACCGGCAATACCGTCACGAGTACGCACACGCGACAGCTGCGCGCGCAGAAGCTCCTCAACCTCCTGAGCCACACTCGAGGCGTAATCGTCAGGCTCCTGCACCGGCACCTGCGGCTCTGCGGGCTGCTGAGCAGCCTGCTGCCACGGCGCCAACGGTGCCGCAGCGGGTGCAGCCTCGGGGGGCTCTACCACCTCGGAAGCGGGGGAGAAGACCGGGCGGTCACGAAAACGCATGGCGCTCACACGATCGACGCTATCGGCAAGAATATGCGCAAGACGCAAATCGTCGGTGTACTGCTGGGGACGGCTCATAGTAATGCTCTTCTTCAATATTCGGTGATGTAGTCAGCAAAAATGTGCGTGTAGTGCTGTGTGCAGTGCAGGGGAGAGAACCTAGACGAGAGCGCCCAGTTCCTTCTCCGAATCGCCCTCTTCAGGAGTCAACAGCAGTAGCTTACGCAAGGAGTCCAGG
This sequence comes from uncultured Rothia sp., assembly GCF_963507905.1. Taxonomy (GTDB): domain Bacteria; phylum Actinomycetota; class Actinomycetes; order Actinomycetales; family Micrococcaceae; genus Rothia. The sequence continues at coordinate 4,165 of NZ_CAUOUU010000012.1, read as the reverse complement.
CGGGCGGGACCGCTCTCACCGGCGTGACCGGCAGCAACGTACGCCTCCAGACCGCACTCGGGAGCCTGCGCCGCGTGAGTACACGCCTTCGGGCAATCCGCCGCACCGGGTGCCAGGTCCACGAACGCCTCCACGACGGTCTCCGGCGGCACATGCGCCAGACCGAAAGAACGAATACCCGGAGTGTCAATAATCCAGGTGCCTGGCTCCATCGGGTCGCCGTTCGCATTCACCGGACGCAACGCCAACGCCGACGAGGACGTGTGGCGGCCACGGCCCGTCACCGCGTTCACATGACCGGTCGCACGCTCAGAGCCGGTCAGCGCATTCACCAGGGTCGACTTACCCACACCCGAATGGCCCAGAAGCACCGACACCTGACCCAACAGCTCCTGCAGAAGCTCCTGAACCGGTGCCGACTCCAAACCGGCAGCGCCCTCCTGACTCGGCGCCAAACCATCCGAAGACGAAGACAGCACAATTTTCAAACCGCTCGCCGCATAGTAATCCAGCAGGTTCTGCGGGTACCGCACATCGGTCTTCGTAATGCACAGGATCGGCTCAATCCCGGCGTCAAACGCCGCCACCACGGCACGGTCAATGAAGCCGGTGCGCGGCTCCGGGTTCGCCGCAGCAACCACAATCACCAGCTGCTGAGCATTCGCCACGACCACGCGCTCCGACGGGTCGGTGTCATCGGCGCTACGGCGCAGAATCGAGGTGCGCTCGCCCAGACGCACAATGCGTGCCAGGGTATCCTTCGCGCCGGAGGTGTCACCCACCAGGTCCACAAAGTCGCCGGTTACAATCGCGGTGCGGCGCAGCTCCTTAGCGCGCGCCGCAATGAGGGTACGCTCCTTCTCGGTACCCTCATCAACGACGACCGACCAGCGGCCGCGGTCCACAGTAATGACCCTGCCACGAATCGCTTCTTTGAAGGTCGGGCGGTCCTTCGTGCGGGGGCGGGAGCCCTTCTTGTTCGGGCGCACGCGCACATCCGACTCATCCCATTCGGAGAAATCGCGCACGTTCATGCGGGAAGAACCCATTTAGAAGACCTCCTGGTTGGCGGTAACGTCAGAGGTGGAAGCGCCGGCCTGCCATTGCGCCAGCATGTCCTCCCACATTGCGGTAAATTCGGGCATGGTCTTAGCCACGGTGGCTACGTTCTGCACCACCACATTGGGGCGGCGCAAACCAATAATCGCCGCGAAGGTTGCCATGCGGTGATCGTCGTAGGTGCGCGCCAGAACCGGCGCAACCTCCGCGGCAGCGGGGATGGGCGCCTCAATCACCAGCGAATCGGCGGTGTCGTGGGCGGCACCTCCCAGGCGGTTAATCTCAGCGGCGAGCGCTGCGAGGCGGTCCGTCTCATGACCGCGCAGATGCGCAATGCCGGTCAGCTCAACGCGGCCCTTCACGAAAGCACAAGCAGCCGCCATAGTCGGCGCCAACTCGCCACCGGCAGACAGATCAAAGGAGAAGTCACCCTCGGGAAGCTGCGCGGGACCGGTCACGGTCAGACGGCCCTCAGCGTAGCGAACCTGCGCACCCAGCGCGGGCAGAAGCTCACGCCACATATCGCCCACCTGGGTCGTACCCGCCGAAGAGTCAGCCGCGGGTGCAGGCCAATGAGGAATAGTCACCGACTCGCCGGTAACCACGGCGGCGGCAAGGAACGGACCGGCATTCGACAGATCAGGCTCAATGGTCATCTCAAATCCGGGGAAAGAACCGGGATGAACCATCCAACGGTACTCGCCGCTCTCTGCTTCATTGGCTTGGTTCGGGTAGTGCTCCTGCACCTCGATGCCCATCTGGCGCAGTGCCTCCACGGTCATCTGAATGTGCGGGATGGACGGCACCGAAGAACCCTCGTGCACCAGCACCATACCCTGCGGTAGGCGAGGCGCCATCAGCAACAGAGCCGAAACGAACTGGGACGACGTGGAAGCATCAATACGAACCACGGGCGCCTCAGAAACACTCTCTACGCTCGCCAGACCGGGGGAGCGCAGCACGAAGGGCAGAGCGTTCTCGCCCTGCTCACAATCCACCTGCACACCCAGCTGACGCAGACCCTCCAGAACAGGACCCATCGGACGCTGACGGGCGTGCGGGTCACCGTCAAAAGCGAACTCACCCGGCAGCAGCGCCGCCAGGGCGGGCACAAAACGCATCACGGTACCGGCAAGACCGCACTCAATCGACACCGGCTGAGCGGAATCGGCCTGCGCCTGAGCAGAATGCGTTTCCACAAAGTTCAGGGGAGTGACCTTAACATCTGGACCGAACGGCGAATCGGTCGGCACCAGCTCAATACCCGCACCCAGCTGACGCAGCGCCTCAATCATCAGCGCCGAATCGCGCGAATGCAGCGGCGCACGCAAGTACGAGGGGGAATCAGCCAGAGCAGCAAGTAACAGATAACGGTTCGTGAGCGACTTAGAACCCGGAATATGCGCCAGCGCGTTCTTGCCAGCGGCTTCGCTGGAGGCGGGTGCCAGGGGAGCGGGCCAATCACCGGGGGAAAGCTGCACTGCTGCGTCGCTCATACATCCTCTTCTGGTTCAAATCATGGGGAGGGCGCAGAATCAGAGAGGCTGCGCCGGTTGACGTCTACCCCTATTCTACCGGTTGAGGGTTTGCGAGCCGCTGAGGGCTCCAGCGATGAGATGGGCAGCGCGAGCCAGACAACACGGACCAGACAGCGCGAACCAATCAATACGCGTAAAGGCGGTGCACCGTTATTGGTGCACCGCCTTCACTCATCATCAGATGTCTATACCCCCAGCGGGGCAACAGCTTGAGGCAGCTTAGAGGTTAGCCTCGGCGCAGAACTTCTGCACATCCTGCAGTAGACGCGCCTTCAGCTGCTCGGGCGCCTGCTGAGCGCACGAAGAACGCATCTTCTCACGAATCATCAGCTCAAAGTCCTTCACATCCGCGCAGTCGGGGCAGGCATCCAGATGTGCCTGAACCGTGCGCAGCTGCTCGGGGCTCAGCTCCCTATCGAGGAATTCGTAGAGGTGCTTGAGAGACGACGAGCAGGGCTGGCCGCCGCAATCCTCCAGCGGCTCAGAAGCCGCGGAGGCTTCGGGGACAGAAGAATTCTTGTCTGTGGTTGACATCGGGGTTCCTTTCACACGGAAGGTATAAAGCGTTAGGGGAGTCTAGCCCCAACCTGATGGGGGGGGCTAGATTACGTGGAGAAGAGCGAAACTAAGAATCTGCAGGCACCTTGGAGCCAGAGCCCGCCGGCGGGGACTTTACGCCCTTGGCCGTCTTAGTGCCCTTGGTAGCCTTTGCCGGCTGCCCCTTAGCGCTCGCCTTCGCGGCTGCTTTCGCCTCAGCCTTCGCTTCTACCTTTGCGATGGTTGACGGGCGCAGACCGTTCTCACGCGCATAATCGAGCAGCTTCTCACGCAGAATACGGCGGCCACGATGCAGACGAGACATCACCGTGCCCAGAGGGATATCCAGAATCTCCGCAATATCCTTGTACGCGAACCCCTCCACATCGGAGTAGTACACCACCATGCGGAAATCCTCAGACAGCTCGTTCAGAGCCTCACGAACCTCCGTATTCGGCAGGGCACTCAGCGCCTCCGCCTCGGCAGAACGCAGACCCACCGCATCATGCTCACCGGCCTGAGCCAGCTGCCAATCCTCCACCGTCTCACCCTGAGACTGCTGCGGCTCACGCTGACGCTTACGGTACAAATTGATGTACGTATTCGTCAGGATGCGGTACAGCCACGCCTTCAGGTTCGTACCCTCGGTGAACTGGTGGTACGAAGCAAAAGCCTTCATGTAGGTTTCCTGCACCAAGTCTTCAGCATCGGCAGAGTTGCGGCTCATCCGCAGGGCGGCAGCGTAGAGCTGATCCACATACTGCATAGCGTCCGCGGTAAAGCGTTCGCGCAGCTCGCGGGTATCCGCTGCGGTGTTGGTTTCAGCCATGTTTCTCCTCTACAGGAACGCGCCAGGCGTTCACTTCCATAACGTAGAATTCTTCTCTTTATTCCGCAGAATGCGCACAAACATCTGCGGGTAAAGCAAAACCCCGGGTCCGAATAATATCCGAAACGCCGGGGTTTTAAAGTGTATGCAAGATACCTTATGCGTTGGGGCGCTTACCGTGGTTTGCGCCGCCCTTACGACG
>NZ_CAUOUU010000011.1:0-77591 GCF_963507905.1 uncultured Rothia sp. | reverse complement strand
CTTCTTAGCACCAGAGTGGGTCTTCTGCTTCGGCATAGCTGCCGTTCTCCTTACATTCATCCCCCGCCACAACAGCGGGGTAGCTTAGTGGGGTTGAGCGATAGACGCATCAGCCCCAAGGACCAAAGGTGAGGCACCCCTAACGAGGTGCCTCGGAACCGGCACCGGGTGAACCCGCAACACCCACCCAACGGTGGAGGCGCGTGCCCATCCTAAAGTGACGACCCGGTTCCCTACTCGGCGGAAGCCTGTGCCTTCAACTCGGCAGGCATAGCGTCTGCCAGAGAATTAGTTACGGGCTTCGCCTTGGTCGTGTCAATACGCTCGCGACCCTTGCGACCGCCGGCGCCCTGCTCACGGCGAGCCTCTGCCTTACCGCGAAGCGGAGCCAGAACCATCACCATGTTGCGGCCATCCTGACGGGGGCGAGACTCAACGGTACTCACCTCAGCCAGTTCAGCCGCCAGACGCTCCAGCAGACGCACACCCATCTCGGGGCGCTGCTGCTCACGACCACGGAACTGAATCATTGCCTTGACCTTGTCACCACCGGAAAGGAAACGACGAGCGTGTCCAACCTTGGTTTCGTAGTCGTGGGTATCAATCTTCAGGCGGAAACGGATCTCCTTCAGAACGGCATTAGCCTGCTTCTTGCGGGATTCACGAGCCTTGATCGCGGCTTCGTACTTGTACTTACCGTAATCCATGAGCTTGCACACGGGCGGCTTCGCGTTCGGGGCAACCTCGACCAGGTCGAGTTCGGCGTCCTCAGCCAGACGCAGAGCGTCCTTCAGAGGGACAACGCCTACCTGCTCGCCACCGGGACCGACAAGACGGACCTCGGGAACGCGGATACGATCGTTAATGCGTGGTTCGCTAATGACTAGCTCCTGTGCTCTGTGGGTTTCCCCGTGAATACTATCCGTTGCGGGCACTAAAAAAGCCCCCGCAGTTACACAAGCGGAGGCACAAACCAGCGTACGCCGAAAGCGGCGGACGAACCCGTTCACCTTAAAACTCGCAAACTAACGTCTGCGGCGGTCAACCGGGTGGGAGGCATGCTCCACTTGCAAACTGCCTACAACCATACCGCAGAACCCCCTACAGGCGCAAGGAATTAGACGTAAAACACCATAAAAATTGCGGTCATTCACGCGGAAAGTCCACGGAGACGCCCACTCTTAAGGACGCATTTACCGAAACAAACGAAATATGAGATTCTAGGACTATGAGCACTGAAAACACGAGTTTCCGCTTCACCGCGGAAGAAGAAACCCCCGTACACGGCCACACCGAACTCACCGAAGAGCAGGTCGAAGCCGTCAACGAACAGCTGCGCGACATCGCAGACGTACCCGCCATCGAAATCATCAGCTCCGCAGCCATCCACATGATGAGCGCCGCAGCCGTCAAGTGCGGCCTCGCAGCCGACGAAAACGCCGACGACCTCAAGGACCTCGACGAAGCACGCAAGCTCATCACCGCGCTGGCAGGCCTCGTCACCGCCGCAGCACCCGAAATCGGCTCCCAGCACGCAGCGCCCCTGCGCGACGGCCTGCGCACCCTGCAGCTCGCATTCCGCGAAGCATCCCCCTTCCCGGACGAGCCCGGCAAGGGCCCCGGCGAAAAGCTCACCGGCCCGGTGTACTAAACCGTACCCGGTCTATTCACAGCGAAGCCCCGTCTCCCTCACGATGAGGAAGACGGGGCTTCGTCGTATATAAGCCTGTGCGGACAAGGAATCTACCCGGGCTAGATATGCGGGCTAGAGCAAGCCGGCAGCTTTAGCAGGAACCAAATTTAGCGGGAGCGGGAGCCGGCAGCCTCAAGAGCCTGCTCAAAACTAAAGTTGCCCACGTACAGTGCCTTACCAAGCACCACGCCCTCCAGCCCATAAGGCACCATGGAACGCAGCTTCTCAAGATCAGCCAGCGATGCCACACCACCGGACGCCACCACCCGACAGGCGCTCTGGGCAAGCACCTCATCCAGCAGCTCCGCACCGGGACCCGCCAGAGAACCGTCCTTGCTCACATCCGTAACGATATAGCGGCGCACGCCCGCGCCCTCCAGCCAAGCCAGCGCCTCCGCCAGGTCAGGGCCCGACCAGTCGGTACCGCGAGCCACCGTCACCCAACCCCGCTCGGGGTTGTAGCGGGCATCGAGCCCGAGGGCAAGAAGATCAGAATCAGCGTAGCGAGCCAGGGTGTCTTCAAGCCAGGAAGAATCCGCCAGAGCCGCACTGGTCACGTTCACGCGGTCCGGATTCAGACTCAGGGCGCGCTCCAGGCTCTCAGCATTACGCACGCCACCGCTGACCTGAATACGAACCGGGGTGGAGCTCATTCGGGTGTTCTCGGCACGGACGGCGGCGACAACCTCAGCCAGAACCTCGGTATTCGTACCGCGTCCAAACGCCAGGTCAAGGTCAACCAGGTGGATCCAGCGGGCACCAGCCTTCACCCAGGTCAGAGCCGCCTCCACCGGGTCGAGGCGCTGCTCACCACCGGATAGGGTGCCGCCCACCGGGCGCACCGCATAGCCTTCAGAAATATCAACAGCGGGCAGAAGTTCAAGAACGGGTGCAGACATTAGTTACCTCCTGCAGCAGTAGCGGAGTCGCCAGAAGACAGGCGACCGGTCACCGCCAGGGAGGCGACCCAGCGGCGCATAAACTCTGCACCCAGCTCACCAGAACCCACCGGGCAGAACTGCACCGCCGTCAGCGGACCGTTCTCAACCGCCGCAATATAGGCAGGCTCGGTGGCAGTCCAAGTCACCGCAGGAGGGGCAATATATTCAATGCCCTGGTCAAAAGCCCACTCAAAAACGCCGTGCTCAGACTTGAAGTGAGCCTCGCCCTCAAGGTCCTTGAGTAGCGCGCTATCGGCGGACGGGCTCAGAGAGGAAGCTCCGGGTACCAGGTCGCGGGTAGAAAGCTCCACACCCTCACCGGGCCACTCCCCCATGCACTGCACCTGAACCTGCCCCATCTGCGGATGCTCCACCGTAATAGAGTCAAAGAGGCAGCTCAACGCTGCACCGGCAGCCAGCACCGGACGACCGCCGGCAACGCGGCGACCAATCACACGCTCGGCATCCTTAGCTTTCAGGTCTTCGTATGCCTCAAGAGAGCTCGCGCCGCCCGTAACCACCATGCCGTCAGCCTCACGCAGCTGATTGGGCACGGTAGTGACGATAACGTCCGCCCCCGCATCCTGAAGAAGCTTCACCAGGGCGCCACGAGTTCCGGGTTCACCCAAAACGGCAACCACAGGACGAGCGCTCTGCACAGTTTCAGTCTCGAGGGGTGTGGATTCAACGGGGACAGGCATCGGTGCGCTCCTATTTCAGAGGGTCAAGAATTCATATAGTTCAGGCACTACAGTTTGAGCCAGATAGCGGGTTCAGAATCTGCAGACTCAGCTCTGCTACCCCAGGAGCGGGCATGAGCCGCGGCCTTGAGCTTTAGCGCTGAGTCTGAGGAATTTCCAGACGCTGACCGGCATCAACAGAGGTACTGGTCAACGAGTTCAACTCCATAATACGAACCACAGTATCACGGGTGTCACCCTGCGGATCCACCGCCTGAGCAATATCCCACAGAGTCTCGCCGTGCTTGACCACAACGACGGTTCGAGTCACCGAAGCGTTCTCCACGGAAGCAGAAGCTGCCGGGCCGAAGAAGCTAATAGCACCGAGCACAATCAGCGCTGCCAGGGTCAGCAGAGGCAGGCCCTTCAGGAAACCGCGCGGAGTGCCAAGACGACGAATCGAAGCGGGAACCGCGCGCAGAAGTTCGCCACCCTTAGCTAGAAGAGCACTCTTCACGCTAGGCGCCTGTGCATCAGAAACAGCCTGCGCCTCAGAAGCTGCGGAGCGAACCGGAGCAGGTGCCTTGGCAGAAATAGCAGGTGCAGAAACAGCGGGAGCGTGGGTAGGCTGGGCCACCTGCGCGGGGCGGGGTGCATGAGCCGCACGAGAAGAGCGAACAGACTGCGGAGACGCAAGCACACGAGAACGCCCCTGCACGGTGCGGGCAGACACGGTGCGGACGGACGCGGTGCGGGCGGGGTGAAGTACCACCAAACCTGCCGGAAGGTGTGCAGAAGTGCCTTGAGAAGCAATAGGTGCTGCAGTAGTCATTGTGGTTCCTTTCTCTCAGCTCGCCCCGGGGTTGCCCCGCGGGTCTAGCAATGCCGAGCGATACCCGCTCGGAGGTCCTAGTTGAGTGATAACTATGGAGTGGTGATTGTTAGGCGATAACTATTGGGTAGCTATTCTCTAGTTAGGTCAGAGCGTCGGGTGCACCGGGCTGCGCTGGGTCGCCCCAGCACCCCATCCCCTGCGCTCTCTCTTCGCCAGATGCTCGCTAGAGCATCCGAGGTAGATTATTCGAAGAGAGAGGCAGAGGATTCGAATACATTCGAACACTCATTCACTCTCCTCTCCCGGAATACTCAGGGTCGAATCTTCGAATATTTTTCGAACATCCACCCGTAAATCCTGAATTTCAGGAGAGATTCAAGAGTATATACGAACTCTTGTTCTAAAGTCTAGCAGAGATGTACTAAAAATTTCTTCGAGTTTCAAAGAAAAAATCTAGAATATTTGTTTGAGTTTTTCGGTGTAGTGTTCTACACTGGTGTCAAGAGACGTTCCACACGCTCCTGATGAGTCCTACTCACAGCAGGTTTCTGTATTCGTTACAGCTTGGTTCTGTATCGACCGCAGGTGCTGCTGGCTGAGTATTGCTATGTAGGGCGGAGGCGCATACTCGTTGCCTGTGTATCGCTCCGGTATCGCTTCGGCACGGATAGAATTCCTCCACCCCCTGACGAGATAAGACCCATTTCGGCAGAACCAAAAAATTTTTAGGACACCACCAGAAAACGTGTGAAGCACCCATCCGTGCCCCGACCGGAAATACAAAGGCCGGAGTACAGACCGAAGGAAAAGAAATGGCAACAGCACCCCGTCCGGCGCTGACCGCGCGCCAGCAGAAGATTCTTGACGCGATCCGCACCGAGATTGAACAGAAGGGTTACCCGCCGTCCATGCGCCAGATTGGTGACATGGTGGGTCTTGCGTCCCTGTCCTCGGTCACCCACCAGCTCGGTCGTCTCGAGACCATGGGCTACATTCGCCGCGACCCCAAGCTCCCCCGCGCCATTGAGGTGCTGGATGAGAACGGCGTCGGCATGCACGGTAGCTCCTCCTCGTCCCTGCCCGAGCTGCCGAACTTCGAAGTCGGCGACGAAGACCTCGTACCCGTTCCCCTGGTTGGACGTATTGCAGCGGGCGGTCCCATCACCGCCGAGCAGTCCGTGGAGGATGTGCTCGCTCTGCCCCGCCAGCTGGTCGGTAGCGGCAAGCTCTTCATGCTCAAGGTCAAGGGCGATTCCATGATTGACGCCGCGATTTGCGACGGCGACTGGGTGGTTGTCCGCGAGCAGCACACCGCCGACAACGGCGATATCGTTGCTGCGCTGCTCGACGATGAGGCAACCGTGAAGGTGTTCCGTCAGGTCGACGGCCACACCTGGCTCATGCCGCGCAACGCCAACTACGAGCCGATTATGGGCGACCGCGCAACCGTCATGGGTAAGGTCGTCTCCGTGCTGCGCAGCCTCTAGAGACATAACGCTAAGCTCTTAGCTCTATATAAAAAATCACCCTGGTGATACGTGAATGTTCACGTATCACCAGGGTGATTTTTATATTTCAAAAGCAGATATCTCCAAAGCGGAGGGGGCGGCGCCGCCAGGACTGGAGCCCACCCGAGCTAACGATCAATACTCGCCGAAAGACGAGCCAGCGCACCGGTCACCGCCGCCTTATTCTGCGTCGACCACATCGGCGGCATCGCCTTCATCAAGAAACCACCGTAACGCTTGGTTGCCACGCGAGAATCCAGCACAGCCACCACGCCACGGTCAGACACCGAACGGATCAGGCGGCCTGCGCCCTGCGCCATACGAATCGCCGCATGGTGAGCAGAAACCGCCATAAAGCCATTACCGCGGTGACGGTTCACAGCCTCCGTACGAGCCTGCGCAATCGGATCATCCGGGCGCGGGAACGGAATACGGTCCATCACCACCAGACGGCACGAGTCGCCCGGAACGTCCACGCCCTGCCACAGGCTCATCGTGCCGAACAGGCACGAGTCGACGTCCTCGCTGAACTCCTCCACCAGAGCCTTGAGCGAAGACTCGCCCTGCAGAAGGATGTTCAGGTCGCTATGCTCGCGCATGTACTCGGCAGCACGCTCGGCGGCACGTTTCGAGGAGAACAGTCCCAGGGCGCCGCCCTCGGACGCCTCGCACAGCTCACGCAGGCGCTCCAATTGGCCCTCGTGCACGCCAAATCCCGGAGGCTTCAAATCCCCGGCAACGTACATGATGCCCTGCTTGCGGTAGTCGAACGGCGAACCCACGTCGATGCTCGTCCAGCGGGGCGCGCCCTCGCCCTGCAGTCCCAGGGCGCCAGCGGCAACATCAAAAGAGTCCCCCACCGTCAGGGTCGCGCTCGTCAAAATCACGGTGCGGTCAGCAAAGAGTCCGTCACGCAGCTGCAATCCAACGCTCAGCGGCGCAATGTTCAGGGTCGCAGGGTCGGTATCGGAAGCGGCAACATAGCGGCCGTTTTCCCAGCCGCCCTGACGAGAAATCCACAGCACATCCTGCTCGGCAGAAGCCTCCAGAATGCGGCTACTCATATCGTGTACCTCAGAGACACGCGAGCGCGCCATCTGCAGGCCGGCATCAACGTCCTGACCGTCCGGCTTGGTGTCGGACAGGGCGGTGCGGGCGGCATCATTCACCGCAGAAATCGCGGTCAAAAGGCGGCCGTCCAGGCCCTTCAGCAGACCCTCGGCAAGCCCCTCGAAAGCGGTCTCCAGGGTGCCTGCCGCCATTTCCAGGGCACCGGAATCAGCCTTCGAATGCTTCTTCACGCTACGCGCCGCGCGGCGAACCATCGCAACCGTCAAAGAACCAGACACCGCACCGGTCACGCGGTCCACCAGTTCATGGGCCTCGTCAATAATGACCGTCTTATGCTCGGGCAGAACCTTCATGCCCTCAAAAGCGTTAATCGCCAGCAGGGCGTGGTTCGTGATGACAATGTCAGCTTCAGCGGCACGGCTACGCGCCATCTCGCTAAAGCACTCCTCCACCAGCGGGCAGCGGCGACCCAAACACTCGGCGGCGCTCACCGACACCTGTGCCCAGGCACGATCAGAGACGCCGGGCTTCAGCTCGTCGCGGTCGCCGGTCTCAGTGCGGTCAGCCCACTCGCGCAGGCGCACCACTTCCTCACCCACGCGGGAGGTCGAAGAAGGCATGTCGAAGAGAGCATCCGGTTCGTCTTCCGGGTAGCCGCCCTCCAGCTTGTGCAGGCAGAGGTAGTTATTGCGGCCCTTGAGCAGAGCCACCTGCGCCTGCGACTCCGGGCACGGCTCCAGCGCTTGTAGAAGACGCGGAATATCGCGGTTCACGATCTGCGCCTGCAGAGCAAGAGTCGCCGTCGCAACAACAATCGGCTGGTCCGACTCCCCCACCCGCGCCAGGGCAGGCACCAGGTAGCCCAGGGACTTACCGGTACCGGTACCCGCCTGGACCAGCAGGTGACGCTGCAGTTCAAGAGCCTGCGCCACATGCGCCGCCATGGTGCGCTGACCGGCGCGGTTCTGACCGCCGGTGGCGGCAACCGCCTCATCCAGCAGGGTCAGGGCACCCTTTGCACCGGGCAGGGTCTCAAGCTCCTGCCCGGTGAATCGGGGGCCGTCGGTTGCGGGTGCGGTTCCCGGGGCGTTTTTGGGCGCGTTGATGCTCTCCGTCACGCTCATACGCTCCTAGCGAGCCTCAGAGGTAGAGGGCTGCTCGGATTCAGATGCGGTCACCTCGGTGAGGGCGCGTGCCTCCGCAAGTTCCTCTTCCAGGACCTCCAGCAGGTCACCTTCCAGCACATACTCGGACAGCTCGGATGCGACGTCCTCACGAACCAGGGCCACCACGAAGGTGCCGTCCGATACGAAATCGGTGCTCTTAATTTCGGCGTCCCACTCGTGCAGGCGCGAAATAATCTCACCGTGCGAGTACGGAATCAGCAGCTTCACCTCAATGGAGGGGCGCGGAATGGTGTCCGCAATCTTCTGCTTCAGCTCCTCAATACCCTCACCTGTACGCGCCGAAACAATCACGTGCTCCGGCTCGCGCTGACGCATGCGCTCCAGCACGAACGGGTCGGCGGCATCCGCCTTATTCAGCACAATGATTTCGGGGATATGGCGGGCGTCGACCTCCGCGATGACCTCGCGGACGGCACGAATCTGACCCTCGGGGTCCGGGTGCGAAGCATCCACCACGTGCAGGATGACGTCAGCGTCAGCAACCTCTTCCAGGGTGGAGCGGAACGCCTCCACCAGCTGGGTCGGCAGCGAACGCACGAAGCCCACCGTGTCGGAGAGGGTGTAGCCGATGCCGTCCGGGGTCTGAGCCTTGCGGACGGTCGGGTCCAGGGTTGCGAACAGGGCGTTCTCCACGAGCACGCCCGCATCGGTCAGACGGTTCAGCAAGGAGGACTTACCCGCGTTCGTGTACCCGGCAATAGCCACCGAAGGCACGCGGTTACGGCGACGGTTCAGACGCTTCGTCTCACGCGCCGGCGCCATCGCAGCAATCTCACGCTTAAGCTTCGCCATGCGAGCGCGCAGGCGGCGGCGATCCATCTCAATCTTGGTTTCACCGGGACCACGCGAACCGATACCCTCACCGGCTGCGGCACGGCCACCCGCCTGACGGGACAGGGACGCACCCCAACCACGCAGACGCGGCAGCATGTACTCCAGCTGAGCCAGCTCAACCTGTGCCTTACCCTCGCGGGACTTAGCGTGCTGAGCGAAAATGTCGAGAATCAGGGCGGTGCGGTCAATGACCTTGACCTTCACGATGTCTTCGAGGGCTCGACGCTGCGAGGGAGCCAGTTCCGAGTCAACGATGACGGTGTCGGCGCCGGTCGCCTCCACAATGTCCTTGAGTTCCAGTGCCTTACCGGAGCCGAGGAAGGTGCCGGGGTCCGGCTTGAGGCGGCGCTGAACCAGGCCGTCCAGAACCTCGGAACCTGCGGTTTCAGCCAGTGCCGCGAGCTCGCGCAGGGAGTTCTCGGCGTCCTCAACGGTGCCTTCGGTCCACAGGCCAGCAAGCACCACGCGCTCCAGGCGCAGCTGGCGGTACTCGACCTCGGTGACGTCTTCAAGTTCGGTGGAGAGGTTCGCGATACGGCGCAGTGCGCGGCGCTCGGCGAGGTCTTCCTGGTCACCGTCATATTCGGAGTGTTCGCGCTGAACGTCAGAAATTTCGCGTGCGCGAGTATCCAGCACACGGCGGCTATTGTTGCCGTGGGTGCTGGAGGAGTTGTCGCTGTGATGCGCGGTACCGGCGGCGTCATAAGTGGTGACGGAGGCGGCGGCCTGGGAGCGCCCCAGAACGCGGTCTACGGTGCGGCGTAGCTGCTCATCGCTGGGCAGCTTTTCGGTATCAGATACGGGGGTGTTCTTAGAATTCATACGGTTACAATTCTACCGCCGTTGCCCGCATCGGGTAGGGGGTTCGGTCGCCTGTGCGCTCAGGGCGTGCAAGCTGCTGAACCACCCCGCGCATACTCTGCCCGTGTGCGGCGGGATCTTGCCCTACCGGTACACTGGATAGCATGAGCGAGCAGCATTATTTCTCTGAAACCCCCGAGACCGAATTCAAGCCCCGCCCCGTGCAGGTGGAGCTTGCCGGCCGCAAGGTCACCGTCACCACCGCTAACGGCATTTTCAGCCCCTCCGGCATCGATAAGGGCACCGCCATTTTGCTGCAGGAAGCACCCGACCCGCAGGGCGAACGCATGCTCGACATCGGCTGCGGTTGGGGACCCATCACCCTGACTCTTGCGATGCTCGCCCCGCAGGCGCAGGTGCACGCGGTGGACGTGAACTCCCGCTCCATTAGCCTGACCGAACGCAACGCCGCCGCTCTCGGCCTGCCCAACGTGACCGTGGGAACCCCCGAATCTGTCGACCCCGAACTGCGTTTCGATACCATCTGGTCGAACCCGCCAATTCGCGTGGGCAAGGAGGTCCTTCACGAGATCCTGCTGACCTGGCTGCCGCGCCTGGCACCCGGCGGTGACGCCTACCTGGTGGTTCAGAAGAACCTCGGCTCCGATTCTTTGCAGAAGTGGATGGACGCGCAGCTTGAGGAGCTGCACCCCGGCGAGTTTGAGGTGTCGCGCTATGCGACTTCGAAGGGTTTCCGTATTCTGCAGGTGCACCGCTACGAAGACTAAAACCCCTGACGCAGGTTGCTAGGGACATAAATAGCGGCGGGTGTTTTCTGATTTTAGTTTCAGAAAACACCCGCCGCTTTTGTATATCAAAGTCTCTATCGAGGACTGCTCGCTATCGCAACACGACGGTTGCAACCATCTGCGCCGGACCAGCCAGAACCACATGCTCCAGGTCGTCCGGGCCCAGCACGAAAGTCACCGCGAGGGTACCGCCGGGCACATGCACCAGCCACTCATCCGGAGCTTCCTCGCCACCCCAGAAACGGGTCGCCGCAGCTGCCGCACACGCGCCGGTACCGCAGGAGAGGGTCTCGCCCACGCCGCGTTCGTGCACGCGCATACGGATAGCGCCAACCTGCGCGCCGCTCTCAACATCCAGGTCGACCGGCACCACAAACTCAACGTTCGTGCCGTTGACCGGGGCGGGGTTCACCTGCGGCAGGCTGTGCAGGTCCAGGCCGTCCAGCTTACCGTCGGAGCCGAGCATCACCACGGTGTGCGGGTTACCCATCGAAATGGACAGGCCAGCGCGCGGAGTCTTCAGGCCGCGGGCAGACACCAGGCAGTCCTCGCCACCCTCGCGGGCGGCGTCACCGTGAATGAAGCTCCACGGCCCCATATCAATCGCGTAGCCCTCTTCGGTGCGCGCCACAGTCTTCACACCGGCACGGGTACCAATCTTGACGGTCTCGCCCACCTCAAGCTCGATCAGGCCCTCAGTGCGCAGGTACTCCACGAACGCGCGCACACCGTTGCCGCACATCTCTGCGATAGATCCGTCACCGTTGCGGTAGTCCATGAACCAGACAGCGTCCGGGTGCTCCTCGAGCAGCTTCTGGCCCGCGCGGGAGGCGGTGCTGCGGGCAGCACGAATGAAGCCGTCCGCGCCAATGCCGAAGTGGCGGTCGCAGGCGCGGGCTACCAGCTCGGGGGTGAGGGCAATTTCTGCGTTCTCGTCCGTCAGAAAGATGAAGTCGTTACCGGTGCCGTGACCCTTGGTGAGGGTCAGGCCTGCCAGCTCGCCCCAGATGGAAGGGTTCTCGCTCATATGCTGTCCTTAAGGTTGGTGACCTGTCCGTTTATGATTTTACCGCGCCAGATGGTGATTCAGGCATTCTTCTCAGAAACGCTTCTGCGGCTCCCGGTTTACTTGATGAGTTCATCAAGATCACCGAAAGCCGCAGAAATAGGCGGGATTAGAGTTTATGAGGATGCCGTTACGGCGTCTGCGGAACGATTACGGCGAATGCGCAGAAGCTTTCGGTCCTTCAAAGCCAGCGCCGGCTTCTCAACGTACAGCCAAGACAGCCAAGCCAGGCCAGTAGTAATTGCAAAGGTAAGGACAAAGTTCAAAATCCAACCCAAAGATGCGCTACCAAAGATAGCCAGAAGAATCTGGACCGGGAATGCATAGATGTATATACCGTAAGAAATATCGTTCTTACTGCACCAGCGAGTCTTAATGACGGCACTCAAAGCCAAAATTCCATAGGCAACAGGAATGTGAATATAGCGTGCAACTTCTGAAGGAGAAGCAATCCAAGCCACGCACCCAACAATTGTCAGGCACACGCCCAGAGTTGCGTTAAAGGGAATACGCTTACCAAATAGATACAGAAGAACACCTGCGAAGAAATAAGCATGCAAGCGAAGGATGTACTCCGTGAAATGGTTAGGCTCTTTGCCGATAAGCGCAAAGAAAGGATAACCCAAAAGCAAAATCGTATAGATTGCAGGAACTATCCACTTGGTATTCCGACGAACAAAGGGGATGTAGAAGAGGGGGATTAACGCCAGATATCCTAGGAATTCGAACCCTAGCGTCCACACCGATCCGTTCCACGTATGACTGTAGGGGATGCCAATCGGTCCTCCAAAGAGAGGGTATTGCAAATTGAAAAGATCAAAATTTCGGAAAATGTATCCGCCCGCACTCTTTATTGAAAAGGACTCCTCAGTGTGTCCTGTTGCCACAGAAATCGGTGCGCATAGGAAAACAACAAACAGGATAGATACCCAGTATCCGGGAAAAATCCTTAGGGCACGACGCTTTAGATATCCCGCAGCCGTTCCCCTCTGAGCACTATGAGCAATCAGGAAACCGGAAATAGCAAAAAACATATTTACCGCCCAACCGCCAATGAGGTTTACACGCGAAGAGGGAATTCCAAGGAAATCAGCGTGAACACCAATCAAAGGACCCGTGTGGGCGATAATCACTGCAGTCGCAAGCGAAAGACGGATAAAATTCAGTGAATTTTCCTGTCCCAGGACAGCATCGTACAGGGAGAGTTTCCCCTGCTTACCGGAGGGCACACCGGCAGAATTTTTTGTATGTGATGTGAGTGACATATTTCCTCTATGGTTGAGTTGAATATAACCTTAGAATAACCCAGGGCCCCCAGATTTAGTACACCTATTTGCTTATTTTTGCAAAATTGTAGCCAACGCCTCATCTACAAGGGTGGGTGAGAGCGCATCCAGCCAGTGCACGCGCGGGTCCGCACGGAACCAGGTCAGCTGGCGGCGCGCAAACTGGCGGGTAGCAATCGTCGTATCCTCAATCGCCTGCTCCACGCTGTAGTCCGCGTCCTCAAGGGCACAAGCGAACTGCGCGTAACCAATCGCGCGGGAGGCGGTCTTCCCCTCCTGCAGCCCCTGCGTATTCAGGGCACGAATCTCATCGAGCAGACCCTGCTCGTGCATCAGCTCCACGCGGCGGTGCAGACGCTCGTGTAGCAAGGAACGATCCATATCCAGACCAATCTGAATACTCTCGGTCACGTACTCGCGCACCGGCATGAACGCCGAGAACGGGCGACCCGTCACCTCGAACACCTCCAGGGCGCGAATGATGCGGCGCTCATCCTTCACACGCGCAGCCGACTCCGGGTCGACCTCCGCCAGGCGGGCATGCAGAACCCCGATGCCCTCGGTACGTGCCTGCTCCTCGAGGCGTTCGCGCACCCGCGCATCCGTACCGGGGAATTCCAGCTTATCCAGGGCGGCGCGCACGTACAGGCCGGAACCACCCACAAGAATCGGGTAGCGGCCACGGGCACGAATCTGCTCAATCAGCTCACGGCTACGCTCCTGAAACTCCGCCACAGACGCCTCATCCCGCACATCCATAATGTCGAGCAGGTGGTGCGGAACGCCGCGCATCTCCTCTGCAGTGACCTTCGCGGTACCGATATCCATGCCCCGGTAGAACTGCATGGAGTCAGCGTTAATGCACTCACCGTTCAGGCGCAGAGCCAGCTCAATGGCGAGCGCGCTCTTACCGGTGCCGGTCGGGCCCACAATAGCGATAACGGGCAGAGTTTCGGAGATAGTCATGCGCCCCATTCTACCGGTTCCCTCACCCCCACTCGCGGTGAGGATGAGGACCCGAAGAACAGGGCGCATGATTCGAATCTAGGTTTTAGGGGCGCAGGCCGATGGTCGGCATGCCCAGACCCACCGGCGCACCGGGCACCTGGGTGGTGCCGGTACCGCAGGAATCAGCCTGGGAGCGGTCCCACGCGTCACCGGCGCGGGTGCGGCGCAGCTGGTACTGCTCAGCGGTCGGGTCAGAAATCAGGTGGAAAGAACCAGCCTCGGTAATGGGCACGGTCACCATGTCGCCGGGGCGGGGAGTCTCGCAACCTTCGGGCACGGAGAAGTGCACGAGGCGCTGGTCCGGGCCACGACCGGAGAGGCGGTGAGTCTGCTCAGCCTTACGACCTGCCTCCGCAACGACCATCAGCTCAACGGTCTTACCGAGCTGCTTGCGGTTCTCCTCACCGGCGATACGGTCCTGTAGGGCAATCAGACGCTCGTAGCGTTCCTGCACGACCTCCTTCGGAATCTGGTTCTCCATGGTCGCCGCCGGGGTGCCGGGGCGGATCGAGTACTGGAAGGTGAACGCGGAGGAGAAACGAGCCTGCTCCACAACCTTCAGAGTGTCCTGGAAGTCCTCTTCAGTCTCGCCGGGGAAGCCCACAATGATGTCGGTGGTAATCACGGCGTTCGGGATGCGCTCGCGCACCTTGTCCAGAATGTTCAGGAACTTCTTGGAACGGTAGGAGCGGCGCATGTCCTTGAGCACCTTGTCGGAGCCGGACTGCAGCGGCATGTGCAGCACGGGCATGACGTTCGGGGTCTCCGCCATCGCGTCAATCACGTCGTCGGTGAACATTGCCGGGTGCGGGGAGGTAAAGCGTACACGCTCCAGGCCCTCAATCTCACCGCAGGCACGCAGCAGCTTGGAGAATGCCTGGCGGTCGCCGAACTCCACGCCGTAGGAGTTCACGTTCTGACCGAGCAGGGTCACCTCAATGGCGCCATCATCAACCAGCGCCTGAACCTCAGCGAGAATGTCGCCGGGGCGGCGGTCCTTCTCCTTACCGCGCAGGGACGGCACGATGCAGAAGGTGCAGGTGTTGTTACAGCCAACGGAGATGGACACCCAGCCGGAGTACACGTGATCGCGCTTAGTGGGCAGGGTGGAGGGGAAAACTTCGAGGGATTCGAGCAGTTCTGCCTGCGCCTCGTGGTTGTGGCGGGCACGCTCCAGTAGCGCCGGCAGGGAACCAATGTTGTGGGTACCGAACACGACGTCAACCCAGGGCGCCTTCTCGATGATGGCGTCCTGGTCTTTCTGCGCCAGGCAGCCGCCCACGGCGATCTGCATGCCCTTGTGGGCGCGCTTGACCGGCGCGAGCTGGCCGAGGTGACCGTACAGGCGGTTGGAAGCATTTTCGCGAACCGCGCAGGTGTTGAACACGACCAGGTCGGGCTGGGTGCCTTCCTCAGCGCGAACGTAGCCGTTAGCCTCCAGCAGGCCGGACATTCGTTCGGAGTCGTGCACGTTCATCTGGCAGCCGAAAGTGCGCACTTCGTAGGTGCGGGGGCTGGTTTCGGGGGTCTGGGCGGAATCGCTGAGGGTCGAAGTCATGCCCTATAGGGTATCCGATGGGGGATAATGGCTCTATGCAGGTTTCCCTTAGTAGTAACTTTCCGGCTCTGTCACCGAACGATTCTTCCGCTCCCGCCCCTGACGGGGAGCTTCTGAGCGCCCTCATTGAGGAGGCAATCACCGCCTACTCCCCCGTGCCGCCTCAGGCGAGCGCCGATTCTGCCTCGATGCGTCAGAACCTGATGCAGCTGCTCTGCTGGGCGCATTCCCTGGAGCAGGTGGCTGGGCGCACGGTTGAGCGCGTGCAGATTCTGGGTACCGGTATGCGTTCCGTTGTGGTGCGTGTGGCGTATGAGCCTGCGGCCGAGTCTGCCCAGTCTTTCGAGTCTGCACAGTCTTTGCCGACCTCGATTATTGTGAAGCGTTACCGCCGTAAGGATTCGACGGTGAACGCGGGCGGTTTCGGGTACCTGCGTGAGCGCTACGGTTTGGAAGCGCTGAACCAGCAGGTTCCGGGTCTGTTCCCGCAGCTTTACGGTGCGGATGCTGAACTGCGCGTGCTGGCACTGGAGGATGTGAGCGACGGAACCGTGGAGGGCGAGCAGTATTCGGTCGCCCACGCCCTGCTGGAGGGCACCGAGGAGCAGGCGCTGGATGCGCTGAACTACTACATTGAGGCGTACCGTTCCCTTGCCGCCAGCGGCATTATGGGTGAGGCGGTCGAGGATTACCGCCTGAACCTGGCGCGTGCCGACCGCAAGGCGCAGTTCCCGGGTGCTATCGCCTCGCCGGGACTGGCTGAGCGCGGCTTGAAGAAGCTGTACGGTGTGGCTGATGAGGCGCGCGCACCCGAGCAGGGTGCTGACTCTAGCCCCGTCTCTGCCTCCGCTGAGCATGAGGATGCGCCCGTTCTTCCCGCCGCAGTTGAGGAGCTGTCCTTCCGCTTCCGCCGTGTTCTGCAGCCCTTCTTCACCAAGCGCCCGCCCGTGCCCGAGCAGTTCAAGCTCAACCGTGGACGTGTCTATATGCTCTCGTCGGGCGATTTTTCGCCGCAGAACGTGCTGATTGGTTCAGCGGACGGCGCGCAGGTGCGCATGGTCGATGCGGAGGGCACCTGCCTGCACCACCGAGGCTTCCCCTTCGTTGAGGCGATGCTGGGATTCCCCTCCTCGCCGGAGTACCCGCGCTACCGTGTGGACCGCAAAAAGGCGCTACCGGCGCTGTACTCTGCCCTCTTTGAGGACGCCCCGCTGGATGAGCACCTGGCGGAGGATTTGGCGGTGTGCACGGCGGTGACCGTGTGCGCCCTGTTGGAGCTGTACTTTTCTTCGGCACGTTCCGATCTGTTGCCTCGTATTCGCCGTGAGGGTGCGCAGCTGATGCGCTTGCTGTTGGAGATCGCCGGTTCTCAGGATGCAACCCTCGCCGAGTTCGCGAACCGTCTGGGGGCCGTTGAATAAGCAGCAGAGTAAACAGCGGATATAGCCTTCGACAAGGCTTTTTATAAGGATCAAAAACGTAAAGGGTGAGCCCACTGCAGAATGTGTCTGTAGCGGGCTCACCCCTTTAGCTTATTGACGGAGGTTATTTGGCGAAGACTCTTTAGCTGAGACTCTTTGGCGGAGCGCACCTGCTTGCCCTCTATCGGGGCCGCGAACTACCAGAACACTGAGCTACCAGAGCTCGTCCTCTGCACCGTAGGCGGCGAGTTCCTCACGAATCACCGACATCGACACCGAGGAGGAGTACCCGCGGCGAGCCAGCATCCCCAGCAGTCGGCGGGTCACCCTATCCTTTTCGGTGCGGTCACTGAAGTCCATGCCGGGGCGTAGCTTCTTACGCACCAGCTCGGCGGCGTCCTCGCGTTCCTGCTCGTCGGTGCGCTGAGCCAGTGCGTTCTCTGCCTCTTCACCGTGCACCCCGCGTTCAGCGAGCTCACGGCGCAGCGCGGCGCGGGAGAGCTTCTTGGTGCGGCTCTTCTGCGCCACGAACGTTTGGGCGTATTCGGCGTCGTCAATGAGTTTTGCCGCCTCGAATTTATCGAGCAGCGGTTCGATGAGCTCCGCGTCGAAGCCTTCTGCCTGCAGCTTCTTACGCAGCTGGCCTCGGGTTTTTGCCGAGTACGCCAGCTGGTTGTACACGATGGTTTTAGCGCGCGTGTAGGGGTCTGTTTCTTCCGCGGCGCGGGCGGCACGCACTTTCTGCTTCCAGGAAGGCACGTTGCCCTCCGGCGGTGAGGAAGCATGTCCCATCCGAGAGCTGCCCGGCTGGGAGCCCCGAGCTCGAGAACCGCCCTTTGGGGAACCATTCGAGGCGGCACGGCGCTTTCCGGTACCGACGCCCTGCGCCTCTTCCTCAGCGATACCGCGGATGAGTGCTTCTTCGGCGGGGGTGAGTTCTTCGTTCAAGCTACTTCCCTCCCTGAATAGGTTGCTCCCCGAGCCGCGGCCCGTGGAACTCTTGCGGGTTTCCTCATCGTCGCTGCGAGCCCCGAAGGCGGGCGCGTAGGGCGAACGGCTCCACATTTTCTCTTGCTGAACCGCGCTCATGCGGCGGAACCCGCGCTTGTAGTCGGTGTCCTTAGAGGCACGTGAAGACTTGCGTTTCTTCTGCTTATCCCGCTGAGCTGCTTGCCTCTCGATCTCTTCCTTTTCTTCGGCGGTGAGCCCCGATCCGATGGATGCCGCACCGGCTCGACTCATGCGGCCAGCCGCCATGGGGCGCGGCTCGGCACCGCCGGAGGTAAAGGCACGAACGGGCGCTTCGTCAATGGAGACGGCGGGCAGGTTCGGGTCAACGAGCAGGCTGCGGCGCTGCGACTCGCCGTCTTTCCCAGAGCCTGAGGGCACAGCATCGGAAAGTACAGCGCCGGAGGGCACAGCTTGCAGGGGTAGCTCGGGTACGCGGAACTCCCCCGCGTAATCGCCACCGTTATCGCGGGCGATGTTTTCTTCAACGAAGCCGTGCGCAGCGGGGTGCCAGTCCGGGAATTCCTCAGCGGCTACCGAATCCGCGGCCCTGTTCCGCGCCCACTTTTTGGGTGCCTTTTCTGTAGCCGCTGGCTTTTCCGCTATCGTTTCTGCGGGTGCCGCTTCTGCGGCTGTTGCTTCATCCGAGGGTACCCAGTATTCCCCCGCGTACTCTGCTTCAGGGTACAAAGGCTCTGCCGGATACGGAAGTTCATCCTCGTAGGGAGGCTCGTCAGGGTACGGAGGCGCGTCCTCATACGGGGGCTCGCCAGGGTACGGGGGCGCGTCAGGGTACGGGGGCGCGTCAGGGTACGGGGGCTCTTCAACAGCAGGAGGCGCTTCCCAGGTGAGAGTGAGCTCCGCCAGGGGCGCGGGCGCCTCAAAATTGAGCGCCTCGAAGCCGCCCACCTCAATCGGCGGGGCGGTGGATTCAAACGAACCAGTAGCTTCAAAAGAAATAACGGGCTCAAAGGAAACAGCGGGTTCAAAGGGAACAGGGGCAGAGAATGTAGCGTCCTGGAAAGCTGGGCTCTGGAAGGCTGAACCTTCCAGAGCTGAGGAACCGAAGTGTGGTTCGGTCGCGTCCAGCGCCGCAAAACCGGCGTCGCCGTCACGCACACTGTTGTGCTCGTGCTCTTCATGACCGTGCTGTTCCGTCATGCTCAGTTCCTCCTCTCCCCTGTGTTGGCTCGCTTGATATGTTGGCTCGCTTGATGAGTTGGGTTGCCTAATGGCCCGTGCGCCGGGCTATACGGCGCTCCCCCATTGTAACGAGGCGTTGTCTCGGCGCCCCCGATACGCCCGTTAACGTGCTTCTTCCGTTAACGACAGATTGCCGTGCACCGTGCGGAATGCACAGCACACGGCAATCAGTCGTGGCGTTAGCAAGAAGCTACGCGGGCGGGTTTAGAACTCCTCAGCCAGCTCGTCCAGCGGGTCGTTACCCTCGGACTCAGCAGCTGCCTGCTCGTCAGCTTCTTCCTCAATGATGCCCAGCTTCACCAGAACCTTGTACTGCAGTTCCTCGGTGAGCTCGGGGTTGTCCTTGAGCAGCTTACGAACGTTCTCGCGGCCCTGGCCCAGCTGCTCACCGTCGTAGGTGAACCATGCGCCGGACTTCTTGACGATGTCGTTCTCCACCGCCAGGTCCAGGATGCCGCCCTCAACGGAGATGCCCTCACCGTAGAGGATGTCGAACTCAGCCTGCTTGAAGGGCGGAGCCATCTTGTTCTTCACGATCTTGGCGCGGGTGCGGTTACCGATCGGGTTAGCGCCGTCCTTGAGGGTCTCAATGCGGCGGATGTCGATACGGACCGAAGCGTAGAACTTCAGCGCCTTACCACCGGTGGTGGTTTCGGGGGAGCCGAAGAAGACACCAATCTTCTCACGCAGCTGGTTGATGAAGATTGCGGTGGTGCCGGTTGCGGAGAGGCGACCGGTAATCTTACGCAGAGCCTGGCTCATGAGGCGAGCCTGCAGACCC
Organism: uncultured Rothia sp.; assembly: GCF_963507905.1. Taxonomy (GTDB): domain Bacteria; phylum Actinomycetota; class Actinomycetes; order Actinomycetales; family Micrococcaceae; genus Rothia. The sequence goes on along the minus strand of NZ_CAUOUU010000011.1, from coordinate 57,901 downwards.
ACGTGGGAGTCACCCATGTCGCCTTCAATTTCGGCGCGGGGTACCAGTGCTGCAACGGAGTCGACTACCACGATATCAACGGCACCGGAACCAACCAGCATGTCCATGATTTCCAGTGCCTGCTCGCCGGTGTCGGGCTGAGAGACCAGCAGCTGGTCGATGTCCACGCCCAGCTTAGCCGCGTAAATCGGGTCCAGTGCGTGCTCGGCGTCGATGAACGCTGCCACGCCGCCTGCCTTCTGAACGTTCGCTACAGCGTGCAGTGCAACGGTGGTCTTACCGGAGGACTCGGGACCGTAAATCTCGATGACGCGGCCGCGGGGCAGACCACCAATACCCAGAGCGGCATCCAGAGCGATAGCGCCGGTGGAGATAACCTCGGTCTTGGTGATTTCCTTATCACCCAGGCGCATGACTGCACCCTTGCCGTAGTTCTTGTCGATCTGTGCCATCACGGCTTCAAGTGCCTTGGCGCGACCCTCTTCGGGAACGCGAGCTACGCTCTGAGACTTGGTGTTCTTAGCCACGGTAGTACCTCGTTCTTTGTGTTGTCAGTGGTTGACGGGAGTAATGTTTCTTCGGAATCGGTGGGACTCGTAATCGAGACCTTGAAGGTTTTGGCCTACCGGTTCCTTCTGAGACTACTCTAGGGTCACAGCCTGACAGGATAAGGCCATTTTTTAAAATCTGTGGAAAACTTTGAAGATTTTTCCGAAAAATTCCTGATGTGGAAAAGTCTAGCACGAGTCGAACAAAATTACGACCCAGTTTCGAATAAATCGGATAGGGTTTCGGCATATATTTTCGAAAAACCCCGGATTCTCGGCTAATTATTCGAAAATACCTCCCGCACAGGCGCTAGCACTCGAACAAATGCCAGGGAACAGACGCTAGGCCCGCCCATACGCTAGAACACGCCAGGCTCACTACCTAGCGCAACGGCTCCTTATCGGGACCCAGGCGGCGCTCCTGCGGAATCTCCTGCTCCTCACAGATTGCAAGCCACACGTCCTTCGGGTTAACGCCCTGATCCAGCGCCTCCGCAGCGGTCACATGGCCCAGCGAACCCAGCACCAAGTCACGCGCCAGCACCGGAGCATACCCAGCACCGAACTCATACTCCATGCACGCCCAAAATTCGCTCAGCTTCACAAGCGCTCCTTCCGCTTCACCGCTAGTTTGCTTCATAATTCGTCACATCGCCCGATAGTAAACCGAGAATAAGCGATGCCGCACACCCCCACCTTACGGGGATGCACGGCATCGCTTCACGTTTAGCGCGGCATGTGCCGCCTCTCGTTACTTCGAGAGAATGTAGTAATCGCTCTTGTACTGCTCAGACATTTCAGCCGGAACAGTATCCGGAATCTGAACGCCCTCGAGAACCGCCATACGGTCGGCAACCTCACGCAGCATCTGGGACATCGGAATGTCCAGAGCCTGGCAAATCCACGCCAGCAGTTCGGAGGAAGCTTCCTTCTGACCGCGCTCAACTTCGCTCAGGTAACCGAGGGAAACACGGGCACGCTGAGAAACCTCGCGCAGGGTGCGGCCCTGACGCTGGCGAACATCGCGAAGAACCTCACCGATTGCCTGTCGCAGGGGAACAACCTTAGCTTCCTCAACGACCGGGGCGACCTGTCGGGGGGTCTCCTCGATTTCCTTCCACTTAGTAATGCCATTAATCGATACGCGCTGCTTAGCCATGAGCTTCTATATCACTTTCCTGAGTAGGTATTCCCGACCTGCGGGACTGTACAGAGTTAAGCCTAACTGATTTTTGAGGCATGAGCTAGGAGCCTCGCCATTTTCGTCCTCTTCTTATGGCTTGTATCTATTCAAACAGGCGAACCTATGCCTTTATTCCTGCGGAGCTGAAAGAACCCTGTGAATATATTTGAACCGTAAATTTTTTTAGGTAGGCGCCGCACCGACGACGACACAGCCGTTCCAGGCGCCGCACAGCCCGGCACGCTACGCCAGCTCGTCCTTCAGAACCCCACCGGCGCCGCCGCGCACCGCACGCGCCAGCAAAGCAATCGCATCCGCGCTCGCCGCCGCACGAATCTGCGCCCGATCTCCCGAATAGTGGCGCTCAAACACCTCAGAACCACCCGGGGAACACACACCGATATAGACCGTACCCACCGGCTGGCCATCCGCAGGATCAGGACCGGCAACACCCGTGGTAGACACCGCATAATCGGCACCGCACACACGCGCCGCACCGACCGCCATCTGCACCGCCACCGCAGGATGCACCGCACCCTCACGCGCCAGCAGCTGAGCGTCCACGCCCAGCACCTGAGCCTTCACCTCGTAGGCATAGGAAATCACGCCGCCGCGGTAATACGCGGATGCGCCCGGCACCGTACAAATCGCGCCGCCCACATCCCCGCCGGTCAGCGACTCAGCTGTAGCCACCAGCACCGGGCCCTCCTGGGCGGCGCGCAACTGCACCGCATCACGTAGCAGCAGCGCCGCCGCCTCCGGGGTACCGGAGAAAACCTCAGCGGAGGAAAGCTCAAGGGACAGAGCATCTTCAAGTACGAGGGGAACCATTATTCTCTCCTTTCAGCGGCGAACCGCCGCTCAAAACCTCACGCGGCACACAACGCACCGCAGGTACAGCGAAGGGGAGCAGCACACGCCACTCCCCTCGCCTCTAATGACCGCCGCCCTGGGAGGCCTGAGCCTGCAACCAGTTACGACGCAAAATATACGCATCACGCACATACACCAGGCCGGTCCACACGGTAATCGCGGTGACCGCGCCCATCAGAACCCAACCAGGAATCAGCCAGCCAAGACCCAGCTGGCCCAGCGGCAGAAGCATCAGCACCAGCGCCACCGTCTGCAGAACGGTCTTAATCTTGCCGCCCTTACTAGCGGCCATCACACCGTACTTAATGACGAACAGACGCATGATCGTAATGCCCCACTCGCGCAGCAGAATCACAATCGTGACCCACCACCACAGCTCGCCCAGCGCCGACAGCACAATGAACGCCGCGCCAGTGAGGAACTTATCGGCAATCGGGTCAGCAATCTTACCGAAGCTCGTAATCAGGTTACGCGAGCGCGCCAGGTAGCCATCCGCCCAGTCCGTGAGCATAGCAAGAATAAAAATAATCCACGCCAGCCAGCGGTGCGTCGGATCAGCGGCACCAAAAGTACCGCCCGCAACCAGGGCAACAATGAAGAAAGGAACCGCAATAATACGCAGAACCGTCAACACATTCGGCACATTCCAGTTCGAAGGCTTCGCTGTGCTGACCGCACCGGCGGGTGCGGAATTGCGAGCTTCACTCATAACGGCTCCTTACGGGTAGATGGCTTTCGACGGTGAGAGACCGCGTACGCACCGACACCTAAACGTATCGGGGATACGCAAACACCCCGTACCGTCCATTATACGTGTGCCGTAGCAGACATCACAGGGATGATACGGGGTGCATGTCGCACGCTCACTCAGCTGAGTGGACTCAGCCGAATGGATAGGGCGCTGAGGGGCTAGCGGCCGGTCAGCTGCCAGGCGTCCTCCGAGCCCTCATCATCGGGCTCATCGAAATAGTCGGTGACCGGCTCGCCCGGGTCCACGGCATTCGCGTAAGGGTCAGCAGCCGGAGGCTCCTCACCGCGAATACGCGCCAGGGTCGCCTGCAAGTCATCCGGGCGGATGAGCACCTCACGTGCCTTCGAGCCCTCCGAGGGGCCCACCACGCCCTGCGACTCCAGCAGGTCCATGATGCGGCCAGCCTTCGCGAAGCCCATGCGTAGCTTACGCTGCAGCATCGAGGTCGAACCGAACTGGGTCGTAATCACAATCTCCGCCGCCTGCAGCAGATCGTCGAGGTCATCGCCGATTTCCTCATCAATCTGTTTCTTCGCGGCAGAGACCATCACGTCCTCACGGTAGATGGTCGGCGCCTGCTTCTTCACGTGCTCAACCACGGCGTGAATCTCAGACTCAGACACCCACGCACCCTGAACACGCATCGGCTTCGAAGCACCCATCGGCAGGAAGAGCGCATCACCCTGACCGATCAGCTTCTCCGCGCCGGGCTGATCCAGCACCACGCGAGAGTCAGTGACCGAGGAGGTCGCAAACGCCATACGAGACGGAACGTTCGCCTTAATCAGACCGGTCACCACATCCACCGACGGACGCTGGGTCGCCAGCACCAGGTGAATACCCGCCGCACGCGCCAGCTGCGTAATACGAACAATCGCCTCTTCCACGTCACGCGGGGCGACCATCATCAGGTCGGCGAGCTCGTCAACAATCACCAGCAGGTACGGGTACTCGTGCACCGTGCGCTTGCTACCGGGATCGGGCTGAACTTTACCCTCACGCACCGCCTTGTTGAAGTCGTCCACGTGCTTGTAGCCGTAGTGGGCGAGGTCGTCGTAGCGGGCATCCATCTCACGAACCACCCACTGAAGAGCCTCAGCAGCCTTCTTCGGGTTCGTAATGATGGGCGTAATCAGGTGCGGAATACCCTCATAGGCAGTCAGCTCCACACGCTTCGGGTCAACCATCACCAGGCGCACTTGGTCCGGGGTTGCACGCATCAGAATCGAGGTAATCATCGAGTTCACGAACGAGGACTTACCGGCACCGGTCGCACCGGCGACCAGCATATGCGGCATCTTCGCGAGGTTCGCCAGCACGAAGCCGCCCTCAACGTCCTTACCCACACCCATGACCATCGGGTGCTGGTTCGCGTGAGCCTGCGGGGAACGCAACACGTCGCCCAGGGCCACGGTCTCGCGGTCCGTATTCGGAATCTCAATACCGATTGCGGACTTACCCGGAATCGGGGACAGAATACGAACATCCGGGCTCGCCACAGCGTACGCAATGTTCTTGCTCAGCGCGGTCACGCGCTCCACCTTCGTGGCGGGACCCAGCTCAATCTCGTAGCGGGTCACGGTCGGGCCGCGCGAGAAGCCGGTGACCTGCGCATCCACCTTGAACTGCTCCAGCACGTTCGTCAAAGCTTCAACCACGTGCTCGTTGACTTCGGAGGATTCCTTAGCGGGCGGGCCAGAAACCAGCATCTCCTCAGAAGGCAGCACGTACGCGCCGCGGGAGGACTGCACAACCTGCTCGCCGCGCGCCCGCTCGGTGGTCGCCACCTGAGTATTGTTCTGCAGCGGGCGGGATGCGCCAGCCTCGGGCGCTCGCGAAGCCGCGGGAGCCGCGTTCTTCGGGTGAGCACCCGGCGAGTGCATGCGGGTCGGAATCGGAGGCTGAGCCGCGGGTGCGGCAGGAGCCTGGGACGCGGAAGCCGAGGCGGCAGACTGCGCAGGGTTCACCACCTGGTGCGGCTTAGTCTGCGGTGCAGCTTCCTCAGAAGCGCCGAAGCCGTCATATGCCTCAACATCAAAGAGAGGCTCCTCGCCAGGAATACGGTTCACGCGGCCGTTCGCCACAGCGGCGCGCTGCACCTGATCCAGGCGGGCTGCGGGCGCATCCGACGCCTCAACGTCGAAGAGGTCAGGGCTGCTCGAATAAGCGCCGTTCTGTGCAGAGGTACCCTGGGCTGACGCACCCTGCGCGGCCGGTGCCTGGTTGAGGCGACCGGGCAGACGGGACAGACGGTTCGGCTTAGCCGCCGGGCGCGCCTGCTGAGCGGATCCCCGCGCAGAATCCTGTGCAGAGTCCTCCTGCTGTACCGGCATCTGCGTGGTCTCCGGGTGAGTCTCATCCACCACGGCGCTCACGAATGCTTCATCACCGGCGTACTCGTCCAGGGAAGAATCGGTCGACGCAGCGGGAGCAATGCCCAACCAACCGCGCAGACGCGAGAGCAGTCCACCAGACTTCTGAGCCGAGCGCGCCGGCTTCTCATCGTCACCGTACAGGTAGCTGCGGTCGTGCTCCTCAGCGTTCAGGTCCACGGTCTGAGTCGCATCCGAAGGGCTATCATTCGCGGAGGTTCGGGTCGTACCATTAGGCTTCTCTCCCAGAGCCAGACCGACCAGGTGCAGGGTACGCGGCACCACCTGACGAATCGGAGTGTTCGTCAGAACCATCAGACCGGCAATACCCAGCAGCAGATGAATCAGAATCTCAACGAACGCAATATGGCCGCTCACCCGCACAATGGGGGTGCCCAGCAGCACGCCGGCCACGCCACCGCCAGCCCAGACGGCGTCAAAACCATCCGCGAACGTCGGGTGACCCGCATGGCGCGCAAAGAACAGAGAGGTCGCCACCAGCATGATGAAGGAGCCCAACGCCACGCGGTTATTACGCTTAATCAGGTCGGGCCCACGGAAAACACACCACGCCATGATGAGGCAAAGCACCGGAATCAGCAGGGCACCCTGGCCGAAAATACCGCCCAGCATGGTGTGCCAGGCGTCCAGGGGCGCTCGCAACAAACCGAGGGAAGTGTGCGCACGCCAGTTGTACCACTCCACTCCGGCGCTAATCAGGCCGAACAGCAGAATGGTGAGCGCGCCGCCGTCACGACGGTCTTCGGGCGCAAGGTCGGTGCGCACCGCGCCAATGGAGCGGAACAGCCCACCGATAGCGTGAGCGATGCTCAGCCAGACGGAGGAGATAGCGCCCGCTACAGGGTTCGCCGCGTTGGCACCGCGCTGCGCACCGCCTCGGGAGGTGGTGCGCTTGCGGGTGGTCTTCTTAGTGTTTGCTTTAGTAGGGGTCGTGTTACGACCCTTCGTGGTCCGTGGAGCCATACCTTTTAGGGTATCAACCTTCCCGTTAATGTACCGATTCTTTCGTTATCAGTGAGCTAAAAAGTGCGCCCCGCCCTGTGCCTATGAGGGCATTGATAGGGCGCTGATGAGGCGCTTCTCCCCTACTGCGTTCGCTTTCGCCTAGCTTTCACGCAGCTTTCACCCATACGTTCCGCAGATACACGGCAGGCGGGGCCGACACCAATGTATCGACCCCGCCTTTCGCTATGACAGGCATTTAGCCTCGCGCAGAGTGTTAGTTCTTCGCAGCCTTCGAGGTGTTCTCAACAACCACGGGAACAATCATGGGCTTGCGGCGCAGACGGCGAGAAATCCAGGCACCGATGGTGCGGCGCACGATCTGCTGCAGCTGCTGCACGGTGTGCACCTTTTCGGGTGCGCGGTGCAGAGCATCCTCCAGAGCGGCGGTAATCTTCGGAACGATCTCGTCGAAGACCGAGTCGTCCTCAGCGATACCGCGAGCGTGAATATCCGGACCGGTCACCACGCGCTTGGTGGCGCGATCCACCACGGTCACGATGGACACGAAGCCCTCTTCACCCAGGATGCGGCGGTCCTTCAGGTCGCTCTCGGTGACCTCACCGACAGAGCGGCCGTCAACGTACAGGTACTCGCAGGGAACCTCGCCCACCACGGACGCCACGCCATCGCGCAGGTCCACAACGGTGCCGGACTCGCAGAGCAGCACGTTCTTCTTCGGAACGCCGGTCTCCATCGCCAGGTCACCGCTAGCAATCAGGTGGCGAACCTCGCCGTGAACCGGCATAACATTCTTCGGCTTGAGGATGTTGTAGCAGTACAGCAGCTCACCCGCGGCAGCGTGACCGGAAACGTGGACCTTCGCGTTGCCCTTGTGCACCACGTTAGCGCCCAGCTTCATGAGGGCGTTGATGATGCGGAAGACGCTGGTCTCGTTACCGGGAATCAGCGAGGAGGCGAGCACCACGGTGTCGCCGGGCTCAATCTGAATCTTGTGGTCACCGTTCGCCATGCGCGACAGTGCCGCCATCGGCTCGCCCTGCGAACCGGTGCACATCATCACGATCTGGTCGGGGCGGTAGTCGTCAACCTTCTTCAGGTCCACCAGCACGTTGGCGGGAACCTTCAGGTAGCCCAGCTTCTCAGCGATGGTCATGTTGCGGACCATGGAGCGGCCCACGAGCACGACCTTGCGGCCACGCTCAGCGGCTGCGTCCAGAACCTGCTGCACACGGTGAACGTGCGAGGAGAAGGACGCCACAATGATGCGGCCGCTCGCGTCACGGAATACGTTCGACAGCACCGGACCGATGTGCTTCTCGGTCGGGGTGAAGCCGGGAACCTCAGCGTTGGTGGAGTCCGGCAGGAACAGGTCCACGCCCTCCTCGCCCAGGCGAGCGAAGTGGCGCAGGTCGGTGATGCGGCCATCCAGCGGCAGCTGGTCCATCTTGAAGTCACCGGTGTGCAGAACCTTGCCAGCCTTGGTACGGATGTAAACAGCCAGTGCGTCCGGAATCGAGTGGTTCACAGCAACGAACTCGCACTCGAACGGGCCGAAACGCTCCACCTGGTGTTCCTTCACCGCGAGGGTGTAGGGCTTGATGCGGTGCTCGGCGAGCTTCGCCTCGACCAGCGCCAGGGTCAGTTCGGAGCCGACCAGGGGGATGTCGGGGCGGCGGCGCAGCAGGTAAGGAACCGCACCGATGTGGTCCTCGTGGCCGTGGGTCAGCACCATGGCGACCACGTCGTCCAGACGGTCGACAATGTAGCTGAAGTCGGGCAGAATCAGGTCCACGCCGGGCTGGGACTCTTCGGGGAAGAGCACGCCGCAGTCAACAATCAGCAGCTTGCCGTTGATTTCGTACACGGTCATGTTACGACCGACTTCGCCCAGACCGCCCAGGGGCACCACGCGCAGGGTGTCCTTCTTCAGGCGGGGAGGCAGGGGAAGATTCGCTTCAAAGACGCTCATCGTGTGTCTCCTCTTTCTTCTATGTTTTCTTGTGATGTCTGTGATTCGTAGGCGACGCTTCGTACCGCAAGCACCCCAGCCGACTCTCATGTGCCGAGGCGGTGGTGCTGCCGGTGCGTCCAAATCACCGAAAGTATTCAAAAGTATTCGGGGCGTAGTGCTCGGGTGCCTCTGACTAAGTTGGACCCCTGTCTGAGTGGGAGCCGAATCATTGGGCGGTAAACCGCGACAATACGCCAGAGCGGACCCCTCACCTAGTGTTAGGTGTGGAGTCCGCATCCGTTGGCTACATCACTCGCCCCGAAAGCGGGGCGTAGGGTAGCCGAATTCCTCTATATATACGCTCCCGACGCCATTGCGTGCGCCGGGTATGCGTCAAAGTTTAGGAGTTCTTGAGGGTGTGAGCGATGCTCGAGGAGAGCAGGTCAGCTCGCATAGCCTGTGCCACCTCCGGCTCGGAGAGTACGTGCGGCAGGCGAACGACGGGCTCATCCAGCACACCCTGCCAGGAAAGAATTTCCTTGGCGGCAACGCAACCGGGCGCACGGCCCATAGTTGCGCGGACAATCGGAGTCAGTTCCAGGTGAAGACGCTGCGCCTCCACCAAATCCTGTGCAACAACAGCATCAATCAGGGCACGGAAGAGTGCGGGTGCCACATGTGCGGTCACCGAAACGAGGCCGACGGCGCCCATTGCCATCCAGGGAAGGGTCAGTCCGTCATCGCCGCTGTAGTAGTGCAGGTCGGTGGTTGCCATGACTTCGGTTGCGGCGCCGAAGTCTGCCTTGGCGTCTTTCACCGCTACAATACTATCAATTTCTGCCAGGCGGCGGTAGGTTTCGGGTGCGATGGGGATGCCCGCACGACCCGGAATATCGTACAGCATGACGGGGGTCTCAGTTGCTTGAGCAACAGTCGCAAAATGGGCGTAGACACCCGGCTGAGTCGGCTTGTTGTAGTAGGGGGTTACGACCAGCAGGCCGTCCACACCAATCTTTTCGGCGCGGTGCGCCAGCTCAATAGTGTGTGCGGTGTCGTTCGAACCAACACCGGCAATAATCTTCGCACGAGAGCCGACGGTGTCCTTCACGATCTGGAAGACACGCTCGTTCTCGTCATCGGTCATGGTGGAGTATTCACCGGTGGTACCGCAGACCACCAGACCGTCGTGGCCGTTCTCCACAAGGTAGTTCGCCAGGTCCGCGACCTGCTTTTCGTCAACGGAACCGTCCTTGGCGAAGGGGGTCACCATTGCGGTCAGGAGGCGACCGAAGACGGGCTCAACAAAAGTACCGGGGTTCGAAAGGTTCTCAGACATATGTCCAGAGTACGCCCGAAATGCAGATTTTTGCTATAGAACGCATAAATTTTCATACGTGTTCTACTATTCGGACTCTTTCAAACCCGCGGTACTTCCGCGAGAGCCTATGAAACCGGGCACACAGCCTCGGCGTTATCAGCCTCATACCGAAACTAAATGCGGTACCGGCTACGGACTGCCAAGGACAGCGCCTACCGCATACCCTTCGCTGCACCGCCCGAACGCAACGCCCACGCATTACGCATCGCCGCGCGGGCACGCTTGCGCTCACCACCGGCATCGTACATGCACGCCAGGTTGAACCACGCCTTCCAGTTCTCGGGGTCCTGCTCAACCGCCGCCGCGAAGCCCTCAAACTCCACCGCCGCAGCCTCACGATCCACGCGACCCGCAGGGGTGCGAGGCAGGGTATCCTCCGCCAGTTCGTCTGAAGCCGCCAGCTCCTGAGCCATACGCTGAATACGAGCGCCGAAAAGCACCTCACGCACCAGCGCCCACGCACCCAGAATCGGAAGCAGGATCATACCCGCACCAAGAACAATGCCCGCCACAGAGCCGGAGGTCAGCATCACGAACCCCTGCTGCGCAATATGCACCAGGTACAGGGTCAGCAGCGCGCAGGTCAGCGCCGCGAAGGTCTTACCGAATCCGCCCGCATCCACCGTCACGAAGACGGCACTAAAAATCAGCACGCCCAGAATAGAGGCACGCGCCGTCAGCGGCAGCGGAAGAATCAGCACGGTCAGAACCATCAGCACGCATGCGCAGACGGTCCACAGGCGCAGCGACGTCCACCAGGGGCTAGGAGCCTCGGAAGATACCTGCGAGTTCTCGGGTGAAGTCTGTTCAGACATAACGCTCCCCTACGACAAATCCATGTAGGCGTCCAAGCCCACGCTCAAACCCGGATGCGCCGCCACCTCACGCACGCCCAGCAACACGCCGGGCATGAAGGAGGCACGGTCAAAGGAATCGTGACGAATCACCAGCTGCTGACCGGGGTCACCCAGCAGAATCTCCTGATGCGCCACCATGCCGCGCAGACGCACCGCGTGCACGTGAATATCGTCAATCACGGCGCCGCGCGAACCCAAAGGGTCGGAGGTGGTGGCGTCCGGGCTTGCACCCACGCCAGCCTCCGCGCGGGCGGCGGCAACCTTGCGGGCGGTGTGCACGGCGGTGCCGGAGGGGGCATCCACCTTGTTCGGGTGGTGAATCTCGATGATTTCTACCGACTCGAAGTAGCGTGCCGCCTTCGCCGCGAACTCGGTGGCGAGAATCGAACCAATCGCAAAGTTCGGGGCGATGAGCACACCCACCTCGGGGTGCTCAGCCAGCAGTTCGCGCAGGGAGTTCAGACGCTCGGGGGTCCAACCGGTCGTACCGACCACCGCGTGCATACCGTGCTCCACCGCGAAACGCACATTCGCCTCGCTGGAATCGGGAACGGTCAGGTCAATAACAATCTCTGCACCGGCATCGACCAGCTCCTGCAGGTCGTCGCCGCGGCCCAGTGCCGCCACCAGGTCCATGTCTGCGGAGGTGTTGACGGCGCGCACCGCCTCAGAACCCATACGGCCCGCGGCACCAAGTACCGCTACCTTCCAGATTTTTTCGTTACCCTCGTGGGTCATGATTCTCTCCTCCGTAACTTATGAGCACCCCGACGATGGGGCAGACGCTGTGACGTACAGCCTCTATTATCCCCCGTGTGGGCGCAGTTCACGCCATCACACACACGAGATGAGATACCCTGCAGAACCTCAGCAGTATAAAAACAAAATCTTATATGCGTCATATACGGGCATTTATCCGTCATCTAAAGATAGCAACCATATAATTAGGAAGTATTTCTATAATTTCCGTCCTACGGAGTACACAGACAGTATGAAGTCCCTCTTTACCTCCTCCGTGCGTCCAGATGAGGCTAACCGGCGTTATATTCTGCCGGGTCTGGACGGCCTGCGAGCAATCGCTGTGCTCCTCGTGATGGTGTACCATTTCTGGCCCACCGTACTACCCGGCGGCATGATTGGCGTGGATATCTTCTTCGTCATCTCCGGTTTCCTGATTACCTCCCTGCTTCTGCGTGAAGGTGCTCTCACCGGAAAAATTGCCCTGGGCAACTTCTGGATTCGCCGTGCCCGCCGACTGCTTCCCGCCATCGCCCTGCTGATTCTGGTCATGGGACCGGTCAGCCTGCTCATTGGCGGCGATATTCAGGTGAACCTCGGCCGACAGCTCGCCGGTGCGGCGACCTTCTCGTCCAACTGGATTTCCATTTTTGCCGGTAACGACTACTTCGCGCAGACCTCCCCGGAGCTCTTCACGAACTTCTGGTCCCTGGCAGTGGAAGAACAGTTCTACGTGGTGTGGCCGCTGCTGATTGTTGGCGCCGGCGTGCTGTTGCGCCGTTCGTGGCGTCGCTTCAGCGTGGTTATGGTGCTGGGCATTATTGCGTCGTTGAGCATTGCTACCGCACTACTGATATCCGGCGCACCCATTAGCCGCGTCTACTACGGCACCGATACTCACCTGTACGGCCTGCTACTCGGCGCCCTGCTGGCGTTTGCGCGCCCCTGGTCGCTGTACCCACCGCTGCAGCAGTCCGTGCTGTACCGCGTGGCTCAGCCCTTCGGCCTGGTCGCTTTCGCCCGCGTCATGATCAGCTGGCTGTCCTTGTTCGCGCTGATTCCCTACGCAATCCTCGTTCCCGAATCTGCACCCGGTGCGATTCCCTGGGGTCTGTTCGGTGCTTCCCTGCTGGCGCTGGGCGTGATTCAGGGCATGCTGCCCGATATGCTCGCTGGCGCATCCGAGATGCTGCGTCGCCTGCTGAACTTCGCTCCCCTGCGTTGGGTGGGCGAACGTTCCTACGGCCTGTACCTGTGGCACTGGCCGCTCGCCGTGGTCATGCACTACGCTCTGGGTGCGGACCGCTCCCCGCTGGTGAACGTGGGTGTTCTGGTGGCGACCTTCGCTATCGCGGAGATGTCTTTCCGCTGGGTTGAGACCCCGATTCGCCGTTACGGTTTCCGCGGTAGCGCTAACCGTGCGGTGGCGGCGTTCCAGTCCTCGCGCACTAAGTTCCTGCCGGTTTCGGTGGTTCTGGCTGTTGTTGTGGCGGCTGCTTCGACCGGCCTGGCGGTGCACACCGCTCCCGCTATGACCGCCGCGCAGCAGTCCGTTGAGGACGGCAAGCGTGCCGCCGCTGAACGTCTGAAGGCGCGCCAGGAGGCGCAGGCTGCGAGCGCATCGGCAAGCCCGAGCGCAACGGGTAAGGACGCGAAGGCTTCGGCAAGTCCCTCGGCGTCGAAGGCTGCAACCGGTTCGGTGAACTCCTCGCAGGTGACCATTGTGGGTGACTCCATTGTGGTGGCGGTATCCCCCGAGCTGTACGACAAGATGCCCGAAGCAACTATTGACGCGCAGGAAGCACGCACCATCGCCAAGGCCCTGCCGATTATTAAGTCCATGGGTGCCAACGGCCAGATTCGTAAGACCTTCGTGCTGTCGGTGACCGCGAACTCGACTATTCTGGATGGTCAGCTCGACGAGGTTCTGGCGGCTATGCCTGCCGATTCTAAGCTGGTGCTGGTCACCGGTTACGGTCCGCGCAACCTGACCTGGATTGACTACTCGAACGGTAAGATTCGTGAGTTTGCGGCTCAGCATTCTAACCGAGTAATTATTGCGGATTGGAACTCTACGATCCGCCAGGCTCTGCAGACTCAGAGCGGTCTGCTGGCCTCTGACGGCGTTCACCCTGAGGCTGCCGGTCAGGAGCTGTACGCTCAGGTGCTGATGGAGGCTATTGCCAAGGCACAGAAGTAGTAGCTCTCAGAGGTTTCTTTTCGGGTGCTGCCGCTCATGCTGAGCGTCAAGAGCATGGGCGGCAGAACGCTCGGAAGCACTTCTTAGAAGCGCCTCTGCGTTAGACACCGATACAAACAAAATGCCCGTTCCCTCCCCCGATTTAGTGGGGTGTGGGAACGGGCATTTTTGTGCCTTATTCGCGTTGAGGGTTAGCGCACGATGGTGGTAATCATCTGCTGCTGCCCCAGGTACGCCGCCAGGTCGCGAACCTCCTCCAGGGAGACCGCGCGGATCTTCTCCAGCAGCTCATCGGTGCTCGTGAACAGTCCAGAGTCCAGCTCGGCGCGGCCCAGGCGGGACATGCGCGAGCCCGAATCCTCGCTACCGAGCACGGTGGAGCCGGCCAGCTGGCCGCGGACCTTCGTCAGCTCCTCCTCGGTAATACCGGCGGTGGCGAGCTTATCGAACTCGTAGCCCATGACCTCGCGCACCTGCTCGGTCTTAGCGGGCAGGCAGCCGGCGTACATGCCGAAGTAGCCGGCATCCGAGTACGCACCGGAGAACGCAAACGTGCTGTACGCCAGACCGCGCTTCTCACGAATCTCCTGGAACAGACGCGAAGACATGCCCGCACCGAATGCGCTGGTCAGCACGCTCATTGCGTAGCGGCGGTCGTCACCAGCGATAATGCTCGGGCTGCCCATCACAATGTTGGTCTGTTCGAAGCCTTTCTCCACCTCACGCAGCTCGCTCAGCGGAACAATGCCGCTGTCGGTGCGTACACGACGCGGTGCCGGTGCCACGCCCTCCTGTAGGTTCCAGCCGTAGCGGGTCAGCGCCTCCAGCACGAGGCGGACCATGGTGCTGTGCTCCAGCGAACCGGCGGCAGAAATGACCAGGCGGTCCGGGGTGTAGTAGCGCTTGTAGTGCTCCCACACGGCGTCACGCGGCACCTCGGTAATCTCCTGCGGGGTACCGCCAATGGGGCGGCCCAGCGGGTTCTCACCCATGAGCTGCTCCACGAAGTTCTCGAAAGCAACGTCGGTCGGGTCGTCCTGGTCCATGGCGATCTCTTCGAGGATCACACCGCGTTCTTGTTCCAGGTGAGCCGGGTCCAGCAGGGCGTTGGTGACCATGTCGGTGATGACGTCCACCGCCATGGGTGCGTCATCGTCGAGCACACGCGCGTAGTAGCAGGTGTGCTCCTTAGCGGTCAGGGCGTTGGATTCGCCGCCTACCGCGTCGAAGGAGGATGCGATGTCCAGGGCGGTGCGGGTGCCGGTGCCCTTGAACAACAGGTGCTCCAGGAAGTGGGTGGAGCCGAGCATTCCGGGGGCTTCGTCGCGGGAGCCGACTCCCACCCAGAATCCGATGGATACGCCGCGGGTCCCGGGCATTTTTTCGGTAATCACGCGTACGCCACCGGGCAGGATGGAGCGGCGCACCTCGTTACCGCCTACACCCTCGTAGATGAGGCGGCCGTGCTCGTAGTTGAGCTCTTCGGCGATGGCCTCAAGCTCGACGGGTAGGGAAATAGACATAGAGAGAAGAACCTTTCAACAGGTACGTCTGAAGGTAAGCATTCCCGCCCCACTACCTGTAGGCAGTCCCACAGTTGGTGGGGCGGGTGAGCGTCAAAAGATGCAGGGCAAGCACAGCGAAGGGGCGCCCGGTGCATCCGGCGGGGAATGAACCGCACCGGGTGCGCCGAACGCCCCTCATCACTTAGCGGGGGTTACGACTACTCGTCGTCGCCACCCTCAACGACCGGTGCCAGCGAGAGCTTGCCGCGGTCATCAATCTTGGTGATCTCCACCTGGACCTTCTGGCCCACGGAGACAACGTCCTCAGCGTCAACAACGCGCTTGCCGCCGTTGAGCTTACGCATCTCGGAGATGTGCAGCAGGCCGTCCTTACCGGGGGTCAGCGAGATGAACGCGCCGAAGTCGGTCACCTTCACCACGGTACCCAGGTAGCGTTCGCCCACCTCGGGAACCTGCGGGTTAGCGATAGCGTTCACTGCCGCACGGGCAGCCTCGGCGGAGGGGCCGTCAGCTGCGCCGATGTACACGGTGCCGTCGTCCTCAATGGAGATGTCTGCGCCGGTGTCTTCCTGGATCTGGTTGATCATCTTACCCTTGGGGCCGATGACCTCACCGATCTTGGCAACCGGGATCTTCACGGAAATAATGCGCGGTGCGAACTCGCTCATCTCATCCGGTGCGTCAATCGCGCTGACGAGCACCTCGAGGATGTGCAGGCGTGCCTCACGTGCCTGGGTCAGTGCGCCAGCGAGCACGGATGCGGGGATACCGTCGAGCTTGGTGTCCAGCTGGATAGCGGTCACGAACTCGGAGGTACCTGCCACCTTGAAGTCCATATCGCCCAGTGCGTCTTCCGCGCCGAGGATGTCGGTCAGGGCTGCGTAGCGGGTCTCGCCGTCAACCTCGTCAGAGACCAGGCCCATTGCGATACCTGCAACGGGTGCGCGCAGCGGCACACCGGCGTTCAGCAGGGACAGGGTCGATGCGCAGACCGAGCCCATGGAGGTCGAGCCGTTGGAGCCCAGGGCCTCAGAGACCTGACGGATTGCGTAGGGGAACTCTTCGCGGGAGGGCAGCACCGGGGTGATTGCGCGCTCTGCGAGTGCACCGTGGCCGATTTCGCGGCGCTTGGGCGAACCCACGCGGCCGGTCTCACCGGTGGAGTACGGCGGGAAGTTGTAGTGGTGGATGTAGCGCTTGGACTTGACCGGGTGCAGGGAGTCCAGCTGCTGCTCCATCTTGAGCATGTTCAGGGTGGTGATACCCATGATCTGGGTTTCGCCGCGCTCGAAGAGAGCGGAACCGTGAACGCGGGGCAGGATTTCAACCTCAGCGGTGAGCTGGCGGATGTCGGTCAGGCCGCGGCCGTCAATACGGACCTGCTCGGTGAGGATGCGCTGGCGAACCACGTGCTTGGTCAGGGCAGCGAATGCTACGGAGACCTCGTTGGAGCGCTCTTCGAATTCCTTACCTTCGCCGGTGAGAGCTTCCATGAGCTCTTCCTGCAGCTCGGCTGCTGCTGCTTCGCGTTCCTGCTTGCCAGCGATGGAGTACACCTCTGCCAGGCGGTCTGCTGCGAATGCTTCAACTGCTGCGTCGACGTCTTCGCCGTGGCCGCCGAAGAAGGGCAGTTCCAGGGCGGGCTTGCCTGCGCGAGCCACCAGGTCAGCCTGCGCCTTGCACAGTGCTGCGATGAAGGGCTTAGCTGCTTCCAGGCCCTCTGCAACGATCTCTTCGGTGGGGGCGGTCTGGCCGTCTTCCTTGATGAGCTTCCAGGAGTTGTCGGTTGCTTCTGCCTCAACCATCATGATGGCGACGTCTTCGGTACCGTCAGCCTTGGTGACGATACGACCTGCAACAGCCATGTCGAACACTGCGTTTTCCAGCTGGGAGTACTTGGGGAAGCAAACCCACTGGCCGTCGATCAGTGCCATGCGCACGCCACCGATGGGGCCGTTGAACGGCGCACCGGACAGGGAGGTCGATGCGGATGCAGCGTTGATTGCGAAGGTGTTGTAGATTTCGTCCGGCTCGTAGGTCAGGACGGTCACAACGACCTGCACCTCGTTGCGGATGCCCTTGGTGAAGGCGGGACGCAGCGGGCGGTCAATCAGGCGTGCAGCCAGGATTGCTTCGGTGCTGGGGCGGCCTTCGCGGCGGAAGTACGATGCGGGAATCTTGCCGCCTGCGTACATGCGCTCTTCCACGTCCACGGTCAGCGGGAAGAAGTCGAAGCCCTCGCGGGGAGACTTGCCGATTGCGGTTGCGGAGAGCAGGGTGGTCTCGTCATCGATGGTGACGAGGACGGAGCCAGCAGCCTGCTTTGCGAGGCGGCCGGTTTCAAAGCGCACGTGGCGCTTACCGTGAATGCCGTTGTCGATTTCGACTTCAGCAAACTTGATTTCGGGACCTTCCACGGTTCCTTCTTTCTTCTTGGCAGGCCGTACGGCGCACGAGTCGGCCTTCGATAGGAAACCACGGCACCTCTCCCCCGCCTTTTCGTGTGCTCGACGTGTGTCGGCACGGTTGTGGGGGTGGTGTTGTTCCGTAATTCGCTACCGAGGACCGCGGCGTGTGTGCCGGCACGGCCTTCTGTTCTTTCTTTCAGGTGGGGTGGCGTCTTCTACCGATTTCTCGCTGTGAATCTAGCGCTGGAATCTAGCCTTGGAATCTAGTGCTGGAATCTAGCGAGCGGAAGATGCGCCCGCCCCTCAACGCGGCAGTACGGACGCGCTGGCGCTACCCGCCTCCGTGTTGGAGGGTTGGTAGTGCTGACAGCACGTCCGCACACACCGCCTAAAGGCGATTAATCACCACAAAAGCGTCAAGACGCTCCTGTTTTATCGGCGCAGACCCAGGCGCTCGATCAGCGAACGGTAACGCTCGATGTCGACGCTCTTCAGGTAGCCGAGCATGTTGCGGCGACGACCAACGAGGATCATCAGGCCACGACGGGAGTGGTGATCGTGCTTGTGGAACTTCAGGTGCTCGGTCAGGTCGGCGATACGACGAGACAGAACTGCAATCTGAACCTCGGGCGAACCGGTGTCGCCCTCGTGGGTTGCGTATTCCTTGATGATTGCCTGCTTGACAGCGGGATCCAGTGCCACTTTTAACTCCTAGAGTTAGTACCGCATACGTCCCGTACGGACGGTTGCCGCCGGGTGGTGGGCTTACGCCCTGTAATACACGTCGTCTACTGCGGACTGCAGACGCGTTCTTCCCATTCTACGCTACCGGGGCGCTTTCGTGGAAGGGTGAGCAGAAGCCCGGCGACAGGTAGCTCATCACACTACCGGTCGCCGGGCTTCACAGTATGGCTCTCACACCGGGCCCTACGTTTATTTTGTGTTTATGCTTCAGCGCGAGCGCGGACCACCACGAGGCGGTAGTAGCCCAGCAGGAACAGGCACCAGATTGCGCCCATCACCAGCGCCAGCTGGGTATCGGCGAAGCAACCGAAGAGCACCACGATAAAGATCATGAACGCCAACGCCAGGTAGCTCAGCCACAGGGGCTGGCGCACCGGCTGCGCTTCGGTATCGGCGCCGCTGCGCTTGAACGCAATGTGCGCCAGCAGAATCATGACCCACACGAATATGGTCGCGAAGGTTGCCAGGGAGGCGACCACCTCGAACGCGTTCTCGAAGAGCACATTCACAATCACACCGACCGCCATGACC
Source organism: uncultured Rothia sp. (assembly GCF_963507905.1). GTDB lineage: Bacteria > Actinomycetota > Actinomycetes > Actinomycetales > Micrococcaceae > Rothia. The sequence continues at coordinate 38,854 of NZ_CAUOUU010000011.1, read as the reverse complement.
AGCACCATGATGAGGGTGGTCATCCAGGGTGCACCGTTCTTGGTGACCTTCGCGAAGGAGGCCGGTGCCAGGTTCTGCTTCGCCAGGCCGTACATCATGCGGCCGGCACCGTACACGTCCGCGTTCAGCGCAGAGATCGCGGCGGTAATGATGACCACGTTCAGAATTGACGCGGCGGCCGGAATGCCCAGGCCCTCAAAGATCTGCACGAACGGCGAGTTCGCCTTCGTCACCGAGTACCAGGGGTACAGGGACATGATGACCGACAGGGTCAGAATGTAGAAGATGAGGATGCGGAACGGCACCGTGCGAATCGCCTTGGGGATTGAGGTGCGCGGGTCCTTCGCCTCACCGGCGGCAATACCGATGTTCTCGATACCGCCGAAGGCAAACATCACCACGGTAAAGCAGGCGAGGAAACCGGTAAATCCGTTCGCGAAGAAGCCGCCTTCAAGAGCCCAGAGGTTCGTGACGGAGGGCGCCACGGAGTCGTGCGCCTGCACGCCCACGAAGAGCAGGATCACGCCGCCAACAATCATGGCGATAATGGCGCTGACCTTCACGAGGGTGAACCAGAATTCGGTCTCGCCGAATGCCTTGACCTTCGCCAGGTTAATGGCGAGCAGAATCAGCAGGACGGAGACGATCCAAATCCAGGAGGGGCTGTTCGGGAACCAGAACTTCATGTACACGGCAAAGGCGGTGACGTCCGCAATGGCGACCAGCGCCATTTCCAGGGCGTAGGTCCAGCCGGTCACGAAGCCAGCCCAGCGTCCGAGGTAGCGGGTGGCGTATTCGGAGAATGCACCGGAGACCGGGTGCGCCAGGGCGAGTTCGCCCATTGCGCGCATCACCATGAACACTGCCGCGCCGCCAATAACGTAGGCAAGCAGCACGGAGGGGCCCGCCAGCTGAATGGCGGATGCCGAGCCGTAGAACAGGCCGGTGCCGATGGCGGAGCCGAGGGCGATGAACATGATGTGGCGCAGGGAGAGTCCACGCGCTAGCTGCGGGTTCTCGGAAGCCTCTGCTCCCTGCTGTACCGGGGATGAGTCCGGGCTGGTATTCATCTTCTTCTTTTCCTTTACCTCGTGGGGTGTACCCGCCGGTGGCGGGGAAACGTATCGGGTGGTGCCTCACAGGTGTTGTCCTGGTAGGGCACCGATTGGTTTACTCCCCATCGAGTGATGGGGCGTTGTGCAGAAGGTGTTGCCTTCGCGCATCGCCCCGGCGCATTCCCACCCAGCCTGCACGGTGGGTGGGAATACAAAAGACGGCGGGAAGGCAACGTTGCCTTTCCGCCGTCTTTGTGTCAAAGACTACTTCTGTCGCTTACGTCCAATGACGATAGAGGACAGAGCGGTTACAGCAGTCACGGTGTAGACTGCAGGCCACGCGCCAAGCTTCTTGGCGAGCGGATGAGCGGCGCCGAACGCGCCGAGGTAGAGAGCGGTGAGGAAGGTAGCACGGCCTGCGCCAGCCTTACGCTTCCAATTCTTGTAAGCCACGGCACCGCACAGTGCCAGGACAGCGCCACCGAGCGGGCGGATGCCGGTGCTAGATGCAACCTTGTAGCCACCGAGCAGACCGGTGACGGAGGCGAGAGTCGGACAGACCTTCACGACGTACTCCTCTGTGAGAGCGATTAGTTTCCACATTCATAGTACTCCACGACACACAGAATGTATATTCACCGCGATTAATATTTCTGCATGTCTCGCGGGCCGGGTCCATCAAGGTGCCGGGCGGCAGAAAGAGTGGCGTACAAAAACCGGCGTAAAAAGACCGCTACGAAAAAACCGGCACAAAAATGCCGGGACGCAAACCATTCAGGTTCACGCCCCGGCACTTCTCAACGCGAGCTCACATCTGGCCGCATGCTCTAAATCTTTAGAGCGCCAGATCTTTAGAGAGCCAGGTCCAGCGCCTCCAGCTGCGCTTCGGTCCACAGCTCAGCAGCCAGCTGCAGAGCGTAACGAGCCGAACGAGGAGCCACAATATCCATCGCCAGGTGGAAGTCCTGGTCAGCCTCCGGGCCGCACAGATCAGACACGCAACGCACTCCGATAAACGGAATCTCGTAGTTGTGGCAGACCTGCGCAATAGCGGTGGTCTCCATGTCGGTGCTGATGGCGCCCTCGAACGCCTCGCGGGTGTCCTTCACGTTGTGGGCGGTTACGAAGGAGTTGCCCGCCAGCATCTGGCCGCGGCGCACCTCCCACGCGCTCTCAGCCTGCTCACGTACCGGTTCCAGTGCGGCGAGCGCATGCTCCAGAGCATCCTGCCACTCGTCCGCCTGGCCGTCGTAGCTTTCGGGCATGCCCGGAACCTGGCCGCGCGCGTAACCGAACGCGGTCGCGTCGGCGTCAGTGTAGGTGTAGTTCTCGCCAATCAGCACGTCGCCCACGTTAATGCCGCGAGCCAAACCGCCGGCGGTACCTGCGCTGATGACGCCCAAGCAGTTCGAGGAGTAGCTGATCGCCTCGGTGACGGCGCTCGCCGCGTTCACCAGACCAATCTTGGAACGAACCAGCAGCAGCGGAACCTGGTCCTCACCCACCTGCAGGTAACTCGGGTGGAATACTGCGGCGCCCTCGGTGAAGGACGGCTGCAGCTCCTCGGTCACCTTCAGGAAGGGTGCGAGCTCCTCATCCATTGCCACCTGAATGATGATGGCGTTGGACATGCCGTCCATCAGCTCAAACATGCTGTTGAATGCCTCAGCCGGATCGAAAGCGTTCGGGTCAAAGTCCACCGGGTTGAAGGCGGATGCGAAAGCGTCAGGAATCTGTGCGCTCATTACGCCATCACCTGCGCCCACTCATCGCGTGCCGCGAGGAACTCGCGAGCCGCAGCCTGCGCACCCTCGAGGGTGTGGTTAGCGCCCCAACCGCACTGCACCTCGTTCGCCGCCGGAACCTCGGTAGCGTTCAGGATATCGTTGAGGGTTGCCTCCAGAATCGGGAAGAACTCCTCGGGCTCCAAGCCCAGGGTCAGCGCGTAGAAACCGGTCTGGCAACCCATCGGGGAGAAATCAATCAAACGGTCGGTGTGGTTGCGCATGTGCTCGGCGCTCAGATGCTCGATGGAGTGCACGGTCGGCATTTCCAGGTGCGCGGTGTTCGGCTGGGTGAAGCGGATATCGTACTTGATGAGGGTGTCGCCACCGGGCAGAACCTTACGGTCCGCGATACGCACGTAGGGTGCTGCTACGGCGCGGTGGTCGAGGTTGAAGGATTCGACGTTCATTTTTTCCATGACTCTATCTTCTCTTAAAACCGGGGCGACTAAAACAGGGGTGCCATGCAGCAGGTAGCCGCTCCGGCGCATAGGGGCGGGTACGCAAAGGCCCCGCGGCAGATCCGAAAATCTGCCGTCGGGGCTTCAAAGCCGTTAAAGGCAAAAGCTATGAGCGCAGGCTGTTGCTCTAGAGATGAGGATGCTTCACTTCCGCCTGTACCGGGCACTCCGGCGGACAGTAGTTCTTCGCATCCTCAGCCAGCACCTCGCGGGTCTGCACCACGTCATCGTTAATCTGCTCAATCAGCGCCTCAACACCGGTGTACGCCACCATCGGACGCAGACGCTTCACGAACTCAATGAGCACACGCTGACCGTACAGGTTGAAATCCTCCACGCGCTCCTCGGGACGGTCAATCACGTGCGCCTCAACCTGGCGGTGCTCAATACCGTCAAAGGTCGGGTTGGTACCCACCGAAATAGCGGAGGGGTGACGGTTACCGTGTTCATCCACGAGCCAGCCGGCGTACACGCCGTCGGCGGGAATCAGGCCGCGCGCCTCAAGCTCAAGGTTCGCGGTCGGGAAGCCCAGCTCGCGGCCACGCGCCAGACCGTGCACAACCTCACCAGCCATCATGTGGTGGCGGCCCAGCAGCTCGGTTGCGGCGGGCATATCGCCCTCCAACAGCAGCTGGCGGATGCGGGTCGAGGAGCAGCGGGTGTTCTCATCCACCATCAGGTCCTCAACGACCACGACCTCGAAGCCGTACTTCTCCCCCAGCTCACGCATGGTGTTCAGGTCGCCGGAGTTGTTCTTGCCAAAGCGCACGTCGTCACCAATGACCACGAAACGCGCGTTCAGCGCATCCACGAAGGTGGTCTTCACGAACTCTTCGGGGGTCTGCGCAGCGAACTCCAGGTTGTAGTTCAGCAGCAGGTAGTCGTTCAGGCCCAGCAGGCACATGAAGTAGCGGCGCGAGCCCTGACCCATGATGTCGTGGTGGGTCACCTCGGGGCGGTGCACCTGCATCGGGTGCGGGTCAAAAGAGACCGCGATAGAGCTCAAACCGTGCTCTTCAGCAAGGGAGACCACGCGCGAAATCACGCGGGCATGTCCACGGTGCACGCCGTCAAAATTGCCGATGGTCACGACCGAGGGGCCGTAGCCGGCGGGGACCTCGCTCAAAGCGGTGTAGAGGGTCACGGGCTCTCCTGAAAAAGATAAATGTACCTATCCATCCTAGACCACAGGCGGCAGGATGCAGAATTCAAAACGGGATTCAACAGGGAATGGGACGGTGCCCCTCGCAGGCGGTAGCTCCTCCCCTAGCTTTGGTTGGTGCGGCGGGGGTATCTGGCGGGTACGGAGGGGGTATCTGACTCGCAACTGTGCAGCCTCCGCACCTGGAAAATCCATGCGCAGCACTCGCCCAGAAAAAAGCCCGGGTAGGCACCCCACCGTGCGGCAGGAACCTCCCCGGGCGTTACGACTACTTACGAGCCTGGTTACGAGAAGCCTTCAGCATCTCCTCGCGAATCTTATTGGACTTGTTAATCCAGCCGTACCAGACCAGCAGGCAGGGCGGAATCACCAGCTCAGTCACCATCAGCACAATCAGCGACCAGTGCGGGGTGCCGAAGAACGCCCACGACAGGATACGACCCACGCCGCCCAGGAAAACCACCAGGCAGGAGAACGCGAGCATGTTCACCCACTTGAACTTCAAGGCGATGAACACGAAGGACAGGCCCACACCCACATAGGTTGCCGCGAAGAACACGTAGTTCGACTGCACCGAGGGGTTCGCAAAGTCCTGAGGCGCATCCGGAATCACGCGGACACCGCCCAGAACCTGCCACACACCGTACGCAATCATGAACAGACCGTACAGCGCCACCGCCGCACGGAACGCCGCACGGTTCTGAGGCTTAGCCGCCTCCTCAATGCTCTTGGGGCGGGCAAACGCCTCGCGGGTTGCCTTCTTCTCAGCCTTCTTAGCCGCCTTCTGCGACGCCTTATCACCGGCAGCCGGTGCGCTCACGCGAACACCCTCGGGTGCCTTCGCCGCAGAGATAGTGGACTCAGCAGGCTTAGCAGTACCCGCCTTCGCAGCAGTTTCAGCCTGCGCAGACTCTACGCGCGGTACCGGCGCGGTACGAGGCTCACTCGCCTTCTTAGCGGAGCTCTGGTTCTCGCTCATCTTCTCTCCTTCAGCAGGGCCGGGGCACCCGCACGAGTTGTCTTGTGTGTTCAGGGTTGTATCAGTTAGCGCGTTGAATGAATAGGGCGCACATTCAATAGGACGCTGAATCAATCAGGATTGAAGGATTCAGGTTTAGGCAATCAGCTTTGGGTAGGCGCAAACACCGAACCCTCTTCGCCCATCATAAGCCCTCAACGCCTAATTGAAGGAACGATTCGCCTCAAAAACCAGCACCGGGGCGGCCTGCACCTTCCCGCGCTGCTTCTTGTTCTCCAGCAGGGCGACCAGGGTACCGTCCGGGGCGAAACCCGCCACAATACCCTCAACGCTGGCGTGCTGCACCGCGCCGGACTCATCCGCGCTCGCGTGCACGGAACGCTTCACCACGGAACCGTCGCCGCTGGGGCTAATACGGCGGCCATAGGAAATATCGCTCGCCTCCGCTGCCGTGAGCTCACGCGCACCGAAGATGCGGCGTGCCGCCTCCTCCAGGGGTAGCAACGGCAAATCTTCCAGAGGTGCCTCCGACTCTTCACGGCGCTGCTTCAGCTGCGCCAAATCGGCGGCATCCTCAAGCACCACAGCACCCACGCGGGTACGGCGAAGAGCCGTCAGGTGACCGCCGGTGCCCAGAATCTTGCCCAAATCACGCGCCAGGGCACGAATATAGGTGCCAGAGGAACACGAGACCGTCACCTCGCAGTCAATCACGGGAACCGAGGTTGCCGCGTGCTCGCCCTCGTTCTCGGGGTCCTCGATGACATACTCGGCAAAACCGGGAGTCACAGAATGTACCGTGAACTCGCTAATCGTCACCGGACGCGCCGCCAACTCAACCTGCTCACCGCTACGCACACGCGCATACGAGCGAACACCGTTAATCTTGATAGCGGACACCGCAGAAGGAACCTGCAGAATATCGCCGCTCAACTGCGCCACAGCCTCCAGGATGCGCGCACGCATCTGCTCAGCACCCAAACCGGTCAGTGCCTCAACGGCGTCCGGGTGGGCGGCAGTGTGCTCACCCTCGGCGTCCTCGGTCAGCGTCTCAATGCCCAGGCGAATCGTCGCGTCATAGGTTTTATCCTGACCGACTAGGTAGGTCAGCAGCTTCGTCGCCTTATTGATGCCCAAAATCAGCACGCCGGTCGCGGCTGGATCCAGCGTACCGGCGTGACCAACCCGCCGGGTGCCAGCAATACGACGCATCTGAGAGACTGCGTCGTGGCTGCTCATCCCGGCGGGCTTATCAATGACCATCAGGCCGGATGGGCCCTGAGGTTGCTTCTTCGCCACTTAGGCGTCCTCACCCTCGGCAGGCTCATCCTTCTTGTAGGGGTCAGCCTCACCAGCGTACTCGGCGCCCTCGGCAGCGGCTGCCAGCTTGGCGTCGCGCTCACGGGTCTCACGCAGAAGCGCCTCAATGTGGAAGGCGTTCTCGGGAACCTCGTCAGCGACGAAAGTCAGGGTGGGGGTCAGGCGGGCAGTAATGTTCTTACCCACTTCGGAGCGCAGAATACCCTTAGCGGATTCCAGCGCCTTCTTGGTGTTTGCGGCGTCCTCTTCGGAGCCGAACACGGTGTAGTAGAGGGTTGCGTGCTGCAGGTCGTTGGTCACGCGGGCGTCGGTAATAGTCACAAAACCGAGGCGGGGATCCTTAACGCGACGCTCCAGCGCCTTCGCCACAATTACCTTGATGCGGTCGGCAAGTCGTGCCGCGCGGGCTGCATCAGCCATGTGTTTCTCCTTGAAATCTCGTGGTGCTTCCGCGAACACTCGGGGTGTTGCGGAGGCGTTCCAGGTAATGCGGAAGCGCCCGCCCCGCCAGCGTCCGCCCCGCCGGCTCGTTTTAGGAGCCTGCGGGTGCGGGAACACTAGCGGGTGACGGGCGCATCAGCGTGTGAGTCTTAGACACGCGGCTTTTCGCGCATCTCCCAAGTCTCGATAATGTCGCCTTCCTTGATGTCGTTGAAGGAGCCGAGGCCAATACCACACTCGAAACCTTCGCGAACCTCGGTAGCGTCGTCCTTGAAACGACGCAGCGACTCGATGGTGAGGTTGTCTGCCACCACGGAACCGTCGCGCACCAGGCGTGCCTTGGCGTTGCGCTTGATGATGCCGTTCTTGACAATCGAACCTGCGATGTTGCCCCACTTGGAGGAGCGGAAGACCTCGCGGATCTCTGCGGAGCCGAGCTCCACTTCCTCGTACTCGGGCTTGAGCATACCCTTGACGGCCTGCTCAATTTCCTCAATCGCACGGTAGATGACCGAGTAGAACTTCATCTCGACGCCTTCGCGGTCTGCAAGTTCTGCAACGCGCTCTGCCGGGCGGACGTTGAAGCCAATGATCACCGCGTTGTCCACGGTTGCCAGGTTCACGTCGTTCTGGGTAATAGCACCCACACCGCGGTGGATGACGCGCAGCTGAACCTCGTCGCCACCGGCGTCGATCTTCATCAGGGACTCTTCCAGTGCTTCCACAGCACCGGAGACGTCACCCTTAATAATCAGGTTCAGGGTGTCCATCTTGCCCTCAGCCACAGCGGCGTCGAAGGACTCGAGGGTCACGCGCTTACGACGCTTAGCCAGCTGAGCGTTACGATCAGCAGCCTCACGCTTCTCAGCGATCTGACGAGCGGTACGCTCTTCCTCGGTGGAGAGGAAGGTGTCGCCTGCACGAGGAACGGTGGACAGACCCAGCACCTGAACGGGGCGGGACGGGCCAGCTTCCTTCACAGCCTGACCGTTCTCATCGAACATTGCACGAACACGACCGTGAGCAACACCGGCAACAATAGCGTCACCGACGTGCAGGGTACCGGACTGAACCAGGACGGTGGAAACCGCACCGCGGCCCTTGTCCAGGTTTGCTTCAATTGCAACGCCGCGTGCTTCCTTGTTCGGGTTAGCGGTCAGTTCGAGTACGTCAGCGGTCAGGGTGACAGCCTCAAGCAGCTCGTCAATGTTGGTGCCGTTGCGAGCAGAGACGTCCACGAACATGGTGTCGCCACCGTACTCTTCGGGGATCAGACCGTACTCGGTCAGCTGGCCACGAATCTTGTCCGGGGACGCGCCTTCCTTATCAATCTTGTTCACAGCAACCACAATCGGCACGTTAGCTGCCTGTGCGTGGTTCAGTGCTTCAACGGTCTGGGGCATAACGCCGTCATCCGCTGCGACCACGAGGATCGCCACGTCGGTGACCTTCGCACCACGGGCACGCATAGCGGTGAACGCCTCGTGACCGGGGGTATCGATGAAGGTAATCGCGCGGTCTTCACCCTCAACGGTGGTGTGGACCTGGTATGCACCAATGTGCTGGGTAATGCCGCCGGCCTCACCCTCAATGACGTTGGTGTTACGGATAGCGTCCAGCAGGCGGGTCTTACCGTGGTCAACGTGACCCATGACGGTAACGACCGGGGGACGAACCTCCAGAACATCCTCGCCCTCAGCTTCCGCTTCGGCTTCGAGGTTAATGTCGAAGGACTCGAGCAGCTCGCGCTCCTCATCCTCCGGGGAAACGATCTTGATGACGTAGCCCAGTTCGGCACCCAGCAGCTCGAAGGTCTCCTCGTCCAGGGACTGAGTCTGGGTAGCCATCTCACCCAGGTGGAAGAGAACCGTAATCAGCGATGCCGGGTTTGCGCCAATCTTCTCAGCGAAGTCCATGATGGACGCGCCGCGGCGCAGACGAATCTCGGTCGAGCCGTCGCCGCGAGGAACAACCACGCCACCGGGTGCCGGTGCGTTCAGCTGCTCCTGCTCATGGCGGCGAGCTGCCTTGGACTTGCGGCCCTTACGCTTGGAGCCGCCGCGACCGAATGCACCCTGTGCATTGCCGCGACCGCCGGGGCCGGGACGACCCGGACCGCGGTTGAAGCCGCCGGAACCGCCGCCGCGACGTGCGCCGCCGCCGCCGTTACCGCCGCCGTTGTTGGAACCGGACGCGCCGCCACCAACGTTGGAAACCTTGGGCATCATCGAGGGGTTCGGGCGTGCGCCGCCACCAGCCGGACGGGGTGCACCGGGACGTGCGCCACCTGCCGGGCGGGGACCACCGTTGCCACCGGGACGTGCGCCACCTGCGGGGCGGGGACCGCCATTGCCGCCGGGGCGTGCGCCACCGTTGCCACCGGGACGACCGTTACGTGCCGGACGGGGACCGCCGGAACGCTGGGAGTCGCCACCGCCACGCTTCATACCCTGCTGGGATGCGAAGGGGTTGTTGCCGGGGCGAGGACCGGGCTTGGGGCCGGGCTTCGGAGCGGCAGGCTTGGGTGCTGCCGGCTTCGGTGCAGCCTCGGGGCGTGCCATGCCCTGCTGGGATGCGAAGGGGTTGTTACCCGGGCGGGGGCCGCCGGGCTTGGGTGCTGCTGCCGGCTTTGCGGCGGGCTTAGCGGCTGCAGGCTTGGGAGCTGCGCTCTCAGCTGCTGCGGGCTTAGCTGCAGGCCTGGGTGCCGGCTTAGCGGCAGGCTTTGCCGCTGCGGGCTTGGGAGCTGCCGCAGGCTTAGCGGCGGGCTTAGCCGCTGCAGGCTTGGGAGCCGGCTTAGCTGCCGACTCTGCGGGAGCTGCTGCCTTTGCGGCAGGCTTAGCGGCTGCGGCGGGGAATTCCGCGCGCAGCTTCTTCAGAACCATGGGGTTCAGGGTGGAAGAGGAGCTCTTAACGAACTCGCCCATATCCTTGAGCTTGGCGATAACTTCCTTGGAAGGTACGCCTACCTCTTTAGCAAACTCGTGTACTCGAGGCTGAGCCAAATTTTCTCCATTCCCGGTCCGCACCGGGAATGGTGCGGACACTAATGTTTACGGGGTACACGCCCGAAGGCGCGCCAATTCGTGAAATTGCCGGTGGGTGAGCACGAAAGGGTACTCATTTCGCGGCACTCATTAGATATCCATCAGTTTTCTGACTCGCTTTCAGATAAGAAGTCGTCAAACTCGTTGACTTACAGAGGGCATATGCCCGAAAAGCGTCTACGAGGGGGTCGAGTCCGCAATCACGGCTCGAATCTGCTCGCAGCACGCCTGCAGCTGGGCTACAGGGACCGCTTTTTTGAAGGCGCGCGCCAGGCCGTTCTTCTTCTGCAGAGCGGCTACGCACTTTTCGCTCGGATGGATCCAAGCGCCTCGTCCGGGCATAGTTCCCGCCACATCGGGCTGATAGGGCGGGGTGTCCGCCTGCTCGGTAGCAGACGTGACGGGTGTGCGGGCGATGCGCAACAGGTTGCGCTGTTCATCGCGGGCACGGCATCCGATGCAGGTGCGGACCGGTCCTTCAAACGCTTCGGAGGTTGCGGTGAGGTCGTGATTGCTCATGGTCCTCTCCCCTCTCTAGCGTGTGTGCAGAACCGTGTTCGCGGTGCATTCGTGATGCTCTATCCGGTGTGTGCGAGGGCGCGTTAAAGCGCCCGGTTACACACCGGCACATCTTAATAGTGTATCCCGTTTTTAAGAATCATGGGCAAAACTGTGACGCAGGCGCAAGAACACCGAGCACGTACCTGCCCGATATCTTGCGCCTGCATCAAAAGGATATGCCGCGGGATACGCCCCTCACCGGGGCTAATGCTTATTCAGCGTCCTGTGCGGACTCTTCTGCAGCTTCTTCAATTGCCTTCTCAGCGGAAGCTTCTTCAGCCAGGCTACGAGCCACGCGAGCCGCAACCTCTTCCTCAGCACGAACCTGAGCGTACTTGGACTCGGAGAGAATGTCGATACGCCAGCCGGTCAGCTTCGCAGCCAGGCGTGCGTTCTGACCCTCACGGCCAATAGCCAGGGACAGCTGATCGTCGGGAACCACGGCACGAGCGGAGTACTCGCGCGGGTTCGCAATAATAACCTCGGTGACCTTAGCCGGGGACAGCGCCGCAGCGATGAAGGTTGCCGGATCGGTCGAGTAGTCGACAATATCAATCTTCTCGTCGTTCAGCTCGGCTGCAACCGCACGCACGCGGGCACCCATATCGCCGATGCACGCACCCTTCGCGTTAATGGTCGGGTTCTTCGCGGACACAGCAATCTTGGAGCGGTGACCAGCTTCACGGGCGATGGAGTTAATGGACACCAGGCCCTCAGAAATCTCGGGAACCTCGTGCTCGAACAGGCGCAGAACCAGGTTCGGGTGCGAACGAGAAACCACAATCGAGGGACCCTTAGGACCGCGGCGAGCCTCCACCAGGTAGGCGCGCAGGCGGGTACCGTGCGGGTACTTCTCGCCGGGAACCTGCTCGTTGCTGGGCAGAACAGCCTCAACGGTGCCCAGGTCAACCTGAACCATACGCGGGTTGTTGCCCTGCTGAATCACGCCGGACACCAGAGTGCCCTCACGGTCCTTGAACTCGCCCAGAACGGATGCGTCCTCAGCGTCACGCAGACGCTGCGACAGCACCTGACGGACGGTTGCGGCAGCGATACGGCCAAAGTTGTTCGGGGTATCGTCGAACTCGTCAATCTTCTGGTTGTCCTCATCAAGCTCAGGAGCCAGAATGACGAACTCACCGGTAGTACGGTCGATGACGGCACGAGAGCCCTTAATAGCGCCGGGCTGCTTCATGTACGCGAGCAGCAGGGCGTTCTCAACCAGGGTGAAGAGCTCCTCCATGACGAGAGAGCGCTGCTTCGCCAATGCGCGCAGTGCGCCCAGGTCAATAGTTTTAATATCCTCCACGCTTTTCAGCCTTTCCCAGTTAGCACGGCGCCGGGACGCTCTCCGCGCCCCGGCTCCCGAACGGTATATACCTGGCACGGAGCACCCCGTGCCTGAAGCTTTAATAACTCTATTCTACCGGCTCAGCAGGCGAATTGAAGTCAATCTCGACGTGAGCAGAAGCAATATTTTCCCACGGAAGCAAAGACGGCTCGTGGTACGACTCCTTCTGACCCTTCTTCGTGTTCTTCTTACGAGCCAGCACCGGACCCTCATCCTGCACCTCGTGCAGACGCGCCAGATACTCAGTGCCGTCGGGTGCGGTCACCGCAATCAGGCGGGTGCGGGCACGCTCCCAGTGGCGGCGCTCGGTCAGGGCGCGGGTAGCGCCGGGCGAGGACACCTCCAGCTCGTACGGGAAGAACTCGTCGTTCTCATCCGCGCGGTCCAGCGCGCTCGAAATCGCACCGGAAATCTCCGCCAGAGAATCCAGCGACAGCGAATCGGTACGCTCCGCGGTGTAGTCCACCGTAATCTTCACGGTGCGGTTCGCCGCCGGACCCGAAATCTTCAGGCCCTCCAGCACCAGCGAGAACTCGGAGATGACCGGGGCAATCGCCTCGGCAACCTCCTCCTCACGGATCGCGCGGGTACCCACGCGCACCGGTGCCTCCACCACGGGCTCACGCTCAGCGCGAGTACGGAAGTGTTCACACCGTTCGCCACTCGGGATGCGGCACGGCGAGCGCGCGCATTCGGGGCGCTCTTCTTAGAGCCAGAACGCTTCGGCTTGTATGCCACGATTACGCCCCCTTGACCTCTGCGATGACCTCAGCCACCGCGTTCTCAACGGACACCTCGCGAGCCTCACCGCTACGGCGGTCCTTCAGCTCGAGCACGCCGTCCTTGAAGCCGCGACCAATCACCAGGATGGTGGGCACGCCCAGCAGCTCGGCGTCGCCGAACTTCACGCCGGGGCTGGTCTTCGGGCGGTCGTCCAGCATGACCTGCAGGCCAGCGGATTCCAGGGATGCGCTGAGCTCTTCAGCGTACTCGTGGGATGCTGCGTCCTTGCCGGTGACGACGATGTGAATGTCTGCGGGCGCCAGGTTACGCGGCCAGATCAGGCCCTTCTCGTCGTGGTTGCCCTCGGCGATAGCGGCAAGTGCGCGGGTCACGCCCACGCCGTAGGAGCCCATGGTCACGGTCTGCAGCTTGCCGTTCTGGTCCAGAACCTTCAGGCCCAACGCCTCAGCGTACTTGCGGCCCAGGGCGAAGATGTGGCCCATCTCGATACCGCGGGCTGCCACCAGCTCGCCGGAGCCGTCCGGTGCCGGGTCGCCTTCGCGCACCTCGCACGCCTCGATAACGCCGTCGGCGGTGAAGTCGCGGCCGAAGACCAGGTTCGCCACGTGCTTGCCCTCTTCGTTTGCGCCGGTGACCCAGCGGGTACCGCGCACCACGCGGGGGTCAACGAAGAAGGGAATGCCGGTTGCGGAAGCTACCGCATCCTCATCCTCGGTGTGCGCACCGAGCAGGGGTGCGTCCAGGCTCAGACCGGGGCCAATGTAGCCCTTGACCAGCTGCGGGAACGCCTTCAGGTCCTCTTCGCTGGCTGCTTCAACCTCAACCTCGCCGCCGATGCCCAGCAGGGCGCCGATGTTGACCTCAACGCGGCCCAGGTCCACGGCACGGTCGCCGGGAACGCCCACGGCGAAGACCTTACGCTCGCCGGAGGGGGTGATGACGGTGCCCAGGAAGCACTTGAGGGTCTGCGAAGCCTCGATGGCGCCGCCGGTCACCTCGGTGTGCAGTTCGTTCATGCGCTCCACCAGGGTCTCAATGGTGGCGGAGTCGGGGGTGTCCAGGATAACTGCCGCCGGGGTGTCCTCGGTAATTTCGATTTCCTCGGGAACCACGGTGGTTACGGCCTCAACGTTCGCAGCGTAGCCGCCAGCCGAACGCACGAAGGTGTCCTCACCGATGGGGGTCGGGTGCAGGAACTCTTCACTGCGGGAGCCGCCCATTGCGCCGGACTGTGCGGTCACAATGACGATCTCCAGACCCAGGCGCTCGAAGATGCGCTGGTATGCGGCGCGGTGCGCCATGTACGCCTCGTTCAGGCCCTCATCGTCAATGTTGAAGGAGTAGGAGTCCTTCATGACGAACTCGCGGCCGCGCAGCAGACCCGCGCGGGGGCGCGCCTCATCGCGGTACTTGGTCTGAATCTGGTACAGGTAGACCGGCAGGTCCTTGTAGGAGGAGTACAGGTCCTTCACCAGCAGGGTGAACATTTCCTCGTGGGTGGGCGCCAGCAGCATGTCTGCACCCTTACGGTCCTTGAGGCGGAAGAGGTTATCGCCGTACTCGTCCCAGCGGTTAGTTGCCTCGTAGGGCTCGCGGGGCAGCAGTGCGGGGAAGTGAACTTCCTGCGCGCCAATAGCGTCCATCTCTTCACGGATGATGTTCTCGACCTTGCGCAGTACCTTCAGGCCCAGAGGCAGCCAGGTGTACACGCCGGGGGCTGCGCGGCGGATGTAACCGGCGCGGACCAGCAGCTTGTGGCTGGCGACCTCGGCATCTACGGGGTCCTCGCGCAGAGTGCGCACGAAGAGGTTGGAAAGGCGAAGTACCACGATTCTCCTTGAAAGGTCGATAGGTTTAGGTGGGGTGCCCGCGGCTCACCGGGTGAGCCGTAAATAGGCACAGTCGTCTTTAAGTTTATAGCGTTTTAGGGTTCGGCGTGTTTAGCGCTCGAAAATGATAGTCGAGAACTGCCCAATCTGCTCCCAACCGGTCCCCCGGTACATGGCGAGCGCGCGGGCGTTGTAGTCGTTCACGTACAGGCTCAAATGCGGGTAGTGGCGTTGTAGAATCTGCGCGGCGGCGGCGAAGAACGGCTTAGCCAGCCCGTAGCCGCGGTAGTCCGGGTGTAGCCACACGCCCTGCACCTGCGCGGCGTCCAGGTTCACGATGCCCGCATCCGCCTTGAAGATGACGCGACCGTTCACATCGGTGACAATGGCGCAACGCTGACCTGCAATGAGCGTGCGCAGGCGCGCCGCGTAGCCGTCACCGTAGCGGGCAATCGGGTCGAAGCCGACCTCCTCAGTGAACATTGCGGCTGCGGCGGGTAGCAGTTCCCCCAGGTCGGCGGAAGTGGCGAGGCGCGCATACCCGGCAGGCTCCCCGATGAGTTGAAAAGCTCCGGCGGAGGCTTCGGCAGGTTTGAGGGGCGCAGGCAGGTGCTCCGGCAGTTCAGGAAGCTCCGCCTCATAGAAGCGGGCGAGGTCCTTCTCCGGCGGCAGGTACAGCAGCGGCTGTACGGGGCGCTCCGACAGAACCCGCGCACGATGATCGCACCCATCACGCAGGCTCGGCTGCAGCATCTGCAACAGCGGGACCGGGGCTTTACCGTCCCGAGTCTGCTCGCACAACTCCTGCATGCGCGTCCACAGGGGCATCACGAAGGCACTCTCACCGAACATGGAATCCAGGCGAGAACCCACCTGCAGCAGCAGCTGAGCCAGGGCGTCACGATGCGCGAGCGCCGTAGCATCCAGGGTGGGGGCATCCAGCGCTTCACCATCACGAGAATCCGCATCATGCTCACCATGCTCAACTGCGACATGTTCAATAGCGGCACCGCACAGGCGCACCGGAACCACGTTCGAGCCCAGCAACAGCACACAGCACAGCTGACCGTCACGCTCACAGCCCACGAAACCCTGATAGTAGTGCAGCGGAATACGCGGCGCCTTCACCGGAAGAGGGCACGCCAAATAGTGCTCAATGGGGTACAGGTTCGGGACCGGGTCGCTGAACAGGACGTCCTCCAGCTCATCGCACCACCGAGCATCCAGAGCAAACACGTGTTCCTTCACGCGATCAGGCATAGGGGAAGAATCCATCGACGAAACAGCCCGCCTGCCGCGCTTGGATTTAGCGCGGAAAGAACTTGGGCGAAGAGAAGATAAAAGATTAAGCATGCTGTGTTGAGTGATAGGAGTTGAGCGATAGACAGATGAGTGACAGTACGGGGCGCACCCCAAACGGCAACCGATTCAGGCGGCCACAATCAGCGGCGACAAGCACCGGGCCTGCCACCACCATAACCGGAAAACGCGGAGGCGCCCCTCACCAGGGCGCCTCCGCGCACAAAGCTAACTAGCTCACCGAAACAGCCGGGGAACCCTCGGGAACGTACTCGCCCGAAGCCTCCATCTCGGCGGCAATGCGGGTTGCCTCTTCAATCAGAGTCTCAACGATCTGATCCTCGGGCACAGTCTTAATGACCTCACCCTTCACGAAAATCTGGCCCTTACCGTTACCGGACGCCACACCCAGGTCAGCCTCACGAGCCTCACCCGGACCGTTCACCACGCAGCCCATCACGGCAACACGCAGCGGAACCTTCATGTGCTCCAGGCCCTTAGTCACGTTCTCGGCGAGCTCCCACACGTTCACCTGCGCACGACCGCAGGAGGGGCAGGAGACGATGTCCAGCTTGCGGGGGCGAAGGTTCAGCGACTCCAGGATCTTGGTACCCACCTTCACCTCCTCAACAGGAGGAGCAGACAGCGACACGCGAATGGTGTCACCAATACCCTGAGACAGCAGAGTACCGAACGCCACCGAGCTCTTAATAGTGCCCTGGAACGCCGGACCAGCCTCAGTCACACCCAGGTGCAGGGGCCAGTCACCGCGCTCAGCCAGCTGACGGTACGCCTCCACCATCACCACAGGGTCGTTATGCTTCACAGAAATCTTGAAATCACGGAAACCGTGCTCCTCAAAGAGCGAAGCCTCCCACACAGCAGACTCCACCAGAGCCTCCGGAGTAGCCTTACCGTACTTCTCCAGCAGACGCTTATCCAGCGAACCAGCATTCACACCAATACGCAGAGAAACGCCGTGGTCCGAAGCCATCTGAGCGATTTCCTTCACCTGGTCGTCGAACTTACGGATATTACCCGGGTTCACACGCACAGCACCGCAACCAGCCTGAATAGCCGCATACACGTACTTCGGCTGGAAGTGGATGTCAGCAATCACCGGAATGCGGGACTGCTTCGCAATAATCGGCAGAGCCTCCGCGTCCTTATCGGTCGGGCACGCCACACGCACAATATCGCAGCCGGCAGCGGTCAGCTCCGCAATCTGCTGCAGGGTCGCGCCAATGTCGTGGGTCTTCGTGGTCGTCATCGACTGCACAGAAATCGGAGATTCAGAGCCAACACCCACGGAGCCCACCTTGAACTGGCGGGTTTTACGGCGCGGCGACAGAACCGCGGGAGCGGGCTTCGGCATACCAAGGCTGACCGACAAGGTTTTCCTCCATACATGAGTTGTGAAAGACGGTTATGCGTCTTTCTTTCAGCTTTTTATTGTGCCACTGACGCGAAAGAAACCACTAATACGGGTACCCTTACCGCGCGTAACATCACATCTTTGAGGCAGTGCGAAGAGAGCGAAACATCCCCCTTAGAAAAGGGTGATCGGTTTGACGACATCGGCGATAATCAGCACCACCGACATCAGGATGAACGCGCCCGCCACCACGTAGGTCAGCGGCAGAAGCTTCACCGGGTCGAACGGGCCCGGATCCTTACGCCTGGTCAGGCGCGCGAAGAAGCGGCGTACGCCCTCCCAGAGGGCGCCCAGCACGTGGCCGCCGTCCAGGGGCAGCAGCGGAATCAGGTTGAACGCGAAAAGCATCAGGTTCATATTCGCCACCAACGAGACAAGCATCGCGGCCTTCGACTTCACGTCGATGCGGTCGGTAGCCGTCACCTCACCGGCAATACGACTCACACCAACCACAGACACCGGCGACTCAACACTACGCTCACCACCAGTCACCAAAGTCACCGTCAACTCCCACACACGCTGCGGCAACGACAACATCGACGAACCCACACGCGAGAGCGTATCGCCCACCATCGCAGGCACCTCAGTAATAGAACCAGGCACCAACTCACTCGACGGCGAAACACCCACAAAACCGCCACGAGTCGTCGCAATCGAACCATCCGCAGCACGCGCATACTGGCCCTTACCATCAGAAACCGGGCGGATCATCTCAACCGGAGTCACCGACAAATCCAGACGCTGACCATTACGCTCCACCGTCAAAGTGCTCGGGTGAGAACCCGCCGCACGAATCGCCGAAGACACAGCCTCCCACGAACCCGTCGACGCACCATTCACAGCAACCACACGGTCACCCACCCGCACACCAGCAGCCTTCGCAGGCGACGGAGTGGACTTATCCGTACACTCGCCATAGCTAATCGAATCATGAGTAACATTCACGCTCGGCACGCACTCAGACACCGCCGACACCTTATTCGTCACCTGCGCCGTACCAAAACCACAAATCAGCACAGCAGTACACACCACACCAATCAGCAGGTTCATCGTCGGGCCACCCAGCATAATCACCATGCGCTTGAGCACCGGCAACTTATAGAACAGGCGGTCCTCATCGCCGGGCTTCAGGCGCTCAGCATCCGCCGCACGAGCCTCCTCAGCCAGGGATGCGAACGGGCTCGTACTCCCCGAATGACCCTCCTCATGGTGTTCCTTCACCTCAGCAGGGCTCGGCGGGTACATGCCAATCATCGAAATGTAGCCGCCCAACGGGATCGCCTTGAAACCGTACTCAGTCTCGCCGCGGCGGAAAGAGAACACGGTCTTACCGAAGCCAATCATGTACTGCGGGACGCGCACATTGAACAGCTTCGCGGGCACCAGATGCCCCACCTCGTGCAGGGCAATCGAGACGGCAATAGCGATTGCCATGAGGATAATGCCCACAGCGTACAGCAGGATTTCCACGCTTTTTCTCGTTTCGGTTCGGGGATACGAAGCTTCTAGGATACTCGCTTAGCCTGTGAAGGCGCCCTCCCCCGCTTTCTGGAGGGGCTGGATGGGGACGATAAAAGGGGCGGTGTTCGTCCTCGTTCCTACACGGGCACCCGCCCTCGCTTCGCTTCGGGCACCCTGATGTCACTTCGGACGACACCGCCCCTCCGCGAACGCTAGGCTACCGGAGGTGGCGCGCCGTGTTTTCCGGATGCGCCCTCAGGGTGTCACACGGACGCTCTCCGCAGCGAAGCAAGGAGAAAGCGGAGCGTCCGGGTGACGGGTGCCCCTGCGTAGGCGCGGAGGAAACATGCGGCGTGCCATCCCCACCAGCGGGGCGAGGACGAACACCGCCCCTCAACACCGACTCAACGCGGCTAGCCTGCCGCCAGGGTCTGCGCCGGATCAATACGCGAAGCCTTCGCCGCCGGGTACAGACCAGCCAACACACCAACCAGCGCGCCAGCACCCAAACCCAGCAGGATAGTGTCAGCACTAATAATCGGCGTCCAGCGGTTCATCAAAGACACAATCGAGATGCCGTTAACCGCCAGCACAATACCAGCCACAGCGCCCAGGATACCGGTCAGCAGCGCCTCCGCCGAGAACTGCAGCAGAATACCCGAAGGGCGCATACCAATAGCCAGACGCAAACCCACCTCACGGCGACGCTCCATCACCGCGACCAGGAACGTATTCATAATGCCCATCGCACCAATCACGAGGGTAATAACACTCATGGCAAGAAGCATGGTGCGCTGCTGCTGGTCGACGGCTTCACGCAGGGTCTTCGGTTCCGGCGGAACACTCACGCTATACAGCGCGGGGCGTTCCGGCGAGAGCGCGTACGGTGCTTCCTCCGCAATCTGGTTTGCGGCACCTGCAACAGTGCTCACCACAATCTGAGTGGAACGCTTACCGGTCTGGGCTGCCGCGCCACCACCACCGGCAGCGGGCTGTGCTGCTTCAGCATCGGCACCAGGCTTCGCGCCCAGAGGCAGGTAGACCGAACCGTACGACAGAGTCAGCGAGGGATTCTCCCGCACCACGCCGATAACGGTGTACGGCTCATCGTGAATATAAACCGTGACCCCGGGGCTATAGGGCAGCGCGAGCTGGCGCATCACGCTTTCGCTGAGCACCACAACCTTATCGTTACGCTCCACGTGTCCCTCATCGAAGGTGCGACCCCACACCAGCTCGTGGCCCTGCACGCTAAAGATGCTGGGCGTTGCCGCAAGGACGGCAGCCGTCACGTTAGCACCGCGCTCGCCAAAGTTGTCGGGGCCGCGCTGAATATCGGCGGATTCATCCAGCTGGTCCACCAGCGCGGTACCGGTCACTCCGTTCAGCTGACTAACACGCCGGTAATTCTCACTTGCCGCTAGGCTCAGAAGTTCAGCCCGGCTCATGGCTTCGGTTCGGGTAGAGCTAATCGTCAGGTGCTTAGCCCTAAAAATGTCGAAGCTGTCCGCCAGCTGCCCAGAAATGGTGGCGGTCAGACCAACGGTCAGCACAAGCGAAGCGATACCCAGAACCACACCAAGCATGGTGAAGATATTGCGCCTCACCCGGTGAACGGTAGCGTCCCACGCTTCTTTGAGGGAGGCGAGCGCCCAGGGTGCACGCCCGCTCCCCTGCGGCTTAGAGGCTTGTTCCTCAGTAAAGCTAGGCTGGCGCAGAGACGCAGGGGCAGTCGCTTCTTCCTGTCGCGGCGCCTTCTGCTCGATGAGTTGCCCCTCGTGCATGCGCAGCACCCGGTCGCAGTGCTCCGCCACGAGCGGGTCGTGGGTAATCACAATCGTGCTTTGCTGATCGCCCGTACATTCGCGGAGCAGGTCAATCACTTCACGGGTGAGCTCTTCATCTAGCGAGCCGGTCGGCTCATCGCAGAGCAGCAACGCCGGTTCCCCGATGAGCGCACGCGCAATAGCCACACGTTGCTTTTCACCGCCGGAGAGAGTGGTGATGGGCGCATCCGTTCGGTGGCTCAGCCCCAGCAGGGCGAGAGTATCCGCAACCCGTTGCGCTCGCTCCGCTTTGGGCACGCCACGGTAGATGAGCGGTAGCTCAACGTTGCGGTACACGTTCTTATGCTCGATGAGGTGGAACGCCTGGAAGACGAAACCGATGCTGTCCAGGCGCGCTTCAGCTCGCTGTGCCGCGTTGAAGGTTGCGGTGTCTGTACCGTCCAGCAGGTAGCTTCCGGAGGCGGGCGTGCTGAGCAGACCGAGGATGTTCAGCAGGGTTGATTTGCCGCTACCGGACGGTCCCAGGATGGCAACGACTTCTCCGTAGCGGACTTTCAGGTCAATATTTTTGAGCACGTCAATTCGAGTGTCACCCTGCATAAAGTGCTGGGACACTCCCTGAATATCGACGCTATAGGCTGGTGGGTGCGCGTGAGCGGCGCGGGAGTCAGTCATGGCTACTCCCTACTTTTTCTCGCGCATGATTTTGACGCTGTCGCCTTCATGCAGGTCACCGGTGACGGCGTTCTTGCCGTTGGCGTTGCTGATGACGGTAACGGTTACCTCGCGTTCTTCACGTGCCTTCGATCCGTTGGAGCTTTCGGGGCCGAGCACGATGACTCGGGTCTGTCCGTCACGGGTGTAGAGCGCCGATGAGGGCACGACCAGGTGCGCTTCGGGGGTTTCTTCGAGGGTGAGTTCCGCGTTGACGGCGCCTCGGAGGCTGTCCGCCTTATCCCCTACGTTGAGGGTGAGGATGCGTTCCCCTTCGGTGCTTCCTGCCGCACCGGCTGCGCCCTTGAGGTTGGAGCCAGCCGCGCCTTCTGCGCCATTGGGCTGGGTGCTACGGCCAGCCTGGCTGTTGCCTGCGGCACCGGCGGCTTCGGTGGTGTTCCTGTATCCGAGGGTTGCTACGTACTCAGTATCACCGAGGGAGGGCACGGTTACCTTCTGACCGCTACGGGCTTCGGGGGTGAGCCTACCGGTGGTTCCGGTGCAGCTGAGGGTCTTGCTACCTTCGGCGATGGTGGCTACGGGACCATCTGCGATAGCGCCGGTTGCACGGGGGTTGCCGGTGACAACTCCGGCACGGTTGATGATAAGGAAGTAGCGGGCGGGAATAGGCTGGTCAGTCTTGACGTGCGCGTAACCGAGGCTGTCGAGGAGGTTGTTGAGAGCCTCGTAGGTGTCTTCGGTGATTCGTGCAGGCTGCGGACCCTGACGTCCCATGGCGGTCAGTGCCTCGTTGAGGAGTGCGGCGTCGGGGCCGCTGTCGTCGAGTTTGAGGTCGCGGTAGAGCGCGAAACCGCCGGTGAGGGTGATGAGCGGTTCACCGTTAACTTCTGCGATGAGGGTGCCGTTGCCGACGGTGTCACCGTGTTTGATGGTGATTGCGGTGTACTGTCCTTCGCCGCTGTAGCGTAGCGGGGTTGAGGTGGCGTAGTTCGCGGTGCAGGTCAGGGGCACAGTGGTGCGCAGTTTCTCGCGGGTGACCGTGGCGGTGATGGTGGAGGGGTCCGGGGGTGCCGCTTCCGCGTCTTTTTGGGCAGTGGTTTTGATGTTTTGGGCGCTGATGAGCGTACCCACGGTGATGATGAGAAGCAGGGCGATAATGCCGTAGAGCCAGAGGGTTTTCTTCTGGCGGGTGGGGGTGGCGCTCATGGTGTCCCTTCTTTGGGTGCGCGTACGGGAACGCTATTGTCTGTGCCGTTTGGGCTTAGGGGCGGCGATGCCGTGTGGGGTTAGTTTGTGCCCGGCACGGGGATACGTGCCGGGCACAATACGCTGTGACGAGGTGTAACTGTTGTAGCTACTCTGTACGCCTGTTCCTGGTTAGTCCGGTCTGATTAGTCCGGAGGATTAGCTCAGAATCTTTCGTGCGTTCTCTTCAGCAGTTTTCTTGGCGGTGGTTACCTGTTCGATGAGGCCCTGTTCTTTTTCGAGGAACGTGGTCATATAGGCATCTAGTACCTGCCCAGTTTTTTCCTCGAAGTTAATTTTTTCGCGACACGTTGCATCATCAATCGCAGTTTGCTGTTCAGTGGGCGTTCCCTGAACAGCGTCATATGCAATATCTGAACTTGAATAGGTATACCCACGTTCAGCCATACAACGTGCCCATTCCTCGTCCAGTGACGAGTATGCTCCGTTAGATACAGAAGCACGAATATAGGGCATTAGTTTCCTGGTAACTTCTTCCTGCGTCCCTGCCAAAGTTTCAGAGCCATATAGTTTCAGCTCAGCTTCTTCTCGACAGCCGCCCTTTCCGTTATCTCCGTAATATGCTTTTCCTTCTTGCTCTGTCATGTTTATCGAGCCTTCCAAAGAAGCATAACGAGACGGAGGGGTAGGGCTGGGATAGCCAGAATTTCTAGCATATTCCACGCTTAGAGGCTGCGGAGAAAACAAGCTCCTCACAGGAAACGTTTCAACCATGTAATAGGTCTTCCTGTCAGGGTAACCCTTGGATACCATACATTCCGATGCAAGATGCTGATAAGCGCGCTCAACATTATCAGAAGTGGAAATCATTGAATCCACTTTTTCAGTAGCCTGTTTGTCAACACTGGCAGCAGCAGAAATATTTTGTTGAGCGTCTGAAGACGGAGTTGATTGCGTTGAGCTAGTGCCCCCAGCGCAACCCGCAAGAAGGAATCCGGTAGAAAGGAAAACGCCGGGGGCCCATAGCTTTTTCATTTTTATCCCCACATAACGAAGTCAACACGATCATTGAAGTTATCGTGGACCAGGTTAGTACCACGATACTGAGGAGGAAGGTAAGAACCAAGGAGCTTACGTCCATGAGACCACTCACCGAGCCATTCATTACGGTAGTAGTTCGCGTTCATCCACGAGGAACCGCGGTCATGCATATACGCAGAAACATTGGCGTACGAGTGGTAACCGCTAATAGTGTCCTTGACACCACGAAAATCGGAATGCTCCCAGATGCAGACGTGGCTAGCAGGGCAATTCCAAACACCCGGATAGTCAGTAGCCTGAGCTACCGGGGCAACAGCAACGATGCTACCAGCACTCGCGGCAAGCACAGCAGCACTTGCCAAAACCTTCTTCAGAGACATCATAGTCCTCCTTGTTAGATAATCCATTTAGTATGGAAATTCGAAAATACAGAACTTCAGCAATAACAACTTACTGAACACTGTTCTTGGATTATAGATAGTTTTAAGCACCCAAGTCAATAGCTTTTTTCTCGTAAGGGTAATTTTATTCAGAACTAACGGCAACGTTTTATCAATTGTGGGGAGTCACGCCGCATATTTCCTCCGCGCCTACGCAGGGGCACCCGTCACCCGGACGCTCCGCCCTCTCCTCGCTTCGCTACGGAGAGCGTCCGTGTGACACCCTGAGGGCGCATCCGGAAAACACGGCGCGCCACCTCCGGTAGCCTAGCGTGTGTGTGGAGGGGCGGTGTCGTCCGAACGTGACATCAGGGTGCCCGAAGCGAAGCGAGGGCGGGTGCCCCTGTAGGAACGAGGACGAACACCAGCCCCTCCACGCCCCATCCCATAGAAATGCGTGCCGCCCACAGAACCGTTTAGTTGCCGGTCATACCCAGCAGCTCATTCGCACGAACGCGAGCCCAACGCTCCGCGTTCAGCACAGCCTCCAGCGTCAAATCAGCGTCAGAGACAGCCTCAGCGCTGCCGGTGTGCTCCTCCAGCACGCGCGCCACCGAATCGACAATATCGGTAAAGCGAATCGCACCCGCGTGGAATGCCGCCACGGCTTCCTCATTGGCGGCGTTGAACACTGCCGGGTGGGTGCCGCCGACCTTACCGGCGTCCTTAATCATGCGCACGGCGGGGAATGCTTCCTCGTCCAGCGGCTCAAAAGTCCAGGATGCCGCCTTCGACCAGTCACATGCGGGCACAGCACCGGGGATGCGGTGCGGCCAGGTCAGACCCAGCGCAATGGGCAGGACCATGCTCGGCGGCGACGCCTGCGCAATGGTCGAGCCGTCCACGAACTGCACCATGGAATGCACGATGGACTGCGGGTGAACTGCCACTTCAATACGGTCCAGGTCCACGCCGAACAGGTGGTGTGCCTCAAGCACTTCGAGTGCCTTATTGACCATGGTTGCCGAGTTGGTGGTGACGACCAGGCCCATGTCCCAGGTGGGGTGTGCGAGCGCCTGCGCCGGGGTCACGTCGTGCAGCTGTTCGCGCTTGTAGCCGCGGAACGGGCCGCCCGATGCGGTGAGGATGAGGCGGTCAATTTCAGCGTCGGTTCCGGAGGCGAGCGCCTGCGCGAGGGCGGAGTGCTCCGAGTCGACGGGCACCATGGGGGTGTCCAGGGGCGATGCGTCCACGGCGGCGCGTACGAGCGGGCCGCCTGCGATGAGGGATTCCTTGTTGGCGAGTGCCACGCGGTAGCCGCTGTTGAGGGCGGTGAGGGTCGGTTCCAGGCCGATGGAGCCGGTGATGCCGTTCAGGACGGTGTCTGCCGGGTGCGCTGCCGCCTGTACGGAGGCTTCGGCGCCGTGGGCGATCTGCGGGGTGTAGCCGGTGGCTCCTGCTTCGGAGGCTGCCGCTTCGATGAGTTCGCGGAGGCGCTGTGCGTCTTCTGCGGTGCCGCTGGTGGCGACCAGTTCGGCGCGCACGTGCACTGCCTGGCGTGCGAGCAGTTCGAGGGATCGGGAGCCTGCGGAGAGGGCGACGACCTTCAGCGGTGCGTCGGCGGCGGAGGCGCTGGTGCCTTTGAGTGCGGCGAGGTGGTCGATGACTTCCATGGCTTGGGTGCCGATGGAGCCGGTTGAGCCGAGGAGGGTGACGCGCTGCGGTGCGCGGGTGAGTTCTGTGAGGGCGTCGGTGAGGCGGTCGCGGCTGCCGCCGACGCGTGCTGAGGATCCAAACTTCATGGTTCTAGTGTCTCATGAGCTCGCGGGTACGTTCGGGCATACGTCTGCGTTTAGGGCTGTCCTCGGCATAGAAGAATCCCCCACCCTGTCATACGGGGCGGGGGATTCAACACTTCACGTTTTAGAGCAGATCCTGCAGCAGCTCAATGCAGCGGTCCAGGAAAGCATCCACCTGGGATTCTTCGTAGCTGACGGTGCCGGAGGCGGGGCGGAACTTTGCGTGGCGCACCACGGAGGGGTCCAGCGGCTCTTCGCTGTTGAGCTGGGCGTACACGCGGTCGCAGATGGCGTCCACGTCGCCGACGAAATAGCCCATGTGGCGGCGCTTGCTGGGGCGGCGGAAACGCTCACCGGCAGGGCGTTCCAGGCGGCCAGCGAGCAGCTCGCCGGTCTCTACGAGGGAGCGTTCCCAGTTGTCCAGGCCGTACGCCTCAATGTAGCGGCTGCGTTCAAGCTTGGCGAAGCGTTCCTCAATCTTTTCGAGGGCGCGGTCGACCACATCCAGCTGGTAGCCGCCGGGTTCTTCACGGAAGACGACCTGGCGGATTCGTCGGGAGGTGTAGAGGTCTTCGGGTAGTTCGGCGGCTCCGCTGAGCTTCTCGTAGTCCTCGGCGAGGCGGGTGAACAGGCGGTCTACTTCACTGCGCTTGTAGCCGGGTTCGGTTTCTCCTGCACGGGCAAATCCGCCTCCGTGGGTGGTGCTTGCCAAAGTGGGCTCCTCTCGACGATTGAACTTTAAGAATACCAATGCGCAGGCTACCTGGTGCAAGGTTGGCGGGCGGTGTCTTAGATATAGCCTTTTACGCCCCTATTCACCGGGTACAGCGAAAGCGGATACAGCAAAGGCGGGACGCCCCTCCCCCACCTGTGGGAAGAAACGCCCCGCCTCCGAGCAATAAAGCTTGAAGCTTTAGAGCGGCATAATAAACCGGAAAATCAGGCAACCAGCCGCCGCGGCGAAAAGAATAGAGTCCAGGCGATCCATCATGCCGCCGTGACCGGGCAGGATATTCGACATGTCCTTCACACCCATACGGCGCTTGAACACGGACTCCACCAGGTCACCGGCAGTCGAAGCGACCACCATGACCGCAGCCAGCGGAATAGCCCAATACCAGGGCGAACCCATGACCGCCAACGCGATAGCGCCAACCACCGCCGAGCCGACGAAGGAGCCAGCCAGGCCCTCCCAGCTCTTCTTCGGGGAGATCTTCGGCGCCATCGGGTGCTTACCCCAATTCACGCCGGCAATAAAGCCGAACGTGTCATTGCAGATGGCCATCAGCAGAATCATGAGGACGCCGCGCTCGCCGTGGTCGGTCTGGAAGTAGACCATGGCGATGCCCAGCATCAGCGGCACCCACAGCAGGGCGAGGGCGCTACCGCTCAAAGACTTACCCAGTGAGACCTGACGGTCAGCACGCACGAGAGCAGAAGAGAGCAGCAGCACCAGCAGGCTCACCGCCAGGGCGATGCCCAGACCGGTAAAACCGAACAGGTAGGACACCGCCACAATCGCGCCGGACAGGCCACCGAGCAGATACTCCGGGATGCCGTAGCCGCGGCGGGTGTTGAGCACGTGCCCAATCTCCCAGGCGCCCAGGCCAGCCGCAGCAGCTGCAATCGCCACAAAAATCGGCTGGTAGATCAGACCGAGCACCAACAGCACGCCGAAACCAACACCCACGCCAATGGCGGCGGGCAGGTTACGGCCTGCTTTGGCGCTACGCGACTTCACGGGGGTTACCGCCGTCTGCGGGCTCTGCTGTGGAGCCGGCTGTGCGCCTCTCTCTTCTTTCGCTTCTTTGCGTGTACTCATTAGGGTTTAGACCTCGAGCAGTTCAGCTTCCTTGTGCTTGTACAGTGCGTCGACCTGGTCGATGTGCTTCTTGGTCTGTGCGTCCAGTTCCTTCTCAGCACGCGCGCCTTCGTCTTCACCGATTTCGCTGTCCTTGACCAGCTTGTCAATAGCGGTCTTAGCGTGGCGGCGAACGTTACGGATGGAGATACGAGCCTCTTCAGCCTTGCTGTTGACGAGCTTGGTGTATTCCTTACGGCGCTCAGCGGTCATTTCGGGCATGACAACGCGGATAGCTGCACCGTCGTTGCTGGGGTTAACACCCAGGTCAGAGTCACGCAGAGCCTTCTCAATAGCCGCCAGTGCGGTCACGTCGAAGGGAACGATCTTGACGGTACGTGCGTCCTCAACGTTGAAGGACACCAGCTGCTGCAGCGGGGTCGGTGCGCCGTAGTACTCGGCGGTCAGGCCGCTGAAGATTGCGGGGTTCACACGACCGGTACGAACCTTAGCGAACTCAGTCTTGGTTGCTTCGATGGTCTTTTCCATCTTCTCGCCGGCTTCGGCAAGGATTTCTTCGATCACGAAAGGATCTCCTTTGTCGGTATTCTGGGGTACCAGAATTGTCGGTGGGTGCGCGTTCAGCCTTCATGATTTCCCTACCGGTTCGCGGCGCATCCGAGGCGAAAACCGTAAGGATACCGCGAAGTCGATGGGAAAGAGGCAGAACGTCGTATTTGATATAAGTCTAGACGGTACCGGCGGGCATAAGCGAGTTTTAGCGCCTACCCGCGCGGTACCGTCCAGAATAAGTCCGCGCTATCGAGCACGGTCACAATCAGAGGGGCATCAAACATGCCCCGGCCTAGAAAATTAGGCGTTAGCGAGTAACGAGGGTACCCATCTTCTCGCCCAGAATCGCGCGGGTCACGTTACCCTCACCCTGCATACCGAACACGCGCATGGTCACGTTGTTGTCGCGGCACAGGGAGAACGCGGTCTGATCCAGCACGCGGATGTTGCGCTGCATAGCCTCATCGTAGGTGAGGTTGTACAGGCGCTCAGCGTTGGGGTCCTTGTTCGGGTCAGCAGTGTAGATGCCGTCCACGCCGTTCTTAGCGACCAGAACCTCATCTGCGTGGATTTCCAGGGCGCGCTGAGCAGCCACAGTGTCGGTGGAGAAGTAGGGCAGACCCGCACCAGCACCGAAGATCACGACGCGGTCCTTCTGCATGTGGCGAATCGCGCGGCGAGGAATGTAAGTCTCAGCAACCTGCGGCATGGTGATAGCGGACTGAACGCGGGTGTCAATACCCTCCTGCTCCAGGAAGTCCTGCAGAGCCAGGGAGTTCATCACGGTGCCGAGCATACCCATGTAGTCTGCACGGGAACGATCCATACCCGCCTGAGAGAGTTCAGCGCCACGGAAGAAGTTACCGCCACCAATCACGATGGAGGTCTCAACCTCGCCAACAGTTGCGGCGATCTGCTTAGCGATGCTGCGCACGACCTCGGTAGAAATACCGACTTCACCGCCACCAAAAACCTCACCGGAAAGCTTGAGCAAAACGCGGCGGCGGCCGGTCTCGTCACGGTGCATCGGGCGGGGATTCGCTTCAGTCATGGTTCCTCCAGTGGCTTACCTAGGGATTGTTATGGGTGATTGGGGCGGACTCCTGCCGCCTAGTCCTTATCAAGGATACAGCAAAGCCGGATAGCCACCAGTGGTGACTACCCGGCTTCAGGCTATAATCCCAACCTCATACGATTTCCCTTACCGGGAACCCGCAATACGGGAGGGCAGAACTGCAGCGAGTCCTTATGCGCCCACGCGGAAACGTGCGAATGCGGTAGCGGTTGCGCCAGCCTCGGACAGAACCTGTGCGACAGACTTCTTGGAGTCCTTTGCGAAGTCCTGATCCAGCAGGGTGTTCTCCTTGAAGAAGCCCTTCAGGCGACCCTCAACGATCTTGTCCAGAATCTTCTCGGGCTTGCCCTCAGCGATTGCGGTCTCGCGAGCAACGCGCTTCTCGGTCTCGATCTGGTCTGCGGGGATGGACTCGGAATCCAGGTACTTGGGGCTCATTGCAGCAATGTGAACTGCAACGTCGTGTGCGATCTCGTCGGTGTTCTCACCGGAGACAGCCAGCAGAACGCCAACCTGTGCCGGCAGGTCCTTGGAGGTCTTGTGCAGGTAAACTGCAACGTTCTCGCCCTCAACGCGTGCAACGCGGCGGACAACGATCTTCTCGCCGAGCAGTGCACCAGCGTCGGTGGTCAGCTCCTCAACGGTCTTGCCCTCGTAGGATGCAGCCTGCAGCTCTTCCAGGGTGGAAGCGTTAGCAGCAATAGCAGCCTCGAGCACGTTCTGGCCGAAAGCGATGAAGGGGTCGGACTTCGCCACGAAGTCGGTCTCAGAGTTGACCTCAATCATGTAGCCAACGCCGTTCTCAACGCGTGCAGCTACCAGGCCCTCAGCGGTTGCGCGACCCTCGCGCTTGGTGATGCCCTTCAGACCCTTAACGCGGATGATCTCGGCAGCCTTCTGCTGGTCGCCGTTAGCCTCGTCCAGAGCCTTCTTGACGTCGAGCATACCTGCGCCGGTCTTCTCGCGCAGTGCCTTGATGTCTGCTGCGGTGTAGTTCGCCATTGTGAACTCCTTGTGTTGCTGTAATAAATCGGGATGACATCCCGGTGGTACAAATGGCGGACGGCGCCGCGCCCAGGTCAGGGCGGGCGCCGTCCGAACGTGGTCCCCGCAGGCGGGGGCCACAAAGCATAAAGCTTAGTGGGCTAAGAAAGCTTACTTAGCAGCCTCTTCAGCCTGTGCAGCCTCGTGCTGCTCCAGGAGCTCGCGCTCCCAAGCTGCCATGGGCTCCTCAGCTGCTTCAGCCTTGCCGTTCTTCTTAGCGTTGCGCTCGATCAGGCCGGCTGCCACTGCGTCAGCAATCACGCGGGTGAGCAGGTTGACGGAGCGGATAGCGTCGTCGTTACCGGGGATCGGGAAAGCAACCTCGTCGGGGTCGCAGTTGGTGTCGAGGATAGCAACAACGGGGATGCCCAGCTTCTGAGCCTCGTTAACTGCCAGGTGCTCCTTCTTGGTGTCAACAACCCACAGGAGGGAGGGAACCTTGGACAGGTTGCGGATACCGCCGAGGGTCTTCTCGAGCTTCTCGAACTCGCGACGCATGAGGAGCAGTTCCTTCTTGGTGTAGCGAGAACCTGCTACATCGTCGAAGTCAATCTGCTCGAGTTCCTTCATGCGCTCGATGCTCTTGGAGATGGTGCTGAAGTTGGTCAGCATACCACCGAGCCAGCGGTGGTTCACGTAGGGCATGTTCACGCGGGTTGCCTGCTCAGCGATAACTTCCTGAGCCTGCTTCTTGGTACCCACGAACAGGATGTTGCCACCGTGTGCGACGGTCGACTTAACAGCCTCGTATGCCTTGTCGATGAAGGCGAGGGACTGCTGCAGGTCGATGATGTAGATGCCGTTGCGCTCGGTCAGGATGAAACGCTTCATCTTGGGGTTCCAACGGCGGGTCTGGTGACCGAAGTGAACGCCGGAGTCCAGCATTTCACGCATAGTTACGACGGGCATGTCGTCTCCTTTTGTGGTGCCGCGCGGACCTCCCATTCGGGCTAGCCCAACGCGCGCATAGTAGTTATCAGTTTTTCCTGGCGGCGATTAGCATTCACGGTAACCCGTTCAGCTCAGGCCCTAACCACCCCGTGTGGGTGGACCGAAGGTCCCTTATCGGCTCCCCAGTGAGGATGCCGCTCACGCCGCGCGTCGTCAGTGATGCTGTGCGGAATCCCTCGATGAGGGAGAATACCCGCGCAGGCACACTGCAATACGACATTGTACCGTATATTCCGCGATTAATCCGCCGGGTCGGGGTTAAAACCTGTGCGGGCGGTTCGGGTGTGTGCGGGGGCACTGTGGATAAAGGATTTTAAGGCGAAAACGGCGG
This sequence comes from uncultured Rothia sp., assembly GCF_963507905.1. Classification (GTDB taxonomy): domain Bacteria; phylum Actinomycetota; class Actinomycetes; order Actinomycetales; family Micrococcaceae; genus Rothia. Next base: position 7,265 of record NZ_CAUOUU010000011.1, on the reverse strand, counting down.
GGTTATCCACAATTTTTCGTGAGGCGCTGCGGGGCGAGGCAATTCGTGATGTGCTCAGAAGATGAAGCAGAACATGAAAAGTTTAGAGAACTCGCTGCGGCGCGTAATGCTGGTGGCGTGCTGCCTGCTGGGCGCGCTTGTGAGTGCGGGTGGGCAGGATTATTCGGGCGGGAGGGGCGTTACGGGCTGGACTGGTTTTGCAGACGGCGGCGCATCCGTCGCGGAGGTAACAGATTCCGGCACCGTTGAGCTCACCGCGAGCCGACTACGCTACCGCTCCCCCACCGCCACCTCCAGACCGCGGGTAATCCATCCCTTTGAGAAGCCCGCCCAACGCTGGAGTGCCGGGCATCGCGGCGTAGACCTCGCCGTGCCCGAACACGACCGGCGCGTCTACGCACCGGCACCCGGCAAAGTGGTGTTCAGCGGCACGGTCGTCAACCGCAAAGTGCTGGTCATTGCGCATCCGGATGGGCGGCGCAGCACCTTCGAACCTATGGATGAGGCGCTCCCGGTCGGCACCACCGTTGCAGCCGGTGAGGTCATCGGCACCGTCGCTACAACCTCCGGCGGCGACAGTGAGCACCCCTACCGGCGGTGCTCCACTCCGTGCCTGTACTGGGGTGTGCGCCAGGGAGGCGCCCGCGGGGACGGCAGCGGCAAGGACGCCGAGTACATCAACCCCATGAGCCTGCTGGGCTCGAAGGAACCAAGCATTCTGCTACCCGTGCCGGGCGGATATTAGGAACAGACACTAATGGAGACGAGCCGCAGATACAGCTGTGGCCCGTCACCTCCCAAGAAGGAGGCAACGGGCCACAGGAGCCAGCCTAAGTTGTGCTCACTAGCGTAGGTGCTAGAGACAGCTGATTACTGGAGGACGTCACCGTCATCAGCACCAAACTGGTTCGGCTGTACAGGCTGCTGAGCAGTCTGGCCGGGCTGGGTGGGCTGAGTAGGCTGAACCGGCTGTGCAGGCTGTGCGGTCTGCGCGGCCTGCGCATCGTACGCAGGCATTGCCTTGGTCGGTTCATTCTCACCGTAGTTCAGGCCGTGCTGCGGGGTGAATACCTGAGTCGGCGAATCGTCACCCGCAGCGTAGGCGGTGTTCTGCGCCGGGTAGCCGCCCTGTGCCTGGTAACCGGGCTGAGCAGCGTAGCCGCCCTGTGCCGGGTAACCATTCTGTGCGTCAGCCTGGGTTGCGCCGTAACCGGTCGCAACACCCGCAGCTGCACCCAGTGCAGCAGCCGAAGCGGCACGACGCTCACGGCCCTTCGCACGAGCCGCCGCGATCTTCTTGCGGAACAGGAAGAGCAGAACCAGGATGAGCAGCAGCAGACCCACAATAACCGCGTCCACGATTACGTCGGTCAGGCTCAGACCGGAAGCCGGAACAGTCAGACCGGAGGTGGTACTGACACCCCGGTCAGTCTTGACGCTCAGCTCGCCACCGTTGACGGTGAGCTGCACGTGCTGAGAGTTCTTCGCGAGGCTGTTCGCGGCATCTACCTTCTGCTGATCCAGCGAGGAGAAGGTCGGAGCCTTGAAAGTGAACTCGAAGGGAGCGGAGTAGTAGTTGCCCAGCTTCGCAGAGAGCTTGATCTCCGGGGTCACTGTGTAGTCGGAACCGAAGGGGTGGTAGCCGCCGGGGCGGGTGACAGTTACCTTCGAGTCGGGCAGGTATGCGTCCAGACGCTGGTTGAACTCGTTCTGGTCCTTACCGCGAACCTTCACGCTCACGATGGTGGAGTCGCTGTCCTGGCGCACCTCGGTCTCGTCATCGCCGCCGCCCGCGAAAACGTCCTTGAGCTTCTGCTCAGCGCCCGCAACATCCTCGGTCGGGAATGCGTAGAGGAAACGCGCTTCCATGGAACCGTCCAGGCCCAGGGAGGTAGCGACCTTCATGCTCTTCATCTCGATCTGGCGCGAAGAAACACGGTCAACCGCGATGAGAGTGTTGCTACCGCCAGAACGGGAGGAGCTAGCGCGACCCTCGGGGTCCACCATGTAGGACTTATCGTTGGTGTCCATGATGGTCAGAGTCAGACCGTCACCGCTCGGGGAGCACAGCAGGGAGCAGTCCAGCAGGCCCGAAATCTTCTTCTGAACGGTGAAGTTGTGATCCTTCGCCACTACCTCACGGCTGGCAGAGAGATCAGTACTACCCGCACCAAACAGCTTCTTGAGGCCGTTGCTCAAATCCTCAATCGAAGAAGCGCTAAAGGTCAGGGTACGACCCACTTCTTCCTTGGCGCTGGCAGTCGACGCGGAGGGGGCGTATGCCTTCGCCTGCGAGGATTCCAGACCCTTCTTCAGCTCGGATCCCTCAGGCTTGACCTGGTTCAGGTAGGCATCGACCGCAGCGGCGGTCTCGGTGTTCATGATTTCCTTCGCAACGAAGGAGATGGCGACGTCATAACCGCCGTCCTTCTCCTTCACATCAAGGATGACGTTACGGAAACCGCGGTCCTGAACATCCTTAGCGGAAATCTTAGACCCACCGGAGTTCTTCACTTCCTTCTCGCCAAACTTCACAGTGGTTTCATCACTACTGCTGAGAACGCTGTTCTTGTTGGATGCAGACACCACACCGTCCACTACCAGAGCTTCAGGAAGCCAGCCCAGCAGGTCGCCCGAGCTGAAGTTTTCCTTCACCTGAATACCCTGCACCAGGCCCTGGTCAGAGTTGACGATGCTGATCTGCGGCTTGATGTCGGAGCCCGAAGCCTTCAGCAGAGAGGTCACCTTGGAGTGGTATTCGTCCACGGAGGAGAAGGAGACCTTGAAGGTCGCACGAGCCTTCTCGCCCTCAGACTGAATACCTTCGTACTCCATGCCCTCGGGCAGGTGCTTACGAACGGACGCATCCAGCGCCTGGGTGCCGCCCTTAACCTTGTCCTGGTTATCCTTCACGTTGAAGGAAACCAGAATCGTACGAGTACCCTTCTCGGCGCTCTCAAGACCCAGCTGGGTCTCAATCTTCGCGCTGCAGGCACTCAGAATCAGCGCTGCAATGGTCAGCAGAACCGCCAGGAACATCCAGCGCTGACGAGCCGGTGCAGCCGGGGTATGAGTCATCGCGTGCATTCTAGGCTCCCATCAGGCGAATAGCCACGTAGTAAACAACCATGGATGCCAGAACCCATGCGGTGCTCAGCGCCGCGTGCATGATAATCGGGGACTTCGCGAAGCGGCCCAGACGGTTCAGACCCAGGTAGGTCAGAGCCTCACCCGAGAACACCGCAAAAGCAAGCACCAGAACCATGAGCATGGTCAGGAAGAACGCGCCGTCACCGCTACGGGTGAGGCGCAAGAAGAACACGAGCAGGTTCAGCAGCAGGAACGAAGGAATCAGCACCAGAGAAGACACCGACACAGCGTGCATACTCGCGGTGAAGGACGCCGGCGCCTTGCCAATGCGCGCGGTCAGCTGCAGCTGCACACCGCGCAGAACCTGCACGCCGAAGATGGCGAGAGCCATCAGCACGTACGCCAGAATCATGCGTCCGGTCGGCACAGCCTGTGCGGCGTAGGCACCACCGTAGGCGGCACCACTTCGGCCACCAAACATGTAGCCCAACATGGACATCATGACAACCGCCGCCAGAATTACCAGCTGGCTGAAGAAGAACGCGCCCACTAGCGCCTGCAGAGTCGTGGGAACAATCCAACCCCACGCACCTGCGGAAGAGATGCGAGCGTGCGCGGTCGCCGGGTTGCTGGAGAAAACGTCCAAGAACGCGTTCCAGGTAGCACCCAGTGCCTTCACCGCCGGATGCGGTGCGCTCGGCGCATAGGTTGCCTGGCCGGGCTGACCCGGCTGCGCAGCACCGGGCTGAGCAGTACCGGGCTGGGGCGCCTGCTGCGACTGAACGGGCTCAGGCTGAACGGGCTGCTGAGGTGCTACCGGTGCGGCAGGCTGAGCAGCATTACCCGGCTGGCTCGACTGCACGGGCTGGCTCGACTGCACGGGCTGGCTCGGCTGAGCAGCCTGGCCCGGAAGCGAAGCGTCCTGCGCGGGGTGTGCGCCGGCGTCGTAGCCGTAGCCTCCGGCTACACCCTGCGACGGGTTGTTGGGAGTGTTCTCCGACATTGAGATCCTCTCGTATGGTGTGTGGAAGCAACACCGCCAGCAGAATCGGCACCTACCGGCAGCATCGCCCTGCCTTTCGTGACAAGACCCTTCAACCCTACCCTATCGAGAACTATGATGCGTCTTCGTTCGTCATTTACCCATTTTCATCACCGTTGATGCATTCCATGCACGAAAATAGGGCGCGAAAAAGCCCCGCCCGCCGACAAGTGGGTGAAGTCGACGGGCGGGGCCGTAGGGAGTGCGGGGCTCGAACCCGCGACCAAGGGATTATGAGTCCCCTGCTCTAACCGGCTGAGCTAACTCCCCATCCGGTGCAGTGACGGCGCGCAATGGGCGCCAGCACCATCCTCTAGAGTACCTGAACAGCGACTGAGAACGAAAAACGCTCAATCAACTACTCAGCACCTAAAGAAGCTTATCGGCGCGAATCCAGGTAACGCTGGTACGGAGCGTCGCTCACGTACAGTTCCTCGAAGGTACGCCAGGTGTTCTCAGCGCTGTGGAAGCCCACGATGCGGCGGGACTCGCGACCCATCTGCTCACGCTCGGCGGCGGGCAGGGAGAGCACAGCCTCCAGCTTCTTCGCCAAATCCTGTGCGTTATTGGGCTCGAAGAGGTAGCCGTTCACGCCATCCTCCACCAGGTGCGGCAGAGCCAGCGCGTTCGCGAGCACCACGGGGGTGGAGGCGCTCATCGCCTCCAGAGAGACGAGAGACTGCAGCTCAGCGGTGCCGGGCTGGCAGAACACGTCAGCCATCTGGTACACCTCGGGCAGATGCTCATCCGGAACGAAGCCGCGGAAAATCACGCGGTCGGACACACCGCAATCGTGCGCCTTCTGTTCGAGTGCCTCACGTAGCTCACCGCCACCGGCGATATCCAGCACCACGTGCTCGAGGGTATCGGGCAGCAGGGACAGCGCCTCAATGAGCACGTCCACATTCTTCTCTTCGGCAAGGCGACCCACGAAGGCGATACGCAGCTCACCGGGAACCTTACCGGCATCCGCGCCCTCAGCCAGCTCGTAGTCGCTAATCTCAATACCGTTAGAAACCGGCATGACCGGGCGGTCAAAATGACCCAGGTCGCGCATCGCATCCGCACCAATCTGAGTGGGGGTGGTAACGACCGCGGTCTTGGAGAAGCAGAAACGCATATCCTTCCAGGTCGCCTTCTCAATCACGCGCTTCACGGGAGAGGGGAAGGGCAGGAACGGATCCAGGTTCGCGGGCATGAAGTGGTTGGTTGCGATCACGCGAATACCGCGGCGCTTTGCCTGGAAAATCAGGGCGCGACCAATGATGTAGTGGCACTGCACATGCACCACATCCGGGCGGACCTCGTCGAGAATCGCGCCGACCTCGGACCAGATCTCCCAGGGCAGGCAGATGCGGTTCGTCTCGTGGGTCGGGGGCAGGTGCGAACGCAGGCGATGCTCCACGATACCGCCCTCAACCTCGGTGCGGTAGCTGGGGCCGGGGATGGGGCTGGCGGCGACTACGTGTACGGAGTGGCCGCGCTTGAGCATGGAAGTGGCGAGGCGGTGACCGAATTGTGCTGCACCGTTGATGTCCGGCGGGTAGGTTTCTGCGCCAATCAGAATCGTCTTTGCCTGTTCCATGACGGGGCTCCTCATCGGGGTGTAGTATGTCGGTGACTTTGGGGTTTCGGGTGCGACGGTGCGCCGCTTCTACCTCTGTCTGCCGCGTGCACCGGGTGGGTCCAGTACGTACAGCACTTGTCTATTCTACCTGTGAGCTGCGTCCTTCTCCGACTTGTGGCGGGCGGCTTTGGCTGGGAGTTACCTCTAAACCAACCGTTGAGACAGACGCCCGGAACCTGCCCGTAGACGCACAAACGCCCCGATACGAATATCGGGGCGTTTGGATGCTTGGCGTTAAACCCTTGTGCCGGTTTTAGCGGCGTACCAGGCGGTTCAGGAAGTGCAGGACGGTTGCAATGGATGCACCCAGTGCTGCGAAGGACTTCCAGCGTGCCTGCAGAACCTCGGGCTTACGCACGTTCTCTGCCAGGCCGCGGCCGGTAGCTGCTGCACCTGCAGCAACCTCGGAGGGCACTGCCTTGAGTGCATCCAGAGCCTGCTGGGTGTTGGACTGAACGTCGCCGGTGTAGGACTGCAGGTCGTCGCGCAGGGCTGCCAGGTGCTGGCGACGCTCTGCGGTGCGCTGCTTGAGCTCTTCGAAGGTCGGCGGCTTGGGCTCTTCCTCACCGCGTGCCTTGCGCTCTTCAGCTTCCTTACGGGCGCGTTCTGCTGCCTCTTCGGCTTCCTTAGCCTTCTGCTCGGCGCGCTCTGCCTGTTCCTTCTTCAGGCGCTCAGCGGACATGGCGGTACCTTCCTTGAGTACGCCGAGGTCGAAGAGCAGACCGAAGATTGCGGATTCGGGCTTGAACGGCAACTGAGCCTTGACCTTCTTCAGACCGACCAGTGCGCAAATTGCCAGGACGATGAGGAAGATGAGGGCGAAGATCAGCGCGGATGCCCAGTAGGGCATGACGGTGCCGAGGCCGAGGATTGCTGCGGCGACCAGCGCAATAATCAGGAACAGACCGAAGACTGCTGCGACGCCGAAGAAGGCTGCGCCCTTACCAACGGCGATGCCCTTGGTCTTCAGCTCGTGCTTTGCAATCTGGATTTCGTCCTTGACCTGGCTGGGTCCGAGGGTCTTGAAGGTTTTGCCAGCGTCGATGATGTTCGCGACGCCGGACTTAATCCCGCTGATGCCAGCAAAGAAACGCTTGGGTGCCTTGGGATTAGTAGTAGTGGTCATGACCACCTCTCCGTGACGTGTTTTTGGAGGCTGCTTTTTCGCACTCCACCTCCTATAGTTTAGCCCCTTATGGTACCCCCGCGTGACCGTTTGAACGGGGGTTTGCGCTATCTCTTCAGGTATTTTCGACTTTCTGAGGTCTGTATTGAGCTGCGGGCGTAGCAATCTGGGTTTGGTTGCGCCTGTGGATTTGCTCTGGAGTAGGTGCGAGAGGATGCCGGAGGGGCACTCCCCCGCTGTGTCTGGGAGGCGGGTGCGGCGTGTGTGGGTACGCTGAACTTTTCTGTGCGTTAGACTTCACAATTTTGCGTGGTGGGCCATCTTTGTCCCCCCCCCCCCCCCCCCCCCCCCCCCCCCCCCCCCCCCCCTCCCCCCCCCCC
>NZ_CAUOUU010000010.1:0-92620 GCF_963507905.1 uncultured Rothia sp. | reverse complement strand
GCCAACAGGTTTTATCGTATTGTGGGTTAATTCAAAGACCACAAAGACCCCTTTTAAGAAAGAAAACCCCCCCCCCCCCCCCCCGAAAAATTTTGAAAAATTTTTAAAAAATAAGGGCGCCGGGAACCTTACGTTCCCGGCGCCCTTCACACTCCCTATTCAAGAAACGAGCAAGGTGTATAGCGGAAATTGTTTAAAAATTAACTAAGGAAATAAATAATTATTTAAAATCATTAGGAAAGCCCTCAATTTCATTTTTCAAAACTCAACATTTTCAAAGATGTTAGAGGGGTCAACATTAATCATACTTACATTAATCTCCCCCTCAATGGGGCGCTGGAGATTCGGGTCAGTCACACGATAAAAAACACCCGTATTCACATTATCTCCATTTACAAATATTCCAATATTGTCCTCTTCTGAAGTTACAGTTTGCCCGGGACTAATAGAACCAGGTCGCCAGGTTACAACCCTCGAATCACCAACTTGAGTAAAGTTCGATGACCTAATATTCATTAACCCATAGGGGCGCATGAAATAGTATTGTGGTACCGCCATGAATGGAAATATCTCAAAGTCTTTACATTCATAATCCTCATCCTCCAAATTTACCAAATAGACATCTCCTGAGAACCTGTATTCAATGAAAGGATTTTCTAGCACTTTGCTTCCAGTGTTGATGACCGAGAATATAGCTGGTTTAAGATTTAACTCCAATAGCCTATTAAAACATTCTTCATATCGTTTTTCATCATTTCTATACGCTTCAAGCATATCCTTAACAGATATATGATGTAGAGGATCTTTTATTATCCAGCTATTTCCCCATAATGAATTAGATCTTTTATTTTCAATAGTTTTTTTCCGCAAGAATTCATTATATTTTTCCTTGGGGTAAGAATACAAGTTTTTAAGAAAATCAGCATCAACACGAGGTCCTGCAAAAATCTCAGATACACCCAAATTAATATCTACATATCCACCAAGCAATCGATTAATCATGTCGCGAACTTGAACAGAGTTTGCCTCGATTGTTTGCGTTGATTCACGACAATAAATCGCGCCATCCCTGAGCTGATCAACACGCTTATCAGCGTCGTAACTTCCAGAGCATACATAAATCTCTTGCCCATTCACTGGAGGATCAACAATTACAAACAGAAGATTTTTGCCCTCGAAAGCATGAGTCACAAAGCGGTACTTTGGAACTGCGGACCCAAAATAGCTTCTTGCAGCTCCTTCAAACTCATGCTGCTCTGGTATATTCTCAAGACCGCATACCTCATCCTTAGTAACACCAATGAGCATCACTCCATATCCCCGGTAGTCTCTCATTGCATGATTTTGGTCACGGTTTGCGGATGCCAAAATAAACTTAGTTATTTTCGCAAATGATTTTTTACGCTCACTTCTAGAAAATTCAAGGCTACTTTTAACTTCTAGCCCCTGTGATTCTGCACTATCCCCCACTGCTTTAACCCACGCAGCAATCTTATCCCGTGATTCTGGAATATTTGGGTCAATATTAGTATCGAGGTTCTCCATAAAATTTCTCTCCTAAGAAGAACAAAATATTTAGAAATGCAATCTAGCGTTTACTCTTACTTGCTCTCTATTGTATGAGGAAAACCCAGATATTACTTCTTGCCTCGTCACTCTTCGTGGACACCCCCGAAAAATTTTTAAAAAATAAGGGCGCCGGGAACCTTACGTTCCCGGCGCCCACTCCCCAGCTGTTCATACCTCAGCGGGGTTCAATTTAGAGGCGGAAGAAGCCTTCCACCGCGCGCGTCATGTACGCCATATCGTCCACATGGCACATCTCGCGCATCGAATGCATCGACAGCAGGCCAATACCCACATCCACGGTGCGCATACCCAGACGGGTCGCCGTAATCGGGCCAATCGTCGAACCACACGGCATATTGTTATTCGACACGAACTCCTGATACGGCACACCAGCCTTCGCGCACGCCGCCGCAAACACTCCAGCACCCACCGAATCCGTCGCGTAACGCTGGTTCGCGTTAATCTTCAACAGCGGGCCACCACCGGGCAGCGGCTGCACGGTCGGGTCGTGGTGACCCTGATAGTTCGGGTGCACCAGGTGACCGGCATCAGCCGACAGGCAGAACGACGCCGCCACCGAACGGCGGTACTCCTCCGTGCTCTCACCGCGCGCAGCGGACAGGCGCACCAAAATATCCTCCAGGAACGGGCCCGCCGCACCACTACGCGACTCCGAACCAAGCTCCTCATGGTCAAACGCCGCAAGCATCACAGTCTCGGTAGCGTGCTCATCCGCATTATCGGCAACGTAACGCTCCAGGGCGGTCAAACCCGCGTGCACCGAAGACAGGTTATCCAGGCGGCCAGAAGCGAACAGCTCCTGATCCGCACCAAAACGGCGCGGCGGCTGCGAATCAGCGAACAGCAGGTCGTAACCCACAATGCTCTGCGGGTCGACCGGCTCACCGTCAATCACGTGCTTCGCCATGTAGCCGAGCACGTCGTTCTCCGCCGGATCCACACCCCACACGGGGTACATGTTGAACTGCTTGTCCAGCACCAGTTCGTTACGCTTGTGGTCCAGGTGCGGCGCCAGCTGCGGGATGCGCGCAATCGCGCCGGTGCGCACCAGGCGGTCCTTCAACTCCCCGCCCTCAAGGACGGTGAGGCGGCCCGCCACGCACAGCTCGCGGTCCAGGAAAGAGTTCAGCAGTGCACCACCGTAATTCTCCACGGCAATCTGGTGCCAGCCCTTCGTGGTGATGGAGGAAGAAGGCTTGACCTTTAGGGAGGGCGAGTCGGTGTGCGCACCCAGCACGCGGTAGCCGCTTGCCTTCTGCGCCTTCGCGCCGCCAGCCCAGGCGATAATCGCGCCGTCACGGACAACGAAGTGGCGGCCGGTTGCGACCTGCGGGCCCCATGCTTCGGTCTCTACGAGCTCGGTGAAGCCTGCTGCTTGCAGGCGGCGCGCTACCGTGCGCGCGGCGAGGTAAGAGACCGGCGAATCCGCCACGAATGCGGCGAGGTCTTCAATATTTTTTACAGCATCAACAGTCATGGTTTAACCCTACCTTTTCTTGGGTGTTGACGGGGTGACCGGGGCTGATAGTCCACGCGGTGTGGAGCAATAGCCCTGGTAAGGCTCGTATGGGGCGGGGCGGGCGGGCGAGGTAGCCGAGCTAAAACAACCCGCCGAATAGCCTATTTATCAACCTTGAGCGGTTGTGTTTCACGTGAAACTTCGCCGCGGCGAGCGCGTGCGTTGAAGATCAGGCAGGCGAGCACCACGTACAGGCCTTCCAGCGCGATACCCTGCAGCGCATCCACGGGGGTCACGCCCTCGGAGGCGAAGGGATCCATGCCAGCCACCATGGACAGCAGCATCAGGATCACATTATTTGCCACGTGCAGGCTGATGGAGGCTTCCAGGCCGCCGGTGTACCAGCAGAGGAAACCCGCGTAAATACCCATCGCCAGAATCGTACTCTGACCCCAGGGGTCGTAGGCGTGGGAGAGCATGAACAGCACGGCGGGCAGCACAATCGGCAGCCAGGGGGTGCGGAGCCAGCGGCCCAGCATCTGCATCATGAAGCCGCGGTAGGCGAGCTCTTCGGCGTAGCACTGCACGGGCACCAGAAGCAGCATCATCGCCACATAAACCCAAAATTCAACCTGTGGAGGTTGAAAATAGCGGTATTCGGGCAGGCTCTCACCGCTCAACGCCAGCATCACGGCGTAGTAGATGCCGTAAACAGCGAAGCTCAAACCCAGGTAAGGAAGCAGCAGCGAGCGGCGCAGACGGCCAGCCACCGAATGGATCAGACCCCAGGGCTTCGGGCCCACAACCAGGCGCGCCAGAAAGAGCGAAGGCACAATCGCGATGAGGGAGAGGAAGGTCAGCGCAAACAGCGCCGGGTGTTCCATAATGACGGCACGGTTCGTCGCTACATCATGGAGGGAAAGTCCCGAACCCATAATCGTCATAGCCAAGGCAACTGAAATGATCAGGTTAAGGCCAAGAAATACGGCGACGCCGAGCAGACCTTCCAGCAGGGGTGAGAACCAGCGGGATTTCGGGTCGGCGTGAGAGAGACGGTGGTAGGCAAGACCGGCAGGCGCAGGAGCAGCGGGGGTTCCGGGGGTTACCTGCGGGGGTGCGGGGGGCGGTGTCGTGTTCATTCTTTAATCCTAGCTTTCGCGGGCTCGATGGTGACCGGGCATACTGAAACCTTCAAGTGCTGATTGATACGGATTGTTTCAAAACCATTGAAAAAGCCGTGAATAAGGCTGAAAACCCACCATTCACGGGGTTCATTTTCTGAACCTATGCCATAATTTGAAGCGATAATACGCTCATATACATAGTCGCTGATGACCGCTCTTCCGGGGTGTTTTTTCAGCACCAGAAAGGCTGCTTTCTTATGGCACTCGTCTTCAATCCGCCGCCCAACTGGCCCGCTCCTCCTGCCGGATGGGCCCCCACTCCTACGTGGCGCCCCGACCCCGCGTGGGGTCCCGTTCCTGAAGGTTGGCAGCTGTGGGTCGAAGAGCCCGAGCCCGAACCCATTCAGGTTGAAGAGGCTACTATTGAGCCGCTGGTTCCCGAGGAGCCCGCTGCTGAGGCAGCTCCCGCTGAGCAGGTTGTTGAGCCGGTAGTCGCTGAGCCGGTTGCTTCCGAGCAGTCCGCTGAGGCGCACGTTGTTGAGGCACCCGCGGCTGAGTCCGCTGTTGAGGCTGAGCAGCCCGCCGATGTTGCGGCACCGCTGACCGTTGAGGACGTTGACCTGGAGCAGCTCGCCGCTGAGCTCGAAGGTGAGCAGATCGTTGAGGTTCCGGAGGTTGCAGCTCCCCAGGCTGAGGCACCCCAGACTGAGGCACCCGCGCAGGAGTCCGCTGAGGAGTCTGAGCCGAAGCCGATGCGTCACCTGACTCAGGTTCCGCTGGCAGGTACCGCTCTGCCTGAGCAGGTTCTGACCCCGCAGGCTTCTGCTGAGGAGACTGTGGCTGAAGAGCCCGCTGTTGAGGCTCCCGCAGCTGCTGAGCCGGTCGTTGAGCCGGTGGTCTCCGAGCAGCCCGTTGAGGCGCACGTTGTTGAGGCACCGGTTGCCGAGCCCGCGCTCTCTGAGCCTGTTGCATCCGAGCCGGTCGTTTCCGAGCCTGTTGCAGAGCCCGTTGTTGAGCCGGTCGCCGAGGTTGCCCCCGAGGCACCCGCTGCCGCTGAGCCGGCAGTCGAGCCGGTCGCTGAGGCTCCCGCCTCCACCGAAGAGGCTCCCCACACCATCGAGAACTCCCCGCTCGTTGAGTTCCACACCCCCGAGACTGAGCGCACCGTCAACCTGTCCGAGCGCACCGTGAACCTCTCGGAACAGCCCGGCCAGAACGTACAGCCCGGCCAGAACGTGCAGGGTGACCAGAACGCACAGTTCATCCCAGCTGGTCAGGCACCGAACGGCTTCCAGCCGAACCAGGCTGAGGGCTTCCAGGGCCAGAACTTCCAGGGTGGCAACTACCAGGACCAGGGTTTCCAGGGTCAGAACGCTCAGGGCGGCCAGTTCCAGGGCAACCCCTACCAGGGTCAGCCGTACAACGCTCAGCAGCCCTACCAGGGTCAGGTGTCTGATCAGGACCAGGCAACCGTGGCGCTCAGCAACCCCTACATGACCGAGCCCGGCAACCAGGGCAATGGCGAGGACGGCTCCGAGAAGAAGGGTCTGCTCTCCGGCACCAAGATTTGGGGTGTTATCGGTGGTGCGCTGGCTCTGCTGATTGTCATCATCCTGGCGATTGTCATGCTGATTCCGCGCGGTAACTCGAACCCCGCCTCCGATTCTGCGGCGGCATCGAGCGCGGCGGCTACTTCCGCTGAGGCGTCCTCCGCGGCAGCATCCTCTGAGGCTTCTTCCGCTCCCGCATCTGAGAGCGCGGCGGCAGGTACTTCCGCTTCTTCCGCAGCACCCGTTGCTGCTGCTGAAGCGAAGATGCCCGAGGGCGAGTTCAAGGAATACAAGAAGACCGTCGCCGACAACAAGGACACCATCGACATTGAGAAGATCAAGGGCGATGTGTCCGCAGGCCTGATCTACTACGAGTTCAAGCCCGCAGAGGGCGTGGTCAACGCCTTCATCACCAGCCGTGACGACAAGGGCAACCTCACCTCGGGTGTGAGCGTTCTCGACTCCAGCCGCGACGGCAAGGAGATCAAGGGCACCGCGTGGATTGACGCGAGCAGCCACTCCACCCCCACCCGCAAGCTGGATCTGACCGGTAAGGGCGAGTGGACCATCCGCGTCTACGATGCAGACTCCGCACCCCACTACAAGAAGGGTGAGAAGTTCCAGAGCACCATGAACTACTACGCTTTCACCTACGAAGGCACCGAGGCGACCATGGAGTTCCAGACCAACGGCCCGACCACCCGCGGCTTCACCGTTCTGAACGCGACCAAGAACGACCCGTTCTTCTCCTCGACCATGCCGACTGTGAAGAGCAGCCTGCAGTGGGTTCAGAGCAACAAGAGCTACCTGCAGGTTCGTACCGACTCCGCTGTTACCTGGAGCATCGGCACTAACTAGCAGCTTGGCTGGCTAGGTCAGCAGGCTGGGTATAAAAGTATCCCCCGCGCCCGTGATGGGTGCGGGGGATACTTTTATGCTCAGCGGTTATGTCCGGCGGGGTTTACGCCCTGCTGGAGGCGCCCGCCGCTTTAGCGGGAGTACTTCGCCTCCGCCAGTTCGTCACCTGCGATGCGTGCCGCACGTTCCACCAGCTGACGATTCGCCAGGTACACGAAGAACGTCACCAGGAAGAACAGGTACATCAGCTGGTACGGCATGGTGCCCGCCATCAGGCCCAGGGAGCCTTCGGGCACCATCAGAATCTGATCCGAGCTGAAGTGCGGGGAGAACGCCAGCACAATCCAGAACGGCGAAATGTACATGCCCACCAGCGCCGCGGTCGCCAAAACAACAGCCAGTGTGAAAACAAAGGAGCTGACCCGCTGGTACATGAGCGGGAAGATCTCCATAACCACGGCGGCGAGCATCAGCGGGTACCAGGTGTTGTGGTGCGACCAGCTAATCGGCGAAATCTGCAGCATCATGAACGCGGTCAGCGCCAGCTGCGCCATGAGCGCGCGGGCACGAATCAGCGGAACCAGCAGAACCGCGGTGACCAGCACAATCAGCAGGGTCAACGCCACCTGCACCACGGACAGGGCGGTCGCCGTCAGGTGATGCTGCAGGCCCGCGTGGGTCAACGCACCCATAATCGACACGTTATCGAAGTAGCTGAACCAACCCACACGCGAAGTATCACGCAACGCGTGGAACCAGAACGTCAGCGACTCCTCACGAATCACCAGGAAGCCGATACCCACGGTCGCGGCGAAGCTCGCACCCAGGGTCGCAATGCCCTTCCAGTCCTTACGCATGAGCAGCAGCAGACCGAACGCGAGCGGGGTCAGCTTAATACCCGCCGCAATACCCAGCAGCACACCGCGCGGAACGCGGGTTGCCGGGCGCATAAAATCGGCAAGAATCAGCACCAAAATGATGGCGTTAATCTGCCCAAAATGTGTGGTCAAACGCCACGGGCCGCACATCCAAATCAGCGCCGCAATCAGCGACACCATACCCCAATGACCCAGGTGCTTCTGCAACGGCAAACGCCACGAACGGCTCCGCGCGTAGGAGTACAGCAGGTACGCGCACCAGTAGCTGAGCGCGCAAATAATGGCGGTAATCAGCAGCATGCTCTGCGGTTCGGTGAGGAACGCGAGCGGGTAGAAGAGTAGCGCCGCAAACGGCGGGTACGTGAACGGCAGGCCGCGCGTGCTGAAGGTGTACAGCTGGTAGCCGTCCGGGCCGTCCGCCAGGGAGACAGCGCCCAGGCGGTACACGTAAATATCGTCAGCCGCCGCGTACGTCACGTAGTCGAAGGCATAGAGGGCAACCAGGATGAACAGCAGGTGCGCCCAGAGAGCGCCGCTACGCATGCCGGGGATGCGGTCGAAGAATCTGGGACGCGCAGGTTTTGTAGGTTCCGCAGCGGTTGCCTTGGCAGTTCCCTTGGCGGTTTTCTCGGTGGGTTCGACAGTTTCCGCCGCGGGTTCAGTAGAGGGCTCAGCGGCAGGCTCCGCGCTTTCTGTAGCACTTTCGACAGCCGGTTCCGCAACCGCGGTAGAAGCCCAGGGAATCCTCGGCGCAGCCGCCGCAGTATTCTCCGCGGTCTTCACCGCGTTCGTAGCGGAGTTCTTATCAGTATTCTTCACAGGGGTCTTTTCTAGTTCCTTATCGCGGCTCACGGGGTTGCCTCACGAGAAGCAGCGGCACGCACAGACTGGGCGCTCTCGGTCACCAGGTCGCGAGCGCCCCACCAGCCCAGCGGTGCATCGCTACGCACAGAACCGTACTGCACGGGCTCAACCTTCGCGCCACGCACCGGCGCGCTCAGGGCGGCAACCGACCAGAGCGTCATCGTCACCCACAGGCAGAACGCCGGAACCGCCGAAACCGCCAACGCACCCGGAGCCAGCTGCTCCAAACCCTCCGCGCTACCGTGGAACCACGACGCAATCCTAATCGGCGACAGGTACAGACCCAACACCGCAACCACCGCGAACACGGTCGCCGTCACGCGCAACCACGACGGCTGAACCGCAAAATAGGTCGGGAACGCATCCAGGATGAACACGGCAGCCAGCAGAGGCAGCAGCACGTTGTGGTGCGACCAGCTAATCGGCGACAACGCCACCATCAAGGAGGCGGTCACCGCCACCTGCGCCAGCGCGGCACCGCGGCGTTCCAGCTGGTACAGCAGCGCGGCGGTCAGCACAATCGTGACCAGCGCCAGGACGTAGTAGACGGGCTTCGCGGCGCTCTCAGAGAGGCCGAAGTGCAGCAGCCAACCCTGAATCGAGACGTTATCCACAAAGTTCAGGCCACCCACACGCGAGGGGTTCGTCAGCGCGGAGAACCAGAACTGAGGCGCGTCCTTAGGCATCAGAATGAAGCCCAACGCAATGGTACCGAAGAACGTCGCGCCCAGGGTCGCAATGCCCTTCCAGTCGCGGCGGACTAGCAGAATTAGACCGAACACGAGCGGAGTCAGCTTCACGCCGCCCGCAATACCAATCAGCACGCCGCGCGGCACGCGGGTTGCCGGGCGCACAAAATCGGCAAGAATCAGCGCCGTAATGAACGGGTTAATCTGAATCAAATCCAGGGTGCGCTGCCACGGGCCAGCCGCCACCACCAGAATGGTCAGCACCGCAATCGTGCCGGCACGACCAAAGTACTGCTGCAGGGGCAGCTCGCGGCCGCGCGCATTCACGTAGTTGTAAATAATCGTGGAAATCCACCACGCCACCACAGCCGAACCGACAACCATAATGACCATGCCGACTTCCAGAGGCATGAACGCGAAGGGCAAGAACAGCATCGCCGCGAACGGCGGGTACGTGAACGGCGGCTTGTTCACGCCGTGATCGTTCAGGGTCGGGGAGTACAGGTCCTGGGTGAAACCCTCGTTATCGAAAATGGTCATCGCACCCAGACGGTAGATGGAGAAGTCCATACCGGCGAAGGGGTTGGTGAGCAGTTTGACGACGTATCCACCGCCAACAATGAGGATAAGTGCCACAATAGCGATTTTTCCCCAGATGGGGGTGGTGGAGTCAGTCCTTGTCACGAGGTGCTTGTCCTTACCTTGGTGCCGGCGGATGCGCGCGTAGGGTGGGCGGGCATCTGATTTTGGAATCCTAATAGTTTATCGCGCGCACCTGTGAAGGGTGCATCGGGGAGAAGAATCAGGAGAGAAGATTTACAGGGGCAGAATCGCTCGAGTGAGCAAGCGCAACCATCACGGTACGAGCCGCCTTCATATGCACGTAATGTCTTCAAAATTGGTACTACAGGGGCAATATAATGGGCTTATTGGCACTCCGCCTATCCTAGCGCAGGGCCCACCCCAACGCAGGGGCAAGCGATGCCACCCCGCACACCGACGTCCACGAACAACCAGCAGTGAAAGCAGTGATCACGTGAGTGAACATCTCGGCACCCCACCCGAAGGCGAGAACACGAACGGCAAGCCCGCAAGCCTCTCCGGAGGCGGCTCCTCCGGCCTGAGCATTGGCATGCGTCCCGCTGAGGCGCCCGGCGCGAACCTCACCCCCGAAGAGATTGCACGCCGCGCATCCGGTCGCGGTACGTGGCATCGTCGCGCCTCCAAGCCGGTCTCGCACTGGATGTTTACCCTTATCGCCGTGCTTCTGCTGCATAAGTTCATCCCGAATAGCGGCTGGCTGATGGTGCACATTGTCACTCTCGGCCTGATTACGAACTCGGTTCTGATTTGGTCGCAGCACTTCACCGAAGCGCTCATGAAGATCAAAATCCCGGACGAGCACCGCGGCACCCAGGTGCGCCGCATCTTCATTCTGAACGCCGGTATTCTCGTGCTCATGATCGGCATGATCGGTCAGCTGAGCGTGCCCGGGCTCTACGCCGCCACGGTGGTGGGTGCGCTCATCGTCGGTTCGATGGTCGCCTGGCACGGTATCTACCTGCTGAAGCAGGTGCGTCAGGCCCTGCCGTCGCGGTTCGGTGTGACGATTCGCTTCTACATTGTTGCGGCACTCATGCTGCCCCTCGGTGCGGCGTTTGGCGGCATGATTGCCTACCCGAACCTGTCCGGTACCCTGCATTCGCAGTTCCTGCTCGCGCACGAGGCAGTGAACGTGCTCGGCTTCGTCGGTATTACCGCGGTGGGTACGCTGGTGACGTTCTGGCCGACCATGCTGCGCACCAAGATGGTCGACAAGGCGCTCACCCACAGCCTGCGTGCCCTGTACCTGATGTGCGGCGGCCTGGTGTTGACCCTTGTCGGCGCAATTTTTGGGATGCGTCCGCTCGCTGCCGCCGGCCTGGTCGTCTACCTGGTTGGTCTGCTGATTGTCGCCTGGGTGATGGTGCGTACCCTGCGCACCAAGCGCCCGAACGAGTACCCGCCGATGAGCGTCGGTATGGGCTTCCTCTGGCTGATTGTTGGCGTGGCTGCGACCGCGTACATGGTGGCAACCACTCCGTTCGCACAGCTGGACATGCGCGCCGTCACCCCCATCTTTGTGGTCGGCTTCCTGCTGCAGCTGCTACTCGGCGCAATGAGCTACCTGCTGCCTCAGCGTATGGGCGGCGGCCCGGCGGTGGTTCGTGCCTCCAATAAGGAGTTCAGCCGTTTCGCGGCGGCACGCGTGACCGCAGTGAACCTGGCGCTCGTTATCTTCATGATGCCCAGTTCCGTGGTGGGCCAGTCCATTAAGATGGCGGTCGCCATTGTGGGCGCCCTGGCGCTCATCGCGTTCATTCCGCTCATGGTGCGCGGCGTGAAGGCGTCCGTGAACACCCGCAAGGAAATGATGGCGGCACGCGCCCGCGGTGAGAAGCCCGTCTTCACCCCGGAGGCGCTCACTCCCGAACCCGTCCCGCACGCCAAGCAGAGCTTCCAGGCGGCACTCGCGGTGGCCATGGCGTTCCTGCTGGGCTTCGCCGTGAACCCGTCCGCGCTGAACCTGCCGTCGTTCTCTTCGGCGGGCTCCGTGGCTGCGACCGGCCAGACCACCACCGTCAAGGTGAAGGCAACCAGCAACTACCGATTCACCCCCGCCGAGGTGGAGGTGCCCGCCGGTAACCGCCTGGTCGTCGAGGTCACCAACGACGACCAGGGCATGACCCACGATCTGACCTTCGACAACGGCGCAACCACCGGCACCATCAACCCCGGCGAAACGAAAACCGTCGACGCCGGCATCATCAGCGCCGACCAGGAAGCCTACTGCTCCGTGGCGGGCCACCGCTCCCTCGGCATGGTGTTCAAGGTGAAGGCGACCGGCGCCTCCGCAAACCAGGTGGCGCAGGGCGGCCACAACCACGGTTCTGCGGGCACCCACAACCACGCCGCATCGGGTAGTACCCCGACCCTCATGACCGTTGCGAACAGCAAGATTGACATGTCTGCGGCACCCGGTAGCGGCTACAAGTACCGCGACCCGAACATCCCGGCACCGAACACCGCCGAGCAGGTGAACGGCAAGACCGTCCGCAAGGTCACCCTGGACGTGCAGGAGGTCGACCGCGAGGTCGCGCCTGGCGTGACCGTTCACATGTGGACGTTCAACGGGCAGAACATGGCACCGATTCTGCGCGGCAAGGTCGGCGACATTTTTGAAATTACACTCGTCAACAACGGCACGATGGGCCACTCGCTGGACTTCCACGCGGGCATGGTCTCCCCCGATAACACGATGAAGACCATCGCCCCCGGTGAGCGTCTCGTCTACCGTTTCGAGGCGAAGGCCGCCGGCATCTGGCTGTACCACTGCGGTACCGCCCCACTGAGCCTGCACATGACCCAGGGCATGTACGGTGCGGTCATTATCGACCCTGCGGACCTTGACCCGGTCGACCACGAGTACGTGATGGTTCAGGGCGAGGCGTACCTGCACGACACCGGCAAGACCGCCTCCGACGGCAACAAGCTGGCGGAGAACTCGCCGGAGCTGATTGCGGCGGGCACCCCCACGCTGACCATGTTCAACGGCCACGCAACCCAGTACAAGGCGAAGCCGCTGCAGGTGAAGAAGGGCGAGCGTATCCGTGTTTGGGTGATGGCGGCTGGCCCGAACCATGGCACGAGCTTCCACGTGGTCGGTTCGCAGTTCGACACGGTCTACAAGGAGGGCGGCTACCTGATGCGCCGCGGCGCGGATGCGTTCGGCAGCCGTGACGGCCACAGTCAGGCACTCGATTTGGCGCCCGCGCAGGGCGGCTTCGTGGAGATGCAGTTCTTGGAATCCGGCACCTACGTGTTCGTGAACCACTCCTTCTCGGAGATGGAGCGCGGTGCCGCCGGCAAGATTGTGGTCACCGACCGCTAATAGCTGGTAGCTCGTAGCTCGCACAGGGCGCTTCTAACGCCCGCCGAGAGATTGACCCCGCCCGGTGCATCCTGTGATTGGATGCGCCGGTCGGGGTCTTTCTGCACTGTCTTTCTGCGCCCGCGCAAGCACCCAAGCAGGAGCCTGCACGCACCACGGCGAACTATGCTTTTAGCCTCATGGGCGAACTTTTCTTAGCCAGGAGCGGGCATGGTGCGCTAGTCTATAGGAATGGCAGATAGCACTTCGAGCGCCTCTTCCGAGCGCAGCGCTACGAGCGCCTCCAACCACACCCCCGCTTCGGCGGACGCACAGACTTCTCCTCGGCAGCGTAAAGCTTTCCCGCTTCGCTTTCTCGCCGGGGCACTTGCGCATTGGCAGATTATTGCCTCTGCGGTTCTTTTGGGTGGCGGTGTTGCCGGCCTGGCAGCCACCTATGACGACTATTGCGGTATGACGGAGCTTTCGTATGCTCCGGCGGCTCTCCGATCCGATTTTGAGGAGGGCTCTAAGGTGGCGGGTTTCCGTCCCGGCGTGCTGGCGGCGCAGATTGAGACTGAGAGCCACTGGCGTGTGGGCGTTGTGTCCCACCAGGGCGCTAAGGGTATTGCACAGTTCACTGATGACGCGTGGAGCGGCGGCCACTACAGCTTCGGCAATGGCGGTAATGTTCTGAACCCGCACGATGCGATTGCGGCGCAGGCACGCTACCTGGGTGAGCTGCGTACTCGTTTGGCGAAGTACGCTTCCAATGAGGATGAGCTGCAGGATGTGGTTCTCGCCGGTTATAACGCGGGTCCGGGTTCTGTGGAGAAGTACGGCGGTGTTCCCCCGTACGAGGAGACTCAGAATTACGTGAAGTCGATTCGCGAGCTGGCGAATTCGAAGTATAAGCTGACCTGCTCCCCCGAGTACCAGTTCAAGCAGGCGAAGTTGAGCTTCGTGAATGGTGTGACTCCGGCGATGGCTGGTGTTCATGCGGATGGCACGGCGTTGTCTGCTGAGGAGTCGGCTTCGGCTGCGGCGGAGGCTTCTGCGAGTGCTTCGGCTCATGCGTCTGCGAGCGGTTCTGCGGGTTCTTCGGTGAAGCCTTCGGCAACGAGTTCCGGCCGCTAAATTCAGCTTTTTGGATAGTCCACTAGGCTATATAGCCGTCAGGGAATATTCCGTTTTATCTATAGTGAGCGGCTGATACCGGCCACCGCTCCCCTACTATTCACTCTTATATTTACTCTTAACAGCGCGAGGCGCCGACCCCCATTCTCAGGGGTTCGGCGCCTCGCACTTTTTAGAGCTGGAGCGTGCCTAGTTGAAGATGGCGCGCACGACCGAGTAGCCGGAGACCGGGTACACGGCGTTCACGGTTGCGGGCTTCTCGCTCTCGTCCGCGATCTCAATGGACTCGGTGCCGCGCAGTAGCTCCTCGAGCAGGATGCGCAGTTCCAGGCGTGCCAGGGGCGCGCCGGGGCAGACGTGGATGCCGTCGCCGTACACGAGGTTGCGGGACTGGTCGCGGTGCGGGTTGTAGGTGAGGGCGTCTTCGAAGGCGTCCTCGTCGCGGTTGGCGCTTGCCCAGTTGATGGTCACGCGGGAGCCGGCGGGCAGGGTGCGGCCGCCGAGTTCGGTGTCCTGAGTGGTGATGCGGCGGTTGGTGACGAGGGTGTCTTCGAGTCGCATGATTTCTTCGACGGCGAGGGCGATTTCGCTGCGGTCGTCGAGTGCGTTGCCGTCGGCGAGGGATGCGCGCAGGCGGTCCTGTTCGGCGCGGTTGCGTGCCAGGAAGTTGACGAATACGCCCACAGTTGCGGAGACGGTGGACAGCTCGCCCACGGTCCAGTTGCGGATGAGGCTGACGATTTCTTCGTCGGTCATGGTGCGGGGTTCTTCGCCGGGCAGCTGCACGGTGTCGGTGAGCAGCTCGGCGGTGACGTCCTTGGGGTTGCCGGCTGCGGCGTCCTCGCGGCGTTCGTCGAGCAGCTGGCGGATGTAGCCGTCGAATTCGAGGGCAACCTTCGCGATTTCTGCGCGGTCACGGCGCAGGGTGGCGACGCGGTTCTTCTCGATCCACTCGGTGAGGGGCTGCTCGAGGCATGCAGGCCAGCCCATGAAGGCGTTCTGCACGCGCATTGCGTAGGCCTGACCGAAGCCCTGCATGACGTCTACCTCTTCGCCACGGGGCAGTTCTGCGATGAGGGTCTTCACGGCGTCGCGGATGACGGGTGCGAACTTTTCGAGGCGTTCGGGGGTGAAGTACTTGTCGTTGACGGCACGGAAGGTGGTGTGTTCGGGTGCGTCCATGCCGTTGGGGACGGCGATGTGGCGGGTGGAGACGACGTTGGAGTAGATTTCGGGGTGGTCGAGTACGTGCTGTACGTCGGCGTTTTTGAAGACGGAGTAGCCCATGAATTCGTCGTGGGCGACGGGGCAGCGGCGGCGCATTGCGTCGTAGGCGGCTACCTGATCCTTCTGGACCTCTTCGCTTCGGAGATCCCAGTCGTTGTGTACGTTCTCAGTCATTGTTCACCCGTGTTCGTTATAGAGTGGTGGCGTGCTGGATGCGGGCGTCCGGGCGATGCGTGTGGGGCAGGGTCGGGCGTGCATTTCAGCACGTGAATCCATTACTTGTTCTTTGACCGTATCACTTATGGGTTGGTGGCGCAGGGTAGGGGTTCCTTGCTTCTCCTTCAACGAACAGTGCGGTGGGGCGAGGGGCGGCGGGTCACGGGACGCACGAGGCGGGCGGCACCTCCACCGGGGAGGGGCCGCCCGCCTAGCAATATGCAGTATTTCAGCGCGAGAGGCTAGTTTTTAAGGAATTTCTCTTCGTTTGTAATAACGAAGTATGAGGGGTATTCGCGCCCGTTCAGAAGAGCGTTGTAGTGCGGTATTTTCTGGGTTTTGATGAGTTCACCGGACTCAACGGAATAGGCTTGAATATAGGTTTCTCCTTGCAGCTCGTACATGGCGTAGAGGTTCTTCTCGGTCCAGTAGTATGTAGAGACTTCCTTTACTCCTTCTGGGATCTTGAGGCTGAATCGTACAGTGTTGTGGGCGGTATCAATGTTGGTTGAGATGATTCGCCCGTCGTGATGGACCCACCAGATGTCGTCCCCGTATGCGTGTATTGCATACGGTGCACCTGAAGGAACATTTTCTCCATCTACACGTTTGCTCGCTTCACCGGTAATTTGGCGTTCTGTATGCTCGCCTGTTTGCACATTAATTACTTCGAGCATGGATCCGTCAATATCTTTTAAATCTGCATATTGGTAGTCGGTAATGCTTTGCGGGTAAGTATCATGGATTTTCACAATTCTATTCCCTGCACACACGATGTAGGAACCATACATTGTGTTACTTTCGAGACTCTTCGAGAACATTTTTTCATTTGAAGGGTTCGGGTACACGCGGGTAAGGAACGTGGGGTTCCTTGGGTGTAGGTATTGGTTATCTGTTCCTTCGTAATTGCTGATTTTGTCGTAGCCCCATATGCTGCCGTCAGCGCACTGAGCTGTCATGTGTATAATATTTTTAATTCTCTCTTCCCTCACCTCACCATCTTTTACAATTGTCACAAGAAATATATAATCACCATTTTCATCCGCTCTGTAATTATCTATAGCCACAATAGTGTTACTGTCTGCAACGTACACATCTTCACTGTAATCATTTTTTGTTTTCTTTGGGTATGTGTGCAGTTTATCGGAGAGGGTGAATAGTGAATTTGTATCTGTGAAATATAGGTTTTTATCTTTGTATACAATTGGCGAGTTTCGGACCCCAACATTTTTGATTCTTGACCATTTTTGGGTTTCTGAGTTGTAGAATGCTACGCCTCCTCCAGCATTCGGCAGGTATGTTGAGTCGCCTGCAATGGATATAGCGATGCTGCTTTCGTCGAGGGCTTTGCGGGGGTCGTTTGTTACTGGGATGGTTGCGCTACAGCCTGACAGGAGGAGGGCGCCGATAAGTCCCAGGCGCATACTTCCTGAAAAACGGGATGTGGTCATTGCTACCACCTCGTTTCGTAGTGATGTACCCAGTGTGACTTCTGGATATCTGTCGGGTATACGCCGGGGCCACCGTCAGAGTCGAGGTCCACGTTAGGATCCGTGCTCTTATAGGCAGCCCAAACTAGCTGCGAGCAGTTATAAGAATTGGCGTGTACCGTTTTATTGTTCCAAAAAAAGTAATTGTAACTCTTCCCAATTTTTGTCTTGGCAAAATTTGCTGCCTTATATTTATTAGGACTTTGCCATGACCAGCCTACATAATACTTATAGACAGGCTTTGGCGCTTCTGCCTTATTGGCATAAACCGAACGAACATGAGGGGTGGTAGCTTCAACATAAGTGTAATGTGATACATATATTGCAGTATGTCCATGAGGGATGCCAATTGTACTATTTGATGAATAGAAAATATCTCCTACTCGCTCAGCCTTACCTGCAGGAATATTTTTATCAAAGAATCCTCGCGGAGGGCGCGCAGAATCTTTCTGTTTAGCAGTCATTGCATTCCGAGACTCTGTCGCAATACGATGCAATTCTTCGTCATATGAATTTCCCATCGCAAGCGCCGTCTGATGAATCTCGCGGGTAATCATCTCTCGGTCTTCAGAACTAAGCGGATTTAGCCCAGCTGCGGAAATAATCTCATCAAGTTCAGAAGAGTAAGCATGTGCCTGATTAAGCGGCACAAGGAATGCAATAAGTATCAGTGCGATTGTATAGATTTTCCGCACAAATCCTTTTCGTGATTCCTCTGAAGCAGAATGCCTAGGCTTGAGGATGCTCATTTCCTTCAAGGCTTTGAAATTGGTATGCAGGGCGTTCACGACACCCTCCTTTCTGGCGGGTCACCTCTTGGCATCCCGCGGTCGGTCTTATGCCTTCATCGATACATAACACCGGAAACTGTCTAACTCAGCAGGTCATACCTTAGATATGATTTCTGACCAGGCGAGTTTTTAGTGTTCCGTACCTCATTCTATCGTTAAGAGGATCCGTCATGCAGGAAAAAACGCCCCGTTATCAATGGTGTACAGGATGCGGTAATTCCCTACTCGTGCCCTGTACCCTTCTTCGCACTGCGGCCCCTTGAATAGAACCTACACAGGAACTATCCTCGGAGCTAACGCATAAACCCCCAGAAAGGAACCAGTCATGACTGTCACCACTCACCGGACTCGTTCCAATGTCACGACTCTTAAAGAACTCCGCGACAACCTCGGCACCAAGGTCAACGAAGCCGTGTTCTCCGGCGAACGTCCCCTCATCAGCCGCAATGGTAAGACTGTTGCCGCGCTCATCTCCTACGAAGATTTGAAGCTGCTGGAAGAGTACGAAGAGCTCCTCGACATTGAGGCTCTTCGCAAGGCACGCGCCGAAGATGACGGCTACCGCATCGGCCTCGACGAGTTCCTCGCAGAGAACCCTGCAGACTAGTCTTTCAACGCATATTGCGAGGCGGGCGGCACCTCCACCGGGGAGGGGCCGCCCGCCTCATTCTTGCCTAAAAACCCGTCGGGTCTACCGCTTGCGTGCGAAGGGGTAGGCGCTTCCGTCCATCACGCCGCGCTCCACCTGCTCCAGGCTCACGCCGCGAGTCTCCGGCAGGTTGCGGAACATCAGCAGCGCAATAATCACGTTCACCACGGCAAAGCCGATGAAGGAGCCGGTCAGACCGACCGCACCCAGAATCACGGGGAACGCCAGCGACAGCACACCGTTCATCATCCAGCCGCTAAACGCCGAAATACCCATACCCGCCGCACGCACGCGCAGCGGGAACAGCTCACTCATAATCACCCAGGTGGACACATTCAGGCAGGTCTGCATCGCACCCACAAAACAGACGATGAGCACCAGCAGAATCCAGGGACGCGCCGCATTATCGGCGGGCAGAAGCATGGATGCGCCCGCAATCAGCACGTGGAAGAACGCGGTCGAGCTGTAGCCGGTAATGACCATGACGCGGCGCGGTACACGCTCCATCAGGCGGAGCGACAGAATGGAGCCGAGCACCGCAATCGTACCCGGCGCAATGTTCGCGATGAGCGCCGCGGATTCACTGAAACCGGCTTCCTTGAGCACCTTAATGCCGTAGTACATGATCGAGTTGATGCCGGTCAGCTGCTGGCCCGCGCCGACCAGAATACCGACGAGCAGGATGCGCACGAACCAGCCGCGCACGCCCACGCTTTCCTTACCCGCCGCGTCGTTCTGGGTGGCAGCCTCCGCCTGCAGGGTGCGTTCAATGTCGGCAATCTCGGCTTCGGCACGTTCGGTGGAGCGGATGCGCTTCATCACCTCGAGCGCCTGCTCACGCTTACCGACGCGCAGCAGCCAGCGCGGCGACTCCGGCACTCGCAGCATGCCGACGAACAGGCCGATAGCGGGCAGGGTGCAGATGGCGAACATCCAGCGCCACACGCCGTCGTGCTCGCCCCACAGGTTACCGATGAGGGCGTTCACGATGAACGCGGCGAGCTGACCGCCCACGACCATGAGTTCGTTACGACCCGAGAGGGAGCCGCGAATTTCGTAGGGTGCCAGTTCGGCAAGGAAGACCGGCACCACGGCGGAGGCACCGCCAACCGCCAGGCCGAGCAGGGTGCGCCCGGTGATGAGTACGGCGACATTGGGTGCAAACACGCAGGTCAGGGCACCAATGAAGAAGATGGTGGAGAGCCCAATGATGGTGGTTCGGCGGCCGAACCGGTCGGAGATACGGCCGCATCCGAGTGCGCCGATAGCGGCGGCGAAGGCGAGCGACCCGGTGACCCAGCCTTGGGCGGTGGAGTCCATGCCGAGTTCGCGGCTCATGGGTTCGAGCGCGCCGTTGATGACTCCGGTGTCGTAGCCGAAGAGCAGACCGCCGAAGGTGGCGATGAGTGCAATGATGCCGAGGTATCGGCTGTGCGTCCCGGTGCCCAGCGGGGGCAGGGTGGAGGCGGTGCTCTGTGCGCTCATGGTGTCCTTTGATGCCGAGGGGTTAGGGGAGAGTACACCGACATTGGTGGTTCTTCAGCACTGTCAGTGGGCTAGGTGAGGTGCGTCAGGTTAGACGCACCTCACCTAATCCTAGCGAAAACGCTCGGCGGGTGATATTTATTTCTCACCGCACACATTTTTCAGCATATTTTACGGCCGCCGCGTGCGACCGCCTGCGCGCCCCTTTAAGAAGGAGCCCGTGTTTAGAACAGTGCGATCTTCTCGGGTGCCGGGAAGATGGCGTCCAGGGCGGCGAGGTCCTCGGCGTCGAAGCGCAGGCAGGCTGCCTGTGCGTTGGCGCGCACCTGTTCGGCGCTGGTTGCACCGGCAATGACGGAGGTGACCGGCGACTGCTGTGCGAGCCAGGAGAACGCCGCCTGCACCTCGGTGATGCCGCGTTCGGTGCAGAAGGTGTGGAAGGCTTCGAGCTGGTCCCAGTTGGCGGCGTCAAGCACGTTCTTCTTGGAGTGGGACAGGCGCGAACCGGCGGGAATGTTGTCGCGGCGGTACTTGCCGGTCAGCAGGCCGTTAGCGAGCGGGAAGTACGGCAGCACACCCATGCCGAAGTGCTTGGCGGCGGGCAGGATTTCGAGTTCTGCGCGGCGGTCGAGCAGGTTGTAGTGGTTTTCTGCGGCGATGAACCGTTCGGTGCCGAGTTCGCGGGCGCAGTGTTCGGCGTGGGCGAGCTGCCAGCCGGAGAAGTTGGAGTGGCCCAGGTAGCGGACCTTACCGTCGCGTACGAGCTGGTCGAGGGCGCTGAGGGTTTCTTCGATGGGGGTGTTGGGATCGGGGCTGTGGTAGAAGTACAGGTCGATGTAGTCGGTGCCGAGGCGGCGGAGGGACCCTTCGACGGCGCGCATGATGTAGCGGCGGGATCCGCGAGCGTTGCGGTCGTTGCCATTGAGGTCGCCGACGGGCAGACCGAATTTGGTGACGATGGTCAGTTCGTCGCGGTCGAGGCCGAGCTGGGTGAGGGCGGTGCCGAACATGGTTTCTGAGAGGCCGGGTTCGGCGCCGTAGAGGTCGGCGATGTCGAAGAAGCTGATGCCGGCGTCGACTGCGGCGGCGATGACTTCGTTGGTGCCTTCTTGGGTGCGGGTGGGGGTGCCGGGGCGGCCGAGGTTGTTGCAGCCGATGCCGACGCTGGGTACGACGAGACCGGAGTTGCCGAGCCTGCGGTAGACGGGGGATTCAATACGTTCCATGTTTTTAACTCTACGTTGTGCGGGTATGTTGCGAGGTTATTTCCCCTCCAGTTGGGAGGCGAAGAGCTTTCTGAAGCGTGATGTGGGGTCGGTCGTTAGGTCCTGGTAGGTTCCTTGCTCCACCACACACCCACCATCCAACACCACCACAGAATCAACACCACGCAACGTCCACGCACGATGAGACACCAACACCACCAAACGCCCAACAGCAGCCACCTTCAACCGAGCAAAAATCTCCTCCTCAGTCTCAGCATCCACAGCACTGGTCGGCTCATCCAACACCCACACCGGCGCATCCCGAAGAACCACACGCGCCAACGCCAAACGCTGCCACTGACCACCCGAAAGACCAACACCACCAAACGACTCACCCAACTGAGCATCCAAACCACCCTCAAGACCACGCACAAAATCATCAGCACAAGCCACCGACAAAGCCGACCACAAATCAGCATCACCAAGACGCTCAACCGCCGCCTGCGGCAAACCCAGAAGAAGATTTTCACGCACAGTCAGTTCATAACGGCCGTAGTCTTGACTCACCAAACCCACATTTGCCAATAAATCATCAGGTGATATGTCCTGTACCGGTTTATCTCCAATGAGGATGTCTCCTTTGGAGGGCTTAAGCATGCCCATGAGTGCATTTACTAGGGTTGTCTTTCCCGATCCGCTGGGCCCGACAATACCAATCATCTGCCCGGGACCAAATGTGAGATTGATGTTTTTAAGAGCTAAAGAATCAGCTTTTGGATACTGGATAGCAAGATTCCTAATGGAAACGCTGGAAATCTCGAGGTAGGTATCGGCAACCGGATTTTTCTGCCCGGGCTGTGCGCTAGAAATAAACTTTCGATATACATCAATTGCGTTTGACCCCGCCGCCATCGAGCTAAGGTCGCTTCCCATCGAGCCAAGCGAGACTATAGCTGAGGTAATACCTATAACAGCTCCAGCAAGAACGCCGGGAGCCGGCACCGAGGCCGCTAGAAAAATAAGGGCTAAAGCTAGCAATGCAGCGCTTATAAAACCAACAATTGTATATATTCTGAGGATGTAACGAGCTAGGCCAATTTCCTCCTCACCGGATTTTTTCCGTTCTTGATTAGCACGATGCGCAAAGAACGACCGAGCATTAAGAATTGCAAGCTCACGAGCAGTAGTTATTTGTGCAATCTGGTTAGTGCTATGCCATGCGTTGTAGCTATATGAATATATTTTTTCCATTGCCTCAGCATTTTTACTCGAATAGAGATGTGACATCAAGGCAACAGGAATCATGCCTGCAAGCATGCAGAGTGAAGCATATACATTGATTTTTCCTACGGAATAACTAAGGGCTCCCGTCGAAAAAATGATGAATATCAGAGCACCCATAGTGGAAACTTGAGATCCTAGACTCCCCCCTGTCACAGCTTCATGAGCTGCCCTTGATGAGCGAGCATAATCACCACTCGCGATTTCCTGAGAGGAACAAGTCGCCAGACGAGAAGATACATTCTGAATACCTGTACTTGACATTCGAGAATTTAGGATCATACGCAGAGAGTCTGATGCTTGTCCCAGGGCAATGTATCCTGCCAGCACAAAACTAACCCCCAGAGCTAGCGGGAGCACTTCATCCTGGCTCTGGCCCAAATGCTCAACAAGTCTAGTGACAGCCTCCATCTGCAGAGCAGGGAATAATGATAGGCACATAACAGACGCTAGATAGGAAACGGTCCATACGGGGTGATTTCTGAAAGCATAAACCACGGACCAAACAGTATTAGCCATAATCTTACGCATCTTTATAGCCCCTTTCAGCAGAAGTTTTGCGCCCTGCAGAATCTTCAGAGATCTGATTTTTGAAAATTTCCATAAACTTTCCCTCTGCCTTCAGTAGCTCCCGGTAGGTTCCTTGCTCCACCACACACCCACCATCCAACACCACCACAGAATCAACACCACGCAACGTCCACGCACGATGAGACACCAACACCACCAAACGCCCAACAGCAGCCACCTTCAACCGAGCAAAAATCTCCTCCTCAGTCTCAGCATCCACAGCACTGGTCGGCTCATCCAACACCCACACCGGCGCATCCCGAAGAACCACACGCGCCAACGCCAAACGCTGCCACTGACCACCCGAAAGACCAACACCACCAAACGACTCACCCAACTGAGCATCCAAACCACCCTCAAGACCACGCACAAAATCATCAGCACAAGCCACCGACAAAGCCGACCACAAATCAGCATCACCAAGACGCTCAACCGCCGCCTGCGGCAAACCCAGAAGAAGATTTTCACGCACAGTCAGTTCATAACGGCCGTAGTCTTGACTCACCAAACCCACATTTGCCAACATGTTGTATTTACTCTCAGAAGAAGCACCCTTATACGTTATGCTCCCCTGGGCAATTGGTGTAATTCCAAGAATTGCATTTATTAGCGTTGTTTTTCCCGCGCCCGAGGCACCAACTACTGCAATCATTTGATTATTCATCAGCTCAAGATTAATATCTTTAAGTGCAAAAGACGACGCGCCCTCATACTGAACAGATACATCTTTGCATATAATTTTTGAAATATTTTCATGGTTAGGGTTAGAAGTTTTTATCTCAGAAGCATGGTCGTAAGTATTAGAGTCGCATACCCTTCTAAATTGCTGAACAGATAATGCTCCATTAATAATCTGGCCGAATGAATATCCCACCTCTTGGGTCGCGTCAACACAGGCAATGATTCCAATCAGCGATCCGGCCACATACGATATATCGGCTCCTGAATCCACAAGGAAGTACAGGGACGCAAAAAGTAAGACAGAGCAGAGTAGCCCTGCAACTATGGAGATGATTCCTCTAACACTTTCAAGGCTCAATTCCCTACCGGCCGCCCGGCGTCGCCAGGACGCTACGCGTTGCGAGAAAAATCGGGAGGCTCTCATGAGGTGAAGTTCTTGGGCGCGACTTTGAGCCATCAGATTGTCTAGATAGTAGTTCTCTGCCCGATAATCCTCGTACATTAGGGTGTAGATAGCGTAATCACGTTTAGCGAGAATCACCATTGCAATGGCTAGGGGCAATGAACACAGTGCCGCAAAAATTGCTGCCACAATGCTGACGTTCGCGATATTAAGACAGAGAAGTAACACCATTGCGAAGGCACTCACCAGTGTCATAACTGACATGGTGTGAACCTGCAATTCCTGTTTCGATATTGCCTCTCTTGCAGCACGTATATCTTCCTGTGATTTTGTGCTACCTATATCAGATAACGGAAATGTAGATAACCTGTTATTTAACATGCAGTGAACCCGATAGTTCACCTTTGATTTGAGGATGAGCATGTTACTTATGACCCAGCGTTTAGCAATGATATTAATTCCGACAACAAGGGCAAGAGCAACGATATAAATCCAGGCCGCGCCACCATTTGAACCGCTCAAGGCTGATACTGTATTACCAATCAGCAGGGACTGACTCAAGGGAATGCAGGCAATGACGGCTAGCGATAGGGCGACGCTCACCAGGGTTGTGGGACAGGTTTTCCATGCTAGGCGGAAGGACCAGAGTATAGAAGAAAATAGCTTTTTCATTCTCACCACGCTCACAAAGTCATATTGAACTCATCTTTGAGCCCTGAAACTCCTCGATGAGCGGACATTGAAACACTACCCGTGCCTCACTAACTAACTCTACTCTTCAATGAAATATAAAACACACATATTCGTGCGTGTCCAAGAATATTAAGCAGATATATCTGTGATATTTTCGGGCATTCAGGGGTCAGCCGACAGTCCTACCCACAACGCCCCCAGCCCCCCTCGTCATAGTCGGTCATATTAAGTTCATATTTCGGTGACTCGTCATCTCTCGACATATTGGGTCATCATCCCCCGAAGTTCTTGCGCACCCTCCAAAACGCCCGGTACAGTGAAGGCGTTATCTATCAAGAGCGACCGAGAGATCTGGCTCGTCGACGTCGCAGCAACCTCGCCAGTATCCCCCACCGTCACGGTGCAGGGTGCGGACAAGGTGCTCCCGCCAGAACCGATAGAGAAGAATACCCTTCGGCACCCCTTGATGATGCGCACCCGCAAACCGGTGGCGCGCATCCTGCAGAAGAATTCGCGCACCCTTACGGTGCGTATCTATCGGGTGAACACGAAGGATGGTTATGACGACAGTTCACCCGGCTCTTTCTTTTGAGCTGTTCCCTCCGCGCTCACACGCAAGCTGTGAGTCGCTGATTCGCACCATTGCGGAGCTTGAGGGTACCAACCCCGACTACGTTTCGGTCACCTATTCCGGTGACGCGAAGCGCCGTCAGAAGACGCTGGCGCTGCTCGACTACCTGGTGCACGAAACCTCCCTCACCCCCCTGGCACACCTGATTTGTGCAGGCCACTCGGTGCACGAGCTGGAGCGTGCGGTCCGCCTGATTCTGGGCCTGGGCGTGCGCGGTTTCCTGGCGTTGCGCGGTGACGTGCAGGAAGGTCAGGTTTCGGAGCTTCCCTTCGCCCGCTACCTGGTCGAGCTGATTCGCCGCGTGGAACGCGAAGATTTCGCCCACCTGGCGGCAGGTAAGGTGTCCATCGGTGTGGCGGCGTACCCGCAGAAGCACCCCGAGTCCGCATCCCTGCTGCAGGATATTGAGATTCTGCTGTCGAAGCAGCGTGCCGGCGCGGATTTCGCTATCACCCAGGTGTTCTTCGAGGATGAGCGCTACAGTGCCCTGGTCGATTCGGCTCGCCTGGCGGGTGTGGACATCCCGATTATTCCGGGCATCATGCCGGTGACCTCCCTGAAGCGCCTGCAGAACCTCTGCCAGATGGCGGGCATGTCGGTTCCGGCGGATCTTGCGTACGCCCTGGAGACGGCAACCAGCAGCGCAGAGCTGCACCGCATCGGCGTGGACTACGCACTGAACCAGTGCCGCACCGTGATGGATGCGGGCGCACCGGGCCTGCACTTCTTCACCTTCAACGAGCATGCCGCGGTGCTTGACGTTCTGGACCAGCTGGACCTGCCCCGATACAGCAACCGTTTCTCCCAGTCCCTGAGCGAGCTGGAATTCGCCTAAACGCGACCCGCTCCGCCCGGCGCGGATGCGCCACCCAAGTTTCCCCCAAAGTACCCCGGGAGCGTCCCGCGGATCTCGGCCCCATCGACGGGGCCGGCAGGGCCCGCTGATTCTCCCATTTCTATCCCCAGTAAAGGAATATGCACTATGTCTAACGTTGCTTTCCCCGCCGCAACTATTGTTGGTTACCCCCGCGTGGGCCGCTTCCGTGAGCTGAAGAAGGCTCAGGAGGCTTTCTGGAAGGGCAAGGCCACCCTGCAGGAGCTGCAGGATACTGCCGCTGACGTGCTGCGCACCTACTTTGAGCGCGTGACCGCCGCGGGCCTGAAGGCTGACAACTACTCGATTCCGGCGACCTTCTCCTACTACGACCAGGTGCTCGACGTTGTTCGCCTGTTCACCCTGGTGCCCGAGCGTCTGGCCGAGGCTAAGGATGCACGCGGCCTGCTGGATCTGCCCGGCTACTTCGCCCTGGCGCGCGGTACCGAGACCCTGCCTCCTCTGGAGATGACTAAGTGGTTCGACACCAACTACCACTACCTGGTGCCCGAGATTGGTGCCGGTACCGAGATTAAGCTGAACCTTGAGGCTATTGACGAGCAGCTCGAGGTAGCAAAGCAGGCTGGCGTGAAGGTTCGCCCGCAGATTGTTGGCCCGCTGACCCTGCTGCTGGGTGCTAAGGCTGAGCAGGGTTCCGCTGAGGACTTCGCACCCATCGACCGCCTGGATGAGTTCGTTGCCGCATATGCTCAGGTGCTGGAGCAGTTGGCTGAGCGCGGTGTTGAGTGGGTTCAGCTGGACGAGCCGGGCCTGACCGTGGACCGTGCCGACAACGCGAAGGTTGCGCAGCTTGCCGAGCGCACCTACCGTGCCCTGGCTACCGGCGAGAAGCGCCCGCAGATTCTGGTGACCAGCCCCTACGGTTCCCTGCGTGAGAACCTGCCGGCACTGCTGGGTACCGGTATTGAGGCTCTGCACCTTGACCTGGTGCACGGCGTGTACTCGAAGGCTGAGCTGGAGTCTGTCTCTGCCGCTGGTGTGCACCTGGTTGCCGGTGTTGTGAACGGCCGTAACGTGTGGCGCGCCGATGTTCGCGCGGCTCTGAAGACTCTGGAGGCGCTGCCCGGCGCATCCGAGGGTGCCGTGTCGGTGTCCTCCTCGACCTCCCTGCAGCACGTGCCGCACGACCTGGCTCTGGAAGATCCCGCCGAGGTTCCCGTGGACGGCCTGGCATTCGCCGACCAGAAGGTTGCCGAGATTGCTCTGCTGGCTCGTGGCCTGGCCGAGGGTGAGGCCGCTGTTGAGCCGGAGCTGAAGGCTGCCGACGAGGCGCTGGCTCGCTTCGCCGCTGACCCGCGCAAGCACAACGACGAGATTCGTGCCCGCGCCGCCGCTGTGACCGCCGAGGACTTCAACCGCCCGACCATTGACGTTCGCCGCGCGGCTCAGGCTGACCTGAACCTGCCGAAGCTGCCGACCACCACCATCGGCTCCTTCCCCCAGACCGCTGAGATTCGCCGCCGCCGTGCGGAGGCTCGTGCGGGCAAGATTTCTGCTGAGGAGCTGAACGGCTTCCTGCGTGACGAGATCGCCTCGGTTATCGCGCTGCAGGAGGAGCTGGGCCTGGACGTGCTGGTTCACGGTGAGGCTGAGCGTAACGACATGGTTCAGTACTTCGCCGAGAACTTCGACGGCTTTGCAACCACCCGCCACGGCTGGGTTCAGTCCTACGGTTCGCGTTGCACCCGTCCCTCGATCCTGTTCGGTGACGTGAAGCGTCACGGTGAGGGCCTGCGCGGTGAGGCGTTCACCGTTCCGTGGAGCTCCCACGCACAGTCGCTGAGCGACAAGCCCGTCAAGGGCATGCTCACCGGCCCGGTGACGATTCTGGCGTGGTCTTTCGTGCGTGACGACCAGCCGCGCCGCGAGACCGCTAACCAGGTGGCTTTGGCTCTTGCCGATGAGATTGCTGACCTGGAGCAGGCGGGCATCCGCATCATTCAGGTGGACGAGCCGGCTCTGCGTGAGCTGCTGCCCCTGCGCCGCGATGAGCAGCCGCAGTACCTGGACTGGTCGGTGAACTCCTTCCGCCTGGCAACCAGCGCGGTGAAGGATTCCACCCAGATTCACACCCACCTGTGCTACTCGGAGTTCAACGAGATTATCGACTCGATTAACGCTCTGAACGCTGACGTGACCAGCATTGAGGCGGCTCGTTCGCACATGGAGCTGCTGGCTGACATTCCGGAGAGCTTCGTTTCCGGTCTGGGCCCGGGCGTGTGGGACATCCACTCCCCGCGTGTTCCTTCGCAGGATGAGATTGAGTCCCTGCTGAAGGCTGCGATTGGTTACGGCACCATTGCTGACCTGTGGGTGAACCCTGACTGTGGTCTGAAGACTCGTGATTACGAGGAGACCAAGCAGTCTCTGCGTCACCTGGTGGATGCCACCAAGGCGATTCGCGCATCCCTCTAGGAGGCGCCTATTGGTTCCGCTGCCTGCTGCGGGTTGACCGGATGATGGTTTGCTCGCGGTAACCTGCGGCAGGCGGCGGCTGTTCGGCTTCGTTCCGGTATGCGTACCGACTGTATGCCGAGCTTTTGGGGATAGATAACAGGCCCGCCCGTACGGTTTTTCTTCTGCACCGTACGGGCGGGTTTTTCTGCATCCTGGGGGGCTACCCTGCCCCTTTCTGCCGCCTAAAACGCCTCTGAGAAGCGCCTGTACCGGTGAGCCATCATCTGGCGGCATGCCGGTCATCCTGTGGCTTGCGGGCGTAAGAACATAGAATGGAACCATGACTACTAACTCTGGAATCACTAAAGAATGGGTGGATGAAACCGTCAAGCCGGGCGACGATTTCTTCCGCCACGTCAACGGTAAGTGGCTTGCTACCCACGAAATCCCGGCGGACCGCCCCAAGGATGGCGGCCTGTACACCCTCCGTGATAATGCTGAGAAGCACGTGCGTGAGCTGGTGGAGAAGATTGCGAAGGAGCAGCCGGAGTCCCGTATTGGCGCGCTGTACAACTCCTTCATGGATGTTGAGAAGATTGAGGCGGACGGCCTGGAGCCGCTGCTGAAGGAAATCGCCCCGATTCTGAACTCGGCTACCCCCTCCCACCTGGCTGTGACCCTGGCACTGCTGTCTCGTGCGGGTCTGCCGCAGCTGTTCGCCTGGTACACCAGCAACGACCCGAAGGACCCGAAGAATTACACGTTCTTCCTGTACCAGTCGGGTCTGGGTCTGCCGGACGAATCCTACTACCGTGAAGAGAAGCACGAGGCTGCATGCGCGGCGTACGTTGAGCATATTGCTCGCATGTTCCAGCTGACCGGTCTGGCTGAGGGCTTCGGTCTCACCCCGGAGCAGGCGGCTCAGCTGGTGTTCACCCACGAGTCGGAGCTGGCTCGCCTGCACTGGAACGTCGTGGAGAACCGCGACGCGGAGGCGACCTACAACCCGTACCAGGCGACCGAGCTGGACGAGAAGTTCCCCGGCTTCCCGTTCTCCCAGTGGCTGCTGGCTCTCGGCGCTGACCCGGAGACCCTGGGCCAGGTTATTGTGGCTCAGCCGTCTTTCTTTGAGGGTGCGGCTAAGCTGTTCACCTCCATCCCGCTGATGAGCTGGAAGCTGTGGGCTGTATGGACCGTTCTGCGTTCGCGTGCGCCGTTCATGTACGACGAACTGGTTCAGGAGAGCTTCAACTTCTACGGCAAGACCCTCTCCGGTACCCAGCAGATTCGTGAGCGCTGGAAGCGCGGCGTGGGCGCTGTTGAGAAGGCTCTGGGTGAGGAGATTGGCCAGGAGTACGTGGCTGTGCACTTCCCGCCTTCGCACAAGGAGAAGATGCTGGTTCTGGTCGGCAACCTCCTGGAGGCGTACCGCGAGTCTATTGAGTCGCTGGACTGGATGACTGAGGCAACCCGCCAGAAGGCGCTGGAGAAGCTGTCGAAGTTCGTCACCAAGATCGGTTACCCCGATAAGTGGCGTGACTTCTCCGCCCTGGAGCTGGTGCCCGGTGACCTGTTTGAGAACCTGCGCCGTACCGGTGCGTTTGATGCTGACTGGCTGATTGCCCGTAAGGGTCAGCCGGTGGATAAGTCGGAGTGGCTGATGACTCCGCAGACCGTGAACGCGTACTACATGCCGCCGGCGAATGAGATTGTGTTCCCGGCAGCTATTCTGCAGCCCCCGTACTTCAACCCGGATGCTGATGATGCGGCGAACTACGGCAATATCGGCATGATTATTGGCCACGAAATTGGTCACGGTTTTGACGATCAGGGTTCCCGCTATGACGGCGACGGCAAGCTGGAGAGCTGGTGGACTGAGGAGGATTACGCGAAGTTCAAGGAGCGTACCTCCGCGCTGGTGGAGCAGTACAACGCGTACGTTCCGGTGGGTCTGGACCCGAAGTTCCACGTGAACGGTGAGCTGACTCTGGGCGAGAACATTGGCGACCTGGCTGGCATGTCTATTGCGTTGAAGGCGTACCGTCTGGCTTTGAAGAAGCAGGGCATTGAGTCGCTGGCTGACGCGCCGGTGATTGACGGTATGACCGGTATTCAGCGTTTCTTCTTCTCGAATGCTCGCGGCTGGTGCACGAAGTCCCGCCCGCAGCATGCTGAGGTGATGATTTCGGTGGATCCGCATTCGCCGGATGAGTTCCGTGTGAACGGTGTGGTGCGCAATATTGATGAGTTCTATGAGGCGTTTGGTGTCTCTGAGGGCGATGCACTGTACCTGGCTCCGGAGGAGCGAGTGCGCATCTGGTAGCACCCCGATAAGGGTATATGCTTTATTGCGCATATAAGAAAAGCGCCCGCCTCGTGGCTTGAAAACCACGGGGCGGGCGCCTTTTAGGTGTAGAAGCTATACGCTTCTAGACTGCAGCTTTTAGGAAGCAGAAGCCGAAGCGGTAGCCAAAGCAGAGGCAGACGCTGAAGCGGCTGAAGAGGAACGAGTATTCATACCGCTCAGCTTCCACGCGCCGTTCTCGTACACACCGTGCAGAGTACGCTTCACCTCATCCTTACGTTCCGATTCAGAGGGGGCCTCCTGCACGCGTTCCTTGCTTGCAATGAACTCGCCGGGGTCCATGGTCAGGCTAATATCCCAGTTGTAGGTATCACCGTCACGCTCGGGCTGCGCGGAGAGCATGGTGATGGTGACGGTCGGATCATGAAGCCAGAGCTTGCCCTGCTGCAGACCGGCGCCCAGGGAACGCGCATCGGGTTCGAGGAAGTTCTTCAGCTCAGAGTTATCGAGTCCGCTTTCACGTAGCGGCTCGGTCTTGCCGGTACGCATGTAGTACTCGATGGCTGCGCCGAAGAACGCGATGGACTGGTACAGGCCCTCCACGCTGTTCTCATTGACAACGGCAGGTTTCACGGGCACGGGTGCATTCTTAGAGGGCTCGGTGCGGGTTCCAGGCTGGTAGTCGGCAGGCTTGGAAGTGTAGCCCTCCAGGACGGCAACGCCGGAGTAGTCGCTACGAACACTCTTGGATGCCGACGCGGAAGCAGATGCGCTACCGGATGCATTGCTGGATGCACTCTCGGATGCAGAGCCGCTGGTTGCCTGGGGCTGCGCGCCACACGCCACGAGGAAGGTTGCGCCACCGGCGGCTACAACCATGCCGAGTGCGGATCGGCGGGTTACGTTCTTCATGGGTTCTCTCTATCTACGGTGGTGGCGCCCGCCTCATGGTTTCACACCACGGGGCGGGCGCCTTTCTATTTCAGAAGCTATGCGCTTCTAGGCTACTGAGTTTTAAGAAGCAGAAGCGGAAGCGGAAGCAGCGGAAGACGACGAAGAGGAAGAAGTACGCATGCCAGTCAGCTTCCATGCACCGTTCTCGTACACACCGTGCAGGGTGCGCTCCACATCGTTCTTACGGTCCGAATCGGAGGTAGCTTCCTCCACACGGTCCTTGCTTGCGATGAATTCGCCGCTGTCCATGGTCAGGCGGATATCCCAGTTGTAGGTATCACCGTCACGCTCAGGCTGCGGGGTAAGCATGGTGATGGTGACGGACGGGTCCTGCATCCAAATCTTGCCCTGCTGCAGGCCAGCGCCCAGGGTGCCGGCTTCGGGTTCGAGCATGTTCTTCAGCTCGGAGTTGTCAACCGCGCATTCACGCAGGGGCTCGGTCTTGCCGGTGCGCATGTAGTACTCGATGGCTGCGCCGAAGAACGCGATGGACTGGTACAGGCCCTCCACGCTGTTCTCGTTGGCGACGGCGGGCTTGACGGGCACGGGAGCGTTCTTGGACGGCTCGGTGCGGGTTGCGGCCTGGTAGTCGGAAGGCTTGGAGGTGTAGCCGTCGAGGGTTGCAACGCCGGAGTAGTCGGTGCGTGCGGTCTTAGATGCCGCCGCGGAAGCAGATGCGCTACCGGATGCGTTGCCGCTGGTTGCCTGGGGCTGCGCGCCACATGCCGCGAGGAGGGTTGCGCCGCCGGTTGCTGCGAGCAGGCCGAGGGCGGATCGGCGGGTTACGTTCTTCATGGGTTCTCTCTATCTGTGGTGTGAGTCCGCACCGTGGCGCGGGTGATGCCTGGGGCATCTAACGGGAAGACGGCACTACACGAGTGTGGTGCCGTCTTCCAGTATATGTTTTGTGGCTGGGCGCCGCGGGGTCGCCCCGTCAGCCACTCAGCCGGTCCCCCGCGCATCCGGGGGTTAGGGGCGGGGTTTAGCCGCCGTAGTAGTAATAGTTGCCGTAGTAGTCGCTGATGACGATGCGGCCGCGGCGGCCGTAACGGTTGGAGTAGTAGCCGTTGTAGGGGTTGCGGCGCACGGTGGGGCGGTAGGTGGTTGCCTGCGCGGGGGTGAGCAGTGCGCCGAGGGCGGTTGCTGCGCCTGCGCCTGCGGCGGCGAGGGCTGCGCGGCGGGTGAGGCGCGCGGGCTTCTTGGTGGCCATAATCTGCCTTTCGGGGTCGGTGTTTCTGTGAAGTGACGGGTGTGTGCACGGCATGCGGCTGTGCGTTAAACCTTTTTTATTGTAAGCCTCAACGTTAATGTTTTTACGTGCAGAATGTACCTTCTGGTTGAGGGTTAGACCATGCGGGCTAGTCAACGTTTTTCTGGCAGAAAAATTGCGGAAATATTGGTTGAGAAACACGCCGGGCACGCACTCAATACGGGCTGAATCGCGGGCTACATGTCTACTTCGGCGAGGCCCGAAATTTCCTTGTCCTTGATGTGCGGGATGGTGGATCTCCAGTTCATCCACGCCTTGACCTGGGCGGCTTCTTCGGGGTTGTTCATATCTGGCCAGCGGTCGTTTTCCATCTTGAATCGGGTCATTGCGAGGAGGTAGTAACCGTCATCGCCGGGGCTGAAATTCGTAATTGTCTTGCCTGATTTTGTTTTAAAAGTAACGCTGTCTGACTCGTCACTATCAGAGGCCTGACTGTATGAGACTGCGTCGATTGCGTTGAGCGGGTAGAAGACCGTGTCTAGAAATGATTCGCCCCTTTCGATTCCTTCCGACGAGATTTCGGTGTAATCCTCAACAGGTCCGTAGAAGAAGCAGATAGCCATGCACATGGCGCAGAACGCTGCGATGTCGTAGAAAAGGTGGAATCCCATGTCGCCGAGTAGGTGCGTTAGGAACATTGCGACAGGAAATATGAGAGCTACAAAGCCGGCCAGGATGATATTGCGAAGCTTGCCTCGGATGATGTGGATGTTTTCGGCGCGTAGCTTCTTGTCATGGTGGCGGCTCATCTCATGGACGATAGCGGTGCGGCAGATTTTGTACGTCAGCCCAAGGCTTAGTACGCCCCATACGGCAATCATGGTGTAGGTAATTATCATGGTCGTTTCACTGACCTTTCTGTTTATCGGTGACTCGCAGCCTTCCGGCAACGGTGCGGATGGTGCGGGTTCGTTCTCAGAGTAGCTAACGAAATCGGGTGGTTAGGCACGGATTCGGGCTATCTGCGAAGTGGTTGCCGAGTCTTCACCCGAGCATTGCGTCGAGTTAACCTCCCGTCCAGATACGGTGCGATAGGCTAAGGATGTGCCCGCCGCCTCACCGGGGCGAGCGCGATTCACCAACCACCGCACAAGGACGTACATACTATGAGCGCTGTTGAAGACGGACTCCTCGGGGGACTTATCGTCGCCCTGGTACCGGGTATCCGCATTAAGCTCGGCAAACCCACACTGAATAAGAGGCAGAAAAGGCCCCTTTTTGGATTTCTCTTCTCTTGGAGCGCCACAATCCTTGGGTTCGTCATCTGGCCTATTATTTGGCTAAGCCTGGGATATCCGCGTCCTTCCGGCGACCGAGAGATTGTTAATCAATGGGTTCTACTATTCGTAGGCGCCTTTGGGCTTGGCCTGCTGGGTGCTATTCCTCTGAACCACTGCTACGCCTTCTACCTCGAGTTGCGTGAGGACCACGTGCGGTGGCGTAATTGGCGGTGGAAGGAACGCACTTTCACCTACCCCTCCATCACGTTTGCCCATGTGGAGAACAACGGCAAGAACGGGTTCTTGCGTATTGGTAGCACCGAGATGGGTAAGCGTACTTGCAGCTTTGACCCGTATCAGTTCGATGCGACGATTCTGATGGCGCAGGTGCTGTACCGTGACGATCACGGGCGCTGGGCTGAGGAGGACGGCCTGGATGTGATGAACGTGGTGGGGATGTATGGTTCTTCGCGCGATATTTATGCCCAGTTTTATGACTTGTGCGAAACGAAGTACATCGTTGGGCAGACGAAGAGTGAGCGTCAGAAGCACCGCCGCCGGGCTGCTCGTAATGAGGCGCGTAGGTTGGAGCGTCAGCAGGCGCGTGAGGAGACACGCCGCGAAAAAGAATGAGTTAGTGAAGCTGTAAATTTCTACACTGGAAAGAGGTGATTCACGGTGAAAAATAATGTTTCGAAGAAAAGGAATAGTTCAAAGAAAAAGAAGAATAAAGTTACCTTCAAAGAGTATCTTCGCAGAAAAGGAAGAGATATTTGGTATGACCGTGAAGCCATCATATTTTGCGTAGGTGTT
Organism: uncultured Rothia sp.; assembly: GCF_963507905.1. GTDB lineage: Bacteria > Actinomycetota > Actinomycetes > Actinomycetales > Micrococcaceae > Rothia. Next base: position 57,385 of record NZ_CAUOUU010000010.1, on the reverse strand, counting down.
ATCGCCGTATTTGGTTTTTTATATTTCATGACTCATTACAACCCGAATAATGACTCTGAAATATGCACTATCGAGTCGGTTGAAATTATTGAGCACGAGGACCCTTACGCAATCTCCGGTGTCTTTGAGACGGAAGAGTGCGGAACTATCACGATGTGGCACGCTCCCGATGGGGAACGTATCTACCCCTACCTCAACAGCATTGAGGCGGGTAAGAAATATAGGGCCTATAAGTCCTTCGATACCCGTAACGATGAAACAGGCTTCACTGCCATCCGCTTTGAAGAAATCAAAGAATAACCAGCTCATGAGCCATAAATAAAGCCTCGGGTGGCGCGAGTCTTCAACTCGCACCGTCCGGGGCTTTCCATATGAAATCAGCGAACCATTTCGCACCACCCTTCACCTTCAACGATGCAGAGCGCAGACTCGCCCCCAGAGCAGCTCAGGAAATTGGGTGGTTACGCACGGGTCCCGGCCCTCTGATGAATGGTTGCCCAGTCTTCACCCGAGCCTTGCATCCAGTTAACCTTCTGGTCAGATACCGTGCGATAGGCTAAGGATGTGCCCGCCACCTCGCCGTAGCGAGCACGATTCACCAACCACTACCGCACAAGGACGTACACACCATGAGTGCAGCTCTTTGAGGCAACCCGCTTTGAAGACATCACAGAGCAACAGCCTCTAGCCCAGAAAGAAGGTGAAAAGCAGTGAAAAAGAACTCCCCAAGGAAAAAGAATGTTTCAAAGAAAAGAAACAGTTCAAAGAAAAATGGTTACCCAAAGAAAAAATCTATTATCACGAAGAAGCCCACAAAGAAAGTCGCTTTCAAGAATTTTCTTCGTTCAAAGGCTAGCGATATTTGGCGTGACCGCGAGAGAATCCTACTGATGTTGTGCCTTCTGGCATTTCCCGCATCCTTATATTTCATTTCTTATGTCAATCCGTACAACGACTCCACTATCTGCACTGTTACGTCAGTAGAAATCGTTGAACATGAGGACCCCTACTCAATATCCGGTGAATTCGAAACGGAAGAGTGCGGAATCATCACAACATCGAACGCCCCCGATGGAGAACGTATCTACCCCTACCTCCAGAACTTCAAGACGGGCAAGAAATACAGGGCATATAAGTCTCTGCTAACCCGCAACGATGAATTCGACTTCAGCGTCCTCCGCTTTGAAGAGATCAAAGAGTAACCCCACCCCCGCAGAAAGGATCCCACCGTGAGCTTTATCGGCGAATTTATTATCGACTTTATTGGAGAGGCCATCGCGTCCTCACCCACACTGCAGCGAGTACTCCTGTGGATTCTGTTCTCTGCGTCCCTGCTCCTCCTGCTTGTCCCCGTCATGACGGGCGAGTACGCGTGGAGCATCCTATCCATCTCCGCGATGCTGTTTTCCGTCGTGATGATTGACGGCACGCGTGAGCACGGTGTGCAGGATGCAAAGAACGGCGGCGCGTACCATTACTTTCTGCTGACGGTGGGCACGTTCTGCGTTGCCGCGATCGTTCTGCTCACTGCTCTCTCCCTGGTGGGTGTCCCGCAGGTTGCCTCCACCCCGCAGGTGGACGGCATCAATTTCGCGCCCTGGTATGTGGCGGCGTCCGCACTGGTTCTGCTGCTGTTCTTCTACAATGCCGCGCAGCCGAACGACGAGATCCCTAACCAACACCGTATGGAGCGCATCAACCGGTACGTGCGCGCGGTGGTGCTGGGTGTGAGCGCCCTGATGGTGCTCTTCTGCCTGCTGATTCCGGTGGTTTCTTTCGCTGCTGCCGGTTATGAGCCTGTGGGTGTTTCGGTGGTGCTGTGCCTGGTGCCGGTCTTCCTGATTTTTGTGCGCCGCACCCTGTTCAAGCTGTGGGCCGCGACCTTTGAGGAGGGTACTGCCGGGTATGGCGTGTTGCGTGGCTTCTGCGTAGCCCTGGTGGGTTTGGGTGGATGTTTGGCGGCGGTCCGTCTTGCTGCTGATGTTGTGCAGTCCGGTAGCGGGTTGTCGCTGGTGTATGTGGTGCCGGTGATCGCCTCGTACCTGCTGGTGAAGAGGTACATGACCGTGGGTGTTGCTATCCCCGAGAAGGAAGATGAAGAGGACCCGGAGGCTGAACCTGCAGCAAGCTAAACCGTGGAGCCCCGCGGGTTGATGAGTCTTGTGCGCCAAGCGCACGGTCTAGGACGATTCGCACACCGGGGTATCCTTGGGGAAGGTACGCCACCTGCCGGTGGTGCGCTTCCGGATATTCACCAACCACACGAAACGAGAACCCGTCATGCGCATTTTCCTGATTATTATCTGGGGTATTATGGCCTTCATCTCGGTAACCGGAACGCTCTACATCATTACCAACTATGAGATTCAGCGCTGGAAGGATATGGAGCGCCGCCGCCAAGGCGCGTACATCCGACGGGTTAATCAGGCAGAGGCTCTTCTAACAATATTTACCCCTGGGTTCCCGTGTCTTGGTTTCTTTCTCCATCTTGTTGAGGAGGGGTCTCCAGGTTTTTGGTATGAACTGGGTGGGATACTTATGTCAATTATGTTCATGCTGTACGCCTGGTATGTCCATGTTGCCTATGTGAAGATCTCCCCTGAAGGTATTGAGCAGCGTATGTGGTCGGCGCGTACGACCGTGTACCCGGTCAACGCTATTGACGGCATTGAATACTACGAGGCAACCTCTACAGACGACCAGGACCTTGTGTCTTTCTACAGTAAATCCGGAAAACTCATTGCCGCTTTCTGCCCGATTATTCACAAGAATTACCGCCTCATGGCGATTGTGCGGTTCAGGATTGATAATGACCGCTGGCCTGATATGAATAATCCGAGTGATATTGCTCGGGTGGATGCTCTAGATAGTGGCCCTGATACAGTCCCGTACTTCAGGGAAAAGGAGAAAGTCACCGGTCTTGCCGACGTTGATATGTAGCACCGTATAGAGAAAGCCTCTGGGCTGAGAGATTACCTCTCAGCCCAGGGGCTTTCTGCATGCCAGCGGCAACTCACCTGAGCACCACCCGCCGGTGAATGGTCGCCCAGTCTTCACCCGAGCCTTGCACCGAGTTAACTTTTTAGCCACCTAACCCATAGACCATCAAAGTACTCGACAATTCAACTTGTCAGAGCTTTCAAGCACATAGAGTATCCTTGGGAAAGGTACGCCACCTGCAGGTGGTGCACTTCCGGATATTCACCAACCACATACGAAATGAGGACTTTCATGTCTGAGAACACTCCGCAGCCGGCTGCACCGCAGCAGCCGCAATTCACCCAGCAGGCACCCGCCGTACAGCCCGCATACGGCGCATCCGTCGAGGCTCCGAAAAAGAAGAAGTGGGCGGCAGTAACCGCACTAGTCCTGGGCATTATCTCCGCCCTGACCGGCATTTTTGTGATCGGTTCGTTCCTGACCATCCCGACCATCATTTTCGCTGTAATCGCTCTGGTAATGGTTAAGAACGGCACTGGCAAGGGTAAGGGCATGGCGATTGCTGCTCTCGTGCTGGTTCTGGTGGCGTACATTGCTACGTTTGCTTTCTTCCAGATTCGTGCGGCGAACCTTGAGAAGTCTAACCGAGAGGCCCGTGAGGTTATCCAGAAGTGCGAGAACCACGAGCCCGGCTACTACATCATTGAGAAGGATGGTAAGCGTTACTGCAACGCTGGTGGCTGGGTCTACGAGATGGATAAGTAAACCGGTTTATTTGGTTCCATGATTAGCCGTCGCTGATGGAGGGGCGTTCGTTCACGCGGCAGTCGCCGCACCTGCGGGCGCCCCTCAACCGTATCCTCCGTGGGTGCTTCAGCATCTGGCGGCAAGTATGCCTCGGAGCATCTGCAGCGCATCCTTGATGCGCACTCCACTACCACCACCGACTCCAACCCGACCGAAGGAGCGAATAGCTAAAATGATGTCTCAAGAATCTGCTATTACCTTTTGGGGCGTATGCTCCATCATCACAACTATTTTCACGATTCTCACCCTTGCCGCTTACATCATCAATCGACGCCGCGACGAGAAGAAGAAGCGTGAAGGCATCTACATTAGTCGTCTGCGAGCGCTACTGGTGTACGTTATTGTCTTTATCCCGGGCTTCCCGATTATCCGCTATTTTTTGTCGCTCAATGGCCCCGAGACTAACCCCTATGCAGAGGGTATTTACATCTTCATGACTGCTTTCCTCTTGTTCTACCTGTGGCACGTCAACGCCACGTACATGAAGATTTCTTCTGAGGGTATTAATATGCACACCCCCGTTCGCGGGTCGAGGATCTGCCCCATCGGCGCGATTGATAGCGTTGTTTATAGCGAGTCCAAGGATGAAGATACCCCAAGCCGGATGTGGTTTCTCACTAAGTCGCGTGCACGTATTAACCCGTTGAACCCGAATTATGATGAGTACTATCTCTTGGTCATTACTCGGTTCAGGATTGAGTATGGTCGCTGGCCTGACCTGGATAATCCGGCTGACGTGGATAAGGTGAACCAGCTGGATAACCGTTATGAAGTCATTCCGTATTTCATGAATAATCAAGAGATTTCGGGTCTTGCTGACGTCGATATGTAGCCCCCGGTTTGCGGGCTGAAAGCTCCCGGGGATGCGCGGCTCACCCCCGCGCTACCCCGGGGCTTTCGGGGCTCATGCGCTGGTATCCTCAGCACGTAGGCACCGCCGCCTAATTTGGGTGGGGTGCATACCCTTCCTATTCACCAACCACACGAAACGAGAACCCGCCATGCGCACTTTCCTGATTATCTTCTGGGGTATCTTTGCTACGTTCACAACAGTTGCGACGTTTTACGTCATCATCAATTACGAGGTGCAGCGCTGGAAAGATAAGCAACGGCTACGTGAGGGTATTTATATCCGACGGGTTACGCGGCTCGAAGCTCTCATGACGATATTTACCCCCGTTTTTCCGTGCCTTATGTTTGCAGGTCATATATTTTTTGACCCTGAATCAGCAAGGATAACGATTGACATAACGGCCTTGTTAGTATCAGTACCATTTGCCGCATACTTGCGCTATGTGCATGTCGCCTACGTGAAGACCTCCGCCGAGGGCATCGAGCAACGTATCTGGTTCTCCAACCCGACCCGCTACCCCTTCAACGCGATCAACCGCGTCGTGTTCTACAAGGCATCGAATTATGAAGACGATGACATGGTGGGGTTCTACGCCAAGTCAGGCACCCAGATTGCCCTGTTTAGCCCGATGCCTCATAAAAATTACCGACTTCTGGCGATTGTACGGTTCAGGATTGAGAACGAACGTTGGCCTGACATGGACAACCCGGATGATGTGGCGCAGGTGGACCGTTTGGATTGTGCCGGGAAGACGATGCGCTACTTTGAAAATTTGGGGAAGGTTACTGGCCTTGCCGACGTCTACATGTAACCCTCCCAATAAGCGCCGGCTACCCCCTGCATCCGAAGAGCCGCAACCGGCACGAACACCACCAACACCGCGAAAGAGGAGAACGGCATCATGCACACCTTTTTCCTTCTACTCTGGGGCACCTGCACCCTCGCATCAATCATCGGCGCCATCATTGTCGTTATCCTGCATAATAGGCACCTGCGCCAGGACATGCAGCTACGCGACGAAGGCATCTACATTACGCGCGTGCCCCGCCGTGAAGCACTCATAAGCCTCCTCACGCCCACACTCCCGGCAGGTTTCTTCGCGTTCTACCTCTACACGCAGGCAGAGCTCGGCATCCTCTTCAACCTCCTGATGTTCATCCTGCTGCTGGTCTTCCTCTACCACCTTCTGCACGTTCACCTGGTGTACACGAAAATCACGCCCGACACTGTGGAACAGAAACTCTCACCGTTCGCTACCGTGACCCCCTACCCGATTAGGGCTATCGACCAGGTTTTCTACTTCCAGGGTAAGACAGAGGCGGAGGATTGGGATGGGGAAGCGACCGACAGCGCCACCTTCTACACCAAGAAAGGCAAGCAAATCGCCAAGCTAGACCCCGTTGGAAGGAACCACCGGCTGCTGGCAATCGTACGGTTCAGGCTCGAGTTCGACCGCTGGCCCGATATGCGGAACCCGCAAGATCTGGCGTGGGTTGATACATGGGATAACCTCGAGTGGACCCGACCCCTGTTCAGGAAGCTGTACAGAAGACGCAACAAAATCACCGGCCTAGCGGATATCAAGATGTAACACCGCATAGAGAAAGCCCCCGCAGCCGAGAGTCATCCTCTCAGCCGCGGGGGCTTTATCGTATCAGCGCATCCTCACGCGGCGAGTGCTAAGAAGCGCGGCGGCGAGAACGCAGCACCATCGCAGTGCCAGCACCGAGCACCAGTGCGCCACCCACAGCCACAGACACCGCACCGAAACCAGTACGCGCCAGGCCGCCCTGCTGGGAGCTCACGCCACCCGACGCAGCCGACACACCGGACTGACCCAAAGAGCCGCCGCCAGTACCACCACCGGAGACACCACCCGGGTACACGCCGCCAGTAGAACCATCAGCCGAACCGTCAGAGGAGCCCTGCGCGTTCACATCACCGGCAGCGCCAGAAGCACCAGCCTGACCGGACTGACCACCCTGCGCGGTACCAGACTGCGCGGAGCCGGGCTGGTTAGCACCAGCGGTACCGCCCGGGGTTGCCGAATCCACACGGCGCACACCGCTAAAGTCGTCCTTAGCCGCGTTCGGGTCCTTCGGCACGGCAGTCTCAAACGAGCACGCATCCGACGCCTTCTTACCCACAGCAACCGCAAGCTGCTGCACCGGGCTGTTCACCTCAGTACCATCAGCCAGGGTCGCAGAATAGTGCACGTCAAACATGTACTGGCCGGGCTCAGAGAACACCCAGTTCGCGTGCGCGTGCGTCGCGTAATCAATGTCGATCGTGGTCTTGCCGGTCGTCGAATCCAGCAGCACATCCGCACCATTCAGCGACTCAGTGAACATGCCGAAGCGTGCACCCTCAGGCATGACCTTCGGCACCACGTGCAGGCGCACCGGGCCGCGCAGCTGCGAGTAGTCGATGTCCTGCGTGTTGTAGCCGGGCCAGGGCAGGCCGCTCTGCTGGGTCTGCGGCAGACCGTAGAAGGCGGTGCCGACCGGGCCCATGAAGTTCAGCTTCTCGTCAGCCATACGTTCGGTGCGCACACGGCGGGCGTTCTCGCTGACAGTCCACACGACCGAATCGAGCGGGCGCACGGTCGAATCGGCGTCAATGATGCCGCTGTCATCGCGCAGACCCACGGACAGCTGGCGGTCCTTCAGGGTCGCCTGAATGTCCAGGTGGCCGTGCGAAATCTTGGTACGGCCGTCAATCTGACCGGGCACGCACTGGTTACCGGGGGTTCCGGGGGTGGACGGCTGCGCAGACGGTGCCGGGCTAGTCGGAGCAGGTGCGCTCGGGGTCGGGTTCGCGGGCGCGGGAGTCGTCGGTGCCGGAGTGGAGGGCGCCGGAGCAGGCACGCTCGGCTCTGCGGAGGCGGTCGGCACCGCAGGCACGGTCGGAACCTCGCTGGGGGACACCGACGGAACGGTGCTGGGCTCAGCGGTCGGAGCCTCGGAGGGAGCCTCGCTCGGCTCAGCAGAAGGTTCGGCAGAGGGCGCGACGGTAGGCTCAGCGCTCGGCGACGGGTCCACCGGAGCAGGCTTCGGCGCATCGCCAATGGGTGCGCTATCGGGAGCCAAAGCACCGTGTGCGGTGTACTTCGTGCCCGGCTCGTAGTTCGCCGCAACCTCAGTGGTGGAGGCGGAAGCGTTCATATCCGGGTGGGTCAGCATCTTCACGCGCAGAGCCGTGCCCTTGTAGAACGACTCGTCACGGAAGGTAAAGCGCGCCACGCCATCCTCGACGGAGCCTTCCAGATCGAGGTACGGGTAGACCGGGTCATCCTGGGCGTAGAAGCCGCCGCGCATGAAGCCGCGCACCTTCGGGTCCTTGAAGCGGACCTCAACGGTGCTGAAGCCGTTGCCGTTCGGGGTGACGGTCACGTCGTAGTCCATGCTGGTCGGCGTGTACTGCTGGGTGCTGAGTACGGTGTTCGCCTGATCCGGGATTTCTTCGGGCCAGGAACCGTTACCGTCGTCGCTGTACACGCTCTCAGCCTTGCCGGGCTCGTAGGTGAGCTTGTGCGAGATCCAGCGGGACGCCTCCGCGCTGTTCGCGTCGGAGGTGTCGGGGGTGAAGACAGCCTGCAGCTGAGAACCCTCACTACCGAGCATTTCAGACCAGGTGGCGGTACCGTTCACGACCGGCAGGTCGGTCAGGAAGTAGCCGTTGTTGTACAGGGTCAGGGTGCCCTTGAGGTTCTTGTTCGCGGCGGTGAAGGTGATGTCGCTGAGCTTGTCGTCGGCGTCCTTGTTCTTTGCCGGGTCGGCGTCCAGGCGGTGCGGTGCCACGGACAGCATGTACTTTGCGGCGTCCAGGTCACCAACGGGTGCCGCATTGTAGCGGTCAACGGTGGGCACGGCGGTGGGGGTGCCGTCACCGAGCACGGGCTGCATGCCGCCAACCTGCCAGACCAGCTTCGACGGCTTGGAGCTAATGATGCGGCCGTCGGTGGAGCGCGCCACGGTGCGGTAGGTGACCACGTAGCGGCCGGGGCGGGTGAAGGTCGTGGTGTTGTGGGTGTGGCTACCCTTGTCGAGTAGCCAGGAGTGCCAGCCGGTCGAGCTGCTGGAGAGCATGCGGTACACGTCAGCGGGGGCGTCGTCCGGGTTGTAGCGGAAGAGCTCCATACGGCCGGGACCCTCAACGGAGAGAATGTCGGTAGCGAACACGCCGTCACGGAAACGCTCGGTGGGTACCTTCGTGGATGCGCCCAGGCCAGCCCAGATGGGGTCCTGGTTGCCGTAGGTCAGGTGCGGTGCCATGTAGAGGGTCTGGCCGGGCTCGCCGAGGAACGCCAGGGAGGGCGAGTCGCCCAGGGTCATGGTGTACTGCGACTTGCCGTCCCTGGTGCTGTAGCCCTTGCCGACCCAGTTAACGGTCTTGTCCAGTTCGTAGGTGTCTGCGCCGGTCTTGTAGGGGTTCGCCTCGTTCATGAGGACGAAGGTGCCGTTCTGCTCGTCCCAGTATGCCTTGGGGGCGTCAACGTGGCCCTTGGTGGTGACGATTTTGCCGTCGTCGGGGCCTGCTGCGGCGGGCAGGGAGGGGGCAGCGCCGGCGAGCGCGAGCAGCGCTGCGGCAGAGAGGAATGCGGCTGCGCGACGGAGGGCGGGCTTGCCGCCGGGGACGAAGAGTGCGGGGGTGTGTGTGGTGACCCGTCGTTGGGTCTGCTTCTGAGAGCTCATGACAACCTTTCTCATTTTTCTATCCTCTAGGGTAGCTCTTTTGCAAATAATTGTCATTTAGAACCTAAGTGAGTATAGTGATTCCCAGAAACACGTGTGCGCCGAGGCGCGCCCAAAAACGCACACCACGTACATCCACAAAGAGAAAAACACGGCAGAGCGCACCCCGAACCCAAGAGGGAAACCGGCAACAGGCCGCCGGACCCAGCACCGGGCAAGCCCCGAAAGCATCGGGCAGCGCGCCAGCCAACGAGCAGTCATCCAAGGAGCCACCATGCAAGGACGCACCAAACCCCTGAGCCTACTCAGCGCAACCACCCTCGGATGCACCCTCGCACTCGGGGCACCCCTCGCCCTCCCTCAGGTCGGCACCTTCACCGCCGCACAGGCGCAGGAAAACCAGGCTGGCACCCAGGCAGGCACCGAGTCGCGCGGTTACGTCAACTACGAAGGTGACTACGTCATCGCGGGCGTACACACCGAAATGCTCAACGCCTTCCTCGACGGCAGCCAGTTCACCCTCGGCACCCTCGCAGACACCGCCCCCGGCGAGCAGGGACGATTCAACCCCGCCCGTACCGTCTTCCACCTGCCCGACGTCGAGGATGCACACACCACCGTCACCGCCGGCTACGACTACATTGCCCCCGAAGGCACCGACATCTTCTACATTCCCTCCACCCGCACCCGCGGCTTGCTCTACCCCGGCCTCGGTGCGGAAGGAATCCGCCCCGGCGCGCTCAAGGACAACACCATCAACCTTGAACTCGTGCGCAGCAGCGTACCCGAAGGCGGCCGCGCCGAAGTCTTCACCGAATCCGGCCGCGACAACCCGCGCGTCTTCAGCACCAACGACAAGCTCGCACCGCACACCATCACCTCTGGCGGCCACGAGCACCTCAGCTGGGCATTCACCCGCGAAGGCATCTACCAGCTGACGTTCCGCGCCACCGCAACCCTTGCCGACGGCACCCAGGTCAGCTCCGAGGCAACCTACACCATCGCCGTGGGCACTAACGCTGAGGAAGGCTTCAAGCTCCTGAACGCGCAGAACGCCGCAAAGGAAGCAACCAAGGACGCCACGAGCGAGGCGACCACTACCCCCGAGGCGACTTCCACCGCCACCGAGAGCGCCACCAGCAGCCCCAGCGCATCTACCTCCGCAAGTGCTGAGGCGAGTGCTTCTGCTGAGGCGAGCGCATCCACCGGTATTCGCCGCGTGGATGGATCTGTGAACGGTCAGAACGCCGCGCAGGTGACCGACCCGAACGGTGCAAAAGCGGCGGCGAATGGTGAGCAGGCATCCCAGGGTGGATCCGGTGTAACCGCTATCAGCGGCACCGACAACACCAATAACGGCTCCGACAAGGGCGAAAGCAAGAGTGGCGGCGATAATGGCAGCTCTCGCAGCGTGAAGGGCTCCAACGCCCAGAACGTCACCGCGCCCGGTAACGGCGGCGGCATTACCGGTAACGGTGTGCTGTCCTCCGGCCTGCCCGGCAGCATGAACCAGCAGTGCATCGCCACCGAGGTTCCCGCCGAAGACGCCAAGGGCTCTAAGGACGCTCAGAAGGACAGCAAGCAGAGTAACCAGGCAGCCCAGGCACCGACCAGCATCCCCACCCTCGCCGTAGTCAACACCGCTGAGCACAGCGGCCGTGAAGAAGTCACCCACGGCCACTTCGACGTAGGCCCGATCCTCAACGGCGGCAACCTCACCAGCAGCGTGAAGGACGACCGCACCAGCCCCGCCCGCCACGTCTCCCCCGGCGCCCTCGAGTTCGTGCTCAATGACGCCGCGAAGATCAACCTGCCCGCAGGCATGGAGAACATCGCCCCGGCGGGCACCCCCGTGCACATGATCGGTGCAACCCAGCAGCAGGGCGTGCCCTGGCTCGGCTGGAGCACCCAGGACCCCGAACTGCTCAAGCAGCTCGACGGCCCCGTCACCATGAGCCTCAACGGTTTTGAGGGCCCCGGCACCATGTCCACCTTCCTCTCCGGTAACTTCGGTTCCGCAGGTCAGAAGGTCTTCGATTCGCGTAGCGGCGGCTCCTTCCAGGTGCCCGCAAACACCCACCAGCACAGCAACTGGGTGTTCACCGCTGAGGGACGCTACACCGTGACCATCGGCTGGACTGCACGCCTGAAGAACGGCCAGCAGGTCAGCAGCGAATCGGTTCTGCACTTCACCGTCGGCAACCCCGATAACGCCCCGGCAAGCAACAACGGCCAGGGTGCGGCAGGCGCCAAGCAGGACGGCGGCAACGCTAACAGCGCCAACAACGGCGGCGAGAAGAGCACCGCAAAGAACCCCGTCAACGGCACCGTAGACGAAGCCACCGGCATCGTCACCAAGCCCGACGGATCCAAGGTGCGCATCGTTGGTAAGACCGCCTCCGGTGAGGATTGCGCCCTGACCAGCCAGGAACTCGCCAACGCACAGAAGGCAGCCGCCGCAGGTAAGCTGCCGAACACCGGTGTGGTCATCGACCCGTTCATGGTCAGCACCTCCATTCTGGCGCTGGCACTCGGTGCCATGATTCTGCGTTCGGCACGCCGAAAGGGCCGTAGCGGTGACACCGCATAGCGGGCATACCGGCAAGGGGTCACACGCCTATAGTCGACGCGCCGCCCTCACCCTCGCATCCCGCATTGCGGCAGGTGCCGGGGTGGGGGCTGGCGCCTTCGCGCTGAGCGGATGCGCCAGCACCGAGAACGCCTCCTCCGACCGGATGCGCGTGGTCGCCACGACCCCGATTCTGGCAGACTTGGCGCAGCAGATTGCCGGCGACCGCGCCAGCGTGCACTCCCTCGTGCCTGCCGGTGCCGACCCGCACTCGTACGAGCCGAGCCTGCGCGATATCCGCGACGTCGCCTACGCCCGCTGCGCCCTGACGAACGGCCTGCTGCTGGAGCAGCGTAAGCTCTCCAAAATGGTTGAGGCGAACCTGCCCGCCGGGGTTGTGTCCGTGGCGGTTGCGGAGAAGATTGAGCAGTATGGCGGCAAGCTGGAAGCCATCGTGGAGGACGCCTCCCTGGACTCCATCTGGCTGGGTTTGCGCGTTGAAGAGGGCGGGCAGAACGAGTCTGCACCCGCCGATTCTTCGGATGCAGGCATGCGCTTTGAGGTGCAGAGCGTGCGGGCGCGTACCGCCACCGATTCGTCGAATGCGCAGTTGGCTGCGTTCATTACGCAGACCTTCGGCGCGGTGGAGATGCTGTGCGATTCGCATGCGCGCGGCGTGAACCTCACCCGTGAGGGGGACACCGCGATCCGTACCGGCGATATGGGTTCGCTGGAGCTGCCCCTGCAGGCGCATACGCACCTGTCGTGGGCGTTTAGTGATGCCGGCGAGTACGCCATTGAGCTGAGCGCCACCGCGGTCAATGCACCGGAGTCGGTGCGTTCTTCGCGCGGAACCCTGTACTGCGCGGTCGGTCGCGACCCGCAGGAACTGGTGGACCGCCTGGCGAAGGAACAGAACGTACCCGCCTCGGACATCAAGGTTCTTTCCGCAGGTCACGCCGATATTACGGCACGCACCCGCGACGGCAGGCTCGTGCTCCGCGCGGACTCCTCCCAGGGCGCCGTCGAGCACGAACTGAACCGCACCGTGGTCGCGGTCCCCTCCCGCACCCTGCAGGAGGTGCCCGCCGGCGGTAGCTACCGTTTCCTGCGTTCGGGCGCTTCGGAGCATCGCGGTCAGGTGTACCTGCTGGCGCAGGCCGTTCTGGGCAAGCACGTGCACGGCGAAATCGACCCGCACATTTGGCATTCGGTGCCGAACGCGAAGGCGAGCGTGCAGGTCATCCGTGACGCACTCACCTCCGCCGACCCGGAGGGTGCGAGCGAGTACGCGGCGCGCACCGAGCAGGTGCTGAAAGAGCTTGATGCCCTGGACGCTCAGTTGCGTCAGGTGTACGGGGCCCTGCCGGAGGCGGCACGCAACCTGGTCACCACGCACGACGGCTACCGCTACCTGGCGAGCACCTACGGGTTGCACATTGCCGGCTTTGTGAGTGCTAGTGCCAGCGGCGAGCCGAGTATTCAGCAGCGTCAGCGCCTGCGCCGCACGGTCGAGGATTTGAAGGTTCCAGCGATTTATCTGGATAAGTCCACGGCAATGCGTTCACCGGTTCTCACGGAGCTGGCTCGGGAGGCGCAGGTGCGTACCGGGGTGCTCTATTCGGACACCCTGGATGCGCAGGCTCCTCACTACGCGCAGATGATGTTGGCGAATGCTCACACGATTGCGCTGTGTTCTGGGGCTAGTTCTGGCGGCGATTCTTCGGGCGCTAGCTGCTCGGAGGCTAGCACCTCGTAACCCGGTTTTTAAGCTACCCACAAGCTCATATAGCCGTATCAGCATATAGATAATCTTTCACACACCACCTAGGTCATGATTCAAGGAAGTCCTCATGATGAACTCAACCACCCGCTCTTCTCGTAGCCTGTCCGCCCTGGCTCTGAGCGCTAGCCTCATGCTCGCACCCCTGGGTGTGGCACACGCGGAGACCACCCCGGCAACCGCCGAGAGCGCCTCCGCTCAGCCGAGCGACAGCAACCTGAGCCGCGGCGAGCGCGCTCTCACCCAGACCCTGTCGGCGGAGCAGCCGGTCGCATCCGGCCGCATTGAAATCTCCGCCGGTCACGTGGATATGGGTCCTCGTTTCAACAACGGCAAGTTTGAGCTCATGCTCCACGACGATCACGGCGAGAGCCCCGTCTGGCGCAGCCTGGACGAGGTCATCTACCGCGGTAGCGATAAGGCCATCCTGGAGGTGCCGAACGATCCGCGCTACTCCTTCGTGGGCGCACCCGCCGGCTCGAAGGTGTACGTGATTCCGCAGACCGAAACCAAGGGTGTGATCTGGCCGGGTTGGAACACGCAGGATCCGCAGCTGGTGTCCAAGCTGAACCGCGGCGTGAACCTGACCCTGGAGCAGGTGAGCGGCCCCGGCACGTTCAGCCTGTACCTGGAGAACGGCAACTTCTCGGCACCGCAGGTGCTGTGGTCCTCGACCAAGAGCGAGCCGCAGAAGCTGTGGGTTGAGAAGAACACTCACACCCACGCGAACTGGGTGTTCACCGCTCCGGGCGAGTACCTGTTGAAGGTCACCGCGAGCGCTGAGCTCTCTGACGGTTCGACTGTGTCTGATACCCGCTACCTGAAGTTTGCGGTGGGTGACTCCGCGAGCGCTGATGCCCTGTACGCGATGGAGGCGCAGGCGCGCGGTTCTGCATCCTCGGGCGCGGCTTCTTCCGATACTTCCTCTAGCTCTGCTTCTCAGGCATCCGGTACTCAGGCTTCGGGTTCTTCGTCTGCTGCCGCGGCGAGCGACCAGAGCGGCTACAAGGCAGAGTTCACTATCCCCTGGGGCGCTATTGCCGCAGGCGTGGTAGCTGTGATTGCCGTGGGCGCGTTCCTTTCGTTCCGCCGCCGTTCCTCCGCGCAGCGTGAGGCTCTGGATGAAGTGCGCGGTGACCGTTCGTGAGCGCGTCGGTAACAGCGGGTACTGAACCCGTTCTAGAGATTTCGAACCTGTACGCGGGCTACGCGCGCCGCTCCATCCTCAGGGATCTGTCCCTGACCCTGGAGCGTGGCGAGTTTGCGGGTCTGATTGGTGCTAATGGTGCCGGTAAGACCACGCTGCTGCGCACCATTTTGGGTCTGATTCGCCCGGCGTCCGGCCAGGTTCGGGTGTTGGGTGAATCGCCCCGCGCGGCGCGTGCGCATATTGGTTACGTGCCGCAGAAGCACCAGTTCCAGTGGGATTTTCCGCTGACCGTCAAGGATACGGTGATGACCGGCCGCGTGCGCGAGATTGGGTTCTTCCGCCGCCCGGCAAAGAAGGATTGGGTGCAGGTTTTTTCGGCGATGGAACGCACCGATGTTCTGCACCTGCAGGATGCTTCCATTGCGGAACTTTCCGGTGGTCAGCGTCAGCGAGTGCTACTTGCACGCGCTCTGGCGGCGAACCCCTCCCTGCTGCTGCTGGATGAGCCGTTTACGGGCGTGGATGCACCCACTCAGACCACTCTGACTCGCCTGTACCGTGAGTTGGCGGACGAGGGCATCACGATTCTGATGTCCACGCACGACATGCTGGCGGCGCGCGAGTCCTGCTCGCGTCTATGCGGTGTGCGCGGCAATATTCACCTGGATGGCCCGGCGGCGTCCTTTAGTCTGGAGCAGCTGCACACGTGGCTGCACGGTCACGATATTGAGGAGGCGCAGGGCCACGCCCGCACGGGCTTCACCTGTGCCGGTGGTGCGTTGGATGAGTACGGCCACGAGCTGCCGGATTCCTGCACCGCTTCCCCCGCCCACGCTGATTCTGCTTCTACCGGGGGTGCCCGTTGATTACTCCTCTCGATTTTTTTGCCGACCTGTTCAACCCGTCGCTGGCGTTCCTTCCGCGCGCCCTGGCGGCGGTACTGCTCGCGTCGGTGGTCACCGGCGTGGTGGGTTGCCACGTGCTGATGCGCGGCATGGTCTTCATTGGCGATGCGGTGGCGCACTCGGTGTTCCCGGGCCTGGCGGTGGCGTTCGTGTTGGGCGGTAACCTGATGGTGGGCGGCCTGACGGCGGGCGTGGTGACGGCTATTCTGGTGGCTATTTTTAGTCAGAATCAGCGGCTGCGCGAGGATTCGGTCATTGGTATTTTCTTTGCCGCATCTTTTGCGTTGGGTATTGTGATTATTTCGTTGGCGCCGGGCTATTCGGGGTCGGTGCAGGACTTCTTGTTCGGCTCGATTGTAGGTGTCTCGAATGAGGACATTACCAACGCCGCGATTATGGGTGCCGTTATCCTGCTGGTGCTGTGGCTGTTTCACCGCCAGATTGTGACGGTCAGCCTGGACCGTGAGAGTGCCCGCGCGATGGGCCTGCCGGTGCTTGCCCTGGACATCGTACTGTACGTTCTGGTGACCATTTCTGTGGTGCTGGGCCTGCAGACGCTCGGTAATGTGCTGGTGTTGGCGCTTCTGGTGATTCCCGCGTCGGCAGCCCGCCTGGCGTGCCGCCGACTGGGGTCGATGATGGTGTTCTCGCCGGTGTTCGGCGGTATCTGCTCGATTGTTGGCCTGTACCTGTCGTGGGCGTTTAACCTGCCGACCGGTGGCACGATTGTGCTGTCGATGGTGGCGGCTTTTGTGCTGGTGTGGGCCGTGACGGCGGTTCGTTCGCGAGCACGTGCGCAGCTCAAGAGTTAAACCCAGTGAAGGGCTAAGCCCAGCTGAACCCAACTTTTCTACATACAACGCACGAGGCGCATCCCTATTTTCAGGGGTGCGCCTCGTGCGTTATTTACAGGTATTAAATACCCAAACTGAATCATGTTTATGTTTAAAGAACTAAAAGATACACTCCGCGTAATAAAAGCGCTTAATTCAACACGTCGGGTTTAATGAAAATACAACCTATCAAATATTCCTTATAGGTTGATACATGTAGTGATAAAGCAGTCACTGCACCCTCATCAGAACTTCAACGGAGGAGGCACCATGAAGGCATATGTGTACCACGGTCCCGATCAGAAGGGCGCCTGGGAGGAAGTCCCGAACCCCACCATTCTTGAGCCCACGGACGTTATCGCCCGTGTCGACACCACCACCATTTGCGGTACTGACCTGCACATCCTGAAGGGTGACTGCCCCGAGGTGGACCACGGACGCATCCTCGGCCATGAGGCTGTCGGCACCATCACCGAGGTTGGCTCCGCGGTGACTGATCTGAAGGTCGGCGACCGCATTATCATTCCCGCCGTGACCAGCTGCGGTAAGTGCTCCTACTGTAAGGCGAACCAGCCTTCGCACTGCCAGACCGTTGGTGGTGTCGGCTGGATTTTCGGTTACATGATTGACGGCACCCAGGCTGAGTACGTGCGCGTTCCCTACGCAGAGACTTCGGTTCACCTGGTTCCAGAGGGCCTGTCCGATGAGGACGTCCTCTTCCTCACCGACGCACTGCCCACCGGCTTCGAGATCGGTATTCTGAACGGTCACACCAAGCCCGGCGACACCGTCGCTGTGGTGGGTGCAGGCCCCGTGGGTCTGGGCGCTATCATGACCGCTAACCTCTGCGGTGCCGGTCGCGTCATCACCGTCGATTTTGACGATAACCGCATGAACAAGGCGCTGGAGCTGGGCGCAACCGATAAGGTCAACGCGGGCGACCCGGACTTCATCGAGAAGATTAAGGCACTCTCCCCCGACGGCCTGGGCGTGGACGTGGCAATTGAGGCTGTGGGCGTTCCGCAGACTTTCGAGACCTGCACCAAGATTGTTCGCCCCTACGGCAACATCGCGAATGCCGGCGTGCACGGCAAGCCCGTTGAGCTGCCGCTGAACACCATGTGGATTTCTAACGTGAGCATCAACATGGGTCTGGTCAACTGCAACACCGTCGGTAACCTGCTGAACATGGTCCGCTCGGGTCGTCTGAACGCTAAGGCGATGGCAACCCACCGCTTCACGTTCGACCAGTTCGAGGAAGCCTACGACCTGTTCAGCCACGCTGCTGAGCACAACGTGGTGAAGGTTGTTATCTCCCGCGACCCCGAGGTTGCGGCATAGACTGCGGTAGGCTCATATACCGCTGATACTGAAACCCCGAACGTTCGTTAGGGATTTCGGTGGGATGTATTCAATACACTGCGAACATCCCCACGATTCGCCTCCGGGTGGGAGTGGGTAGGTCCCACCCGGAGCGCGAATCGTCCTCCCCTACCCCGAGATGTAGTTATTTTCTGATGATGTAAGAAATCTGAAGATGTAGAGATGCGCCAGCTCGGGGTTTTCTGTTCCCTCAGCCCCCTCTCCGGTGGGCTCTGGGGCGGTTCCTCAAGCGTGATGCACCCTCTGCCGGGCGCTCTGCCAACCTGCTTCGGCGGGTTCTTCTGCCAGGCAACCTCTACCGGTGGAGGGGCGCATCATTTGGCTCTTCTTGGTCGGGTGGTACCTCCGATTCTGCTCGCCCTTGAAGGGAAAGGAAAAGGGTCGCACGCTTACGGTTCAATGGCGAACTCGTAGGCTGCGACCCTTTTCTCATGCCCGGTTTTCGGTGCCTCGGGCGGGCTATTTAGTTTTTAGGCTTCTCAGTACTGGGTTTTTCTCCGGCGGCATTCTTTTCACCGGTGTTCTCATGACCGGCAGCATCGTGCAGGATGCGGGTGAACGCCTCCGTGGGGTCGTCTGCCCCAGCTGCGGCAGAAGAGTCGGTGGCGCCTCCGATGACGGGTTCGGTGGGCGCATCCTCAACGGGTACTTCAGCCAGATTCTCGGCAGGAGCCTCGACGGACACCTCCGCGACGATGGGCTCCTCCGAGGCGGACTCCGCAGAGGCAGGCGCCTCCGGAGCCTTCTGTGCATCCTCCGGCTTATCCTGAGCCGGCGCCTCTACAGGCTGCCCAGAAACACCCTGCTCAGTAGCTACCGGCTCACCGTGCGCGGATTCCTTCTTCGCATCCTTGTGCGCGTCCTTATGTTCGAGCCTGTAGATGATGCGCGGTTCCAGGCGCTCAAAACCAATCTTGGAGCGCACCCAGTTCACGAAGCGGTCGATACGGTCCTCACCCTCGGTGGTTTCCGCAACCCGGTAGTTGCGCGGCAGCATCACGCTGTCGCTGAGCACGCGCGGGTACTCATCAATCTCCTGAATACCCGCCATGTACATGTTCTCGCGGAACTGGTGAGCGAACTCCTGCTGACCGAGGAACAGCTGGTCGGCGTAGGTTTTAGCCGCCAGGCGCTCGCTGTAGGCGTCCTTGGAGTCGCGAGCGCCCTTCTTGGAGCCGTAAATATCCCAGAAGTAGAAGTACACATTGTTCGCGATAATGGCGGAGATAATGCGGTTCTGCAGGTACACGAGGGCACCGACGGCGACCGCACCAACAATCAGGAGCACCACGGCGAGCGGGGAGAGTGCAAAGTCAGACAGATTGCCGCGGTGGTTCGTGAACAGGCCAATCAGGTAGGCGATGGTGACCACGATGATGGGCACGCCGATGAAAATCACGGCCAGCGGAACCCAAATGTACAGCAGGGCACGTAGAATCAGGCGGTAGTAGCTAATCGAGTCGCCAATGGGGATGGGCGTAGGCTTCACGGAAGAGTGCGCACGCTTCATGAGCAGGCTGAAGATACGGTTGCTGTCGATGCCAACTTTACGCAGCTTCGATTCGAGGGACGCACGTTTGAGGAAGACCCGGTAGTTTTCGAGGACGACGCGCTGGTCGGAGGTGAGCTTTTCGGGGTCGGGTAGGGCGTTGAGGTCCAAGCCGGCTTCGGTGAGGAGTTTGCTCCACAGTTCCAGTCGCGCCAGTTCGGAGGGTTTTGCCGCCGCCTGCGCCTGGTAGTTCTTGTAGGAGATGAAGATGGTGCTGGCACCGATGAGCAGTGTAATGAAGGGTGCAATCCAGTCTTTGAGTCCCATGGTGGCGTTCCTCCTTGATTGTGTGGAGCCGCTGGTTCCTCGGTCTTTTTGTGGGCGTCTTTTTCGGGCGTGAGCCCACTGTTTTTACCGTACCACCGGTACCTGTGCTGAACCTTTAAATGCGCAGGTGGGTGCGTAAAATAGCCCCGCCTCCCGATGCTTAAGAGCAACAGGAGGCAGGGCTTATCTATCAAGATTTAGTGCTCAGCGGGCTTCATTTCACGCGGCGCCTTGCGAATCATGAGGTAGCTGATAACAGCCATAACACCCATGAGCACGGCACTGAACGCGGAGCTCAGCACCACGCCGGAGTCAAAGGCGGCGAATGCGGAAGAGAGCAGCTGGTTTGCCTGCTCACCACCCACATGGCTGGCAACCGACACGGCACCGCCGAGGGTTTCCTGGGCATGGTCGGCGAGGGTTTCATCCAGGCCGGAGGGCACGACCACGTTCGCACGGTAGACGGCGGTGAGCATACCACCGATGATGACGGTACCGAGCACCGCACCCGTCTCGTAGGAGGTCTCAGAAATCGCGGACGCCGCACCGGCCTTACGCGGCGGCACGCTGGAGAGCATCAGGTCGTTCGAAATGGTCTGAGCAATACCGATGCCGGTACCGAGCACAATAAAGATGAGGATAATAACCACGTCGCTGTGCGCACCCAGGAAGGCGAGCACCGCGAACGCGGCGGCGTTGAGAGCCAGACCGAAGGACACCACCTGCGCCGGGTGGAAGTGCACCGCAACACGCGCAATCACCAGGCCGGCGATGATAGTCGCCAAAGTACCGGGAATCAGCAGCATGCCGGCGTACATGGGCGGCAGGCCGGAGACCAGCTGCAGGTGCTGGGAGGCGAAGTAGATGAAGCCAACGTCCACCGTCATGGAGATGAGGTTTGCGGTAATCGCACCGGTGAACACGGTGTTGCGGAAGAGGCGCACATCCAGCATGGGCTGAATGTCGTTCTTCTCGCGGTTGAGCTGACGCAGCACGAACAGGACAATGAAGCACAGGCCGGCAAGGATGGTGCTAATAGCCACCGCATCGAAACCGGTTTCGGAGGTGTGAGTCAGACCGAAGGTAATACCGGTCATGCCGGTCATAATCAGCAGGATGCTCAGCGGATCCACCGGGCTGGGATTCGGGTCCTTAGACTCGGGCACCATAATCGGGGCAAGAATCAGCAGAGGAATCAGAATCGGCACAGCGAGCAGGAACACCGAACCCCAGTCGAAGTGCTCCAGCAGGAAGCCACCCACAATCGGGCCCAGCGCCGCACCGGCAGAGAAGCCCGAAGCCCACACGGCAATAGCGATGCGGCGCTCGGTTGCGTCCACAAAGATATTGCGGATAATCGACAGGGTTGCCGGCATGAGCATCGCACCGAAAATACCGAGCAAGGCACGGGCAACCACGAGCATCAGCGCGGAGGGAGCGAATGCCGCGAGCGCAGAGATTGCCGCGAAGCCGGTCGAACCGATGAGCAGTAGCTTGCGGCGGCCGATACGGTCACCGATAGCGCCCATGGGCACGAGCAGGGCGGAGAGCACCAGCGGGTAGGAGTCAACGATCCACAGCTGCTCCGCGGAGGAGGGGCTCAGCGCCTTAGCGATTGCGGGCACCGCGAAGGCAAGCACCGTGTTGTCGATAGAGACCAGGAGCACCGGGAGCATGAGCACGCCGAGTGCCGCCCAGCGTTTGGTCTTCTGGTCGGGGGCGTGAATGGGCAGAGCCGTGGTGTGCGGATTGTGATTCGTCATGGGTTGTTTTCGTGCGTCTATAAGGTATCGGCTGATGCGGCGGACGCGGCGGCATCAGCTCGGCCTATCTTTTGGACTAGGTCTTTTAGTGAGGTTTTCGGGGCTTACCCGGAGTTTTTAGGGGTCCGGGTGGGTCCACAAACGAAGATTAACTATACCAACTGGACGGTATAGTTTCAAGCGGTTAAACTGGTACACATGACCACCCCCAACCACCGAAAACAACGCGCCAACAACTCCCGCGAACACATCCTCGACACCTACGTCGACCTGCTGATTCGCTCGGGAGAACGCGCCGCAACCCTCGACGCCGTCGCCACCGCCGCCAAGGTTTCCAAGGGCGGGCTACTCTACCACTTCTCATCCAAGAAGGCGCTCCTTGAAGCGCTCGCAGAACGCACCCTCACCCTGGCTGAAGAGGACTTCGCGGCAATGGAGCAGGCACCCGAGGGGGCAAGCGCCTACTACATCAATTCCTCCACGCCGGATAACACCCCGTTCGACCGTGCCCTCATTGCCCTCAGCCGCCTGGCGCAGAACAATAATGAGCTCGCCCAGCAGACCATGAGTCGCGTACAGGATGGCTGGCATGCGCTCGTTCTCGCTGAGCTGGGTGATGAACAGATTGCCCGCACCGTGTTGCTTTTGGGCGACGGCATGTACTACAACGCGGCGTTCGGAGGTGACTCCGCCAGCCCGCAGAGGGCTACAGCCATCGCGACAGACCGAGCGGCGCTGGAACGCGCCTTGCAGGTACTCAAGGCGGCAGCTCGTTAAACCACAAAAGCCACTCGACACAGCGGTTAAAGCCACAAGCTAAAACCGTTGCCTCACACCCTATTCTTCAGCGCCGGCGAGCACCCGGGGCTTAAACTGGAAGGGTACGTATCTACTCTTCAACCTAAGGAGTTCCGATGATTTTCATTGCTGTAAAGTTCCCCGTCAAGCCCGAATACGCTGACCAGTGGATTGAGAAGACCCGCGCTTTCACCGAGGCAACCCGCGCCGAGGAAGGCAACAAGTTCTTCGAGTGGTCCCGCAGCGTTGAGGACCCGAATGAGTTCGTTCTGCTCGAGGCTTTCAACGACGACGCAGCTGGCCCGCACGTGAACTCTGACCACTTCCAGCAGGCTATGAAGGACATGCGTCCGCTGCTGACTGCAACCCCGAAGATTATTTCTCGCCTGGTTGACGGCGAGGATTGGGACGCTATGGGCGAGCTGCAGATCGACTAGCCTACACCCCTACTCTGCATCTAAAACTGCATAAGTAGACGTTGCATAGTTAGACCCTGGAGCGCCCCTCCGCATTGTTCTATTGGACATACCGGAGGGGCGCTTTGCGTGTCCGGTACCTGAACTTTTTCCCCTTGACACGACGCGGATGGTACCGGTTTTCGGGTCAGCGGGTGCCTTGCGTGCATTTTTACCCTATTAACCCCTTAAAATGGGTAGAGTATGCACACCTATCGATACCCATTCGCACAGGAGGCCTGAATGAGCATCGCATCCCAGCCTCTTCCCGGCGCAGTCGCCGCTGAAGAGCACAACGACGTGGACCACACCTCTGTATCTCTCGCTGTCTCAACCGTGATTCTAGCTTTGCGCCCCAAGGAAAACGAGACCCACCCGACTCTGTGGCTGCCGCTGGTTCGCCGCCTCCGCGAGCCCTATAAGGGTCAGTGGGCGCTTCCTGGCGGTCCGCTCAACCCGAATCTTTCTCTGGAAGAGGCTGCCGCTTCGACCCTGAAGCGCGCTACCAACCTGCAGCCCGGCTATCTGGAGCAGCTCTACGCATTCGGTGATGTTCTGCGCACCCCCGAGGCGCGTGCCGCCCGCGTTGTGGGCGAGCCTGACCCGGCACCCGGCGCCGATCACGAGCGCGTGGTTTCCGTAGTGTACTGGGCGTCGATTCCCGCCACCGAGGTCGCAAACACTCGCGTGCACGAGAACATCCGCTGGTTCCCGGTGGATGAGCTGCCCGAGCTTGCTTTCGACCACAACGAAATCATTGAGTACGCACTCTACCGCCTGCAGAACAAGGTCGAGTACTCGCGTATTGCGCACTCGTTCCTGGGTGAGGAGTTCACCCTGGCGCAGCTGCGTGAGGTGTACGAGGCGATTCTGGGTCGCACCCTGGATCCGGCGAACTTCCGCCGCCAGATTGCGGCATCGAAGTCGATTATTGACACCGGCCGCCGCGTGGAGGGCACCCGCCACCGCCCGCCGCGCCTGTACCGTTACAACGACGCTCAGGCGTACGCGGATGCGGGCCCGCTGGGCATGTACCGTGAGCGTCACGAGGCGTAATAGCGTTTCGCGCGTTGTACGCGCGTAGATTTAATGCCTAAAAGGAGGGGCGGCACCGCGTGGTGTCGTCCCTCCTTTTGCATTCTCTAGGGGGTATCGGCACTTGTCAGAAGGTTTTACAGGAGGGTGCTTGACTCAGCACCCGCGCGCTCCCTATGCTTGAGCCATCAGCTCTCTATCCGTGTTGCCCCACCGTGGGGGAAACCTAAGAGGCTGAACGCAATGTTTGGCCGAAGCCACCCAAGGCATGACCGGGGCGGTCTTCGGAATCTAGGAGGCATCAAAGAAATGACCCACCGAGCATAAGCCCGGATCCAACAACACCAGGTCAATGCGCTTTTATGCGTCCACCCCACTACCCGGGCTTACGTGTACCTACAGACCGCGCTCGGGTTTTTCATGCCTTCACGCCTTCACGTGCGCTGGCGGAAATCCGAGCACCCATTCGAAGGAACTCGGCCCATGCCACACCACATTACACTCGACCATATTTCGTATGCGCATCCGGGTGAGCCCCCACTTTTCACCGACCTTTCCGCGGTATTTTCTGCGCCACTCACCGGACTTATCGGCGATAACGGCGCCGGAAAAACTACCCTCTTCAGACTTATTCTTGGCGACATAAACCCTAGTCAAGGCATAATCAGCACCCCACAGCGCATAGCGTACCTACCGCAAGATTTAGGGTTGAGTGGGCATCAGCATCTTGCCGATATTTTTGGAATTACAAAAATACTGCAGGCGCTTGATGCGCTGGAATCGGGCGACTATTCCCCCAGCCTTTACGACACCATAGGCGACGCCTGGGATATTGAAGAACGCACCCTCGCAGCCCTTGCCGAACATGGTTTTGGTCCTGCCCTCACTACGACCGATACACAGGCCCGTCGCAACCTTCTGATGCGTCCCCTTAGCACCTTTTCAGGTGGCCAGACGGTCACAGCCGCACTCACCGCGCTTCTGTATTCAGACCCAGAGTTCATTCTGCTGGATGAGCCCACAAATAATCTGGATTCTTCGGCGAAGAATCGGCTTTATACGGCTCTTGAAACCCTCACCTGCCCGGCGCTCATTATCAGCCACGACCGCGACCTACTGGAGCGCGTGAACGTGATTGCCGAGCTTCACGCCGACCGTCAAGGACTGGCTCATCTGCGCCTCTTCGAGGGTAACTACAGCACATACCGGCAGGCACTGGACACCGAGCAGCAGGCGGCTCAGCGTCGCGTGACCGAGGCGAAGAATGAGGCGCGTAAGGCTGTGCGTGAGCGCACCGAGAACCAGATTAAGCTCGATCGCAACGCCCGCCGAGGCCGCGAATTTGAACGGTCAAAGCGGAAACCTGGCATGGCTATGGGCCTGGATAAAAACAGTTCAGAGCGCTCTGCCGGGAAACTTCACACAGCCCACGAAAGCATGGTGGCGGATGCACGTGCAGCAGTTGGAGAAGCCCAAGAGAACCTGCGCGTGCAGGAGCGTATCTATCTGGAACTTGTTCAGGATGCACTCCCATTGGGGCGGAAAGTACTGGAATTACATCGGGTGAAGAACGACTCTTGCGCATCTACACTGCAGAGCGCCGACCTTAAGAATGCATACACCCAAAACACCGTTTCACGTGAAACACAACCATATAAAGTTGATTATCTGCTTCAAATCCAAGATTTTCCCGAGGTTCTTATCCTGACCGGACCCGAACACCTGCGCATCACGGGAGCAAACGGCAGTGGCAAGACTGTGCTTCTCAATGCGATAGCGCACGCAAATGACCCTGATTACCGTTCCCCAGTGCCGCCTGCATACCGAGTGCTCTACCGCCTGGACAACACCGCATACCTGCCGCAGCGCATCATCCTCGACCCGGAGCTCACCCTCCTGCAGAGCGTGCAGCGGGCTAACCCCGGGGTGAGCGAACAGCATCTTCGGGATCAGCTGGCGCGACTGCTTTTCCGTCGCGAAAGCGTACATCAGCGCATTGGGGATTTATCCGGAGGTGAGCGCTTCCGTGCCGCGGTGGCACAGGTACTTCTGGCAGATCCGGTGCCGCAGCTACTCATATTGGATGAGCCGACGAATAACCTCGACATTTCCTCGGTGGATTGGCTGGTGCAGGCGCTCGAAGCCTACACCGGCGCGCTCATCGTGGTGAGCCATGATGAGGACTTCTGCCGCCGCATCCGCATTGACCGCACACTCAACCTTTCAACAAAAACTCTCGGGAAGGAACCATTCAGGGAATCAGCACGCTGAATCTTCTCCTACATAGGAAGGTGTTTGACTCAGCGCCCAGTTAGTTCCTATGCTGGAGTCCTCAGCTCTCTTCCGACGCCGCCCCATCGTGGGGGTAGTTACGGAGCTGAACGTATCGTTTG
Organism: uncultured Rothia sp.; assembly: GCF_963507905.1. Lineage (GTDB taxonomy): Bacteria > Actinomycetota > Actinomycetes > Actinomycetales > Micrococcaceae > Rothia. The sequence goes on along the minus strand of NZ_CAUOUU010000010.1, from coordinate 31,208 downwards.
ACCGAAGCCACCCAAGGCGCGACCGGGGCGGTATTCGGAATCTAGGAGGCATCAAAGAAATGACCCACCGAGCATAAGCCCGGACCTCACAGAATTTTTCGCGCGCTCACGCAGCAGCTCTACGGACACGTTTCCTACGTGTTCCAATCAGCGCGCACGCACCCGGGCACAGGTACATCCACCGTTACGCTCGGGTTTTTTCGCGCCCTTTTGGGGCGATCCTCTTACCGCCACGCGCTCAGCATAGGCACCCAAACCGCCGGCACACTACTGCAACGCACCACCGTCGGAGTTTGAGAGCACCCGAGCATCCATACCTCAAGGAGCTCGTATGACACACGTACTTCAGCCGCAGGCGACCTTTCCCCGTTCCGCTTCTTCCCGCGATGCCCGCTCGCACGCCATTTCCCACGCGGCGGCGCACGTTAGTATCGCCCATCTACACTTTGCGCACCCGAGCCAGCCTCCGCTTTTTGCGGATCTGTCGGCGGTATTTTCGGCACCTCTGACCGGGCTCATTGGTGATAATGGTTGCGGAAAAACAACCCTCATGAGGTTGATTTTGGGTGATTTGACCCCGGATTCCGGTTCTTTGGCGGCGCCGGAACACATGGCGTATCTACCTCAGGATATGGGTCTGAATCGGAATCAAACCCTCGCCGAGCTCTGCGGAATCACCGAGATTCTGCGGGCGCTACAGGCGGTGGAATCCGGCGAATACTCCCCCGAACTCTACGAGACCATCGGGGATAACTGGGACGTTGAGGAGCGCACCCTGGCGGCCCTTGCGACCTACGGCTTCACCCCGGCGGCACTGATTGATCGAGACAACCCGGAGGCGATTCGGGCACTCTTTGCTCGCAGCATGCGCAGCTTCTCCGGTGGCGAGGCGGTCATTGCTGCACTTGCCTCGCTGATGATTTCTGACCCCGAGTTCATTCTGCTCGACGAGCCGACGAACAACCTGGACTCCGCGGCGAAGGCTCAGCTCTTCGCCGCGTTGGAGGCGCTACCCTGCCCGGCGCTCATCATTAGCCACGACCGTGACCTACTGGAGCGTGTAAACGTGATTGCCGAGCTTCATGCTGACCGTCAGGGGCTGGCGCATCTGCGCCTCTTCGAGGGTAACTACAGCACCTACCGGCAGGCACTGGACACCGAGCAGCAGGCGGCTCAGCGTCGCGTGAGCGAGGCGAAGAACCGGGTGCGTTCGGCGCATCGCGAGTGGGTGCAGGCGCAGGAGATTATCTCGAAGAACATGGCGCAGGTGTGGAAGGACGACCAGCCGGATACGATTCTTGCCCTCGCCAAGGACGCCTCACGTCAGGCGGCGGCAAAGCTTCGAGTTCTGCGCATCGGCAAGCAGGAGCAGGCTCAGGAGGAATACCAGAACGCCCAGGATGAGGTGCGCGTGCAGGAGAAAATCTATGCCGAGCTGAGCCAGCAGCCCCTACCCGCGGGGCGCAAGGTACTGGAGCTGCACAGGGTTGATTCTCGTGGGACTAACCCTCAGCAGGTTTCACGTGAAACATTTACCACTCAGCAACCCACTAAGGTTGATTCTCTGCATTTTTCACCCGTTGAGGCAGATGGCGAGAGCCGGCAGGGAACCCCTGCGGAGCACCCCGAACACCTGATTCTCAGCGGCCCCGAGCATCTGCGCATCACCGGTGCGAACGGCAGCGGCAAGACCACCCTCCTTGAGGCAATTGCCCACGCAAAAGACCCGGAGTACCGCTCCCCCGTGCAGCCCGCCTACCGGGTCGACTATTGCCTCGAGGGGGCCTACATTCCCCAGCGCATCACCCTCGACCCGCAGCTCACCCTCCTGCAGAGCGTGCAGCGGACTAACCCCGGCGTGAGCGAGCAGCATCTGCGTGACCAGTTGGCGCGCCTGCTTTTCCGCCGTGAGAGCGTGCACCATAAGACCGGTGAGCTCTCCGGCGGTGAGCGTTTCCGCGCAGCGGTGGCGCAGGTGCTTCTGGCAGATCCGGTGCCGCAGCTACTCATGCTGGATGAGCCGACGAATAACCTCGATATTTCTTCGGTGGATTGGCTGGTGCAGGCGCTCGAAGCCTACACCGGTGCGCTTATCGTGGTGAGCCATGATGAGGATTTCTGCCGCCGCATCCGCATTGACCGCACGCTGGCGCTCTAGGGTTCCACCCCCGGAGCAACATCTGAATACAACAAACGAGTGCCCGGCACCTCCGAATATGGAGGCGCCGGGCACCCGTTTCAGTTACCTCACCGCGGCCACTTCACCGCGCTGACGAAAATCTAGATTAGAGGACCAGGCCCTTGGTCTGGGACACTGCGCGCTCGAAGCGAGCCTGAACGTCAGCCCAGTTCACAATGTTCCAGAATGCCTTGACGTACTCGCCCTTGACGTTCTGGTAGTCCAGGTAGAATGCGTGCTCCCACATGTCCAGCTGCAGAACGGGGATCAGCGCAACGGAGATGTTGCCCTGCTGGTCGTAAAGCTGCTCGATGATGAGGCGCTTGCCAACGGTGTCCCATGCGAGGATTGCCCAGCCGGAGCCCTGAATGGTCAGTGCAACATTGGTGAAGTGCTCACGGAACTTGTCGAAGGAGCCGAAGAACTCGTCGATTGCTGCTGCCAGCTCGCCGGTGGGCTTGTCGCCACCCTCGGGGGACAGGTTGTTCCAGAAGATGGAGTGGTTGGTGTGGCCACCCAGGTTGAACGCCAGGTCCTTGGAGAGCTTGGAGACGTTGCCGTATGCACCGTTCTCGCGTGCCTCTTCGAGCTGCTCGAGAGCTGCGTTAGCGCCTGCAACGTATGCTGCGTGGTGCTTGTCGTGGTGCAGCTCCATGATCTTTGCGGAGATGTGGGGCTCGAGCGCCGCGTAGTCGTAGGGGAGCTCGGGGAGGGTGTACTTTTCAGCCATGATGATGCCTTTCATTAGAAAACTTGGCTTGTATTAAAGATTACCAGCGTAGCGTTTACTTTACTTTTCATGAGTTGGGGAGCGTCACATTTATGTAAGACCTCGCTCGAGCCTGTGGATTTTAGGCGGAGACTTTTCCCCACAGCTGTGGAAAACCGTGTGTATCAACAGGCTATTTAAGGCTTACACCCCTTTCTGCCGCGAAATACCGGGGTATGCACTCATGTGAATAACAGTACTGTAAGTTCTCCACACTGTGGATAACTGCTGTGGATAACATCCTATTTTGGGGATGCGCGGGGGATAAACTGCAGAATTTTCGCCCTCATCCGGGGCGTTTTTCCTTCTACTAGCCAAAATATTGAGTGCCAACAGAGCCGCCGAGCGATCTTACGCGCCTCCTTACGCCGGAGGCGGTGGATTAAGTGCACAGGGTTATCCACAGCTGTGGAAATTTTCGGGTTCCGCGGATTTAAAGATAAAAAGGTCTTCTGTTTAAGAACTTACCCTCGGTTTTAATGGTCGTGAAAGCCTGTAATTACAAGAATTTTTCTGTAGCACTCTTAAATTAAACCTGGGGAGGACCTCGATTCTGCTCTGCCAAATCACATGCGTGTAAGTTCTCCACACTGTGGATAACCCCTGTGGATAACCATTTCGGCGCGATACGGCACAGTAGAACTGCAGCCGCACGGTACAGATGTGCACACCGCCTCATACAGCCCTCCCCCGGCTCCCGCAGCTCCCTTGTCGGCGCACCTACATGAGGGCAAAAGAAAAGAGCACCCGATCATTGGATGCTCTTAGAGTGAGTTGATAGATATTCGAGTTAAAAAGATACGGTACGGAATGCAGCCCAACCACGAACTGCACCCGCACCGCACATCCGTCGGTAGAAATACGAGTTACTCGTACACCGACGACAATCACCGATAAATAGAGAGTCGAACCTATCGAAGCGAGCTTCCGGTCTCGCCTCGGAGGCTTCCTTCGACCCCGTTATGTAATTAGTGTACACGGTTTCATTACGGTTGCAAAGCCAAAACCGTGATTTTCTTAAAATTTTTGTTATCGTTTCGTTATTTTTCACCCCTGGCAACCTCTTTGCACCCCTCAGAATTTTCATTCACACCCCTAAAACCCTTGATATTCCGCGGAATTCGGCTCGATACACGAGTGTGCTTCTTGGTACGTTCTCATCTATACTTGTACCGGAAATCTTTTTAAATATGTCGTGCATCACCTACCTACCCAAGGTTTTTGCAGTCACTGCGTGCAAAAAGATGACCCTAGCACCCTCTAAAAAATTAGCACCAAAGTGTCAACCATTACTTGACCGTACCAATTTCAGGTTGCGAGTAAGACCTTTCGCTACAATGGGTGCCAACACACCGCATCTCCCCTTAATAAGGGAGCTCCATATCCGATAAAAGAGGAACCAATCCCGTGTCCACACCAACCACGTCTGCGCAGCGGTCCGAAAATACCGCACACAGCGAATCCATCCAGTGGCTCTCCCCCCAGGAGCGAGAAGGCTGGCTCTTTATCAGCTCCATCATTTTCAACCTCACCCGCAAGCTGGAAAACCAGCTGCAGACCGAAGCCGGCATTAGCTTCGTTGAATACATGGTGCTCGCGATGCTCTCCGAGTCCAAGGACAATTCCTTGACCATGACCGAACTGGCAATTACCACCAACACCCTGCCTGCACGTCTCTCCCGCGTCGTGGCACGCTTGGAGAAGGACGGATACGTCCGCCGCTCCCTCAGTGCAGAAGACCGCCGCGTCAGCATCTGTCACCTGCTCCCCGCAGGCGACCAGAAGGTGCAGGAGGTCGCACCCGGCCACGTGAACGAAGTACGCCGCCAGATTTTTGACCACCTCACCACCGAGCAGGTTGAGCACCTCGCAGAAATCGGCGAGGCGGTCCTTGGCAACACCCCCTCAAACGTCATCTCCATTGATGCGCTCAAACGTGGGGACTACCCCACACAATAACCTCCTCCACCTGCCCTGCGGGTGAGAGTTGAGAGAACCAGAGATAAGGCACATTCCCACCGGGAACGTGCCTTATCTCTTTAACAGATTTCTTGATCAGGCCCGTGTAGCCGCGAGCGCTACAGCACGCGCGAACCTTAAAACCCCTAAAGTAGCCTCAAAGTAGTCCCACGCACCGTCATCTGCGAAGAATTTTTAAAAATTTTTTACGCCGTAACGCACCGCCCAGAAACGCCGGATTATCAGCTACCGGACACAAATGCATCGTGCATGTGCGTGGGAAATCTAGGTGCTTCATGCCGCCTTAAACCGCGAAATATCAAGGGAACACACTCAATACCACCCAAACCAAAGGGTATATTCAGGTCACCCACACTAAGGGTAGTGGTGACAATATGTCAGGGATACCTCATCTGCCCCACCGATTAGCCTTTTCTCTCTGTACACGACCCACTGCACACCGTACGATAAATACCAACAGGTTGCACCGCGCCATCCGGCGCCTACGAAGCAATCACCATATAAGGAGAAACCATATGTCTAAGTCTTTCTACGACCTTCTGAACGAGCAGATCGGCCACGAGTTCGCAGCATCTCACCAGTACCTGTCCATGGCTATCTGGCTCGACGGTGAGGACCTGCCCCAGCTGGCTAAGTTCTTCTACCGCCAGTCCCTCGAAGAGCGCGAGCACGCACTCATGATGGTTCAGTACAAGCTGGACCGCGGCCACAAGGTCGAGATTCCCTCCGTTCCCGCCGTGAAGAACGACTTCGAGAACGTCCAGGAAATCGTTGACATGTCCCTGGCTCAGGAGAAGGCCGTCACCGGTCAGATCGAGGCGCTGTTCTCCGCAGCACGCGCTGAGAACTACGCACTGGGCGAGCAGTTCATCCTCTGGTTCCTGAAGGAACAGGTTGAGGAAGTTGCAACCATGGAGACCCTCGTGACCGTCGTAAAGCGCGCAAACGGCAACCTCTTCGACCTGGAGAACTACGTTGCACGCGAGCTGGCAGACGACCACGGCCAGGAGTCCGGCGCACCCGCTATCGCAGGCGCATAATCTCGCATTTGCGCGACTAGAGCACTAGTCGACCACGCAGAATACCTGCAGAAATATTAAAACGTTCCGCCCTCACCGCACCACGCGGCGAGGGCGGAACGTTTATGCATATACGCCATAAAGACACACCGCGGTGCACCGTCCATGAGCTAAAAGCCGCCGGCGGGTACTCGAATACTCATACAGTGCGGAGTAAACTTAAAAGCCTTAGATGCCGCAGAATACCGCGGCAGAAAGAGGAGAGAATGACTCACACCAACCCAGATACCCTCAGCCGCGGCTCGTATAGCAACTCACGCCGCGTAGCCGATATTCTGCGTGCAGAATCAGTCGGCGGTACCGTGCTTCTGATCGCAACGGTACTGGCAGTAGTACTCGCCAACACCCCCGCCTCCACCCTCTACTTTGGTCTGCGAGACACCGTGGTCGGCCCGGTTATCCCCGGCTTCAACCACCTACAGATGAGCGTCGGTACCTGGGCGGCAGACGGTCTGCTCGTCGTTTTCTTCTTCCTCACCGGTCTGGAGCTGAAGAAAGAATTCGTGATCGGTGACCTCAAGTCGCCGTCCACCGCTATTGTGCCGATTGCGGCTGCTTTCGGCGGCGTTGCGGTGCCCGCAATTATCTACACGGCTCTGAACTTCACCAGCCCCACCGCTCTGCGCGGTTGGGCTATCCCCACCGCAACCGATATTGCGTTTGCGGTGTCTGTTCTCGCCGCAGTGGGCACTTTCCTCCCCTCGGCGATGCGTGTCTTCCTGCTGACCCTGGCTGTGGTCGACGACCTGATTGCAATCTGCATTATCGCGATTTTCTACACCAATAACTTCCACGGCGAGTACCTGCTCTTTGCACTCATCCCCCTCGCCCTTTTCGCGTTCATCGCCTACCGCGGTGAGACCATGCTGCACCTGAAGCCGCTGGCTGCCTGGTTGCTGCTTCTGCCCCTGGGTATTATCACCTGGGCGCTCTTCCTTGAGTCCGGTATTCACGCCACCATTTCTGGTGTGGTTCTGGGCTTCCTAGTGCCCGTGAAGATGTCCGCTCGCTCTGAGGCGGCGCAGGCTGAACACGGTCTTGCGGAGGTGCTGGAGCACCGCTTCCGCCCCCTCTCTACCGGCATCTGCGTGCCGATTTTCGCGTTCTTCAGCGCGGGTGTGGCTGTGGGCGGTTTTGAAGGCCTCGGACGCGCCCTCACCGACTCCGTGGCGGTCGGCATTATGGTTGGGCTGGTTGCCGGTAAGACCATCGGTATTTTTGGTACCACCTGGCTCGTCACCCGCTTCAAGAACGCTAACCTCGACCCGGATATCGCCTGGATTGACGTGGTCGGTCTGGCTGCAACCAGTGGTATCGGTTTCACCGTGTCCCTGCTGGTGGCTGAGCTGTCCTTCCCGCACGGCTCGGCGCACACCGAGGACGCAAAGATTGCGATTCTCGTCGGCTCTGTTCTGGCTGCCATTGTGGGTGCGTCTATCCTGTCTCGCCGAAACAAGCACTACCGTGCGCTGGCTGAGAAGGAAAGCGTGGATGCTGACGACAACGGCATCCCCGACGTCTTCGAAGACACCTACCGTGACCCGAAGGCTGAAGCCTAGCCAGATTCTTTAGGTCCAATACCTTCTCTACACCCCGATTCCTCGCTAATAATGATGTCTCACCGCACTACCTCACGTCGCCGTACAGCACGAGCAGGGCAGGCGTCTGCGCCTCCCTCTAGGTATGCAGAGACATCAGCACGCGTGGTCATCGGGGTGTATTCTTTTGCCGCGCTTCTGACCACGTTCGCGTGGATTATCTCTCCTCTGCGGCACGGCCGTGGCTTCACCTGGTGGGAAGTCATTGCGGACCTGCTGAATATTCCCTCCACGCATACTCTGCCCAGCGCCATCACGATGATTGTGATGGTGTCCGGGCTGATTGTGCGCAAGCGCGCTGCCCTCATTGCGGCCATCGTTTTTCAGGTGCTCGGCGCGCTGATCGCGACCCATAGCGCTTTCACGCTGGCGTTCCCGGCGGGAATCATGCCGAAGGACCGTATTTTCTCCTCGACGGTCGATACGCTCTCCATTGTGTTTGCGTGCGCGCTGGTGCCTTTCCTTTTCTCGATTCGGTCGGCGTTCCCGGCACGCATTGGTCGCCTCTCGTGGGCGGGTGCGGCTGCTACGGCAGCTGGCGGTATTCTGCTGACCACTGTGGTGCTCTGGTACCTCTGCCGTATTGGTGTGTGGGAGCCGCTGCGTTCCATCACCCCGTGGGAGCTGCTCATGCACGGCATGGGTATTGAGCGTACGCATCCTGGTGTTTGGGCTGCTGATGTGGTGGCTTTCTTGGCTTCGTTTGGTTACGGTGCCTCGCTGGTTGCGGCGCTGTACCTGTTGGCGCGCGGTTACCGTGCCCCGGATGCGTGGACCGGTGAGAAGGAGCTGAAGATTCGTGCCCTGCTGCAGCAGTACGGTGCCAATGATTCGCTCTCCTATTTTGCGACGCGCCGCGATAAGCAGGTTATTTTCTCTCCCGACCAGAGGGCGGCGATTACGTACCGCTCGGTGGGTTCGGTGTGTTTGGCGTCGAGCGACCCGGTGGGTGACCCTGATTCGTGGGATGCCGCGATTGAGCAGTGGATGCTGCAGGCGCGTAGTTACGGTTGGGTTCCTGCGGCTCTGAGCGTGAGTGAGGCGGGTGCTCGCGCCTATAACCGTGCGGGCTTGTCGATTATTCAGATGGGTGAGGAGGCGGTTCTTGAAGCGGACCGTTTCACGCTCAATGACACGTCGATGCTGCCGGTGCGTCAGGCGGTTCAGCGTGTGCGCCGCGGCGGGTACACGGTGCAGATGCGCCGTTTTTCAGAGCTGGATGAGCAGCAGCGTCAGCAGGTTGCGGAGAATATTTCTGCGTGGCGTCATGGGCGTGTGGAGCGCGGTTTTTCGATGGCTCTGAATCGTGTGAATGATCCGGCGGATTCTTCCTCGCTGCTGGTTTCGACTCATGATGAGTCAGGCCGGATGGTGGCTCTGCTGTCGTTCGTCCCGTGGGGTTCTACCGGCCTGTCGTTGGATGTTATGCGCCGCTCCCCCGATGCGCCTAATGGTGTGGTGGAGTTTATGGTGGCGTCGCTGATGGAGCAGGCGGCGTCTTTGGGTGTGCGTCGGGTGTCGCTGAATTTTGCGATGTTCGGCCATATTTTTGAGGCTGCTGATCAAGTGGGTGCGTCGGCGTGGAACCGTTTTGCTTCCCGCTCTTTGGGTGTGCTGGATCGTTTTCTGCAGTTGCGCCGTCTGTATCGTTTCAATCTGAAGTTTGCCCCGCTGTGGGTTCCTCGTTTTTTGGCGACGGAGCCGACCTTGGCGATGGTGAATGTTGTGTTTGCTGCGGGCATGGCGGAGGGTTTCTTGCCGAATCTGTCGGCGCGCCGTTTGCAGGATCAGGAGCAGCTTCTTTCTGCTGATGAGTTGGTGGCTCTTCAGCAGATGCAGCTTGCTACTGTGGATGAGCTTCCTGAGGTGTCGCGTAGCGATCAGACCCAGCATCGTCTGCGCCATCTGGAGGCGTTGCGTGCGGCGGGTATGGAGCCGTATCCGCTGGGTGGTTCTTTGGGTAGTGCTAGCGCCCCTGTGTTGGGTGTCAAGGATGCTCTGCATATATTCTCTTCTGAAAATATTCCAGATTCGGAATTCATGGTTTCGGGCCGTATTCGCGCGCTTCGCAACCACGGTGGAGTTCTCTTTGTAACCCTTATTGAAGGTGGCAAAACCCTACAGGTCGTCATGGAGCGCAACCTGGTGGGCGAGCGCCTGCTGAGCCTCGCCTCCCGCAACCTGGATACCGGCGACATCATCACCGTACGGGGCAACTACGGGGCGAGTCGCAACGGCACCCCATCGCTGATTGCCTCCACCTGGCACATGGCGTCGAAGAGTCTGCACCCCATCCCCTTCGACTCCTTTACCGACCCGGAGGCGCGTCTGCGTCGCCGTTCCACGGACCTGTTGGTGCATCCGGATCAGATGCGGAACCTGCGTCTGCGCACCGCGGTCATTAAGGCGTTGCGTGCCCGACTGGATGCGGAGGGTTTCCTTGAGGTGGAGACCCCGATTCTGCATACGGTGCACGGTGGCGCGAGCGCGCGTCCGTTCCGCACGTATATCAACGCCTATGGTGAGGATTTGACGCTGCGTATTGCGCCGGAGCTGTACCTGAAGCGCCTGGTGGTGGGCGGTAGCGGTCCGGTGTATGAGCTGGGTCGTGATTTCCGTAATGAGGGTGCTGATGCGACCCATAATCCGGAGTTTACGGTGCTTGAGGCGTATCGTCCGTATGCGGATTATGTGCAGATGCGCGAGTTGACGGAGCGCCTGATTAAGGATGCCGCGCAGGCGGTGTTTGGTTCGGTGTCTTTGCCGCTGGGGCATAAGGCGTCGAGTGAGCGCACGGTGTCTGATGTATCGGGTCCGTGGCGTGTGGTGTCGGTGTGTGATGCCCTGTCGGAGGCGCTGGGTCGCCGCGTGGATGTGCAGACGGACTTTGAGGAGCTGCTGGCTCTGGCGCAGCAGCACGGTGTGCGTGTTCATAAGGGTATGGGTCCGGGGGCCATCGTTGAGGAGCTGTATGGTGAGCTGGTTGAGGCGCATACGGTGGAGCCGACGTTCTATACGGATTTCCCTGCGGAGACGAGTCCGCTTGCGGCACCGCATCGTAGTGTTCCGGGTTTGGCGGAGCGTTGGGATTTGGTGATCAACGGCATGGAGATGGGCTGTGCGTATTCTGAGTTGGCGGATCCGCTGGTGCAGCGTGAGCGTCTGACGGAGCAGTCGTTGAAGGCGGCTTCGGGTGACCTGGAGGCGATGGAGGTGGATGAGGATTTCCTGTACGCCTTGGAGACGGGTATGCCGCCGACGGGTGGTTTGGGTCTGGGTGTGGATCGTTTGGTGATGCTGTTGGCTCAGACGCAGATTCGTGGGGTGTTGTCGTTCCCGTTTGTGAAGCCTGAGCGTTCATAGCCCCGGCCAGAACCCCCGTTTATTTGCGAACCCCCGCTATTCGCTATGCCCGGTGCGAGGTTTTGTGCCTTGTGCCGGGCTTTTCCCACCACCCGCCCCGCGTGTATTGGTGGTACCCTCACGGAGCCTATATTTACTCTGCGCATATATTAAGTATTCGTTACATTTTGCGTTGCGCCCCTTTTTAAGTTGCCTAGCGGGGGTTACACCCGACACAATGGGGTGACTAATTATACGGAGCATATACCCCTCCGTTACGCGGCATGAGTCCGCATCACCCAGCAATGTAGCCCCCACCTCGTCCGTCTTCCGGGTTTGAGCGTGCGGGCTTTTTGCTTTCAAGATTGGAGTACCGAGTGGATTTTCTTTTGAATATCATCGGGGACATTAATACGCATACTGCAGGGCTGACTTCCTCCGTGGATGCCGTGCAGAACTGGATGTGGAGTAATTTCCTCTACTACGCTCTGATTGCGGCTGGTCTGTACATTACGATTCGTACTCGCGGCGTGCAGTGGCGTTCCATTAAGGAAATGATTCGTGTCCTGGGTGACCCGGTTGCTCGTGAGGCTGACGGTAAGAAGAGTATTTCTTCGTTCCGTGCGTTTACTGTGTCGGCGGCTTCTCGTGTGGGTACCGGTACTGTTGCGGGTGTTGCTTTGGCTATTGCTATGGGCGGCCCGGGTGCTGTGTTCTGGATGTGGGTTATTGCTGCTGTTGGTGCGGCTTCTGCTTTCGCGGAGTCCCTTCTGGGTCAGCTGTACAAGGAGCGCGGTAAGGATTCTTACATTGGTGGTCCGGCGTACTACATGAAGCGCGGCCTGAATGCTCCGTGGATGGGTTACATCTTCGTGGCGTTTATTGTGGTCACTTATGCGTTTGTGTTTGTGGCGGTTCAGACGAATGCTGTGGTGGATGCTGCGGCGAACTCGTTCAACATTGATGTTTCGGGTACTAACTCGATGGGCTTCCGCATCACTATTGGTCTGATTATGGTGGCGCTGACTGCGGCTATTATTTTCGGTGGTATTCGCGCGATTTCTTCGGTGACTGAGTGGCTGGTGCCGATTATGGCGGTGCTGTATCTGCTGCTGGGTCTGCTGGTTGTTCTGCTGAATATCTCTGAGGTTCCGAATATGCTGCTGATGATTTTCCAGGGTGCTTTCGGTATTAAGGAGTTTGTGACCGGTGGCGCGATGGGTGCCGTGATTTGGGGTATGAAGCGTGGCCTGCTGACTAACGAGGCGGGTATGGGTACTGCTCCGAACGCTGGCGCGACCGCTACTATTTCTCACCCGGCTAAGCAGGGTTACGTGCAGACTCTGGGTGTTTACTTTGACACGATGATGGCGTGTACTGTGACCGCGTTTATTGTTCTGCTGTCGAACCCGACCTATGGTGATCGTTCGCGCGGTGCGTCGCTGACTCAGTCGGCACTGGCTATACAGCTGGGCGACTGGGCGGTTCACTTCCTGACTATCGCTATTTTCATGTTTGCGTTCTCGACTGTGATTGGTAACTACTACTACGGCGAGTCGAACATGCGTTTCGTGACTGAACGTAAGCTGCCGATGAATATTTTCCGTGCACTGGTTCTGGTGTTCGTGTTCTTCGGCGCGATTTCTTCGCTGGACCTGGTGTGGACTACCGCGGATATGTTGAATGCCGGCATGGTGATTGTGAACTTGACGGCGGTTCTGTTGATGACTCCGCAGGTTGTTGCGGTGTTGAAGAACTATGAGGCTCAGCGTAAGGCTGGTTTGGAGCCTATTTTCAAGGCTTCGGATATGCCTGAGTTGAAGAATCTTGCGGCGTGGGATGGTACCGATGCGGTGACCACCCGTGAGTTCTGGGCTGAGTATGATGCGAAGGCTGCTGAGCGTCGTGCTGCAAAGAAGGCTAAGAAGGTTAGCCGCTAGTTTGTGAGCCTGGCGTAAGAGTGCGTGTATGGCTTTTGTGGAGGGTCCGTCCTGCTGTGTGCGGGGCGGGCCCTTTTGCGTGCCCGAGGCGCGTGTGGAGAGCGTGCCTGCCGGCGCACGTTCTGGGCGCGTCCTGATGCATATCCTGGGGCGTGTCCGGGGTCTGTATCCTTAGGGAGGATATTAGGAGGGTTTATGGATTGGCATGCCGTACTGGAGTTGGTGGTCACGGGCGTATTTCTGGCTGGTATTGCGTTGGCGCTACTGTGCTTGGTGACGATTCATCGGAATCCGTATTTTTCTGAGGTGCAGAAGTTGAAGTGGCTTCTGCTGGTGTTGTGCCTGCCGTATGTGGGTCCGGTGACGTGGTTGCTGCGTGCGCGTTTAGAACGTATTGACCGGGAACGGGCTGAACACGAGCGTACGGCGCGGGGTTCCGCGGCCGGGTCCGGTGCGACTGTATCTGATACGGCTACTGCCGGCGGAGTGTCTGATAGTGCCTCGAAGGCTCTTTCTAAACCCTCCACCACCTCCAAGTAACAAAGCAAACAGCAAGGCAAGTAACGAAGGTCACACATTCTCGATTGGACAGCACCGCATGCAGTCCGTATAGTTTTATGTGTTGCCTGCGGTGATACACCGTAAGACACATGCGCGAGTGGCGGAATAGGCAGACGCGCACGGTTCAGGTCCGTGTGCCCGTGAGGGCGTGGGGGTTCAACTCCCCCCTCGCGCACCAACGATCCCCGGTTCGAAAGAACCGGGGATTTTTTCATATCCATAACCAATTCCCCGCTAAATGACGGGGTTCCAGAGCGATGGCTAGTGCATCACCTAAAATAGAATCGGGTGTGTTCTTTCACAGGGCACACAGCTAACGCACAGACACGCTCGTTAAACTGAGCCTTTCGGATAAAGACCGTTTGCGCGGTCTGTTGCTCGGAATGGTCGTTGAGAAGGAGGCGGCATGAAGTTTTTCGACAAGCTGGGCAAGCTGGAGCAAGGCATCGGTCGCACTGTCGGCCTTTCCAAGGGCTTCGGCACCTTTGCGAAGGCGGATGTTGCTAACCGCGTCCGCATCATGATGGATGACGAGTCCTATGTGGACGGCAGTGGCCGCACTATGGCTCCTAATGTCTATACTCTCCGTTTTGCGCCGGTTGATTTCCCCCGCGTACGCGAGTGGGGCAACCCGTTCGCTGTTGAGCTGTGCGATTTGGCGATTTCGCACGCCCGCGCGCAGGGTTACACCCTGATTGGTGCGGTTCGCGTGACGTTCAACGTTCTTGATTCTCTCTCTGAGGGCGAGTTTGAGGTTGTTGCGACCTTCGAGCCGTTCTCTGTGCCGGAGGCTCCGGCGTCCCCGTCGTCTCTGCGTGGTGCCACTAACTATGCGCCGGTGCGTCCGCCGCGTGAGTCTTCTTTGCCGACCCGCATTACGAAGCCTGCAGCTCAGCCGGCTCCGCCCGCCCAGCCCGCGCAGCCTGTTCAACCTGCGCCTCAGCAGGCTCCGGCACCTCGCCTGAACATGCCCGTACCGTCCCCTGCGGCGGGCGCTCCCCGTTTCTTCTTGGAGATTGAGGGTCGCATGCACCCGGTGGATCGTCTGCCGTTTGTGTTGGGCCGCGGTTCTGATGCTGATTTTCGTCTGGATGATAAGGGCGTTTCTCGCCGTCACCTGCAGCTTTCGATGCAGGGTGGTGCGGTGGTCGCCTCCGATATGGGTTCTACTAATGGCACGCTGATTAATGGGGTGCCTTTGCGTGCGCCCGTGGTGCTGGCGAACGGTTCGTTGCTTCGCATGGGTAATACCCGCATCATTTTCCATAGTTCGACCGGAGGTGCCCGTTAATGGCGTCCGAACTGACTGTTACTATCCTTCGTTACGCTTTTCTGGCGCTCATCTGGTTCTTTGTTTTCCTGGTGGTTTCGGCTGCTCGCCGTGACCTTGGTTTGGGTAAGAACTATCGTGCGGCGCCGGTTGATGCGGTTCCGGAGGCTACCCATATTGCGCCTCCGCCGACTCGCCCTTCGCAGCTTGTGATTACTGCGGGTGCGCAGGCTGGCGCGATGATGCAGCTGGGTGATCACCCGATTACTATTGGTCGCGCTAATGACATTGAGGTGTCCCTGCAGGATGATTACGCCTCGGGCCGTCATGCGCGCCTGTTCCCTCAGGGTTCCCGTTGGTTCCTGGAGGATTTGAATTCTACTAATGGTACGTTCGTCAATGGCGAGCGTCTGACTCGTGCGACCCCGATTGAGCCCGGTGATGATTTCCGCGTTGGCGGTACCACCATGCAGTTGAGGGGCTAGTGTATGAAGATTGCTTTTCGTTTTGAGGCCCGCTCTGATACGGGTCTGAAACGCTCGAAGAATGATGACTCCGGCTACGGTGGTCGTTTCCTTGCTGTCGTTGCTGACGGCATGGGCGGTCACGTGGGCGGCGATGTCGCGTCGGCTACGACGGTTTTGAATTTGACTCCGCTTGATCACCCCGATTTTGAGGATGGTGCCGGCGGTGTCTATCTGGCTGATGAGATTCAGAGTGCGAACCTGATTATTAATGAGCTGGCGGCGAATGACCCTCAGCTGGCGGGTATGGGTACGACCTGTACTGCCCTGCTGATTGATGGTGATTGCATTGAGTTCGCCCATATTGGTGATTCGCGTGCGTATCGTCTGCGTCCGGGCGCTGATGGCGAGTTTGAGCAGATTTCTACTGACCATACGTTTGTGCAGCGTCTGCTCAATGAGGGTCGTATTACCCCGCAGGAGGCGGAGAACCACCCGCATAAGAACGTGATTATGCGTGTTCTGGGTGATGTTGACGCCTCCCCCGAGCTGGAGTTGAAGACTCTGGACGCTGTTCCCGGCGAGCGCTGGGTGCTCTCTTCGGACGGTTTGGATGCTGTGGTGTCCCTGGCGGAGATTGAGCAGGTGATGCGTTCTACCGATGACCTGTCTGAGATTGCTGACACTCTGATTGCGATGACGTTGGAGCGTGGCGCGCCGGATAACGTGACGGTTGTGTCCCTACAGGTGATTAACCGTGAGGTTCTGCCGGTGGATGAGCCGGTGGGTCCTTCGAGCCTGCCTGAGTCTGCTCTGCCTGATTCGATTGTGGCGGAGCAGGAGGTCAGCACGAATACTCAGAAGCTTCCCGAGGTTGCTGCCACGGCTGAGGCTGCTGAGGCTCTTTTGGGTGCGCACCATGATGAGGACTCTGAGGAGTCTCGTCGGTCGTTGCGCCGTTTCCGTCGTGCTCGTGACTTCTCTGGAACGCTGTTGCATAGCGGTTCTGGGGCGGTGCGTCACTATATCGGTACGTACGATAACGCCGTGGATGCGGCTCTTACGAACGCTGCGATTTTGCGTAGTGAGTTGGGTTCCCGCCCGCATCAGCTGGTTGGTGCCGCTTCGGTGGCTACTGAGACCGGCATGATTCCGGCGGTGACTTCGCGTACCCTGGAGCACCGTGCGACGGTGGCTCAGCGTGTGCCGTTGAAGGTTGAGTCTGATGAGGCGGCTCTGCCGGCTGAGTTGGAGGAGCTGATTGCTGAGGATGCTGCGGAGCGTTCGCGCCCGCGGTCGTGGTCGATCCGCCTGTTCGTTACTTTGCTGATTGCCGCTGTTTTGACGCTGGGTGCGTGGACTGGTCTGCGCTATGTGGAGCGTAGCTACTATGTGGGTGAGAGTGACGGCACGGTTGCGGTGTACAACGGTATTCCGCATGCGTTGGGTCCGATTCGCCTTTCTCACGTGGTGGAGAATACTGATATTCAGACGAGTGAGCTGAATGATCATACTCGTTCCCTGCTGCGTAATGCGATTACGGCGAAGGACCTGGATGATGCGCATCAGATTGTGACTCGTTTGAAGACTCAGGCGGATCAGACGCGTGAGAAGGCTGAGCAGGCTGCTGCTTCCGCTTCGGCTTCCGCCTCTGCGTCTGTATCGCCGTCTGCTTCTGCGGTTCCGAGCACCGATCCGGCTTCCGCGACTCCTGTAGCGCCTGAGCAGGCTTCCGCACCTGCGGCAGAGGGTGGTGAGAACAATGGCTAAGTTCTCGTTCCGTCGTGAGTCAGATGCGCCTCGTGCACGCCGTTTTACGGAGCTTTTCCTGCTGGTTTTGGCGGTGGGTATCAGCTCCTTTGGCATGTACCTGATTGATCCGGAGCACGCTTTTGATACGTCGAAGAGCCAGTGGTTGCCGTGCACGGTGGTGCTGGGTGCCGGTGCTCTTCTGATTCACTTGGTCATGCAGTTCCGTGCCCGTTACGCTGATCCGTTTATTCTGCCGCTGGTGGTGGCGCTGAACGGTATTGGTTTGACCATGATTTATCGTCTGGATCCGCAGATTGCGGCTCCGGTGGGTGATGGTCAGCTGATGTGGACCGGCGTGTCTATGCTGCTGTGCGCGATTATCGTGTTTGTGCTCAGGGATTACCGTCTGCTGCGTAAGGTCACGTACACCTCCCTGGTGCTGTCGATGATTCTGCTCATCATGCCGCTGGTTCCGGGTCTGGGTATGGAGCTCAACGGTGCTCGTATTTGGATTCATATCGGTAACCGCACGTTCCAGCCGGGTGAGGTCGCGAAGATTACTTTGGCGATTTTCTTCGCCGGCTATTTGGCGACGCACCGTGACCTGATTCTGGTGGCTGGCCGCCGCATCGGTCCTATCAATCTGCCGCGTCTGCGTGATTTGGCGCCGGTGTTTTTGGCGTGGATTGTGAGCCTGGGTGTTCTGGTGTTCCAGAAGGACCTTGGTTCGGCAATCATGTTCTTTGGTCTGTTCATGGCGATGCTGTACCTTTCGACCGGTCGTATTTCGTGGCTGGTGGTTGCGGGTGTCGGCATAGCTGTGGGTGGCTATTTTGCGTACCACTACGTCTCGCACGTGCACGCCCGTATTTATGCGTGGGTGCATGCTTTTGAACCGGAGGTGTACCAGGCGTCTCCTGGTGGTTCGGGTCAGATTCTGCAGGGCGTTTTCGGTCTAGCTTACGGCGGTCTTTTTGGCCGCGGTTGGGGTCAGGGCCGCGCAAACCTCGTCCCGTACGCTAACTCGGATATGATCATTTCCTCCTTGGGTGAGGAGCTGGGCCTGGTGGGTCTGGGTGCCATCCTGATGATGTTCATGCTCCTGGTTTCGCGCGGTTACCGTGCGGCGTTGGGTACTCGTGATGGTTTCGGCAAGCTGCTGGCTGCCGGCCTGTCTACAGTGATGGTTCTGCAGCTGTTCGTGGTGATTGGCGGCGTGACTCGCCTGATTCCGCTGACTGGTCTGACGACTCCTTTCATGTCTGCCGGTGGCTCCTCGTTGGTGGCTAACTGGATTATTGTGGCGCTGTGGTTGTCTATTTCTCATAGTGCCCGCGCACCTCACCTGGTGGCTGGTTATGATGCTCCGCAGGGTATTGACCATGCGGACACTAGCTACGAGCCGGAGGGTGCTACTAGCGTTCTGGCGCGCATTACGGCTAAGGATTCTGGAGGTGAGAAGAATGGATAGGGCTATTCGCCGCATGTGGATGTCTGCCGCGTGCGTGTTTGTCCTGCTGATGGGTACCCTCAGCTATATTCAGTTCTTCGATTCAAAGACGCTGATGAATAATCAGTGGAATTCTCGAGCGCTCTACGACAATTACGGTTCGGCACGTGGTTCGATTGTGGTTGACGGTACGGAGATTGCTTCGTCGGTGAAGTCCGATGATGAGTACAACTACCAGCGTGTGTATAACCACCCGCTCAAGTATGCGGCTCTGACGGGTTACTTCTCCACGATTTATGGCGCGACCGGCTTGGAAGCTGCTATGGATAAGGAGCTTGCCGGCACGAGTGATAGCCAGTTCTACGATCGTGTGGCGCAGCTGTTCAGTGGTTCTTCCGCGCAGGGCGCTAGCGTGGAGCTGACGATTAATTCGAAGCTTCAGGATATTGCCTACAACGCGCTACAGGGCCGTAAGGGTGCTGTGGTGGCGATGAACCCGAAGACCGGTGAGATTCTGGCGATGGCTT
Source organism: uncultured Rothia sp. (assembly GCF_963507905.1). Lineage (GTDB taxonomy): Bacteria > Actinomycetota > Actinomycetes > Actinomycetales > Micrococcaceae > Rothia. The sequence continues at coordinate 12,297 of NZ_CAUOUU010000010.1, read as the reverse complement.
CTTCGCCGTCCTATGATCCGAATCTTCTGTCGGCTCATACGAGCTCTTCGGTTTTGGCGAATTACCAGGCGCTGACTTCTGACGAGGACAGCCCCCTGTTTAACCGTGCGATTGCGGGTAACACCTATTCGCCGGGTTCGACCTTCAAGATTATTGATGCGGTGGCGGCGCTGGAGTCCGGCAAGTACAACGCATCTTCGGTCATTCCGAACCCCGCTCAGCTGCCGCTGCCGGGCACGAACATTAGCCTGCCGAACTACACGGGCGGTCAGTGTGGAACCCGTACTCAGGCGACGATTGAGTGGGCTTTGGCTCAGTCCTGCAATACGCCTTTTGCGCAGATTGCGATGGATTTGGGTCAGGAGCGTATCGCGAAGACCGCTGAGAATTTTGGTTACGGCCAGGATTTGAAGATTCCGTTGACGGTTTCTAAGTCCTCTTTCCCGTCGAATCTGACGCAGAGCCAGCTGGCTCAGTCGGCGATTGGTCAGTATGACGTGAAGACCACTCCGCTGCAGGTGGCGATGACTTCTGCGGCGATTGCGAATGGCGGTGTGCAGATGAAGCCGAATCTAATTCGTTCGGTGAAGACCAGCAACCTGAGCACTTTGCAGGAGTTCTCTCCTGAAAAGCTGCGTACGTCCACTAGTCCCGAAATTGCTAACCAGGTCAAGCAGTGGATGGTCAATTCGGTTGATAATGGTATTGCACGCAATGCTGGTGTTCCCGGTGTGAAGGTGGCGGGTAAGACCGGTACCGCGGAGACGACGGCAGGTTTGAATAATTCTTGGTTTACCGGTTTTGCTCCGGCTGATGATCCTCAGATTGCGATTGCTGTGGTTTATGAGGATATTGACGTGGCGACCGGTGCCCAGTTGGCAACCAGTACTAGTAAGCTACTCTTTGAGGCGGTGTTGAACAAGTGAGGCCTGCGGCTGATATCACTTTGGGCGGGCGCTACACCCTAACCGAACGTATCGCGGTTGGCGGTATGGGTGAGGTGTGGAAAGCTCGCGACAAGGTGCTTGGGCGCACCGTTGCGGTCAAGATCCTCAAGGAGGAGTACACCGGTGACCCGGGCTTCTTGGAGCGTTTCCGCGCTGAGGCCCGCAATACGGCGCTGTTGAACCACCCCGGCGTGGCGAATGTTTTCGACTACGGCGAGGAGGACAACTCCGCGTACCTGGTCATGGAGCTGGTGCCGGGCAATCCGCTCTCTAGCATCATTGAGCACGAGACTACCCTGCCGCCGGACCGTGTTCTGAACTTCATTGCTCAGACTGCTCGCGCGTTGGCTGCGGCTCATTCGCAGGGTCTGGTGCATCGTGACGTGAAGCCGGGTAACCTTATCATCACCCCGGATGATCGCGTGAAGGTGACTGATTTCGGTATTGCTCGTTTGGCTAATCAGGTGCCGTTGACGGCTACCGGCCAGGTGATGGGTACCGCCCAGTATTTGGCGCCGGAGCAGGCAACCGGTCAGGCGGCTACCGCGTCTTCGGATATGTACTCGTTGGGCATCATTGGTTATGAGTGCCTGGTGGGTCGTCGTCCGTTTACGGGTGAGTCGCAGATTGCGATTGCTTTGGCTCAGGTGAATGATCCGCCGCCGCCTCTTCCGGAGACCATTCCGGCTGCTGCTCGCGCGCTGATTATGTGCTTGCTGGCTAAGGACCCGGCTCAGCGTCCTAAGGATGCGACCGCTCTGGCGTCTGCTGTAGATGCGATTCGTCGCCGCGATCTGAAGGCTGCGGTGAAGGCTGTTCCTTCTTTGGCTCAGTTCTTGGCTGAGGAGAATGCTGACGATGCTACTGTCGCTATGACTGCGACGGATGTGGCGGCGGAGCCGATTAGCGCTTCTACTACTCCGCGTTTTGGTTCTGGTGGTCGTTTTTCGCCGGAGCCGACGACGGCGCCTATTCCTCGTACGGGTGCGCAGACCATGCGTCCGGCTTCGGGTCGTGTGAAGGCTGCTCCTGCCCCTCCGGCTAAGCGTGGACCGAACGTGTGGATGTGGGTTGCTCTGCTTCTGGCTATCGTGCTGATTGCTGGCGGTATTTGGACGGTTCTTTCCTCTAATAGTGGAGGTTCAACTGATCCGGTTCCGAGCACTTCGGCTTCTGCTGTTCCGACGAATACGGGCACTGTTTCTACGGTGGAGCCGACTGAGTCTGCTTCTGCTCGTACTACGAAGCAGAAAGTGACCGTCAATTCGATCAACTATGAGGGTCGTGAGCTGCAGGATGCGGTGAACGAGCTGAAGAACCTTGGCCTGTCCCCCAAGACTGAGGGCGTTGAGTCGACTCAGCCGGAGAACACGGTGATTTCGGTTTCTCCGACGGGTACTTTGGAGCAGGGTAATAGCGTGACTGTTCGCTATTCGACCGGTCCGAAGTCGGTGACTTTGCCGTCGAACCTTGAGGGTAAGAACGTTGATGAGGCGTCGAAGGCTGTTGCCGCTTTGGGTGTGAATGTTTCTCTGCATTATGAGAATTCGGACACTGCGGCCCCCGGTACGGTGCTTCGTACTACTCCCTCATCTGGCACCAAGGTCACGGTTGGTAGTAATGTAGACATGTATGTGGCCTCTTCCAGTTCGGGTAGGGGTTCGAGTGCGAGCGCTTCTGCTGCACCGTCTGCGTCGGCTTCTGCTTCCGCTTCTGCGTCGGCGCGTTAGCCCCTACGTTTTGATTTAGTTTTAGTCTTAGTGATCCAGGAGAACTTATGGACCTGTCGGTTCCCGACACGGTTGATAACCGTTACAAGGTACTCGAGGTAATCGGTACCGGTGCAATGGCAACCGTTTATGCTGCTGAGGATACTCGCCTCGGCCGCAAGGTTGCGCTTAAGATTCTGCGCCCGGAGCAGGCCCAGGACGCTACGTTCCGCGCACGCTTTAAGCGTGAGGCGGAGGCTGTTGCGTCTCTGAACAATCCTGCGATTGTTGCTGTCTATGACACCGGCTCATATAACCCCTCGAAGGATGGTGAGGAGTCTTCTTCGGAAGATAGCACCGCTATTCCTTATATTGTGATGGAGTACGTGGAGGGTCATACTCTGCGTTCCATTCTGTCTCGTGGCGGCCACCTGCCGGTCCGTGATGCTTTGGGTTATTCCGAGCAGCTTCTGGGCGCTTTGCAGTACAGCCACTCCATGGGCATTATTCACCGCGACATTAAGCCGGCGAATATTATGGTGCTGGAGCGCACCAGCGAGGACATCGCTAAGGGTCAGCCCGGCCAGATTAAGGTCATGGATTTCGGTATTTCCCGTGCCATTGAGGAAGCCGGCGAGGCGCTGACCAAGGCTAACGTGGTGATGGGTAGCGCACGCTACATGTCCCCGGAGCAGGTCAGCGGCAAGGATGTTGACGCCCGTAGCGACCTGTACTCTGCTGCTTGCGTGATTTACGAGATGATTGCTGGTCGTTCTCCGTTCGATGCTGAGTCGAATGTTGATTTGGCGGCTAAGCACCTCTCTGACACTCCTGAGCCTCCGAGTAAGTTCACCCCGCTTGAGGTTCCTGCCGGTCTGGACGAGGTCATTTTGAAGGGCCTGGCGAAGAACCCGGATGAGCGTTATCAGAGTGCTGCTGAGTTCGCTCAGGCTCTGGTGTCGGTTGCCCGCCCGGGTGAAGAGACCGTGGTGCAGGATGCTGCAATGACTACTGCGTTTGTACCTTCGGCAACTACCGCTTCTTTGGGCGATGACTACGCTCCGTACACCACCTCGATTACTGAGGCTTCGGTGGAAGATGGCGGCCTCAATGGCTTCTTTGAGTATGAAGACGATGAGGAGCTGTACGAGGATGAGGAGTACGCGGAGTACGATGAGTCTTCGCCGCGTAAGCGTGCGTGGGTTCGCTTCCTCGTGGGTACTCTGATTGCTGCTCTGCTGGTTTTCAGTGTCGGCTCGGTGCTGTACTACCAGAACAAGCTGAATGAGGTTCCGCAGGTTCAGGTTCCGGCTGTGGTGAATGTTTCCCGCGATGATGCCGATAACCAGCTGCGTAACCGAGGCTTCGTGGTGGAGTACCGTCAGGGCTACTCGGACAACATCAAGAAGGGTGACGTTATCAGCGTTGAGCCGGGTGTCGGTTCTAAGGTTGATAAGGGCTCGACTGTGACCGTGACTGTTTCTAGCGGTCCGGAGAAGGTCAAGCTGCCGGGTAACCTGCAGGGTCAGAGTGAGGCGTATGTTCGTAACGCTCTGAAGGACCTGGGTCTGGTGGATGGTCGCGTCTCCACTGTGGAGAGCGCTTCCGTTCCTGCAGGTATGGTTGTGGAGCTTTCCCCGGAGAAGGGCTCGACCGATGACAAGGGCGTTCAGACCGTTGAGGCTGGTAGCACCGTGAACATCGTCCTGTCCTCCGGTAAGGTGAAGGTCCCCTCGCTGGTGGGTCTGACCAAGGATCAGGCGATTGCTGCTCTGACCGCTCAGGATGTTCTGCTGAACACCAACATTGAGACCGTTCAGACTAACGAGCGTCCTGCGGGCACTGTGCTTTCGCAGAGCTCTGCAGCGGGTACTCTGGTGGCTCAGAACAGCACTGTGACGATCCGTGTGGCTGCTACTCCGACTCAGACGACCGCGCCGACTACTGCGGCTACTCAGCCTGCGGCAGCAACCGGTAACCAGAACTCTGCTGCAACGACTGGTAATCAGAATTCTGCTGCGACCAATAACCAGCAGCGTTCTACCGCTACCCAGCCGACTACTGCGGCTACTCAGCCTGCGGCAGCGAATAACCAGCAGCGTTCTACCGCTACGGCTACTCCGGCACCGGCTGCGTCCACTACTGCGGGTACCCGTACGCTTCAGGGTACTAACGCGAACGCCAATGCGAACAACGCTAATAACGCTAACGCCCGCTAAGGGGTTCTAGCGGCTAGCAAAAGGGGCGGCGCTCCACACCAAACGGTGTGGGGTGCCGCCCCTTTTTGTGTACCTGGGGTTTCGTATACCTAGGTTTTGTGTACCTGGGTTCGGGTTAGGAAGTGTGCGGGGGTAGAGTTATCGCCTCCAGTTTCCCTATAGCGTGTCTGCTACGAGGCTTCTGGAGGCGATATAAGCCGTTGAGGGCGTCTAAGGCTAAAAAGGTACTAAGCCATGAGGGGTGAGAGGCTCTTAGCGCGCTCTGCGGCTCCCTGCAGGCCGGTTTCTTCGAGCCAGTTGCCGAGCATGAGGTATCCGCTTTCCGTCAGGACCGATTCGGGGTGGAACTGCACGCCGTGCATGGGGGCTTCACGGTGGCGCAGACCCATAATGATGCCGTTGTCGGTGGTGGAGGTGGTTTCCAGGACCTCGGGCATGGTTTCGGGTACGACTGCCAGGGAGTGGTAGCGGGTCGCGGTGAAGGGGCAGGGCACGTCCTTGAACACGGAGACGTTCTCGTGCACGAGGCGGGAGGTCTTGCCATGCATGAGTTCGGGGGCGTGGGTGACGGTGCCGCCGAATGCCTCCGCGATGGCCTGGTGGCCGAGGCATACGCCCAGTAGAGGCTTCTTCGCTTCGGCTGCCCAGCGGATGGTGTCGATGATGACGCCTGCTTCTGCGGGGGCGCCGGGGCCCGGGGAGACGAGCACGCCGTCGTGTTCTTCGGCGAGCTTGATGACGGCGTCGAGTTCGTATTCGTCGTTACGGATGACGGTGGTTTCAGCGCCGAGCTGCTGGATGTAGCCGACGAGGGTGAAGACGAAGCTGTCGTAGTTGTCGATGACAAGGATGCGGGTCATGGCACGTCCTTAGCGCTAATGGTTGATGGTGACGTTCAGGTTGAAGGGGCCGTACTCTGCGAAGTGGGGGAAGACGAATTCCATGAGCAGGTAGACTACGGCGAGTATCAGCACGATGGCGATGATGATGCGAACCCACAGGGGGCCGGGGAGGTGGCGGAAAATCCATGCGTACATCTGCTTTTCCTCTCTGATTTAGGATCCTGCGACGGAGGCGGCAATTTCTGCGGGCGCTCCGGCTGCGGCGGGCCGCCAGGATTCGAGGCGGGCGTGGACAATGTATCGTTCGGTGTCGCCGTAGCGCGGGTGGCAGGTGGTGAGCGTCAGGAGGCGCTCGGTGGGTGCTACGCCGGGCTGTCCGGGGACGGGTTCGATGACTTCTACCTGGTCGGGCTGCACGATTTCGTGGCTGTAGACGGTGTAGGTGTAGTAGCCATCTTTGGTGCGCACGTAGATGTGGTCGCCTTCGGTGAGCAGGTCGATGTCGTTGAGGACTTTACCGCGGGTTTGGCGATGGCCTGCGAGGGAGAAGTTGCCGACCTGTCCGGGCATGGCGCTTCCTTCGTAGTGGCCGAGTCCGAGGGAGTCGAGCACGTCGGAGCTGGTGCCCTGGGTGGCGGGGCGCTGGTAGTCGGATCCGAACTTGGGGATGTAGACGACGCCGAAGACTTCACCGTGGCCGGGTTCGCTCAGACCGGCGGGCGGGGTGTTGGGATCCCAGTCGGGGAGGGGTTCGGCGGGGTTGGAGTCGAATTCCTGGACGAGGGTGCTGACGGCTTGGGATTGGGTGCGGTCGGCGTCGATGTTGGTCCACCAGAGCTGCCATGCGACGAAGAGCAGTAGCAGCAGGCCGATGGTGATAAGGAGTTCGCCTGTAATCTGGATGATCCAGTGCAGCACGGTGCGGGGCCGGCGCTCTGCGGTGGGTGCCGTTCCTTGACTCATGCGTTCTCCTTTGTCCTTTGGGTTGTGTATGTTCTTGGGCGCCGGGTGGCGTTCCTTATCTTTCAACGCATAGAGAAGGTGAAATCATCCCGTAAGTCTGCAAAGATAGGTGTGAACATATATTTTTAGGTTACCCATACAACAATAAGCGGAGGAAGTATGTCGACCAACTCGGCTAAGGCATCGTCCAAGAAGAAGTCTCAGAAGTCTGCTAAGTCTGAGGTGGAGGATGCGAGCGAGCTGCGTCTGCGTGAGATTGCTCGTGAGATGGAGAGCGGCACGCAGCTGAAGGAGCAGACTCCGTTGTGGTACCGCGTGATTATGTTCTCGCTGTTGGCGGTGGGCATTCTGTGGATTATTGTTTTCTACATTACGCAGGGCCTGTTCCCGATTCCTGATCTGGGTATGTGGAATGTGAGTGTTGGTGTGGGCGCCATGATGGTGAGCATGCTGATGATGACTCGCTGGCGTTAAGACTTATGCGTTAGATTTTATGAGAGAGGCGGTCGTCCCGTATGGGGCGGCCGCCTCTCTGTGTTTGGGGTCTGCCTGTTTGGCAGGGCTGGAGTTAGAGCGCCTCCGCATTACCTGTCTTTGTTCTTGCTCGGAAGATTGCGGTCATGGCGACCATGATGAGCAGCTCGGTAAGGGTTTGAGTGAGTACGGTGGCGCCCATGAGGCTCGCTTCGGGGTTCCCGTTGTGTGCCAGGCGTTGTGCGCAGAGCGCGACGACGGGGTAGATGATGAGGGCGTTGCGGGTGACGGCGCTGAAGGTTACGGAGATGCGTTCCGGTCGGCTCATCACCTTGCTGAGGCACCATGCGGTGCCTCCTGCGAGGATGGCGTAGGTGAGGTAGAGTCCGGCGAGTCGGGGAATGAGCTGTGCCTGGTTGAGCACCGCCGGGGTGTAGGCGGAGCACATGAGAGCAAGGAGCAGGCACATGAGGGGAATCATCGCGGCATCACTCATGCTGCGTACGCGTTCGTAGGCTTGTTGACGCTGCGGTGAGCGGGTTGACCAGCGTTGCACGAGGTAGGCGGCTATCAGGGGCACGATGAGCGGTGCCAAGCTGAGGTAGCTTTCGGTGGGAAGGGGGAATATTTCTCCCACCACCCCAATATCTAATATTCCTATATATGCATACGCACTAGTCCAGAATGGAATAGAAACGATTTGGGTACCAAGAAGATAGGGCGTTGTCGCCAGCAAACCGCGATATTCCCCTCCAGCAATACACGCAAAAACCACAACGTAATCCACGCATGGAGCCAGCAAAACAATCACCGTGGCTAGAGCAATGGGGCCGCCCTCGGGAATGAAGAGGGAGACCAGAGGCGCAACTAGAATCGGGGTTCCAAGGGTAGCCACCAGCACGACCGTGCGAGCGAGCCTCTTATGCTGACCGACACTCATGCCGACTAGAGGCATGAGAGCGAAGTTGGTCCACAGGAGCGCACCGAGCGCGTAGGGCACGAGCTGCTCAGAAACTAGGCTCCACCCACTCAGCCCCGCGCTGGCACCTCCCACGGCCATGGAGGCGAGGTAGAGAGCCACCTGGTGGCGTTCCATATAGCTCACGGAGCCATCCTCTTCTAGTAGATCAGGTCGCCTCGTGCCGCTTCGTGGACGCGGCGGGTTACGGTTTCCATGACGGGCGAGTTGATGTTCCAGCGCTGCCAGTAGAGGGGGAATTCTACGGGGGTTGCGGCGAGCTTCACGAGGTGCCCGCTTGCGAGCTCTTCGGCGCATTGCGCTTCGGGAATGAGACCCCAGGCGATACCGGCGCTGACGGCGCGCGCATAGTCCGGGGAGGAGGGAATGTAGATGGTGGGGCTTTGGGTGAAGGTTTCTTCAGCCTCCAGACCTACTTCTTGTTCAATGAGGACTCGCGCTACGTCCTGCACGAAGTCTTTGCGGTCGTATTCGACGACGGGGGCACGGTTGAGCTCTTCGCGGCTTACGCGCTTGGGCCAGCCGGGTAGGTATCGCTGTACGTAGTCGGGGGTTGCGACGCACCAGTAGCGTGCCACTCCGAGGGTTTCAACGGAGCAGCCGGGGATTTTTTCGGGTTTGGAGGTGATGACTGCCATGACTTCTCCGGAGCGGAGCATGGCGGAGGAGTGGAATTCACCTTCTCGTCGCAGGTCGCAGAAGATGCTGTCTTCGCGGCTGAGAGTTCCGACGGCGTCGATGAACCAGGTGGCGAGCGAGTCGGCATTGACCGCCACGGAGACGCTTTGGAAGCCGCCAGCACCCATGAGTTCGCGTTCCATTTCTTGCTGCAGGAATTCGCTCTGACGGGCGATGCGCAGCACGCTTTGTCCAGCATCGGTGGGGGTGACGGGGTTGCTTCGACGTAGCAGGACCTTTCCGGCGATCTGTTCCATGGCTTTGATGCGCTGGGAGATGGCGGAGGGGCTCACTCGCAGAACATCTGCCGCGGCATCGAAAGTGCCGTATTCGATGACGGCGGCAAAGGTGGAGAGCTGGTCGGTACTGAAACGTGTCATAAGAATATCTTACGCAGTGTGAAAATATTTAGATAGATTTAGGGTTTGTTTTCCCGTATTCTCGTCTCTGGCGCTTCACACTCTAGCTATCGGGGCAATAATCCCTGTGTCGCATGCTTTTGCCTGGCAAGCTGGTATTAGAGGAGCCACCACCCGCATATCCGCGAAGCCCGCGCCCCGTTTGACCCGCATAGAAAGTTTCACCATGTCCACCTCCCTGTCCCTGCTGTTTCTGGGTGCTACCACCACGATTTCTCTGGTGGCGGCTATTGGTGCCCAGGGAACTTTTGTGCTGCGTCAGGGTATTTTGGGTCGGCATATTACCCCAATCATTATTTTCTGCATTCTGTCGGATGCTCTGATGATTGGCTTGGGCGTGGTGGGCCTGGGCGCTCTGTTGGATGCGGCACCGTGGTTCATTGAGGTGTTCCGTTATGTGGGTGCGGCGTTTTTGGCGTGGTTTGGTTTTGAGGCTGGGCGGCGTGTGTTTACCCCGCATTCCATCGTGGTGGATGATGCGGAGGGCGATTCTCAGTCGTTGAAGGCGGCTCTGCTGACCACGGCGGCGGTGACGTATTTGAATCCGCTGGCGTGGTTGGATACGACTATTCTTTTGGGTTCGCTGGCGAACGCCCAGGGCGATCCTGGCCGTTGGTGGTACTACCTGGGGTGCTGCTGCGGTAGTATTATCTGGTTTTTGGGGCTGGGGTACGGTTCGCGTCTGCTTCGTCCGCTCTTTGCGCGTCCTTCGGCATGGCGTGTTTTGGATGGGGCGACGGCACTTCTGATGGCATACCTGGTGTTCAATCTGCTGACGATGAACCTGTCGACCCACTAGCTTCTACCCCCCTGAGGAGCCCTTTTATGCCTTGTCGGTCTCCTTTTCCGCGCTCTTCTCCTCTTCGAGGGTTATGAGTACCTCGTTTTTGGGCATGGTAAGCAGGCCCAGGTAGATATCGCGAATAACCAGGATGTGCTTGATTCGCTCGATCATGGGTTTGAGGAAGCTTCGGGCGTATTTTTCGTCGCTACTGGTGGTTGCGACGAAGCTGAGCCCGGAGAACACGGCAACGATCATGGACACCTTGATGACCACGGCGTTGATGTTGGTGTCTACGCCGAGGATTTTGAGGTGTTCGGGTTTGACGGTCATCCAGGATTCGATGGTGGTGTCGCTAATGGCGATGGAGGAGAACCCCATGAAGAACCCGAAGACGAGCAACATAAAGAGGCTCGCCTGAATAATCTGCCCAATCATAGGGATGATGATAAGGTTGCCCCAGGACGCAATTTTGAGGGGTCGGTGTTCGAGGATTTTCTTCTCTTCGACCCAGTCTTGGACGGTGTTCCAGATTCCCCCTTCGAGGGCCGCGGCGCGTTCGTAGTCGTTCTCGGTAAAGCTTGCAATGTCGTCGCCTCTATTGCGGCCCAGAAGGCGCGCTGTGCGCTCTAGGGAGGTCGTGACGATCACGAACACGGCGAGGAGTCCCATGAGCCCCAGAACAGCCCAGGTGCGCGGGAAGCTGAGCCTGTTGGCGAGCTTCCAGAGGTCTGCGTTCACGAAGATGAAGAGCACGGACACCATGAGTACGGGTAGTACTTTCGCAATCATGGGTGGCAGGGAGGCGAGCTGGTGGATGGCATGTTTGAAGGACCACCCTAGGATGGTGTCTACGCCGAGGAAGATGGCGAGGTAGATGCCCACAACGATGAGCGGGAATACTTGGGAACCGTCGTAGACGAAGTCGAGGCCGTCGAGGCTGCTGGATTCAAAGACACTGGCGACAAAGAGCATGCCGGCAAAAAGTACGGTAAGAATACCCGTGGTGATTTGAACCCACTGCGGGGTGCGGACCATGAGTATATGGGCAAGAGTAATGAACACACCGGAGATTATCGGCATCACGAGGAAGATACCACCGAGCACCAGCATGGGTAGCACTTCATCGCTGAGCGCGGTGTTGGTCGTGATGGCTTTAATGTATTCCGGGAGGGAACCATTTGCGTTATCAACTACGAGAATGAGGATATCGCGTAGGAAGATATAGCAGACGTGCATGATACTCGCCCACAGGATCCAGGGTACGGAGCGGGGGAACGCATCGAGAGCACGCTGACGTGCAGGAATGATGAGGGGTACGCCCTGTTTGCGGAACCAGATATTGCTCTGCTTCAGCACATCAGTCTTGCTGTAGCGCTGAGGTTGTGCCTCTTCTGCCACAGCTTTAGTGCGCAGCCGCGCCCAGATGGGGCGTGCGTCCTTCTGCTGTGCGGTGTTCTGCTCCTGTGTGCTCATGACATACCACTCTACAGGGTCGAGCAGGCCCTTTGATTATGTACCTTTTAGAGTTCTTCTTTCTCGAGCTCAGATCCAATAAAGCGAGCGTATGCGCCCATGAGTAGCGCAGCCGCTTCTTCGTGTCCCTCGTAGATTCCTAGTTCCTCGTCCTCGCGACCTGTGTAGGTGCCGCTACTGATCTCGAGTAGGGATAGCGGTCCTTCTGCAGTCTCCGGGGCTAGGGCATCCAGGATGAAGCTCAGGCTTTCTTCTGCATCTTCGTCTACTCCCATGAGGCGCCCCAGGTATGTACCCGGGTAGGGTGCGATGGTGAGGACGTCTTCATTCTCACATTGGATAATGCGTGCCACAGGAATAATATCCCCGTCTGCTGTCTCTTCGAGCAGCAGCTCAGTAGAGAGGTCTATATGGCTTTCCTCGCTCTGTAGGATCTGCCTGGGCCACCAGAGGTGAATGTATTCGGTGAGTGCTGCCCATGCTTCGTGAGGCTCCAGCGAGCTCTCTACGTAGAGTGCCGCAGTCCGTTCTTCATTAGCCTGTTGCTGCTGATCGATTTGCTCGGGTGCGTGGGAAAACATGGGGTATTGCATGGTTCTACTCTATCCCAGTGCGCTCCTCTCTGGAGGGCCCGGTAGATTCATGGGGTTCTGAGGGTACAAAAAAGGGGCAGACCCGCGTGGGTCTGCCCCTTTTCCAACTTTAGCTGTTAAAGCAAAAGAGCCCGCGTAAGCGGGCTCTTTTTATTGCCTATTGGATTGTTATCCAAAAACCATACAGTGAACGCAAACAACACAAAACTTCTTGAAA
>NZ_CAUOUU010000009.1:0-93448 GCF_963507905.1 uncultured Rothia sp. | reverse complement strand
CCGCCCTCTCACGGCGGCAACACCGGTTCAAATCCGGTTGGGGTCACACTAGGAAAAAGCCTTGATTCTTCGGGATCAAGGCTTTTTTGTTTATATCTGTCTTTTCCAAGAAAGATCAAAAGCGAGAAGCCACATGTGTTTCGAAAAGCAACCATAATGGTGGCTTCTCGAAACACATGTGGCTTCTCAGCGGTATAGGGGGGCTGGATTTACTGTGCCGATGCCTCAGCAGAAGCAGTAGTCGCCTCCGCCGAACCTGCAGCAGTCGCCTCAGCAGAAGCGCTCGGGCTCAGCGACGGAACCGGCGAAGCAGACGCAGTACCCGGAGCACGACGCACCATACGCCAGGTGCCGTCCTGGTAGTGCGCCACAATCTGACCAGCCACCGGCTTGCCCGGGTACTTGAACACCTCGGTCAGCGGCTGCACACGATCGTTGGTCTTGCTGTACACACCAGCACCCTCAGCACCATCAATCACCATCTCGGTTGCCCAAGTGTAGTAGCCGGTGCGGGTGTCCTTGGTCGGGCGGTCAGCGGTCAGCGACAGAACCATCGGACGCTCCGAACCAATAACCCAGCCGCTCTCCGAAGCGTACATGCTCTGGAAGAACTCAGCCACGGTCGAGTAGTCGCCGGTGTGGTCAATGTTCGTGAAGCGGGTACCGTCACCGGTCAGCAGCAGGTAGTTCAGGGTAGCCTGCCAGTACGCAATGAACGCGTGCAGACCCTCAACACTGTTCTCACGCAGCTTCGCGGGCTCCACGGGGATCGCAACGTTCACTGCCTTGTGCTCCTTGGTGCCCGGCTCAAAAGTGCCGGTGGAGGAGTAATCGGCAAGAACGACCTCACCCTTCATGCTGGGGCCGGGCTCAACGGTGGTGGTTGCCTCCGCCGTGGGGGAGACGGATGCGGTAGCGCTCGCGGTCGCCGAAGACTCGGTAGTGGATGCGCTTGCGGTCGCCGAAGACTCGGAGGAGTTCGAGGAACATGCGGCAAGAAGCGCGGCGGTACCCAGACCCAGTGCGGTCAGGGCGGTGCGGCGGGTATACATGGTAGACATGGGGCTCTTTCTGAGGTGAATAAAGTATGTGCCGGTATTGAACTAATTCCAGAATATCGCAGGGGAGCGGCCAGCCCAATGTTGTGTGCGCCTCCATGACCCTAAAAGCGGCGGGAGATGACGAAAAACACGGGCTCTCGCTAAGGCAGTAATATTGTTGCTTCTACGCCGGAGAAGAACTGCTTGCTGTAGGCTGGGGTGAATTCGTTGCGTTGCTTCCTCCTGCAGGACCGACTGTCCATGCACCATTTTGGTGTACCAACTCAAAAATGATTTTGCTGGGACCGTCTGGGTTATTTGTGTAGGCTAGCGAAATCTCCAAGCCCTGTGCCGTGGTGTGGACTACGGCCCTACTGTGCATGTAGGTCGTAGCTTTCCAATGGTAGCGGTCTTCGTCAATCTTTTGAGGAGATTCCTCTGTCAACTGGTATAGACAAGGTGTTTCGGTGCCGTATAGCCAGCCGCTGCCGTCTGAATACATTTTCACGTACGCCTTCTTCATCTTTTCCCAGTATTGGTCTACGGTTGCGTCTACAGACTTTAAAGGCTCAATATCCCCAGAAATCATGAGATAGTTCTGAGAAGCCATCCAATATCCCAATGCTGCATACATGCCGCCCTTTGTCTTGTTGCTCATGTTTGCAGGGCGTACGGGTTTGCGCGGATTCTCGGCTTTCTTCTCATGGGTTGCCGGAACGTAAGTTCCTTGCGACTCGTAGTTGTTGAACTTCAGCTCGCCCTTATAGATACGCTGAGCGTCGAGCACACTCGGGTCGCTGAGCGGGCGGACATCGCTAGCACAGGCAGTCAAGGAGGCGAGCGCGGCGGTGGCGGCGATGCCAAAGGCGGCGCGTCGGGTCACGAAGGTAGACATAAGGTACCCTTCAATAGATTATCGGTGTATCTATTTCAGGGTACCTTAGTGTATTTGGGTATGTTTATGATTTTTTCGTTGTCAAACCTTGGAAAATGCTACAAAAGATACGTTAGCTAACGAAAAGCACCGTTTACTAGGGGAAAAGCCATTATCTTCCTATACAGTCGTTTCCCGCGTCTGTATCTTCCTATACCGCCGCATCCTAAACGTTGAGGCCGGAGCCGCTTCCGCCCGAGGAACCGGGAGAAGTCGTCGAGGAACTCTTCGTCTCAACGGTGACCCTCCACGCATCGTTTCGGTATTTCAACACAAAAGTGACCTCATCATTACTGGAATCACCGCTCGTCTCAGCCAGACGAATGTCCCTGTCCTCGGGTACGTAATGGAGAACAGCATCCTTATGGCTACGGGCAATACCCTTCCAGCGGTACTGCTCATCGTTAACCTTCTGCGGAGTCTCTTCGGTCAGGTCAGCCACGAGCGGCGTCTCGGTGCCGTACATCCACCCCTCATTCTTTGCGTACAACTCTACGTATGCCTTCATCTTCTGCACGTAGATGCCGTCCAGGTCCACGTCCTTGAACGGGGTAGCGTCGCCAGTAACCGTCAGGTAGTTCAGGGCTGCGACCCAGTAGCCCAGCGCCGCATACATGCCCGAGGTCGTCTTTGACTTTATATTCACGGGAGGAACGGGCATAGGCGGGTTCTCCGCCTTCTTCGTGCTGCTTGCGGGGTGGTACGTTCCGGTGGACTTGTAGCTATTGAACTTCAACTCGCCCTTGTAGGGGCGCATCGGGTCAACTACGCTCGGGTCCTCCAGCGGGCGGATATCGCTGGCGCAGGCAGTCAAGGAAGCGAGCGCGGCGGTGGCGGCAACGCCCAGAGCGGTGCGTCGAGTAACGAAGGTAGGCATGGGAACCCCTCAATGGTTTGTTCGTGTGCTTTTAAGCGTACCCGAAGAAACTGATACATGTTCAAAGCCGGCACCTGCTCATCTGGGGGAATAGTTCAACACGACCGTACGCAGGCCATGCAAACAAAAAGGGGAAGCTCCCGCACGCAGCCTCAACTGCATTCGAGAGCTTCCCTCATCACTATAAATGACTAGGAACGCGGGTTAGGCACTAGCGCTACTCGCCTCTGAAGAGGGGGAATCAGCTTCTTCATCACTGAGTAAGAACCAGGCGCCATCCTTATAGTCAAACGGAAAATTGGTTGCCTCGCTCTTGGTCGATCCATCAACCAGAGGAACAGGGTCATGACCCTCAACGTGAGCCTTTGCATTGGGATCATAGATAATGCGTCCGAGCCAATCGTAACGGTTGGGACCGCCCTCAACTTTTTTGGGAGCATCAGTCAGCAGCTGAATGGTAACCGGCGCATCCGTGTCATACACCCAGCCCTTACCGGAAGAGTAGATAAGAACAGCATTGGCGTGATCGTTCGCATAGCGGCCTTCAGGGTCAGCCTTCTTGAGCGGCTCGAAATCGCCGGTCATGAACATGTAGTTGAAGCTTGCCACCCAGTAGCAGAGGAACTGGTACATGCCCTCAACGGTCGCCTCGTTCATCTTCTCCGGAACAACAGGCTTCGGCACGTTCTGCGCTTTCTTCTCAGCCGTGGCAGGAACGTACTCGCCGTTCTTCTCATACTTGTCGAGCTTTACGGTACCCTTGTACGACTTCTTAGCGGAAGACGACGCAGATGCTGAGGCGGATGCGCTTGCAGACTCAGAAGCGCTAGCGCTCGCCGAAGCCTCACCGGAAGGGGAAGAAGAGCTATCAGCCAGCGGGCGGATATCGCTAGCGCAAGCAGTCAACGCCGCAGCCGCGCCGGCACCGGTAGCGGCAGCTAGTGCTGCACGTCGAGAAAGAAAAGTTGCCATGAAAAATCCTTAAGTAATGTGTGGGGTTATGAGACTAAATCCTAGAGCCTATGTGCGAGGTAAATCTCCGCCCATAAGATGAACTGAGCAAAGATGCTCTAGGCGTTATTAGGGGTAGCCTCATTTGATGCTTTAGTGCTTGGGCTTGGAGTGCTCTGCTCGCCGCCCTTAGTGGCGGCATAAAACCATCTACCGTCCTTATAGGACAACTTCAGCTTGGCGTGGTCAGGAGTCAAAGCCTTACTAGGGAACATAGGCTCATCTGCTCGCCCTTCAATGCGAGACATTGCATTAGGATCCCTAACAAATCTGATAGGCCAAATGAGGGTGTCGCTACCTGATGCCTTTTCAGGCCGGGGGGTTAGCATCTCAGTTTGAACTGGTTTCTCCGAACCGTAAAACCACCCCTCATTGGTTTCGTATACAGTTACATAACCTTGAAAAGCTTTGACGTCCTTGCCAACAGGGTCAGCTTCTTTCAACGGTTCAACATCGCCGGTAAGTACTAAGTAGTTGAGGCTTGCTTCATAAAAACTATAGGCCGCGTAAGCTCCATCAACAGTATTCTCGTACATATTCGCTGGCGGTCGAGGCCTAGGCATGTTCAGCGCCTTATGCGTCTCATCCGCGGGAACGTACTCGCCCTTCTTCTCATAGTTGTCGAACTTTACCGGCCCCAGATAAGACTTCGCAGAAGAACCGCCTCCAGAGGAGGAGCTAGCGGAGGCAGAGGGGCTAGCAGAGGCGCTAGGACTTGTGGAAGAGGAAGCCTCACTGGAAGGAGCAGAGGAGCTATCCGCCAGCGGGCGGATATCGCTAGCGCAAGCAGTCAACGCCGCAGCCGCGCCGGCACCGGTAGCGGCAGCTAGTGCGGCACGTCGAGAAAGGAAAGTCGTCATCAGAAATCCTTAAATAGTGCGTATCAGAAGATGAAGAAATTTAGCTGTTGTTGTCCAGAAGCATGCGCCACATGCCTTCCTTGTACTCCATGATGAACTTCGTCGTGCGAGGAATCGTCTTTTCTTCCTCAACGATAGTCGCATCAGGCTCACCCTCAATGTGGTACTTAGCGGCAGCGTCATACGCGACGGTCACAAGCCACTCGTAACGGTCCGGCTTATTAGCAACCGGCTGAAGCTCATTCTCCGCAATCTCAATCTTGTACGGCTGATCCGAACCGTAAATCCAACCCAGACCCGACTCATAGAGCTTAATCATGGTCCTAGAGTTGCTCAAAAAAGCCTTCGCCGGATCCGCCTTCATCAGCGGCTCAACATCGCCGGTCAGAATCAGATAATTCTGGGAAGCAAGCCAATAACCCATCAGCGCGTAGGCGCCCTCGGGGCTGTTTTCCTTCATCTTCTCCGGGATCAGAGGCTTCGGCACGTTCTGCGCCGGCGCATTCGCAGTCGCAGGGATGTAGGTGCCGTTCCGCTCGTAGTTATTGAACTTAATCGGACCAACATACGAGCCGGGAGTGTGATCATCAGTCGGAGAAGGCGACGCCGAAGCACTCACAGAAGAGGACGCCGCACCAGAAGCCGCGCCAGACGCAGCATCAGAAGCTGAACCAGAGGAACCGCCGGAACCCTGCGACAGCGGGCGAATATCGCTAGCGCACGCAGTCAGCGCCGTAAGGATGCCGGTCGTACCCACGCCCAGGAGAGCACGTCGAGTGAAGAAGGTAGTCATCGGAAGCCCTTCGTTGGAGCCAATACAGAACAAACAACGACGCCGCGCACCAGAGCAGGCGTAGACGCCCTGTAAAGACCTATCAGTACGTCAATGTATACACCTTTAAGGTTACCCGAGAGCCACCACATAGCCCCGCGACCACCTCAATTGTTCAGAAAATTAAGACCCCACACCCAGCGTTTTACCAGGTGCGGGGTCTTATCACATGAGAAATCACTACGAGAGCGAACCCTCTGCAAAGCGGCAACTACGCGGCGCTCGACAGCTCCCACTTGCCGTCCTTGTACTCCAGGCGGAACCTCGCCACTCTCTTCTTCGACTCATCAGCGCTCGTTGCCTTCTCAGGCTGATTCCTATAATGCCGCATCATCTTCGGGTCCATGTAGGAATAGCCTTCCCAAATAAAGCGGGTATTGTCGCTACCCGGCACCTCACGAGGAGCATCCGTCAGCAGCTCAACAATATACGGAGTTTCCGTACCGTACACCCAACCAGCACCCGACGCATACAGCTTAATCGTGCTCTGATACTTCTCCCAACCGTAGCCGTTGTAGTAGATATGTTCAATCGGGGCCGGGTTACCCGTCATCATCAAATAGTTCAAGCTCGCCAGCCAGAAACTCAAGAAAGCGTACGCACCATCAACGCTGTGCTCCTTGATATTCGCCGGAGGAACAGGCTTCGGCATATTCTCAGCCGGATTCGTAGCGCTCGCCGGAACGTACTCGCCGGTCTTCTCGTAGCTATCGAACTTCATCGGACCCTTATAGGACTTACCCGAAGACGGAAGACCCGAAGCCGCAGAGGCACTCGCAGACGCAGAAGGAGAAGCCGAAGCGCTCGCAGATGCCGATGCGGAAGCAGTCTCGGAGGCGGTCGCCGCCTCCGACGGAGAAGCCGAGCCGGTGCCGCCAGCCAACGGGCGAATATCACTAGCGCACGCAGTCAATGCAGAAAGCGCACCCGCAACAGCAACACCCAGAGCGGTACGTCGAGTGAAGAAGGTAGTCATCGGAAGTCCTTCGTCGGATCCATCACCCACAAAGCCGTCAGCACGAGGCTCACAACCTGCAGGTAAAGACCACATGTAGTACGTCAATGTATATACGTTAAGCGTACCCGAGGCACCCTCCGGCAACCCCGACCATCCGCCGGGTTTTCTCCTGGGTGTTCCCTGGATTTCCGCAGAGCTTTGGCAGCGTTTCGGCAAAAAGAAACCCCGCCCACGGTGCATTACCGCAGGCGGGGGAGAAGCCTATTCACGCTGTCAAAGACAACGGCCTAGACAGACGAAGAGCTACCAGAAGAAGCAGATGCAGAAGAGCTCTCCTTGCCGGTCAGCATAAACCACTTACCGTCCTTGTACTCCACAATGGCCTTCATCAGCTTGCCGTTCGGGCTCTCCGCCGTCTTGAAAGGCTGATCCGACTTACCCTCAAGGTGAATCTTCGCATCAGGGCTGTAGTTCATGTAAGCCGGCCAGTAGTACAGGGTACCGCTACTGGAAGGCTTCTGCGGTGCACTACTAATCAGCTCAATAGTAATCGGGGTATCCGAACCGTACAGCCAGCCAAGATCGTCTCCATACATCACCGCGTAATCCTGCAGCATGTCAACGTAAATATCCGCAGGGTCCGCCTTCTTCATCGGCTCAGTGTCACCGGTCAGCACTGCATAGTTGAAGCTTGCCAGCCAGTAGCCAATGAACGCGTACATGCCGTCAACGTTCTGCTCGTTCATGTTCGCCGGAACGAGAGGCTTGGGTACGTTCTGTGCCTTCTGAGTAGCGGTCGCCGGAACGTACTCGCCCTTCTTCTCGAAGTTATCAAACTTTACGAAGCCCTTATAGGACTTGCTGGAAGAAGCAGAAGCCGAAGCGCTTGCCGAGGCACTAGCTGAAGCACTAGCGGATGCACTTGCGGAAGCGGAGCTTGACGCTGAGCCATCAGCCAGCGGGCGGATACTACCAGCACACGCAGTCAACACAGCAAGTGCACCGGCACCGGTCGCACCCAGCGCCACGCGGCGGCTCACGCGGGTAGATATGAGGGAAGGGCTCGTCATTATCAGCCTTTCAAAAGAAGTCAACAAAGGAAAGAGAGTGAGTTGACACCCTTATCATACCCTAAACGCGCAAATAGATATCAAATATCGCTACTTGTATCCTTTTGCAGAGAAAAGATCAAAAAGCTGCAATTAGTGCACTAGGAAGCCGAAGGGCTCGCAGAATCCGAGCTCTTATCAGCATCCTTATCCTTCTGAGTGCTCATAAACCAAGCACCCTCCTTATACTCCACAACAATCCGCATCGCCTGGCCCTGAGAATCCTCAGCCCCCACAAGGGACTTATCGCGGTTATCGCCCTCCGTCAGATGCCTCTTCGCATTCTGATCAACTAGGGAACGAGCACGCCAGAAATAACGAATACGGTCGCCCTCAATCTGCGTGGGAGTATCCGTCAACAGGTACACAGACATCGGCTCACTCGTGTCATAAATCCAGCCGCGCCCCGTCTCATAGAGCTTAACCATCGGCTCAAGCTCCTTATAATAATCGCTGCTCGGGTCCGTCTTCTTCAACGGCTCAATATCACCCGTCAACGCCAAATAATTAAAACTAGAAATCCAATAACCAATCAGCGCATAAATACCGTCAATACTCAGCTCCTGCACCTTCTCTGGCATGATCGGTTTGGGTACGTTCTGCGCCTTCTGCTCAGCCGTGGCAGGAACATACTCGCCGTTCTTCTCAAAGTTATCGAAGGTGACCTTACCCTGATACGACTTATTCGCAGGCGGTAGCGCCGACGAAGCAGACGGGCTCGCTGAAGCACTCGCGCTCGCCGAGCCAGACTCAGCAACATCAGCTGGCGGATGCACCGTACGCGCACACGCAGACACCACAGCGGCAAGACCAATACCGCCCACACCCAATACGGCGCGGCGGCTCAAAGCGATGGACTTAGAAGAAGAGCTAGTCATCAGCAGTCTTTCGAAGAGGTCAACAGATGAGGGGGGGGAGTGAGTCGACACCCCCATCATACCGGGCGCACCTTAGAGCCACCGGAAAACACAGGCGAACATCAAGTAGCCGAACACAGCCGAGCACAGGGGAGCACAGACGGGCATAGACGAAGAAACCCCGCGGCCGTTATTCCGAATATTTTCGAAGAAAGAACAACAGCCGCGGGGCAAAACAACAGGAGAGACGTGCAACCTAGCGGAGCAAATGCGCAAAATTACGGCGCGCATGAGCTACCTTCGGGCTCACCACAAACGCACAATAACCCTGCGCCGGATTCAACGCGTAATAATTCTGGTGATACTCCTCAGCCTCATAGAACACACCCAGCGGCTTAAGCTCCGTAACAATCGGGGAGGAATACAGCTGCTGAGCACGCGCCACCGCACGCTCAAACGCCTCACGCTGCTGCTCATCAGCGTAGAAAAGCACCGAACGGTACTGCGAACCGGTATCCGCGCCCTGACGATCCCAACTGGTCGGGTCGTGGCTCGTGAAGAAAATATCCAACACCGTATCCAGGTCAATCACCTGCGGGTCAAAGCTGAGCTTCAGCGCCTCCTGATGGCCGGTCGCACCCGAGCACACCGAACGATAATCAGGGTCGGGAGTCTCGCCACCCGTGTAGCCGCAGACGCTCGCCTCAACCCCGCGGAACTGGCGGTACACCGCATCCAGGCACCAGAAACAGCCGCCGGCAAGAACAACATCAGTCATGATTCCTCCTCGAACTATAAATCCACACTACCTGAAGAACACCGCTGAGCCGCATAATATTCCCGAGTTACCGCCGCGCCACCTGCCACAATAGAGGTATGACTGAAAAACTAGAAACCCCCACCCTCGCAGAAGTCGTTGACGCCTTCCACACGCTCTTCCCGCCGCAGCTCGCCGCCGGTTGGGATGCCTCCGGTCTCGTTGCCGGTCGCGCCGCCGCTAAAGTGAGCACCGTCCTTTTCGCAGTGGATGCCCTCACCGCCACCGCTGAAGAAGCCGTAGTCGAAGGCGCACAGCTACTCATCACCCACCACCCGTTGCTGCTCCGCGGCGCAAAGTTCATCCCCGACAGTGACTACAAGGGCAACGTGCTACACACCCTCATCGAAGGCGGATGCGGTCTGCTCGGCGCGCACACCAACGCAGATGCCGCCGTCGAAGGCGTAAACGAAGCACTCTGTGACGCTATCGGCCTGATCGATCGCGAACCGCTCACCGAAGCGCAAACCCAGGTACTCGACGGGCAGGAACACGCGGTAGGCACCGGCCGCATCGGCACCCTACCTGAAGAAATCACCCTCAAGGAACTCGCGGAACGCCTCGCAGCGGCACTGCCCGCAACCGCCGGTGGCCTGCGCATTGCGGGACGCGCCGACCAGCTGATCCGCCGCGTCGCCCTCTGCGGTGGTGCCGGTGATTCCCTCTTCGACGCGGTGCGCGCCACTGACGCGCAGGTCTACATTACCGCAGACCTGCGTCACCACCCCGCCAGCGAATTCCGCGAAACGGCACGAGTTGACGGCAGCAACATCGCGCTGATTGATTGCTCCCATCCGGCCAGTGAATCGCTGTGGTTGCGTTCGGCGGCTGACCGTCTGCGTGCCCTGCTCGCCGAGCGCGGCTACGGCATCGAAACGAAGCTGTCCGCGCTCAACACCGACCCGTGGGACTTCACCGTCTCCACCGGCGTGGCAACCGGTCAGGATGCGCACTCGGCAAGCACCGAACCCGCCGCCGCATGGACTAGCCTGGCTGAAAAGTAAGCGCTGAAAAATAGCCGCTGAATAGCTACCAAGAAGCAGTCTTCAAAAATTTAGGCACAGTAAAGCCCGGTCTATACGAACCCGACAGGAACCTCTCATCAAGGATCCTGACGGGAACGTGCAGACCGGGCATTACTTCTGCGGGAGCAATACTCTGCAGGGCTTGGGGTGCCAAGCGCAGGCGGTCTAAATGACCTTACTTAGCGCGAGCCTGGAACGCCTCAATCAGAGTCTCCAACTCACCATGAGTCACCATGTGCTGAGCATCAAAAGCGCCGCTAGCGTTCAGCACCACCTTGTTCTGCTGAGCCCACAGAATCTCGCGGTAGAACGCCGAACCGGGAGCCACATCGCTGTAGGGGGAGTTGCCCGTCACTGCGGGCGAACCAGCCGCACGGTAGGCGAACGCCGCAACAGTAGCATTCGAAATGCCGGCATCAGCATGGAACTTACCGTCCGACCAGCCAAAAGTAATGCCCTTCTGACGAGCCCACACGTAGGCGGGGAAGTTCGGGTCGTCGGTCTTCACATCCGGCCACGGGGAAGTCTCGGGCAGCTTCACCTCGGGAGTACCCGCCTGGATGTACAGGGCAGCTGCGAGCTCACCGCGAGTTGCGGGGGTCTTCAGCTTCTCATCGGAAGGATCAGGCTTCTGGTTGTCGTCCTTCTTGGGATCCTGAGCGTTGGGCAGGTTTGCATCCTTGTAACCGTTCGTGCCGTTCAGATCCAGGTCCTGCCATGCGAGCAGGGTACCGCGGCCCTCAGTGGACTTGCCCACGACCGGCGCGAGCAGCTCGCCCGTCTCGCTGTAACCGTCGTTAGCCCAAACCTCAATCACGTACTTCTTCGAAGCATTCAGAGTGTTTGCCGGAAGATTCACGGTACCGTTCAGGTTGCCGTCACGGTACGCCGAAGCCTGGGTGGGGTGGTCAAACTCGATAATGTCGCTGGTTGCCAGAACCGGGGTGTTCGAGCCCTTCTCGCGAACCACGAACTGGACACCCTTAACGGAGTGAATATCGCCGTTGAACCCCTGGCCACCAACGTTCAAATCCTGCGACTTTGCGGTATCAGCCACAGCGTTGTAACTCAGGCGCGGTGCGAACGGCGCAGGCTTCTCACCCAGAGTGTTCAGCACCTGAGTGCTTACCACGTTCTTGCTGGTCCACAGCTCCTGAGCGGTCAGAGGCTTCTGGCCCTTCTGCTCAGAAACCACGTGAATCTCGTAGCGGACATCGTACTTGGTGCCGCCGGTCGGATCGTGGAAGTTGTCATCATCAACGAAGTAGTAGGCGGCAAGATCGTACGCCTCAACCTTCAGGTCAGCCTCAAAAGTGCCGTCATCGGCAACGGTGAAGTCCTGACCCTCCACAAAGCGCAGCATCTTCGAAGTCGGAATCTCGTAGCCAGACGGTGCGTAGTTCGCGGGAGCAATGTACAGCGCCACGGTACCGTGCTGAGCGCGCCACTCCTTGGTGTAGCCTGCGCCCTTCACATGGACGGTACCGCCCTCGGTCGTGATGAGGAAGGGGTTCACGCCGTCGTACTTGTAACCGTCAGGGATGGAAACGTTCAGGGTCGGGGTATCCGCAGCGTCCTGGTGAGCAGCCTGCGGGGTAGCGGCAGCAACGGCTGCATCAGCGGCAGGAGCCGCATTCTGAGCCAGCGCCGGGGCCATCGGCAGAACCATGGCACCAGCCAACGCCAGCGCGCCGCAACCCTGAGCTGCGCGGAGGAAAGAGGACTTAGAGTTCGGAAGCGAGGACATAATACATCCTTAAAAGTTGTTTCTCGTGGAGCTGTGCCGGCTCACCGGCGGGTAGGGAATTCGCCGTTGAATCTGCATACACCCTATGAGAAAAGTGGTTGGAAGCCCCGTCGGTTTCGGGGACATTTTCACCCTATCAAACCCTCTAAACGATGTCAGGAAACACTCAAGAGAAGCTTGAAGGTTCTGAGGTATTTCACAGGTTGATCAGCCGATAAAAACCGAACCCCGTGCATCCTGAGAAGAAGACTCTCAGGGTTCACGGGGTACTAAGGCTAGAGCCAGTCCGGCTTACTTAATTAATTTTGCTCAGGGTGAAGAAAACGAGTCGAAAAATAGTACATCATCCATTCCAGCTCGCCACGAGTCACGGGGGATGCTGAATCAAACACGCCGCCCCCAGGATTGATAATACTCTGCTGAGTCACCCACAGAATCTCGCGGTAGAACGCGGAACTCGGCGTAATATTCGGGAAGGACGAAACACCCTGCACCTCCGGCGAACCAGCCGCACGGTAGGTCAGCGCAGCTACGGTAGCGTTCGAAATGCCGGCATCCGCGTGGAACTTGCCGTCCGACCAGCCGAAGGTAACACCCTTTTCACGAGCCCAAATGTATGCGGCGTAGTTCGGGTCGTCCGTCTTCACATCCGGCCACGGGGAGACCGCCGGGAGGTCCACCTTGGGGCTTTCCTTCAACCTATAAAGGTAGGAAACCAGCTCGCCGCGGGTAGCGGGCTGTTTATCTTCATCGCCGTAAAGATTTGTCGAAAAGGTCTCACGGCGTACATCGCGAGGGTTAGCAAGCGTGAACTGGTGAACACCCTCGAACTTCAAGTCCAAACTGGCCAAATAGCCACCGCGGTGCTCCGGTGCATAACCCACCAGCGGGGTGATCAGAGTCTTATCCGTCTCGCTGGCATAGCCGTAATCACTCCGCGCCTCAATAACGTACTGCTTGGAAGGGTCCAGAGTGTTCGCCGGAATCTTGATGGTGACGAAAGCGAAGCCTCCCTCCAGAATGTTCGAGTAGGTTTCCTTGTCGTATTGGTAGTACTTTATGTCACTCATGGCCAAGACAGGGGAGCCGGTACTCTTCTCACGAATGAGGTACATCATGCCCTTCGATCCATAGAGATCCCCGTTGAAGCCCACGCCCTGAATCAGCAGCTCCTGATCCTTCGTGGTGTCCTTCAGAGCATCGTACTTAAACATGGGTGAGAACGTACCAGGGTGATAATCATTGGCGTTCAGAGCCTGATGAGCCACAACATTCTTGCGAGCCCAAATATCCTGAACGGTCGACTGCTGCTGACCCTTAGGTTCGGCAAGGATACCGACCTCGTAACGCACCTTCTCCAGGGTCATATCCGGGGCGTACTCCGTGAGGGGGTAGTAACTCTCCAAAGTGTCGGGCTTGATCTTCAGGTAAGCGTCAAAGGTGCCGTCATCTTCGATGGTGAAGTCCTTACCCTCTTCAAAACGAAGCATCGACGTGGAAGGCTCCACATTACCAGGACGGTCCTGAGTAGCAGCAATATAGATGACCACGGTGCCGTGCTGCTCGCGCCACTCCTTGGTGAAACCGGTGCCCTTCACCGTCATTTCGTTGTACTCACCGGTGTACAGGGCGTCGCTCTTTTTCCTGAAGAGGTCACGTCCGTCCAGGAAGTCGTACTCCCCATAATCAACGGTGAAAGACGGCTCAGCCGCAACATTCTGGGTTGCAGGGGTATTGGCAGTCGGCGCGTTAGCCACAGGTGCGTTTGCGGCGGGTGCTGCATCCTGCGCGAGAACCGGGGTCATCGGCAGAACCATTGCGCCCGCCAGCGCCAGTGCACTGCAGTTGCGAGCCGCGTGCAGGAATGAAGACTTAGAGTTCGGAAGTGAGGACATGAGACATCCTTAAAGTCGTTTCTCCGGGGCTGTGCAGTCCAGAGCTGTGCAATCCGGGGAGGCGCAATCTGAGGTGGTGCGAGCTCACCGGCGGGTAGGGAATTCGCCGTTGAATCTGCATACACCCTATGAGAAAAGTGGTTGAGTACCCCCGTCGGTTTCGGGAGTACTCCCACCCTAGCAAAGTGTTGAACAGTTGTCAGGAAACACTCAAGGAACGCTTTAAGGTTTTCGAAAATCTCACACAGTGAGTAGCTGTTAAACGCTGAAACCCCGCGCTCCCAAACAGAAAACCTGTTCGAGAACACGGGGTATTCAGCTCAGAACTAGTCCGCCTTACTCAGCGTGGTTCTACTTGGCACCGTTCTACTTAGCTCGATTCTGGAAGTTGAACAGCATCTGCTCCAGCTGACCACGATTCACCAGGTCCGTCGCATTAAAAGCGCCGAAATCCGGATTGATGACATACTGCTGCGTGGACCACAGAATCTCACGGTAGAAGGCGGAACTCGGATTAACATCCGTGAACGAAGAAACACCGGAAACAGCCGGGGAACCCGCTGCGCGGTAGGTGAACGCCGCAACGGTAGCGTTCGAAATGCCGGCATCCGCGTGGAACTTACCATCAGACCAGCCGAAAGTAATGCCCTTCTGACGAGCCCACACGTAGGCGGCGTAGTTCGGGTCGGTGGTCTTCACATCCGGCCAGGGGGAGGTCTTAGGGAGGTTCACCTTGGGGCTACCAGCCTGAGCGTACAGCGCCGCAGTCAACTCGCCGCGAGTAGCGCGCTGCTGCTGCTCCTGGTAGGTGAGCTTCGAGGTGAAGGTCTTGTATTCTCGCGCGGGCGCAGTAGCATCCATGAAGTCCGGAACACCCTCAAACTTCAGATCCTGACGGCCCATAAGAACACCGCGGTGCTCCGGCGCCAAACCCACAATCGGGGTGATGAGAGGCCTGTCCTTCTTGGTGAGGTCGTAGTCGTAGTCGCTCCACGCCTCAATGACGTACTGCTTAGACGAATCCAGGGTGTTTGCGGGGATCTTGATGGTGCGGTAAAGAGTGCCTCCCTCCAGGCGGGTTACGCCATCGGGACCTTCATAGTAGGACTTCATATCGCTCATCGCCAGGACGGGGGTGCCGGTGCCCTTCTCACGAATCACGTACATGGCACCCTCACGGCCGGGCAGCTCCTCACCAACGAAACCCTCACCCTGGACCAGCAGTTCCTGATCCTTCGTGGTGTCCTTCAGAGCATCATACTTCCACTTAGGTGCCATGACTTCAGGATGGTAGGCGCGGGTGTACATCGGGTGGTGGGCGATAACGTTCTTGCGAGCCCAAATATCCTCAATGCTCGACTGCGGCTGGCCCTTAGCCTCGGTCAAAATACCCGTCTCGTAACGCACCTCATCCAGGGTGATACCCGGGAAATAATCGATGGGAGTGTAGAAACTCTCCAGAGCCTTAGCCTTGATGGTCAGCTTTGCCTCAAAAGTGCCGTCATCGGCAATGGTGAAGTCCTTACCCTCTTCAAAGCGAAGCATCGAGGTTGAAGGCTCTGCGTTACCGGGGCGATCCTTCGTAGCGGCAATGTAGAAGACAACGGTGCCGTGCTGCTCACGCCATTCCTTGGTGAAACCGGTACCCTTCAGGGTCACGGTGCCGCCCTCACCGGTGTAAAAAATGGTGTCATAGTCGGTGGAGTACGTCGGCTGCGCGGCAACATCCTGAGCCGCAGGCTTGGGGGTCACAGCATTTGCCGCCGGTGCATTAGCAGCAGGTGCCGCATCCTGGGCGAGTGCCGGAGTCATCGGCAGAACCATCGCACCAGCCAGCACCAGTGCGCCGCAACCCTGCGCCGCACGGAGGAACGAAGACTTAGAGTTCGGAAGCGAGGACATACATCATCCTTACGGGTCGTACCCACCGGGATGATGCAGTTTCATAGGGTTTCGGGGTGAGAAATCTCCGTCGAATCTGCGCCAACCCAATGAGAAAAGTGGTCGAATATCCCCGTCGGTTTCGGGGACATTTTCACCCTATCAAAGGGTTGGACAGATGTCAGGAAACGCTCAAGAAAAACTTGAAGGTTCTGAGGGTTCTCACAGGTTGACCAGCCACTAAGAACTGAGAACCCAGCACGCTAAACTCAGCACGCTAAACCCCAAAAACAGAGCCCCGCGCTCCTGGGCAGAAAACCTGCTCGGGAACACGGGGGTGTTCAGCTGGCTATGTTTAGCGAGACTGGAAAGCAGCCAGGACAGTCTCCAGATGACCGCGAGTCAGCAGCTGCTGAGGAATGAAATACTGACCACCGTACACCGTAGTCAAATTCTGGCTAGCCCACAGAATCTCACGGTAGAACGCAGAACCAGGCTTAACATCCACGTAGGGGGAATTACCCGTCACCGCAGGAGAACCAGCCGCGCGGTAAGTGAACGCTGCAACGGTAGCGTTCGAGATGCCAGCGTCCGCGTGGAACTTGCCGTCCGACCAGCCGTAGCTGATACCCTTCTCACGAACCCAAATGTACGCAGCGTAGTTCGGGTCGTCAGTCTTCACATCCGGCCAGGGGGAGGTCTCGGGCAGCTTCACCTCGGGCGCGCCGGCCTGAAGGTACAGAGCCACCGCCAGCTCACCGCGGGTAGCGCGCTCCTTACGCTGCTCATCGGTCAAGCTAGGCTTCTTATCCTCAACAGCGTCAGAGCCCTTGAACTTCAGGTCCTGAGAAGCCAGCAGAGTACCGCGGCCCTCGGGTGCCTTACCCACAACGGGGGCGACGAACTCGCCGTTCTCGTAACCGTTGTTACCCCAAACCTCTACGACATACTTCTTCGCGGGATCCAGAGTGTTCGCCGGAACCTTTACGCTACCGGACAGCTCACCATTCACAAACTCAAAGGCGCGGTCGTGATGGTTGTACTCAATGAGGTCGCTCGTCGCCAGAACCGGGGTGTTCGAACCCTTCTCACGGATTACGTACTGAACACCCTTAGGGGAAGCAATCTCACCGTAGAAGCCGGTACCCGAGAAGTAAATATCCTGATCCGCGGTGGTGTCGCCCAGAGCCTTGTACTTCACCTCGGGGGCAAACGGGCTGGGGCGGAACGCCTGAGTATGCACCGCAATACGGCGCACCACGTTCTTGCCAGCCCACAGATCTTCAACGGTCAGCGGGGGCTGACCCTGCTTCTCAGCAACCAGGTCAACCTCGTAACGCACCTCGTAACGCGGGATACCGGGGAAGTAGTTGCGAGGCTCGTAGTAGCGCTGAAGCACGTCCGGCTTGACCGTCAGCTGAGCATCCAGGGTGCCATCCTCGGCAATGGTGAAGTCCTTACCCTCCTCAAAACGGAGCGGCGTATCATCAGCGGGCAGAAGGTCACCATCGGGAACACCCTGAGAAGCGGCCAGGTAAACCGCTACATTGCCGTGCTTTTCACGCCACTCCTTGGTGAAACCCGAACCCTTCACGTGGACGGTGCCGCCCTCAAAGGTGTACAGTAGCGGATTCTTGCCGTCGTACAGAACGTCGAATGTCGGAGCGTCCTCCTGGACAGCCTTAGCGCCCGGAACATCCGCAGCCTGCGAACCATCGGAACCGTTAAAGTTCAGCGTCTGAGAAGCGAGCAGGGTGCCATGACCCTCGGGTGCCTTACCCACGACGGGGGTAATGAACTCGTCGCCCTCGTAGCCGTTGTTGCCCCACACCTCGACAACGTACTGCTTTGCCTTATTCAGGGTGTTCGCCGGAATATTGACGGTACCGGTCACATAGCCGCCCTGGTAAGCAAAAGCCAGTTCCTCGTGGTTATATTCGATGATGTCGCTAACCGCCAGAACCCGCGCCCTCAGGGTCTTCTCACGCACAACAATCTGAACACCCTTCGGGGAGTTAATATCGCCATTGAAACCCCAACCTGAGAAGTTCAGAACCTGATCGTTACCGGTATCCTTCAGAGCGTTGTAGCGCCAGTGCGGGGCGAAAGCATCAGTCTTCTGGGCGACAGCGGCCTTCGGAGCAGGGTCAGCCGGCAGAGAACCAGCCGCCGCAACTGCAGGAGCATCTGCGGCAACATTCTGGGCAAGCGCCGGAGCCATCGGCAAAACCATCGCGCCAGCCAACGCCAATGCACCGCAACCCCGTGCTGCACGGAAGAAGGACGAAGCCTTGAAATTCGGAAGAGCGGACATAATCATTCCTTATCGGTCGAACCCATCGCGCCAATGCAGTTTCTAAAAGGGAGTGAGAAATCTTCGTCGAATCTGCGCCAACCCAATGAGAAGTGGTCGAATATCCCCGTCAATTTCGGGGACAATTTCACCCTATCAAAGGGGCGAATAGAAGTCAGGAAACACTCAAGAGAGACTTGAAGGTTCTGAGGGTTTTCCCAGGTTGACCAGCCGTTAAAAACTGAACCCAGCATGCTGAACCCCGCGCACAGTCCTCAAAACAACAGTCTTCAAAAACACAAGCGGCCCCGCACTCCATTCAAGGAGTACGGGGCCACCAAACACACACTAACCAAGCGCTAAAACTAGGCAGTGTAAAAACTACGAAGTGCGGAAGTACAGGTACATCATCATCGCAACACGACCACGAGACGTCTGAGCCGTCGGCTCAAAAGCATTACCCTCAGACACCGTCGACACGCCATGGCGAGACGCCCACACAATCTGACGGTAGAACGGAGTCGCAGACGAAACATCGCTAAACGGGGAAGTACCCGACATCTGAATCTTCTGCGCACCATCAGCACGGTACAACAAAGCCGCAGCAGAAGCATTCGACAGGCGCGCCTCCGCATGGAACTTACCATCAATCCAACCGGACGTAATACGCTCCTGACGCGCCCACAGGTACGCATCATAGTTCGGGTCAGACTCATCAACATCCGCATACGGCGAATGCTCCGGACGGGTCACCGCTGGCGAACCCGCCAGCTTATAGAACATGGTGATCAACTCGCCACGAGTCACTGGATCCTCAGCACCAAAATGGTCCTCAGAAAGCGGCTCCATCGTCTGGGTACGAACAGCCCAACGGATACCCGCATAGTATGAAGAATCCTCGGGAGCATCAGCAAAAATAGTGTTCGCATCCGGCGCGGTCACGGACGGACGCAGAATCTTCGGGCCCTGGGTCGAAGAACTCGACACCAGAGCAGAAGTAGAAGTCGCCGAAGCGGTCGCCGGCGCAGCAGTATCCGCCGAAGAAAGACGCGCCTCCGACGGATCATAAAAAGAGAAAAGAGGTGAGAACGGCAGATACAAAACACCCGCCAGCGCCACAGCGCCAACAGCCAGCTCAATACGGCGGCGCTTACGCTTCTTCGACTCAGCCTGAGAAGAAGCCTCGGGGGTGCCCTCCGGTGCCAGCAGAGGTGCAGAAGAATTATGGGCAGTATCAGTCGACTGCTTAAAATCCTGGGACATAAATCCTCAATGTGGTTGATGTGTCGGTGTGTGATGGGCTCCCTCTAGTTCTACGCACCCAGCCGGATAAGGGCGCGCACCAAGGGGGCGCAACAGTCCTAAGCATAAACCACAGCTTGAAAAATATTAATTTACACTCCACAGAACATTCTTAAAAAAGGGGAGTAGAGCACCCCAAAAATCCGCCCAATAGCGGGTACCGCATGAGGCGCGCCCCACATGCGGTACAGCCCACATTAGCGTGTTAGCCGGCAAAAATACCTCGAAAAACCGCGGAACAGCACCGGGCGACAGTCCCGCACGCGCCCCTACAGATACCTTGCAGGCACCTCATAAACGCCCTGCAGGAGACACAGAAAGCCGGGCCGGCGGGATAAAACCAACGTTTCATCGCCGCCAGCCCGGCATAATCTCTAGAACCTAGAAGCTAAACCCAGTGAACTAGCAAAACCCTAGCGGACCTTGTAGTTCATCAAGAAACCAGCCAGCTCACCACGGCTCACCAGCGCAGACGGGTGGTACTCAGAGCCCGGGAAAACCTGCAGCTTCTGCTGCTTAGCCCAAGTGATCTCGCGGTAGAACGCAGAACCGACCTTCACATCGGTGTACGGTGCCTCAGCCACAGCAACCGGCTTCTTACCATCGAAACGGTACAGGAACGCCGCAACAGTAGCGTTAGAGACAGACGCATTCGCGTGGAACTTACCGTCAGACCAGCCGAAAGTAATGCCCTTCTGACGAGCCCAAATGTAGGCGGCGTAGTTCGGGTCATCAGTCTTCACATCCGCGTACGGGCTAGTCGCCGGCAGATTAACCTTCGGGGAACCAGCCAAACGGTACAGCGCAACGGTCAGGTCGCCGCGGGTTGCATCATTATTAACGCCGAACCAATCCTTCTCACGAGAATCAATCAGCTTCTGATCAGCAGCCCACAGAACAGCCTTGTGGTTCGCGTGAGCAGCCGGAACATCAGCGAAACGCTCACGAGCCTTCTTGTTCGCAGACTCACCAGTCAGAGTCAGGTAATCGGCAGCGATGCGCTCGCGCTGACCATCGGCGTAGTTAATGGTTACGAAAATAGCGTAGCGGCTATCCTCATCCAGCTTGGTGCCGTCAACGTTAACGGTCGTCTCAAATGCGCCGGTTGCCACGCGGTCAGCGTTCAGAGTGATGCTATCCAGAGCCTCACCGGTCGGGTTGCCGTCAGCCTCAGCCTCAGAGAACAGAACGTTCACGGTAGCGCCAGCCGGAACCTTGAAATCCTTACCCTTTACACGGATAGTGGTCGAAGAGCTCAGATCAACCTTGTCAGTGCTCAGGGACACCGAAGGCGAAGCAGTCTTAGCGTTCTCGCCGTTCACCGGAACAAACGCCTGAGTGCTCAGCGCCTGGCCGTTCGCCTCATCGTTATCTTCCGGAACGTTGAACTCAAAAGTCTGCACAACATAGGAGCTGCCGGACTTCAGGGTGCCTGCCGGGATGTCCAGAACGGTCGAGAAACGGCCGTTGGTGTAGCCCATGTACTGGCCGAAGAAAGCAGAGTAAGAGGTGAACTTAGCCTCCGACTGAGCCAGCGCCGGGCCGGTCGCCTTGCCGGTTGCAGGATCAACCGCACGAACCGCCACAATTAGCGACTCGCTACCGTTGTACGAAATGTTCTGGAAACCGGCACCGTTCACGGTGACCTTAGTGTTCTCAGAAGCATTCACCGACGAAGCGTCGTACGACAGGGTCGGGGAATCAACGGTGGGAACATCCGCAACCTTCAGTTCAGTACGAACCTCATCCGCGGGAATCCAGCCGTCTTCAGCGTCATCGCGGTAACCGAGCACAACATCGAAGGACGAGCCATTGGCCTCCAGATAGTTAGCGCCGATAGAAGCGGTCAAGTTCACGGTGCCGTCAGCCGCAAAAGCGGAGGCGGGAACATCCTGAACGTAGAAGGGGTAATTACGCGGGTGGTGCGGCGGGAAAGCAACGCTTTCACCCTTCGGAACAACGTACAGGCGGAACGACTTGCCCTTGACGAAGTCCTTAGAGAAACCGGAGCCGCTAACGGTCACGTTGCCGCCCTTGAGAATGTCAAAAGTGCCGGAGGTAACCTGCAGACGCTGCGCACCCTGAGCCTCACCCTGCGCAACAGCCTGAGCTGCTACCGGAGCAGCAGGTGCGGCAAACGCGGGGGAGAGAGGCAAGAGCATGGCGCCAGCCAGGGTGATGGCACAGCTGCTCTTAGCCATGTTTTTGGGTAGCGCAAAGCGCATGTGGTTGGGAAGTGAGGACATTGTAATCCAATCAGTTTTTATCGGTGTCACGCATCGAGTGTGGTGCGCATAAACACCGTAGCAAATAGTTAAGACGTGCTGGAACCTGAAAGGTCATCAGCGCGAAAATGTCTGTGTGTTTTGTTGCATATCTTAAGGTGAAGTATAGCTTTAAAAAGTATGTGCATGACGTGGAAAATATGCCTAAATATTGTGCTGATAAGCACAAACACTGGTCACTGTACAAAAAAGAAAGCACAAAAAACCCACCGCATTCGAAAAATTCACACCTATGCAACCTCTGCAGGTTGAGAATATTCACAATGCGGTGGGCAAGGCAACATAAAAGTCACCCACAATAAAAATGGCACATAAACAGAGCCATAAAGTCGCCTATTTGACGAAAGCTGCCCAAAATAGCTAACACCGAGAACGGGACACTATGTGAGACTGCTGCCGCCGTGCTCCATGCGGTACAGCATCGTAGCGAGTTCCGTGTGCCCAATAAACGACGGCACATACGCCTCATAGGTAGACTGTTCGCTGATATAACCCCAAATGTGCTGATCAATCGCCCACTGGGACTCCTTACGGAACGAGTAATGCCAGCCAAGAACAGTATTCCACCCGCGTTCAGAAGAACCACCCGGCAGACTACTCTTCTTTGACGCCGAAGAAACAGGACGAGGCTTCGCCGCAGGAACCTTACCCTGCGCCCTCTGATACCTATACAGGAACGCCACTGCCGAAGAATTGTAAACCCTCGCCTCCGGGTGGAAATTACCATCAACCCAACCGAACGTAATGCTCTGCTGACGAGCCCACACAATCGCAGCATAGTCCGGGTCGTTGGGCTGAACATCCGGGTACGGGCTGGTCTCCGGAAGCTCAACCTTCGGCGAGCCCGCCAACATATAAAGAGCCACCGTTAGATCACGGCGCGTCATATTCTCAGAAGAATAGGACTCTGACTTGGGAAGCTGTTGAGCCTTGTACCACCTCTTCGCAGCCTCACTCTCCTCAAACGCGTTCACCACCAAACCAATGTCAGTAGAAACAACCTGCTGCACAGAATCCGCGGCACCACCCTGACCGGGAAGAACCTTCTCCACCACCAGCTTGTAACCGCCCTGATAATTCAGCGCCTCACCGGGAACAGTGAGCGTAGCCTCCGTGTAACCGCTCTGGATACGGTCAGCCGAAATATCCTGCTCCAGCGCCTTCTGACCCGTCAGATTGCCAGAAGCATCCGTAGCCTGTAGCGAGAAACGGTAATGGCCCTCGGTGAGCTTTGGCAGATTCACGGCACGCACCTGCAACGTGTTCTTCTCCCAATAGGGGCTCACCTGCGGTGAATCAGAATAATATTGGTCCCTCTGCTGCGGCTCAACACGCAGAACCGGGGCGGCATCCTTCACCTCGGTGTTCGAGTTGGGTGAGCGCACCGGAATAAACGGGGCAACATCCGTCAGGAGGCTACCGGGGACCTTCTCCTCATCTGGATTCGGGAAGAAGCCGCTGTAGACGCCAATCATGTACGACTTGCCCGGCTGCAGAGTGCCCGCAGGAATTGTCACATCCGCAGAGAAATAGTTGTTGAGGAAACTCCAGCAATAGTATTCGCCGCAATCCGTATAACGAACTGCATGCGTGAAAACGGGTTTGCCCACCATCTTTCCCGTTGCAGGGTCAACCTCATACAGCATCAGATACGCCGGGGCGCTCCCCGGCTCAAGAAGCTGCTTAGAGAGAATATGGTAGCCCTCAATCTTCAGCTGCGTATCAACCCAGGGGTTATCAATCGCCGGCATGCTGTACACATAAGTAGTCTGACCCGGCTCAGGGTCCTGAGTCAGGCTGAGCGGAGTGTGGGCAGTAAGACGGGGATCCTCATACTCCTCGGCGTTCGGCTCGCGCTCGCCCGCCGGGTAGTAGGTCAACACCACGTCAAGGGCAGGCGAAGGGATCGCCCGGATGGTCTGCTTCTTGACCTCGAAGGTGAAGGTGAGGCTTCCGTCCGGGTTGTCGTGGACGATACCGTCTTCTCGAAGATGATCGACCTTGCCACGGTACAGGGGATTTTGGGTTGCCTCACTGGTACGGGACCACCCGTAATCGGTACCACGGTTCACGAGGCCGAACTGGAAGAGCTTGTACTTCTTACGGAACTCGGGGCTCAACGGGGAGGTCGTCACGGACACCGTGCCTCCCTGAGAAATGTTGAGGGTGCCGGTAGTGACCTTCAAATCAATCTTGTCAGCATCGCTAATACCGGTTGCGGCATCCGCCTCAGCGGCGCCGGGGACGGCAGCTACGGGGGTTGCCTGCAACGATGCGGCAGGGGAGACGGGGCTCGCCGGATCCGCTTGAGCAGGCTCCACCTGTGCGGGTTTCGTCTGTGCCGCATCAGCATGCGCAGCAGGGGTGACCGCCAGAGCCGGGGTCATGCCCAGCAGCAGGGAGAGGCTAATTGCCTTCTTACCCCGGGTATTTTGGAGGCGGTTTTTCTGGGCAGGCGTCTTAGCGCCCTGAGCTGTGGTTGGTCGGAAGAAAGAAGACACGGTTATCCCATCTAATGTTCTGCACTGTGCTTTCTATACCGGGCTCTCTACACGGTGGTTTTTGCACACCGGGTTTTCTGCACAGTGGTTTTCTGTACGGTGATTGAAGTGAGTGAGGGAAAAGCTGAGTGAAAGGGGAGAAATGAACGGTGAAAATGAACGAAAAGTTGAGTAAAAGGGGGGGGCACCAGGGGCCTTAGCGAAAGTGTTGGCGGGCTGAAAAGCCGGGCGAATTAGCCCGAAATTTTCAGCCCGCCATCACACCGATTGTAAAGCAACACAACAACATGCTGTGTTGCCGCAGGAGGCGACTCTCAAATAGCTACTTCACGGCAACTACTTGAGACGACTGCCGCCGTGCGTCATACGATAGAGCATCAGTGAGAACTGCCAAGAGGAAACAGTATCCAAGCTGAAATTCTCACCGTGGCCTCGATAATATTCTGCGTATCCCCAGATAATCTGCTGGGTAGCCCACAACGATTCCCGCCAGAATGCAGTATCCATACGCTCATACTCGGGCCAGTGCACGCGCGAACGTGAATCCGGTGTGGGAGACTCCTCCGGTACATTACTGCTATCTGACGTATCGCTCTTCGGTACAGGCGAAGACGGCAAACTGCTCGACTCCGGCGAAGACGCAGGGGTTAGCGCTCGTTGGTACCTGTACAGGAACGCCACCGTCGAGGCAATCGAAAGGTTCGCCTCCGGGTGGAACTTACCATCGACCCAACCGAACGTAATACCCTTCTGACGAGCCCAAATGTACGCGGCATAGTCTGGATCATCCGGGGCTACATCCGCATAAGGGCTGGTTGCAGGCAGCTCAACATGAGGTGCGCCCGCAAGACGGTACAGCGCCACCGTGACATCGCGGCGACTCAGCACAGCCTTATGATCATCCAGAAGAACCTGCTGCTTAACCCACTCAACAGCCGCTTCCCGCTCCGCAGTGTAGCTTACAAAGAGCTCAAGGCCCTCAGAAGTGACCTGCTCGACCGCATCCGCGGCACCGTCCTTACCAGGGATTACCTTCTCCAGAACAACCCTGTAAGACCCCTCATAATTCAGCGCGCTACCGGGAATATTCAGCTTCTCATCCGTAGAACCATTCAGAAGGTGTTCAGCAGGGATAACCTGTTCCAGAGCCTTCTCGCCGGTTGGCTCGCCAGAATCATCCGTCGCTTGAACCGAGAAACGGTAATGGCCATCGGTAAGCTTCGGAAGATTCGAGACGCGTGCGGTGAGGGTATTCATCTCCTGGTACGGGCTGATGCGCTTATTCAGAATGTACAAGTCCGGACGCGCTACAGGCTGGTCAGGGTTAGGCTGCGTAGACCGGACGGGAAGGAACTCAGCGACACTGGTCAGCAGGCTACCGCTGTACTCCTCTTCGCCAGGACGAGGCAGATTAGAACCGTAGATACCAATCATGTAGAGCCTGCCCGGCTTCAACGTACCCGCCGGAATCGTCATCTCCGTGCTGAAGTAACGATTATGGAATCCGCCGCAAAGTTGTCCGCAACTTGTCAGCGGAATCATGTCGGAGAAAACAGGGCGTCCCATAATCTTTCCGGTGGCCGGGTCAGCCTCGTAGAGGGTGAGGTGCGCAACCGATTCATGACCACCTACCGCATGAGGATCGAGGATATGGTAGCCCTCAACTGTCAGAGTGGTATCCTGCCACGGCTTATCGATCGCCGAAATGCTGTAGCGGTACGTTGGCTGAACAGGCTCAGGGTCACGCACTACCGGCAGAGAAGCTCGTGCCGTAAGACGGCGGTCTGTCGACTCCCAACGCAAATCCGGCTCAGCTTCATCAGACGGGTAGAACGTCAACACGACATCGAAGAGAGTGCCCTCGGGTACATCAAAGATTTGCTTGCGAACATCAAAGGTGAACGTAATGCTTCCATCAGGGTTTTCATGAACCTTCCCCTGATTTCGAAGGGTAGCGACTCTCTTACCGTACTGGGCTTCAGGTAGCTTACTGCCGTAGCTTGACCACTCGTAGTCCTTCCCTCGCTCCACAATGCCGAACTCGAAGAGCGTGTACTTCTTGCGGAACTCAGCACTCAGCGGTGCAGTCGTCACAGAGACAGTGCCGCCCTCAGAAATATTGAGGGTACCTGAAGTGACCCTCAAACGCACTTCATCAGATGCGGGAGGATTTATCGGGGTCGGAGGAGCAGCCAGCTGCACGGGCGCAGTGACCGTAAAAATGTGACTACCCTTCTGATAAAGAGAATCTGAGAAAGCTACCCTCAGCTCTGCCTCAGAACCAAGGTACACATTCTGCAACTCCTTGATGACTGCAGAGTCAATTTCAAGTTCTACGGTGCGGGTACCGTCAGGGTTACGGACAACAATAATGTCATAATCAAAGTAAGGAATGTCAGTAATTCCGACGATAGTCTTTCGAGCGGTTTTACTATAAATGTCGACGGATTTGACGTAATACCCCAAATCAACTTCCGGAGAAATGTTAGAAATAGTAACTTTATATTTCCCTGCATGGTACGGATCAAGCGTCTGAGGAGACAGTGAAACCTTGGGAAGGGTATTGCGGTACGTATTGCTCTGGTAAGGCATTTTCGCGGGGTTCTTACCCACAGGAATGAAGGGGAAATCGCGCGCTACAGCGTTAATGCCGAAGGGAGAAGAATCAACCCCAGAGGGATAAGATCCAACCACGCTCAGATAATACCCCTTACCAGGCTTTAAAAAACCGGCAGGAATCGTAATCTTACGCTGAAAACGACCGTTAGGAATCAGACCATGAAAAACCCGCTTCAAGTACGGAGAATCTGCAGGAACTAAATCCTCGAAATCTAAATAACGATGATAACTTTCAGGATTATTCGGGTCGATTTCCACAAGGGTGAAACGCAGCTTATTCATCCCGTCAAAACCCGAACCCGTCATATTGATTTCAATCGGTTTTCCGGAATTAATCTGCTCCTCAGAAATAGAATCC
The DNA here is from genome assembly GCF_963507905.1 of uncultured Rothia sp. Lineage (GTDB taxonomy): Bacteria > Actinomycetota > Actinomycetes > Actinomycetales > Micrococcaceae > Rothia. The sequence goes on along the minus strand of NZ_CAUOUU010000009.1, from coordinate 66,247 downwards.
ACATCATAGGTAATAGAAGGCAAAGCAGACTGCGGGAAATTACTCGTCACGGCGAGTGCTGTGCGAATACGGTCCTCAGTGCTCCACTGATAGGGGTGTGCGTCATCCAGCGGACGGTAGGTCAAGATAACTTCGTACTCCATGCCTGCAGGTATACCGTTGGAGGATACTTCCAAGTCGGCGCTGAAAGTTCCGTCTGCTGAAAGCCTCGGAACATCAAAGCGCGGCCCCTGGTATGTGGGCTCCTGGTAAGGACCGACATAGGTAGAGGAACCCTTGGGCGCAATAATGAGGCTACGCAGCTCATGGTGTGCCAAGAATTCGGGAGTGAATCCAGTACCCTCAACATGCACCGTGCCACCAGTCTCAATTTTTAACGTGCCACTGGTGACACGCAAAGTCGGTAGCGAACTGGTCTGCTCGCCCTGGGCTACAGGATTCTGCTGGTTTTCTGTCTGGCGCTGGTTCAAAGCTGCAGCGGGAGAGGCGGGGGTCGCCTGTTCCGGGTCTGCCTGAGCGGGGGCAACCTGAGTCGGCCGGTCAGATGCCGCCTGGGCCGGTGTTGCGAGCGCCGCCGGAGTAATACCCGCAAGCGGGCTCAAACCCAGCAACAGTGACAGGCTGAGCGCGCGGGCGCTCGCCGGGTGGCGCGGCGCAGTTGAGCGGCACCGGGCGCCTCGTGGTGTGAAGAATGAAGACATCATTATCCCATCTACAAAAAACTATACGGTGAGTGAAGCGAGCGAAAAGGTTGAGCAAATCAAAGGTCGGGAAACCGGGGCGCTACTCGCGGGAAGACTCCCATCAGGTAACGCTCCCGATTCCCCTCGCCGGTGCCTGTAAAGGATGCTAGGGGCGGGACAGGTCCAGCTGTTGAGCCTGCGGCACAACGACTCGAAGAATACAGCCCGCCAGACCCCTCACGCACCGAAACTAACTAAGACGGCTGCCGCCGTGCGTCATGCGGTAGAGCATGACCGAGAACTCCGAAGAGGAAACAGCGTCCGAGCTGAAACTCTCGGCGTAGCGGTGATCATAATCCGTATAACCCCAGATGAACTGCTGAGTAGCCCACAGCGACTCCCGCCAGAATGCAGTATCCGTACGCTCATAATCGGACCAATGCGAACGCGAAACCCGAATCGGAGAATCACCCGGCACGCTACTGTTCTTGGGCACAGACGAAGGCGGCACACTGCTCGACTCCGGCGCAGGAGCCGGCGCGACCATCCGCTGGTACCTATACAGGAAGGCCACCGCAGAACGCGTCGAAAGGTTCGCCTCCGGGTGGAACTTGCCGTCCGCCCAGCCGAACGTAATACCCTTCTGACGAGCCCAAATGAACGCGGCGTAGTCCGGGTCGCTCGGCGCCACATCCGCATATGGGCTGGTTGCAGGCAGTTCAACATGAGGCGCACCCGCCAGACGGTACAGCGCCACCGTCACATCGCGGCGACTCAGCACAGTCTTACTCTCATCCAGAAGAGCCTGCTGCTTAACCCACTCGACAGCAGCCTTCTGCTCCTCAGCAGTATTCGCCAAGAGATCAAGATCCTCAGAAGCCACCGACTCGACCGCATCTGCGGCACCGTTCTTGCCGGGGGTTACCTTCTCTAGAACAACCTTGTACGATCCCTCATAATTCAGCGCGCTACCGGGAACGTTCAGCGTCTCCTCAGCGGCACCATCGTGGATGCGCTCAGCGGGAATAACCTGCTCCAGAGCCTTCTCACCGGTCAGCTCGCCGAAAATATCCGTTGCCTGAATCGAGAAACGGTAATAGCCCTCGGCAAGCTTCGGAAGATTCGAGACACGCGCGGTGAGAGTATTCATCTCCTGATACGGGTTGACGCGCTTATACGGAATGTACAAATCCGGACGCGCTACAGGCTGGTCAGGGTTCGGCTGGTTATCGCTCGGCTGCCCCGACCGCACCGGAAGGAACTGCGCAACACTGGTCAGCAGACTACCGCTATAATCCTCCTCACCAGGGTGAGGCAGATTAGAACCGTAGATACCAATCATGTAGAGCCTGCCCGGCTTCAACGTACCCGCCGGAATCGTCATCTTCGTGCCGAAATAGTTATTGCGGAAACCCGTACAGTGATGCAAGCAGTTGCCCGTCAATGGAACAACATGGGAGAAAACAGGGCGTCCCATAATCTTTCCGGTAGCCGGGTCTGCCTCATACAGAGTGACGTACGCCTGGCTGTCGTATCCACCTACGATATTCGGGGGAAGAATATGGTAGCCCTCAACCGTCAGAGTCGTATCCTGCCACGGCTTATCAATCGCCGAAATGCTGTAGCGGTACGTCGGCTGGTCAGGCTCAGGGTCGCGCACCGTGGGCAAGGGAATTCGTGCCGTAAGACGATAATCTTCATACGGGTAGTCGTGCGGGTCAGGCTTATCGGACGGGTAGTAAGTCAGCACCACATCGAAGAGCGTACCCTCCGGAACCATCATCCACTGCTTCGGGATGTCAAGAGCGAACGTGACGCTCCCGTCAGGATTATCGTGGGCCTTACCCTCAGCACGGAGGCTGGCAACCTTGCTGCCGTACTGCGCCTCAGGAAGGGGATTGCCGTAATATGGCTCAAGGTAATTCTCACCGCGCTCCACAATGCCGAACTCATACAGCGTGTACTTCGAGCGGAACTCGGGGCTCAACGGGGAGGTCGTCACGGACACCGTGCCTCCCTGAGAAATGTTGAGGGTGCCCGAGGTGAGCTTCATGCCAACCGGGTTGTCAGGTTTCTTATCCTCAGCAGGGGTGGGAGGGGTCAATGGGGTAGGGGAATCCGCCAGCCGAACTGGTGCAGTAACCGTAAAATTATGAATCTCTGAACCGTAGTAAGGATTATCTGAGAAATAGACCCTCAGTTCCGCTTCGGAACCCAAATACACGCCCTGTAGCTCTTTAATATCCTCAGCATTAATTTCAAGTTCTACGGTTTGGGTGCCGTCGGGGTTACGGACCACAATTTTGTCACGTTCATAGTAATGGTCACTATTAACGCTGAGGTTGGCAATCGTTTTTTGAGCAGTTTTATTATAAACACTGATTGACCCGATATAGTACCCCAAATCAACTTCCGGGGAAATATTAGAAATAGTAACTTTATATTTCCCCTCATGGTACGGGTCAACCGTCTGAGGGGACAGCGAAACCTTCGGAAGGGTATTGCGGTACGTATTGCTCTGGTAAGGCATTTTCATGGGGTTCTTGCCCACAGGAACGAAGGGGAAGGCACGCCTCATAGCAATCGGGCCTGAAGGAGAGTCTCCCTGTACCGACAGATAATAACCCTTGCCTGATTTCAAAAGACCGGCAGGAATCGTAATTTTATGCTGAAAATGACCGTTAGGAATTAGGTCATGAAAAACACGCTTAGAATACGGAGAATCCGAAGGGTCAAAAGGTTCCAGCTCCTTGATATATTTATGGGTAACATTTGCAGACGGGTCATATTCTACGAGAGTAAAACTTAGCTTATTCATCCCGTCAAAACCCGAACCCGTCATATTGATTTCAATCGGTTTTCCGGAATTAATCTGCTCCTCCGAAATAGAATCCACATCATAGGTAATAGAAGGCAGAACAGACGCCGGAAAATCATTCGTCACAGGGAGCGCCGTACGAATACGATCCTCAGTATTCCACTGATAGGGGTGCGCTTCATCTAGCGGGCGGTAGGTCAAAATAACTTCGTACTCCATGCCCGCAGGTATGCCGTTGGAAGATACTTCCAAGTCAGCGCTGAAAGTCCCGTCTGGGGCAGGCGCCGGAACGTCAAAGCGCGGCCCCTGGTATGTTGGCTCCTGGTGAGGACCCACGTAGGTAGAGGAACCCTTGGGCGCAATAATGAGGCTACGTAGCTCATGGTGCGCCAAGAATTCGGGAGTGAAGCCGGCACCCTCAACATGCACCGTGCCTCCGGCATAAATTCTTAGTGCTCCGCTAGTGACGCGCAGAGTCGGTAGCGAACTGGTCTGCTCGCCCTGGGCTACAGGATTCTGCTGATTGTCTGCTTGTTTCTGAACCAAAGCTGCAGCGGGGGAGGCTGGGGTCGCCTGCGCCTGCTGCTCAGGTGCCGCCTGGGTCGGTGTTGCGAGTGCCGCCGGGGTGATACCGGCCAGCGGACTCAAACCCAACAGTAGCGACAGGCTGAGCGCGCGGGCGCTCGCCGGGTGGCGCGGGGCGCCTCGTGGCGTGAAGAATGAAGACATCATTATCCCATCTACAAAAAACTGTGCGGTGATTGAAGCGAGCGAGTAGATGAAGCGAGCGAAGAAGTCGAGCGGATAAAACGTGAAAAGAAAACCCCGAACAGGGGAGAAGAAGCCCCGTAAAGCCTGGTGCCGGGCAAAAGAACTCGCAGAAGGCAGGGAAGAAAAATCGGGACGGTACCGGCGGGCTGAAAAGTCGAACTAATCCGAACATTCCAGCCCACCGGTTACCCCTCACCACAACTGGGCGCTACTTGAGATGGCTACCGCCGTGCTCCATGCGGTAGAGCATCAACGCCAAGTCATAGACAGACGTTGTCTCCATGAAAAAGCGTTCGTGTTCCCAACCCCTGGTGTAGCCCCAAATGCGTTGCTGCACAGCCCACCGAGATTCACGCCAAAAAGCACTACCCTCCTCCAAATCCAGAACCCATGGGTTAGCGCTCACCTCAGATTCATCCGACCCCGGCAGGCTACCGTTACGAGACTGCGGTGCGGCAGTCGGCAAGCCGGGAGACATCATACCGCGCGAACGCTGATACCTGTACAGGAACGCCGCCGTCGAATAATTGTGCATGTTCATCTCCGGGTGGAAATTCCCATCCGCCCAACCGAACGTAATGCCCTTCTGACGAGCCCAAATATACGCGGCGTAGTCCGGATCATCCGGAGTGATATCTCCATAAGGACTCGTCGCCGGAAGCTCCACTCTCGGCGAACCCGCAAGACGGTACAGCGCCACCGTCACATCGCGGCGCGTCATATAGCTGTTCCTACCTGAATCAGAAAACTCAGGAAGAACCTGACGGCGCTTAAACCATGCCCAGGCGGCGTTGACCTCCTTATTCTTCGTAAACTGCAGCTGTAGATCCTTCGAAGTAAGCTGCTCAACCGACTCAACCGTACCGTCCTTGCCGGCAGTCACCTTTTCCAAGAAGAGCCTGTACGAGCCGTCATAATTCAGCGGCGCACCGGAGATGGTCAGCTTCTCATCCATCGTGCCGTCATGGATGCTCTCAGCAGCAATCTCCTGCACCAGCGTCTTCTGACCGGTCAGATGTCCCTGCTCATCAACATGTTGTACCGAGAAACGGTAAGAGACCCCAGGCTGCTTCTTCAAACCGACGGCGCGTACCGGCAAGATATTTTCCTCATCATAAGGGCTCACCGTCGTAGCCTTCAGAAACATCTCAGGGCTAGCCGATTCCTTATTAAGCGAACGTACCGGAATGAAATCTGCAACATCATTCAGCAACTCACCGGGGTAATTCTCATCCTCCGGACGGTCTTTACCGTAGAAACCAATCTTATAGACCTTACCCGGCTTAAGCGTTCCCCCAGGAATCGTAATAGACGTCTTAAAATGCCAATTCAGGAAATAAACGCGCTCTCCACTACGGGAAGCCGGGTACGGAATCCGAGTGGTGAATTCTGGTTCGCCTACAATCTTTCCGGTCTTCGGGTCGACTTCATAAAAAGCCAGAAGCGCGGGGCCATCCTTGCCCTCTCGACTACCGCTCGTAAGGATATGGAACCCCTCAATCGTCAGAGTCGTATCCTTCCACGGGTCATCAATTGCGGGCACACTGAAAATGTACGTCGTCTCAGTCGGCTTAGGGTCCTGCACAACATTAATAGGTGCACGCGCCACAAAACGGAATTCGGACGGCCAAGAATCCTCCCGGTGGCCCTTCTTGTGGTACGTCAAAATGACGTCGAAAAGAGTGCCTTCATTAGCCTCAATAATGTACGGCCCAATATTGAGAAAGAAGGTGTAGCTCCCGTCTGGGTTTTCTACCATCTGCTTCGGGTTGGGATCACGGTCAAAGAGGTAGCCAAAGTAGGCATATCCGTCAATGCGGGCATACGCGGCTTTGAAGTACGAAGAACCGCGGTCAACCAGAGAAAATTCGTAGAATTCGTAATTCTGGCGGAATTCAGCACTGAGCGGAGGCGTCGTCAGCGTTACTGTGCCGCCTCGAGAAATGTTGAGAGTCTCAGGAGAGACTTTAAACCCTTCCATTTCAGGATGGCGAGATTCATCTACCTTCGGAAGCGAAGACGTGGCTTCGTCAGCATCTTCTTGAGCTGCGGCGGGGGAGGCGGGGGTCGCCTGTTCCGGGTCTGCATGAGCAGGTGCAACCTGTGCCGGTTGTGCCGGGTGTTCGGGAGCCGCCAGCGCCGCCGGGGTGATACCGGCAAGCGGGCTCAAACCCAGCAGCAACGACAGGCTGAGCGCACGGGCGCTTGCCGGGTGGCGCGGAGAGGTGGAACAGCGCCGGGCGCCTCGTGGTGTGAAGAATGAAGACATCATTATCCCATCTACAAAATTTATACGGTGATTGAAACGAGTGAGTAGATGAAGTGAGTGAAAAAGTTGAGCGGATAAAGCCTGAAAAGACCCCCCCAAAAAAACAGAGGAGAAGTAGCCCCGTAAAGCCTGGTGCTAGGCAAAAGAACTCGCAGAGGCAGGGAAGAAAAACCGGGGTGGCACCGGCAGGCTGAAAAGTCGAACTACGTCGAGCATCCCAGCCCACCGGTTACCTCACTCACCACGACCCGGCGCTACTTGAGGTGGCTGCCGCCGTGCGCCAAGCGGTACAGCATCAACTTCAAATCACCAGAGGAAACGAAAGACCTATCAAAGTCCTCATAGACGTATTCCCCATCAACGCGGTAACCCCACATGCGGTGATCAACAGCCCACTGAGCCTCACGCCAAAAAGCGCTACCCTGACGAACCTTATGCTGCCAGCCGCTAGCACTCCGAGGCGCATCCTGGTTACCCGGCACAGACAAGCTACGCGGCAACGAGGCAGAGGTCGGCGCCTTCGGCGTGACCTGACCCATCGCCTTCTGGTACCTGTACATGAACGCCACCGTCGACGGGGTCGAAAGCTTCGCCTCCGGGTGGAACTTGCCGTCCGCCCAGCCGAAGGTAATACCCTTCTGACGAGCCCAAATGTACGCGGCGTAGTCCGGGTCGTTCGTTGCCACATCCGCGTACGGGCTAAAAGCAGGCAGCTCAACCTTCGGGGAACCAGCCAATCGGTACAGCGACACCGTCACATCGTGGCGCGTCATACCGCTATGCCAGGACATCGGCGAAGGATTAGGCAAAATATCACGATCAGCAAACCACTGCTCAGCAGCCTGCAACTCACCCTCACGCGTCAGCTTCAGAGGAATATCCTCGAAAGCAAGCTGCTCCACCGACTCGCCGGCACCATCCTTACCGGGGGTGACCTTCTCCAAGACCAGACGATAAGCACCCGAATAGCTCAGCTGCTGAGCGATCGTCAGATTCAGCTCCACCCTGCCATCCTTGATGAGGTCAGCCGGAATCGCCTGCTGGAACACCGTCTGACCGGTCAAACGCCCCTGCTCATCAACATGCTGCACTGAGAGGCGGTACGATCCTTCACCCGGCGCAAAGAGCCCGGTAGCGCGTGCCGTAAACAAGTTCGTCTGCGCGTACGGGTTCAGGCCCACCGACCCAAGGTGCAGTGTGGGCCCCGCGGACTCCTGCTCGGGAGAATGCACCGGAAGGAACTCGGCAACATCATTCAGCATAGAACCCGGAGAATCTTCCATGCCGGGGTAAGGCAACCCGTTCCCATACATACCAATAAAGTAGAGCTTGCCCGGCTTCAACGTACCCGCAGGAATCTTCAGCTCCGCACTGAAATAGTTATTGCGGAACCACCTGGTGTTAACCCCGTAGTACGTGTAGTCATCCCGCTGAGTGAACACAGGCTCACCCACCATCTTTCCCGTTGCAGGGTCAGCCTCATAGATAGCGATGACCGGCCAATCATTACCAACCATTTCACTAGCCTGGGAGAGGATATGGCGTCCCTCAACCCGCAGCGTCGTATCCTTCCACGGGTCATCGATAGCGGATTGACTGAAGGTGTAGGTCCCACGGGTCGGTTGCGCATCCTGAACCACATCAATATGGGCGCGGGCATACAAACGGTTGGACCTACTCGAAGGTTCCGGCTCAGCTTCATCCAACGGGTAGTAGGTCATCACTACATCGAAGAGCTCACCGTCGGCAGCCTCAACGTACTGCGGGGGAACCTTAAACGTGTAGGTGAGGCTACCGTCCGGGTTCTCCCGCACCTGATGATCCAGATCCTTGAGCATCCCGCCGTACTCGTCGAGAGGCGCATAAATATTGTGTTCCGCATACACGTACACCGACCCGCGCTCCACCAGAGCCAGCTCGTGGAAAGTGTACTTCTTACGGAACTCGGCGCTCAACGGGGAAGTCGTCACCGACACCGTGCCACCCTGAGAAATATTGAGGGTTCCCGAATCGACCTTCAACTTAACATTCGCCGGGTTCTCCCAATCAACAGCATCAGCGGCAGGAGGGGCCATCGGAAGCTGCGCGCTCACCGTGAACTTATGGCTACCGTACGAATACTGAGAATCCGAGAACACCACACGCACTTCAGCCATCGAACCGCGAGAAGAAGGCCTATTGTAGGAATCACCGTGAACCTTATACTCAACCTCCACGGTCAGAGTGCCGTCAGCGTTGCGGGTTACCAGCTCGTCACGCTTATAGTATTGACCCGCTACATCATTCCTCGCAAAATATCCCTGCTCACCAGAGGTAGCGTTATAAATCGACACAGAGTCAAGGTAGTACCCCAGGTCCACCTCGGGGGAAATATTAGAAATAGTTACCTTATAGACGCGGTCCTGACCGGGATCAAAATCCTGCGCGGCAACAGATACCTTCGGCAGGGTATTCCTGAACGAATTATCTTGGTACGCCATGTGCGCAGGGTTATTGCCCACAGGAACGAAGGGGAACTTGCGCGTCAGCTTATTCCACCCGTGGGTTTCTACACCGGAAACACCCAGGGAATACCCCTTACCGGACTTCAAAACTCCCGCGGGGATAGTGACCTTTTTCTGGAAATAGCCGTTAGGAATCAGGCCCTTGAAAATGCGCTGATTCTCTTCCGTATCCGGTGCCTTCAGTTCACCAAGCGAAGCCACATTATCGTTCGTGACCTTTCCCTGCTCATCATGCTCGGACAAGGTGAACTTCACGGAGCTGACATCCTGAAAACCGGTACCCGTCAGCGTCACCTCAATCGGCTGACCTGAGGCAATCTGCTCCTCAGAAATAGCCGAAACATCATAGGTGATGGAGGGGAGCACAGCCTTCGGGAGGTTGAACTCCACCGGCAACGCCGTACGGACGCGGTCCTCAGTGTTCCACGCGTAGGGGTGCGCATCGTCTACGGGGTGGTAGGTCAGGATGACCTCGTACTCCAGGTTCGCCGGCAGGCTATTCGCCGGAACCGTCAGGTCAGCGCTGAAACTGCCGTCAGTAGCCGGTTTCGGGGCGTCAAAAACGAGGCCGCGGTGATCGACCTTCTGATAGGGGTTAGCGTAGGTCGAAGAGCCCTTCGGGGCAATCGTGAGGCTACGTAGCTCATGATGTGCCAAGAACTCGGGGCTCAGCCCGGTGCCCTCCACGTGGACGGTACCGCCGTGAAGAATGTCGAGGGAGCCGCTGGACACGCGCAGGGTCGGCAGGGGTGCATCCTGCTTATCGCCCTGTGCAGGTCCGTTCTGCACGGGTGCTGCTTGAAGTGCTGCCTGCTGCTTGCCTGTCTGCTGCGTATCTGCCTGCTGGGCGGGGGAGGCGGGCGCCGCCTGAGCCGCCACCGGCGTCAAAGCCAGCAGCGGAGTCAAGCCCAACGCCAGGGAAACACCCACAACTTTTCGGTGTGTACCATGGGGCGGTTTAAAGAATGAGGACATCATTATCCAATCTGAATTTTCTGCATGAAAGAGGGCGAATGAGAAAAGAAGTTGAGAGGATAAATGAGTGACAGTCCACCGCACCGAACTCGCCCCGAATCCATATCGTAGAGGAGCCGTAGCGGCGGCATGCTGAAGTGCAATTTCAGCCTACCAACCCGCGTCTTAAACAATCAATGAAAACACGAGAAAAACATGCCGATGAGAGTTATAAGACAAAAAATTCAAAAATTACGCCCCGGTTTTAGATAAAGCCCAAACCCCCAAAAGACCACACAATAGAGAGGCAAAAATTGGATACATAACCATCACTAAAAACGGTGCCTAACAGCGTCCGCACTAGAAAACAGGCACACGAAAAGGGGCGGTGAAAGAAAAACTCTCACCGCCCCTTCTATAGGCTATAGGCCACTATCTTCAGCTGCTGTTCTTAGAAGTCAACCCAAGCTAAAACACGCAGGGGCAACCGTACGGTTCAAGGCACCTGCCGAATCCTAATCATCGATATAGGGGCTACTGGGGATGGTGTCAAGCATGTCGAGCATTGACAGGACACGAGCCAGCTCCTCGCGGGTAGCAGTCTTGGTCGGACGGAAATCCTTGCTCTTATAGTGATATCTCGTATCGATATTCACCGACGAGTGCAGCCACACCGACTCGGTGTAGAACGGGGCACCCGGCTTCATATCCTGCGGGGTAGTGGGACGGAACCAATAAGAACGACGACCGGGGGTAAGCATAAAGTAACGGTAGAAGAACGCAGCCATCGTAGCGCGGCTAGCCACCGCCTCCGGGTGCATCTTACCGTCAGACCAGCCGGAAGTCAGACCGTTCTGATACGCCCAAATATACGCCGGGTAACGCTCATCCTTCGGAGACAAATCCGGGAAAGGAGAACGCGCAGGAAGCTTCACCTTCGGCGAGCGGGCGCCTCGGTAGATTGCATCCATCAGGTCGCCACGGGTCACCGCACGCTTAGGGTAGAAGCAACGTTCCTTATCGAGCAGCAGAACCTTTGCCTTACATGACCTGTAGATATCGGGGGCGTACTCGCCATCCATATCAATGTCCACAATGAAAGGTGCCCACGCGAACTCCGTGTCAATCTTGGGGCGAACTTCAAGAGTGCGCAGAATGGTGTACTGCTCACGGCGCGGACGAAGAGACAGGCGAACACCAAAGTCTGCATTCGGGCCACCGGTGATCTCAGGATCAATGACGTGATGCCTAATGTAGACATCATTCTCGATGCGCTTCTTCGGCTCAAGAGAGAAGAAATAGAACTGGGTGAAGCCCTTCTCCTTGGTGTAGTAGCCAACCTCAATGTACGGGGTGTACAGGCCGCTATCAATCACGGCCTGCAGGCCGGTAATCTCGTAGCTGAGGTTGAAGCCGCTAATATCAAACGACGCCTCAGTAATCTTGAACGTCAGCGGAGTAGTCTTAACGTCCAAGGTGGCAGCCTGAGCGCCCTGCTCACCGGCATGGTGTGCGCCCAACGCGCCGGCGACTGTTAGCGCTGCCGCACCCTTAATGAGGGCGCGACGAGAGGAAAAATTAGACATATCGTTGTCCCATCGATGTGTTTCTGAGTGGTTACTTCTACGCTAGCAAACCAATAACCGTTGGGTAAGCCTCTAGTCGTTTGCTATACGTACGTGGCGTGACGTGTTTCCATGTGTGCTGAGTTGAGAATATGAGTGTTTGTGAGTGAAATACCCACCATCAATGGCGAGCCGTTTAATACTATAAACATTTTTACTCGCAAAAAGAAGGCGGATAGTTGGACACTAACCGCCTTCTCTGCTCATCAAAAGCTACCCCTAAAATGTGGGGAAATGTGGTTTTACAAGGGGTAATACAGATTTAAGCCACTAGAAAAATAGTTAAAAAATTTTCAATATGATGCAAAAAATAAGCGGAAACAAATAGTTGGGCAACCTACTGCTCATGCACCAGCAGCGTCAAAATACCCGCCTTACGCGCCGTCGGCAGGGTACACTCCACCGACCAATCCTCGCTGACCGCTTCCAAAAATTCGGCAATACCAGCCGTAGAGCCATCAATTGGACGAGCCGCCAAACCCGACTGAATCAGGTAGCGTGCAAACAGGCCGCGGTAATGCTTCGCCATGTGCGAGACGACCTTACGCGAACCATCAGCAGCCACACGCTCCACACGAACCGCCAGAGTCTGCGACGGGGGAGTCACCCACGACTTCGCGTAGGCGGCAGAACGGCAGTCCAGAATCAGCTGGTCCTTCGCAGTCGACTCCAGAGCAGTACCCAGCGCACCTTTCCAGAAGGAGGCGAGCGCACCCACCGATCCCAGCTTCACGCCCATCGAGAGGCGGTAGGCGGGGATTGCGTCTTCGGGGCGCAGAATACCCCACAGTGCCGAAGAAATCAGTAGCGACCAGTGCGTGGCATCGCGTTCGGCGGGGGAGAAGCTCGCATAATCCAGCGCCTCAAAGAGCACACCCGTGTAGGTGCGGATCGCGGGCTGTGCCGGTTCGGTCAGCAAGCGGGTATTGCGTTCCACCTCTGCTGCGAGGGATGCACCCACCTTGAGCTCCGTGAGAGCATCGGGGCCCGAGCTAACTGCCGCCAGCTCCTCCAGGACGCTCTCACGCTCGGCGGTCAGCTCAGGGAACGAGAGGTCAGCGAAGCATACGGGCGCGTTGCCAGCCGGGGCGGGGGTCTTACCTTCAGACGGGGGAAGAAGAATCAGCATCTCTCCAGTGTACCCGCGAGACGCAGGGTAGCTACGAGGCGCAGTGTAGTTGCGAGGTTCCTGCATATGCCCGCGAGGCTGCTTGTGCGCCTCCTCGTATCCCCGTGTACCCGCGAAACGAACCCGGAAAATAGCCACCTCCAAGGGTGTGCGTATAATGGGTTGGGTGAAACGGGCCGTCTGGGCAATCGCGAGGCACACGTGCTTCGAGGAAAGTCCGGGCTCCACAGCACAGGATGGTGGATAACATCCACTCGGGGTAACCCGCAGGCCAGTGCCACAGAAAGTAAACCGCCGCGGTTCGCCGCGGTAAGGGTGAAAGGGTGGTGTAAGAGACCACCAGCGGGCGCGGTGACGTGCCCGGCTAGGTAAACCCCATTCGGAGCAAGGTCAAACAGAATACGCCATGGTAGGGTAGTGCGCCCGATCCCCGTCAGCTTCCTTCACGGAGGTGGGGTGCGTATTCGGGTAGACTGCTTGAGACGTGCGGCAACGTACGTTCTAGATAGATGATTGCCTCGAAACGCCCCTTCGGGCGGCGTTTTAGACAGAACCCGGCTCATAGGATGACCCGTTTCACGCTACCGTTGGCTGATGGAAAACATCATCGGCTGATGGGAAAACGAAGACCGCGAATGCGCCTTGAGAGTGCATTCGCGGTCTTCGTTTTAAGCTCTGTCTAAGAGTCCTCTGCCGAAAGCTGGAGGGGCTTAGAAACTTGGGTGAGCCAGCGATTAGTGGCCGAACGGGTCCGGATCCACGCCGGGCATCCACGAGTTACCGTCGACGGTCCAGCCTTCCTTCTTCACGACCTTCTTCATCTTGCTGGTCCACTTCTTATTTAGGCGGTTCACGTACAGCTTGCCGTCCAGGTGATCGGTCTCGTGCTGCATGCAGCGTGCGAACCAGCCGGTCGCCTCAAAGTGGACGGGGTTGCCGTGCTCGTCAAGACCGTTCACGGTCACCCACTCGGCGCGCTTGAGGGGGAAGCCGTAACCGGGGAAGGACAGGCAGCCCTCCTCCTCCTCGTACGGGTCCGGGTCAGCGGTAGAAATCTTGCCCAGGGTCAGTACCGGGTTGATGATGCAGCCGCGCGGGGGAACGCCGTCCTCATTCTCCATCTTGTAGGTGAAGATGCGCAGACCCACACCAATCTGCGGTGCCGCCAGGCCCACACCGTTGGATGCGTCCATGGTCTCGTACATGTCAGCCACGAGCTCCTTGAGTTCATCATTAAACTCGGTGACGGGTGCCGCGGGGCGGTGCAGAACGGGGTTGCCGTGAATAACGATGGGGCGAATAGCCACGGAATTATCCTTTGCTTGTGTTGAACGGGAACTGCTGAACGGGAACTTGCCGGGTGCCCCTGTCGCATGAGGATGCGGGGCGTGCCCTGTTCCCGCTCGCTGGTTTAAAGTGCGGGTGTAAAAGCTCTATTCCGGTAAACCGTGTGCGGGGCAACCGAACAGGGGATAACGCGAACAGAGGGTAAAGCGAAAGGGCCGTTACGGATAACCATAACGACCCTTTCCATCGGGGTGATCGACGGGGGTTGAACCCGCGACCTCCTGGACCACAACCAGGCGCTCTGCCAACTGAGCTACGACCACCATGTGCTTCGCTTGGTTTCCCTTGCGATATGCAACGGATACTACTGTACAGGAGATTCAGAAACCTGCCAAGTTGAAAAGCCGTGATGCTCGTTACATGCTGTGCTTACGCCTCGGACGCCTCTGCCGCCTCAGAAGCGGATGCCTCAGCCTCGCGCTCAGCCGCCTCGCGTGCGGCACGCTCAGCCTCCACCTCACGCGCAATCTGCGCCGAAGCAATCGCGTCCGGGCCCTGCGGCACAAAAATGGCGCGGCGGTAATACTTCAACTCATCAATCGAGTCCTTGATATCGCCCAGTGCGCGGTGGTTACCGGTCTTCGCAGGGGCGCTATGACGAGCCGCCGGGTACCAGCGCGCCGCCAGCTCCTTAATGGTCGACACATCAATCACGCGGTAGTGAAGGTGCGCCATGACCTCGGGCATGTAGCGCTCCAAGAAACGCTTATCCATGCCCACCGAGTTGCCGCCCAGCTGCGCTTTGCCCGCCACCGGAACATACTTCTTGATGTAGCGAAGCACCTGCTCCTGCGCGTAATCCATCGACACACCGTGCTCAATATCGGGCAGCAGACCCGACGCCTCATGCATCGAACGGACAAAGTCATTCATGTTCTCCAGCGCACCGGCAGGAGACTCATCACCGGGCTTAATGACGAACTCAACGCCAGAACCCAGAATGTTCAAATCGGCATCCGTGACCAGAACACCCACCTCGACGAGAGCGTCGTTCTCCACGTCCAGGCCGGTCATCTCGCAGTCAATCCATACAATACGTTCACTAGAAATACTCACCCTCCCACTCTACCCCCAAACGCCGCCGACCCGGCGGGTAGCACGTCACAAAAGGGCACAAGATGGTGCAAGACGGCACAGGCGGATGGGCAAACGGCGGCAATGGGGGAGAACTGCACCCCTCTGCGGGCCCTTGAGGAACGTCCACAAGTGCCTTCGCAACAGTGATTCTCGCAAGTGCATCCAAGGGCTCCGGTATGATAAAAACCAGAACGACGATGCAGACAGAAAGGGAGTTATGCGCGCACCAAAGGAGCTAGCACACCGGCTCACCACCCCCGGCGCACACGACGCACCTCTCTCACCCAAACTCTTGGACTACGTCAATAATCACCGTCTGCGCACGCTGATTATCGGCACCATCGGCTCCATCATGGTCACCCTCGGCTCCTACGCCGTCGGCTGGCTCGCCGACAGCTCCAACTTCTGGCGTTACGAAATTATTCGCGCCATCCGATTCGAAGCCGCGTGGGTCATCACCGGCATTATTCTGCTCGCCCTCGGCGCCATGATCATGTGCCGTGAATGGCTGCGCATCTACCAGAAAATGGGCGACTGGAACGAACCCAACACCATGCGGTGGATGATTGCCGTCACCGTCAGCTGGTCCCTGCCACAGGTCTTCGCGTTCACCATCTACAGCCGCGACATGTTCTCCTACTACGGTCAGGGCATGGTCATGGCGCACGGCCTCAACCCGTACAAGCACGGTGTCTCCGAAATCTCGAACTTCATGCAGAACGGCGCGGACCCCATGTGGGCGGAATCCCCGCCGCCGTACGGCCCGGTCTCACTCAAACTCGAAGAGTGGATCGTGCGCCTGGCGGGGGAGAACATCGACCTCTCCCTCTTCTACTTCCGCCTGCTCTCCGTGCTCGCGGTTATCGGCATCCTCTTCTACGTGGCAAAGCTCGCCAAGGCGCACGGCTTCAACCAGGTCCGCGCCCTCTGGCAGATCGGCCCGAACCCGCTGTTCATCGCATCGTTCATCGCCAGCGGCCACAACGACTCGCTCATGACCATGTTCATGCTCGGCGGCCTCTACTACGCCAAGCGCTACCGCGACACCCGATGGGGCGGACCCCTCGGCGTGACCTTCGTAGCTCTCGGCGTTGCCGTCAAGCCGCTCGCCCTCGTGGTGCTGCCCTTCGTGGGTCTGCTCTGGGCGGGTAAGAACGCCTCCTGGCCGCGCAAGTTCATCTTCTGGGCGCTCTCCGGCGTGCTGCTGCTTGCCGAAATGGCGCTCATGGGCTGGGCAACCGGACTGGAATTCGGCTGGATCAAGGCACTGTCCACCACCGGCGGCCAGTACATCTGGTACACCCCCTTCGGCCTGGTCATCGGCGCAGCATCCCTGTTCGTTCAGGGTGATGCCTTCGAGGTCATCCGCAAGCTCATCGAAACCGTCGGCAAGGGCATCGGTATGCTCGGCGCGGTAGCCATGGCATTTGTTGGACGTGACCGCAACATCGTGCGCCACGCCGGCCTCGCCATCCTGTTCATGCTCCTGTGCAGCCCCATGATTCAGCCCTGGTACCTGCTCTGGGCAATCCCGATGCTCGCCGCAACCGGCCTGCGCTCGCACTTCCAGCTCATGTGGTACTTCATCACCACGCTGTTCTTCATGGCGTACGGTGTGAGCGACCAGCTGAACGTTTCGCCCTACCTGCGCGACTTCAACCAGGACATGGGCCGACTCATCGCGACGGTCATCTGCCTGGGCTACATCATCTACCTGGTCGCCCTCGACCCGGCAACCCGCCGCCTGGTGTACGTGAGTCTGCACCCCACGCAGATTCGCCGCACCACCATCCGCTTGTGGTGGCAGTTGTTCCCCGGCGCATCTAGCCGCCGTGCACGCCGCCGCGAGGTGAAGAAGGCAGAACGGGATGCCGCTAAGGTAGGCTCCTAACGGCTAGCTGGATGGATTGCCCATTGGAACGACTTCCGTACGAGAAGTGCGGTGCATGAGAAGCGCAAATTCTCATGTACCCTAGAGGAAGGCCTCAGTAGCTCAGAGGATAGAGCAGGAGCCTTCTAATCTCTTGGTCGGGGGTTCGATTCCCTCCTGGGGCGCCAGATACGAAAACCGCCCCGCACCCTAAACTCAGGGTGCGGGGCGGTTTTCTTTATGCATTTACGTTTGTGTGCCGCCGTATGTAAGGAGGCGGTGCCGGGAGGCTATTTCTTGGTTGGGACTATTTCTTCTTAGTAGGGTTCGTGTCCTTGCAAGAGTTGAGGACGCGCTCCATGACCTTCTTCTCGTCCGCGGTGACCCACAGCTTGTACTTCGCCTTCACGTGCACCTGGCGTGCCACGTAGGTGCAGCGGTAGGCGGTGTTGCTCGGCAGCCACTCGGAGGCGTCCGCATCGGACTTCTGCTGGTTCGCCGGGCCGTCCGCGGCGAGCAGGTTCTCCGGGTCGTTTGCCAGCTGGCGGCGCTGCTCGGCGGTCAAATCCTGAGCGCCGGTCTGCCATGCGTTCGATAGTGCCACCACGTGGTCAATCTGCACAGCCGAGGAGGTCTTCTTACCGCGCTTGAACTCGATAGTCTTGCCGGTGTACGGGTCAGCCAGAGTGCCGCTGATGACGGTGCATGCGTGGGTCCTGACCTTGAAACGAACATTGGTCAGGTCGCGGCGCAGAATATCGTCGCGGGTGTTGCACTTGTTGCCGTCAACGTCATCCCATGCGGGACCGAACTGGTCGCGAGAGTAGCCGGCCTTCGAGGCGCGATCCTTCACCTGTAGGGACGCCAGTTCGCTCTTCGCGGTCGCCAGATCCGGTGCGAGCGCGGTTGCGGGGTCAACCGCCTTGTAGGGGTTCTTGACCTCGGCGAGGGTTTCCGTTGCGACGTTCGCTTCTTCGTCATCTGCGGTGGAGGAGGTGCTCTTATCGGTGCCGAGCAGACCGTCCACGCCGTTCTTGCTCACGTAGACCAGACCAATAATCAGCACGATCACGGCAAACACAGCGAGCAGGCCGTAAATGAGGCGCTTCTTCTGCGGGTCCATCGAATCGGGCAGCTTGGGCAGGTTGCGTTGCAGCTGCTGAAGTTCCTGCAGGGAAGGCAGGTTGTTGTTCGCGGGCTTTTTGCTCACGGGTTCTCCAAGGCGGGTAGACGGGATGCGGCTGAGTGCACCGCATCATCAAGGATAGAGGGCACGGAGCTGAAATAGTGAACTGGAGGGCAAAAATAGCCGCCCCGACGCTGAGATACCTGTCACCATGTCGGGTGGGGTAGGGGTTGCGGAGGTTTTGGTGAGGGGGATGGGGGTCTTTGCCGTGGGGGAGCAGTCGTCATATTTCTGCAGGGAGCGTGCTACTGACGGGTAAATTTTGAAAAAACGGGGCGAAAAGTTCAAAAAATCTATCCACAGGCGGCACTCAAAACTGCAAAACGCGAGGTTATCCACAGAAGCGGTAACCGCCGGGTGCAAGGTCGGCATAGCGCTGGCAAGGTGAAGGAACCCACCCACTAGTTCTAAGGAGAAACCATGAGCGACACCATCCTGATCCGCGGATTCACCGCCTCCGACCCGGCACTGAGCACCCTGCCCAACGGGGTGCCCGTCGTGAACTTTCGCCTCGCCAGCACCCCGCGCTGGCAGGACGCCACCGGCACCTGGAAAGAAGGCACCACCAACTGGTACACCGTGAAAGCCTACCGCCGCCTCGCGCAGAACATCGCCACATCCATTGAGAAGGGGCAGCCGCTGGTCGTGAGCGGTCGTCAGCGCATTAGCCGCTGGAACCGCGAAGACGGCACGCAGGGCACCACGGTAGAAGTGGACGCCCTCGGCATCGGTCACGACCTGAACTACGGTACGAGCACCTTCGCCCGCACCGTGGAGAAGCGTACGGTCAACGAGGGAGCCATGCAGGGCGCGCCGCAGCAGGGTGTGTCGTTGCAGAACCCGGTGCCCCAGAATCCGGTGCAGCAGGAAGCGCCTCAGTACGCACCCCAGCAGAACGCGGAGGCGCCGGGCATGACCGCTCCGAGTGCTTCGGTGCAGAACGGTGCATCCCAGAGTGGGGGAGCCCAGAGTGACGAACCCCCCTTCTAAAAGTGCTCCCCGGATGCTTGCATAAACGCGGGTGCATTGGGATAATGGAGCATTGTGTTGACATCGGGCACGCCCCTGCCGCAGGGGGGAGAGCGACCAACGATGTCAGCCTTCGGGCACCAATCCTGTCCGAAGCATCAAGTTTTCTGTCCCGCAGTGGGGCAGAGCAATCTGAGTCTATTTGACCTGCGGCAGATGGCTCTGGAGATCTACAACTATGCAGACTCTTGACTTCCTCGACAAGAAGTCCCTCCGTGACGACATCCCCGCATTCGGCCCCGGTGACACCCTGAACGTTCACGTTAAGATCGTTGAAGGTAAGAACCACCGTATCCAGGTCTTCAAGGGCTTCGTCGTTGGCCGCCAGGGTGCAGGCGTTCGCGAGACCTTCACCGTCCGCAAGGTTTCCTTCGGCGTTGGTGTTGAGCGTACCTTCCCCGTTCACTCTCCCTCCATCGAGAAGATCGAGGTTGTGACCCGCGGTGACGTCCGTCGTGCAAAGCTGTACTACATGCGCGACCGCCACGGTAAGGCTGCTCGTATCCGCGAGAAGCGCGAGTTCTAATCTTTATAGATTCAGAATTCTGTTGCAAACCGCTCCCCAACCGCATTCCGCGGGAGAGGAGCGGTTTTTGCATATTCTGAGAACCTTGCCGCTCTCAGGAAACAAAAGCCCAAGAGCGCAAACACTCTCGATACAATAGCTAGGTACCGTTTCACTCGAGCTAGGTATCTCTCAAACGAAAGGCTCACTCCAGCATGGCAGACGACAAGAACACTGCGAACACCAGCCCCTTCCCTGAGGGATACCAGCCTCAAAGCCGCCGCGAGCGCCGGGAAATGGAAGAATACTTCGCGCGCCTCGCCGCCGAAAAGGCAGCAGCTGAGAAGGCTGCTGCCGAGCAGAGTGCCGCAGCGAAGAATACCGAGCGCGAAGAAACCGCCGATGAGGAGACTGCCGCAGACGTGGAAACCACCAAAGACTTCTCCGAAATGACCCCCAAGGAACGCCGCAAGGCAAAGCGCGCCGAACAGGCAGAGCTGACCTACTCCCAGGCACAGGAAGAAGGCCGCCTCGGCGAATGGTTCTGGGTGCAGGCACGCGAGGGCGGCACCGTCATCCTCTACGCGCTGGTCATCGCATTCCTGGTCAAGACCTTCCTGCTGCGAGGCTTCTACATTCCCTCCGGCTCCATGGAGCAGACCCTGCAGGTCAACGACCGCGTGTTCATTAACGTGGCGGGCTCCTACTTTAGCGAGCCCAAGCGCGGCGACGTGATCGTCTTCAAGGACTCTCAGGGCTGGATTCCCTCCACCCAGAAGACCAGTAGCCCGCTCAAGGACGCCCTGTCCTTCGCGGGTATTCTGCCGGATACCTCCTCGAACTTCCTGGTCAAGCGCGTTATCGGCACCCCCGGTGACGTGGTCGAGAGCGACGGCACCGGCAAGATCAAGGTCAACGGTGTAGAAATCACCGAACCGTACCTGTACCCCGGCAACCCGCCCTCGGAGGTCCCCTTCAAGGTGACCGTGCCCGCCGGCAAGTACTTCGTGATGGGTGACCACCGCAGCAACTCCGCCGACTCCCGCTACCACATTAGCGACGGCACCGCGTTCATCTCCAAGGACGACGTGCAGGGTAACGTGTTCGTGGTGGCGTGGCCGCTGAACCACTTCGGTCTGCTGCAGGATCAGAGCTCGGTGTTCTCCTCGATTCCCGAGCCGACCTCCACCCCCTCTAAGTAAGCGAGCTTGGGAATGATGGTGAGCGCCCAGAAGAACGCAACGAAACCCGCACAAGCTAAGCCTGCGAAAGCAACCCCGCCCGCCGCCGACCTCGAGTACGAGCAGCAGCTCTTCGCCTCCGGCGCCCGCACGGTTGCCGGAATTGACGAGGTGGGCCGCGGCTCCATGGCGGGCCCGGTCACCGTGGGCGTCGCAATCCTCACCCCGGACGCCACCCTCGATGTGGGCGGGCTGATCGACTCCAAGGCGCTCTCACCGGCACGCCGCGAATCCATGGTTCCCGAAATCCGCCAGTGGTGCGCCGTGGCGGTCGGGCACGTGGAACCGGCAGATATTGACCGGCTCGGCATGACCCTCTCGCTGAGGCTTGCCGCCCAGCGTGCGCTCGCCGAGCTGGCGCGCCGCGGATACCGTGCCGACGCCGCCCTGCTGGACGGTAAGCACGACTGGTTCACCCCTCCGCAGGAGGACCTGTTCAGCGCGCTGGCACCGGATCCGGCGCAGGCACACTACAACGCGCTGCTCGCCCAGGCGTGGGAAGGCGCAGGTGAGGGCGGTGCAGGTGAGCCCGCGCAGATGCCGGTGACCATGGTCATCAAGGGTGACTACAAGTGCGCCTCCATCGCCGCCGCATCGGTGGTTGCGAAGGTGGAACGTGACGAGCTGATGGTTCAGCTGGATACCCACTACCCGGGGTACGGCTGGGCAAAGAATAAGGGCTACGGATCCGCCGCTCACCGCGAGGCGATTAGCGTGCAGGGCCCCAGCCCGCAGCATCGACTCTCATGGTCGCTTCCGGCGACCGCCGAGTAGATTGAGGCCGCCGCGGCACAGCGCGGCTAGGGCGCGTGGTGTTCCTGAAAACCGCGCCTCGGAAGCCTGCGAAAGCCTAACGTGCCACCGCTGAATCAGTACTACAAAAGCCCAGGAAAGGAAGAGTAGTGAGCGCAGAAGACCTCGAAAACTACGAGACCGACGCCCAAATGGCGCTCTACCGCGAATACAAAGACGTCATGTCACTCTTTAGCTACGCGGTAGAAACCGACCGACGCTTCTACCTGGCGAACCAGGTGGACGTCACCCCGCACGTGCAGGACGGCACCCTCTACTTTGAGGTGAGCATGAGCGACGTGTGGGTGTGGGATGTATTCCGCTCCAACCGCTTTGTGAAGAAGGTGCACGCCTACTCGGTGCGTGACGTGAACGTGGAGGAGCGCCTGCCCAACCAGGAGTTCACCGTGCCGGAAATGCCGGACTTTAACGCCTAGCTCACGCCTGATTTACCGCCTTGCCGGGGGTAAGCACGGGTAGGCGCGCCGGTGCCGGGCGGCAGAGCTGGGTGTTGAAACCGCGTGATGAAGCTGCGTTATGAAACCGCGCGAATATGACGCGTCGAATCGGCACCCGAGCGGCGTTTTTAAAAAATATGCCCCAAAATTTCAAATAAATGGCTGTGGATAACCTCTAATTCCTTCTAGGAGCCGAGGTTATCCACAGTTTTTCGTTAACCGCGTTCGGGCACGCGCGCGGCGGGCACAGTAGAAGCACTACCGCTATCTACCGGGGGAGAGACCCATGACAACAGCCCGAATAACAGCCCGCGCCGCAACCCGAAGCGCACCCCGCAGAACCCTGATTCAGAGCGCTCAGCCTCAGCGAACCCAGCCCCGCGCCCACAGCGTCGGTCGTTGGGGTGAGGAGCTGACCGCCCGCATCTTGGAGGCGAACGGCTACCGCATCCTGGAGAGGAACTGGCGGCCGCCCGCCGGACTGGAACACGAGCAGATCCGCGGCGAGCTCGACCTGATTGCTATCGACCCCGAGGACGAACTGGTTTTCGTTGAGGTCAAGACCCGCAGTAGCGAAGACTTTGGGCACCCGTTTGCGTCCATTGACCGCGATAAGGCGCGCCGCACGCGCTCGCTGGCGATTCTGTGGTGCAGGCTGTGCGAGAACCTGGATTTTCCGCGCTTTCGCATCGACGCCATTGCGGTGACCGGGACCTGCGAAACCTTCACCTTCGAGCATCTGAAGGCGGTGGCGTAATGGGATTCGCACGCACCTATTCCGTTGCGCTCGTGGGCTTGCGCGGGCACATCGTTGACGTCGAGGCAGACATTTCGCAGGGCCTGCCCGGCTTCGTGCTGCTGGGCCTGCCGGACACCGCCCTTAACGAGTCGAAAGAGCGTGTGCGCTCCGCGGCGAAGAACACCGGTATTACCCTCACTCAGCACCGGCTCACCGTGAACCTGACCCCGGCAACCCTACCCAAACGCGGCTCGGCGTTCGATCTAGCCATTGTGGTTGCGGCGCTGCAGGCGGAGAAGAAACTGCACCCCAGCGGCGATAGCGTCTTCCTGGGTGAGCTGGGTCTGGACGGAACGCTACGCCCCGTGCCGGGCATCCTGCCGGCGGTCAAAGCCGCCGTGGATGCTGGACACCACCGCGTGATTGTGCCCGCCGAAAATGCTGAGGAGGCGGCGCTCATCCCCGGCGCGCAGGTGAGCGGTTTCCGCTGCCTGGCTGAGGTTTTTGCCGCTCTCGGCGCGGAGAGTCAGAAGCTGACCTACCCGCCCGCCCCGCAGACGGAGGCGAGCGCACCGGTAGCGAAACCGGCTGAAATTCCCTCGGACATGAGCGATGTTGCCGGTCAGTCGCAGGGTCGTTTCGCCCTGGAGATTGCCGCCGCGGGTGGTCACCACATGCTGCTGACGGGACCTCCCGGTTCGGGTAAAACCATGCTGGCGGAGCGCCTGCCGAGCATCCTGCCGACCCTCGACAACGATGCCGCGATGGAGGTGACCGCGATTCGTTCCCTCTGCTCGGCGGGGGAGCACCTGAGCGAGCTGGTGCGTCAGCCGCCGTTTGAGGCGCCGCATCATAGTGCCTCCGCGCCGGCGATTCTGGGCGGCGGCAGCGGTATTCCCCGCCCGGGCTGCGTGTCTAAAGCGCACCGCGGCGTGCTTTTTCTGGACGAGGCGCCGGAGTTCAAACGTACGGTGCTCGATTCGCTCCGTCAGCCCCTGGAGTCGGGGACCGTGACCCTGGATCGTTCGAGCGCGTCGGCGACGTATCCGGCGCGTTTTCAGCTGATTCTGGCGGCGAACCCGTGCCCCTGCGGCATGAACGTTGGCACCGGTACGGAGTGCACGTGTGCCCCGCGTGAGCGTCGCGCCTATTTTGGGCGGCTGTCAGGCCCGCTGGTGGACCGCATTGACGTGAATGTGACGGTTCCGAAGGTGTCTTCCACGGAGCTTGCGGGCGGTCAGGTGAATGAGAGTTCGGCGCAGATTCGCGAGCGCGTCATGGCGGCGCGGGAGGCTCAGCGGGAGCGTCTGGAGCCGTACGGGTTGAAGACGAATGCGGAGATGAACGGCAAGATTTTGCGCGGCCCGCTGCGTCTGGATGCGAAGCTCACCGGCGAACTGAACGCCGCCGTGGACCGCGGAACGCTGACGGCTCGCGGCTACGACCGGGTGCTGCGTATCGCCTGGACCCTCGCCGATTTGGAGGGCGCCGCCTACCCGAGCCGGGAACACCTGGACGTGGCGCTCTTTTTGAGGCAGCAGGGGCAGCTGAAATAGCGTGCTGACGCTTTGATCGCCGAGGCGTTAGCGAAGAAGTGTTCACGAGATTGAGTCACTCACGAGAGGAGAAAATCATGAGTGAGAAGAAACTGAGAAAACGAGCTGAAGAGGCCGAATTGAAAGACATTGGGCTGAGAGAAACAGCGCCGGAAGAGCGTGTGCCTGAAGAGCATGTGCCCGAAGATGTGCCGCAGGATTTTGTGCAGGAGGAACTGCAGATCCGCCTACCCGGTCACACCCTGGATGCGCACGCCCTGGTGCGTGAGAGGGTGGCGCATATTCTGTCGCTGGGGCAGGAACCCTCGCCGAGCCCGTATAACGCGGCGCGGTTGCCGGGGTTCCTCGCCTCCTGTCTGAATCCGGTGTACCTGGATGAGGCACCGGAGTCTGCAAACCAAGAGGATGCTGAATTAGTAGCCAAAAAATCTGCTGATACCGCAGACGCAACCACCCCCGTAGCTACCGCACCGCTCTTCAATCCCGCCCTCAGCGCGGAGGAGCTTGAGGCGGCGTGCCGCGAGTACATCCGCTGCTGTACCGCTCAGCTGATGCGTTACGCCGAACCCGCCGATGAGCTCGTGGTCGAATCCCTCGCCACCCTGGGCGCGCCGCTGACCCTGCACTACCTGCTGACCGGGCACATCCCCGATGCGCACACCTGGGAGCACGGCGAACCGGATGAGCAGCTCAGCGAATTTCTGCACTCGGTGGGTGCGCCCGCCGAGGGGGAGTCCACCCTGTTTTTCAGCGCGAATGGCTATTACACGCCGGGTGAGCATCAGATGAGCCGCGATAAGTTCGGCAAGGCGCTCGCGACTCGCCGCCTGCGCTGGAACCGCCGCATGGAACGCACCCTGAACGCGGAGGCGCACATGGCGGCAACCTGCGGGGCGTGGCTGGTCACTCCCGCCGATCCGCTGTGGCCGCCGCAGCTGAACGATTTGGGGCCCGCCCGACCGTACGGGCTGTGGTGCCGAGGCGATTCGCGGCACCTGCTGGATGTGGCCTCTGCCCCGAGCGTGGCGCTGGTCGGTTCGCGCGACCCGAGCATTTACGGTACGGAGGCGACGACCCACCTTGCCGCCGAACTGGCGCGCCGCGGGTACACGGTGATTTCTGGTGGCGCGATGGGCATTGATATTGCGGCGCATCGGGCGGCGCTGACCCAGCAGGGCAGCGGCCTGCCGACCATCGCCTTCATGGCGGGTGGGCTGGATCGGCTGTACCCGGCGCAGAACTCGGATGCGCTGAACATGATTGTTGACCGTGGGCTCATTATGAGCGAGGTGAGCGTGGGCAACACCCCCACGCGGTGGCGTTTTCTGGAGCGTAACCGGCTGATTGCGGCGTTGGCGCGGCACACCATTGTGGTGGAGGCGCGCTGGCGTTCCGGTGCGCTGAACACGGCTCGTCACGCGATGGAGATTGGGCGTACTCTTTGGGCGGTTCCGGGGCAGATTAACTCGCCGAACTCGGTGGGTACGAACCGCCTGCTACGCGATGGACTAGCGCAAACACTCACCGAGGCCGCCGATATTCTCGAGTATGATGCCGCCGCGGGTTTTGAGCTGGGCACCGAGCACGAGAGCGAATGGGACCGGGCAGCCACCTCCAGCGCGCTGGATGAGCTGACCGAACGACAGGGTAGGGTCTGGGACGACCTGAGCCCGCGCTCCTACCGCGGCGTGGACGAGATTGCCGCAGCCCTCGGGTTGAGCGCTCGTGACGTGATGGCTGACCTGTTCCACCTGGGGCGCTGCGGTCTGGCGGAGAGTAGCGGAACGAGCTGGAGGAAGGTCCGCCCGGCTGCCGCAGCGTAGGAGAGCCACTGAGCACCCCGCTATAGCGGGATGTGAGGGTCAGTCATGATGGGACGGCAGGTCATGACGGGGCGGTGCGTAGAGAGCGTAGAACCTCTCTACAATTGGGGTAGGCTCGCGCGTACTGGCGCGGAGCCTACCCCGCCGTCCTAACGGCAGATGCGCCAGGGATCGAAATACAGCCGGGGACAGAAATACACTGTCGAGAAGCATCAACGCCGCTAGAGTCAGGAACCGGAACTACGAAAGGAGGGACGCATGACCCCCGCCCGCCAGCACGAAAACCGAGCTGAAAACAGGAACGAGAACCGGGAAGAATACCGAGATGAGGCTCCCTCCGCGACCCTGCCGGTGACCTATACCCGCAGCCTCGCCGCTAATCATCCCGGAACCCACACTGAGGGTCCAGAACCTGCCCTGCCCGGCTCGGCTCTACCCGATTCTGCACTGGGCGTTTCCGGCGAGGTGTTCCGCCCCGTCCTGGACCGTTTTGAGCGTTTTCTACGCTATGAGAAGCACCGTTCCGAAGAGACGATTCGCTCCTATATTTCGGATTTGGAGGGCTTCTTCGGCTACATGGCGCGCCGCGGTGTGCGGCACCTGGACAGCATTGATGCATCCCTGATTCGTGAGTGGTTGGGTTCGTTGCATTTGCGGCAGGCGGCTCGTTCTACGGTGGCGCGCCGCGGCTCGACCCTGCGCACGTTCTTCACCTGGGCTCAGGAGGAGGAACTGGTGCACGCCAACCCCACGCGCGGTATGCGCACCCCCAAGCGTGAGAATCACCTGCCGCCGGTGCTGAGCCGTGAGCAGATGAACCAGCTACTAACCACCCTGCAGGAGCGTCGGGCGCAGGATCCTCGTGATGCGCGCCTGCTACGTCTGGAAGCCGTGGTTGAGGTGCTGTACGCCTCGGGCATGCGTATTTCTGAGCTGACCGGCCTGGATTTGCAGAGCGTGGACCGTGCAAATAAGACGGTGCGCGTGCTGGGTAAGGGCAATAAGGAGCGCGTGGTGCCGCTGGGTACCCCGGCGCTCAAGGCATTGAATCGTTGGGTGTCGTATGGTCGTCCGCAGTGGATTCCGGAGGGCGCTCAGGGTGTGACGGCGCTGTTTATTGGCCCTCGGGGTGGGCGTGCAAATGCCCGTCAGATTCGTGAGGACCTGACCCGTCTGCTGCGCACGGTGGAGAACACTCAGGCGTCGGGTGCGCACGTTTTGCGTCATTCGGCGGCGACTCACCTGGTCGATGGTGGCGCCGATATCCGTTCGGTGCAGGAGCTGTTGGGTCATTCATCGTTGGCGACCACGCAGATTTACACGCACGTGTCGATGAAGCGTCTGGCGGAGACGTACGCGCGGGCGCATCCACGAGCCTAGGGGTGGCAACCCGAAAGTTAGCTGTCTCTCTATTTGAACCTTGCCCGTTCGGGTTGTGCGAATGGGTGAATTCAATCTAAGCTATACACTGTTCAACCACTGTCTGAGCTCCCGGTGCACCCCAAAATTCTTGCACTGCGATGTTTATGCAAAGCGGCTGAACAAGGTAGCATAGGTAACAGACTAACCGTGGTCTCCGTCTCTGCGGAGGCACCGCGTACGAGTACTAAAAACCAGAAAGGTCGCACCGCATGCGCGCACTCGTTTGCCCCGGACAGGGCTCCCAGAAGAAGGGCTTCCTGAGCCCCTGGCTCGAGATTGAAGGTGTGCGTGAGCACCTGGAACGACTCTCCGAAGCGGCAGGCATCGACCTGATTCACTACGGCACCGAAGCCGAAGAAGAAACCATCAAGGACACCGCAATCGCCCAGCCCCTCATCGTGGCTGCAGGCATCGTCACCGGTCGCCTCGCACTGCGTGAACTTGAGGGTGAAGAGCTCATCTTCGCGGGTCACTCCGTCGGCGAAATCACCGCGGCAGCCCTCGCCGGTGTGCTCAGCGACGAAGACGCAATGCGTTTCGTGCGCGTACGCGCCAACGGTATGGCGGAGGCGGCAGCCGCCTCCCCGACCGGCATGGCTGCAGTACTCGGCGGCGTTGAAGAAAACGTCCGCGAAGCCATCGACGCAGCAGGCCTGGTCGCAGCAAACTCCAACGGCGGCGGCCAGATCGTAGCCGCAGGCCCCATCCCCGCCATCGAAGCATTCGCCGCGAACCCGCCCGCACGCGCTCGCGTCATTCCCCTGAAGGTCGCAGGCGCATTCCACACCGAGGCAATGGCACCCGCCGTGCCCGCCCTGGAAGAGTTCGCCGCATCCCTGCAGGTATCCGACCCGACCTCCGCACTGCTGACCAACCGCGACGGTTCCGCCGTGGCATCCGGTGAAGAGTTCGTCAAGACCCTCGTCTCCCAGGTCACCAGCCCCGTCCGCTGGGACCTGTGCATGGCAACCCTGCTCGAGCGTGAAGTCGCCGGCATTATTGAGGTCGCCCCCGCAGGCACCCTGGTCGGCCTGGCAAAGCGCGCGATGCGCGGCGTGCCCGGCACCTCCATCAACACTCCCGAGGATCTCGCCTCGCTGAAGGGCTAAACGTCGCAGGAGAGCGCTCAGCCCTCCCCACGCTAGGAACCCTTCACACTAGACATCACTTTAGACATGCGAGGCACACAGTGTCTTGCGAGCATCAGCACTAAGGATTGAATACGTGACTACCCTCAAGCAGTACGAAATCAACCGCTACTCCCGCATCCTCGGTTACGGCGCAGCCCGCGGTGATGTCATCGTCCCCAACGATGACATCGTTGAGGCAATCGACTCCTCCGACGAGTGGATCAAGCAGCGCACCGGCATCGCAACCCGCCACCGCGCCAGCGAAAACCAGTCGGTAGCCGACCTCGCCATCGATGCCGCCAAGGACGCCCTGGCAACATCCGGTGTAGCCGGTGAGGACATTGAGGCGGTCATCATCTCGACCATCTCGCACCCTTACGCAACCCCCTCCCTGGCAACCCTGGTCGCCGACGCAATCGGCTCCAAGTGCCCCGCATACGACATCTCCGCAGCGTGTGCAGGCTTCTGCTACGGCATCGCCCA
Organism: uncultured Rothia sp.; assembly: GCF_963507905.1. Lineage (GTDB taxonomy): Bacteria > Actinomycetota > Actinomycetes > Actinomycetales > Micrococcaceae > Rothia. The sequence goes on along the minus strand of NZ_CAUOUU010000009.1, from coordinate 36,836 downwards.
GGCAGACGCCCTCGTCCGCGCAGGCACCGCAAAGCACGTGCTGGTCATCGGCGTTGAGAAGCTCTCCGACTTCATCGACAACACCGAACGTACCATCTCCTTCCTGCTCGGCGACGGCGCAGGCGCAGCAGTCGTAGGCGCCTCCGACGAACCCGGCATCGCCCCCACCGTATGGGGTTCGGACGGCTCCCGCTGGGGCACCGTCGGTATGGACCGCTCCCTGCTGGATATCCGCAACCGCGACTTCGTCGCAAACCCTGTGCAGGAAGGTGAAAAGATCTGGCCCACCCTGCGCCAGGACGGCCCCTCCGTCTTCCGCTGGGCAGTATGGGAAATGGCGAAGGTCGCCAAGCAAGCACTCGAAACCGCCGGCATCACCCCCGACGAGCTCGGCGCGCTCATCCCGCACCAGGCAAACGCCCGCATCATTGACCAGATGGTCAAGACCCTCAAGCTTCCCGACACGGTGGCAGTGGCACGCGACATCGTCGATGCCGGTAACACCTCCGCCGCATCGGTCCCCCTCGCCGCACACCGCCTGCTCAAGGAGAACCCGGAACTCTCCGGCAAGTTCGCCCTGCAGATCGGCTTCGGTGCCGGCCTGGCATTCGCAGCTCAGGTAGTCGTCCTTCCCTAAGGAAAACCACCGGAGCCCGATGCTTACCGCCCCTCACGACCGGCACCGCGCCGGTGCACGAGAAAGAAAATAAAGCGGAAAAGCATCCCCACAAACTCCGAGTTGACGCATGCGTACACCACGCAGACACGATAAACTCGGTAATGCACGCGTACCCCCACCCGGCGGGTGCGATGACCATCGAAAAAACAAAGGAGCCCCTGAATGGCTAACAAGGAAGAGATCCTCGCAGGTCTGGCAGAAATCGTTAACGAAGAGACCGGCGTTGAGGTTGAGGACGTTCAGCTGGACAAGTCCTTCACCGAGGACCTGGACATCGACTCCATCTCGATGATGACCATCGTCGTGAACGCTGAGGAGAAGTTCGAGGTGACCATCCCGGACGAAGAGGTCCAGAACCTCAAGACCGTTGGCGACGCAGTCGAGTTCATCGCGAACGCTGCCTAAGCTATAACCAATAACGAGGCGGCGCGGGCTCTCACCGGCCCGCGCCGCATCGCTATTCACTCTGCTTCATTTCAATACACTCCGGGCTCCCATAGGGGTGTTCCCTACACGCAGTATCAGCCCGGACCCCACAGGTTTATATCCACACACCACCGGATAAACCACCAAATCGACCACCGAAGAGAAAGTGCCACAATGTCTCGAAAAGTGCTGGTGACCGGCCTCGGCGCGACCACCCCCATTGGCGGCGACGTCCCCACCACCTGGGAAAACGCCACCAAGGGCGTATCTGGTGTATCCACCCTCGACCACCCCTGGGTCAAGGAATACGACCTGCCCGTATACATTGCAGGCCAGCTCGCCGTACCCGCCCTCGAATCCGGTCGCCTCACCAAGGTAGAAGCAAAGCGCCTGGATCCCTCGGGCCAGCTCGCCCTCATCGCCGCACGCGAAGCATGGGAAGACGCAGGATTCTCCGGCCCCGACGCCGACTCCGCAGAAGAAGTCGACCCCGAACGCACCGGCGTAGCCTTCGGTACCGGTATCGGCGGCGTGTGGACCCTCCTCGACGCATGGGACACCCTCCGCGAAAAGGGCCCCCGCCGTGTCCTCCCCATGACCGTGCCCATGCTCATGCCCAACGGCAACGCAGCAGCCGTCTCCATGAACCTCAAGGCACGCGCCGCAGCACAGACCGTCGTCTCCGCATGCGCATCCTCCACCGAAGCCATGGAACTCGGCGTCGAAATGATCCGCAGCGGCAAGGCAGACGTCGTCATCGTCGGCGGCGCCGAAGCAGCAATCCACCCGCTACCCATGGCAGCATTCGCCAAGATGCAGGCACTCTCCTCCCGCAACGACGAACCCGAAAAGGCATCCCGCCCCTACGACGTCGACCGCGACGGCTTCGTCATGGGTGAAGGCGCAGCAGCACTCATCCTCGAATCCGAAGAACACGCCAAGGCACGCGGCGCACGCGTCTACGCGGAACTGGCAGGCACCGGCGTCTCCGCCGACTCCTACCACATCACCGCACCGGACCCCGCAGCACTCGGCGCAACCCGCGCACTGCGCGAAGCCCTCGAAGACGGCAACATCGACCCGAAGACCGTCGTGCACATCAACGCGCACGCCACCAGCACCCCCGCTGGTGACCTGCCCGAAGCAACCGCAATGCACGAAACCTTCGGCGAGCACACCAAGAACATTGCCGTCTCCGCAACCAAGTCCATGACCGGCCACCTGCTCGGCGGCGCGGGTGCCCTGGAGGCTGTGCTGACCGTACTGGCTCTGTACCACCGCACCGCACCCTGCACCATCAATCTGGACAACAAGGACCCCCAGATTGACCTGGACGTGGTGACCGAGGCACGCGAGCTGCCCGCCGGCGAGATTGTGGCGCTGTCGAACTCCTTCGGTTTCGGTGGCCACAACGCGGTTGTAGCATTCCGCTCCGTAGAGGGCTAAAACTCTTCGACTGCCTCATAGGAAGGGCACGTCGGACAATGCTAGCGGGGGAGTGCCCCCTCTGCGGCGCTGGCGCGCCTTGAGGACGGAGCCCCCGCCGCGCATTCCCGACGCGCCCTTTATGGGGTTAGTAATAAACGGGGTCGCCTGCGATAGATGTCTATCGTAGGCGACCCTGTTTGCGTATGAGGTTTTACCCGCGGGGTAGTTGTTTGAGAGGTTGTACCGGACAACACTCGCGGGGGAGTGCCCCCTCTTCAGCGCCTGGGGGCGCTTCGAGGACGGAGCCCCCGCTTCGCGTGTCCGGTACGCCCTCTGGGTCGCCTATCCCTCGGGTTGGTTGAGATAGGGGTTGGTCTGGGATTTCCTTCTCGGGTCAGCTCGCCTCGGGCTGGGGTATATGAGGTTGGTCTGGGGCTGAGTTTCGTGTGCAGCTCGCCTAAGTTTGGGGTGGGCAGGGTTTTACGCGTTAAAAACGGGTGGCGTATTCGCTCCGGCACTGCGAATACGCCACCCAAACACACCACACTCCACAAGACAATGCAGAGCGCGCGGGATCAACCATCCCGCAAGGTTCCCGTAACCCCCATCGCGCACCACGGTAGGCGACGACAGAAGAACGGGAGCTTATGACCGTTTGACACGCACAACGCCCCTCGTAGAGGTTTACAAAGGCGTATACCCTGCGATCTTCCGGAAGTTTATTCGGAAGAGCTCCCACGCCGGTTCCGTTGAGAAATAATTCGGTGTGGTTGCCTCCCGATGGTGAAGCACATCAACATCGTGTGCCGCAATACTGCGCAATCCAGTACGCGCAGATGCTGCGTGAAAACCATCCGGGGAATGCAGTCCGTGGGCCAGTTTTCCAGCTTCAAATGGCAGAAGCTTAAGGGTTTGATGTGAGTGCTCGGATGGTCCGAATCATGTAGCTCTCAACGGAACCGGTTTATCGGTGATGGGAGCTCCTGTAGATAAGAATAACCTTAAATCACCCCTGGAGTAAACCTTAAACCAATAATTTAACCTTATTGTTATAATTCCTTGTCATAAAGGTATTGACGGGTGTTCAATATGCCCTGGGTAACCCCCAGGAGGCCCTCATAACTCTTTGGTCTGTTTGGCGCTCTTCACCGTTATGAAACCGTGATAAATCGTCCCCGAAAAATGAAGGACCGGGTTCCGAAGCGGCCCCGTGGGTGACTACCGCGGGGAGTTGCGTAGCGGGACTTGAAGACGCACCGCGGGCACAGTCATAAAACGTCATCTTGTCACGGAAGTTACCCCAGAGAAAACAAATTAAACCCCCGGCGTGCACTGTGGCATAATCGATATCGACATCGTGCTCCGGGGTCGGTGAAATTCCGAACCGGCGGTCACAGCCCGCGAACCGCTCTCGCAGGCAGGCAAAAATCGTACGAATCTTCGCATCCGCGCAGGACGCCAAGACTCCGCTAGAGATGCCCGCCCGCAAGAGAGGCCGAACCGGTGAAAATCCGGTGCCGACAGTACAGTCTGGATGGAAGGTAGCACGAGCAGAAAAAGGCAGGAGCGCACTCCGCCGCACCTCCCGAAAACCTCGGGGTAGCACGCAGGGTGCACTGAAGCAGTTGCTAGAGAAAACTGCTGCTTGCGAAAACTGTTACTTGAGGGAACTGCTACTCGCGAAAAATGCTCGAGAGCACAGGGCTTTTCAATACAGTAGTTTTCAGCACAGTAGTTTTCAGTACAGTGGTTTTCTGCGCGACAGGGGAGAGGCGCCTCCAAGGTGCCGGTACGTTATTCCCCTCGACCGCAGTCGCTGATTTCAGCCACGGCTGGCTGATCTGTTGCTCCCGCCTCAGTACGGATACCGGGCACTGCTTAAGATGCCCGCGGTAGCCGCCCTTTTCTGTTCCTCTCCCCGGAGCCGCCGCAGATGCGCACACAGCGCATCCGACACACGGTCCAACTCAGAGAGGAAAGAAACAATGGACATCTTGCGGTGGCTCTTCGACGCACAAATTCACGTGGGGGACCAGTCCCTCCTCGTGCGCGAAGTTCTCGGAAACGCATTCGGCCTGGCATCGGCGCTCGGCGGCATGCGACGCAAAGTATGGGCGTGGCCCGTCGGCATTCTCGGCAACCTGCTGCTCCTCACCGTCTTCCTGGGCGCCCTCGTCGGCAGCCCGCACCCCGTGACCATGCTCGGCCAGGCAGGCCGCCAGATCATGTTTATTGCCGTGTCCATCTGGGGTTGGCATCGTTGGCGCGCAACCCGTGCCGCCGGTGGTGACGCCTCCGAAGGTGCCGCGGTAATCCCCACGTGGGCCACCAACACCGAACGTGCAGGCCTGGTCGTCGCCATGGTGGCAGGCACCCTGCTGCTCACCCCCATCTTCCGCGCACTCGGATCCTACGAACCGGTCTGGTCCGACGCCTGGATCTTCACCGGCTCGCTACTCGCCACCTACGGTATGGCGCGCGGATGGGTTGAATTCTGGCTCATCTGGGTTGCCGTCGACCTGGTCGGTGTGCCGTTGCTGTGGAGCGCAGGCTACTACGCGACCTCCCTCATGTACGTGTTCTACGGATGCTTCACCCTCGTCGGTTTCTTCGTCTGGTGGCGCACCCGCAACCTGGAGGCGCAGAAGACTCGGGTGCAGACCCAGTTCCCCGACGTGACCGTTGAAGTAACTGACGTACAGAAGGGTCGTGCATAAGATGCCGCAGAACCCCTCGCTACAGGTGCTGGCGAGCGCGCACCTGCCCGTAACCGTTGCCCCGAGCGTTCCTCTGCCGCACAACGAGGCGGACTACTCCGCCGCGGAGTACGGTCACCTCGCCGGGTTGCCCGCCGCACGCACCCTCCAGCTGCCCGACCCCGAGCAGGCGCTCAGCCACGCAGACGCCATGACCCTGGCGCTGCAGGCGGCACGCCAGGGCATCCGCGGCGCGAACCCCCTCGTCGGCGCCGTTATTACCGACAGACACGGGCACCTGTTGCACGTGGGCTACCACCGAGGCGCAGGCACCCCGCACGCCGAAGCTGACGCTCTCGCCGCCGCCCGTGCCGCGGGAACCGACCTCACCGGCGCGCGCATGTACGTGAGCCTCGAGCCCTGCAACCACACCGGACGCACCGGCCCCTGCTCCCACGCCGTCGCTGAGGCGGGCATCAGTGAACTCTACTACGCCTACAGCGACGACACCGAAAACGCAGCCGGAGGCGCCGCCTACCTGCGCTCGCAGGGCGTTACCGTGCACGCCATGGAGGAGTTCGCGAACGCCTCCTACCTGCTGAATGAGCGCTGGTTCATTGCCGCCGCCGAACGCCGCCCCTTCATCACCGCAAAGAGCGCCTCCACCCTGGACGGGTTCATCGCGGCTGCTGATGGCACGAGCAAGTGGATTACCGGCCCCGCCGCGCGCATTGACGGGCACCTGATTCGTCACCGCGCCGACGCCGTCATGATCGGCACCCGAACCACCCTCATGGACGACCCGACCCTGGACGCGCGCGACGCCAACGGGGAACGCTTCGAGAAGCAGCCGCTGCGCGTGGTCATGGGCAAAACCGAGATTACCGAGAACTACCGCGTGCGCGGCCTCAACCCGCCCGAAGGCGTGGAGGCGGACCCGCAGAACTTCCTACAGGTCTTCACCCACGACCCGCGCGAACTGCTCGATGAGCTGTACGCCCGCGGGGTGCGGCACCTCATGATTGAGGGCGGCCCCGGCATGGTCGGCCTCTTCGCCGGTGAAGACTTCATCGACGAGATGGTCTGGTACCGCGCCCCCATGATCATGGGGCAGGGTAAGAGCGCCGTGTACCGTCTGCTCGTGGACACCCTCGCGCAGGCGCCGCGCCTGCAACTGGACGACCTGGGAATGTTCCCGGCGGTGCGCGTGCTCGGCAACGACACCGCAACCCACCTGGTGCCGGCACCTCGTGGAACGGCGCAGGAACCGGGTGAGCGGCGCACCCTGCCGAAGCTGGACGCCTGCCACGCGCCCGAACCGAGATTAGATTAGCCGAGGCTGGACTAGTCGCGGCTGGACTAGCCTCCGCTTGGGCTAGTCTCCCTTCGGCTGAGCGCGGGCGGGGGAGTAGTACCTCAAGGACCCCCGCCGGAGCCCGGCTAGTTTGTGCCGGCTGGTTCGCATGCTGGCACAAAAGCTCCCCGTCACGGGGAATATTCGAAAAATACGTATAGTTATACCGACGAACAAACCATCGCCGCCCGTCGCCCTCAACGACGACGCCCCGGCGGACACGGCGAGAAAAGGAAAGCACACATGTTTACCGGAATCATTGGCGCCCTCGGCACCGTAGAATCCATCACCCCCATCGAAGGTAGCGACGCAGCCTACCTGACCCTCAACGCCGGAGACATCGTCGCCGACCTCGAACACGGCGGATCCCTCGCCGTCAACGGTGTATGCCTCACCGCTATCGACCTCGACCAGCTGCAGCCCGGCCAGTTCCGCGCCTACGCCATGGGTGAGACTCTGCGCCGCACCAACCTCGGCAACCTGAACCCCGGCGACACCGTCAACCTGGAGCGCTGCCTGCCTGCCGGTGGCCGCCTCGACGGTCACGTCGTGCAGGGCCACGTGGATGCGGTTGGCACCCTCGCATCCGTCACCGCGCACGAGGCGTGGAGCACCCTGCGCTTCAACCTGCCCACCGAACTGGCACCCCTGCTCGCTGAGAAGGGCTCCATCGCTGTTTCTGGCGTGTCCCTGACCGTCACCGCGGTATCTGAGCCCGGCGAAACCCCCGCATGGTTCGAGGTCGGCCTGATTCCCGAAACCCTGAAGGCAACCAACCTCGGCGCGCTCAAGGTCGGCGACAGCGTGAACCTTGAGACCGATGCGCTCGCTAAGTACGTGCAGCGTCTGACCGCGTTCGCAGGCGTGCCCCAGGCTGACTCTGCGCACTCCGGTGAGCAGGTTGCGCCGCGTCGCGCCGACGCCGCAAGCGTCCTCGACAGTGTGCAGACCGCAGTGGACGCTATCGCCGCAGGTCGCGCCGTGGTCGTCGTTGATGATGAAGACCGCGAAAACGAAGGCGACATCATCTTCGCCGCCGAGCACGCAACCCCCGAGCTGATGGGCTTCATGATTCGCTACACCTCCGGCGTGGTCTGCGCGCCCCTGAGCAACAAGCGTGCCGACGAGATGAACCTGCCGCCCATGGTCACCAACAACGAGGACCCCAAGGGCACCGCCTACACCGTCTCTTGCGATGCGGCGTCCGGCGTGAGCACCGGCATCTCCGCGGCGGACCGCGCACGCACCGTGCAGATCCTCGCGGATGCCTCCTCTACCCCGGCTGACATTACCCGCCCGGGCCACATCTTCCCGCTGCGCGCCGTTGACGGCGGCGTGGCGGAGCGCCCCGGCCACACCGAGGCCGCGGTGGAGCTCTCCCTCGCGGCGGGCCTGTCCGGCGTGGGCGTTATCGCCGAGGTCGTGCACGACGACGGCTCCATGATGCGTTTCGACGCCCTGCGCGCCTTCGCCACCGAGCACAACCTGCCCATGATCTCTATCGAAGACCTCATCAAGTACGTAGCTAAGGCGTAGGAGAACGCATGAGCGAAACCCCTAACACCCAGGCAACGCCGGGCACTTCCGCATCGGGCACCCCGGTCGAGCCGGTTGAGGCGCAGGCTGAAGAGCTCAGCGCCGATTCCCTGCGCATCGCCTCCCAGCTCGCTGAAGGCTACCGGGTCAGCCCCCTCGACATGGTGCCCAACCCCAGCCCGCTACTGGTCGAAAGCACCGAAGAGGTCGCCGTACCCACCCCGCAGGGCCTGTTCGGTTTGCGCGCCTGGCGATTCGCAGACGGTGCCGAGCACATCAGCGCCCGCGCCCTCGACCGTGACGGCACCCCCGTACCCGCTGAGGACGGGGGAGTGCCCGCGGTACGCATCCACTCCGAATGCGCCACCGGCGACATTTTCGGTTCCTTCCGATGCGATTGCGGCCCCCAGCTGGAGAACGGCCTGCGCATCCTCAGCCGCACCGGCGGGTACCTCATCTACGTGCGCAACCACGAAGGACGCGGCATCGGACTGGTCAACAAGCTCCGCGCCTACGCGCTGCAGGATGCCGGACTCGACACCCTCGACGCGAACCTGGCGCTCGGCCTGGACGGCGACATGCGCGACTACTCGCAGGCGGCACTGATCCTGCAGGAACTCGGCGTGAACGAGCTGAGGCTCGTGACCAACAACCCCGCCAAGCAGGAGGCGCTCGAAAGCCTCGGCCTACAGGTCACCGAAATCATCCCGGACGAAATTCCCGCCCGAGTCGAGAACGCACACTACCTGCAGACCAAGCGTGAGCGTATGCGTCACGTGCTCAAAAGCGCGTAGCGGCGCCCCGTAACGGCGCAGGGTAGAAACCCCGCGGCACCCCTGCACACTAAACTTTTCAAAAACCCAAACCCACAAGGAGAACACAATGAGCGGCGTAGGCGCAGCAGACACCACCCTCAACCCCGAAGACTACAAGGGCTTCAAGCTCGCAATCGTAGCGGCAAGCTGGCACACCCAGGTCATGGACGGCCTCATCGACGGTGCGCAGCGCGCAGCACGCGACGCAGGCATCGAGCCGACCCTCGTGCGCGTACCCGGAACCTTCGAACTGCCCGTCGCAGCAACCCGCCTCGCCGAGAAGTTCGACGCCATCGTCGCGCTCGGCGTGGTCATCCGCGGCGGCACCCCCCACTTCGACTACGTCTGCCAGGGCGCAACCAACGGCCTGACCGACGTGTCCGTGCTGACCGGCCGCCCCATCGGTTTCGGCGTGCTCACCTGCGACAACGAGCAGCAGGCACTCGACCGCGCAGGCTTGGAAGGCTCCAACGAAGACAAGGGCTACGAGGCGACCGCAGCGGCACTGCAGACCGCAGCAACCCTCAAGCAGTTCAGCAACTAACACGGCTGAACGGTACGCGGCTCAGTTTCACGAAGAGAACTATTGACTCTTCACCGTGGAACTGGGCCGCAGTACCGGTTACACTGAAACAACCCGCGCGCAGGGCTTACCGGGCCTTAAAGGGCTTACCGGGCCTTATCAGGCATGATCGGGCGTGATGAATCTGGCATGTATGCGCCAGATAGACACGCCGGCACATACGGTAAAACCCTCATGCACCGGTAAAACCCCGCGCGGCAGCTAAGGGACACAGCGCACCGACGCGCTCCCAACCCAACACAAGGAGTACAGCAATGCAGGATTTGGGCACCATCACCCCCAGCCTCGAAGAATTCCGCGCCCGCGCAGCCAGCACCCGCGTCATTCCCGTACACATCAAAATCCTCGCCGACTCACTCACCCCCATCGGCATCTACCGATCCCTCGTACTCCAAAACGACCAGGGCGAACCCGTCGAAGCAGCCCACGGCACCTTCCTGCTCGAATCCGCCAAAATCTCCGCGGAAGGCGAATCCGCAGCCTGGGACCGCTACTCCTTCATCGGCGCATCCTCCCGCTCCACCCTCACCACCGTTGACGGCGCAGTCCACTGGCAGGGCCGCACCCCCGCCGGCGCACCCGTCGACGGCGACCCCGTAGAAGCCATCGCCAAGACCCTGCAGATGCTCTACACCGAACCCGACCCGACCCTGCCGCCGCTCACCTCCGGCCTGGTCGGCTACCTCGGCTGGGACGTCGTGCGCCACTGGGAGCACCTGCCCTACCCGCCCGCAGATGACGTGAACCTGCCTGAATTCGCGCTCAACATGGTCTCCGACATGGCAATCCACGACAACAAGGATGGCACCGTCCTGCTCGTCGCCAACGCCATCAACTTCAACGGCACCAGCGAAAACGTCGACGGCGCCTACGAGGACGCAGTAGCGCGCCTGCACAGCATGCTCCGCCGCCTGCAGCGCGGCGCCGCAGCGACCACCTCCATTCTCTCCGGCGTGGCAGACGTTGACCGTAAGGTCCGCGAAGACGTCACTCTCACCTGGAGCGAACAGGGCTTCAAGGACGCCATCGACCGCTCCAAGAAGAACATCATCGACGGCGACGTCTTCCAGATTGTGCTCTCACGCCGATTCGAAGCCGAAACCAACGCCAAGGCACTCGACGTGTACCGTGTACTGCGCCAGTCCAACCCCTCGCCGTACATGTACCTCTTCAACTTCGAAGACAGCAACGGCACCCCCTTCCACATCGTCGGCTCCTCCCCGGAGGCGCTCGTCACCCTCAAGGACGGCATCGCCAGCACCCACCCTATCGCCGGTTCCCGCCCGCGCGGCGCAACCCGCGAAGAAGACCTCGCACTCGCCGAGGAACTGCTCGCCGACCAGAAGGAACGCTCCGAACACCTCATGCTCGTCGACCTGGCACGCAACGACCTCTCGCGCATCGCCAAGCCCGGAACCGTATCCGTCGACCAGTTCATGATTATTGAGCGATTCAGCCACATCATGCACATTTCCTCCGCCGTCAGCGCCGAACTCGACCCGCAGTTCAGCGCCTACGACGTGCTGCGCGTCGCCTTCCCGGCAGGCACCCTCTCCGGTGCCCCCAAGCCGCGCGCCATGCAGCTCATCGACGAATACGAACCCACCCGCCGCGGCGTCTACGGCGGCGTATGTGGCTACTTCGACTTCGCCGGCAACATGGACATGGCAATCGCCATCCGCACCGCCGTACTCAAGGAAGGCACCGCCTACGTACAGGCAGGTGCAGGCCTCGTCATGGACTCCAACCCGGACTCCGAAACCCTCGAAACCGTCAACAAGTCCGCCGCCCCGCTGCGCGCCGTGCTGACCGCCTCCGGCCTGGCACCGCTGGACGCAGACGCAGTCGTCAACGCCACCAAGTAACCCAAGGAGACACCATGAGCACCGTTCTCGACGAGATCATTGTCGGCGTCCGCGAAGACCTCGCCGCCCGCGTACAGCAGGTTCCCCTCGAGGAAATGAAGAAGCGCGCCCTCGCAGCCGCACCCGCCCGCGACGCGCTCGCCTCCCTCCGCGGTGAAGTACCCGGCGGCGGCAACGGCACCACCGCACGCATTATCTCTGAGGTGAAGCGCTCCTCGCCCTCCAAGGGTGCGCTCGGCGAGATCCCGGACCCCGCCGCGCTCGCCGCACGCTACGAGGCAGGTGGCGCCGCAGCAATCTCGGTACTCACCGAACAGCGCCGATTCAACGGCTCCCTCGCCGACCTCGACGCAGTCCGCGCCGCCGTGAACATCCCCGTGCTACGCAAGGACTTCACCGTCGACGAATACCAGATCTGGGAAGCACGCGCACACGGCGCCGACCTGGTCCTGCTCATCGTCGCAGCCCTCGACGAGCAGACCCTGCGCGAATTCCTCGAACTCACCGAATCGCTCGGCATGAACGCCCTCGTCGAAACCCACACCCCCGAAGAAATCGAGGTCGCCCAGCGTATCGGCGCCAAAATCGTCGGCATCAACGTGCGTAACCTCAAGACCCTCGAAGTCAACAACGAACACTACGCATCCCTCGCAGCGCACCTGCCCAACTCCGTCATCAAAGTCGCCGAATCCGGTGTCGCCAGCATCGAGGACGTTCGCGCCTACGCAGGCGCCGGTGCCGATGCGGTACTCATCGGTGAAGCGCTGGTACGCTCCGGCGACCCGGAAGGTACCGTGCGTGAATTCTCCAAGGTGCCTGTGACCCGATAGGGGGTGCTAAAAGAAGGCGACCAAAACACACGAAGCGGGGGAGTGAGGCTTCCGTGGGGTAGTTGTTTGAGAGGTTGTACCGGACGCCGCTCGCGGGGTTTGGGCTCTGTGGGTTAGTTGTTTGGAAAGTGCGTACCGGACGCCGCTCGCGGGGGAGTGCCCCCTCTTCAGCGCCTGGGGGCGCTTCGAGGACGGAGCCCCCGCTTCGCGTGTCCGGTACGCCCTCTGGGTCGCCTATCCCTCGGGTTGGTTGAGAATAGGGGTTGGTAAGTGGTTACCTTCTCGGGTTAGCTCGCCTGATTCTGGGGTAGGGGTATATGAGGCTGGTACGTGGTTAGCTTCTCTGGTTAGCTCGCCTCAGTCTGGGATAGGGGTATATGAGGCTGATCTAGGGTTGGGTGTTGCTGGTAGCTCACCTGATTCTGGGGTTATTTGTCCTGTCGGATTTTTTATCTATTTCCCGAACATAAGCCTGGTACGTGAAAAGCCGGTGCCTGCTACGAAGCAGGCACCGGCTTTTCACTTGTTATAGAGCTCTTAGCGGCCCGTATAGTCCGCGTCCGCAATATCCTTCGGCCAGCGCGCCTTCCGGAACGGCGCCCACGTAAACGCCGCCGCCACCAACAACAAACCACTGATAATGAACGCCGGAACAAAGCCCCACGCATCCGCAATCAAACCAGCCACCAGCGGACCCAAAATCATACCAAAATCACTAAACATCTGATACACCGCCAACACCTGACCACCACTGCGGCGAGTACCAATCACATCAGACACCGCAGCCTGAATCGACGGACCCATAAACGCCGCACCAATACCCAAGCACGCCGTCAACGACACAAACACCCATGCCACCGGCGCGAAACCCATAAACGTCACCGCAGAACCCGCCAACAGCAAACCCGAAAACGCCATCACACGGCGACCAAAACGATCCGAAAAACGGCCCGAGAACGTCTGCGTCAACGCATTACCAAACGAATTCGTCGCCATCGCCAAAGAAGCCAACAAGGTACCCGCAACCGAATTAGACATGTCACCACCGGTCGCCAAATACGCCGCCGCCAACGGAATAATCGACGACTGCACACCAAACACCGACCAGCCAATCGCCCAATTCGAAACCAGCGCAGAGCGGTAATTCGAGAACTTCAACGCGTCACGAACCGTCATCGCAGGCAGGTCGCTCTTACCCGAAGAATCCCCAGGCTTAGCCCCCTGACCGGATGCGCCAGCAGGCGAGGGAGCCGCCGACGGCAACACCCCGGTGCCCTTACCTTCAGCCAGCGCCGCCGCCTCCATAATCGCGTCACGCTCAGCCTCCAACGCCGCCTGCGACGGCATCAAAAACCACACAATCAAGCCCGCCGCCAGCAGCGAAAAACCATACACAATGAACGGCGCACGCATACCAAACGGCGCCAGCGCGCTCGCAATCACCGGGCCCAGTAGGTTACCCAGCAGGAACGCCGTCGCATAATAGCCCGAAATACGGCCGCGCATATGCGCCGGGGACAGGCGCACCAGCAGACCCATCGCAGAAACCGTGAACATCACCGAGCCGATACCCGCCACCGCACGCGAAGCCAGCAGCACCCAGTAATCCCAGGCGAACGCAATCATAAACGACGTTACCGACACAATCAGCATGCCAATCGTGTACACCGGACGCTCACCCCAACGGGTAATCAGCTGACCCGCCGACGGCGCAAAAATCAGGCGCGTAATCGCCAACGCAGAAACCACCATCGTCGCCATAGTGACCGTGGCGTTAAAATTCTGCGCATAATTCGGCAGCACCGGCGCCACCAAACCAAAACCCACCGCAATCATGAACGACGCAACAATCAGAACCTTCAAACCGGTCGGCACACGGTTCGGGTCAATCGTGCGCGGGTCAAAAACAGGCGGTGTTGTGGCAGGGTTCCTCATGTTCATCCTCGAAATCGTGCGGTGCCGTGCGGCAGCCGCAGGCCCCACCCGCAACTGCCCAACATGTGTTCGGCTAAAAAACTTAACAGTGTCCAGTCTACTCCGCCGACAGCCGGGCATGCGCGTAATCTCGACCAGCCAAACCGCCCAAACCGGTAAGCTAGTAGTGTGAATGAAACGATGATGATAATCTGCGCAATCGTGCTGGGTGTACTGGTGATCGCCGGTGTACTTTTCGCCGTTCTGCGCCGACCCAAGAAGACCGCGAACCTGCAGTCTTTGCGTCAGGAGGCGGCAGAAGCCTCCGGCGGATCGGCGGAAAAACCCGAAAGCTCGGCACCTCGCGCTATTGAACTTGATATGCCCGACCCGTCCGCGGGTCGCCTGGTGCGCCTGCGTGCCCGCCTGGCACGCTCCAACAACATGCTCGGCAAGGGCCTGCTGGCTCTGCTCTCCCGCGACCGCATCGACCAGGACGTCTGGGACGAGGTCGAAGAAACCCTGCTGCTCGCCGACCTGGGGTCCGAGCCGACCACCCGCCTGGTGGATGCGCTGCAGCAGCGCGTGCGCGTTGAGGGTACGAGCAACCCCGCCGCCGTGAAGAAGATGCTCCGCGAAGAGCTCGTGAAGATTGTTCGCCCCGATATGGACCGCGAACTGAAGACCGCCGGCAGCGACGGCAACCCCGGCGTGGTGCTGGTCGTTGGTGTGAACGGCGTCGGTAAGACCACCACGGTCGGTAAGATTGCCCGCGTGATGGTCGCTGACGGTCAGACCCTGCTCCTGGGCGCCGCGGATACGTTCCGTGCGGCCGCATCCGAGCAGCTGACCACCTGGGGTGACCGCGTGGGCGTGAAGACCGTGCGTTCCGAGAAGGAAGGCGCCGACCCCGCATCCGTCGCGTTTGACGCCGTGAAGGCTGGCAAGGAGCAGGGCGTTGACACCGTGCTCGTGGACACCGCGGGCCGCCTGCAGAACAAGTCCGGTCTGATGGATCAGCTCGGCAAGATCAAGCGCGTTATTGAGAAGGAAGCGCCGGTCACCGAGGTTCTGCTCGTGATTGACGCGACCACCGGCCAGAACGGCATGGTTCAGGCGAAGGTCTTCGGCGATATCGTGGACGTCACCGGTATCGTGCTGACCAAGCTCGACGGCACCGCAAAGGGCGGCATCGTGGTCGCTATCCAGGAGGAGCTCGGCGTTCCCGTCAAGCTCATCGGCTTGGGTGAAGGCCCGGACGACCTGGCACCGTTCGACCCGGAAGCGTTCGTGGACGCACTGCTGGACTAATTTCCCTTTTGCGCCGAGAAGCCACATGTGTTTGAAGCACATGTGGCTTTTCGCGGTTAATAGGCGTGTAATGACGGCGAGCAGTACACGATTCGGAGCTCTGGGATATTCTGAAACTAGAAGATGTGCCAGCCCCTCAAACGGTTCCGCGCATCGCACACCATACAACCCAATTCACCCCGAACCTCAGCGAAGGAGCCACCATGGCAGCCACCCTCCCCGGAACCCTTCCCAGCACCAACTACCAGCCCACCTACCGCTCCAACGGCGCGTGCGAGGACCTCGCCGGGCTCGTTGCACCGTACAGCCTGTCGCGCACCCAGCTGGCTGAGGCTACCGGCATCGCTGACGAGGCTACCGTGAACAGCTGGGTTGAGCAGTGCCGCCCCGACCTCGCGGCGGACGCGCCCGTGCCCCTCGAACCCGTGCTGCGGTACCTGGACGAAACCTACCTTCCCGACCCCGCAAACTGGCCCGGCGATAACGCCTACGACGAATTTATCCTCGAGAACGTTGCCGCCCGCATGCTCGCCCGCGTTGTTGCTGAGTCCTTCGGCGCTGACCGTTCGGGTAACAACCGTGAACTTCTCGCGCTCATTGCAACCCTCGTACTGATTGCCCGCTGCTGGGCGGGCACCGATGAGGCTTTCCTGACCTTACTCAACGCCGAGCCCACCGCAGAGGCGGAAGAGTACCTGCAGGAGGCTATCGCGAACGCCCCCGAGTCCCTGCACCCCCTCCTGACCGGGCTTCTGCTGCCCGCCCTGCGTGAGGCGCGCGGCACCTTCACCGCTCCCGAGGCGCAACTGCTGACCGGCTACGCGCTCGCCGCCGGATACTTCGCGGGTGAGCACCCCTACGAGACTCTGAACGGCATCCACGTTGCGTTTGCCGCAAATGACCGTACCCTGCCCGATGCTGAGCTGATGACCCGTGTTGAGGACGTCCTCAAGGCTAATTTCCAGGCTGCCCGATCGGAAGTCGGCGCTGCTGACGAGAACCAGGAGCCGCACCACGTCACCCTGCCCGACAATCGGGACGGCTACGAGACCGCCGCACACCTGATTGCCGCCCTGCCGCAGGCGCACAGCGTTATCGCTTTCAACGCCCAGCCCGGCGAAGGAACTAATGCGCTCGCTGACGACCGCCGCGCCGCCTTCACCCTGTACCTGTGCTACCTGCTTCTGGGTGATGACGATTCCTTGGAGCAGCATGCCGCTGAGCTGTACCGCGCCAGCTGCGAGGGATAGACGCTGAAAAGCCACATGTGTTTCGAAAAGCCACGTTTTTGGTGGCTTCTCGAAACACATGTGGCTTCTCGCTGTTAATGGTGGTGAGTGTGGTGGGATTATTCTCGACGTTGACTTTACGTGGTGGCTTTACACAGCGACGGGCTGTTCCGCGCGAATCGCATTGTAGGTGGCGTCGCTGACGGTCACGCCGTACTGATTGGAAGCGAGCCGCAGGATCTCCTCAACGGTGTAGATGCGGAATACGCCGCCTCCGGTTGCCTTAGTGTATTCACGCAGCAGCTGACGGTTCGCCAGCTGACGCACGGGTTCGCCGCCCGATGCGGCGCGTACCTGCTGACCGTTGCGCAGCCAGGTGTCGCGCACACCGCCGGTGACGAATACGCAGTCGGTGCCTTTCACGCGGGTGGTTGCTTCGGCAACGCACTGGTTCCAGAGCGCGAAGTCGGCGTCAAAGCTGGCGTTAGCGAGCAGCGGGTGGCCCTGTGCGAGGGCTTCGCGGCACTGCTGTTCGTGGCGTTCGGGGCTGGGCACGGCACCCACGTGTCCGGTGAAGATGCGGTTCAGTCGCGGCAGGATCGTGTCATCTTCGCGGCGTGCCATGTTGATGGATCCGGTGTCGGTGGTGGGTTCAAGGATCTTCATGATCTGCGCGATGGAGTGGTCCAGCTGGTGCGTGACTGAACGCAGTGCGCTCCAGGGGGAGTTGCGTTCTTCGGGCAGGGTTTCTTTGAAGGATGCGAGCGCTGAGCGGACGCGGTCTGCGGCGGCGGGTACGGGGGAGGCGCCGTCGAGTGCTGCCCAGAATTCTTTGAGTGCCTGGTGGGGGAGGAATGCGTGTCCGCGCAGCTGGGAGTAGACGCGGAGGATTTCGTCGCTGATGTGGGCTGGGTAGTTGTAGAGGCATGCAAGCGCGGTGGAGTCGAAGGCGACGAGAATTCCGGGGTGAATGGAAGTCAGCGGGGCGCGATCGAGTTCCTTGTACTCGACGAAGTCTGAGTACAGGGTGCGTGCTTGACGGGTGATTGACATGAATCCCCTCCGGGTATCGAGTATGGGTGGTCAAATGCGAGTGCCGGAGAAGTCGAGGAGAATACCTATTTCAGTGTATCGGCCTTCTTTGGCAGGTGATGGAGTTTCGGTATAAATATTTTGTTTATTACGTTTGTGTCTAACCCGAGGGTGTGTTAGTGCATGTCAGAGTCATTTTCGGGTCTATGTTTTGACTGTGAATTTCGCCGCGTGACGTCTATGTTGTGCGGTTTTGTTTTCATAGTTATGAGCAGTATAGAACAAAATATGCATTAAGGTGCAAGATTCGTTGAATGGGTCACAAAATAACGTCAGAAAACTCCTCCTACCTGCACATAGGACGCATATAACACGCGGGGGACAGGGCGAGAAAGTAGATGAACATTTATTCCCTCCTGTAGACTTTAAGTGATTCAATTTGATAAGGAGAAGAGTAATGTCAGAGCTGACCACTCAAAACCAGGCGGAGGAGCAGAGCCCGGCCCGCACCGTCGTCGTGGCAGAAGACGAGGCACTGATTCGCCTCGACATCGTCGAAATTCTGAAGGACCAGGGTTTCGATGTCGTTGCAGAAACCGATAACGGCAAGACCGCCGTCGAGCTAGCGCAGAAGCACCGCCCCGACCTCGTCCTCATGGACGTGAAGATGCCGATCATGGACGGTATCACCGCAGCTGAAGAAATCGCGAAGGAGCAGATTGCTCCCGTCGTTCTGCTGACCGCATTCAGCCAGAAGGAACTCGTCGACCGTGCCGTTGAGGCAGGCGCTATGGCGTACGTCGTCAAGCCTTTCTCCCCGAACGACCTGGTCCCCGCAATCGAGGTGGCAATCAGCCGCTACGAGCAGATTCGCGCTCTCGAGAAGGAAGTTGGCACCATCCGCGATCAGTTCGAGACCCGCAAGCTGGTTGACCGCGCAAAGTCGCTGCTCATCACCAAGATGAACCTGACCGAGCCGGAAGCATTCCGCTGGATTCAGAAGACCTCCATGGACCGCCGCCTGTCCATGCGTGAAGTTTCCGACACCATCATCAAGCAGCTCTCCTAAATACGAGACGTACAAAGTACACATCGGTACAGGTACGAACGTACGCTACGGCGAAGACTAGGGTTCGCCCGTATGCGCTTTCAGCCGGTCAGCATCTGGCCAGCACCTTTTCATGACACGCTAACGCCCCATCCCTCACAGTGAAGCTGAGGGACGGGGCGTTAATGTTTAACCTCTGAAGCTCGCATCCTGCCGGGGCAGCCGGAGCGTTTCTAAGCCCGGAGCATTTATGCGCCAGTGATGCGGGGTAACCCAACGCTGCAAGAGCTGCAGCGTCAGGCGGTCTTAGCGCATGTAGCGGTTGAAATCGTCTTCGTCATTGTTGGGGCCGCTAATGGGACGGTCCGTGGGCGAACCAGCCCAGAGCATACCGCCAGTACCGAGCATCACGCCCAGCCACCAGAAGCTACCGGGGTTATTGATGGCGGTCACCAGGCACACCAGCATCACACCGATTGCGATGGGCAGGACAATGCGCTTGGCGCGCACAATCTTCGGGTAACGCTTGAAATAGGGGGTGCGCTCGCGGGCCATGGTGCTCCTTCTGGTCGTACCTTCTGGTGGGTGTTGGGGGCTGTGTACCCCGTGCTTCTACGATTTTAGGCTACTTGCGTAGGCTGTAAGACTTTATGCAGTGGGAGTTTATGCAGTGGGGCGGGGGATCAGCATGTTGGTGATGCGCGCCGTGCAGGTGGTGCGGCCGCGCTCATCCACAATGTCGATGGAGTGGATGCACAGGGTGCGTCCGAGCTTGACGGCGGTGCAGGTTGCGGTGACCAGACCGGAGACTGCCGGGCGCACGTGGGTTGCGTTGATGTCTACGCCGACTGCTACGAGGTCTTCGCCGCCGTGCACACCCGCGGAGAGGGAGCCGAGGGTTTCGGCAAGGACCACGTTGGCGCCGCCGTGTAGCAGACCGATGGGCTGGGTGTTACCGGCGACGGGCATGGTCGCGACGGTGCGTTCTGCGGTGAGTTCCTGGAACTTAATGCCCATGGCGGGGATGAGCTCGCCCAAGCCGCGGGGGAAGTAGGGGTGCAGGTGTTCGGGGATTCCGCTGTCGGTCAGCTGCGCCTTGATTTCTTCTGCGCTGAGGGTCGTGGGTGCTGCCGCGCGGACGGGTGCGTGCTGTGTGTTGTTTTCAGTCATGACTTCCAGTGTACTCCCCGGTTAGGGTGCCTTTGACGCGATGGTCGGTTTCTTGTCCAGCCTCCGGGCACGATTCAGCCCCGCCTCCTGAACTCAGGAGACGGGGCTGAAAAACGCTATGTGAGCGGATGAGGATTAAGCGGAAATAGCTTCTGCCTTTTCGATGTCCTCGTCGCGAATTTCCTTATCGGGGTTCGCTCCGATTGCCTTGGAGATACGCTCGGTCAGGGCTGCGATGGTCGCGTCACCGGTCACGTTGGTTGCGGTGCCGAAGGAGTCCTGAGCCAGGTACAGGGCAATCATCAGGGCGATCATGGAGGAGTCAAAGCCGAGCATGGACTCGAGCAGACCGATTGCGGTCATCACGCCACCGCCGGGAACGCCGGGAGCGGCAACCATCATCACGCCGAGCACCAGAATCATGGGAACCAGCGAACCGAAGTCGGGGCTCTTACCGGTCATGAACAGCACAGCCACCGCGCAGGAGGTAATGGTAATCATGGAGCCGGAGAGGTGAATGGTCGCGCACAGCGGAATCGCGAAGTCCACCACGCGAGCAGAGATGCCAGCTTTCTTTGCCGAACGCACGGTCACAGGGATGGTAGCAGCCGAAGACTGGGTGCCGATTGCGGTGAAGTACGCGGGCATCATGGTCTTGAGCATCTGGATGGGGCTACGGCGAGACACCGCGCCAGCCACCGAGTACTGCAGGGTCAGGGTGACCCAGTGCAGGATAATCACCATGACGAAGACCAGACCGAAAACGGAGAGGATCTTGGCAACCTGACCGGCGAGGGTCATGTTCGCGAACACACCCACAATGTGCACGGGCAGCAGGGGGATAATCACGTAGCTGAGCATCTTCTCAACGATGACCTGGAAGTCCTCGAAGAGGTTCAGCATCGCACGGGTCTTCAGCGCGGTAATGCCCAGGCCCAGGATGAAGGAGAGAACCAGCGCGCTGAGCACACCCATAATCGGGGGCAACTGAATGGAAACGTAACCGGCGGAGAGTGCGTTCTCCGGGTTGTCGAAGGATGCCAGCTGCTGACCCTTCAGGATGATGGGGTAGAGCAGCAATGCGCAGGTCAGTGCCAGGAAGCCCGCAAGGATGCTGGAGAGGTATGCCAGACCCACGGTGATGCCGAGCATCTTGCCTGCACCCTGCGCGAGGGAACCAATACCGGGCACGATGAAGCCGATAATAATCAGCGGAATCGCGAAGCTCAGGAAGGCACTGAATACGGTGGAGAAGGAGACGAAGAGCTGCACAATGAAGTCGGTGGGGATGGCTGCGCCGGTTGCGTCATTGATGCCGCTAATCATTCCGGGGGTCAGCATGCCGATAAGCACACCCGATGCAATCGCGATGATAATCCACGCGAGGAGGGGAAGTTTTTTGAGTGCCTTCATAGTTTCCTAAATGAGGGGTCGTTGTGTGTTGAGCGCGGGAGGTGCCCTCACGGTCCGGTGAATCCTGTCGGTGAATTCTGCCAGTGAATTCTGGGTAGAGTTCTGCCTATGAATACACGGGGTGTGGGGATTTCCTACGCTGGAGGCGATAATAAGGTTATATATTATCTGGAAACTGTATTATTATCCACCTTACATAGTGGCTTGGGACACAATTTTCGGGAAGAAAACTTATCAAACGCACCCCACCGGCACTTATATATGAGGTAAAACTCTTTCCGTACACCCCGTGATTCCGCTATATGGCACAGCACCGGCACCCAATACGGCACGGGCGCCTCCCCGCAGGACTGACCAGCAACAGGGCAGACCCTCAGCGCCGACCGGCAGTCGTCACAAAACCGTCCGTCACGAAGCTTCCCGTCACGAACCCAGCCACCGAGCAAACTCAGACTCGATACACTAGAAGAGTGACTACAGAGAACAAAACCCTCCTGCTCATTGACGGACACTCCCTCGCCCTACGCTCCTTCTTCGGCATCTACACCATGGCCGAAAAGACCGGACAGCACATCTTCGTGCGCAGCGACGGCCAGCACACCGAAGCCGTCCACGCCTTCCTCTCCACCCTGCTGAGCATCATCAAAGACAACCAGCCCAGCCACATCGCCGTAGCCTTCGACCTGCCCGGCGGCACCTTCCGCACCGCCGAATACGGCGAATACAAGGGCGGCCGCAACGCCATCCCCGAAGCCTTCAACGGCCAGATCGACCTCATCAAAAAGATGCTCGGCGCGCTCAACATCCCCGCGCTCACCTACGAAAACTACGAAGCCGACGACATCGTCGCAACCCTCACCCGCCGCGGCACCGAAGCCGGCTACAAGGTCCTCATCCTCTCCGGCGACCGCGACATCTTCCAGCTCGTCACCGACGACGTCACCCTGCTCTACCCGGTCACCACCGGCCCCTCCAAGGGTATTCAGCGCATGGACCCCGCCGCCGTCGAAAAGAAAACCAAGGTACCCCCGCACATGTACCCCGACCTTGCCGCCCTCACCGGCGAACAGGCGGACAACCTGCCCGGCGTACCCGGTGTAGGCCCCGGCTTCGCCGCCAAGTGGCTCGGCGAATACGGCTCCCTCGACGCCGTCATCGAAAACAGCGACAAGATCGGCGGCAAGAAGGGCGAAGCACTACGCGAAAACATCGACAACGTAGTACGCAACCGCCGCCTCAACCAGCTCGTCAACGACCTCGACCTGGACATCACCCTCGAAGACACCGCCTTCACCCCCGACCTGGACGCACTCAACACCTTCTTCGACGAAGTAGAGTTCCGCACCATCCGCAAGCGTGCCGCCGACACCCTCGGCCCCATCGTGCGCGCCGCAGGTTCCGCAGGCTCTGCAAGTTCCGCAGGCTCCGCCGCAGAAGCAGGGGAGGAGGGCGCCACCAAGAAGGCACCCACCGGCCCCGTCTACGCACCCATCAACACCAGCGCACCCACCAAAAACGCAGACGCAGCAGCATTCCGCGCCTTCTGCGCCGCCGCAGCCGAAGAAAACTACGGCACCGACGAACAGGGCGCGCCCATCGCCGTACCCGAACGCCTCGAAGGCGCCGTGACCCTCTACCCGGTCACCAACCTGCCCGTAGCACGCCCCGCCATCGGCGACGCACCCGCCGTCAAGGTCACCAAAACCAAAATCCGCGCCGCCGAAGAAAACCCCGAACTGCTCGGCGTGCTCCTCACCAGCAAGAGCACCAGCCTCTGGATCGACACCCGCACCATCGACCCGGAACTCGACGCCGCCCTCGCCGCCTGGCTCTCCGACGAAGCAGCCCGCAAAATCGTCATGGACCTCAAAAACCAGCGCAAACTCCTGCGCGCCCACGGCTACGAACTCGCCGGAGCCGTCGAAGACCCCGCACTGTCCTCCTACATGTGCGGCTTCATCCCCACCGCAACCCGCAAGCTCTTCTCCGAACGCATGGAAGACCTCGCCGAACGCTACCTCTGGATCCCCAAGGACTCCTACGCGCAGCTCGTCTTCCAGCCCGAAGAAGACGAGGCGGAACCCTCCCTTTTCAGCATGCCCGGCGAAGCCGAACCCGTCGAAAACCTGCGCTACTTCACGCAAATCAGCCGCATTATTCACGAACTCGCGCGCCTGCTGCACTTCGAGATGGAAGAGCACGGCCAGCTGAAGGTCTACGAAGAAATCGAACTGCCGCTGCTCTACGTCCTCGCAGACATGGAACAGGCGGGCATCGCCGTCTCCGACGCGCTCCTGACCGAACTACACGACACCTTCTCCGCACGCGCAGCCCAAGCACAGGACGCCGCACGCGCCATCATCGGCGACACCGTTGAAACCGACGAGGGCGAAGAACCCCTCAACCTCGCCTCCGTCAAACAGCTGCAGACCGTGCTCTTCGACAAGCTCGCCCTGCCGCACACCCGCAAAATCAAGTCCGGCTACTCCACCGACGCCGAATCCGTCACCGAACTGCTCTCCAAAATCTCCCCGGAGTCCGACGGTGCCGCTTTCCTCGGTGCGCTCGCCGCCTACCGCGACAACATCAAACTCGTACAGACCGTCGAAGGCCTGCAGAAAGCAGCCGCCGACGACGGACGCGTGCACACCACCTTCCAGCAGGGTGCCGCCTCCACCGGTCGACTCTCCTCAACCGCGCCGAACCTGCAGAACATCCCGATCCGCACCGAAGAAGGCCGCCGCATCCGTGGCGCCTTCATCGTCGCGCCCGCACCCGTCGACGGTGTGGAATACGAGGGCCTGCTCACCGCCGACTACTCGCAGATCGAAATGCGCATCATGGTGCACCTCGCCGCCGACGAGAAGCTCATCGCCGCCTACGAAGCGGGGGAGGACCTGCACCGTTACGTCGGCTCCGAAGTCTTCGGCGTCGCCCCCGAAGACGTCACCGCCGAGCAACGCTCCAAGGTCAAGGCAATGTCCTACGGCCTGGCATACGGCCTGTCCCGCTTCGGCCTCGCCAAGCAGCTGAACATCAGCTCCGACGAGGCAGGCGAACTGCGCACCAACTACTTCAAACGCTTCGGACGCGTGGGGCGCTTCCTGCGCGGCGTGCTCAAGCAGGCACACCAGGACGGCTACACCGAAACCATTTTCGGCCGCCGCCGCGTGCTACCCGACCTGGACTCGCCCAACCGTGTACGCCGAGAAGCCGCCGAACGCGCCGCCCTCAACGCCCCGATTCAGGGCACCGCCGCGGACATCATCAAGATCGCCATGATCAACATTCACCGCCGCCTGCGCGAAGAGGGCCTCAAGACCCGCATGCTGCTGCAGGTGCACGACGAAATCATCCTCGAAGTCGCCACCGGCGAGCGTGAAGCCGCCGAACGCGTACTGGTCGAGGAGATGAGCGGTGCCGCCTCCCTGCGTGTTCCTCTGGACGTGCAGGTCGGCTGGGGCAAGTCCTGGCAGGAGGCGGGCCACTAGGCTCAGCTCCTCAGTTCCCGCTTGGGAAAGCTGGGTCGCTTGGCTCCGCTTGGAGAAACAGTGCTCATCTTGGGTTTCGCTTGGAAAGGCGGTATTCGTCCTCGTTCCTACAGGGGACCCGCCCTCGCTTCGCTTCGGGCACCCTGATGTCACTACGGACGATACCGCCTTTCCGTGCTGGGATACTGTGCGGGCGCGGCCGCGTTTTCCGGATGCGCCCTCAGGGTGTCAGCCCGGACGCTCTCCGCAACGAAGCAAGGAGGGGCGGAGCGTCCGGGTGACGGGTGCCCCTGCGTAGGCGCGGAGGAAATATGCGGCGCCCCGCCCCTCCCATGGTGAGAGGAACGAGGACGAGCACCGTCCCGCAACCCCCCTCCGCAAACCACAACTCCAAAACCGCAAATAAGTACGGGAATTCCGGGCGCGTAACCATTGACGACACGCCCGGGATTCCCGTACACTGTTAATCGCGTGTACCAACGTACGGGTTTTCTATGCTCTTTTTCTCCTTATTTTCTCCTTGAGAAAACGGGGAGAAGACGGGCACAGACCACTCGCACACCCTACTTAAAGCATCTGCTTCCGGTAGGCGGTACACATTGTAAGTATCCGTCAGCTCGACGTTTCCTCACCCCGTTCAAAGGCGTTAGCGGCCCTATGCCGTGCGCGCCGGGGTGAAAAAGTGAGCCGGCCGGCGCCTCCACCCGGGGGTGTTGAACGGTGAACCGGCAGCGTCGACCTATTAGAAATCCAATTGGAGCCCTCACTACATGAGCACCAACATCCCTCAGGTCGCAATCAACGACATCGGCGACGAGCAGGCATTCCTCGAGGCTGTCGAGAAGACCATTAAGGTCTTCAACGACGGCGATCTCGTCTCCGGCCAGGTCGTTAAGATCGACCACGATGAGGTTCTGCTCGACATCGGTTACAAGACCGAAGGCGTCATCCCCTCCCGCGAGCTGTCCATCAAGCACGACATCGACCCCTCTGAGGTTGTCGAGCTCGGCTCCGAGGTTGAGGCACTCGTCCTCACCAAGGAGGACAAGGAAGGTCGCCTGATCCTCTCCAAGAAGCGCGCACAGTACGAGCGTGCATGGGGCGACATCGAGAAGGTCAAGGAAAACGACGGCGTCGTTACCGGTACCGTTATCGAGGTTGTCAAGGGTGGCCTTATCCTCGACATCGGTCTGCGTGGCTTCCTGCCCGCATCCCTCGTTGAGATGCGCCGCGTCCGCGACCTCGCACCTTACATCGGTCAGCAGATCGAAGCTAAGATCATCGAGCTGGACAAGAACCGCAACAACGTTGTTCTGTCCCGCCGTGCATACCTGGAAGAGACTCAGTCCGCTGTTCGCTCCTCCTTCCTCAACGAGCTGGAGAAGGGTCAGGTCCGCGAGGGCGTTGTCTCCTCCATCGTCAACTTCGGTGCATTCGTGGACCTGGGTGGCGTGGACGGTCTGGTTCACGTTTCCGAGCTGTCCTGGAAGCACATCGACCACCCGTCCGAGGTTGTCGAGGTTGGCCAGCCCGTTACCGTCGAGGTTCTCGAGGTGGACCTGGACCGCGAGCGCGTGTCCCTGTCCCTCAAGGCAACCCAGGAAGATCCGTGGCAGGCATTTGCTCGCACCCACGCTCTGGGTCAGATTGTTCCCGGCAAGGTCACCAAGCTCGTTCCCTTCGGTGCATTCGTGCGCGTTGAGGACGGCATCGAGGGCCTCGTCCACATCTCCGAGCTGGCAACCCGCCACGTTGATCTGGCTGAGCAGGTCGTCTCCGTTGGTGAAGAGGTCTTCGTTAAGATCATCGACATCGACATGGACCGCCGCCGCATCTCCCTGTCCCTCAAGCAGGCAAACGAGGGCGTTGACCCCAACGCTACCGAGTTTGACCCCGCTCTGTACGGCATGGCCGCAGAGTACGACGAGGCCGGCAACTACAAGTACCCCGAGGGCTTCGACCCCGAGGCTAACGAGTGGCTGGAAGGCTTCGACGCACAGCGCGAGGCTTGGGAAGCACAGTACGCAGAGGCACAGGCTCGCTTCGAGGCTCACAAGGTGCAGGTTGCTAAGGCTCTCGAGGCTGACGCAGAGGCTGCAGCAGCAGCTCCCGCAGCAGCTGAGCCCGCACCGACCTCCTACTCCTCCGAGGAGCCCGCTTCCGCAGGTACCCTCGCATCGGATGAGGCACTGGCTGAGCTCCGCAAGAAGCTGACCGGCAACTAATCTGCCGCTCAGATGAGCACTCATCAGGCGTAATAGCCGATAGGTAACCCCGCACGGGGTGCCTAGAGCAGGGGAACCCCCTCATCTCCCGTTTGGGAGGTGAGGGGGTTCTTTGCGTTATTGGGGGTGTGGCTTTTAGCCGGCGGTCATCTGCGCCCACACGGCGCGCACTTGCTCGGCGGTCTCCTCCAGCGAGCCGCCATTATCAATAATCCAGGTGGCAATAGCCTCACGCTGCTCGTCGGTTGCCTGCGCGGCGATGCGGGCGCGCGCATCCTCCTCACTCATACCGCGCGAAGACACCAGGCGCTGCAGGCGAGTCGCCAGGGGAGTGCGCACCACGACCACGCCCTCAAAGGCGGACGGGTCGCCGGTCTCCACGAGTAGGGGAATGTCCTCCAGCACCACGCCGCTAAAACCGGGCTCGGACTGCGCCTGCTCCACCAGCTGCGCGGCACGCTCACGAATGGCCGGATGCACAATCGCGTTCAGACGCAGGCGCGCCTGCTCATCATTGAACACGATACGCGCCAGGGCGGGGCGGTTGAGGCGGCCGTCCTCGTCGAGCAGATGCTCACCGAACTCCGCGACCGTGCGGGCGAGTACCGCCTCCCCGGGCTCCATGAGGGAGCGGGAGATAGCGTCCGCATCCACCAGGAATGCGCCCTGCTCAACGAAAAGGGAGGCGATGGTGCTCTTGCCGCTGCCGATACCGCCGGTGAGGGCGTAACGGTGCAGGGTGGTAGAAGCGGGGGAAGAAGACTGGGACATGGACGGTGCTCCTGACGGGCTGTGCCACAATAGATAGGTACTGATTAGAGGAGGACACATGCAGGAAGAAACTCGCGCCAACCGCTACCTTGTGCCGCGCGGCGATGAGCCCTATGAGAGCCTCCTCGAAATTAAGCGTAGCGAATTTATTGGTCACATCAAGCGCGTGAGCACCGTCGAGGAGGCACGCGCTTACATTGAGTCGGTGCGCAAGACTTACCACGACGCCCGTCACGTGTGTTCGGCGTTCATTATTGGTGCTGACCGCGATATTCAGCGTTCCTCCGACGATGGTGAGCCCGCCGGTACCGCCGGTGTGCCGATGATGCAGGCGTTGCTGGCGCGTCAGACCCGCGAGGATGGCACCACCGACCTGTCGGATGTGGTTGCGGTGGTCGTGCGCTATTTCGGTGGCATTAAGCTTGGCGCGGGCGGTTTGGTGCGTGCCTACACTGATGCGGTGGTGCAGACCCTGGACGGTGCGCTATTTGATTCGCGCGAGCGTCTGCGTGTGGGTCAGGTGCCCAGTTCGCATGCGGATGCTGGCCGCCTGGAGAACGAGATCCGTGCCGCCGGTCTGAACGTGCTGGGTACCGAGTATGGCGCGGAGGGTGCCACGATTTCCCTGGGCGTATTTGACCGCCCGGAGGAGCTGGAACGTGCCGAGGAGCTGGTGGTGAGCTTGAGTTCCGGCGCGGCGAGCGTGACCTGGGGGGACACGCAGTGGGTGGATTTGCCGGTCTAGGTTACCGGCCCCCTAGATTCCAGATCCTGGATTCCCCGTCTTAGATTCCCGCTCCTAGATTTTCCGTTCCTAGATTTCCGTTCCTCCCGGATTTCCGGGCTAAAGCGCCCGTATAAAGCTCTCAAAACCTGAAACATAGCTCAACCTTAGTTAATAGTTACTCTAACCCTAGTAATTGCCCGCTAAAGCTGATAGCCTAAAAAGCGTTGCGGAACGCACACGCCCCTCCACAGCATGGGCAACGGGTTCATCACCAGCGGTAACCCAGCCCGGCGCCTCCACGGGGGAGCGGGTGCGCCCGCACCGACGGGCGGGGCTCAACGCTGACATCTCAGCGCGGAGAACTGGGTACTATCTCAGCGCTGAGGTCCTGATGCTGACGTCTTGAAGCTATAGCTTAGTTACTCAAGGAACGAGGCACAGCTGTATGCCGGTACTATACGATCCGGCAGACGGTGGTGTGTGTGCGAACCATCTGCCGGTAGGCGCCGAGCCCCGCCCGTCACTCTATAAAGAATCAGCTAACGAACGCTCTGAAGAGCTCAAGGTCGTGAAAACGTGACGCAGTCGGGAACCTACCGAGAACAAGTAGTCGAACAAGCAGGCAAAAACTCATCAGAGCAGTCCGCGGGTAGCCGCGGCGGCACCGCAACCCTCAACCGCCAGGGAGCGCGCCTCCACAAGCGGGACAGCGCTGAGCAGCTTGAACCCGCCACCGTCGCCCAGCTACTCAATGCCTACCGCCAGCAGAACCTCGGCACCCTGCTGGGCGTGCTCACGCAGCGTCCGGCAGAGTTTGCCCGTCAGCTCGGCAGGCTCTGCCGCGTCTTCCCCGAACATGTTCACGCTATCGCCCAGGCGTTCGGCACCGTGGGCCGCGCCCTGCCCATTGACGAGCTGGTGCGCCTGCACAACCGCTACTCCAACGCCGCCCGCGGAGTCGGCGAACACCTCAGCCTGGATAACTCCGGTGTGGCGCACCTGGTTCAGAGCCCAGCGCTGAGCCGTGAAGGTGCGGGCCACCTGCTCATGGCGGTTGAACTCTGCCTCGCCGGCAGGATGCGCGGGCTCACCATCGCGATGCCCTCCACCGAGGCGTTCACCCCGGCTGAGCAGGCGCCGAGCCTCGGATCCTGCAACCCCGCCCTGGACGGTGCCCTCAACGTTTTTGAACCGGCAGGTTGGGAGCCGTTCCCCCTGGACGGCAGCGAAGTGCTACTCGCGACCGGTGTGCGCGATGTACCCGACGGTTACGAGCTGTCCCTCTGGCTGCTCGACGACGACTACCTGTGCCGTGCCCGCATTGAGCGCGGCGCCCCGCAGGTGTGCGTGGCAAGCTTCTACGATGAAGAAGTCATCACCCGAACCGTGGAAGAAACCGGGTCGGGTGAAGCCGGTCTGGTCGAGAACTACCGCGTGGAGGAATACGCGGAACTGGACTTCCTCAACGCCATGGACCGGCAGGTACGCTACGTGGCGGTCACCGCCGCCGTGGGGGAGCCGCTGCTGTCTGTGCTGAACGAGAAGAGTGCGGTGCCGAATAGCATTCCCGACCCTGCCGCTTTTGCGAACGGTGCGGGCGCCTCCCGGTTTGAGGGCAATGCCCTCCCGGATATCCGCACCGCCGCCGTGGTCGGTAAGGGCCTGCGCACCGTCAATCACCGCGGCATGTTGCCGGTGTTGGGTGTGCCGAACCGCACCGTGTGCGCTGTGATTGACTTGTATAAGCAGCGCATCTGCGTGCCGGGTGTGGGTATTCCGCGCGGGCTGAGCGTGGAGGATGAAGAGCGCACCATGCAGCTGATTTTGAGCGCCCTGAACGGGTACCTTCCGCTGACGAACCGGTCGCTGATGAGCCTCGCCGGAGCCACCGTGGAGGTGCGCTAAATTCTTACCCGCGAGGTGCCCCACTGGTGTGTAGTCACCGGTGGGGCAGTTAGCGGTAGGGTAGTTAGCGGTGAGGCGGTGGGGGTCGTGGTGAGCGCATTGCGCGTCATCGTATTGCGCCAGCAGAAAAGGGTGACCAATCCGGGCGCGCATCGGGCGGCTTTCCCCTAGGATGGATACATGAGTTACGCACCCCAGATTAACCGCGTTGTCGCCCCCTTTGAGGTCATTAGCCCCTTCCAGCCTGCCGGTGATCAGCCGAAGGCTATCGCCGAGCTTACCGAGCGTGTGCAGAACGGTGAGAAGGATATTGTGCTGATGGGCGCTACCGGTACCGGTAAGTCCGCGACCGCAGCCTGGCTGATTGAGGCGGTGCAGCGTCCGACTCTGGTGCTCGTGCAGAATAAGACTCTGGCGGCGCAGCTGGCGAATGAGCTGCGTGAGCTGCTGCCGAATAATGCGGTGGAGTATTTCGTCTCGTACTACGACTACTACCAGCCTGAGGCGTACGTGCCGCAGACCGATACGTTCATTGAGAAGGACTCCTCCATCAATGAGGAGGTGGAGCGTCTGCGCCACTCGGCGACGAACTCCCTGCTGACTCGCCGTGACGTGGTGGTGGTTGCGACCGTGTCCTGCATTTACGGCCTGGGCACGCCCGAAGAGTACATTGAGCAGATGGTGACTTTGCGTCGCGGTGAGGAGATTGACCGTGACGAGCTGTTGCGCCAGTTCGTGGCGATGCAGTACGCGCGTAACGACATGGACTTTCACCGCGGCACGTTCCGTGTGCGCGGAGATACCGTCGAAATCATCCCCATGTACGAGGAGAACGCGATCCGCATTGAGTTCTTCGGTGATGAGATTGAGGCGATTTACACCCTGCACCCGCTGACCGGCGAGGTGATTCGCGAGGAAGAAGAAATGTACGTCTTCCCCGCAAGCCACTACGTTGCTGGCCCGGAGCGTATGGCGAAGGCTATTACCTCCATTGAGGATGAGTTGCGCGAGCGCCTGCAGACCCTCGAATCCCAGGGCAAGCTGCTGGAGGCGCAGCGTCTGCGCATGCGCACCACCTACGACCTGGAAATGATGGAGCAGATGGGCTTCTGCAATGGCATTGAGAACTACTCGCGCCATATTGATGGTCGTGCCCCCGGTAGCGCCCCGAACTGTTTGCTGGATTATTTCCCGGATGATTTTCTGCTGATTATTGACGAGTCGCATGTGACGGTCCCGCAGATTGGCGCCATGTACGAGGGCGATATGTCCCGTAAGCGCACCCTGGTGGAGCACGGTTTCCGTTTGCCGTCGGCGATGGATAACCGCCCGTTGAAGTGGGAGGAGTTCCTGGAGCGTATCGGTCAGACGATTTACCTCTCGGCGACCCCCGGTAAGTATGAGCTGTCGCAGGCTGATGGTTATGTGGAGCAGATTATTCGCCCGACCGGCCTGATTGACCCGGAGATTGTGGTCAAGCCGACCAAGGGGCAGATTGATGATTTGCTTGAGGAGATTCGCGTGCGCGTGGAGCGTGATGAGCGTGTGCTGGTCACGACCCTCACCAAGCGCATGGCGGAGGATCTGACCGAGTACCTGCTGCAGCACGGCGTGAAGGTGCAGTACCTGCACTCCGACGTTGACACTCTGCGCCGTGTGGAGCTTCTGCGTGAGCTACGCCTGGGCACCTTTGATGTGCTGGTCGGTATTAACCTGCTGCGTGAGGGCCTGGACCTGCCGGAGGTGTCCCTGGTTGCGATTCTGGATGCCGATAAGGAAGGTTTCCTGCGTTCGACCACGTCGCTGATTCAGACCATTGGTCGTGCGGCGCGTAATGTGTCCGGTCAGGTGCATATGTACGCCGATAAGATTACGGATTCTATGCGCGTGGCGATTGATGAGACGAACCGCCGCCGCGAGATTCAGCAGGCGTACAACCGTGAGCACGGCATTGACCCGCAGCCGCTGCGTAAGAAGATTGCCGATATTACGGATGTTCTCGCCCGCGAGGAGGAGGACACCCGCGAGCTTCTGCAGCTGCGTAAGAGCGGTAAGAAGGGTGCCCGCACGGTGAGTGCGGGGGCGAAGACCGGTTCTGCGACCTCTTCGAAGATTGCCACGAGCACCCCGGAGTCGGAGGAGCTTCTCGCCCGTGCGGAGGCGCGCGTTCGTGCCGACGGCCTGGCGGCGGCACCCGCCGAGGACCTGCTGGATTTGATTGAGCAGATGAACGAGCAGATGCGCGTGGCGGCGGAGAACCTGCAGTTTGAGTTGGCGGCGCGTCTGCGTGATGAGCTTGCCGATTTGAAGAAGGAGTTGCGCCTGATGAAGGAGGCGGGTCACGCCTAAACCCGGTGCTCTAAACACCGTGTTCTAGCCCGGTGTTTAGGGGGCCGACTTGGGTTTTTCGCCATGAGATAATTCATTGCTCGTGAAGTTCCACTGAGTGCAGATACATGCTGTACACTATCAAAGTGTTTTACGTGTCAAATAACACCGTGATGCTTCCGAACGATAAAGAAAAATCTGTGACTATTTCAAATAACCCTTCAGACGAACACACTACGGGAGCTTGTTCCGTTACCCGCCGCAACCTCACCCGCGGCGCGCTCTGGGCTGTGCCCGCTATTGCCGCCTCCACGGCGGTGCCCGCATTCGCAGCCTCGGCTGATGATTGCAAGACGGTTAAGGGCCCGGACTTTACCCAGGTCGGCGGCTGGATGATTACCAACCCCGCCAGTGGCGCTCTGCAGTCGCGCACCAAGAACAAGCCCGTGACTGCGCCGGTGACCGGTCAGGCGTGGTGGTCCATGGAGAACGCAACCTCCCCGAACCCCGCGACGATCCGTCTCATGTCCGTGTACGAGGCGACTCACGGCCCCGAGGGCGACCTCAACCTGAACTGTGGTGAGTTCGTGATGACCTACAACGTCTCCGCGCTGGAGGCGACGACCGGCACTACGCACCTGCACCCGTCCATGGACATTTACTTCTTCTCGCCCGAGGGTGAAATCATTGACCGTCAGGTCTTCACGACTGACCCGACCGGCAAGGCAACCGTCATGACCCGCAACGGCAAGACTCAGACCGTTCAGGGTCAGGTCATTCCCTTTGCGTCGAGCGTGAATGATCAGGCGACCGGTATCTCTGCGCGTTTTGCGCTGCGTGGCGATAAGCTCATGGAAGGCATGTACCAGTTCGAGGTGGTTATTACCGTCCCGACGATTCGTGAGAACGACAAACTGGATACGAACAAGCAGGTGAACGCGATTGCTTTCACCCCGCCGACCTTCAACATGGTCTCCTAAGCTCAACACTCCTAAGTTCAACCTGGTCTCCTAACTGAATGAAATATAGAAGTAGCCCTCCCCGTGCATGGTTCACGGGGAGGGCTACTTTGATGTGGGCTTGCTACGCGGTGCTGGTCTATGCGTGCTGGTCTGCGATGTGTTGCTCCCACTGCACCGCTCTACGCTGCACCTTTTTACGCTGTGCCGCTTGCCGCTGCGCCTTTTATACGTCGCCATTCTCTAGTGCGGCGGCGTCGTAGCGCTCGCGGGCTTCGAGTACCGCCTGCATATTGTCCTGCGCCCAGTGGCGCAGGGCGGCCATCGGCTCAATGAGGGTCGTACCGAGCGCGGTCAGTTCGTAGTCCACACGTGGCGGAATGGATGCGGTGACCCGGCGTTCTACCAGGCCGTCACGTTCCATGGAGCGCAGGGTCTGGGTGAGGACCTTGGGGGAGACGCCCTGAATCATTGCTTTGAGTTCACTGAAGCGGGCGACGGGCTGTTCGGAGAGCGCCGCAACAATGAGCGGGGTCCACCGGTCGGTGAGGTGGCGCATCACGGTGCGGGAGGGGCAGGCGTGGGCGAGAATATTGGCGGGCAGGTCGTCCTGCGGGGTGCGGGCGGCTTCTATGGTTTCGCGTGTGGGGGAGGTGAGCGTGGTGGTCATAGCTACTGTCTTTTCAATCTGCTGAGGGGCTATTTTTGGGGGTGATGAGGGGTGCGAAAAATATTTTTAAATATTTTCGGTACACCCCCAATAGTTACCTTGAGGTATCCAGTTTCTAATAGATACTATAAAACCATCACGCGGAACACCGCAAGAAAACTACAGAAAACGTACCTGAAAGGAACCCCTCATGAACATCGCAATCATCGGCGCAACCGGCATGGTCGGCGCACGCACCGCAGCAGAAGCAATCTCCCGCGGCCATCGGGTCGACGCCTACACCCGCTCCGGCAAGGCACCCGAAGGCGCTACCGCCCACAGCATCGACCTCGCAGACACCGCAGCACTGGTTGACGTCGTCAACAACCACGACGTCACCATCATCGCCGTCTCTGCGGGCCGTGGCACCTCCGCACAGCCGGTCATTGACGCGCACCGCGCACTGATCGCGGCAGCACCTACCGGTCGCCTGCTGGTCGTCGGCGGCGCCGGCTCCCTCGAGGACGGCAACGGCAACCGCTTCGTTGACGGTGAAGGCTTCCCGGAAGAGTACAAGCCCGAGGCGAAGGCATTCTCCCAGATCCTCGACGAGTACCGCGCCTCCGAGGGTCTGAACTGGACCATGGTCTCCCCGGCGTTCGAAATCGCACCGGGTGAGCGCACCGGCAAGTACAACACCGCACTGGACACCCCCGCAGGTGAGTTCATTAGCGCCGAGGACTTCGCTGTCGCCCTGGTTGACGAGGCGGAGGAACCCAAGCACGCGGGCCGCCGCTTCACCGTTGCCAACTAGTAACAGCGCCAACTCATAGCGGCGCTACTAGACCGCGTGTATTCGTCACGCAGAACGCCGCATCCGACAGGTCAACCCCGCCGGATGCGGCGTTTCGGCACACCTCGCTCCTGAAAGTCCTCCCGGGGGGGGGCTCCTGTGCGAAAACCCCAACCTGCTGTATAATCGTTCACCGAGCAAGGGAGTATCCCACCAATCGACTCATCGTCAGCACGTTAGCCGAAGGCGCCTAACCGGTGAATCGGGCCGACCTCCATTCAGGTCGGCGGGAGAGACTTGTGGTCCTGTACGCACACCACAAGAAAGGCTCCCCATGGAAGTTACCGGGTTGCAATGGTTGGTTACTATTCTCATCATCGCGGGTCTGTTGGCCTTCGATTTCGTGTTCCACGTTCGTAAGGCGCACGAACCCACCGTCAAGGAAGCGGCCATCTGGTCGAGTATTTACATCAGCATCGCGCTGCTGTTCGGTCTGTATATTTTCGTGACGAACGGCCCCTCCGCCGCCACCGAATTCTACGCAGGCTACATCACCGAAGAAGCTCTCTCGGTCGATAACCTCTTCGTCTTCATGATCATTATGGGCACCTTCCGTGTCGCCCGTGAGAATCAGCAGAAGGTTCTGCTCTTCGGTATCGTCTTCGCGATTCTGGCGCGCGGCACCTTCATCTTCGCCGGTGCGGCAATCATCAACTCCTTCGCCTGGGTGTTCTACATCTTCGGCCTGGTCCTGCTCATGACCGCAGGTAACCTGCTCAAGGACGAAATCACCGAAGGCGACGGCGACGACGAAGCAGACAACATCATGGTCCGCCTCGCCAAGAAGTACCTGAAGACCAGCGACCACTTCGACGGCGATAAGCTCTTCACCATCGAAAACGGCAAGCGCGTCATGACCCCCATGATGCTCGTCATGGTCGCTATCGCCGGTTCCGACCTGCTCTTCGCGCTCGACTCAATCCCCGCGATCTTCGGCCTTACCCAGTCCGTCTACATTGTGTTCACCGCGACTGCGTTCTCCCTCATGGGTCTGCGCCAGCTGTACTTCCTCATTGACGGCCTGCTGGACCGCCTCGTCTACCTCTCCTACGGCCTGGCGACCATCCTCGCGTTCATTGGTGTGAAGCTCATCCTGCACGCAATGCACGAGAACAACCTGCCGTTCATCAACCACGGCGAGCCCGTGCACGTTGTGGAGATTACCACCGAAATGTCGCTGATGGTCATCGTGGGCGTTCTGATCATTACCGTGCTTGCCTCACTGCTCAGCCCCAAGGGTCGCGCACTGCAGACCATCCAGCGTGTTCAGGCGCTCTCCGAGAAGTACCTGGCACTGCCCGAGGATGCACCCGCCGCCGAGCGCGCGGACATCACCGCCCGCTGGCAGCAGGAAACCGAGAAGCTCAACGCCATTCCCGCCAAGCTGCGTGAAGAGCTGATCGAGAAGGAAGACGAATACCACGCCCTCGTGATGCGTGCCCGCACCGCGCAGGATGCGCACGCTTCCTCCAAGTAGCAGTTTGAGCTACTGAGCCTGCGGCCTCACGAGGCTGAGCGCTCACACTAAAGCCCCTCACACCGATTGAACTGCGCCCCGAAACTTGGACGCTTTAAATAGTAACCCTTATGCGGCTTCCA
>NZ_CAUOUU010000008.1:0-113848 GCF_963507905.1 uncultured Rothia sp. | reverse complement strand
TGCAATATTCCCCACTGCTGCCTCCCGTAGGAGTCTGGGCCGTGTCTCAGTCCCAGTGTGGCCGGTCACCCTCTCAGGCCGGCTACCCGTCGTCGCCTTGGTAAGCCATTACCTCACCAACAAGCTGATAGGCCGTGAGCCCATCTAAAACCACTACATAACGCTTTCCACCAACACCCCATGCGGAGATTGGTCGTATCCGGTATTAGACCCAGTTTCCCAGGCTTATCCCAGAGTTAAAGGTAGGTTACTCACGTATTACTCACCCGTTCGCCACTAATCCACCTAGCAAGCTAGGCTTCATCGTTCGACTTGCATGTGTTAAGCACGCCGCCAGCGTTCGTCCTGAGCCAGAATCAAACTCTCCGTTGAAAAAATAGAAAAGTTCGATAATCTGATCTCAAACAGCGAATCACACACGGGGGTGCGTGACTCAAGCTGACTTTTTTGAAACCATTCAATGATTATCAAATAAATAAATATTTGGTATTAGTTTCAGTTTCCATCACCATATTCGGTGATTTTATTGAACAAAGCACACTATTGAGTTCTCAAGCAACACACCGATTCAACACCTTGACCCCTTCAATCGAAGGATGTCTTACCGTTGAACGGTCATTCATGTTATTTCGTTGTGTTACCGCGTTCCCGCGGCAACTCAATCAACTATACCAGCGTTTCGTTTGCCATGCAAATCCGTTTTCCGTGATTCACACCACAATGTTTCTTTCCTAAACTCTTCCAACATCACCAACCGGCAACCCGAAATTCCTTCAAGCAAGAAACCAAAACACTATACAATTGAAAGTCATTCAACCGCCTCTGACTAGGAGAAACACCGAAGAAAACTCTTCGTTTTTTCCTCCTCGCCGCGGCGACTCATACAACTATACAGATGCCGAAATGGGTCTGCAACCCGAAATAGGGTGAAGTAGACCACAAGTACGACTCTGTAAGGGTCTCAAACACCCTCTCGGGCACCAAAAAGCCTAGTCAGGACGTTTTATGAGTGCCAGAAAATCTTTAAAAAACTTCCAAAAAACCTCATAAACACAGAAGAAACCACTCAAACCCTCGCAGAATGCCTTCCCTAGACCCCTCTGCAGCCCCTATTCCCATGCTCTGCGCTTGTCTCCTAGCCCTGCACGATTCCTCACCCTGCGCCTGGGTGCCCATACCTATAGATACGAAAAAGCCCCTCCCCTTCCATCCTGCAAAGAATAGAAGAAGAGGGGTACAGCTACAGAGTACTGAAGCGTAGTACTGAAACGCTTAGTGCTGAAGCTTTAGTACTGGGGAGGCGCCTCATTCGCCATATTGTTGAAGCGCGAGTACTTACCGCTAAACGCCAACGGGATAGTACGAGTCGGACCACCACGGTGCTTCGCAATAATCATGTCCGCCTCACCCACACGTTCACTATCCGGGTTATACATATCCTCACGATGCAGCAGAATCACCATATCCGCATCCTGCTCAATAGAACCCGACTCACGCAAATCCGAAACCATCGGACGCTTATCAGTACGCTGCTCCGAACCACGGTTCAACTGAGACAGCGCAATCACCGGAACATCCAGTTCCTTAGCCAACAGCTTCAGGCTACGAGAGAACTCCGACACCTCCTGCTGACGCGACTCAACCTTCTTGCCCGAGCTCATCAGCTGCAGGTAGTCCAGCACCACAAGCTTCAAATCATTACGCTGCTTGAGGCGGCGGCACTTCGCACGAATCTCCATCAGAGTCATATTCGGCGAATCATCAATAAAGAGAGGAGCAGAATCAATACGCCCCTGCAAAGTCGCCAAGTTCGTCCAGCCCTCAGTATCCAGGTCACCCTTCTTCAGACGACCCATCGAAATCTTGCCCTCCGCAGAGAGAACACGCATCGCCAACTCAGTACGACTCATCTCCAGCGAGAAAAACACAGTCGTCATCTGATGATGAATAGCCGCAGAACGAGCAATATCAAGAGCCAGAGTCGACTTACCCACACCCGGACGAGCCGCAATAACAATCATCTGGCCACCGTGCAGACCACCGGTCAGCTCATCAAACTCAATAAAGTCAGTCGGCACACCGTACACGCCATCGGGGCGGTTCGAGTTCGCATCAATCTCATTGATGGTCTCCTCCAACGCCTCAGAGAAAGACACGTAATCTTCCTTCGCGTTACCATCAGTCACCGCATAAATCTCAGCCTGCGCCTGATCCACCAAAGTATCGACCTCAGTCTCATTGGCGTAACCCAGCTGAGCAATCTTCGTACCCGCCTCAATCAGGCGGCGCATAATCGCGTGCTCCTTAACAATCTCAGCGTAATACTGAGCGTTAGCAGCAGTCGGAACCGACGCAATCAGCGTATGAATATAGGCCGCGCCGCCCACACGAGTTAGCTCGCCGCGCTTCTTCAGCTCATCAGCAACCGTAATCGCATCCGCAGGGCTACCGTGACCATAGAGAGAAAGAATCGCCTCATAAATCGTCTCGTGCGCCGGCTTATAGAAATCAGACGCACGCAGGCTCTCAACCACATCGGCAATAGCGTCCTTCGACAGCAGCATGCCACCAAGCACCGACTGCTCAGCCACATCATCATGAGGCATAGTGCGGGAACCATAATCAATGGCAGTTTCAGACATGCTTATCCTCGCGTTTCAATCCGATATCTACGACGTTCCAGAAACAATTTCTGCAGAACTCCTATGCTAGTTTCTCACGAAGGCACACGCGAAACACATACACGCCTAACGGGGAGCGCGCAGATAATCCTCAATCTTCTCAACGGCGAGCGCCGCGCCATCCATAGTACGCATTACCTCACCCAGCTGCCGCGCCCTAGCGCGCATGCCCTCATCGCTGAGCAGACGGTCCAGAATATCGCGCATATTGCCGCGGCGCACATCATTCTTCGTGAAACGCAGGGCGTTACCGTAGCGCACGCACTCCTCAATATTCCAGCTCTGCTCCGCCTGCATCGCAATACCGGCAAACGGCACACCCGCCAGGCACGCCGTCTGTACCGTCCCCTCACCGCCGTGGGTCATCGAGGCATCAATATGGTCGGCGAGCAGATGCGCCGGGACAGTCCCTGCGAAATGGATGTTGCTACCCAACAGATGGGTATCCGAGAGCTGCACCCCTCCGCCGACCAGCACATCCACCGGAGCGGCTGACAACTGCTGCAGCACCTGCACCAAAATATCTGCAGATCCAGATGAGCCCATTCCCACGTAAATCAGTGGCCGCTCCCTGTGCTCGCGAACAATCTGCGGCAGTTCACCGGGCGCACGGTAATAAATAGGACCCACACTAACATCGGGCTCTACCAAAGAATCCCCGCGCAGCTGCGTAAACAGAGAACAGATAAGATTCACGTCGGCACTGAGCATATCAACAGTACGGCGAGGAAGCATCAGCCCATGCTCACGTGCCACACGGGTGAAAGAAGCCGGCTTATACGAAAACACCCGAGCCACCGCACGCAACCACCCCGGTGCCGCAAGCTCGCCACCTACAGGTTTCTTCGAAAAATACGTCGACGAGTAAGCGTACGGGCGCGCATAGAAAATAGGGACACCCGCAATACGCGCAGACAGCAGCATCGTCAGGTTAGAACCAATCACCACAGCATCCGCGCTAAAGTCACGAATAGCCGCGAGCTCAGCGGTTACCCGCCGACGCACCATATCGGTCGTGAAAGGATGCCGCACTCCCCTGCCCTGATCCAGCGCCATAATCTGCTCCGCCTCAGCATCGCTCATGATTGGCTCGCGAAGATGCACAGGAAGCCCCGCATTTTCCAGCAGTCCCAAGTACTTAGGGGAATACACATGGAACAAGACCGTATGACCTCGCTCCCGAGCCACACGCGCTATCTCAATACAGCGCGTGGTTTCACCCATATTAAAGCTTTCGGGAGAGAAAAGAATACGGCTCATAACAAACTCCGGCAGGCGCACACGTGACTGAGCCGAATCTGCGACTCATAACCTCACCAGTGTAAAACGGAGCCCCAGTATTCCCTCGGATAGAGAGGAATACTGGGGCTCCGTTTCGCTGTATAAGCTTTGCGGTGTGATTCTGTCTTACTTCTTACGCAGAATCAGACCGATAGCGCCAATGTGGTCTGCGTGGCGGCGGAACACACCGCGCATACCCAACACACGCTCACGAATCTGCGGCTTACGCGCCAGGTTGAACGCAATCTTCGCAACGCCAGCGGGACCCTCATCAGCCAGCAGACGCTTCGGCTCCAACAGAGCCATATCGGTCTGGTACACATCCAGCACCTCAAAGCCAGCCTCTTCCGCCAGAGCAGTCCACTCGGCAACAGTCAGCGGGCGGGCATTCACACGGATAGTACGCGCCAAATCCTTCTGAATCTCTTCCTTCAGCTCAGGACGCAGATAATCGGGAACCAGCGACATCTCGTGAATAGCGTAGTAACCGCCCGGACGCAGCAGACGAGCCGCCTCACGCATAATCTCCAGCTTGTGCTTATCGGTCTGCATGGTCAGCATCGCCTCGCCCACCACGGCGTCATAGCTTTCCGAGGGCAGACCGGTCTCCTGAGCGCTAGCGTTCACCACACGGTAGTTCGGCTTAGTCGATGCGCCAATACGCTCGGTCACAATTTCAGCAGCCTTGGGATCAAGATCCACACCGGTGTAGCTCTTGGGGGAACGCTTCACAATCTCCAGGGCGGTAATACCCAGGCCCGGCGCAAACTCCACGACGTCAATGTCGCCACCCAGAGCACGAGCCAGCAGCCAGTTGGTGGTCTCGCGGCCGCCGGGGCGCAGAACCTTCTTGCCCAGCTGAGCCAGAAGCCAGTGACCAGCTGCCTTTTCGGCGGGGCGGTCGGTACCGGGAACGGAAGGGGTCTTAGACACGGAAGACAACTCCTCAATACTTGTATTTAATATGCAAAATTTATCTTTCCCAATTCTAGACCCGCCACCCCAAGAAAGGAAATGTGACGTTATATAGAAGTGTGGTTGCCCTTTGTTACAGCATGCCGCAACACCACTACAGCCACCCTTGCTGCACACCCTAGAGATTAAACAGAAACTGGAGCTGAACCTCTCGGTCCAACCCCAGTCTCATCACACACACATACATACGAAAATCAGAGCCACTTCCGCAAGGAAAGTCCAACTTTCTGATGGCCCTCTCGAACCATCTATATAAAGTATTACGCGTAAACCTTTATTCCCTGTAGGTTAAAGCTGTAAGAAAGCTGGGAATAGATTTTTCTTCAACATCGGGATGCAGCACCCCGGATTTCACGCGGAAACTACACGTCGCGTTAAAAGAAGAAAGGCAAGGCGCTTTTGCCTTGCCATCCTTCTTTCGCTAGCGGGCGACCCCGCTACACGAAACACACACATTCACATCGCAGTCCTCTCGAACCAACACTTATAGTAAACACCCCCAACCTTATGGGAGGATTGAATTTCGCTGGAAACAAGCTGGGAGAAAACCAACAGAACCCTGAGAGCTTTGATATTGTGCAGTTTGCGGACTCTAAACCGGGCTAATAAGCCGCCATATACAGACCCAGCAGCACCAACGGGTTAGCCACTACAGAAATAACCGCCAAGCAAATATTGGCCACGCGGTACTGACGGAACTTCACCAGACCCACCAGCGCGCACACCAGCGCAACACTGGATGCAAGGCCGCCAACTACCAGCAAAAGAAGCAGAAGAGCAGTAGCAACATTCGCGTCCGCAAATGGGATAACCGCTAGAGCGCACAGCAGCAAATTGACGCACTCCAACACCACACCTGTGGACAGAAGCTGAGCGCTAGAAGACAAACGTGAAAAAGATCGAGCCATGTCTACCAGTCTACGGGGTCAATTGGCGTACTTCGCAGTCGCACCCGCTCTAACCACCAATCCTTCTGTAGCACAACACATATTCTCAGCCTCCAAAAACAATGTTTCACGTGAAACATGTACAGGAGCGAATACAACAAACGGGGTGCCCCTCACGAAGAGGGACACCCCGTCCGACACTCAACGCCGCAGCATCAAAGCACCAGCGTCAAATATCTAAAAATCTACTTACGCAGCAGCAACGACGTCCAGGACAACGTTAGCAACAACGTCAGCGTGCAGGCGGACAGTCACCTTGTACTCACCGGTGCGCTTGATAGCGGAACCCAGGTGGATGGTGCGCTTGTCAACGGAGCCAATGCCAGCAGCCTCAATAGCCTCAGCAATAGCCTCAGCCTTGACGGTACCGAACAGGCGGCCGTCAGCGCCAGCCTTGTGTGCAACGACAACCGGCTTAGCAGCCAGGGACGCAGCAATTGCCTGAGCCTCTTCCAGAGAAGCCTTAGCACGAGCCGCACGAGCGGCGCGGATGGACTCAACCTGCTTCTCGCCACCCTGGGTCCAGGTCACGGCGAAGCCGCGGGGCAGCAGGTAGTTACGTGCGTAACCGTCCTTAACGGTGACAACATCGCCAGCTGCACCGAGGCCGGAAACTTCCTGAGTCAGAATGATCTTAGCCATGTTACTGTCTCTCCTTCTCTTTAGCGGCCAGCGCCGGAGTAGGGCAGCAGTGCAACTTCGCGGGCGTTCTTAATAGCCTGAGCGATCTTGCGCTGCTCCTGAACGGTCACGCCAGTCACGCGGCGAGCGCGGATCTTGCCGCGGTCGGAGATGAACTTGCGCAGAAGTGCGACGTCCTTGTAGTCGATAACGGTGACGTCAGCAGCCTTGAGGGGGTTCTGCTTGGGTTTGGGCTTACGGATTTCAGCCTTAGCCATCGTGGTGCTCCTTAGAGTTGGGAGCCCGCGGCGGATAACCGCGGGATGGATTGATAAATTACTATTCGGAAAACGAAACCGGCTTAGAACG
This sequence comes from uncultured Rothia sp., assembly GCF_963507905.1. Taxonomy (GTDB): domain Bacteria; phylum Actinomycetota; class Actinomycetes; order Actinomycetales; family Micrococcaceae; genus Rothia. The sequence continues at coordinate 106,974 of NZ_CAUOUU010000008.1, read as the reverse complement.
GAGGTTCGTCGTCGGCGCCGCTACCCCAGTCATAGTTACCACCAGACTGAGAACTCCACGGATCAGCAGCAGGAGCTGCGGGGGCCGCCGGAGCAGCCGGAGCGGAGTAGCCAGACTGGCCAGAGTAACCATTACCCTGAGCAGCAGCAAAATTGTTCTGCTGAGGAGCGGAGAAACCGCCCTGAGCAGCAGCGTTGTACCCAGCGCCACCGCCAAAGCCACCCTGCGCACCGCCACCGAAGTTATTACCTCCGGCAGAACGCTGTGCGCGAGTCACCTGAGCAGTAGCAAAACGCAGAGTCGGGCCGATCTCCTCGACCTCAAGCTCAAACGAGGTACGACGCTCGCCTTCCTTGGTCTCGTACGAGCGAGACTTCAGACGGCCCTGCGCGATAACCTGAGTACCCTTCTTCAGGGTCTCTGCAACATTCTCAGCGTAACCACGCCACACCGACGCACGCAGGAACAGGGTCTCCCCATCCTCCCACTGGTTCGTCTGGCGGTTAAAAGTACGCGGAGTCGATGCGATCGTGAAATTAGCAACCGCCGCACCCGCAGGGGTGTAACGAAGCTCCGGATCGCCAGTCAGATTACCAATAACGGTAATAACGGTATCGCCTGCCATTTGATGCCTCCTCGATAAGAGTTACAAGTATGTTGAATCCAGTACAGCGCAACCCCCTGACATTTTTAGGGGGTCAGCCGACCGGAAAGACCAACTACTTGCTGGAGATCTTCTGATCCTCCGGGCGGATGATCTTGGTACGCATGACGGACTCGTTCAGGTTCAGAACACGATCGAGCTCAGCTGCGGTCTCGGGGGTAGAGGTGAAGTTCACCACTGCGTAGATACCCTCAGACTTCTTCTGGATCTCGTAAGCCAGGCGACGACGGCCCCAGATATCGACGTTGTCGATGGAACCACCCTCGTTGGTCACGATCTCGAGGAACTTGGACAGCGACGGCTCAACCGCACGGTCCTCAACCTCGGGGCTGAGGATAACCATCAGTTCATATGCACGCATGATTAAACCCCTCCTTTGGGCTAAACGGCTATGGGATTTCCATAGCAGGAGATTCATTGTGCTCTACACGTGAAGCACACCGGGTGGGGAACACGCATAGATTTCTTAACAATACACGAGAAAAAGCAGATAGAACAGTACCGCACCGCGTGAGCTCAACCATGCGATGCGGCACCGAAAAACCGCAGAAGCTACGCCTGGCGACGCTGCTCCCACCACTGCAAAAGACGAGCCTTCGCCTCCTCCTCAGGAAGCGAACCCTCATCCAGACGCAAATTCAACAAGAACTTATACGCCTCACCCACCACCGGGCCCGGCGCAATACCAAGAATCTGCATAATCTGACCGCCATCCAGATCCGGGCGGATCGCATCCAGCTCCTCCTGAGCAGCCAACTCAGCAATACGACGCTCCAAATCGTCATACGCCTCAGCCAGCGAGCGCGACAGACGACGATTACGAGTCGTCACATCAGAACGCGACACACGATGCAGACGCTCCAACTGATCCCCCGCATCACGCACATAACGGCGCACCGCAGAATCAGTCCAACCCGACTCACGGTAACCATAGAAACGCATGTGCAGCTCCACCAGACGAGCCACAGCCTTAATCGTGTCATTATCAAAACGCAGCGCACGCATACGCTTCTTCACCATCTTTGCGCCCACCACCTCATGGTGCAGGAACGAGACAGAGCCGTCCTTCTCAAACTTACGAGTCTTCGGCTTACCAATATCGTGCATCAACGCCGCAAAACGCAGAATAAAATCAGGAGCCGGGCACGGGCCATCCTCGCCCGTCTCCTTCTCCATCGCCTGCTCCATCACCTTCAACGAATGCGCATACACATCCTTATGGTGATGCGCCGGATCCATCTCCATACGCAACGCAGGAAGCTCCGGCAACACATAATCAGCCAGACCCGTATCCACCAGCAGGTTCAAACCCACCCGCGGATAATCCGCCTCAATCAGCTTCACCAGCTCATCACGCACACGCTCAGCCGAAATAATCTCAATACGGCCAGCCATCTCGCGCATCGCCTCGAAAACCTCCGGGGCAACCTCAAGATTAAAACGCGCAACAAAACGAGCCGCACGCATCATACGCAGCGGATCCTCAGAAAAAGACTCCTGCGGCGAGCGCGGAGTACGCAAAACACCCGCACGCAAATCCTCAACGCCACCAAACAAGTCAACAACCTCGCCGCTGGGCAAAGCCGCAGCCATCGCATTAATCGTGAAATCACGGCGCACCAAGTCGGCACTCAGGTCCGTACCGAACTCAACCGTCGGCTTACGCGAATCCGAAACATACACCTCAGCACGGTACGTGGTCACCTCATACACCACGCCATTCTTACGCGCACTAATCGTGCCGTACTCCTTGCCGATATCCCACGTATGCTCACCCCACCCACGCAGAATCTGCTCACTCTGCTCCGGAGTAGCATCCGTCGTCAAATCAAAATCAGTGAAATGGCCGCCATCATCCAGCAGATTGTCGCGGACAATACCGCCCACCAAGTACAGCTCAAAACCCGCCGCACGGTACAGTTCTCCCAGCTCGGCGGCATCCGGGTACTTCGACACAACATCAATAAACAGCGACATAATCCTTTAATCGTGCCAGAAAAACCACCCACGCGCCCACCCCACACCCACAACACCCCACCAAAGACAGCTATCTCACCCCAAACCGAGACACACAAACCCTCACATATCGGTTAAGGTAGAACCATGAGCATTCCCGTACCCCGCGCCCCCAAAACGCGCTTCACCGCGCCCGCGCGAGCGGTACCCGCCCCCGAAGAAGTCTCCGCAGGCGGGCTCATCATCGACTTTGACCGACCCGAACAGCTACCCGTAGCCATCATCGCCCGCATCAACCGCAACGGACAACGCGAATGGTGCCTACCCAAAGGCCACATCGAACACGGCGAAACCACCGTCGAAGCCGCACAACGCGAAATCAGCGAAGAAACCGGAATCACCGGCTACCCCGTAGCCTCCCTCGGCACCATCGCCTACTGGTTCACCTCCAACGGCACGCGCATCCACAAAACCGTGCACCACTACCTCTTCGCAGCAACCGGCGGCGAACTGAGCATCGACAACGACCCCGACCACGAAGCAATCGACGTCGCATGGGTCCCCCTCGAAGAGCTCCCCACCCGCCTCTCATTCGCCAACGAGCAACACATCGCCCGTAGCGCGCGCGAATACATCACCACCCAGCTCTAAACACCCGTTAAATAGAGCCCCAAAAACTAAAAGAAGCAATCACCCGCCGAAACAGGAGAGACATACGTGGCACGTAACGACGCCCGCTCAAGCGCAATCATGGCAGCAGGCACCCTCGTCTCGCGCATCCTCGGATTCGTCAAGACCATCCTGCTCACCGTAGCCATCGGCTCACTCTCAACCGTCGGCGACGTCTTCGAAACCGCCAACACCCTACCCAACCTCATCTACGTCCTCGTAGCAGGCGGCGTGTTCAACGCAGTCCTCGTACCGCAAATCATCAAGGCGGCCAAAGCACAAGACGGCGGCGCACGATACATCTCCAAACTCGTCACCCTCACCGTCACCGCAATCGGCCTCATCACCCTCATCACCGTCGCCTGCGCCTGGCCCATCATCAGCATCATGGGCTCAGGATGGAGCCCCGAACAACGGCAGCTCGGCTTCATCTTCGCCCTCTGGTGCCTACCCCAAATCTTCTTCTACGGCCTCTACACCGTCATCGGACAGGTCCTCAACGCCAAAGACGCATTCGGCGCCTACATGTGGTCGCCCGTACTCAACAACGTCATCACCATCCTGTCGCTATTCCTCTTCATCTTCCTCTTCGGCGCACAGACCCCCAACCCCCACCCCATCCACACCGTAGCAAGCTGGACCAACGCCCAGACCCTTGTACTGGCAGGCTCCTCCACCTTCGGCGTCATCATGCAGGCACTCGTCCTGTTCATCCCCCTGCGCAAGCTCGGCCTGCGCCTCAAGCCCGACTTCGCATGGCGCGGCATCGGCCTGCGTGCAGCCTCGAAGCTCGCCGCCTGGACCCTCGCCTCCGGCATCATCTCGAACCTCGCGTTCCTCTACATGACCAAGGTAGCCGCCGGCATCGTCGGCCAGCGCGAACACTACGCCGCCCTCGGCATCCAGATTCCGGGTCTGCAGGCACTCAACTACGCCTCCATGCTGTACATGCTCCCGCACGGCGTCATCGGCATCTCCATCGCCACCGTGCTCTTCAACCGCATGAGCGCCTCCGCCATCGCAGACGACAGCGACAGCGTCATCTACGCGCTCTCCCACGGCCTGCGCAACGCAGCCGTAGCCACCGTCTTCTGCATGGTCGGACTCATCGTGCTGGCCGGTCCCATCGCAGTGCTCTTCAGCGGCGGCGACCCCATCGCAGCAACCATCATCGCCAAGCTCATCGTCATCACCGCGCTCGGCACCCCAACCCTCACCATCAACTACCTCTACAGCCGCGTGCTCTACGCCCGCGAAGACGCACGCACCCCCTTCCGCATCCAGGTGTACTCCGCCATCATCATGGTCATCATGAGCTTCGCAGCATCCCTGCTCGACGCCCAGTACACCGTGTACATGCTCGCGTTCATCTACCCGGTGCACAACATCCTGATCCTGTTCATCAGCCACCACATGGTCCGCCGCCGCCTCGGCTACTACGGCCAGCGAGGCATCGTCAGCACCTACGCACGCACCACCCTCGCATCCCTCTTCGCCGGCGGCATCGCAGCCATTGCGCTCTGGCTGCTCGGCGGCTACCAGCTCGACGGATTCGCATGGGCATCCAAGATCACCGCCATCATCACCCTCGCCGTATGCGGCACCGTCATGGGCCTCGCATACCTCGCCGGCGTGCAGATCTTCCGCGTCAAGGAAGCCAACGCACTACTGGCACCCCTCACCTCCAAACTTGAGCGTTTTGCCCGCCGCTAAAGCAGCGCACAACGCACAAACCGGGTAGCTGCCGCCTGTGCCTTCTACACCCCACACCGGGGCCCACAGAAGGCGCAGGCAGCCGCCCGGACGCCACAAACTATCACTCAGCCCCAGCATCCTTCAATGCCGGGTAGAATCTAATAGTCAGGGCCCGCCACACGGCAGGCACTATGAAACCACCTCGGGAGAACACGTTGTCGCAACAGATTCCGGTCGGATCGGTCCTCGGAGGCCGCTACGAGATCACCGCACACATCATCATTACGGCAGAATCCGACATGGTGCTTGAAGGCACCGACCAGATTCTCAACCGTAAGGTCTCGGTCGTCGTCGCATCGCCCAACCGCAGCGCACTGCTGGAAGCAAACTCCCGCGCGCTCGCAACCAACGCACGCGGCAACATCCAGATCCTCGACCTGGGCATCACCCCCGAAGGTAGCCGCTACCTCGTCACCTCCCACACCCGCCCCGACACCCTGCTGGACACCCTGCTGGTCGAAAACCACGCACTCTCCAACGCAGAAGACGCACTGGGCACCGAAATCTTCGGCGACTCCGAAAGCGGCAGCTCCCCCAACACCTACGAGAAGGTCTCCTCCTCCACCGCCAACCAGGAGAGCATCACCGCCGCCAAGAACTGGAATGCATCCGACGGCGCAGCCGTCACCGCGTACTCCGAACCCACCAGCATCTACGAAGACGACGAGGACGAAGAGGACGGCAGCCGCGGCACCTGGGCCGTCGCACTGGCAGCCGTCCTGCTGCTCGTTATCGTCGCAGGCGGTATCCTCACCTCCCTAGGCGCTATCGGCTCCAACCAGGCAGCCGCACCGCACACCCCCAAGTCCTCTATCTCGGCATCCGAATCGGCTGCGGCAAGCGCCAGCGCATCGGCATCCCCGACCGCTAAGGCATCGAACGCACCGGCTAAGATTGCGTCCGTGGCTCGCTTCGCACCTTCGGACCCCACGTTCATGAACGACATGGACACCCTTATCCCCAACCTGACCGATGGTAACGCCAACACCGCATGGATCAGCTACGGCTTCGGCACCGCCAACTACGCCGGCACCATCAAGGAATTCGGCCTGGCACTGAAGCTGCAGACCCCCACCGTCGTCTCCAAGCTGACCATCCAGCAGACCACCGGCACCGGCGGTTCCTTCACCGTCTACACCAACAGCTCCGCATCGCTGAGCGGCGCAGTTGAGGTCGGCAAGGGCACCTTCGAAGGTAAGGACGCGGTCGTTACCCTGGACACCTCCAAGCAGAGCGCAGAAAAGGGCGCCTACGTGATTATCGTGGTCAACGAGCTGCCCCGCCTCTCCCTGCCCATTGGAAACTGGAGTTACGGTCTGCGCATCAACGAAATCAAGGTGGACTAATCAACCTATAACGTGACGCCAACAGGGCGCTCGCACCCCAAACACAAGGGCGGGGCTTCTGAACTCAACGGTTCGGAAGCCCCGCCCTTTTGATGTCCATTTATGACTCTTTATGGCAGGGCCGCTACTCAAAGATTCACAGTGCGCGGAGTATCTGGATAAGGGTCCCCAAAAAATGGAATAATCGAGAATAAAGCCCTGTTATAGGGGCAGAACGAAAGACCTACAACGGAAAGATATATCTGATGACTGAGAATCTGGGAGGCCTCTTCGGAGGCTCCGCCCTAGGCAATCTGAACCTCGCATCCGCACCCGCCACCAAAGCCGCACCGGCAGCCGAGGTTGAGGCCGACGCAACCGTCCACAACGTCATTATTGTGGGCTCCGGCCCCGCCGGCTACACCGCAGCAATCTATGCGGCACGCGCCGAGCTGAAGCCCGTCCTCTTCGCCAGCTCCCTGGCACCCGGCGGCTCCCTCATGAACACCACCGAGGTGGAGAACTTCCCCGGATTCATTCAGGGCATCCAGGGCCCCGAGCTGATGGAGAACATCGGTCAGCAGGCTGAGCGTTTCGGTGCAGACATCCGCTACCAGGACGTAGAAAAGGTCGAACTCACCGGCGACGTGAAGAAGGTCTACACCGCAGACGGCGCCGTTCACCTGGCGAAGACCGTCATCATGACCACCGGTTCTCAGGTCCGTAAGCTCAACATCGAGGGCGAAGACCGACTCTCCGGTTATGGCGTCTCCTGGTGCGCAACCTGCGATGGCTTCTTCTTCAAGGACAAGGAAATCGCAGTGGTCGGTGGCGGCGACTCCGCGCTGGAGGAGGCGCTGTTCCTGACGACCTTCGCATCCAAGGTGTACCTGGTGCACCGCCGCGACTCTTTCCGTGCTTCGGAAATCATGCAGACCCGCGTGTTCAACAACCCGAAGATTGAGGTTGTCTGGGACTCGGCTGTCACCGCCGTTCACGGCGAGAGCAACCTCGAGTCAATCACCCTGACCAACACCAAGGACGGTTCTGAGCGCCAGCTGGCTGTTCAGGGTCTGTTCATCGCTATTGGCTCCGATCCTCGCGTGGAACTGGTGCGCGATCAGCTGGAGATTACCGAGAACCACACCATCGCGGTTCAGGGTCGTTCCTCGAAGACTTCCGTTCCCGGCGTTTTCGCTGCAGGTGACGTGATTGACCCGACCTACCGCCAGGCAATTATTGCTGCAGGTTCCGGTGCTGTTGCCGCCCTGGACGCGCAGCACTACCTCGAAAACCTCTAAACTATTCGTATTACTCGCAGGGGAATCCGCCCCGTGCCAGAAAGGAGCACTCCGTGAGCAGTGCACAGCAGGCAACTGATGCCACTTTTGACGAACTGGTTCTGAAGAACGATAAGCCCGTTATCGTGGATTTCTGGGCTGAATGGTGCGGCCCCTGCCGCATGGTTGGCCCTGTAATTGACGAGATCGCCGGCGAGTACGCTGGTCGCGTCGACGTGGTCAAGGTGGATGTTGAGGCAAGTGGCGATACCGCCATGAAGTACGGCATTACCTCTATCCCCGCTATCTACCTTTTCAAGGGTGGCGAGGTCGTCAAGAAGACCGTAGGCGCCAAGACCAAGTCCGCTCTGCTGGCTGAGTTCTCCGAGCACCTGGGCTAATCTTTCGAGAAGTTAGAGAAAAACCCTCGGTGATGTTTCACGTGAAACATCACCGAGGGTTTTTTATATATACAACTGAATTCAGTTGCTAAATGTTGTTTTATATGAAAATTTAGCCCGGGTTCTAGCCGGAGAAATCAGAATCCAGAACGCGGATAATGCGATTCAGATCCTCAACATTAGCAAACTCGATGGTCATCTTACCCTTGCGAGCACCCAGCGAAATCTTCACCGAAGTATCGAGCTTATCCGCGAAAGCCTCCGCAATGTAGTCCAGGCGCTCACGGTGCTTCTGAGGCTGAGGAGCCTTACGCTCCCTCACCTCCGCGGCGCCGGATGCGTGGTTCACCAGCTCCTCGGTTGCACGAACCGACAGGCCCTCATTCACAATCTTCTGCGCGAGAGTCTCAATCTGCGCCTGATCGGTCAGAGCCAGCAGGGCACGCGCGTGACCGGCGGAGAGAATACCCGCCGCAACGCGACGCTGCACCAGAGCCGGTAGCTTCAGCAGACGAATCGTGTTTGAAATCTGGGGGCGAGAACGACCGATGCGCTTAGCCAACTGCTCCTGAGTAGTATCAAACTCCTCCATGAGCTGCTGGTATGCCGCCGCCTCTTCAATAGGGTTCAGCTGGCTGCGGTGCAGGTTCTCCAGCAGGGCATCACGGAGCAGGTCGCCGTCTTCAGTCTCACGAACAATCGCGGGGATAGTGGTCAGACCAGCCGCCTGGGTTGCACGCCAGCGGCGCTCACCCATAACCAGCTCATACTTTTCGGCACCGTTTTCACGCGAGGGACGCACAACGATCGGCTGCAGAACGCCAATCTCACGCACCGAGTGGATGAGCTCCTCCATGTCCTGCTCATCAAAATCGGTTCGGGGCTGCTTGCGGTTCGGGTGAATATCGCGAACATTCAGCTCGGCAAACTGGGCACCGGGAACCGGAACCAGACCGCTCTGTTCTTCGGAAGCAGACTGCGGGGTGGAGATATCTTCACCAAAGAAGAAGTCCACCGGGCGGCGAGTCAGGGTGGTGTTACGCAGAGCCGCCCCCATGTCCACGCGGGACTTCTTCTTCAATGTTTCACGTGAAACATCCTGCGAGGAGGCGGGGGTTTCTACCTTTTCCTCCGCTTTCTCGACAGGAGCCGGCTTCTCCTGAGCGGGCGCAGAGTCAGCAGGCTTAGCTTCTACAGCCTCGGTCTTAGTGCTCTTGCGGTGCTTCTCCGGCTTGGCCTCGTGAGCCATTTCGAAGAGACCGTCAGTCATCGGCTCTTCAATCGGAGCAGTTACCTTCTTGGGTGCAGTCTTTGCTGCAGCAGTATTTTCGGATGCCTTCGCCTCAGCATTACCAGAATTCTTCGTACTCTGAGGGATCAGCGCCCCCAGGCCACGACCCAAGCCGCGTCGCTTTTCAGCCATCGTTACTCCTTAGGACTCCCGGACGAGCCCGCTCATTTTTCTTCTTCATCTAGTGTAAACGAAATAAGCACCCGAAAGCAGGAGCGAAAACTGCACGGCGCATAATCCAAATTATTCCCAATAATTAATTCTCTAAGGCTGTTTACTCGTGTTTCGCCCAGAAAATACCGTACACAATGAGCCCTTTTGAATCATCAATAGACAATCCAAAAGGGCTCATTTCAAAAGATTTAGATTATGCGGATCGGCGCGAGAGCTCCTGTGCCGCCTCGCGGTAGGCGCGAGCGCCAGTCGACGAAGAATCGTAGGTGATGACGGTCTGCTGATAGCTGGGAGCTTCAGAGATACGAACCGAGCGAGGAATCTTGACCCCCAGAGTCTCCTCCGGGAAGTGCTCGCGCACCTCCTCTGCGACCTGGAATGCCAGGTTGGTACGAGCATCGTACATGGTCAGCAGGATTGTGCTGATGCGCAACTTGGAGTTCAGGTGCTTCTGAATCATCTGAATATTCTTCAGTAGCTGGCTCAGACCTTCCAGAGCGTAGTACTCGCACTGGATCGGAATCAGAATCTCTTCTGCCGCAACGAAGGCGTTGACGGTCAGCAGGCCGAGGCTCGGCGGGCAGTCGATGAAGACATAGTCCAGGCGTTCCATGCCCTGCTTCTCGCGCCACTCGGTGTAGTCCATCAGGGCATTCTTGAGGCGAGTCTCGCGTGCCACCAGGGAGACCAGTTCAATCTCCGCGCCCGCAAGGTCGATATTGGCGGGGGCGCAGAACAGACCGGGCATGTCGGGGCATTCCTGAACAATTTCAGAAAGCGGCTTATCCTCAATCAGAACGTTGTAGACACTGGGAACATCCACGCCGTGCTCAATGCCCAGTGCGGTCGAGGCGTTACCCTGCGGGTCGTTGTCGATTACCAGGACGTTCAGTCCAGCCTCCGCGAGCGCGGCTGCGAGGTTCACGGCGGTGCTGGTTTTACCCACGCCACCTTTCTGGTTCGACACGGTGAAGACACGCGTATGCACAGGCTTGGGGAGCAAATCTGCAGCAGATTTCTGAGCTTGAGGAGTCATCGGGTGCCTTCCATATTCCGGGTGGTGTGTCTACGGTGATGCTTCGTCTGATGCCTCGCGTGTGGCAATACTCTGCGGTATTTGTGCGCGAGGCGGGTCTACTCCCCTACTCCCCTGCCACTACTCATTCCCGACATGTTTCACGTGAAACATACTCCGCGAGGTGATGAAGTCTGCAATGTTTCACGTGAAACATTGGTGCTACCCGAATGGTTCTGAAGGGCTCAGTGCCCTACTGTACCATCAGGCTTTGATGTAGAAGAGTCTAAGGTTTCAATCCTTCCTTAAGGGTACCCGGCATCAGGTCAATACTCCACGCGAGAGGTCATTCTATGTACTCTGCGGATACACGCACTCACCATGCCCTGGCAAACCTGCGCACAAAAAATGGGCGATACCGCGTAAGCCAGCATATTCACTAGCTCATTGCGGTACCGCCCATTTGAGACGAAACCTTTAGAGGCGGACTCGAACCACCGTCGTCGGCTCTTCCAGCAGGTTGCCACCGGCGGTGAGAATCTCAGTCTCACGCGCACCGTAGCGGTTCAGCTTCTTCTTCGCCTTAGTAATCTCCTCAGCGGCGCTACGACCCTTCAGAGCCAGCAGCTCGCCGGTGCCGCGCAGAATCGGCAGGGTGATGTCCAGCAGGCCCACCAGGGCGGACACGGCACGCGCAGTCACCACATCAGCCTCAACAGTGCCCACAGCCTGCTCAGCACGCGAGCGCAGCACGGTCACGTTTTCCAGTCCCAGATCCTCGACAACCTCATTCAGCCAGATGACACGGCGTTCCAGAGGCTCAATCAGGGTCAGCTTCAGATCCGGACGAGCAATCGCCAGGCATAGGCCGGGCAGACCGGCACCAGAGCCAACATCAGCCACCGAAGCGTTCGGAGCAATGTACTCCTGCACCACGGCACAGTTCAGCACGTGGCGAGCCCACAGGCGCGGCACCTCACGCGGACCAATCAGACCGCGCTCAATACCGGTCGTCGCCAGGTGCTGCACGTAGCGCTCAGCCAGGGGCAGACGCTCACCAAACACAGCCTCCGCGGCGGCGCGCTCACTCTCATTGAGAGCAACCATCGAAGTTTCCATACTAGGCTCCTACCTCGGGAAGAGAAATCACCACGTGACGGCGAGGGCCCTCACCCTCAGACTCGCTGTACAGACCAGCAGCAGCGACCACATCGTGCACGACCTTACGCTCGTACGGGCTCAGCGGCTTCATGTGCTCATCACGACCGGTAGCGCGCACCTTCTCAATAGCGTCAGCAGCAATCTTCTCCAGCTGTTCACGACGCTCAGCACGGTAACCGGCAACATCCAGAATCAGGCGGGAACGGGTGCCGTTACCGGCCAGAACGGAGAGACGCACCAGCTCCTGCAGCGCCTCCAGAACCTCGCCGTGGCGGCCGACCAGGTGGCGCAGTTCCTCATTGTCATCATCGTCATTGAAGACCGAAAGGTAGATGCGATTATTGCGCACCTCAATATCAATATCGCCGTCCATATCGACAATATCGAGGAGCTCCTCGAGGTAATCAGCGGCGATATCGCCTTCCTCGTCGATGTCCTCAAATTCGTCTTCTTCGCCCTCAAGGGGCTCCTCTACCAGCTGCTCCTCAACGAGCTGCTCGTCCTCATATTCCATAGCTTCAGTCACGATAATCCTCAGGGTGTTCGGAGGGGTGTCCTAGGGGTAAAAAGTATCTCATACACGGCGCCGGGCCCGCGCCACACATGGCGAGAACCCGGCCCGAATCACGGAAGAAAACTACTTCTTTCCGTTCTGCTTATTGCGTTGCTGCTTCTGGCGCTTCTTGCTGACCGGCTGCTGACGCTGACCCGCAGCGGCACGCTCACGAGCCTCCTGCAGATCCTTCTCGTGCTGCTCACGGGTCTTACCAATCGGAGGCAGACCCTTCTCCGCACGGCGAGCGTTCAGCTCACGCTCCGCCTGAGAACCAGGGGTCGGGTTATTGCGGATAACCCACCACTGCTGACCCAGCGACCACAGGTTCGACACGGTCCAGTAGTACATAACACCCAGCGGGAAGTTAATACCGGAAACAGCGAAGATGATCGGGAAGATGTACATGATCATCTGCTGCTGACGGAACATCGGAGAGTTCAGAGCCGCCTCCGACATGTTCTTCACACTCAGCTGCTTCTGAATGTAGAACTGGGTCGCACTCATCAGAACAATCATGATGACCGCCTGAACAACGGTCGCGGTGGTGTCACCGGCACCCGGGTGCAGCATGGTCGCGAACAGCTGAGCACCGAAAATCTGCGAGTCATTGAACTGGTGCACCAGATCAGCCGGCAGCATGAGCACGCTCTCGTTACTCTGTGCCGCGGTGGGAACGCCCATCAGCACCTGGTACAGACCGAAGAAGATCGGCATCTGAGCCAGAATCGGCAGGCAGGAGGCGAAGGGGTTCGTACCGTGCTTACGGTACATTTCCATCTGCTCCTGAGCCATAGCCTGGCGGGAGAGCTGGTCCTTCTTGCCCTTGTACTTCTCCTGCAGCTTCGCCATATCGCCCTGCATCGCGGTCATACCGCGCATAGCCTTAATCTGCTTGACGAACAGCGGAATGGTCAGGGTACGCATCACCAGGGTCAGGAAGATAATGCACAGAACCCAGGTCATACCGGACGCCGGGTCCATACCCAGCGAGGTGAAAAGAGTGTGGAACAGCCACAGGACCACGGAGACGATCCATTTAAACGGCCAAAGAATCAAATCAAAAATATTCACGCGGGAATACTCCTTAAGGACTCGGCTAAGTCATTGTGTGGGAGGCGCCGCCTACTCGGGGCGGGCGTCACCACCGGTGTGAGGGGTGTAAAGATGGGGGTGGTTGAGCAGAATAATTTTCGGTTCTGCTCCGGGAGCGAAAGTACGCTTCCCCTCCGGGACTGGGTCGATACCTCCGGTCGCCCAGGGAACACACCGCAGAATACGGCGCACCGTCAGGGAAAGCCCACCCATCGCACCGTGGGTGGTCAGCGCCTCCAGCGCGTAGGCTGAGCAGGTCGGGTAGTAGCGGCACACGTCCCCGTAGAGGGGGGACACAACCTTGCGGTAGGCCTTCATGCACGCAATCAGCAGGTTCTGCGGTAGAACATAGAGTGCCTGCAGGAAAGTTTCTGGCCGGACGAATTCGTTAGGCGCTAGCGCCAGTAGCTCGTCGGGGCCCAGAGTCTCAGCCGAGGCGCTGTAGGTGCCGCTGTGATGCGCGTGGAAGCGTTCTTCACGGTGGGAACAGCGAGAGTGACTCACGATGTCCCCTCGTCGTTCGGGCGGTTCTGCGGGCGGTCGAGCTTAGCGAACGTGGTCTCGAGTGCCGATTCGTAGTCGCGGCGCAGCTGATCCCAGCTGGCTTCCGCGGAGGCGGGAAGCGCTCGCACCGCAATGGCGTACCCTTCCGGATGCGCGGCGCAGGTGAGCGCGGCAAGCTCACGCAACCGGCGCTTCACCAGATTGCGTGTGACTGCGTTGCCCACCGCCTTCGACACAATGAAACCTACCTGGGTTGTTTTTCCAGGATTTTTCGCCGTAGATACAACGATGTTCCGACGTCCTGTACGGATGCCGGAACGGAAGGCGTGGGAGAATTCTGCGCTGGTGCGCATACGGTGCCGTTGAGGCAGCACGTGTTCCCCTTTACGTAGTGTGGGAGATTCGGCTCGTGTACTGAGCTGACCTCCGCGTGTATTTCACGCTTAATGATAGTTCGCCCGCCGATGCGTGTGCATCGGCGGGCGAACTATATGCCGTGATTAGGCCGAGAGCTTTGCGCGGCCCTTACCGCGGCGGTTCGACAGAATCGCGCGGCCTGCACGGGTACGCATACGCAGACGGAAGCCGTGCTTCTTAGCGCGACGGCGGTTGTTCGGCTGGAAAGTACGCTTGCTCATACTTTGTCTCCTTGATTTTTGCGGTTCGTGCCCTCACGGGGTATCGGAACCGTACGCTTCTTGGTGCACGGAGGTACCGCGACTATTCGCAGTAGGCGGTGCACACACAACAGCACAACTTTAGAAGAGTGGAGGGCGTAAATCAAGTTCTTGGGGCGTTTTTCCGCGTGATTCCAGGCTCGTTTGCGCCGTGGAGGTGGTGATTGCGGTGCATTTATGGGCTGTGGAGAAGCCCCTGATACAGAGGCTACAAACCTGGGGATATTTACAGTGGCACGATATCCACCGCGGTGCACAACAGTCTCTTACCCCCGCCCACCGAAGAGTTATCCACAACCCAGTATTCCTGAGACGTTCCGCAGAATATCAAGGAAGAACCCTCGCTATGCACTTAAATCCACCGCTTATCCACTTCTGTAATTACAAGTTTTCCACCGTGTGGAAAACTCTTGTGGATAACTTTCTCCACCTGTGTATTAACCGGGTAGAATCTTAATGACCTCGCGGTGGTTTCCGGCATGATTTCTTTACTGCGCCACCGCTTCACATCGAGTGAAAGTAAAGAATTCCATGACCGATTCCCTTCAGGCGCGCTGGGCGCATCTGCTCTCCATTCTTGCCGCCGACCCGGCGGTGACGGCACGTCAGCGCGGTTTCGTGAATCTTGCGCAGCCTCAGGGACTGATGAGTTCTTCTCGCCTCATCATTGAGGTGCCGAATAAGCTCACTCGTGCGGTCTTTGAGGAGCAGATTAGTGCTTCGTTCCGTGCGGCTTTGCACGAGGCTTTTGGTCCGTCGACCACTGCGCTTTTTGATGTGAATGAGTCCATGGTTCCGGTTGAATCTGCACGTCAGGACGTTTTCCAGGGTGAACGTGAGGTACCTGTCGAGCACCAGCCCACCCCTTCGGTAGCGACGGCTTCTGCACATCCTGAGGCGCCCGCCGGTTCGCGCGCTTTTGAGTACTACACCGAGCCGCATCCGGGCCCTGACCACTACGAGGTGCCCGCCGATGAGCAGGTCACCCGCCCCTCCCTGCAGACTTTGGAGGCGGAACGTGCCGGATTCCCCTCCGCGCAGCAGCCGGCGGCTCCTGTTGCGGGTGTGCCGGCGCCTCGCGAGTACCCGGCACCCACTTTCGTTCCGGAGGCCCCGGCGGTACCGGAGGCCCAGCAGGTGCATCCGCATGAAGACCCGGAAAACGCACCGACCTGGGATAGCTCTGCCCGACTGAACCCGAACTACACCTTCGACACCTTCGTGATTGGTCAGTCCAACCGCTTTGCGCACGCGAGCGCTTTCGCGGTGGCGGAGCAGCCCGGCATCGTCTACAACCCGCTGTTCATCTACGGCGGTTCGGGTCTGGGTAAGACCCACCTGCTGCACGCGATCGGCCACTACACCAAGTATCTGTACCCGAATTTGCGGGTGCGCTACGTGAATTCTGAGGAGTTCACGAATGACTTCATTAACTCGATTCGTGACGATGAGGGTTCGTCGTTCAAGCAGATTTACCGCAATGTTGACGTTCTACTGATTGACGATATCCAGTTTTTGGCGGGTAAAGAGGCGACGATGGAGGAGTTCTTCCATACGTTTAACGCTCTGTACAACCACCAGAAGCAGATCGTGATTACCTCTGATTTGCCGCCGAAGCAGCTGACCGGTTTCGCTGAACGTATGCGTTCGCGTTTCGGTTCGGGCCTGAATGTGGATGTGCAGCCTCCGGAGCTGGAGACCCGTATCGCGATTCTGCGGAAGAAGGCTCAGAACGAGATTTTGCCGGTGCGCGATGACGTCATGGAATACATTGCTTCCCATGTCACGGCCAATATTCGCGAGTTGGAGGGTGCTCTGATTCGTGCGAGCGCTGCCGCCTCAATGAAGAAGCCGCCGGAGCCCATTACTCTGGCTGAGGCTGAGACCTATCTGAAGGATTTGCTCTCTGATACCGGTGGTGCGGAGATTACGTCGGCGCTGGTTTTGGCGACGGTGGCGAAGTATTTTGATGTGTCCATTGAGGATATGCAGTCGAAGTCTCGTACCCGTACGCTCACGAATGCGCGTCAGGTGGCGATGTATCTTCTGCGTGAGCTGACCGAGATGTCCCTGCCGCGTATTGGTAACGATTTGGGCGGCCGCGACCATACGACGGTGATGCACGCGGTGCGTAAGGTGAGCGCGCAGATGGCGGAGCGTCAGACGATTTTTAATCAGGTGACTGAGCTGACGAATTTGATCCGCCAGGAGCAGCGCGCCGCCGGCTAGAGCCTCTAGATTCCCCGCTTTACAGCAGATTTTGCGCCTTGACTAGGTGTTTTACTCGCTGTAAGGCGGGGTGTCTTGATGAATTCCGCCATTTTTAGTGGTTCGGAAAGCTGGATTTTCAGGGTGTGGATAAGCTGTGCTTTAACTCATGCGTTCGTGTGGACGTTAAGTGCATGAATATTCAAAAGGTGTGGAATCGAGGAAATGTATAAATATCCATACACAATGCATCCTCAGTGCAGGGTGGATTCTTCCACTTAATGTCCACAGGCTACTTCCGCGTCATTGTAGGCAAGCATGGGGTTTTCCACCGTTTCCACAAGCGTTAACAATACTACTGTACTTAAAGAAAAAATCCTCCCCATAACAAATAGTTCTGCTCGACCGGCCGGTCTGGTTCAGGTTTTTCTGTGCGCCCCTGCTGAAAATGCAGATTTTCGTGGATTTGAATTGTTGCAGCACGCTCTCTCTTAGGTTGGGTTTAGAAGAGAAACCAACACCGAACCATCACCTAATTCGAATCTGTTTTCGACTGGATTTGATCCACCTTCCGCCTCTCTTTGTAATTACAAAAATACAGCGACCTCACATGCCTCATCTCACCCGATTTTTCGCTGCGGGAACGACCCTCGAGTCTCTGTGTAATTACAAAATCCGGTAGGATGGATAGACGCGCGCGCGGAAGATTCACTGCGCACCAGAGCACGCGATATCTCCGGCTCTATCGCCCAAAGCTTTACGTGCGCCCACAACCTAACTCTCCAATTCCGTGAAAGGCGCCTTCTCGATGAAATTCACCGTTGAACGCGATGTCCTTGCCGAAGCAGTCGGCTGGACGGCACGCTCACTTCCGTTGCGTCCCACCTCCCCCGTACTCAACGGTCTGCTGATTACCGCCTCCGCAGGTGAGGTCAGCATCGCAAGCTTCGATCACGAGACCAGCGCCCGCCAGGTCATCGCAGCTGACGTTGAAGCAGAAGGCGTTTGCCTGGTTCCCGGCAAGATTCTGGCTGAAATTTGCCGCTCCCTGCCGAACGCACCTGTCGAGTTCACCGCAGATGAGTCCGTGATCCGTATTCACTGCCGTTCCGCTAACTTCCAGCTGGCTGGCATGCCTGTCGTGGACTACCCGGAGCTCCCCGAACTGCCCGAAATTTCCGGTACCGTGGACGGCGCCGAATTCGCTGAGGCCGTCAAGCAGGTTCAGATTGCGGTGTCCAAGGATGAGACTCTGCCTCTGCTGACCGGTATCCGCGTGGAAATCAACGGTGACACCATGACCCTGCTCGCCACCGACCGCTACCGCCTGGCTATGCGCGAAATCAAGTGGAACCCGGTCAACCCCGAGGTTCAGGCGGCTGTGCTGCTGAAGGCTAAGACCGTCTCTGAGGTGGGTAGCACCCTCTCCGGTTCCGGTGAGCTGTCTATTGCTCTGCCCGCTGCAGGTGAGCTGATTGGTTTCGCCGCTGGCACCCGTCGCACCACCAGCGTTCTGATGGACGGCGACTACCCCAACATTCGTGCACTGTTCCCCGAGCAGACCCCGATTCACGCGGTGGTTCGCACCTCCGACTTGGCTGAGGCAGCTCGTCGTATCTCCCTCGTGGCGGAGCGTAACACTCCCCTGCGTCTGAAGTTCACCCAGGGTTCGGTCGCTATTGATGCCGGCCGCGGTGACGAGGCTCAGGCTTCTGAGACCCTGCAAGCGCACCTGTCCGGTGAAGACATCACCGTTGCGTACAACCCCGCATACCTGTCGGATGGTTTGAAGGTGTTCGGTACCGAGTTCGTGCGTTTCTCCTTCACCGATGCGCCGAAGCCCGCCGTGATTTCCGGTCAGGACGAGCCGCTGGCTGAGGACGACCGTAACTACCGTTACCTGCTGATGCCGGTTCGCCTGCCCTCGAACTAGTAGCTAGCCGCCCCGCGCGCCTCCCAAGGTTCTGCCCAAGGAAGCCCGCGGGGCTGTGTTTTCTGCCCGCCCGCACCCATCCCCCAACCGAACCGCACGAAAGGAGCTGCACCGGTGTATATCGACCATATTTCGTTGTTGGATTACCGCACCTACGCTCTGCTGAGCTTGCCTCTTTCGGCGGGAGTCACGGTTTTTCTGGGCTCTAACGGTGTGGGTAAAACCAATATTGTTGAGGCGATTGACTATGCGGCGTCTCTGTCTTCGCACCGCGTGAGCCATGACGGGCCGCTGGTGCGGATGGGGGCTTCGCGCGCCTATATTCGCACCCGTACGGTGCGCGGTTCGCAGCAGACGGTGACGGAGTTTGAGATTGCTCCGGGGCAGAGTAACCGCGTGCGCATTAATCGTGCCGCGCCGGTGCGTGCCAAGGAGGCGCTGGGTATTGCCCGCACGGTGCTGTTCTCTCCGGAGGATTTGCAGCTGGTGAAGGGCGATCCGGCGGGTCGTCGCCGTTTTGTGGATGAGCTGGCGACCTCTTTGCGTCCGGTGGTTGCCGGCTACCGTAGCGAGTATGAGCGGATTTTGCGTCAGCGTAATTCGCTGCTGAAGTCCATGCAGCGTAAGGCGCGGGACGAGAACGCTTTGAGTACCCTGGCGGTTTGGGATGAGCAGCTATCGACCCTGGGTGCCCAGCTGCTTTCTGCGCGTTTTCGTCTGCTGCAGCGCTTTCTGCCGCAGCTTCGCCGCGCCTATGCGGGGTTGACGGACGGCTCAAAGGAAGTCGGTTTCAACTACGAGTCGACTGTTTTTTCGAGCATGGGCGAGCGCTCAATCGAGCACGCGGCACTGATGCGCATTGAGGACCTCAAGGAGGCTTTGATGCGTGGTTTTGCGGAGCGTCGGAGCGATGAGATTGAGCGCGGCGTGACTCTGGTGGGTCCGCATCGTGAGGATATTACTCTGCTGCTGGGCGGCATGCCGGTGAAGCATTTCGCGTCGCACGGCGAGAGCTGGTCTTTTGCTCTGGCGCTGAAGCTGGCGTCCTGGTTTGTGCATGTCGAGGATGATTCCTCGGCGGGTTCTTCGCCGATTCTGATTCTTGATGATGTGTTTGCGGAGCTGGATTCTGCGCGCCGCCACCGCCTGGGCGCGATGGTTGCTGATGCGGAGCAGGTGCTCATTACCTGCGCGGTGCTGAGTGATATTCCGGAGGAGCTGGGTGACTACCGCCTGGTGTCGGTGACGGCTGGTCATGCCGAGTATGTGCAGCCTGCCGTTGCTACTGTGGATAGCGAGGGGTCTACTGTGTCTGCGCTCGCGGAGGGTGACGGCGATGAGTAACCCTGCCCGCCCTCAAAACCATGTTTCACGTGAAACATACGACGAGTTTGCGGAACTGCAGTTTACAGAGCCTCAAAACCCGCGCGAGGTTGATAGCGTGGGCGAGTTCTATCGCGACGAGGTGGACGCCCCCTCCGCCCTACTGACCCGTATGCGCGTGGCGGCTCAGGAACGTGGCGAAGCGCCTCTCAACGCCTTCTCTGCGAATAAAATCATGCGCGATTTCGGTGCAGTCATGTCCGGCACCGCCTCGAAGAAGAAATCACGGCGAGCGCAGGGCTGGGACCCTCGCGTGATGGGTGGTTATAGTGGCCCCGGAGAGAGCTCTCGCGACCCTAAACCCCTCGGTGGCATCGTTAGTGCCCTGATTCGCTCTCGCGGCTGGAAAGAGCCCGTGGCGGTCTCTAGCGTGCTGGCGCGTTGGGCTGAGCTTGTGGGCCCCGAAATCGCCGCGCATACCCGCCCGATCAGCTTCGAAAACTCCATCGTTGAAGTCCAGTGCGACTCTACCGCCTGGACCACGCAGCTGCGTCTGATGCATGGGCACCTTATCGAACTTTTCCGCAGGGAACTGGGCGCGGGTGTCGTAGCTCAGGTCCGCGTGTTGGGCCCGAATAACGGTCGCTGGAGTCAGCGAGGCTATCGGCGCGCCACCGGCATGCGCGGTGTGCGCGATACCTACGGGTAGGCGCATCGCGTCGCTGCGTCGCATTGCCACGGCGGGAAACTGAGACATTGGGGGCGTTGTATGAAACGTGCCCCTTTTCTGCACCTCATGATTTTCTGCACGCTATGAAAGCTTTAGAATCGCCGGCAACCTCCACGAAGTGGTGAACCGTACCCCCTATCTCAAAAGGGGGTTGAAACACTCTAAACCGCCTTTGCGGGCTTTTGAGCGGGTGGTGGCGCCCAAAAAAGCTCAATATGTGACGTATGTAGATGGTTTTATGCTCTCTTGCTCGGTAAAATAAAAGAGACAATGCGTAAAGTGTGCCCACCTATGGGCATCACCGGCAACGCGGGTTGTGCAGGCGCCATCTGGTGCCCTTCGTGAGGCGTTCTAGGCTCCCCTCTGAGCTGCCCGCAGTTCTTCTTCGCCGGTTGCATCATCTACTCAAGGAGTTCTGCCTCGTGGCATCTGAACAGAATGCATCTGAACAGCCGCATGAATACGGTGCATCCGATATTACCGTGCTGGAAGGTCTGGAAGCGGTTCGTAAGCGCCCCGGCATGTACATTGGCTCGACCACTGAGCGCGGTCTGCACCACCTGGTCTACGAGGTTGTAGATAACTCGGTCGATGAGGCGCTCGCCGGCTACGCCTCCGAAATTGACGTGACCATTCAGGCTGACGGCTCCGTCCGCGTGAAGGACGACGGCCGCGGTATCCCCGTGGATGAGCACCCCACCGAGCACAAGTCCACCGTTGAGGTTGTCATGACCGTGCTGCACGCTGGCGGTAAGTTCGGCGGCGGCGGCTACTCGGTCTCCGGTGGTCTGCACGGCGTGGGTATCTCCGTGGTGAACGCGCTGTCTACCCGCGTGATTACCGAGGTGCACCGCCAGGGCTACGCATGGCATATTTCCTTCTCGAACGGTGGCGTGCCGGACGGCCCTCTGCGTCGCGGCGAGCCCTCCGATAAGACCGGCACGATTCAGACGTTCTACCCGGACCCGGAGATTTTTGAGACCGTCGAGTTCGACTTTGAGACTCTGCGCGCTCGCTTCCAGCAGATGGCGTTCCTGAACAAGGGCCTGACCATCACCCTGACCGATGAGCGCGAGAAGTTCACCGGTGACGAGGTTGCTGAAGAGGAGAAGGAAAACACCCTCAACCGCGTACGTGCGAACGCTGACGGCTACACAACCGTCACCTACCGTTACGACAACGGCCTGTTCGACTACGTACACTTCCTCAACGCTGGCGCGAAGACCATCGTGAACGAGGAGATCGTCTCCTTTGAGTCCGAAGACACCGACCGCAACATGAGCCTGGAAGTGGCGATGCAGTGGACCGGCGCGTACAAGGAGTCCGTCTACTCGTACGCGAACACGATTAACACCCACGAGGGTGGTACCCACGAAGAGGGTTTCCGCGCCGCTCTGACCTCTCTGGTGAACCGTTACGCGCGTGAGAACAAGCTGCTGCGCGATAAGGACGATAACCTCACCGGTGAAGACGTGCGTGAGGGCCTGACCGCGGTCATCTCGATTAAGATTTCTGAGCCGCAGTTCGAGGGCCAGACCAAGACCAAGCTGGGTAACTCGGAGGCAAAGTCCTTCACCCAGCGTGAGGTGAACGATCACCTCAGCGACTGGTTTGGTCGTAACCCCGCGGTGGCAAAGGACATTGTTCGCCGTGCAATCACTGCCGCTCAGGCGCGTATTGCAGCTCGTAAGGCTCGCGAGACCACCCGCCGCAAGGGCCTGCTGGAGACCAGCTCCATGCCCGGTAAGCTCAAGGACTGCTCCTCGAAGGACCCGTCGATCTCTGAGATTTACCTGGTGGAGGGTGACTCTGCGGGTGGTTCGGCAGTGCAGGGCCGTGACCCGAACACTCAGGCTATTCTGCCGCTGCGCGGTAAAATCCTGAACGTTGAGCGTGCTCGCCTAGACCGTGCCCTGTCCAATGCTGAAATTCAGGCAATGATTACCGCCTTCGGTACCGGCATCGGCGACGACTTCGATATTGAGAAGGCACGCTACCACAAGATTGTTCTGATGGCGGATGCGGACGTCGACGGCCAGCACATTACGACTCTGCTGCTGACCCTGCTCTTCCGCTTTATGCGTCCGCTGATTGAGGCTGGTTACGTGTACCTGGCTCAGCCGCCGCTGTACCGCATCAAGTGGTCGAACGCTCCGCACGATTACGTGTACTCGGATGCTGAGCGTGATGAGGCTCTGGCTCGTGGCGCGGCGAAGAACCTGCGCCTGCCCAAGGATAACGGCATTCAGCGTTACAAGGGTCTGGGCGAGATGGACTACACCGAGCTGTGGGATACCACCATGGACCCGGCACGCCGTACCCTGCTTCAGGTGAAGATGGAGGATGCGGCTGCTGCTGACCAGATCTTCTCTGTTCTGATGGGTGAGGACGTTGAGGCTCGTCGTGAGTTTATCCAGCAGAACGCAAAAGACATTCGATTCCTCGATATCTAGCCCGAAACGGCATATGCCTCATAGGCAATATGCAGACTGGGGCATATGTTGATCGAGATATAAAGTAATGAGAAAGTTATGAGCGAAGAACACCAGAATGAGACTACCAAAGCTGAGGTTGTCAGCAATGGTGGCGCGGAAAGCGTAGACCACCACGGTCACATTGAACAGGTGGACCTGCAGACTGAGATGCAGCGTTCCTACCTGGACTACGCAATGGCGGTTATTATTGGCCGCGCCCTGCCGGATGTGCGTGACGGCCTCAAGCCCGTGCACCGCCGCGTGATCTACGCGATGTACGACGGTGGCTACCGCCCGGATCGCGCCTTCAACAAGTGCGCCCGCGTGGTCGGCGACGTGATGGGTCAGTTCCACCCCCACGGTGATAGCGCTATCTACGACACTCTGGTGCGTCTGATTCAGAGCTGGATTATGCGTTACCCGCTGGCGCTGGGTCAGGGTAACTTCGGTTCTCCCGGTAACGACGGTGCCGCAGCACCTCGATACACCGAGACCAAGATGGCACCCATCGCCTTGGAGATGGTGCGCGACATCAACGAGGACACCGTTGATTTCCAGCCGAACTACGACGGCAAGTCCCTGGAGCCGACCGTTCTGCCCGCGCGCATCCCGAATCTGCTGGTTAACGGTTCTTCGGGTATTGCTGTGGGTATGGCGACCAATATTCCGCCGCACAACCTGCGTGAGGTTGCTGAGGGTGTGGAGTGGTTCCTGAAGAACCCGCACGCTACCAATGAGGAGCTGCTGAACGCTCTGATGGCTCGCATTACGGGCCCGGACTTCCCGACCGGTGCGCAGATTCTGGGCACCAAGGGCATCGAGGATGCGTACCGCACCGGCCGTGGTTCGATTACCATGCGTGCCGTGGTCAACGTCGAAGAAATCCACGGACGCACCTGCCTGGTCGTCACCGAGCTGCCCTACCAGGCAAACCCGGATAACCTGGCCATCAAGATTGCCGAGCTCATCAAGGACGGCAAGGTCACCGGTATCGCCGACCTGCGCGACGAGACTTCGGGTCGTACCGGTCAGCGCCTGGTGATTGTGCTCAAGCGTGATGCTTCCCCGAAGGTTGTGCTGAACAACCTGTACAAGCACACCCAGCTGCAGGAGAACTTCTCCGCGAACATGCTGGCCATCGTGGACGGCGTGCCCCGCACCCTGTCCCTGGACGCTTTCGTGCGTCACTGGGTGGATCACCAGATGGACGTTATTGTTCGTCGTACCCGTTACCGTCTGCGTCAGGCGGAGGAAGAGGCGCACATCCTGCGCGGCCTGCTGAAGGCTCTGGATGCTCTGGATGAGGTTATTGCCCTGATTCGCCGCTCCCCCACCGCTGATGAGGCGCGTAGCGGCCTGATGGAGTTCCTGCAGATTGATGAGGCTCAGGCTCAGGCAATTCTGAACATGCAGCTGCGTCGTCTTGCCGCTCTGGAGCGTCAGAAGATTCAGGATCGCCACGATGAGCTGATGCGCATGATTGCTGAGTACAACGCGATTATTGCTTCGGAGACTCGCCAGCGTGAGATTATCTCTGAGGAGCTGGGTGAGATTGTGAACCGCTACGGCGATGAGCGTCGCACCCAGATTATGTACGGCTACAACGGCGATATGTCGATGGAAGACCTCATCCCCGAGGAGGAGGTCGTGGTGACGATTACTCGCGGCGGCTACATTAAGCGCACCCGCAGTGATCAGTACCGTAGCCAGCACCGCGGCGGTAAGGGCATTAAGGGTGCCTCCCTGCGCGGTGATGATGTGGTGGAGCACTTCTTCGTGACCACTACGCACAGCTGGATTCTGTTCTTCACGAACCTGGGTCGCGTGTACCGCGCGAAGGGTTACGAGCTGCAGGAAGCCGGTCGTGACGCGAAGGGTCAGCATATTGCGAACCTGCTGGAGTTCCAGGGCGGTGAGCATATTGCTCAGGTTATGGAGCTGAAGAGCTACGACGATGCTGAGTACCTGGTGCTTGCTACTCGCGGCGGTATGGTGAAGAAGAGTCGCCTGAGCGATTACGATACGAACCGTACTGCCGGCCTGATTGCGATTAACCTGCGTGAGGGCGATGAGGTTGTTTCGGCGTTCACCGTTTCGGCGAAGGACGATATTCTGCTGGTGTCGCGTAACGGCATGTCGCTGCGCTTCCACGCTGATGATGCGTCGTTGCGCCCGATGGGTCGTTCGACTTCCGGTGTGACCGGTATGAAGTTCCGTGACGGCGATGAGCTGATTTCTGCGAATGTGGTTACTGAGGGCTCCTTCGTCTTCGTGGTCACTGAGGGTGGTTACGCGAAGCGTACGAGCGTGGATGAGTACCGCGTGCAGGGCCGTAACGGTTTCGGTATTAAGGTTGCTAAGCTAGTTGAGGATCGTGGCGCCCTGGTGGGTGGCCTCATTGTGGACGAAGAGGACGAGGTGCTGGTGGTTATGGCCAGCGGCAAGGTCGTTCGTTCGAACGTGAATGAGGTTCCTGCGAAGGGACGCGATACTATGGGTGTTATCTTTGCAAAGCCCGGTAAGGGCGATTCTATTATTGGTGTTGCACGCAACCAGGATCGTCAGCTGGATGATAGCGACGATGAAACCACTGAGAACACCGAGGCTTCGGAGTCTTCTGAGGCGCCCGGTTCGGACAACGAGGGTGAAGCGGCGGCTGCCGATCTCACCGCTACTGGAGGTAACTAATGAGCAGCACTCCCGCGAGCTCCTCTCCTGCGTCGGCACAGCGTTCGGCGTCGGCTGGTGCATCTAAGTCTTCGGGTGCGGCTAAGGCTGGCGCGCGTCGCCCGGCTCAGGCACGTTCGGGCCAGGCCCGTCCTGGCGGTACCGCTAAGCGTCCTGCCGGTAAGCGCCCTGTGAATGCTAAGCGTCCTACTGGTTCGCGCCGTCAGCTGGTGCGTCCGGCGCCGCGTTCGAAGATTCGTCGTGCGCGTCTGGTGGTTCAGAAGGTTGATACGTGGTCGGTGGCTAAGCTGATCTTCCTGCTGTCTATTGCCCTGGGTATTGTGACCGTCGTGGCGTCGGTGATTCTGTGGCTGTTCCTGCAGGCTTCTGGAGCGTTTACCGGTGTGAACCAGCTGATTAGCTCTCTGGGTACCGGTTCGACCACTGTGGATATTTCGCAGATGATTTCGCTGGGTCAGGTTGCTTTGGTGACTACTATTTTTGCTGTGGTCAACACTGTGGTCTTTACTCTGCTGGGTATGATTGGCGCGATTCTGTACAACCTGGCTGCGAAGCTGGTTGGTGGCGTGACCTTGACTCTGAGCGATGAGTCCTAGTTTGTAGCTTTTTGAGCTTGTGTGCGGGCGGTGCCCCTCTGGATGGAGGTGGTGCCGCCCGTTCTGTACGCCTGGGAACCCTCGGTATTAAAATGTGATGCAGAACATGCTTTTTCGATTTGGTGTTACCATCAAACACCTGTATAGTTATATCTCGTTCTACGGAAGAAATTCCGCAGAAGGAGGGCGTATAGCTCAGACGGTTAGAGCGCTTCGCTGATAACGAAGAGGTCCCAAGTTCGATTCTTGGTACGCCCACTCCACACTATGAAAGGCAATAATGAAGAAATTATTGATTCTTGCTGTTCTTTCGTGTGTCACTGTGATGGTTCTGAAAAAGTACCAGAGCAATGAAGTCGTAAAGGCTTGGAAAAATAACTAAACAGTGGTTTCCGCTGAGACGGGGGCGTGGCGCAATTGGTAGCGCATCTGCTTTGCAAGCAGAGGGTTAGGGGTTCGAGTCCCCTCGCCTCCACTTTCCGGTGATTATAGCAAGAGGGAAACGCCTGGTTCCATTCCGAACCCAGAAGCTAAGACTCTTCGCGCCGATGGTACTGCACTTTTGTGGGTGTGGGAGAGTAGGTCATTGCCGGTTTATTTTTGAGAAAGACCCCGTATCGAAAGATATGGGGTCTTTTGTTGTATCCGCTGATGTGATGCAGGGGAATCGGTGCGAATACCTCGCGACGCTGATGTGCTGCGTGCGCCGCGAGTATAGATTCAATCCTTCGTGATATTCGAATGCGCACGACTGAAGAAAACCCGCTGTTGCGGAGAATGCGCTCCGCAGAAAGCCCCACGCCGTAAAACCCACAGGGGCATCCTGCATGGGTAGTTTGGTGGCTCAAATGAGGTCTGAATAATAAAGGTGTGTCACAAAAAGAAAGCTGGGAGGTTCCTGAAAGTGAACACTTGGTGAACACACTTTAGCCTCTTGATGGATATAATCGCCCCTCTCCCCCGCACTCTCATATAAGCCACATAAACCAACTTAAGCATTCCGATAGGTGCACCCTTTTTGCCGCGGAATATCGGGATTATCGCCCCTAGAATATGGTCTCTGCGGCAAAACCCTCATGAAAACCCGCTCAATAGTGTGGGTTTATCTGTTATTTCGTGTTAATTCGGAATACTTTAGATTTCGCGAAAACCGACAGATAATTTTCTTGTGACTACAGAACTCATTATTCTCGTGATCGTGGTGCTGACCGCGCTCGCCTTCGACTTTACGAATGGCTTCCACGACACCGGTAACGCGATGGCAACCTCCATTGCGACCGGTGCGCTGAAGCCTAAGACCGCCGTGGCGTTGTCTGCATCCCTGAACCTCGTTGGCGCGTTCCTCTCTGTTGAGGTGGCGCGTTCGGTCGGTAGCGGCATCGTGAACCTGGACCGTATCGATGTAACAACGGACGGCCCGGCGCTGATGCTTATCGTCTTTACCGGTCTGGTGGGCGGCATTCTTTGGAACGTTTTGACCTGGCTTCTGGGTCTGCCCTCCTCCTCGTCGCACGCTCTGTTTGGTGGCCTGATTGGTTCGGCTATTGTCGCGATCGGCTTTGACGGCGTGCAGTGGATGGGCGTTCTGTCCAAGATTATTGTTCCCGCGGTCCTCTCCCCCGTTATTGCGGCTATTGTGGCGGCAACCGGCACCTGGCTGGTCTACCGTATTGCTGCTCCGGTGGCTGATGATCGTAAGCACGGCGGCTTCCGCAAGGGACAGGTTGCAACCGCGTCCCTGATGTCTCTGGCGCACGGTACCAACGACGCGCAGAAGACCATGGGCGTGATCTTCCTGGCTCTGGTTGCTTCGGGCACTCTGAGCAACGATGACGCAATCCCCTTCTGGGTGAAGGCTTCCTGTGCGCTCGCGATTGCTCTGGGTACTTACCTGGGCGGTTGGCGTATTATCCGTACCCTCGGTAAGGGCATCGTCGAGGTGGATACCCCGCAGGGTGTTGCTGCTGACGGCGCATCCGCTGCGATTATTCTGACCTCGTCCCACTTCGGTATGGCGCTGTCCACCACTCACGTGGCATCCGGTTCGATTCTGGGTAGTGGTCTGGGTCGTAAGGGTGCTGAGGTTCGCTGGTCTGTTGCTGGCCGCATGGTGGTTGCTTGGCTGATTACCCTGCCGGCTGCCGCTATTGTGGGTGCTCTGACCTGGCTGATTGGTCACGGCCTGAACGCTCTGACCGGCACTCAGTTTGTTGGCGAAATGACCGTGTTCGCTCTGCTGGTGATCTTCTGCTTCCTGATGTGGCGTCATTCCCAGAAGGACAACATTGACGCTTCGAACGTGACTGGCGACTGGGATGAAAAGGAAGGCGCTGCAGTCACCAGCGCTGACGCATCCGCAGATCAGATTCTTGCTACTGAGAAGGCAGGTTCGTAGCCGTGGAATATCTGATGGACATTGTGAACAAGGTTATTCCGGTGCTGATTGCCGGTTTGTTCTTCGGTGCGGGCCTTCCGGCGCTGTATGCGTTCGGTCTGCGTCTGCTGGCTGGTCGTACCGAGTACACTGCGGACGGCAAGCTCGTTGAAATTGAGCCTCCGGGAACGGTGGCGAAGATTGCCGCGTCCTGCATTTTTGCTATTATCGTAGCAATCGTAATCATCGGTATTCTCTGGGTCGCTAAGGACTTTATCGACCACACTTTCGGCTGGAATATCTTCGGCGTAACCGGTGGAGGCCACTAATCCCGTGAACACTAAATTGCATATGATGACTGCTTCGAAGGAGGGGCTCGATGCCTGATAAGAGCATAATCTCTCGAGTAATCGACTGGCTGAGCGTCGGGTATCCCAAGGATGTTCCGGTGCAGGACCGCGCGGCAGTGATGGCTATTTTGAAGATGCGTCTGACCGATGAGCAGCTGCAGGAAGTTGTTCGCCAGCTCATGCAGTCTCGTGCTGCTCGTGGCGAGGCATACGTGAGTGACCAGCGCATTAACGAGTACATTCGTCGAGTGGTGGATCATACCCCGACCCCGCAGGATATTGACCGCGTCGCTAAGATTCTTGGTGCGCACGGCTTCCTGATCGCGGAGAACCACGTGAACGAGGACGCCGAGCCTACGGCTGGTGGCACCGAGTACGTGACCTACGATGATCCGACGACCGGCGAGATTCGTATCGCCGAGTTGGCTGCTGAGTCGGCTAATATTCCGGCTCCGAACGCTACTGCTGCGCAGGACGACTAAATAGCCTGCGGTGAGAGTTGAGAACTCTCATGAAGCTTGTGACCTATGGGGTGGACTGAAGTCCACCCCATAGGTTTTCTTTATGCCCTTCGAATGCTGCGCCGCGGGTTGTCAGCTCACCCATAGGTGCGGGCGGTATCCTAGAGAGACTCACTCCCTCAAACTAATGGCGGGCTTTGTGCTCGCCCTAAAACTGGAGAATCTGTGTCTTCTTCACCTACTCCTGAACCCGAAAACTCTCACCTTACGTCCACTCAAGAACCCTCTCAGGGCGTTTCTGAGGCGGCACCCGTCGCCGCTGAGGAATCCTCCGCTAAGAGCTCTTCAACCCGTGTAGATGCCGCTAAAGAGGCTATTGCCGAGCAGGCGCGCCGCCTCGTGGTTCCTCGCCGTTCCCTGCTTCTGACCGGTGGCGTGATTGCTGCCGCCGGGGTGCTTGCCGCGATGCCGCAGATTGCCGCCACCGGTGTTCTGGGTGAGGACGCTGCGGTGGTGGTTTCAAACGAGAAGCTGTTGGCGCGCCGTGAGCGTCTGGTTCGCGAGAATATTGATACCCGCTACCTGAAGATTGAGTCGCTGGGGCGTATCTATGTGGGTCAGGGGCGTACTGAGCAGGATCTGCGTCTGGTGGGTTCTTTCTCCCTCACGGAGGCGGCGCAGGCTGATTTGGCGGCGGCTGCTACGGCGCTGACGAATCTGTCCGTTTACGGCTCTTTGCACCGGCTGAGTGTCACCTATGGCGGCGTGGACTCGGCGAATGACCCGCAGAACGTTGCTAACACCGCTACGGATGCGCCGGTGGGCCCGCTGCGCGTCAATGATTCGGCAACTCTGAAGGAAGAGCAGTGGCTGAAGGTGCTGACCGCTAACGCGGCGCTGGGTACTAATGCGAGCTACGCTCAGGTGAGTCTGCTGGCGGATGAGCTGCGCCTGAACGCCGTTGTGATTGATGAGAACTATGAGTCCCTGCTGAAGCGCTTCCGTGCGCTGGCTGAGCTGGATCTGAAGAACGAGCAGGTGCAGCAGATTCACCTGAATATTCAGTTGGCTCCGGATAAGGCGCTGACCCTGCCCTCGGGTGCGCAGTCGAAGATCTCGGTGAGCGTTGCGGAGTCTTCACGTGTGGCAACGGTGGCTGATGTGCTGTCGAAGGCCGCCACGAGAAAGGAACTAAATACCCTGGCGTCGTTCTCGCTGGTGTGGAACGCCCGTGAAAAGTACCCCTCGGCGAGCCAGTGGGACGCGTTCAAGCTGGGATTCAAGGCGCCGGAATCGAAGGAAGAGTCCGCGAAGGAGGCGCAACGCACCGCGGTTCGTAAGTATCTGCAGGAAGTGAGCGGTCCGCTGCAGGCTCTGACGAAGCGTGAGGCGACGGTGCCGGGTGAGGTTATTTCCTAACCCCTCAGTAATGTGATGGGTCTAACTAAAAAAATGCGCCTGAGGATTTGGTGAAGTCGTAAAAGGTGTTATAGACTAATAAAGTACCGCGGGGGCGTGGCGCAATTGGTAGCGCATCTGCTTTGCAAGCAGAGGGTTAGGGGTTCGAGTCCCCTCGCCTCCACTTTCCGGTGATTATAGCAAGAGGGAAACGCCTGGTTCCATTCCGAACCCAGAAGCTAAGACTCTTCGCGCCGATGGTACTGCACTTTTGTGGGTGTGGGAGAGTAGGTCATCGCCGGTTTATTTTTGAACCGAGAACCCCATGTCGAAAGACATGGGGTTCTTTGTGTATCCGGGAAATATCAAGGGGATACCCGGGGAAGGTTAGCGCTCTAGCTACAGCCACCTCCCCCCTCCAAAACCAAGAAAAACCCAAAACAATAGCCGCCCGCCAGAGCATTACACTCTAGCGGGCGGCTATCTCTCATAAAGCGCTCCCTCACGCCGCCAGCGGCGCCTCAGAAAGCCTTAGAGAAAAAGATACGGGGAACCCCACGCTTATGCGTTCTTCCAGGGATCCTCCACGGGACGAGCTGCGTTGTAAGCTGCTGCGCCTGCAACGCCCAGCGCAACCAGCAGACCCAGGAATGCCAGGCCCTTACGGGGGCGCTTGCCGCCGTTACGCTCGATACGAGCCAGTTCCTTCTCAGCGGCGCGAACGGTCTTCGCGGTAGCCTTACGAGCCTTCTTCAGGGCCTTCTTGTTGCCGGTCAGCTTCTCAGCGAACATCTCAGCGGTCTTGCCTTCCAGTGCGGACTCAACAGCAGCCAGGGAAGAGACAACAGCCTGAGCCTTAGCAGCCTTGCGTGCCTTGCGCTTCTTGCAGCAGAACATGGGGTGACCTCCATCGGTTGAAATGCGCCAGCGACTAGAAAACGCCGCCGCGCGCGTAGTGTTCACCTCTCAGGATATTCAATTCCCGCCCAAAAAGCCCGCTCGACGGTGCGCCCGGGGCGAAAAAACATGTTAGATGGCGAATGAGCGCCGCCCCGTGCCACAATAGAGCCATGACTAATGCAACTGCTAAGGCAACTATCCACACTAACTACGGTGACATCGTCGTCGAGCTCTTCGGCAACCACGCACCGCTGACTGTTGAGAACTTCATCGGCCTCGCTGACGGCTCCCGTCAGTGGAAGCACCCCCGCACCGGTGAAATCATGAACACCCCCCTGTACAAGGACGTCGTGTTCCACCGCATCATCAAGGACTTCATGATTCAGGGTGGCGACCCCCTGGGCATGGGCGTTGGTGGCCCCGGCTACCAGTTCAAGGACGAGATTCACCCCGAGCTCTCCTTCTCCAAGCCCTACCTGCTGGCAATGGCTAACGCAGGCCCCGGCACCAACGGTTCTCAGTTCTTCATCACCACCGTTGAGACCCCCTGGCTGAACGGCCGCCACACCATCTTCGGTGAGGTCACCGACGAGGCATCCAAGAAGGTTGTTGACGCTATTGAGAGCGTTGAGACCGGCTTCCAGGACCGCCCGGTCAAGGACGTTGTCATCTCCTCGATCGACATCGAAAAGCTCTAATAAACCCCATCGGAAGGCTCATACGAGCATTCTGCTGAAGGTGTTGAGAAAACACGTATAGTTCAGGGGCCCGCCAGGATTCTTCCGGTGGGTCCCTGCGCTTATATGCCCACGCGCGCCATCCCCCGCACACCACCTTCGGATAATCCTGTACACAACCCCTGGAGGTTCAGTGGAGAACTTTCCCAACTACGCAGGCTACGGGCAGACTCCCACCGTCTGCGTCAACCACCCCAACCGCGTTAGCTACGCCCAGTGCAAGCGCTGCAACCGCACCGTCTGCGGCGAATGCCAGGTAGCGCTGGATGTGGGCATGGTCTGCCCCGACTGCTACCGCGACCTCACGGGCGGCAGCTCGAAGGCGCAAGGTTCGAAAGCACAGGGCTCATTCCTGGCGCGCCACTGGCACATTACGTACACGCTCATTCTGATTAACGTCGCGATGTACGGTCTGCAGCAGATCATTCCCAATGAATGGGTGGTTAGGCATGGCAACATCTGGTGGCCCTACGTCCAGCATGGCGAGTACTACCGCATCATCAGCTACGGTTTTCTGCATATGCAGAACGACCCGATGCACCTGGTGTGGAACATGATTAACCTCTTCATCTACGGTGTGTCCCTCGAACGCATGATGGGGCGCTGGAAGTTCCTCCTCGTGTACCTGGGCTCTATCGTCTTCGGCGCCCTCGGCGTGTACGTGCTGGCGTCTGACACCAGCGTGGTGGGTGCCTCCGGTGGTCTATTCGGCCTCATGGGCTCTTTCTTGACCCTGCTAATCATCAGGAAGCAGAAGGACACCGCACGAGTGTTCGTCATGATTACTGCCCCGAACATCATCTATAGCATTCTGACCCCCTCGAATATCTCCCACGCATGCCATGCGGGTGGTTTTGTCGGTGGTGTGCTGTTGACACTGCTGTTTGTCCCGCTTGTGGATAAGCCCGAGCCTCCTCAACAGCAGAGCCCGCAGCAATGGCAAAACGGCAGGTACTAAGCCTGAAAATACGTGAAAAATCTTCGGAAAATCCGGCACGAAAATCTTTGGAGAGGCAGTGGAGAACTTTCCCAACTACATGAATTACGGGCAGAGCCCCACGGTCTGCGTCAACCACCCCGACCGCGTTAGCTACGCCCAGTGTGGGCGCTGCAACCGAACAGTCTGCGGCGAATGCCAGACGGCGCAGGGCGCGGGTGTAGTATGCCCCGACTGCTACCGTGACCTAAATGGATTCGCCTCGAGCCCGACGCGTTCCTTCATCGCCCGGCACTGGCATATTACGTACACGCTCATTCTGATTAACGTCGTGGTGTACGGTCTGCAACAGATCATTCCATTCCGTTGGGTGTACAACCTCGGCGCGATGTCGGGTCCCAGTGTTCACCGCGGTGAGTACTACCGCTTGATCACGCACGGTTTTTTGCACTCGCAGAATGACCCGATGCACCTGGTGTGGAACATGATTTACCTCTTCATCTTCGGTGTATCTCTCGAACGAATGATGGGGCGTTGGAAGTTCCTCTTCGTATATATGGCTGCTACCCTGGGCGCTGGCTTCAGCGTGTATATCTTCGACTACTACAGTCGCACCGTGGGTGCCTCAGGCGGTGTGTATGGCCTCTATGGTGCCTTCTTCGTGATTCTGCTTCTCAGGAGGCAAAAGGACACAGCACGCCTCTTTATGCTACTCATCGGCATTGATGTGGTGCAGAGCCTCTTCCACCCGCATATTTCCCTCGCGGGACACTTTGGCGGTCTTGTCAGTGGCGCGCTCGCGACCCTGCTGATTATTCCGTTCGTGAAGAAGCCCGAGTCATCTGAATCTTCGGAGCCGCCGCAGCAGAGCCCGCGACGGTGGTTCAAGGGTCGCTATTGAGCCTGAAACCCGCGGAAATCCGCCGCAGAAGAGGGTTATCCACAGAGGTTTTCCACACTGTGCATAACTACATTCGTGTAATTCCACGATTGTGAGTACATGTTAAAAACCTGTGGATACAGGCTAAAACAACCGAATTACATAGGGTGAATTACACGGGTGTAAGAGTTTTCCCCAGATTTCTCCACAGATGTGGAAAACCTTAAGTACCAGGATGTGTGTAATTACAAAAAATTTCGGCGCGAAGCGCCGGATAGAACAAAAAGTGCCCGGAAGGATAAACCTTCCGGGCACTTTTGCGTATCGAGCCCCTCACGGGGCGAAGAAGCAGCGGGCGCGAACCTAGTTCGCCTGAGCCTCCGCCTCCTCAACCTCCTCGGGAGTAAGCTCCACGCCGGTGTACAGGCGGAACTGCTCAGCAGCCTGCAGAGCAATCACCTCGCCACCGTGAATAACTTCCTTACCCGCCGCGCGAGCCGCACGAATCAGCGGAGTCTCAACGGGCATCGCCACCACGTCAAAGACCACCTGAGCCTCAGCAATAGCCTCTTCGGGGTAGGACAGCTCCTCGCTCTCCTCACCACCAGCCATACCAATCGGGGTCACGTTCACCAGAATCGGCGCTCGCAGGTTGCCCACCTCCGGCGCCCAGGCGTACTCGTAACGCTCAGCCAGCGCGCGACCGGTCTCCTCGTTACGGGCAATAATCATGCCCTGCGAGAAGCCCGCATCAAAGAACGCGCCAGCCACAGCCGCCGCCATGCCGCCCGAACCGCGCAGCAGGAACGGCAGAGACGGATCCACGTTATGCGAACGCAGCAGGGAAGCCACCGCAATCACATCCGTGTTGTACGCCTTCAAGAAGCCGTCAGTGTTCACAATCGTGTTCACCGCGCCAATAACCGCAGCCGAGTGGTCCATATCGTCCATCAGCGGGATAACAGCCTGCTTAAACGGCATAGACACCGAGCAGCCACGAATACCCAGAGCACGTACGCCGGCGATAGCACCCTCAATGTCGGTGGTGGTCATCGCCTTGTACAGGTAATCCAGACCGTGCTTCTCGTACAGGTAATTATGGAACTTAATACCGTGATTCGACGGGCGACCAGACAAGGAAATGCAGACCGTCGTATCGCGATTCAGCGCCGGGCGAGCCATCTTAAGCCTCGCCGCCAGCGTCGAGAGTGTTCTGGATCAGCTTCTTCACCTTGTTGCGGCTCACCAGGTCAGCGACCACAAAGTGGGTGTCGCCGGTGTCCACGGTGGGGACGGTCGCGTTGCCGTCGTTGAGGGACTTCACGTGCGCCTCAGCCTGCGGATCCTCCCAAATGTTCACCCAGGTAGCGTGGTCGCCCAGCTCGCCCAGCTTAGAATCCAGAGCCTCGCAGTAGGGGCAGCCGGGGCGCCAATAAATGACGACGCCGCCAGCCTTCATGACCTCGCGTGCCTTCTGCTGATCGGACTGCTGACGTTCAAACATAGTTCCTCCATAGACGGGGTGCTCCGCGGTCTTCAGGAGGCACTGAAACCTACCTGAGGGCGCAGCTCAATAAGTTGACATATCAAGCATAGCCTGAGGTTACAGGGGCAGGGGAGAGGTCCTCATAGGGCGAACGCCCGCGCCGCACTCCCACAGCCTGTGCAGCACTCCCGCAGAACCCTTCACCCTGCGCTCCAGAAGCCTTCATCCCGTGCATTAACGGCATACGCCCCACACCAAGGTTGCCGGACCAATGATGCGGGGCGTATACAGTTCGCGAGAAAGCGCGAGTACTTGTGCTGAGTAAGAGTAAAAGAAGAGTGAAAACAGGCTACCAGACGGTAACCGAAGCTGAGCAATATGCCGAGTGAGTCGGTGAATGAAAGAACCCAGGCGGGGCAGAACGCCCCATTATGCGAGAGAGGTGTTGAGTGAAAGCCGTTGAGTGAAAGCCTGTAATACAAACCCAGGGAAAGGCGCCCTACCCCACGAGGAGGCGAGGTAGGGCGCCAATCCAAAGCAGGCTGTCGCCTTACTTGCCGAACTTCTCGGTCAGCTTGGAGACGTTGTCGGTCACGACCTCTTCAACCTTGGCAACGTGCTCGTCGGTGACGATCTCCTTGCCAGCCTTCTCGTTGATGACTTCCTGAGCCTTGTCGAGGCCCTGCTCAACGGTACCCTTGATATCGAAGCCCACGGGGGCCTCCTTTCTGCGCTTTCGCGCTCTAAAGCCTCACTCTTGGTGAGGTACCTGCCCGGGGCGGGCAGAAAATTGGAGTGTGATGCTTTGGTGGACGAAACCTGCAAGCTGGGCTTGTATGTGACGGTCGAACCCAGTGTAGATGCTATCCATATGCCGGACTATAGGCATCAAAACTTTACAGCTCACGGATTGCGTCCGTCGATAAGTGTACATACCCGCGAGGGCAAGAAAAACCACCCTCAGAAAACGTGGCGCAACTTTTGACTAATGACCAAAAAATTATGGCTTATCAGTGCGTTATTACGGGGGATGAACGGAGGAAATTTGCAGAAACTCGCAGGAAACTTCCAGCTATGAATATTGTTCAAAACCCCAAAAAACGCCCGTATGACACCCCGCCGATTTATGACAGACCTCAGCACCCAACCCTACAACACCGGAATATCCGTAGGAGCAGCGCCCGCAGCCCAATCATGAGACGCCGCAAAACCAGCAACCATCGGCAAAAAACGAGGCGCCGCATAGCCGCGCACAGCATACGCAGTCGCCACCGCATCCGCGGCAGCCTCCAGCTGAGAGGTCGGAATCAGCGCCATCACCGCGCCACCAAAACCGCCACCCACGATACGGGCACCCAACGCGCCCCGATCCAGGCACACCTGCACCGCATCATCAATCTCAGGGCGAGAAACACGCAACTCATCACGCATCGACACAAACGACTCCGTGAAAATGCGGCCCGCCTCCTCAAATGCCGCAAAGCCCAGCTCATCAGCATGCTGCAACAGATAGCTCGCACGACCCACCAGAGTCATATCGTGGAACGCATGACGCACCCAACCACGCGGGAACGAACACGGGCGACCCGCATCCTCCAGCGCATCCAAGGCACGATTCACCGAAGAATCCACCAAATCAGCACGCCACGCCTTTGCCGCACGCGCATCCATACCCGCACACGACAAATCCTCCGGTAGGGCATCACGCAAAAAACGCAGACCCAAAGCATCAGCGCACGCCTCAGACGCCGCACGACGAGCCGCAAAACCGCCATCCGTCAGCTCATGCGGAGTGTTCGTATCAATCACCAAAAAACTCAGGCCATGCTGAGCAATATCCACCGCAACCGGCTCAATCGAAAAATCACGGAAATCAACCACCAGAGCCTGCTCCGGATACGAACGCAACGACGCCGTCTGATCCAGGCCACCCGTATGCGCGCCAGCCACCTTATTCTCAGCCGTAATACACACCTGAGCCAGACGCGCACGCAACGCATCACTATCAGCCGGGGTAGTATCCGCCTGCGGGCACTCCTCACGCACCGGACACGAGAGCTCCAACAATGCCAAGGCCGTCGAACACTCCAAAGCCGCCGAAGACGACAAACCGCCACCCACCGGAACACGAGAATTAATCAGCAGATCAGCACCAAACTCATCGGGCAGCATAATATCCCTGCCGCCCTCCTGGTTCATCGCCCACGCAACACCCGCCACATAAGTGAACCAGCCCTTCAAATGACCCGGTTGAATATCGCGAATCACAACCGTGCGCTCGTCCCCCGGCATCTGCAACGACGAAGCACGCAACACACCATCACGACGCAACGCACCCGCAATATACGTGCGATACGGCAACGGCATCGGCAGACACGAGCCACCCAAAAAATCAATGTACTCGCCCAAAAGATTCAGGCGCCCAGGCGCAGACCACACACCATCCGGCTCATAACCATACGCAGTAATAAACTCCTCACGCACACGCGCAATCTCCGCGCTATGGTCCGGAAGAGCCGCCCACTGGGCGGTAGCGGTCATCGACATGGAACACCTCTGATCTAGCCCCGAAAGGGGCACTAGGACGTAAACGACACCCTACTCGACAGATGCCCAACAGGCATCAGAGCAAGCAGGTGTCCTCTCTAGACTAAAGCAGAGCACCGGCGAACATCGACTCACCCGCCACACCGCGCCGGTATCAGAGCGCGGCAGGGGAGAACCACACTAAGCGCACGGGTCGAGGCGCATGCAAAAGCCCCGCACCCCCACAAAGGGGGCACGGGGCACCATACATAACTAATAAACCAAAAGAAGGTGATTACGCATCCTGCGTATAGGGCTCCTGCACCACCATCATTGAATCAATCGCAGAGAGCAGATCCTGACGGTAACGGTTAAACGCATTCTCAATCAGAGGAACATCGCCACTCGCCACAGCCTCCTGCGGAGAAATCAGCGGCAGAGTCTGATACTCCTCCACCAGGCTCAACGCAATATGGGTCAACAAACGAGCACGACGCAGCGCCTCCGCATGACCCAAACCAAGAGCCTGGAACTCATGAGCCATAGCCACCACAGGCTTTAACTCGCGCGGGTGCAGAGTCAAACTCAAACGCACCACCTCAGGGCACTCACGAATCGGGTACAGCAGGGAGAACAACGTATCGCCGCGGCGAATCATCGAAGCGCGAATAGCCTCCGGATTCGGCTCAGCCTCCTCAGACATCGACTTCGGGGCACGAGCCAGAATGTAATCCGCCAACAGAATCAGAAGCTGCTGCTTATTCTTCACGTGGTAGTACAGAGCGCCGGGAGCCACGTGAAGCTCCTGAGCGAGTCGGCGCATGGAAAGGTCCGCCAAACCGTAGGTCGCCAAGACCTCGTAGGCGGTATCTAGAATCTTTTCACGGGAAAGTACCACCCTTTCATTTTAGGGTGTTCAAATCTGTAACGTGAGCAAGATGCACCCCACGGCAAACAAAAACCCCACAAATACGCGGCACAAACCCAAAAACCAATGTTGATTCTCACTCACTCGGAGCGAACGTTTCGCGTTTCACGAGCACTTTTGTCACCGAAAACCCTCCAGTACACGCAGAAAAAGGCAGACGCCCACGCTCTCGGCATAAAATCACGTCTTAAACCGCCCAAAACCGCCAAGGCAGGTAAACCTCGCGGGCGCCCACCCCAAAATCAGGTGTTTAATATTCGGTATGAGCAATGCATTTTCTGAACTAATCGAACGCGCCACCGCAGGCGAAGGCCTCAACCGCGAAGAAATCCACACCCTCCTCGTGGACGGTGAAGGCCAGGACTTCGCCCTTATTGAGGCAGCCTCCGTCGTGCGCCGCAACGAATTCCGCAACATGATTGCAATCCACACCGAAGATGAAGCACTCGCCGACGCACTCGGCACCCGCTCCATCGCCGTAGATTCCTACGACGTGCTGGACATCTCCCGCGACATCGACTCCGAAGAGCTCGCGGCAACCATCGAACGTATTGCTGAATCCTCCGCCATCGGCGTGACCGTACTGCTGCCCGAAAATGCAGTACCCATGATGCTGATGCGCGTGCTGTCCATCCTGCGCCTGGCGGCACCTGCCAAGGTCATTCACCTGCCCGAAGGCTACGAGCAGTCCCTGCGCTCGCTGACCTCCCTCGCAATGCACGTGGTCAGCGCCATCACCATTACCGACGACATTGAGCAGTGGCCCATGGTCAACGAGGTGCTCAAGGCTCTGCGCCACGGCGGCATCGTCATTTCCGGTACCGCTGGACGTGACGCCCTCGCAGGCTACCTGCGCTACCTCTCCGACCTCGGCGTGGACCTCATGGGTCACCGCGACGCACGCGGCTCCGCCTGTGGCTCGGTTGACGGCGGCGGATGCGGTTGCGGTTCGGGTGGCTGCGGTAGCCACGAGGAGCCGGCACCTTCCGCTGGTGGTTGTGGCTGCGGCTCGGGCGGATGCGGTTCCTCCGCTGAAGCTCCCGCTGAGCCTCACGGTCACTCTCACGGCGGCGGTGGCTGCTGCGGTGGCCACGATAAGCCGAAGGAAGAACAGGGTGGTTGCTGCGGCGGTCACGACGAGCCCGAACCGGTCGTTGAGGAAGCTCCCGCCGGTGGTTGCGGCTGTGGTGCTGGCGGTTGCGGTTCCAAGTAACCTGCTAGGGGTTCTTGCCCCAAGCCATATATTCCAAATATAGAATTTTCCCCTGAATACCTTGCTGAATAGTAGGGTTATTCAGGGGAAAACTCTATATTCCACACAAAGCATTAGGCTCAGAGGTAAACAATGCCAGAATAAACGCCGCAGAACCCCCATATCCGAAAAACGGAATGAACCCCTCCGGTAGAGTAGAAAGACGTAGCCGACTAATCCTAGCCGCGCGAAAGGAACAACACCGGACCAATGCTTTACCTCTCCGTTATTGTCATCATCCTGCTCGCGACCGTATTCATGGTCAGCGTCGGTGATCGACTCAACCTGCCCTGGCCGGTCATGATGACCCTGCTCGGCGCTGCCGCGCTCTTCATCCCCAACCGACCGGACATCACCATCGACAGCGACATCATCCTGCCGATCTTCCTTCCGCCGCTACTGTGGGCCATCGGCGTTAAATTCTCCTGGGGCACCCTGCGCCGCCGCTGGAGATCCGTACTGCTCTACTCGGTCCTTCTCACCACCGTCTCTGCCCTGGCAATTGCCGGCGCAGCCATGTGGTGGGTCCCCGGCATGACCATCGCCGTCGCCCTTGCCGTCGGTGCCGCCGTCTCCCCGCCCGACCCCGTCGCCGTGGAAGCAGTCGCTGAGCCCGTCGGCATCCCCCGCCGCCTCATCGGCACCCTGCAGACCGAAGGTAGCTTCAACGACGCTATCGCAATCGTTCTCTTCCACGCCGCAATCCACTCCATGACCAGCGACCACCACATCGAGCCGCTCTCGGTCGCTAAAGACTTCGTGCTCGGCTCGATCCTCGCGGTCATTATTGGTTACATCTTCGGCTGGCTCGGCGGCTACGTTCGCCAGCGCGCCCACGACGTGGTCACCAGCAACGCCGTGACCCTCGTGATCCCCTTCGGCGCCTACCTCGCTGCTGAAAGCGTGCATGCCTCCGGCGTTATTGCCGTGGTCATCGGCGCTATCCAGTTCACCAGCACCAAATACATGGCGGCACTCGAAGCGGAAGAACGCCTCTCCTCCACCTCCTTCTGGCAGATTATTGAGCTGCTCATGACCGGTGTCGCCTTCGGCCTCATCGGCCTGCAGGCAAGTAGCATCATCGCCACCGCCGACCCCTCCCGTACCGCAGGCCTCTTTGTTGATGGTGCACTGGTCGCACTGGTCGCCATCCTGGTGCGCCTCATCTGGTTCACCATCGTCTGGCTGGCAGGACGCAAGAACCCCATCCACGAGGGTGCCCCCGAAAGCTTCGCCGAAGTTATCATCATGACCTGGTCCGGCATGCGAGGCCTCGTGACCCTGATTCTTGCCCTGTCCATCCCCGTGGTCAACGGCACCGAACAGGTCCGCCAGGACGCCATCGTCATGATGCTCTCCGTGCTCTTCTTCACCCTCGTGCTACCCGGCCTGACCCTGCCCATGCTCGTGAAGGTCCTTGGCGTGCGGGCTAACCATGAAGAAGAAACCGCCGTACCCGAACTGCTCAAGATCGCGCAGGTTGCAGCCCTCGAGGCGCTGCAGGCAGAAGCGAAGGCAACCACCGATCCTGAGACCTACGCCCGCGTGAAGGAAATGTGCTCCGCCATTACCCGCCGCGACGAAATCAGCGAGGCGCTGCCCGAAGAATACAAGCAGCACATGGAGAAGATTAAGGACAAGAGGAACGACTTCGTGCGCCTGCGCGATGCCGCCCTCGTCGCCGCGCAAAACGAGGTTATTTCTGCTCAGGACCGTTACGACTCCCACGACGTGACCCGCGTGGTGCGTAAGCTGGACATCCTGGCGCAGGCAGAAAGCATCCGCTCCTCCGGCATGTTCATTCTTCCCGCCATGACCGCCGGCGCGGTCGCCATGGAACGCTACAACCTCTGGAAGAAGCACCAGGGCACCCTGAGCACCCGCGCAATCCCCGTGGTGGAAAACGCGCCCGCCTCGCCTCTGGTCACCAACGAGGTAACCCCCACGTCCTAGCCGGTACCTGCACCGCGTGCATGAATGTTACGTTTCTGCCCCTGCCTACGCCACCGAGATAAGCCCGTTGGTCTTTAGCTCACAGGCGATAGACAAGGGCAGAAGCAGATTAAGCCTCAACTATCACCTAAAATGAGACAGGAAACGTAGTGACCGTACGTTAGCTCTCTCAAACTCACGAACACATTGAAAGTAGACATGGATTTCAAGACTCTCTCGCCTGCGTACCTGACCTCCCTCGGCGTGATTTTTTGCGGCGCGCTCTTGATCGGAACCTCCAACCCCTGGCTCCTGTGGCTCGGCTGGATCCTTCTGATTCTTGCGTTGGGTCTGAACGTCCTTGCCTTTGTGCTGTCCGTGGGTAAGGCGAAGGGCGACCCGACCCCCGCACTGGTTGCCAACCTGGACGGCATCGAGTCCTCCGTTGAGAACCGTATCCGCGAGCGCTCGGAGCACCGCCGTGAAGAGCGTGAAGCTGCTGAGCATGAGGTAGTCGAGCACGATGCTGCGGCGCAGGCTGACCAGGAAGTAGCTCCCGCTGAATCCGTTGAGACCGTTGAGGCGACCGAGCCCGCTGAAGCTGCAGAGGTCCGCGAGGAAGAGCCCACCGAATCTCAGCCGATTGTTGATCGTGCCCCCGGCCGTATGAGCGTTCTGCCCTCGCGTCCCCGTTCGGGTCGTGCCCCCAAGCCCCGCTCCAACGCACGCTAGGTAGGTCGGTAGTGAATACGAAGTTTTTGCTTTCCCCGGCGTACCTGGTTTCTGTTGCCCTGATGCTTTCCGGCGCGGTGCTTTCCGGTGGTCGGTTCATGCTGATCGGCTGGAT
The DNA here is from genome assembly GCF_963507905.1 of uncultured Rothia sp. GTDB lineage: Bacteria > Actinomycetota > Actinomycetes > Actinomycetales > Micrococcaceae > Rothia. The sequence goes on along the minus strand of NZ_CAUOUU010000008.1, from coordinate 63,494 downwards.
TCTGTGCATTGTGGGTGTCTGCTTGAACGCCATGACCCTGGTGGTGCTGACGAATCGTGAGCAGCTGTACACCATGGAGGCGAAGGCTGCCCGAGGCACCCGCCGCGGCTTTGATGACCGCCCCGCTGTGGTGCAGCGATTGGACGAGGCCCCGGCTACTGACAGCGCAGACGAAGGATCTGCGGAGTCCGTCGAGGAAGCCGCAGAAGAGCCCGTTGAAGCACCCGCGCAGAAGACCAACTAGGCTTTATACCTTTAGACGCTAAAACCCCCTCAGAGAACATCTGAGGGGGTTTCTTGATGCCTGTGCACTCACGATGTTTAGCGCTGAGCACCCAGCTTCTGTGCCGCGAAATCCGCGTACTCCTGCACGTGCGCGCGGGCCTGCTTGGTCAGCGCCTTATTCTCCTCCAGGATGCGCGCCGACTGCACCGCCATCAGCTCCAGGTACTGGCGGTCGCGGGTTTTCTTCCAGGCGGTGCGTGCCGCCTCCAGCTCCGCAAAATCGTTGAGCGCCTGACGTTGCATCGTGTACCGCACCCACATGAGCACCAGAATCAGCACCAGCGGAATGAGGCACGCCCAGCTCTGCCACAGCCCGTACAGCGCCGCCGCAATGGCACCCAAAACAATCAGCACCGGAGAAATTGAGACGATGGGGGAGTCCGGGCGACTCTTCTGGTTCTTCACGAGCGATTCACGCGCCATAGCGCGGAAGGTGTCGGAGAAGCTGGAGGGGTCGTAAGACTGGTCAGGCTCGGGCTGCTGGCTCTTTGCGGACTGGGGTTTGGGAGACTTAGAGGAAGAGGGGCACATAGAAACCTCACGGGGCAATGACGGGTACGGGGAGTATTGGAAAGTGGGTGTTTCACGTGAAACGGGAGGTAAGCGGCGAGTATGCGCAAGCGGCTGGCAGGCGCTCTGCGCTCGCCGCGCCTGAACGCCGCCTCGGCAGCTTCTACAGGAAAACTTCTACAGGGAAGCCTCAATAAACTCGTACGCCTTATCCACACAATCGGTGGTGACGGCCTTAACCTCGTCGGGGGAGTAGCTGAAAGACGCCGAACGGTCAGCGTAGCGGTGCATGTCGATGTCGTTCCACGAGTCACCAATCGTGTGCACCTCATAGGAGGTGCCCGGATGCTCAGCCTGCAGGTACTCCACCAGGTGCTGCAGACCGCTACCCTTGGTGCAGGCGGGCGGCACAATGTCCAGGAAGTCCTGGTTCTTGTGGCAGTCCACCGAGTCACCAAAACGGTCCAGAATCCAGGTGTACGCCGCCTCGCGGACCTGTGCATCCGGAATCCACAGGGGCACACCCACGTACTCGTGATTCTGCAGGTCATCAGCCGGCAGGGGAGTGAACTCCGGCAGAATATTCGTCGAGGAACCCACCCGGTCGCAGAGGCTGTAATCGTTATCCAGAGTGGTGGCGAACAGAGCCACACCGTCCACGGTGCTGAAATGCTCGTAGCACGCCTGCACAACACTCACCGGAAGAGGCTGACGGTAAATCACCCTGTAATCCCAGTCGGTAATCACCGCACCCGTGTACAGCACGTGGTAATCAAAGCGGATGGTGGTCGGGTTCAACGCCAGCTGCGTGGCAAAAATGCTCTTGCCCGTACAAGACACCGCCAGGTTACCCTCCGCCTGCCAGCGGGCAATCGCCCGCTCATTGGCAGGCTCCACGGCGCGGTTAAACAGGATCGTGCCGTCCAAATCGAAAGCCATCAACTTGGTCATAAAAACTCCTTCACGGAAGGGCTGCATTGCCGCACACTGCGCTCCGCAACCCATGAAAATGCCCACGAAAAACGCCCATAAAAAACGGGGATGCCGCCGGTACTTCAAGTGTACCGACCGCACCCCCGCCACTTGAGATACAGCCCCTGAATCTCACGCCTTCACTAAAGGGTGAAAGGGCTCATCTCTCAGATTTTTAGAGAGCCAGGAAACCCAGGTACGAACCGAGGATACCCACGGCAAACAGAGCGAAAATCAACCAGATAGCGTTGACCTTCTTCTTCAGAAGCCACATGCACAGGAAGCACAGACCCAGCGACGCAAGACCCGGCAGCAGGTCGTTCAGCACCGACTGAACGGTCACATCCACCATCGCGCCAGCCTGGTTCTTGTAGCTGGTCAGCGGCAACGGAATGTTCACGCTCGTCCAGCGGTACACCAGCGCACCCATCACGAACAGACCCATCACGGACGCACCCTGAGTAATCTTCTGCAGGGTGTTACCGCCCGCCTCAGTCACAATCTGGGTACCCTTCTCGTAACCGTACTTGAAGCCGTACCAGCGGGTCGCCCAGCGAATCGCGGTCAGGCCGAAGAAGAACAGCAGCGGGCCCAGAATATTACCGGTCACCGCCAGGGATGCACCCAGAGCCGCCAGCACGATACGTGCGGTACCCCAGTAAATCGGGTCACCCACACCAGCCAGCGGGCCCATCAGACCCACCTTCACGTTGGTGATAGCGGCCTCGTCAATGTCCTTACCGGATGCCTTCTCACGCTCCATCGCAGCGGTCACACCCATAATCGAGGATGCAACCCATGGCTGGGTGTTGAAGAACTCCAGGTGGCGGGTCAGCGCCTCCGCCTGGTCTTCCTTCTTGGTGTAGAAGCGCTTAATAGCCGGAATCATGGAAACCGCGAAACCGATGGACTGCATACGCTCAAAGTTGAACGAACCAAGCAGGAAAGTGGAGCGGATGTAGGTTTCGACCTTATCGCGCTGGGTGAGCTCGGGAACTTCAACGAGCTCGACGTTCTTGTTCTCAGTCATGATGATGCTCCTTACTCGAGCTCGTTATCGAGGTCGTTTGCTGCGGCTGCCGGTGCTGCGGCGGGTGCCTCGCTCTTATGGAAGAGCGGGTTCAGCTGGGTGTACAGCAGACCCAGGCAGGCGCCCACAATACCGATAGCAACCAGGTTGAACTGTGCCGGGGTGGACAGTGCCACCAGAACATCCTCGGGCTTTCCGCCGGCAAGAGGCACAATCGACTGGGTTGCCGGGATAGCGGCAGCGGCAATGAAACCGAGGAAGAAGAAGGGCATGAGAGCCTTCGAACGCATCATGTTGATGACCATTGCGAAACCGACCACGGTAATCATGCCACCGGCAATACGCAGACCAATGGTCACCTGTTCCGGAATCATGCCCAGCAGGCGGGTCAGCTCTTCGGAGCTAATCAGAGCCACAATAGCGGTCGGGATAGCAACGCGCAGACCCTGCAGAGCCATACCGCTGAGGTGCATCAGTTCAATACCTCGGAAGTTCGCCGTCTTCGCGAAATTATCTGCCTGATGCTGGAAGAACACCGTAATAGTACGAACGAAAATGGTCAGAACCTGACCTGCTGCCGCCAGCGGCACAGCAATCGCAATACCGGTGGTGATGTCCTGGTGACCCTGAATCACAACAACAGCAGAGATGGTGGACGCCAGAGCCGAGTCGGGAGCCATTGCCGCACCGACGTTCATCCAGCCCAGTGCGATGAGCTCCAGTGCGCCACCGAGCATAATGCCGGTGGTCGGGTCACCCAGCGCGCAACCCATCAGGGTACAAGCAACCAGGGGGCGGTGGAACTGACGCTCGTCCACCACGGATGCGACGCCCGCAATGAACGCCACGAGAACAACGAGAATAAACGTCAGGGCGCTCATGCGTCCAGGCCTTTCTGCTTGAGGATTTTTTCCAAATCAACCGGGGAGTGGTTGGGCAGCTGCTGCACCGTCAGCTTCACACCGCGCTTAATGAGTTCGCGGTAGGCTTCCAGGTGCTCCTCGGAGGCGTACACTGCGTCCGAGAGTTGAACCATGCCGGTCTTGAAGGTGACGCCACCAACGTTCACTTCGTTGATCTTGACGCCTTCGTCGAGCAGCCGCACCACGTCAACGGGGGATTCTACGACGAACATGGTCTTCATGCCGGTGTACTTGGGGTTGTTGTACACGCGGCCAGCCTTAGCGATGTCCAGGACGTTGGTCTTCACACTGGTCGGCGCGACCTGCAACAGCAGGGACTTGCGCAGCTGATCGTGTGCCGCATTATCGGATGCCGCGATGAAGGTCTGCGGTGCGATATGCGGAACCCAGGTGCCTGCCACCTGACCGTGAATCAGGCGGGAGTCGATGCGGGTGAAGATAGCGTCCATGGTGCCGCCGGGAACCTGCTGAGCAGCCGGAACCTCGACCGCCTTGGTCTCTGCGGGCTTCGCCTCGGCGGGCTTGGCGGCTGCGGGCTGGTTCGCCTCCTGGAAGGAGCGAATACCCTTAGTGCCAGCCTTGTGCGCCTTAGCGACCAGGGACTTGAGGGTTGCGTTCTTACGGCCTGCGCCGGAGATGACCTCAATAAGCATCGGTACGTTGACACCGGAGACGACGTCGACGCCCTCGCGGGTGGCTGCGAACTGCGCACCGGCGTTGTAGGGGCTACCGCCGAAGAGGTCGACCAGCAGCAGGGTTTCCTCTGCTTCGGACGCCTCAACGATGCGGGTGTACTCTTCGACGAGATCTTCGGGGCCCTGACCCGGCAGGAACGTGACCGGGTGGACGTTTTCGAAGTTACCGAGGATCATGCCGGCGGTCTTCAGCAGAGCCGGAGCCGACTCGCCGTGTGCCGCCACAATGATAGTGACCATAGTGGTCCTCTCGTTTTCGTGACATGGTGTGTATAGGTCCCGTGAAGGGCCTCATAATTCTCAGATAGTAACACGTTGTTTTTGTGTTTTGTGGGTTTTTTCTGAGCATGCACACTTTAGGTTCTTGTGACATTTTTATCGGTGTTGGAATATGGGTTTTTGATGTCAAAACACGTATTTATTGCCAGGGTGTAAAAAATTTAAACAGAACACCGAAAAATGCTTGTCCATACGAAGGGGAAGACGTTATTCTCGCGAAAATTCGGGAATGTTGGCGTCTTGTAGGTGGGTGGACGAGGTGTTTGACGTGGAATATGTGGATCACAAGAGCGCGGGAAAAAGATTTACAAAGAAAATACCGAGCAAAAAATGGCTGCATGAGTCAAAAAGATGTGGGATTTATATAAAAACCAACATTTGTCTGTGGTCTGTCCACAGAATGGTATTTTCGGAATGCGCTGTTATAAAGCGTCATTTCAAAATTCAAATCGACGCGCTAACGCGCGAAAGAAAACCCGGGAAAACGGCATTTTAGTGACAGGTTGTATATATAAATAGCAGCTCACCTTTAACGGCCACGTTCCGCCCGGCGGCGCCTCCCTGCACTGAGACTTCGGGCATAGAAAAAGCGACCGGGGGTTCTCGGTCGCTTCCTACAGAGCATACGCTACGCGTTAATGCCCCACATATCCCGCGCCAGACGCGCAATATGAATCGTCAAATACGTCAGCTCATCACGAGTCAGGCTCTGCTTCAACTGCATCTGCAGCACCAACAAAACCTTCTGTGCACACGCGTAGGCGCGCGGCGCATCCGCACGAAGAGCCGCCAACAGGCTCGGCTGCGACACCTCATCCTCAGCATCCTCCGCCGACTCCGCGGAGGCGCGGCTCGCCCGCACAAACAGGTACCGCAGGTGCGTCACAAAACGCGCCGCGCTCATCGAATCCGGGTCAATCTTCCGCTCGTAACTCGCCTCGATGATTTCAAAAACCTGCGCGAAAACCTCAGTCATACGGAACGCCTGAGACATATCAGCCGTCGCAAATTGCGCGTTGACCAGGTGCAGCGCTAGGGGAATTGCCTCGTTCGGGTCCAGCTCAACATTTAGGCGCTCGCGAACCATTTCCAAAACCGTGCGGCCGTACTCCACCTCGCGCGGATAAAGAACAGTCACCTCCGGCGCCAGCGGGTACTCCACCCGCACCCCATCACGCGCACGAACCACCGCATAATGCAGGTGATCAGCCAACGGAAGAATAAAAGAATTCGACAGCTCCAGCGCACCCTCGGCGCGAACCTTAGACTCCAAAAGCGTGGCAATCGACAGAATATCCGCCGGAATCTCAGAAAGAGTCATGCTCAAACGCTCACCGGACATGCCCTTCTCAGGCACAAAGGTCTGCTCCACCGCAGACGGGTCAACCAGCTGACCCTTACGCTTACCAAAAGCAATGCCGCGACCAATCATCACGGACTCCTTGCCCACATGATCCACCGTGAGGACAACATTATTGTTATAAATACGGCTAATGCGCATGTGTCCTCCTCTGCGGGTGTCGGGGCGCCTGTGTCGGGGTGGCACACTGAAACGATAAAAGGCGATTGAGTATCACCTAAGCTACTACAAATTTTACCGAAAGAACGAACCCGTATTAAAGGGGTAACGCGCGTGAGCGAGATAATGGGCGGCACGAAACTGTGCCCCAGCTGTGACGCGGGCAAGCATTCCATAAGTTTGCGGCTGAAAACCGGATCCCGCCCCACCGTGAACCCTAAATCGCGATACTCTTAACCACATGAGCAGTAAAGCAACCGAAATCGCCAAGAACCTTCCCGCACTCGAGCACCCGGACGGCAGCCCCATCCGCGCCCTCGTCGTTGACGACGAGGAAATGCTCAAGGAACTCGTCAGCATGGGCCTGAAAATGATCGGCTGGGATGTGCAGTCCGCCGGTGACGGCCCTTCCGCGCTCGCGATTGCCCGCGAATGGCGACCCGACGTGCTCGTGCTGGACATCATGATGCCCGGCTTCGATGGCCTGGAACTGCTCACCCGTATCCGTAAGTTCTACCCCGAGGTTCCCTGCCTCTTCCTGACCGCTAAGGACTCGGTGGACAACCGTATTGAGGGTCTTGCCGCCGGTGCGGATGACTACGTGACCAAGCCCTTCTCTATGGAAGAGGTTATGATCCGACTGCACCGCCTGGTGCAGCGCTCCGGTGTCGCCGCCATTGATGATGCCGAGCTCGTTGTAGGCGACCTGGTGCTGAACCAGGACACCCGTGAGGTCACCCGCGGTGGCGAGCAGATCAACCTCACCGCAACCCAGTTCGACCTGCTGCGCTACCTCATGGAAAACGCTAAGCGCGTGGTTTCTAAGAGCCAGATTCTCGACAATGTCTGGAACTATGATTTTGGTGGCCAGGCAAATATTGTGGAGCTGTACATCTCGTACCTGCGTAAGAAGATTGACGTGGGTCGCGAACCGATGATTCACACCGTGCGCGGCGCTGGTTACGTGCTGCGTCCCGCCGTCTAAGTTTATTCTCTGCTCTTCATATGGCGCGGTATAACACCCGGTTATACCGCGCCATATCAGTTATATTCCGTATTTCGAATATAGAAAGAAAGGATGCTTGTGGGCTCCTACTCACCCGGTGAACCCGCCTCCCCGGATAACGAAGCAACCCGCCCCCTACGCGCGGGTACTTCTGCGCGAGACGGCTCCGTACCCTCCCGGGGGAACTTCTTCGTGCGCCTCCGCGCCGCCTGGAAGAGCATGAGGAACCCCGAGGCATCTCCCGAAGAGCTGGGCTACGTACCCCACCTGCGTTCGCGCCTCATCGCAATCCTCGTGGCAGCTCTCGGCATCGCCTGCCTCATTATCGGCCTGTCCACCTACGTGACCCTGCAGAACTCCCTCTACCAGCAGGCGCAAAGCGACCTCAAGGAAACCAGCCACCGCGTGGTGCAGCCCTCATCTCGAACCGGCAAAAAAGAAGAGGTGGACTGTGATGATCTGCAGAAGGGCAGCTCCCTCTTCGCACCCGGTCAGGCATCCGGAACCATCATCACCTGTGTGGAATCCGAAGGCGCCGTAGAAATCGCCAGCAAGCTCGCCAGCGACGGCACTATACAAAGCCTCTCCGCCAACGACCAGGTAACCCTCGGAACCATGGCGCTGAACGCCACCAAAGAAGAAGTCCGAGAGATCAAGCTGGAATCCGGCCTGTACCTCGTGAAAATCACCCCGAAGGCTAGTAATACCGCCGACGCGCAGGTGGTTGGTATCCCGCTCGCCAACGTGCAGCAGACCCTCACCATCTTCGTGATTGTGGTGTCCCTCGGATCCATCGCCGTAATGGTCGGCGCCGGTGTGGCTGGATCCTACATTATTCGCGGTACCATGAAGCCGCTGGAGCGAGTCTCCGCGGTGGCGACCGATGTGGCGCACTTGGACCTGGAAGAACACACCATCTCCTCGGCGGTGCGAGTGGAGCCACGTGACTCCGACCCGCGTACCGAAGTGGGTGCGGTGGGCTATGCCCTCAATCAGCTGCTTGATAACGTGAATTCCGCCCTTGAAGTGCGCGAACGCACCGAGCATCAGATTCGCGCTTTCATCGCGGACGCATCCCACGAGCTGCGCACGCCCCTCGCCGCCATTAAGGGCTACTCCGATATGCTCCGCTGGACCGAACCGCTCAGCGAGTCCGGCCAGTCCTCCCTGGCGCGCATCGACTCGCAGACTGAGCGTATGTCCCGCCTCGTGGAAGACCTGCTGACCCTCGCCCGCCTCGACGAGGGACGTGAACCCAAGCTAGAGCAGGTTGACCTGACAGAGCTGGTGCTTGAGTGCACCTCCGACATGCAGGCGGCAGCCCGCACCCACGAATGGCACCTGAACCTGCCCGATGAGCCCGTCGAAGTGGTGGCGGATCGCTCCCAGATTCAGCGCGTGATTCTGAACCTGCTCTCGAACGCCCGCAAACACACCGATGAGGGCACGCGCGTGACCGCGGGCCTGTCGGTGGACGCGGCACGCCGCGAGGCCGTGGTTACCGTGACCGATAACGGCCCGGGCATTGCACCCGAATTCCTGCCGAAGATTTTTGACCGCTTCACCCGCGCGGATAAGGCGCGCTCCGGCTCGGATGGAACCACCGGCCTGGGCTTGGCGATTGTGCAGGCAATCGTTCAGGCGCATGGTGGTTCGATTCAGGTGCAGAGCCAGCCGGGTCATACGGTCTTTACGGTGCGCCTGCCGCTGGATGCGCGTCTTCAGCCGGCTGCCTAGTCCGGCGTCTGATCAGCCGGTCTGGTTTGCTACCTGGTCCGCGTGCGTCCACTCTGTGAATGGCTGCTTGAGGGGGAGTGGAGTGTGCTGTGTGTGCACCCTGCTCCCCTTTTGTTGTGCTTTTGCGATTTTATATTGGTTTGACATGCCAAAACGCTAAATTACTTGTTGAGTAAACATTAAATCTGCACTTCAAGTTTATTACCTGGAGTGCAAATATGTGGTCAATCTAACCCCAAAATAGTTACCCTCGGTGAAACAATGCGCGTATTGTAAAAAACATGGCTAATCTTGTTGAATCCCCCGCAAACATCACGGACAAGCGTTCCGCCCGCAAGGCAGAGAACCGCATCGCAATCGTTGAGGCAGCAGAATCCCTCATCCTCGAGGGCGGCTACGGCGCCCTCAACGCAGAAGCACTCGCAGAACGCGCCGGCGTCTCCCGCCGCACCATCTTCAACCACTTCGCCTCCGTGGACGACGTGCTGGTCACCCGCATGAACCAGTACTTCAACCGCATCTTCGAAGAATGCGACTTCACCATCTCCGGCGAAAACGCAAGCATGGAAGCCGAAATGCTCTCCATCGCCCGCAACGTCTTCATGAGCAACACCCTCGAAGAGTACATCGCACCCTTCGCGCACCTGCTCTACGCCCTCGAAATGGACAGCCCCGCAAAGTTCGAAGAATACTCGCACGTCATCCTCGAGCGCACCTACGACATCTTCCTCGAACAGTACCTCGAGGCATACCCCGACCTGCCCTACCTGCGCGTGGCAGTCTTCGCCTCCAACCTCTCCGAAACCATCGGTGAAGGCGTCTACTACTACCTCACCCGCGCCGAAGAAGTAACCGCCAAGGTCGCAGCGGAAGCCCCCGAAGGCACCCACCCCGAAGCACTCGCCATCGAAGCGATGCGCCAGTGCGTACTCGAGGCACTCGACTACCTGGGCCGTCTGGTCCAGGGCGAATTCGCAAGCTAAGCCCCAAAGCGTTCACGCTCAAAAACTCTCGCTTCGGGCACCTCACCTGCAGGTGCCCGAAGCGGGGTGTTTTTTGCCCAAAAACAGGGCACAGCAATCGCAGTACAGGGCAACCACCGTATTCACACGCACCCAACGCACCAAACTCTTCACTCACTCAACTTCAAAGGAATAATTCATGGCTACATGGCTCTACCGCATCGGTGAAGCCGCCGCCCGCCGTGCCTGGGCTGTCATCCTTGCCTGGGTACTCATCATTGCCGGTGTAGCGGGTGCCTACACCGCGTTCCACGGCAAGCTCAGCAACACCTTCACCATGCCCGGAACGCAGACCCAGCAGCTCTCCGACGAGCTCGCACAGCGCTTCCCGAGCGCCAACCGCGGCTCCGGCCAGATCATTATCACCACCGGCGACGGCACCGCCCTCACCGAAGAACAGAAGCAGGCATTCTCTACCGCGCTGAACAAGCTCACCACCGAGGTGCCCGCCGTGGACGCGGTCACCGACCCGTTCACCACCACCTCCAAGCTTGCCGAAGCGAAAACCCAGCTCGACGAGGCACACACCAAGCTTGGTGCTGCACCCGCCCAGATTGAGGACGGCAAAAAGCAGCTGAACGCCGCCGCCTCTCAGATTGAAGACGGCACCAAGCAGATTGCTGACAGTGAGAAGAAGCTCGACGACTCCCAGGCGCAGATTACCGCGGGCCGAAAGCAACTGGATGAGGCGCAGAATCAGCTCGATGACGCCCAGGTACAGCTGAAGGAGGGCTATGCCCAGGCGGAGGCGGCAGGCTCACCCGCCGAGATGATGGATCAGCTCAACGCCCAGCAGACGCAGCTGACCGAACAGCAGAACGCCCTCAACCAGCAGCGCGACACCCTCGCCGAGAGCCAGAAGCAGGTCGATGCGGGCCGCGCAGAGATTGCTTCCAAGAAGGACGAACTGGCTGAAGGCAAGAAGAAGCTGGACGAGCAGCGCAACCAGCTGCAGAAGACCGAAAGTGAGCTGCCCGCACAGCGTGAGCAGCTGGAGCGTCAGCAGAAGCTGTACGACTTCACCGCAGGCTACCGTATGGTCTCTGAGGATCAGTCCACGGCGATTGCGACCGTGTCGTTCAAGAAGAAGATTTTTGAGGTTCCCTCCGCCGACCTGCAGAAGGTCATGTCCGATATCGAGTTGGCGAACCTGCACGGGGCGACCGTCCAGTTCGACGCGAACCTGAGCGAATCTGCGCTCGGCGGCGGCTCGCACACCGGTGAGGTTGCAGGTATGGTCATCGCCTTCATCGTGCTGATGGTCATGCTCGGCACCCTCGTAGCTGCCGGCCTGCCGATTCTCATGTCCCTGGTGGGCGTGGTGGTGGGTGTGCTCGGCACGCTCTCGCTGTCTTCCATCATTCAGATGAGCTCCACCGCCTACACCTTGGGCCTGATGCTCGGCTTGGCGGTCGGTATCGACTATTCGCTGTTCATCCTGAACCGCTACCGCACGAACCTGCTTGACGGCATGCCGAAGATCCAGGCGATTGCCCTGGCGAACGGTACGAGTGGTAATGCCGTGATTTTTGCGGCAAGCACCGTGATTATTGCGCTGGTTGCGCTGAACGTGACCGGTATTCCCTTCCTGGGTGTGATGGGTAACGCCGCCGCGTTCTGCGTGGTTGTTGCCGCTCTGATTGCGGTGACTCTCACCCCGGCGGTGCTGTCCCTGGCGGGCACCAAGATTATGTCGAAGAAGCTGTGGGCTTCCATCGATACTCCGAAGAAGATTGAGGAACGCCGCGCGCAGGATGCCGCCCGCACCGAGAAGCCGAATGGCTGGTTGCGCCTCGTGCTGGCTCGCCCGCTACTGACCCTGGTGATGGGTACGCTGGCGCTGCTGGCGGTTGCCGCTCCCATGTCTCAGATGCGCCTGGGCCTGCCCGACGCCTCGAACTACCCCTCCGATAGCGCCGCGTACAAGTCGTACGCGCTGGTCAAGGAGAAGTTCGGTGAGGGCATGAGTGCCCCGCTGGTTGCGGTTGCGCACACCCCCGCGAATATGAGTGAGGAGCAGGCTCAGCAGGCGCAGATTGATATCGCATCTGCGGTGAAGGAGCGCGGCGGCTCGAACGTGCAGGCTGTGGTTCCCGGCGGCATGACCGATGACCGTACCCTCATGATTTTCCAGGTGATTCCTGCCCATAGTGCAAGCTCCGTGGAGACCGAAGAGCTCGTCCACGAGCTGCGCGCCGTAACCGTTCCGGTTCAGGGCTCTGAGGTGTCTCTGGGCATCGCGGGTCAGACCAGCGGCAATATTGACGTCTCTGAGGTGCTCGCGCAGAAGCTGCCCCTGTACCTGGGCGTAGTGATGGGCCTGTCCTTCCTGGTGCTGATCCTGGTGTTCCGCTCAATCATGGTTCCGCTGGTTGCCTCGGTGGGCTTCCTCTTCTCGGTGCTGGCGAGCTTCGGTGCCGTGGTGTCCATCTACCAGCTGGGCTTCATGAGCTTCCTCTTCGGTGTGGACCACCCGGGTCCGGTGCTGTCGTTCCTGCCGACCCTGCTCATCGGTATTCTTTTTGGTCTTGCCATGGATTACCAGATGTTCCTGGTGACTGGCATGCGTGAAGCGTATGTGCACGGCAAGGACGCGGCGACCGCCATCGTAACCGGCTATAACCATGCGGTGCGTGTGGTGGTGGCTGCCGCGATCATCATGATTTCGGTGTTTGGTGGCTTCATCTTCGCTGATTCGACCATGATCCGCCCGATGGGCTTTGGTCTGGCATTCGGCGTGCTCGTGGATGCATTCATCGTGCGCATGACGCTGACCCCTGCGGTTATGGCTCTGCTGGGTGATAAGGCGTGGTGGATACCGAAGTGGCTGGACCGCCTCACCCCGAATATGGATGTTGAGGGCGCCGCACTGAGCGAGAAGATTCAGCACGAGCGTGAGTCTGCCGCCGGTTCGGGTAACAGCTAAAGCCTGGGTAACCGCTAAAGTATTAGTGTGTGTTTGTGCGCTGTTGTAGCGCACTTTGAAGACTAATACGAGACGAAAGGGCAGGTGCACGGTGATGAGGAACCGCGCGAGTATCCGGCAGAGGATAGGAGGCGTTCTAACCCGTGTGCCTGCCCCTTTTCTTGTCTTTTTGGGCGGCGGCACGGGTGCGCTGTGCCGCGTGTACACCCCCGGTGGCGTGCTGGTGGCGAACCTGCTGGGTTCGTTCACGCTGGGCCTGCTGACGATGGTGTGGAACGCCTACGCGCGCCGTGACGGCGAGGACCGGATTCACTCGTTCCGCCTGCTGTTCGGTGCGGGTATGATGGGCGGCTACACGACCTATTCGTCGATTGCTGCGGTGCTGGCGCAGACGATTTTTCTGCCGTACACGGTGCACGCTCAATATATGGTGCTGGCGGTGGCAGTGCTGCTCGTGGGTGGTTTGGTTGCCGCCGCGGCTGGCATGCTGACCGGCCGTTTTGTGGCGTCCCGCCTGGTACCCGTCCACGATGCTGAGGAGGGCCGCTAATGTTTTTCGCTCTGATGGTGTTCCTCTGCGGCGGTCTGGGTGCGATGACCCGCTTCTTCCTCGATAAGGCGATGTCGCCTCGCCTGCGCACGGAGTCGTCGATTATTAGCCCGGTGTTCGTCATTAACCTGGTGGGCTCGTTCCTGTACGGCCTGCTGATTATGCCGGTCTCTAATCCTCGCGCGCTGGGCGTGCACTATAACGCCACGGAACAGGTGGCGTTCTGGTGCACGGTGATTACGACCGGTCTGCTGGGTGGGTTTACGACCTTCTCGACCGCCATGGTGGAGGCGCTGACTGCCCGCGCTGAGGGCAAGATGGTGAAGTTCCTGATGCTGTGGCTGGTGCAGGTTGTGGGTGCGATGGCGGCTGCGATTGCGGGCGCGCTCTTGTTCGTGCTGCTGTTTGGTCGGTATATTGCGCCGGTGTTCCCGCCGGATGTTTTGTACTGACGGCACCGGCTGTGGTGGTTCTCATGGCATGTTTGGGTGCGTGTACAGCTTTTTCACAGTTTCGCCTAGGGTGAGCCATAGAGCGGTCTTTTACACTGGTGGTGAACGATATGCGGCGGGCATGAACGGTAACCCGCTATATACCATCGGAAATATATGTTAGAACAGGCATATATTCAGGTGGAAAGCATATTACTCACTCTCACGACCTAAGGAACACACGGCATGCAGGAACTGCTCAGTAAACACATGATTGGCACCTTCGCCATCGAGATTGCGGCGCTTACTGTCGCACTCTCTATCATCGGGTTCATTGGTATGCGCCTGCGTGCCAAGAGGACCGGTCGAGCGCACAGCACCCGCCAATACCTGCTGACTGCATCTTTCGCGTTGTTCCTTGCCTCGATTCTTTCGCTGACGCTGACTCCGATTGGTAGCGCGAATAGCGTCACGAACCCCGAACTGTACTACCCGCGCTTCTATGTGGGCTGGAGCTGGCAGCAGGCGTGGGACCTGACGGCCGGCATGGGTCTGCGCCGCTTCGCGACTACCGTGTACGCGCAGCTCTTCTTCAATATTGCGATGTTCATTCCCCTGGGCTTCTTTACGGCGGGCTGCCTGCGCTGGGGTCTGCGCGCTACGGCACTAAGTGGCTTCGCGCTCTCGAGCTTCATTGAGCTGAGCCAGCTGACCGGTAACTGGGGTCTGGCGGGCTTCACCTACCGTACTTTCGATGTGGATGACATTGTGAACAATACTGCCGGCGCGGTTCTGGGTGCGGTGTGCATCTGGGTGGTGCGCGCGATTCAGAAGCGCCGCCTCGCTAAGCATGATCGGGTGCTGGCAATGGCTTCCGCTGCAGCCTAATACCCCTCCAAAAAATAGCAGACGTTTTCATAACATGATTGATATAATTCATGTTATGAAAACGTCTGCTCCTAGTCTCCTTCCTATCTTGCGTAGTGACCTGCAGGGTGAAGTGATGGCATTGCTGTTCTCTCACCCTGAGCAGCAGTACACGGTGTCTCAGATTGCTGATGCGACACGTGCATCGTTGCCGACTGTCTCCCGAGAGGTGAATCGTCTGGAACAGTCCGGTCTGGTGACTGTCCAGAATGTTGGTAGGACCCGTATGGTGCAAGCCAAGGTTGATAATCCGGTGGGCCAGGCGATGCGTCAGTTGATCCTGGTAACTTATGGCCCCGTTCCGGTGCTCCGGGATACTTTGCAGGGCATTTCCAATATTGAGGGTGCCGCTATTTATGGCTCGTGGGCTAGCCGTCGTTCTGGGGTGGCTGGGCACGTGCCGAATGATATTGATGTGTTGGTTGTTGGTTCCCCTTCACGTCAGAAGCTGTATGAGGCTATTGATGATGCTGAGCAGAAGCTTGGCTATGAGGTGAACGTAAAGCGGCTATCTCATGAGGCATGGAACTCGCAGAATGGTTTCGTGCAGACTGTGCGCTCGCGCCCGATGGAGGTTCTCTTTGGGCAGCTGGAGGTGAATGATGTCGACGCTGAAGCCTAATGCCCCGACTCCTGGTCCTTGGACTGTTGGCCGGGAGCGCATGCTTGAGCTGATTAATGCCGGTGAGTTGGAACGGGTTACTGTAAATCGTGAGCATGCTCAAGGTCTGTTGTTGCGTGCTCATCGGCATCTAAAGACGGCGCATCGTCTGGTGGTTGATGATCCGGAAGGTGCCTATACGCTCCTCTATGATGCTTCGAGGTTGGCGATGACTGCTGCCTTGGCGGTGCAGGGTCTGCGGCCGACTACTCGGGGAGGTCATATTGTGGTGGGTGATGCGTTGCGTGCTCAGCGAGGCCCTCATGATGTGGTGGGTAAGCTGTATTCTCGCTTGCGTCGAACTCGCCATGAGGTTGAGTATCCCGGTTTGGATTATGAGCCTATAGCTGTGGAAGAAGCTGAAGAGGCTTTGGAAGATGCAGAGTATATCGTTCAGGAGATGACTCTTTTTATTCCTAAGCTAGGACCTTTCTAGACGATATTTCTTTTCGGCACCCCTGAATGAACCTCCTTCCGTGAGGTAGACGCAACGAACCCCTCATTTTCATAACCTGAACAACATAAGTCAGGTTATGAAAATGAGGGGTTCGCCGTTTTAGATGAAACCCTAGACAGGGAAGTTCCCAGGCGGGAAGACTACTCGTCGTCGGTCACGCGGTTCACGACGCGGGTGCTACGGTTACCCTTCACCTCTTCGGGTAGCAGAATCGGCATGGAACCGGTCGGGGTGTAGGTTGCTGCGCGTGCCGCCGCGGTAGCGTGGGTGTCCTCAAATTCGGGGACGACCTCGGAGCTGGGTGCGCGGTACAGGTGGCTATTAGCCCACCACGCGAAGAGCAGAACCACAACTGCCAGCGCGCTGGAAACGAACAGCCACGGGCTGACCTGACCCTCGTAGTAGAGCTTGAAGAACGCGCCACCCATGAAACCACCGGCAATCGGGCCGCAGATCGGAACCCACGCGTAGAACCAGCGCGAGGAGCCCTTATCGTGGATGGGCAGCAGGGCGTGCATGAGGCGCGGACCGAAGTCACGGGCGGGGTTCAACGCGTAGCCGGTCTGACCCCCCAGACCGATGACGAGCACGGCGACCATGAAGCCGAAGGCGAGGGGCTTGAGCACGTCGTTGAGGTTGAGGGAGAGTTCCACACCGCCGCTGATGGACGGCTTGAAGTTCACACCGGTGTACAGCGCCGAGAAGACCAGCATGAACGTGCCAATCATTTCGGAGAGGGCATTGGTGAAATAGTTGTGAATGGCAGGGACGGTACCGAAGATACCGAGCTTAATCTTCTTGTCGGCGGTTGCCTTCCAGTGCGGCAGGTAGTTGAGGTAGACCAGTCCGGCACCGACCATTGCGCCGAGGACCTGGGCGATGATGTAGCCGGGGACCTTCTCCCAGGGGAATTCGCCGTAGGCTGCCAGACCGATGGACACGGCGGGGTTTAGGTGGCCGCCGGAGTAGGCGTGGGAGGCGTAGACGCCGAAGGTGACGGCGAAGCCCCAGCCGAAGGCGATGGTGAAGAAGTTGTCGCCGTGGCCTTTGGATCGGCGAAGTTCGACGTTGGCGATGACGCCGCAGCCGATGGTGCACATAATGAGCGTGCCGAGGAATTCGGCGAGGTAGGGGCTGATGGTGTACACGGGGTGTCCTTCAGGTAGTGAACTGCGGGTGGTAAACCGGGGTTTGACCGGGTGTGCAGTGCCGAGCGTGAGGGAGGTGTGGTTTTGTGTGGGGTTATGCCGCCCGAGTGGCGTGTTTACCCTTTGGCATCTATGGAACCTTGAATACCCCTGGAAGACAATACTTTTGTGTTATTTCACCCTTAGACATAAGCGGTTTTTCGGGTTTTTCGTTTAAAAATAAATGTGGTGGATGAGGGGAAAAACAGGCATAGTCCACACCTTGGACTCATTCCATAAACCCATACTTAAACCCACAGTTCAACCGATCGTTAAATCCATGGCTCAACCAACACTTGAACCCCGCCAACACCACCCGCCATCAGCGCAAAAATGCCCGGGCACCTTCTTGAGGTACCCGGGCATTTTCTGTAATTTTCGTGCGGCTCTTATGAACCGCCGTGGTCTGGGTTCTACGCCGCTACACGGCTGCTATGTGGCTGCTACTTGGCGCTCGCCCAGCCGAGAATCGCCTCGAAGAAGCGCTCACATTCGCTCAGCTGTTCCAGCTCAATCCACTCGTTCGGCGTGTGCGCCTGCGCGATGTCGCCGGGGCCGCAGATGATGCTCTGCACGCCGGCGCGCTGGAACTGGCCCGCTTCGGTGCCGTAGGTGACCTTCTGCGGTGCGTCGTTGGTGCCGAGCCACTCGTGGGCGAGGCGCACGATGGGTGCGTCGTCTTCGGTACCCAAACCCGGCACGGCGGCGAGCAGTTCATGCTTCACACCCACGCGGGAGGTGAGGCTACCGGGCTCCGCGCCGGTCAGCTTCTCCGCGCGTGCGGCGCGTGCCTGCAGATCGGGCAGAATCACCTCGGAAATCTCGCGGTCAATGCGCTCCACGAAGGACTCGGTAGTCACCTGCGGCAGGGTGCGCACATCGTACTCCACGACCGCCTGCTCGGCGACGATGTTGTACTGCAGGCCGCCGTTTGCCAGGTTCACGCTACCGGTGGAGTGGGGGATGATGAACGACTCGTCGTAGGGGCCTTCTTCTTCCCACTGGTCCGCCATATCGGTGAAGAAGGTGATGAACTCGCCAGCGGCAGCAACCGCGTTCACGCCGTGGGTGGCGAGGGAACCGTGCTTGGGCACGCCGGTGAAGGTGACGCGGCCGCGGTGCGCGCCCTTGTGCGCGTCGATGATGCGCATGCTGGAGGGCTCACCCACAATCGCGTAGTCGGGGGCGAGGTCGCGCGCCACGAACTCCTCGATGAGGGAGGGTGCACCGACGCAGCCGATTTCCTCGTCGTAGGAGAACGCGAAGTGCAGGGGAGTGCGCAGCTTCGCCTCGGCAACGCGCGGCAGCAGCCAGAGGGCGACTGCGAGGAAGCCCTTCATATCGCACACGCCGCGGCCGTAGGCGCGGGTACCCTCCACGCGCAAGGTGAAGGGGTCGGCGTCCCAGTCCTGACCGGCGACGGGAACGACGTCCGTGTGGCCGGAGAGGATGAGGCCGCCGCGGGTGGTGCCGTCCGCTGCGGGGACGGTGATGAAGAGGTTGGCGCGGGTGCCGTCCTCGTTGTAGGTGCGCACGCCGCTGTAGCCGTAGCGGGCGAACTCGGCTTCGATGAGCTCAATGAGTTCGAGGTTGGAGCTACCGGAGATGGTGGGAATCGCGATGAGCTTTTCGAGCCAGGGGAGGGATGCGGGCTGGGTGGTCTGAGCCGTCATAACTATTCCTTCTGCGTTGTGGTGCTGTGCGCTGTTATGTTCAGGGTACGCCGCGGGGCGGTATTCGTCGCCTCATGGTCGTCGAATACCGCCCCGTGACCCCTGCGCGGGGTTAGATGATGTAGTTGTTCACGTTGGAGTGGTCGCCCAGCGCGTGGAAGTTGCGCGAGTGGTAGACCAGCGGGGTGCCTTCGCAGTCGTTGCGGATGAACTCTTCAACCTGCGCGGTGAAGACGAGTGCGGGGCCTGCCTCAACGCGGCTGAGCGGGGTTGCGCGCAGTACGCGGCGCACGCCGTGGACGAGGGGCTCGCCGGTGTGGACGAATTCCCAGGTGCTGGGGTCCTCAAAGCGAGGGTAGTCGTGGGTTGCGAAGTTCTTCGCGAGGGTGACATTCTCAGCGTCGAGCATGTGCACGAGGAAGGAGGAAGCAGCCGCGATCTTTGCTGCGGAGCCGCTGTTTGCCTTGAGGGAGAAGGCGATGATGGGCGGTTCTGCGGCGACGGAGGTCAGCGAGGAGGCGGTGAAGCCTGCGGGTTCGCCGTTTTCGTCGGTGGCGGTGATGATGGCAACGCCGGCGGGCTGGTGGCCGAAGGCGAGCTTGAACTGCTCGGAGGTGTCGGCGATGGGTGCCTGTGCTGCAATGGTTTCGGTCATGATCGACCCTTTCTTCTGCGGCTGCGTTTGAGGGGTCGTCCAGATGTGTATGCGTTGGGCGACCCTTTGTTAAGGGGAGATATGTTTCAGAGTAAAGCTAATGGGTGCTGAACACCTTATTTATTGCCCTATGTTTCTTAGGTGCACCTTTCATGACGTAGGGCGTGAAATATTACGTCATATTCTTCGTCATATGGGAGCTTCACACAGACAGCCCAACCAGCGCCCTGCAACACATGATTGAGGTGCTATCCCTCTCTCTTCCGCGGGGTTTCGCGGGGGTGAAGAGGGCTCTAGGGTATCCTTGCTTGGTACGCGAAAGCGCACCGACCCCCGTATTTGAGGGGTTTTCCGGTGCGTGAACTGTGGGGAGAAGAAGGTTAATGAGCTGGTTGGCAACTATTCCGCTGCTACTTTTTGCGGTCGTGTTGGCTTTTGGCCCCGGCTATGCAATGGGCTGGGCGCTGCGTGTTCCCGCACGTCTGCGCGTCTTCCTCTCTCCGCTCCTGTCCTTTGCCCTGATTGCCGTCTCGGCAATTGTGCTGGGTAAGATCGGGATTGCGTGGAACCTGATTTCCTTCGTAGTGGTCGCGGTCGTGTTGGTGGCTACGGCAGCGGGCCTGATGTGGCTAGTGGGTCGCCGTTGGCCTGCCCTGGCGTCTGCCTCGTGGCCGGGTAATGATGTTCCGGTGGCCTGGCCCGTGGTAGGTGCTGTTTTAGGCGGGTTCCTGGTGCTGCACATGACCGAGGACATGGTCTACGGGCCTGAGGCGTTCTCGCAGAGCCTGGATAACTCATTCCATATGAATGCAATCCGCTGGATTCAGGAGCACGGCGACGCCTCCAGCCTGACCCTGGGCGCGGTATCTGCGGCAGACCAGCAGCCGGCATTTTACCCGGCGGGTTGGCATGATTTTGTGTCCCTGATTTATAGCACTACGGGTACGAGCATTGCGACTGCCACCATCGTGACCGTGTTACTGGCTGCCAGCATTTTGTGGCCCTGCTCGCTGGTAGCGTTCAGCTTGAGCATTCCGAAGCTTCGCCCCCTCCAGGCGCTTGCCATCCCTGCAATAATTGGTGGTTTTGCAGCGTTTCCCGGTCTCCTCCTGCGTTGGGGTGTGCTCTTCCCGAATCTGCTGGGTTACGCTCTGGTGCCGTCATTTGTGGCACTCATGGTATGCCTGGTGCAGGTGATGATGCGCGGCGAGTACGCAGCGCTGCTTTCCCTGTGTCTTTCCGCCCTGGTGGGTGTCGCGGGTCTAGCGCTTGTGCATCCGAACGCGGTGGTGTCTGCTGTGGTCTTTGCTCTGCCGCTGGTGCTGGCTGGGGTGGCGTGGGTAGTGCGCTCGCGCGAGCTGACCTCTCGCCAGAAGTGGGTGGGATCCGCTCTGCTCGGGCTGGTAATTCTTGGGTGTGTGGGTGCCTGGTGGTTCCTGCGTCCCGGCGCATCTGCCAGCAACACGTGGGAGCCTATGCTCACCGAGGGTGAGGCGCTCTACCAGTTCCTCTTCTTGGGCCTGGAGAACGCCAATCAGTTGAGAGATACGTTCAATCCCTCGTATCTGGCCGGTTTCCTGGCTCTGTGGGGCGCGGGGTACCTGCTGTACAAGCACCGCAACCTGTGGCTGATTGCCAGCTGGGTGCTGATTGGTTACCTATGGATTGTGTCCGCCTCGGTGCCGCGCGGCGAGTTCCGCTTGTTGATGGTTGCTCCCTGGTACACGGATCATTTCCGCTTGGCGGCGCTGGTGGTATTCCCCTCGGTGATTCTGGCTGGTATCGGCTTGGGCGGCTTCGTGGAAGGTCTGCTTACCTGGGTTGCGCGCCGCGCGCCGCGCCCGGCACGATTGAAGGTTGCGACCGTCGGCATGGGCGTTGCGATGGTTCTGGTACTGGTAGTTGCTGGTCTTTCTTCGCGTGTTCCTTCGGTACAGGAGACAACTCTGGCGGTATCGCAGGAATACCGAGTGACCCCGACCTCTGTGGTGCTGAATCAGGACGAGATGAACGTCATTAACGAGATCCCGAAGATCGTGCCGAAGGGTGATGTGATCGTGAACAACCCCTGGGACGGTAGCGCCTATATTTACGCGCTGGCAGATCGTCACCTGACGGGATACCACTTCGAGTTTGAGACCTCACCCAAGTACTCGGCAATTATGCACAACCTCAAGGACGCTCGTACAAATCCGGAGGTGTGCCGCGAGGTGAACAAGTACAAGGCCCACTGGTACGTTCACCTGGAGAACCAGTTGAACTTCGGCCCAGACGCACAGAAAAACTACGACGGCCTCGTGGCTGCCATTGGCACGGACGTTCTGACCCCGGTGTACTCCTCGGGTCCGATGACTCTGTATCGCATTAGCGCTTGCGATAATAACTAGTATCTGGCACTTTTGGGCTGCCTGAAGTATTGCGGGGGTGGCATGGAGACTAGGCCACCCCCGCGGTGCTACTTCGAGCGTCGTTAAGAGAGTGCTGATAAGATGTAAAACCGGTATGCCTTTGTGCGCATACTAACTTCCGTATGCCATACACACAAGAGATAGCACCGCATGGAATCAGAGACTTTTACGCAGACCCCTCGGCCCCTCATCATTATGCCCGCGTGGAATGAAGAGGAAGTTATTGGGGGCACAATTGAAGAACTTTTCCGCATGATGCCTGAGGTCGACCTGGTAGTCGTCAATGACGGGTCCACCGACCGCACCTCTGAGATTGCGCGCGCTACCGGCGCTTTCGTGATTGATCTTCCCTACAACATGGGTATCGGTGGCGCTTTGCGCACCGGTTACAAGTATGCTCGCCAAGCCGGATATGATTGCGCGATTCAGGTTGATGCTGATGGGCAGCATGACCCGAAGGGTATCCGCACTGTGCTTGCTGGCCTGGAGGATGTCAACATCTCGATCGGTTCCCGCTTTGCTGAGGCGACGAACTATAAGGTGTCTGGTCCGCGTAAGTGGGCGATGGTGGTTCTGGCCCGTATGTTTACGATGATTTCAGGCGAGAAGTTCACCGACGCCACCTCCGGCTTCCGTGCGGCAGACCGCAAGGCGATTGAGCAGTATTGCGAGCATCTACCTGCTGAGTATCTGGGTGACTGTATCGATGCCTGC
Organism: uncultured Rothia sp.; assembly: GCF_963507905.1. Lineage (GTDB taxonomy): Bacteria > Actinomycetota > Actinomycetes > Actinomycetales > Micrococcaceae > Rothia. The sequence goes on along the minus strand of NZ_CAUOUU010000008.1, from coordinate 40,927 downwards.
GTGATGGCGATTCGTTCTGGCTTGACTGTTAAGCAGGTGCCGGTTGAGATGCGTGAGCGTCAGGGTGGTACTCCTTCTTCAAGCCCGTGGAAGTCTGCGGTGTACCTGGTTCGTTCTTTCTTCTCGTTTGGCATGTCGATGACTCGCCAGAAAACGAATGTGGGGTCTAAGTAAATGAGTGCAAATATTTTCTTCCTTCTCATCGTGGTGGTGATGGAGGTTCTCGTTCTGGCGCAGGTACGCAACCAGAAGATGAAGGAAAAGTACGCCGCACTGTGGCTTATCGTTGGTGTCATCATGATTGTGTTGGCGCTTTTCCCGAAGCTTTTGGATTCCCTCTCGCGTCTGGTGGGTATTGAGACCCCGGTCAACCTGCTGTTCCTACTGGCGATTATTATGCTGATGGGTATTAGCTTGCACTTGACCCTGGCTATCTCGAAGATTACGGATGATATGCGTACCCTCGCTGAAGAAGTTGCGATTATGAAGGCTCTTCAGCGTCAGCCGCAGGGTGCTTCTCGTGCTGCGGAGCGAGAGCAGAAGAAGCCCTAAAGCCCCTGATTTTTATACGTTTCTACACGTTTGAGCTTGGAGTAATACCTCATGACCGTTGATATTCTGTTCCCCTACTACGGCGACGTTGCCATGATGAAGCAGGCTGTGCTGTCTGTGGTCGGTCAGACCAACCCGGACTGGCGCATGATTGTTATTGATGACGGCTACCCGGACGACTCGATTCCCGGATGGTTCGAGTCGCTGAAGGATGAGCGCATCACCTACATGCGTAATGAGAAGAACTTGGGCGCGAACGGTAATTACCGCAAGTGCCTGACCTTCGTAGAGAATGACCTGGTCACCGTCATGGGTGCTGATGATGTCATGCTCCCCAACTATGTGCAGTGGCTGGTGGATTCGGCAGCGAAGCACCCTGAGGCATCCATTTTCCAGCCCGGCGTGGTCGTGATTGATGAGCATAATGCCCTGTCGAACACTTTGGTGGAGCAGACTAAGGCGTTCTACCGCCCTAAGGGTGAGGCTGTGCTGAAGGGTGAGGAGCTGGCTACCTCCCTGCTGCGCGGCGCGTGGTTCTACTTCCCGTCCCTGGGCTGGCGTAAGGACGCTATTGTGGGCACCGGCTTCCGTGAGGGCCTGAACGTTGTGCAGGATATGGCGCTGATTCTGGACATTACGATGCGTGGCGGCTCCCTGTACTACGATCCGCAGGTTGCGTTCATGTACCGTCGTCACGGTGGTTCTGACTCGTCCTGGCGTGCCCTGGAGGGTACCCGCTTTGATGAGGAGCGCCGCTACATGAACACCATTGCTGATGAGATGATTGCCCTGGGTTGGACGAAGGCTGCCCGCGTGGCCCGTATCCGTTTCTCCTCGCGTGCTCACGCTCTGACTCTGCTGCCGAAGGCAGCCCTGGCGAAGAAGTGGCAGGGTGTTAAGAACCTTGCCGAGCATGTGGTGAAGTAAACCTATATTTGTGTGCGGTGCGTCGTACATCCTGCGGTGGATGTGCGGCGCATCTGCGTATGTAATGATGGTTTGTGTTGGCGGCTATATTGGCGGCTAGGAATGAGGAGGACGCGGTGAGCGAGTCGGTACAGCACCCCGATAAGAGCGGGGTGGAGGAACACCCCTCTCGGGAGGCCCAGTCTTCGGGTACGGTCACCCGCTACCAGTCCCTGGCGCTTTTGGGTTCGTCCCTGTTGGCGGCGGTCTCCACGCTGTTGGTGACCATGATTGCTCAGCGTGCCCTGAACGGTTCGGAGCTGACGGAGTTCCTGCTGTTCTGGGCGGCGCTTTTCACTGTGACGGGTATTATCACGGGTATTCAGCCGGAGATTACGCGCGCGGTGGGTACGGCACGCACCCGTGCTGTAGCTGACAGGGCTTTAGCTAACAGGGCTGCATCCGGCGGGGCTGCATCTGCTGAGGGTTCCGCGCCGCAGGGCGCCCGCGTGGTTACGGTGACCGCGGCTCTGGGTGCTATCGCTGGTGCGCTGGTGTTGGTGAGCTCCCCTCTGTGGGCGGGCCAGCAGATTCCGCATTCGGCGGCGGTGGGCGTGACCGTTATGGCGGTGGGCGTGTTCCTCTACGCCCTGCAGGCGACTATGAGCGGTGTGACCGCCGGTGAGGACCGCTGGTACCTTTTCGCGGCGGTGGGCGGTCTGGAATCTGCCGGGCGCCTCATCCTCATGCTTGCGGCTGCGCTCATGATTCCTTCCCTTGCCGGCCTTGAGGTGGCAACCGTCGTGCCGATGGGTCTGTGGCTCATCCTGGCGCTCGTGACCGTTTCGGGTCGCCGCCTGTGGGTTGCCCGCGCCGATGTGCCCGCGCGCCGACTGACGACCAATATTCTCTGGTCGTTCCTGTCCTCTGCCGCTGCGGCGGTGCTGATGATGGGCTTCCCCAACGTGCTGAAAGCGAGCGGCGCCGCGGAGAGCGAACCGGTCGTGCTGGGTACCCTGATCCTGGCGATTTCCATTACCCGTTCGCCGATTATGATTCCCCTGCAGGCGTTCCAGGGTGTGGCGGTTTCTGCCTTCTTGAAGCAGCGTCACCGCCCCGTAGCGGCGTTCATTAAGCCTGCCGCCGCAGTGGTGGCTGTGGGCGCTGTAGGCGCGTTGGCGGCGTACCTGGTGGGTCCGCTGCTGTTCCGCCTGATTTACCCGCCTGCCGCAGGTGCAGAGTCCGCGTACGAGGCGGCAGCTTCCGGCATTACCCTGGGGGCGCTGGTTTTCGCCTCGGCACTGCTGGCGCTCATGACCCTCTCGGGCAATATGGCGCTCGCGGTGAACCAGCACCGCATCTACCTTGCCGGTTGGGTGGTTGCCGCGGCGGTGACGCTGAGCCTGGCGTTCCTGGTCCCCGCCCCGCTGGTGCCGCGCGCTATCGTGGCGCTGGCGGTCGGCCCGGTCTGCGGCTTTGTGGTGCATATGGTGGGTGTATCTGTCACCGCCCCCAAAGGATAATCCTGCATTAAGAATGCCCCTCGGCTGACATTCAGCGGAGGGGCATTCTCTGCGTAGCGGCTAGGTTGCAGACTGGACTGTAGGCTTCTTACCCGAAACCAAAGGGTTACGGCCGAGAGCCATGGCCCGCTTCTCAACAAAGGTCCAAGAAAGCCATGCTAGGCCGAAGGTGATGATGGCGTCGAGGATGATATTAACTGAGATTCCGAGGGAAACGCTTCCCAGGAGTACAAGAATCTGTTGTACCGGCCAGGCGTAGATATACACGCCGTAAGAGATATCGTTGGTTTGCCCCAGAGGAACGTTAAGACAGGTGCCCAGGGCAATAATTCCGAAGGCCAAAACAATCTGAGTCCACTGCATAATGTTGGCGTGAGGAACGAGCCAGGTGAAGTAGAACCCGGCGAGAGTACAAATTGTAGCCAGGAGCGGAGTGATTACCGGACGGAGCGTGATACGGCGGCTCACGAGGTAGAGTAGAGCCCCGGCAAAAAAGAAGGGGTAGAGGCGTGCTGAAGCCTTGAGGTTTCTAGGGTCGAGGCCCAGCGCCCAGGTCATCCAATCGTAGCCAAGTACCTGAATGAGTACGTAGTAGCTGAGGCTCACAAGGTAAGCGAGAGGAATAAAAACCTTTAGGTGCCGGCGAATGAACGGAAGATAGAAGATGGGGAGAAGTAAAAGGTAGCAGAAGAACTCGTATTCTAGCGTCCATGCTGAACCGTTCCATGAAGGGGAGGTAAACGGCACGTCGGCCGGTCCGTTAAAGAGTCCGTACTGCAATTGGGAGAGATCCCAGTTGTTGCGGAAATATAAGATGGCGTTGGGGATGTCCCAACCCATGGGGGCGTGGCCTGTGAGGACGGAGAGCGTTCCACCAATGAAAATTACGAAAAGGATGGAGACCCAGTAACCGGGGAAAATACGCAAGATACGCTTCACCAGATATGATCCCGCGGAACTCCGGTAGGCGCTGTGCGCAATTAAAAATCCCGAGATGGCGAAGAATGCATTGACTGCAAAATCGCCAAAGACATAGAACTCTTTCCACAGGGGGTTTTCATCAACCTTTACACCCGCCACAATGTAGGGCGTGTGGGAGAAAATCACAAAGGTCGCGAGGACTAGGCGAATGAAGTTAAGAGAATTTGGCCGCTCAAAAACGGCGGAATAGAGGGACGGATACTCCGGTGCTGTATGTGCCATAAGTTTCTAGGGGATATGTGGATGAATATGCAATGTGAGTGCAGCGTTGGGTTAGCGCAGAGATAAAACCGAGAGTGAGAATCCCCGTGCTTTGTTCCAGCAGATATATGACTAACGCTTAACGTCAAAGTGTCTGGGATTAGAGGTTGTAAACCCGTTTAATGTAAGCGCCGTAGAGCCTGCGGTAGAGCGCCGGGCTGACCTTGAGGAGCAGGCCCGCAGCGCCAAAGACGGGGCGGCGGCGCAGGGCGAGGAGCGTATCGCCGAAGCTGAAACCGGCACGGCAACCCGCCAGCACAGCCGGCGCGCTTTCACCGCCCACAATCAGCGCCTGCTGCGCGTTATTCAGGTACGCAATAACCCGGGCAATCGTCAGCGCCTCCTGACCGGCAGACAGATGATACGTGCTCGTGCGTTGAAGGGATTTCGCGAAGTAGTCAAGAAGGCGACGGGTCTCAGACAAAGGAGTAATACGGCTCCAGGTCAGGCTTCCCGCACTCACAGCGTAAGCGTACAGCGGCTCATTGATGACGGTCACGCTCTGCGCTCGCAGGTAGCAGTCCAACAGCGCGCACTCATCCTCTGCTCGTTCAATCTGGGGGTATCGGACGTCCTCAAATAGTTCACGGCGAATGATCTTATCCCAGGCGTAAGGAGACAGCTGGTCCTTAAGCAGGGCGAACGCCGCTTCCTGGCCGGTCAGCGTGCCGGGGGTGCCCTTGAGGCGCTGGGTGGTTGAACCGTCGGTCGCCACCATGTTGTGGGCGCAATTGACCACCTGCGCACCAGTACGCTCGGCGTGGTAGTGCAGGCGCTCCAGGAAGGTCGGGTAGAGAGCATCGTCAGAATCGGGGAAAGTCACCCACTCGCCGCGTGCCTCATCCAGGCCCTGGTTACGCATCGCGGACAGGCCCTGATTCTTGGGGTTATTGAACACGCGCACGCGCTCATCCGGGTTCTGCTGCAGATACTCGGCAATCAGTTGCGCCGAATTATCCGGGGAGCCGTCAATCATGACCAGAAGCTCAAAATTGGGGTCGGTCTGCGCCAGCACCGACTTAATCGCCGCAATGACGGTGGAGGCGGTGTTGTAGACCGGCATAATGATGCTTGTGCGAGGGGTGGCAGACATAGGGTGGGAACCTTTGAGAACGGGGCTGATAAGAGCGGGACTGATGAGAACGTTGAGGGGTTACATGCCGTAGGCGCGGCGAACGTATGCGCCGTACAGGGTGCGGTACAGGGCGGGGGAGAGCTTCAACAGCAGGCTCGCCGCACCCACCACCGGGCTAGAACGCAGCGCCGGCACAACCCAACCCCACTCGATTTGGCGGCGGCACTCGCGGATTACCGCGTCCGAGTCGGCGCTATCGCTCATGAGCGCCTGCTGCGCATTATTCAGGTAAGTCACCGCAGAAGAAATCGCCAGAGCCTGCTGACCCTCCTTCGAGGAGAGCAGGGGTGCACCCGCTTCACGCATGTAGCGGGTGTGGCGGATGCTTTCCTCCACCGGGGTCACGCGGCCCCACGTCAGACCCTCAGAGCCCATGTGGTACAGGTACAGGCAGTCCGGGATAACCTCAAGCTTCTGCGCCTGCATGAGGCACTCAAAGACCGCGAGGGCATCCTCGGCGCGGTGAATATCGGTTGCGAAACGTACCGAAGAGAAGAGCGAAGCGCAGAAAATCTTATCGTGCACAAAACCCGTAAAACGGTTTAGCAGATAGTTGATGGCAATATCGCGACCCGTGTACGTACCGGGCGCATCCTGCGGGCGGTCCATCGTGGAGCCGTCGGCGCGGGCAATGGTGTGACCGCAGGTTGCCACATCCGCGCCGTTACGTGCCGCCGCGGCGTGTAGGCGCTCCAGGAACTCGGGGCGGTACGTGTCATCAGAGTCAATGAACGTAATCCACTCGCCGCGCGCCTCATCCAGACCCTGGTTGCGTGCCGCAGACACGCCGGCGTTCTGCTCATTGTCGAACAGGCGGATGCGGGGGTCGGGGGTGTTCTTCAGGAACTCGCGAATCACCTTCGAGGAACAATCCGGGGAACCGTCAACCACTACCAGCAGCTCAAAGTTGGGGTCGGTCTGTGCCAGAACGGACTCCATCGCGGCGACGACAGTGTCAGCGGTGTTATAGACCGGCATGATAATGCTGGTGCGGGGTGACGGCATGGGACCTCTTCGGAATGCGGCGGCTGGAACTTATACAGGTACATCATACGGTGGGGGCGGTAGGGAATCGAAATATGTTCCACCGCCCCCACGATATGTGACGGACCTACTGATGAGGAGGGATATGCGTAGTATTGCGGGGCTTGCGAGTATGGTCGGTGTTAGCCCAAGCCATCCACAAACCCCAGAGGGCTATCGCGAGACCAGCCCACACACTTGCCTGCTCCTGCGTGAGGATTCCGTAGGTCTGCAGGACAGCAGTGGTAGCTGGAATGACCGCGTACAGCTGCTTACGCCATCCTGGGCGATGTCTAAGCATGGCGCTTTGACTTTGCGAGCTTCTCGATATCTTCAATACGCTTAGCAATAAGAATCACCTGATGATCGAACCATTCCACAACGGTTCGAGTGTTGACAGTAGCGTTGCCAAATTTAGCAACCGCAAGATTACCTTCTCGAACAAAAGGCGCATCATACACATCAGTCAGAGCTCGATGCGCTGCGCGGTAGGCGGATGCTTCAGAAATAGGTGCCATGATAATCTCCTTGGCGGTTGGGCGGCTATTATAGCCGCGGTTTAACAGAAAACCCCGCCGGGATAAACCCGACGGGGTGAACTACAGCAGTGAAATAACAGCTTCATGCGGTAGTTTTATCTGCCCGGGAAAATGGTGTAATCCTACTTGGATTGGATACCTATGTTCACAGGCAGAAGCTTAATAGTGGACGATATTAGTCCTGGCTATGAAGTAGCAGGGCTAAGGCCTTCATGCCTTCTAACCCTTCCCACACAGCAGAGCATGAACGACAAGATGCTCGTTCAGCGGTGTAATATAGTGCAGATTTGCGTATTGATGTTGAGCCGTCGCAGCTTGTCTTCGTGACTTCCTGCTCCCCGCAGTTAGGGCAAAATCCCTGCAAGTCATGGCTGGGATGGCGCAACGCAACAATGGCCCGAATCCAACTAGTCGTTATTGCCAACGCCTCATCATGAAGTTCCTGATGTAAGTGATTGCGAATCCATGCAGAAACCTGATTTTTCAGCGATGCACCTGGGAATGAGCCCATCACAACGGAACGAATAGACTCCTGAACTTGTAGCGCATTAGCAGAAATGGGCATACGACATCCAAAGCGGCTGGTGCTGGATGCTCCTCCGGTACGTGAACCGCCGGCTACATAATCTGCCAACTCGTCCAATAATGCCTGGTGGCGTGGAATACGGAACTTTGTGCGATGCAGACATTGACGGTCTGCGTCCTTCACTGGCGTGCCCACGGTTAGAGCGATCAGATGCTGTTGTAGCTGATCGCTAGACGAAATGGTAGCCATAATGATGTAGCCTCTCTGCTAAATGAGTGAATTATTGATATCCGCTACAGTGCGGAAGGTGTGTGGACCATAGTGTTGGTCATACATGGATTTGCCCTGCTTCTGCTTCGTGGCAGCGAAGTTGAAGCATGCGACAGACGCTTTCTCCGTGCGTGTAGGAATGATGCTAGACCGGCATCATGGACGACCAATTCATCCTGTTCGCTCTTCTTACCGATTGGAGCTACTCCAGTGTCCTGGTGCTCGTTCTGTCGCTTCAATTGCCGGTAGTGCTTGCGGCACAAAGGATACCCAGCATGTCGAGAATCCTCATCTATTGGCTTCTCACAACGCGTGCAATGAGAAAGCGGAAGAAAAAGAACCGGATTTGCTCGCGAAGGGTAAATTCGCTGCTTTGAAGTTCGTCGAGCTCTAGGATTGACAGGAAGATAGACCCGCGGTGAATCAAGAGGGACAGTGCCTCGTGGAGCGTGAATACATGCACGACAGATGGAATAGATAGGATTCCACTGATTCTCTATTACGAGCGGTTGCCCGTAGCTCTCCGGGCGTACACTACTGGCCGGTAGGGAGAGACCTGCCGTACGCCAACACCGAGGGCATATTGAATGCCCCTGCATTAGATAGGGACTATCGTGCGTCTGTATAGCACGGCGCCGCGCCTGGCAGGTGCGGCAATCCTCTCTATAGGAACTGGTTGGCTCCCTGCATCCTGCGCAGGGGCGGGGTAGGTGTTTCATGGTTTCTCCTGAATATTATGCCTAGTCAAAAGAGTAAACAGATACTTTTCAATGTTCTAAATCGCCCTTTAATATTTGGTTCAGAGGGGGGGTGTATTTGAAGGTAGATGAGGCTATTTAATTCGTAAATCAACTTATACTGGTTTATTTATCGATAAATATTCATTAGGTGAAATTTTGTAATTTATTGAATGCGTTATATTTAAAGTTTTATGGGTGTTTGGGGTAGGGCCTAGGGACCCTCCCCCAAACACCCTGATGGTTATCTTTTTGGTTTCAGTAGATAAATCTAACTAGAGCGCACGCACGGCTTTTTCTGCATCATCGAGACGCTGCTGAAGGTACAACATGGAGTTGTCGAACCAGTGGATTACGCCGCGCAGGCCGACAGTGGCATTGCCATAGCGAGCCTTAGCGAGGTCGCCCTGGCGAACAAAAGGCTCATTAAAAATTGCATTCATCGCATTCTTAGCTGCGCGATAGATAACCTCTTCTTCGTTTACTTCTGCAGGGGGACGATAAATCGTGATTGCAGGAGAACCGTTATACACCCAAATCGTGTCGTGCGGATTGATGGAAATACCATTGTGGCCAGCATTGCAATGGATAATCGTGTCGTGGTCATCGTAGAAAATGCCGGTGTGACCAGCTGCGCCGCTGGTGTATCCACGGCGACCCCAAATAAACACGTCGCCACGTCGTGCCGGGTAATTACCCGATGCATCCGGTCGAACCTGAGTCCAGCCGTTACTCTCCAAATCGTGGAAGAGCGTTTCGGTATTACCAATAGCAATATTCTGCGGGAGCAGGCCAGCATCTCGCAGTGCAAAGTAAACCGCAGATGAGCAGTCATAAGAATGCGGGCCAGTTCGATAATTCATCGAATAGGTCACCTTGCCCTTACGCTGCTCCATCCATGCAATCGCCTGATCAATCTTGGACATAATAAAATCCTTTCGGAAAGGCTGTAGCCCTACACTTTGACATTCCCGGGAAGTCAAAGTGCAGGGCTACAGCAAATGAATTGGACACTAAAAATGCCGACCAGCTTTATCCTGATCGGCATGATTCCTCAGCAGGCACACTCCTGCCGAGGTGATATTCACTTTACGAGGGTTGGGGTGCGAAAGTCCTGTCGCGCATTTTTGAAATTACAAATTTCTTGATCGCTTATGAACTGGCTGGGGTTGGAGGTGTTAGCCCGCCATCCCTGCTTCGCGCTCTCTTCATGCTTTGTCTTCATACTCTGGGAACTTAGGTAACCCTATGGAAAACGTGCGGTACGCTCCCTACACTGGAAGGGCACATTGACAGACCGCGCGGGCCGCCCACACCGCGGCCCCGCCCCTCCCAACGGGTACACCACCGAAGGAGCCACCCATGAGCCGACGCACCGACGCGCCCGCCCGATCACCACGACGAGCCGCCCTCGCCAGCTGGATAGGCTCCGCCCTCGAATACTACGACTTCGCCGTCTACGGCACCGCCGCGGCAATCGTACTCAACCGCATCTTCTTCCCCGAAGACACCGCCGCCATCGGCATCCTCAAGTCCATGGTGGTTGTGGGCGTCGCCTACGTTGTGCGACCCTTTGGCGCCATGATTGTTGGGCCCCTCGGTGACCGTTACGGCCGCCGATTCGTCCTGATGCTCACCCTCTTCCTGATGGGCTTTGCAACCTTCGCAATCGGTTGCCTGCCGACCTATAGCGAGGCGGGTATTATCGCGCCGATTCTGCTGGTCGCCTGCCGTATGCTTCAGGGCCTCTCCGCCGCCGGTGAGCAGGCAAGCTCCATCTCCATCTCCCTGGAGCACGCCCACGAACACCAGCGCGCCTTCACGACCAGCTGGACCCTGCAGGGCACCCAGTTCGGCTCGCTACTGGCGACCGCCGTGTTCATTCCCTTCGCTGCCCTGCCGGACGAGCACCTGCTCACCTGGGGCTGGCGCGTACCCTTCTGGCTCTCCGCCTTCGTGGTGGTGACCGCCTGGCTGATTCGCCGCGCCCTCTCTGAACCGCCCGCCTACCTGCAGCGCGAAAAGCTCACCGAGTCCCCGCTCATGCTGGTCTTCAAGCACCACAAGCGTGCCGTACTCACCATCGCCGTGTGTGCCATGGTCAACACCGTGAACATGGTCTTCACGACCTTCGCGCTGTCCTTCGCCACGAAGGGTTACGGGCTCGACCGCAGCACTATGCTGCTGGTGCCGGTCGCCTCGAATACTCTCGGCCTGATTGCGATTCCGCTTGCCGCCATGCTCGCCGATAAGATTGGCCGCAAGCCCGTTTTCATTACCGGTGCGGTGGCTTCTTCCCTAGTGATGTTCCCGTACCTCGGTGCGATTGCCGAGGGTAACTGGGTTGGTATCTTCGCCTACGGCGTGCTCATGCACGGTGCGCTCTACTCCATGGCGAACGGCGTGTGGCCCGCCTTCTACGCGGAGATGTTCCCGACCCGCGTGCGCGTGACCGGCCTGGCGCTCGGTACCCAGATTGGCTTCGCGATTTCTGGAGGCGTCGCCCCCGCCGTGGCGACGAGCCTCGCCGGTGCTGACCTGCATAATGCAGTGCTGCCCGCCGTGTTCACGGTTGCCATGTGCGTGCTCGTGGCGTTGGGTGCGCTGACGGCTCGTGAGGGTTACAAAAAGACCCTGGATGAGCTGGATGCATAGCCCACAGAATATATTCCGTATATAGAATAAAAGCAGGTGGGGCTGGATAGTTAGCTATCCAGCCCCACCTCCGTGTTTAATTTTCTAAACCCCTTGCTGTGCCGCAATCAGCGCCTCAAAATGAGCTGCCATGCGCTCTGCATTTGGTTCTAACTCGGTGAAGAGGCGGAAGGCATCCACCGCCTGACCGACCGCCATGTAGCCGCCCGTTAGCACCTCGCACCCGGCGGCACGCGCTACCTGTACCAGCTGTGTTTCCTGCGGCAGGTAGATGACGTCCGCAACCCACAGGCCCTCGCGCAGCACCCCGGCATCCAGTGCCGAATCGCTCAACGGCATACCCGGATGCACGTGCATACCCACCGGGGTCGCATTCACCAAACCCTGAGCTTCCAGTAGAGCTTCAATGAGGCGCTCATCCTCGGTTAGTACCTCGATTCGGGTCTGGGGGAAGAGCCCACCCAGCTGCTCCGCCAGCCCCTGCGCCTTCGCCGCGTCACGCTCGAAGAGGCTCAGGTGGTGCACCCCCAGGCGGCACAGCGCGTACGCCGTGGCGCTACCGGCACCGCCGGCACCTAGCTGCACCACGTGCTCCATGCGAGCCGGATCCTCCGCCACCTGCGGCAGGCCGCGCTTCAGCCCCGCGATGAACCCCGAATAGTCCGTGTTGTCGCCGTAGAAGCTGCCGTCCTCGCGAATCACCACGCAATTGACCGCGCCCAGGGCGCGTGCCGCATCCGAGAGCTCGTGCAGGTGCTCCATGACGGACTGCTTGCACGGGTGCGTGATGTTGAAAGCGTTAAAACCGAGCAGTGCCGCCGCATCCAGAAGCGCTGGGGCGGAGGCGCCGTCCAGGTTCAGGGCGTCCAGGTCGACGGGGCGGTACAGGTAGCGCACCCCGTGCGCGTCCGCCTCCGCCTCGTGCATGGGAGGGGTCAGTGAGGAGGTGATGCCGTCACCAATGAGACCCACCAGGAAAGATTCAGTACGCAAACTCATAGTTTCACTGTACGTGTCCACCCCTCAAGATGCACCTACTTTCTTGAACCCGTACCAAATGCGCGCTGGATTTGGGAAGAAGATAAAAATAATTTCTACGCCCACAAGAGCGATATGTCTGACAGAAACACCTCAAAGGTATAAGCTTGGTATAAGTGCTCGCGCGCCACGGCGCGCACATGAGACCACACAGACACCGTCACAGTGAAGTGATACCGATATTCGGAGGATAGATTGTCAATGACTGACAAGGCTATGGCACACTTCGCTGGCGCCGATGCATGGGTCGAGCAGTATTTCCTGAACAGCCCCGAAGATGAGCGTGAAGAGTTCACCCCGGCAGAGTTAGAGGATTTGGCTCGCACCCACCGTGCGCTGGCTCAAATCCGCCTGCCCAAGACCCCTGTCGTTGTCGCACGCAATGACGAGTACAACACCACCCTGTACGTCGCGACTGACGACATGCCGCACATTGTCAGCTCCCTGACCGCATGCCTCGCCGCGCACTTTGGTGGTTTCGTCACGATTCTTCACCCCACTTTCCTCGCCGAACGCGGCCCGGACGGTAACCTCCTGAGCCTGCGCGGCACCGGCATGCGCGGCAACCTTGCCAGCGGCGATACCGCCACTCTTGGCGTGCCCTCCCTCAAGCTCAGCGATAACGCCCCCGAGGGCACCACGGTCGCTATTGAGTCCTGGATTGCGGTCCGCCTGACCCGCTACCTCACTGAGGAAGATCAGCGCCGCTGCGAGAAGGAAGTGGAGCGCGTCCTCGCTGACGTTCGCGCCTGCCACACCGACCTGGACGCCATGGTCACCCGCGTTTTCGACCTGGCGCAGTCCATGTACGACCTGCGTGGCGCAACCCTGGGCCACGGCGAGGAATCCTACGCCGCCAACCCGCGCGGCGTGGAGCCCGCCTCCCGCGTGGAGGTGGCACAGGACTTCCTGCGCTGGCTCACCCGCGGCAACTTTGTGTTCATGGGCGTGAAGGAGCGCGTACTGGACGGCTCCTCCGGCGCTATTTCTCTGGTGGACCGCCCCGGTTCGGCGCTCGGTATTCTGCGCACCACGGAGGGTAAGAGCCGCATTCCGCTCTCGGGTGAGACCCTGGAGCGCGCTCTGTTCCCGCGCCCGCTGTACATCACGAAGGCGAACTCCCGCTCCACCGTCGCACGCAACGACTACCTGGACTACGTTGGTGTGCGCCGCTTCGACCTGAATGGCCGCGTGATTGGCGAGTACGTCATCCTGGGCCTGTTCACTCGCCAGGCGTATGCGCTGCCCGCTATTGAGACTCCGCTGGTGCGTGAGCGTATTGCGATGGTGCGCCGCCGCCTTGGCTACCACCCCGGTTCTTACTCTGACAAGGCGCTTCTGGGTGCCTTGGAGGATTACCCCCGCCTGGAACTGCTGCACGCTTCCGCTAATGATCTGACCGATACTTTCGGCGGCATTATGGGTCTGGAGGAGCGTCGCAAGACCCGCCTGTTCCTGCGCGCTGACCGGTTCAACCGGTTTATTTCCGCCGTGGTGTACCTGCCTCGGGATCGCTACAACACGAACGTGTGCTCCCGCATTCAGCAGGTGTTCCGACAGGAATTTGATTTGAGTGCCATCGACCATGAGGTGTACCTGTCTTCCTCATCGTTGGCGCGTCTATTTTTCCGCATTCGGCTCACGAACCCCAACGATGTGCCGAAGACGGATCATCAAGCTCTCGAAAAGCGACTGCAAGAAGCCGCCCGCTCCTGGGTGGAAGCAACCGCAGCTGCTATTGAGGCATGGAAACCCGGAGCGGAAGGCCGCCGACTCGCATCAGCCTGGGCAGATGCGACTAGTGCAGCCTACCGAGCCGATTACACAGTAGAACAAGCAATCGAGGATATCGTGATTCTTGAATCTCTCTCGGGCCAGAAGCCCGCCGCAATCAAGGTTGAAGCCGGCGAAGCCAACACCACCCGACTGAAGACCTACCTGTCCGCACCTCACACCCTCACCGAGCTTCTGCCGGTTATGCAGAATATGGGCCTGGTCGTTGTTGATCAGAAGCCCTACGAGTTCAAGCCTGAGGATGGCGAAGACTACGGTTACCTCTACGACTTCGGAGTTGAATTCCCCGAGGGCGTGGACGCAAACGCTGTGGCTTCCCTGTACGAGGATGCCCTGAACGCCTACCTGCTCGGTGAGCGCGAGTCCGATACCCTGGACCGCCTGATCCTGGCTGAGGGCCTGACCTGGCAGGAAGTACGTCTGTTCCGTGCCCTGAACCACTACCTGATTCAGCTGGGCCTGGGCTACACCCCGTCCTTCATGTCGAACACCCTGCTCGCAAACCCGGCCATCACCAAGCACCTGGTCGAGTTCTTCGAGGTCAGCTTCGACCCGAACAACGGCCTCAACGATGAGCAGCGCAACGCACGCCGTGAGGAAATCGAAGCAGCCCTGGTTGAGGAACTGAACCAGATCCCCACCCTGGACGCTGACCGCTACCTGCGTTCCCTCGGCAAGGTCATCCGCGCTATCCTGCGCACCAACGCATACCTGGCTGACCGCCCCGCACTCGCATTCAAGGTGGCACCGCAGGAGATCGACTTCGCACCCCTGCCCCGCCCCAAGTTCGAGATTTTCGTCTACTCCCCGCGCGTTGAGGGTGTTCACCTGCGCTTCGGTAGCGTCGCACGTGGTGGCCTGCGCTGGTCGGACCGCCGTGACGACTTCCGCACCGAGGTTCTGGGCCTGGTCAAGGCACAGATGGTGAAGAACGCTGTCATTATCCCCACCGGTGCGAAGGGTGGTTTCTACCCCAAGCAGCTGCCCGACCCCGCAGTGGATCGCGACGCATGGATCACCGAGGGTCGCGAGTCCTACAAGGTCTTCATCGGCTCCCTGCTGGACGTCACCGACAACCTCTCCGTTGGTGCTGACGGCTCCGAGACTGTTGTCCGCCCCGAGGGCGTTATCGCACGCGACGCTGACGACTACTACCTGGTGGTTGCAGCGGACAAGGGCACCGCAGCATTCTCTGACACCGCAAACGCAATCAGCCTGGAGCGCGGCTTCTGGCTGGGCGACGCGTTCGCATCCGGCGGCTCCGTCGGCTACGACCACAAGGCAATGGGCATCACCGCACGCGGTGCTTGGGAGTCCGTCAAGCGTCACTTCGCTGAGCTCGGCCACGACGCTCAGACCGAAGAGTTCACCGCAGTCGGCATCGGCGACATGTCCGGTGACGTGTTCGGTAACGGTCTGCTCCGCTCCAAGGCAACCCGCCTGGTCGCAGCATTCGACCACCGCGACATCTTCCTGGACCCGAACCCCGACGCAGCCGTCTCCTTCGACGAGCGTCAGCGCCTGTACGATCTGCCCCGTTCCTCGTGGCAGGACTACAACCGCGACCTGATTTCCGCCGGTGGTGGCGTGTACTCTCGCGGTCTGAAGTCCATCGAGATCACCCCCGAGGTGCGCGAGGTTCTGGGCCTGGACGAGTCCGTCACCGAGCTGGCACCGACCGAGCTGATTTCCGCAATCCTGAAGGCGCCGGTTGACCTGATTTACAACGGTGGTATCGGTACCTACGTGAAGGCCTCCACCGAGACCAACGCACAGGTTGGCGACAAGGCTAACGACGCACTGCGCGTCAACGGCAAGGACCTGCGCGCCAAGATTGTTGGCGAGGGTGGTAACCTCGGCTTCACCCAGCTGGGTCGTATTGAGGCTGCGCTCAACGGCGTCATCCTCAACACCGACGCAATCGACAACTCCGCAGGTGTGGAAACCAGTGACCGCGAGGTCAACATCAAGATTCTGGTGGACCGCCTCGTTGCACACGGCGAACTGCCCGTTGAAGAGCGTGCTTCCTTCATCGAGTCCCTGCAGGACGAGGTCGGCGGCAAGGTGCTCGAGACCAATGTCGAGCAGAACGTCCTGCTGCAGGGTGAGTTCCACGGTTCCGTCCTGGGTACCAACCTGTACAAGCGCCTCATGCACGACCTGGAAGAGCACGCCGGTCTGAACCGCGCCGTCGAGTTCCTGCCCACTGACGAGGAGCTGGACGAGCGCCTGGAGACCACCGGCGACCGCCTGACCCGCCCCGAGCTGTCCGTCCTGGCTGCGTACGTGAAGATTTACCTCACCCACGCACTGGAGCAGACCGACTTCGCGGACGACCCCTACCTGGAAGGTGTTCTGCGCAGCTACTTCCCGGCAGCACTGGTCGAGCGCTTCGGTCAGCACCTGGACTCGCACCCGCTGCGTAAGGAAATCATCTGCACCCGCGTCGCTAACGAGCTGGTCAACATCGGCGGTATCACCTTCGCATACCGCGTGATGGAGGAGTTCAACGTCGGTATCGATTCCGTCGCACGCGCCTTCATCGTGGCTCGTGAGCTCTTCGAGCTGGGCACCGCAGCTAAGCTGCACCGCGAACTGCCCCCGAAGACCTCGCTGGATGCATGGTTCACCGTCCTGCGCGACAACCAGCGTGTTCTGGATCGTGCTGTCCGCTGGTTCATCACCGAGCGTGGCGTGGTTGCTGGCACCAGCATCTCTGAGCTGCTGGAGATCTTCGGCTCCGTCGTCGAGATGCGTCACAACCTGCCCGAGTACCTCTCCGGCACCTCCCGCGAGCGTGTTCGTGCAAAGCGCGACGCAGGCGAGGCATGGGGCCTGCCCGAGGAACTCATCGTCATCTGGATTCGCGGCTTCGAGGGCTACGCCCTGCTGGACGTTATCCGTTCGGCACGCGACCACGACTTCGAGGCAACCTCGCTGGCACCGGTCTACTTCGCAACCTACGACCGCTTCAAGGTGGACGAGCTGCTCGGCCTCATCACTGAGCTTCCCCGTAGTGACCGCTGGGAGATCCTGGCACGTCAGGCACTGCGCGGCAGCCTCTACGAGACCGCTGCAGGTCTGGCACTGTCCGTGGCGGAGGGCGCGAAGGGCGACTTCTCCACTGTTGACGGCGCACAGAAGGCACTGGCTGAGTGGATTGAGAGCCACCCGACCCGCGTGGGCAACATTGACCGCATCCTGAAGGAGATTGGCGAGGCCGCTCCGGACGTCACCGGTCACCCGCGCCTGGCTGTGGTGTCCGTGGCACTGCGTACTCTCTCGAGCGCATCCTAAAAATTAGGATCCGTTAGGGTCGCTTAGAGCATCCCGGTTCCCTCCCCGAATGGGAGGGGCCGGGATGCTTTTGTGCAGGGACACTCTGCACAGGGGCGCTCTGTGCAGGGATACTCTGCGCAGGGACATTTTGTGTTGGGGCGCGTTGCTTGGTGGCACCCTTCTCAAGGTTGTTGCACCCTACGCACATTGCGCAGAATATTACCCCCACTAGGTGTTTTATGTTTATGTGTGATGCACATTATGTGGGTGTGTCCTAAATCCCTCCAAATATCAAGTAGAGGGTTAAGGAAACCAAAGGTTTTAGTTGATATATGCCGTATATTGATTCTCGGCGGCATCAGCGCAAGCCATGGGGACCCGGCACTTCTCGGCATGGCGAGTCTTCCCTATGGAACGTCACACGGTGCTGTTCAAACACACTGCCCCTAATCTTTACGATTATCGACTGAAAGTCTGCAAGATTGTCTACCAACCACGGTACTGAGGAAAAAAGCAACAGCGCATGGCGCCTCCTCATTAACTTTCTGCTTTACGTCTCTCCGGTCGCACTGCTGACCACCGTCTTCCCCATCGTCACCCCGACCATTAACCGGTACAACCTCGATGGTGTACCCCTGATTCAGGTCATCCTTGCGGCATCCATTACCGTTCCTTGGCTCAGCCAGGCGGCCTGCCTGCCCCTGTACCGTGCTATCCAGATGGAGCACAAGAAGATTGCGGACGCCCGCGAAGGCCTGCGTATTCACGCTGAAACCCTTGAGCATCAGCTCAAGCGCGCCGAAGCACGCGCCGTACGCGCACGCATGTCCGAACCGCAGTTCCAGGACATTACCGACCTGACCGCGTTCACCCGCAACTGGCTCTACCTCTTCTTCATGACCATGCCGCTGGTACTGATCTTCGCCGTACCGGTCGCCCTCGTCCTGCACTGGACCCCGACTGCATTCGGTGCGTTCTTTGTCCTGGGTGTTCTCAACATCGCGTTCGCACAGCTGCTGGTCATCCCGAACCTCGCGAAGAACCGCATCATCTGGTTTATCGCGTGGCTTGGTTACACTCTTGCCCTGTACTTCTTCCCCGTCATCTGGTTCCTGCCGCCGCTGGTTGGTTCGCTCATCCTGCTGGTGAGCCTCGGCAAGGACCTGGTGCACCTGCTGCACTTCGCGCGCATCCCGCTCAAGGACATTGCGCTCGACGCCCTGCGTGGCTTCTTCACCGGCTCCATCATCTGGGCTGATAAGTACATGCTCTTCCTGGTTACCGGCGGCGAAATCAACGTCGTGGTAATCTACCTGAGCCTGATTCCCTGCGTTATCGCCTACAACTACTTCTTCGTGGTGGAGGCAGACCGCGTCAACGCAAGCATCCAGCACCTGTGGACCATCTTCGACCGCCTGCCCTACAAGGGCGTTCAGGCGGAGTCCTCCAAGGCTCTGCGCACCTCCAACCGCGCAATCCGCAACTCCCTGCTGATTTACATCGCCAGCGCCATTGTCACCGGCATCCTGATGTACATCTTCCTGCCGCAGTCCTACCCGCTGGCGCTCTCCGGCCTGGTCGTCGCGTTCCTCTTCGTTGCAGTGGCACTGCTGATCTACCAGATCGAGTACATGACCATGTACGTCACCGTGCAGCTGCTCTCCGCAGCACACCTGGTGCTGCTCTTCATCTCCTTCATGATCCTGCCCAACGAGACCGGCTACCTGCCCATCATCGTGGGCGAGGCAGTGCTCACCTTCGCGTGCTACCGCGTCTACCGTCAGGCGTGGGCAGCACCCGAGTACTCCCTCTTCTGGCGTCGAGCCCTCGCCTGGTAAGAACCGCACGGTCCGCGAAAGATACATACGACAATGACTGAACAGATGTACCGAAACCACTACGCGCCGCTGCAGCTTCCGGCTCCCGGCCCCCACTACAGCGACCCCGAATACCCGGACGTTGACGTCGCCATCATCATGGAATCCACCTACCCCTACCTCAAGGGTGGTGTGTCTGCGGTGGTGCACGATATCGTCTGCGAAAACCCGGATCTGACCTACGGCATTATTCACATCGCCTGGGATAAGAACTCCCCCCACGAAGACCTCTACGGCATGCCCGAGAACGTCAAGTGGGTCAAGGTGCTGTACCTGAGCCTGGACGTCAACCGCGACGCCTTCGCGGAAGCCTGCGACCCCTCCGCACTGCATATGAAGTTTGCGGAGCGTCAGGCACTCACCCAGCGCCTCATGGACGGCTTCAGCGCCCTCATCGCCGGCGACGTGAACCCCCTCTGGAAGCTCTACGACGAGGGCATCAACCCCGCAACCCGCAGCTACAACCTCTTCGGCCTCTTCGGAACCCGCGAGTTCATGCAGGCAATTGCGGGTCTGGGCTTCTTCTCCGAGGTGCCCTTCGGTGAGCTCTTCTGGAAGGTACGCGACTTCGTCTCCATCCTCTTTGCGCTTCTGCACGAGCGGATGCCGCACGCCCGCGTCTACCACGCCCACACCACCGGCTACGCGGCACTCATCGCCGCCGCAGCCGCACGTGACCACGGCACCAGCTTCCTGCTGACCGAGCACAACCTTTACATTCGCGACACCGTGAACACCAAGCTCGAACGCAACATGGCGAAGCCCGTCACCACCGACTACGCCTTCCTCAACGAAGAGCGTGAGCACCCCGGCCTGGGCCCGGTCACCCTCGACGAGCGTGCCTGGTCCGTCTGGTTCGTCGAAATGGGACGCTTCTGCTACCCCAGCGCCGACATGGCAACCTACCTGTACCCCAAGGCTCTGGAAGAGGCACGCGGTATTGGCGCGCCCATCGACCAGATGAACGAGGGTGAGAAGGATCGCGCGATCATCCTGCCCAACGGTATGCTCATCGAGTCCGTGGCGGAAGCCTACTACGCCCGCCAGGCGGCACGTGCCCGCATCCTCGCTGAGGGTCGCGGCCACGTGTGGCGCTTCGTGTTCATCGCCCGCGTGGTGCCCATTAAGGGCCTGACCGACCTGATTCGCTCCCTCGCGGTGCTGCGCGATCAGGGTCTGGTGAACTTCCACCTGGACGTGCTCGGCCCCAAGGACCACCTGCCCGAGTACTACGAGCTGTGCCTGCGCACCATCGAAGAGCTCAACATGGGCGAGTACATCACCTTCCACGGCACCGTGAACGTGCGTGCGATGCTCGACCGCTTCGACCTGCTGCTCATGCCCAGCTACAATGAGGGTCAGCCGATTGTGGCGCTCGAGGCGATGGCTGCGTCCATCCCGCTGGTCAGCACCGACGTGGGCGGTATGTCCCAGCTCATCGACGATGTGCTGGTCGCCCCCGACGGCCACGAAATCGGTAACTGCGGTATCTTGACCATCCCCGGCGATATTCACGGCTTCGCGGCGGCGCTGCGCACCCTCATGGAGGAGCCCAGCATCTACGAACGCTACTGTGTGAACGCCTACGACCGTATCGTCAGCTTCTTCCAGCTGCGATTGGTCATGGATCGCTACAACACGATTTACCGCGAGCTGGGCAAGTTGCCCCCTCGCGCCCCCGAATTCGACCCGGAGTACGATGGCGAATAAACTCAACCGCTTGGGCGGACCCGGCAAGTTTGGTGCCTGGGTCCGCTACGGCGGCAAGCCCATTACCCAGCAGCAGCTCGATTTTGCGGTCAAGAACTACTCTGTCGCAATCCTGCAGCCCTGGGAACTGGACGCAGCACGCTACCTGAAGAAGCGTGCACCTCAAATGGTGGTGCTGGCGTATAAGTGCCTGTCTTCCACCCGCTCTTACGAGCCCGGCCCGATTTATTCCTCGGGCGTTTCTTACCCGTTGGCGCAGTCCATGGCGAACTCCGGTAAGGATTTCTTTGCGCACCGCCTCAATGGTGACCGTATTGAGTGGAAGGGCTACCCCAAGCACTTCCAGATGCAGGTGTGGAACGCCGATTACCGTTGGCACTGGGTGGACGCTGTGGTGCGCGAAATGCGCAACTCACCCTTTGACGGGGTCATGGCGGATAACGATATCGAGAACGACTACTACGGTCTGGACCTGCCCATTCAGGGCGTGGAGTCCATGACGAAGATCCGTGAACACCTGGATTTTCTGGTTGCTTACGCCGGTATTGAGCTGAATAAGATCGGCAAGATTCTGGTGCCCAATATTGCTGAAGCGCGTCTGCGCTGGGGCAAGTGGGAGCGTCACAGCGCCTACGGTGGTGGCTTTGAGGAGGTGTGGCTCGGCTGGGGTCCGAACGATTACCTGACCTCGCCGTATGCCGTGATGCAGGGCCGCGAGATTGCGAACGGCTCGGCGGGTGAGGTGAAGCTGGGTGCTACTTTTGCGGGCCTGGGTGGCCGTAGTGCTGCCTCGCAGAAGAAGGTGACGATTCTGCGCACCCCGCTCAGCGACCGCAAGGCGGCTATCACCGGCACGGATGAGAACTTCCTCTACGGTCTGGCGGGCTTCTGGGTGTTCGGCGGAGGCGCCTTCACCGGCATCAGTGCAACCCACCACGACGCCTACGACGAGATCCCGCACGCCCCGGAGCTTTCCTACGACCTGGGGGATCCGGTCGGCGGCATTATTGCTCAGAAGACCGCTCAGACTCGTGCCTTTACGCACGGTTGGGCTGCCCTGAACACCGGCTCGAAGGATGTGACCGTGAAGGTTCCTTCCGGCCTGGTGGATGCGGCAAACCGCCCGGTGCCCTTGAGCTTCACGCTGCGGGCGCATCAGGGTGTGGTGTACCGCCGTAAGACGTAATTTACCCCTTATTTGCGCATATAACCTCATAAACAAACCCACCGGCAATATAGCCAAATGGCTATATATACCGGTGGGTTTGTTATATGTGTGCTAGATGAGCTGGGGTAGCTTACTTAGCGGGGTAGGAGGGGACGTCGTAGCCGCCCATACGCTCCAGAACGCGAATCACCTGGCAGGAGTAACCGAACTCGTTGTCGTACCAGACGTAGACAATTGCGGAGTCATCGGTCACCACGGTAGCCAGCGAGTCCACAACACCTGCGGTGCGGGAACCCACGAAGTCGGTGGAAACAGCCTCGGGGGAATCCGAGTAGCCCACCTGGCGGCGCAGCTCGCCGTCGATGGACTCGCGGCGGAACAGCTCGTTCAGCTCCTCAGCGGAACCTGCGGGCTTGGTCAGCTTCACGTTCAGGATTGCCATGGAGACATCCGGGGTGGGAACGCGGATAGCGTTACCGGTCAGCTTGCCTTCCAGCTGCGGGAGAGCCTTCGAAACAGCCTTTGCAGCACCGGTCTCGGTGATGACCATGTTCAGCACAGCGGAGCGACCGCGGCGGTCACCCTTGTGGAAGTTGTCGATTAGGTTCTGATCGTTGGTGAACGCGTGAACGGTCTCAACGTGGCCGCGCTCAACACCGTATGCGTCATCCAGAACCTTCAGTGCCGGAGTAATCGCGTTGGTGGTGCAGGATGCTGCGGAGAGGATCTTGTCCTCATCGGTGATGACGTTATCGTTCACGCCGAACACGATGTTCTTCATGTCGCCCTTACCGGGAGCGGTCAGCAGAACACGAGAAATACCGGGGCGGTTCAGGTGCTGCTCAAGGCCCGGAACGTCGCGCCAGCGGCCGGTGTTGTCCACCAGCAGAGCGTCCTTAATGCCGTACTCGGTGTAGTCAACGGTGGTCGGGTCAGAGGAGTAGATGAAGCGAACCGGAACACCGTTAGCGATGATGGTGCTGTTCTCTTCGTCCACCTCAATAACGCCCTTGAAGGGGCCGTGAACAGAGTCGCGCTCCAGCAGGGATGCACGCTTGACCAGGTCCTTATCGCCGTTCTTACGCACCACAACAGCGCGCAGGTTCAGGCCGGAACCCAGCGGCGAGGAGGAGCGCTCCAGCAGAATACGAGCCAGCAGGCGACCGATACGACCGAAGCCGTACAGCACAACGTCCTGCTCCTTGGGCTGGTCGCCCTGGTGGTTCACGGAAGAACCCAGCTGCTCGGGCAGCCACATGGACAGCTCGGGGGAGCCAGCCTCGTGGTGTGCCTTGTGCAGAGCAGCAATGTTAATCGAGCACGCGCCCAGGTTCAGCTCAACCAGGGCGCGAACCAGCTCGAGGGAGTGCGCGGGGTTCAGGGGCGCACCATCGATGTGGGATACGAAATCGTGCAGCTTCAGCAGCTCAATGACAGACTTGTTGACCAGGCTGCGGCCGTGAATGCTCAGCACCACGCCGTTCTCGCGGTGCAGCTTACCGATGAGGGGGATCAGCTCCTCTGCGGTAGCCTCACGGTTAACCCAGGTAGCGGTTGCAGTCGTCACGTATGACCTTCTTCCTAACTTCGTCGTTGGAGGGTAGGCGCGACGATGCTGTCGCGTCAATACCGTGCCGGGCGTTCAAAGACCCGGCGTCGGTTTAAGTCTAACCTGTGTGAACCCCTCCAGACCCTCAAAATTAGCGATATTGAGGCTAAAAGTCAGAAGAGACAGAAGGCAGTTTGTGAACCCACACGGCAAGCCAACACAAGCCATCAAAAGGGAAAGCAAAACCACTTTAAATACCCACAAAAACACACGTCACGACCCGGAAAACATGAGTAGAATTGAAACCATGTTGACTGTAATCGGTGAAGCACTCGTAGACGTCGTCCACCAGCACGACGGAGAAACCCGCGCCTACCCCGGCGGATCGCCCATGAACGTAGCCGTCGGCGCACGCCGCCTCGGCCACCCCACCAACTTCGTCGGCCACTACGGCCCCGACTCCTACGGCAAGAGCATTGACGCGCACCTGGAAGCATCCCAGGTGACCCTGCCCTTCGAACACAGTGCTGAACGCACCTCCGTCGCCCAGGCAACCATCGGTGCCGACGGCGCGGCAGAGTACGAGTTCGACATCACCTGGTCCCTCGACTCCGTCGCCGAGAAGCTCACCGAACTGGCACGCACCTCCGACGCAGTGCACACCGGCTCCATCGCCGCCATGCTCGAACCCGGCGCGCACGTGGTCGCAGCAGCCTTCGAAGCCGCTCGCGACAGCGCCCTGCTCAGCTACGACCCGAACTGCCGCCCCACCCTCATCCACAACGTTGATGAGGGCCGCGCATGGGCTGAAAAGTTCGTGTCCCTCTCCACCGTCGTGAAGGCATCCGACGAGGACCTGCAGTGGCTCTACCCCGACCGCTCCCTCGACGACACCGCACGCGCATGGCTTGACCTCGGCGCCGAGCTGATGGTCATCACTCGCGGCGAGGACGGCCCCATCGCCTTCACCAAGAAGTACCCCGAGGGCGTCAGCCAGCCCGCACACCGCGTTGAGGTTGCGGACACCGTCGGTGCCGGCGACTCCCTCATGGCGGCACTCATCGCGGGCCTGCTCGACCGCGGTATCGCCGGTGCTGAGGCGCGCGCCAAGGTCGCCGCACTGACCGCCGAAGACATCGCCGACCTGCTGCGTTTCTCCGCAACCGCAGCCGGCATCACCGTCTCCCGCGCGGGCGCTAACCCGCCCACCCGAGAAGAACTTGACGCCGTACTCAACGGCTAAATAATCTACGCCTCGCCGGCGGATAGCTCACTCTGTCCGCCGGCGTCGCCATATCCACCCGCACCCCAACGCTGAGGAGCACCATGACCAACATCGGCACCGCACCCCTGCCCCGCGAACCCTACGCGGGCCTGCCCGAACTGCCCGAATTCACCCTGACCTCCACCGACATTCAGGACGGCGGCGCCGCCCCCGAATGGATGCGCTCCGCCCTCTTCGGCGTGGCGGGCGGTCAGGACCGCTCCCCGCAACTGTCCTGGAGCGGCTTCCCCGAGGGCACCAAGTCTTTCGTGCTGACCTGCTTCGACCCGGATGCGCCGGTCCCCAGCGGCTTCTGGCACTGGACTGTCTCCAATATTCCTGCCAACGTGACCAGCATTGACACCGGCGCTGATGCACCCGCCGGCGCCCTGACGCACCGCAACGACGCCGGTGTGGCAGGCTTCCTGGGTGCTGCCCCTCCGGCTGGTCATGGCCCGCACCGCTACATCTTCTGCGTCACCGCCGTGGATGTGGAGAAGCTCGACATTGACGAGAACGCCAGCCCCGCCGTCGTGAACTTTAACCTGCTCGGCCACGGCCTGGGTCGCGCGTTCCTGACCGTCACCTACGCGGAACCGGCGGCATAGCGGCATAGCGGCACGCCGGCACAGTCTCACCAGCTCTGCATTCTGACCAGCACCGATACACCCCACCACTGAAGGCATATCTGCATGATTAAACTCATCGCCAGCGACCTGGACGGCACCCTCATCGGGCACGACTTCCGGTTCCGTCCGCGTACCTTGCGCGCCCTTGAGGCCGCCCGTGCCGCCGGGATTGATATCGTCTTCGTCACCGGCCGCCCGAGCCGCTGGCTCACGCCCCTGCGCGAGCAGACCGACTTCGACTCCTACGCCATCTGTTCCAACGGTGCCGTGGTGTACCACCTGGGCGCGAACGAGGTGGAAGAAGTCAACGGCGCTGATCCCGCGGTGATTGCCCGTACTCACGAGCTGCTGGAGCCCATGTTCCCCGACGCCACCTACACCCTCGAAACCGTGGATACCGTCTACATTCAGGGCCCGCACGAGGGCGGTGAGGTGCTTGAGGGCGCCCGCGTGGTGGAGGCGAAAATCGCCGAGGCGCTCGAACGTATTGGTTCAACCCCGGTCATTAAGTACCTGATTCGTGTGCCCGGCATGGACCCGGATATTCTGCAGGCACGCGTGCATCAGGCGGTGGGTTCGCTGGTGTCGGTGACCCGCGGCGTGGTCGGTGAGCCGCTCGTCGAGATGGGCTCTAAGACCGTGAATAAGGGGCGGATTCTGGAGAAGTTCGCGGCACGCCACGGCATTGAGGCGCACGAGGTGATGGCGTTTGGTGACATGCCGAATGACGCGGAGATGCTCTGCTGGGCGGGGGAGGGCTTCGCCATGGCGTCGGGTCAGCCGGCGCTCATTGCGAAGGTGGGGCGCACCTGCCCGCCCTTCCACGAGGACGGTGTGGCGCAGACGATTGAGGCGATGCTCGCCGAACGGTCCTAGCCGCCTAGCACTAGCTATCCAGCACGAGCTATCCAGCACGAGCTATCCGGTGCTAGCTATCCAGCGCTAGCGGCTAGGTGAGCCTGTGCAGGCATAACTCAGACATAAACTTTTATGTCTACACATAAAAAATTTGAGTCTAGACATAAAAATTTATGTCTAGACTCAAATTTTTGTGTCTGATTTGTGTCTAGACTAAAATTTTTTGTATGAACAACGTGGAATGGACCCCCGAATGGCTTGCTGAAACCATCAAACTACTGCGCACCCACGGTAGCGATACGCAGTTTATTGAGGTTAAAAAAGCCCACGGAGGCTACCCGGGAAGCCTAGACGCAACCCTGAGTAGCTTCTCCAATAGTTCCACGGGCGGAATCATTATCTGCGGCCTCGACGAGAATAATGACTTTGCACCTGTAGGCGTATACGACCCTGCAGACCTAGAAAAAACCCTCGGCAACAAGCTCCGCAGGGGCCTCAAGCCGCCGAACACCATGGAATCCGGCACCATCCTCTACGAAGACGCCAAAATCTTTGTTGCCGCAGTCCCTCCGCTGCCTCCCTACGAACGCCCCGCCTACATTGGCGGTAAAGCGTACGTGCGTTCTGGCGACGGTGACCACGAAATGAGCCGCCACGAAACCGACCTGATGGTGGCTCAGCGGACACGCACCGGATTCGATGAGGAGCCGGTGGAATACACCTCCCTGGCTGACCTAGATGAAGGCCTCAAAACTGCTTATCTGCGAGACGTACGCGCTAAATCACGCCGCCTTGCTACAAGCTCCGATGAAGAAGTGCTCCGCCGCAAGGGAATTATTGCCCTCGGAACCGACAACCTTTCCCTTGCGGGCTTGTACGCCTTGGGTTCTTACCCCCAAGAGTTTAGGCCCTCGCTCAAAGTCACCGGAGCCGTCATCGACCCAAGCGGTAAAGCCCGTAACCTCGACAAATTCGAAGCGGACGGCCCCATCCCCGCCATGCTCGAAGAGACTCTGGCGTGGGTCAAGCGGAACCTGGCGCATCCGGTCGTCGAGCTGCCCAATGGGCACCTCGTCAACGGGCAGGAAGTACCCGATATTGCCCTTCGCGAGATCCTGTCGAATGCGCTCGTGCACCGCAGCCTCAACCCCAAAGCAGACACCGAAGAGGTGCGCGTCAGGATTTTCCCCGACCGAATCTCTGTAGAAAACCCCGGTGGTCTATACGGAATCACTCTCCAGCGCCTGCAAGAGTACGGGGAACGTTCCCGCGTGAACGACCGCCTGTATGACGTGTGCACGCACGTAACAACCCCCGACGACGGATACCGAGTCATCGAGGGTGAGGGTAGCGGCATCTACACGGCACAGGAGGCGGTGCGTCAGGCAGGGCTGAAACCCATCCAGTTCATTGACGGGGTCATTCGTTTTACCGCGATTATTAGCCGGGAGCCCCTGGATGGTGCTCGTACCGCTGACGTCGGCTCACCGCAGCAGAAGTCGGACGTAGACCCGCACCAATCGTCACCTACGGTTCCCAGTAGCCGTCAGGAGGCGGTGCTCCTCGCTCTGCGCTCGCTACGCCACCCCGCCGGTATCGACGACATCATGGGTGCTCTTCCAGAGCCTTTTGCTGAGCTACAGAAACCCCAGGTCCGGTACGTCCTCACGAAGCTTCTTCAAGAAGGAGTTATTGCCCGTGAAGGCGGTCGAGGCAACCGCAACACCGTGTACCGCCTGGCCTAATCGAACATCGGGCTAACGTGCAAAAGCGGCCCGGATGGAAACCAATCCATCCGGGCCACTTTTCTTACAGCCTACGCCTCAGGAGAATCGCTCCAATGGGCGGTCGGGCGCCTAGTGCACCTCAGTGCTCTTCTCAGGGTCGAAGGGCTCCAGCGGGTCGCCAGCAGCCTTCGTATACTTCGCGATGAAGGTCATCAGGTGGAAGATAATCAGGGTCGCAGCGGTACCCAGAGCAATACCGGCGAAGGACAGCTCACCGAAGGTCCAGGTGTAGTCCGCAATACCCACAATCAGCGCCACAGCGGCGGTGGTCAGGTTGATCTGGTTCGAGAAGTTCACTCGGTTCTCGCTCCAAATACGGGCACCGAGCATACCAATCATGCCGTACAGCACGGTTGCGGCACCGCCCAGAACACCCGCGGGAACGGTCGCAATTGCAGCACCGAATGCGGGGAACATGGACAGTGCAATCGCGAAGATAGCAGCCACCCAGTATGCCGCGGTGGAGTACACCTTGGTTGCAGCCATCACGCCGATGTTCTCAGCGTAGGTGGTGGTACCGGAACCGCCACCCATACCGGCGATGGTGGTTGCCAGGCCGTCCGCCATGAGGGCGCGGCCCGAGTAGTCGTCAAGGTTCTTGCCGCTCATCAGAGCAACAGACTTCACGTGGCCGATGTTCTCAGCCACGAGCACCAGAATCACGGGGATGAACAGGCCGGCGAGCTCCCAGTGGAACTCGGGGGTCTGGAAGTGCGGCAGGCCAATAATGCCCTGAGTCTGCACAGCCGTATCAATTTTAGAGAAGTCCACCTCGCCGCGAATGACAGCGGTAATGTAGCCGATACCCACACCCAGCAGGATGGACAGGCGACCAATAATGCCCTTGAAGAGCACCGAAATCAGGATGATGGAGCACAGGGTCACCAGTGCGGTCACCGGTGCCACCATGAAGTTGTCCTTAGCGCTCTTTGCCAGGTTGAAACCAATCAGCGCCACAATCGAACCGGTGACGACCGGGGGCATGAGCTTGGTGAGCCAGCCGGTGCCAGCGAACTGAACAATCAGACCGACCAGGAACAGCGCGATACCCGCCATGACGATGCCGCCGAGGGCACCAGCGGGGCCGTGCGAGTTCATGGCAGCCGCCAGGGGCGCAATGAACGCAAACGAAGAACCCAGGTAGGAGGGGACGCGGCCGCGGGTAATCAGCAGGAACAGGACCGTGCCGATACCCGAGAAGAACAGGGTGGTTGCAGGAGGGAAGCCGGTAATAATCGGCACGAGGAAGGTTGCACCGAACATTGCGACCACGTGCTGCGCGCCGATGCCGATGGTAATCGGCCAGGCGAGGCGCTCGTTCGGGGCGACGAAGGAACCGGGCTTAATGCTTCGGCCGTCGCCGTGAACCGACCAGTCAAAGCCGAGAAGTTTAGAGATGCTCAAAGGGAGCTCCTGAGGTGAATGTGGTGGTGTATAAAATTCCACATAATTCTACGCGTATACAGGCGTAGGTCACAGCTAAACGACTGTAAATATGAGCAGGGATACGTTAATTAGGGCGTATATTCCTTTATTGTGGGCGCGGTATCCCGTATATAGCCCAAAATGCATCAATACCCCGTATATGCGGTTTAAGGCATATACGGGGTATTGATGCAAAGAGCGAATAAAAACACTCGCTACACACAGCTCATGAGCTTAGAGAGCGTCACGCAGGTTATCCAGGTGATCGTAACGTGCCAGCTCGTAACGCAGATGACCCTCGGTCGGCGACTGAACCGGCAGGAACGACGCCTCACGCAGGCGACGAGCAGTCGGGGACTCAGCCACGTAACCAGCACCTCCAACAACCTGCAGCTCGAAGTGAGTAGCAATGGTCGCAAAGTGAGACACACCCAGACGCAGGCTCAGTAGGTCACGACGCTCAGCACGCTCCGGCTCAGACGCCAGGCGAACCAGTTCCTCACGCAGGCTCTGGTACTCCTCCAGAATCAGCGGGAACTCAGGACGGAACACACCCTGGGAGACGTCCAGGTGCTTTGCAGCCTCCTGCAGGGCACCAGCGGCAAGACCCAGGCAGAACGAGGACTGAACCAGCAGGAACGGTGCGGTCACATCGCGCAGGAACGCCTCAATGTTGTCGCTCAGAATGTCCTCGCTCGGAACGAAAACATCCTCAAACTTCAGGGTGCCGGACTCGGTACCGTTCAGCGCCAGCAGGTTGCGGTGGTAGTCAATGCTCAGGCCCTCAACGTCCTGGCGGACCGTCACGATGTAGCGGTTCGGGTGACCCTCGGGGGCGTTCTGTACAGCCACCGGAAGAACAATCACGCCACCCGGGTACAGGTTTGACGCCCACGACACGGAGCCGTTCAGCTTCAGGCCGCCCTCAACGAGGGTGCCCTCCACCTTGATTGGTGCCAGGCCCGAAGCTTCCTTGTACGCTGCCGCCATGGCGGTGGTGCCGCTGACGGTTGCGTCCGCCAGGCCGGCGGGCAACTCGCGGCCCACGGCGTCAAAGAACGCGATGGTCGAGCGGTGAGCCCACAGGGAGAACGCCGTGGAGGCGTCCTCGGTGGCGAGGTCGAAAGCCACCGAAACCTGGGGGACCAGGGAACCGCCGTCGCGACCCAGAGTGATCAGGCCGTCCTTAGCGATTTCGCGCAGGTTTTCGAAGGGGGAACGCTCGCCACGGTCAACAGCATCTGCGTGGGTTCGGGCGAGGGCGAGCACCTGCTCGCGCTGGGGGTAGTCGTAGAGGGGTTCGAGGGTGAACTCGGACATGGGGTTTCTCCTAAGCGGGGAGCATCGCGTCTATGCGTGCAGCTTGAACAGTCGGTCGATGGGGGTGCTGACGGCCTTACGGGCGCGAACAACAGCTTCTTCGTCGGGTGCGTCGTAGAAGCAGAGGCACTTTGCGGTGTCTTCGCGAACGTAGGTGCGCAGGAAGGAAACCTCGGGTACTTCAGCGTACTTGGGTGCGTTTGCCTTCTTGCGGGTCAGGTACTGTTCCATGGTGATCTCTGCGGGGATGTCCCACTCAACCAGGTAGTCTGCGTCCTTCTTGAGCTTCTTGATGTCTTCGAGCTCTGCGCCGACCAGGCGGACTGCGTCGGGGCCTGCGACGGATGCGCGCTCACCGATTGCTGCGGCGAGGTCGGGGCCGAATGCGGTGTTCTCGGATTCGACGATGACGAAGACAATCTTGTGGTCTGCGGAGACCTGGGTTTCGATGAGCTCGGCGCCGTTGGTCAGGGACGAGTTGACGGTCTCGATGAGTGCGGTTGCTTCGTCCTTGGACGGCTGTGCGGGGGTCAGTTCTACCAGATAAAGTGCCATGATTTTCTCCTCGGCTAAGGGTTGGTGGGTCGTGTCGGAAGGGGTTTTCCGGCTCGTTCTGAATTCACCTTAGACCTGTGGTTGAAGACTGTCTAATAGATTTCTGTTCGTGGCTTAATGCGTCCTTTTTGACCCCGTGTTTCGTCATGTGTGTTCACGCGGAGACATAAATCGTCACAGTTCCGTGCAATGGAACCCGCCTGCGGCCGCGGAATTTTCGTGCGGGTTATCGAGCCCGCAGGTGCTTCTATCCGCGTCGTCCTGCTCGTGCCGCAAAGTCGTCGAGGGCACGGTTGAGGGCGGGGACAGTCCACACTTTTTGCCCCTGAATTTTGACGTGTTCTTCACGCAAGATCTGCAACTCC
The DNA here is from genome assembly GCF_963507905.1 of uncultured Rothia sp. Lineage (GTDB taxonomy): Bacteria > Actinomycetota > Actinomycetes > Actinomycetales > Micrococcaceae > Rothia. The sequence continues at coordinate 9,201 of NZ_CAUOUU010000008.1, read as the reverse complement.
ACCATGCGGTTGAGGAGGCGATACACACTAGCTCGGGATCCCTGCGTGTGCTCCTCCACCATGTGTGCGGTGAAGGCGGGCTCGGTGCAGCACAGGTCGGTGAGGGAACGCAGAAGAGGGGTTTTACGCTGGGCAATGGACAGCACCTCATCGCGCAGGATTTCAATGTCTTGCGCCAGGATTTCTGCGTTGGTGATTGCCTTCTGTACGGCGTCAATGAAGAGCTCGATGATGGGCTCGGCATCGCCTGCACGGTAGTCGGTGAGCGCCTGAATGTACCCTTCGGTATCGTGCAACAGCCCGGAGGAGACGGGCAGAATCACGTGGCGGGTGACGCCGCGGGCGAGCAGGAGCGCGGAGATGAGGGCGCGCCCGGTTCGGCCGTTGCCGTCGGTGAAGGGGTGGATCGTTTCAAATTGGGCGTGCGCGATAGCCGCCTGCGCGAGGGGGTCAATATCGCGGCGGTTCATAAAGGCTACAAGGTCTTCGAGGGCGGCGGGAACCCTCTCGTGATGCGGCGCCACATAGTCGGCGGTTACCGGCGAATCGCCCTTAATCCACACCCACTGGGTGCGGAGTACGCCGGAGTCCTGCTGTAGGCCGCGGGTCAGTTCGCGGTGCATCGCGAGGATGTTATCGACGCTAATGTTTTCTGCGGTGTTCAAGGCTGCACGCATGGCGTGAACGTTGCGTGCCACCAGCTCGGCGTTAACGCCAACTTTCGACCCGCTTGCACCCAGGACAGCCAGTGAGAGCTTGCGGGCACTAACGGTGAGGTTTTCGATCTGCGAGCTGGAGGCGGATTCGCCACGCAGAAGAACCGCAGAGAAGGGGATGCCGCCGATGTGGTGGAGCCGCTCATCGAAGCGGGTCATTGCGGTGGCGTTCTCCTGGAGGCGCGCTCGCAGTGCGGGGCTGAGTTCGACGTTGAGTTCGGCAATGGAGGCGGGTACGGCGCTGGAGAAGGTGCCGGAGTTGCGGCGCGTTGCGCGTCGGGAGGCGAGGGCGTCCCGGTGAACCCAGGGGTCTTGCGGCTCCCATTCAAGGGCGGGCCAGGTGATGGCTGAGGGCATGCTTCCTCCTCCTGAGTGTCGTCTTGCTGGTCGTGAGGGGGGGTCTTAAGCAGGGTCTTAATAAGACAATACACTTCAATTTTCTTATTAAGGCGCTTAATAAGAAAATCCGCGCGGATTGTCTTATTAAGGAAAACGCCCCGAACGCCCCTTAAACCCGCCCTCCTGAACTTCCCCTCAACATTCCGAGACTCCAGCGCTCCAGTTGCCGGGGCGTACACCGGAGCATGCGCCGGGAACTTACGCCAGGGCATACAGCAAGGGCCCCGAACCCTTGGTAATTCAAGGATTCGGGGCCCTATTTACGCTAGGCCTATATGCGTTCGCCTACACGCTGCCCGAAGCAGCGAGTCAGCAGTGTAGACAGGCAACTTTGCGGTTACTTCACGCCGCGCATGAGCTTCTGGACCGGCTTGTGTACCAGGAACAGCAGCACACCGGTCGCGATGGTGATAATACCCATCCAGGTGAAGTAGGGAACCTCAGTTTCCATGCTGTAGAACTGAGCCAGCCAGCCAGAAAGCACGGTACCCATTGCCACGGAGGTGAAGTACAGCGCCATCATGTTCACGCGGTGCGCCTTCGGTGCGAGCTTGGTCGCCAGCGAAATACCCACCGGGGAAATAATCAGCTCAGCGATGGTGCAGACGAACAGAATCAGCACGATCCAGCCGACGTTCACGCTCTGAACGCCCGCCTGAGCGAGGAAGATCCAGAATGCCAGGCCGATGATAATCAGCGCTGCGGAGAACTTCACGGTGGTCACCGGCTGACGCTCACCCCACTTGGTCCACAAGGCGGAGAACATCATGCCGAAGATAATGATGAAAATCGGGTTGATGGAGTTGACCAGGTTCGGGCTCAGCTCCATGCCCAGAATATTCCAGTTAAGGCGCTCATCCGAGTACACCGCCATGACGGTGAACTGCTGCTGGTACAGCGCCCAGAACACGGCGTTTGCGATCCACAGCGGAATGAATGCGGTGACGCGGGAACGCTCATCAGCGGTGACGTCCTTAGCGCTCAGCAACTGAGCGAACAGGGCGATAGCACCGATGAAGATGAAGCCCATGACCCAGTTCTTGAGGTTGTCTGCGGTCATCAGGCCGGTCGCCAGCAGAATACCGAGAATAACCACGATACCGACCAATGCCAGGAAGAAGTTACGCTTCTGAGCGGCGGTGAAGGGGGTGCCCACGTGGTGTACGGAGGCGGGCAGGTTCTTGCGGGTCAGGGCGTACTGAATCAGGCCTGCAGCCATACCAACAGCAGCCAGACCGAAGCCGAGGTGGAAACCGCCGGTGCTCCAGCCCCAACCGGTCAGGATCGGGCCAAGCAGTGCGCCGGTGTTCACGCCGATGTAGAAGATGGTGAAGCCTGCGTCGCGGCGGTGGTCGTTATCTGCGTAGAGGGAGCCGACGAGCACGGAGGCGTTGCTCTTCAAACCACCGGAACCGATAGCGACCAGCAGCAGACCAATCACTACACCCGGAATGCCGGGGATGAGGGAGAGGGAGATGTGACCCGCCATGATGCCGATGGCGGAGTAGAAGAGGGTACGCTCGGGACCGAGGATGCGGTCACCGAGGATACCGCCGAGGATTGCCATGAGGTACACGACTGCACCGTACGCACCGATAACGCCGGTGGCGAGGTCCTTGTCGAGGCCCAGGCCGCCCTTGTTGGCGGTGTAGTACAGGTAGTAAATCATGATGCCCTGCATACCGTAGAAGGAGAAGCGCTCCCACATTTCTACGGTGAACAGGTTCGCGAGCATGCGCGGGTGGCCGAAGAAGGTCTTGGTGTCCTTGGGTTCGGCACCTGTGATGGTGTGAGACATGGTGGTAATTCTTTTCTGTGCAAGCCCGGGGTTCTATGTGACCCGGGCAATATGTGTTTAAGTCTATACCCTTATAGGTGCATATGTATACATGGTGTGTGCCTGTATTTCAAAGATTGAACTATCAATCAGTGCATGAAAAACCATTTCGATTTTTTCGTATGCATCATTTCCGAATCTCACAAACCCCCAAATACCGGGCTAGATGCGCCACACACCCCCAAAGCGATAGAGTGGAACCACAACTATGCCCACCCGGCACCCCGCCGTGCCGACCGGCCCGTCCTAGTTCATTTCAAAGGCTAGTTCAATTCAAAGGAGAAACCCATGACCGCTGTACCCCAGGTTGACCCCCGCGACGTTCCCGCAGGCGCAACCATCATCGACGTGCGTGAAGACTACGAGTGGGAGGGTGGCCACGCCACCGGCGCCAAGCACATCACCCTCGGCACCATCGCTGAGCGTCTGGCTGAACTGCCCGCACCCGGCGAAGACTTCTACGTCATCTGCCACGGCGGCGGCCGTTCGAACCGCGCGGCAACCTTCCTGCGCGAGCACGGCTACGCCGCACACAACATTGCGGGCGGCACCAGCGCATGGTTCGCTGCCGGCCTGCCGATGACCAGCGAAAACGGCGAGGCACCCGCAGTCGTTCACTAAACCGCCAGTTCGCCTGCACACCATACAATGGAGTCCGTGACTGAAACTTCCGCGGACCGTATTTCTTCTACCTCGAACGCTCCCGCTTCTGCGTCCCCTCATGCCCTGCTGAGTATTCTGCAGAGCATCCCGTGGGATGCGCAGACGCGGGAGCTTATCGTGCGCCCGCTTCCTTTCGCGGTGAACTGCGAGGAAGCGTACCCGTTACTGAGCGGTGGTGCCGAATATTCCTTCTGGCTGGATTCGGCGCGCGAGGAGTCGCCCATGTCGGTTGCCTCGTATGTGGGTGTGGTCCCGGCGCAGCTGTCGCCCCTGCGCGTGGACTCGGCGCGTGCAGCGGCTGAATCCGGTGCGGAAGACCCCTTCGTCCAGCTGGAGGCGGCGCTTGCCTGCGCACCGCGCGTGCACCCGGATGCCGCGGCGGCAACCGGTCTGCCCGCGGGTTTGCGTGGCGGTTACGTGGGCTATTTCGGCTATGAGGCGCGTGCCGCCATGGGCATGGAGCACGGCCACCCGGTGCCCGGCTACCTGCCGGCGCATGAGGCGCCGACCCCGGATTCTCTGTGGTTGCCGGCGGTCCGCTACCTGGTGCATGAGCATGCCCGCCCGGGGGCTGCGGCGCGTAGCTGGCTGGTGGGCGATGAGTCGTGGTGTGAGGCAGCGGAGCGGCTGCTGAGTGCGGCGGGGGAGTGCGCCTCCGAAAATACTCCCGTCAACGCCCCTGACAATGCCCCTGAGCTTGCCGAGCTCCTGCTCTTCCCGGCACCTGCCGCGGAAGCCTACATGGACGCCGTTCGCGCTAGTCAGCACGAAATCTACGAGGGCAATAGCTACGAGGTGTGCCTGACCGCGCAGACGAATGCGCGCATCCCCAATCCGAGCCTGGAGCTTTTCTTTGAGCTGTACCGCCGCCAGCGCGCCCACAATTCGGCACCGTATGCGGCGTATTTGCGGTGCGGTGATTTTTCGGTGCTTTCTTCTTCGCCGGAGCGTTTTTTGAGTGTGGATGAGCAGCGTAACGCCCAGACGAAGCCGATTAAGGGCACGATTGCTCGCGGTGCCACCCCGGAAGAAGATGCCGCGGCGGCGGCATGGTTGCGTACCGATGAGAAGACCCGCGCTGAGAACCTCATGATCGTGGATTTGCTGCGTAATGACCTGTCTACGGTGTCTGACCCGGCGTCCGTGCGCGTGCCCGTGCTTATGGGCGTGGAGAGCTATTCGACGGTGCATCAGCTGGTGTCTACGGTCAGTTCGCGTCTGCGTGAGGGAATTTCCGCGGTGGCCGCCGCGCGGGCGTGCTTCCCGGGTGGTTCGATGACGGGTGCCCCGAAGCCTTCGACCATGCAGATTATTGAGGGTCTGGAGGGTCGCGCTCGCGGTGTGTATTCGGGTGCTCTGGGCTTTGTGTCGGCGGATGGTTCGGCGAACCTGTCGATTGTGATTCGCACGCTCGTGGCGCACGATGAGGGCACGGTGACTCTTGCCGCGGGTGGCGCTATCGTGGCTGATTCCGACCCGACCGCCGAGTATGAGGAGATGCTGACGAAGCTGCGCGCCGCGTTGCCGCCGTCGGTGGGCCGCGTGGTGGAATAGCCTAGAGCTGGAATAGCACAGGGAATAGCCTGCGCCGCCTGCACGTGAGCCGCTACACTTGAACTATGACTAAGCTTTCTGAAAACCTCCCCATTGAAGAAGCCCGTGAACGCCTGCGCCAGCTGATTTCTGAGCTGGCTGTGGTGCGCGGGCACGTGGTCCTCGCCTCCGGCAAGGAAGCCGACTACTACGTTGACCTGCGCCGCATCACCCTGCACCACGAGGCTTCTCGCCTGGTCGGTCAGGTCATGCTGGACCTGCTGGATAAGAACGGCATCGAGTTTGAGGCTGCTGGCGGCCTGACTATGGGTGCTGACCCGGTGGGTACCGCGATTATGCGTGCCGCCGGTGATCAGGACCGTGCGATTGACGCGTTTGTGGTGCGTAAGGCTCAGAAGTCTTACGGCATGGGCCGTCAGGTGGAGGGCCCCAGCGTTGAGGGTCGCCGCGTGGTTGCTGTTGAGGACACCTCCACGACCGGTGGTTCTGCGCTGACTGCTGTTGAGGCGCTGCGTAAGGCTGGCGCTGAGGTTGTGGCGGTTGCTGTGATTGTTGACCGTGCGACCGGCGCTAAGGAGCATGTGGAAGAGGTTGCGGGCGTTCCGTGCCTGTACGCGTACTCGAAGGATGAGCTGGGCCTGGACTAGTCTCTACTGGTTTGGACTAGGACCTCGTGAATTTTTAAGACGTTCCGCTGCGGCGGGTGAACCCGTGCCGCTGGCTACTGTGTGTGGCTGGTGGTGCGGGTTTTTGTCTGTAAGATGGCTCTGTGGGCGCCGGAGTGGCGCTGGTTGTTGGCGTGAAGGTGGTTGTGATGGTTGAGAATCGTGAGGCGGCTGAGGCTGTACCTGCTGAGGCTGTGCCTGCGGAAGCGGCTGTAGCTGAGGCTGTTGAGGGTACTGAGCAGGGTACTGCCCGTTTTGAGGTGGGTGTGGGCCCGTGGGAGGGCCCGTGGCCTGAGGGTGACCATTGGGATGAGGAGCTGCTGCGTGAGGGCGACCGCCGTAACGTGGTGGATAAGTACCGTTACTGGTCGATGGACGCGATTATTGCTGACCTGGATACGCGCCGCCATGATTTTCATGTGGCGATTGAGAATTGGCAGCATGATTTGAATATTGGCACGGTGGTGCGTACTGCGAATGCGATGTTGGCGAAGGAGGTCCATATTATTGGGCGTCGCCGCTGGAATCGTCGTGGTGCGATGGTGACGGATCGTTATCAGCATGTGCGTCATCATCCGACGATTGAGGATTTTGTGGCGTGGGCGCAGGGTGAGGGTCTGGAGATTATTGGTATTGATATTTTTCCGGATTCGGTGCCGCTGGAGACGTATGATCTGCCGAAGAAGTGTGTGCTGGTTTTTGGTCAGGAGGGCCCGGGCTTGTCGGAGGAGTTGCATGCGGCGGCTAGGGATACTCTGTCGATTGAGCAGTTTGGGTCGACGCGTTCGATGAATGCGGCGACGGCTGCGGGTATTGCGATGCATGCGTGGGTTCGCCGCCATGTGTTTGGTCAGATTCCGTCGTAGTCTGACGGCTGTTTATGAGGTGTTTAAAGGTTCCGATGCGTTGTGTGCGCGTCGGAACCTTTCTGTTGGGGGTTGGGGTGGCTTAAACCACGCATGGAATTACCTAGGCGTGTTAGTGTTAACGCAAATCACAGGAGATGTGAGAATCGCACTCTCAACTTCAGTTTGGGACATGCGATGGATTTCCTGGCTTCGGCTCGCCAATGGTTGCGGGTTGTGGATATGAATGACCGCGACGTCATTCCCTTGAAAAGAGATTCTGATGAGGGTCTCTTCCACCCTGAAAGGAGGGTGTGCTCTTGCATAAGAATAGTGCATTCACAATTACCGCCCTGGCAGGCGCGCTTTTACTGTCTTCGTGCGCTCAGGGAGGTGCCTCAAATCCTGAATATAAAGCCAAAATCGATTACGCGAATAATTTGATTACTCTTCCCATGGATGAGTATGACTATGACGATGCGTCAAGGGTTGTAATTAATGAGGCGTCCGCCCGTATCATGCAAATATGTTACGTATCTAAGGGATACTCTGATGCTGTCCCTGTGTTCTATGATGATCCGCACAATAATATATATGGTGCCTGGAATGTTGAATATGCCAAGAAGTATGGATATGCCAATGAAGAAAAGGCTCGAGAGGCCGAGCAGACGATAGAGAAAATACCGAAAGATATTAGGCGGCAATGTCGCAAGGAAAAAGCCAATCAATTGAAAGAAATTGAGTACGAGAATGACAATGACTCTTTCGCTTACCGGCTTAGACAGGAAGCCTATGCGAGTGCCAAAAGTAATCCGGAATGGAATAAAGTTCGCTCTGAATGGTGGAGCTGCCTAGAGAGCAATGGGCTAACACCACGCAAGGATGACCAGGCGTGGAGTAGTCAAGAGGCGTTCAATATTGGCGTAAGTTCTAAGAGTGAGGAGGAAAAAACTCAAGAATCGATTCGCCTCGCAACCATCGAAGCCGAATGTAACCAGAAGGTTGGTATGGCCCAGCGTTTGGGGGATATTGAAGCCTCCTACCAGGGGCCTCTCATCGAAAAGAATCAGGCGAAGCTCAACCAGCTGAAAGAGGAAAAAGAAAAGCATGTGGCGAAGGCGCGTGAAATTATCGCAACTAGTCAATAACACATTATGTTTGAACTGAATAGTACAACTAATAATTGTGATGGAGGGGCTCAATGTTCGTGAGTTCTTCCTGACTTTCCCGATTGAAAGGAGTCGGTAACAATGAAGAAATCTGCTGCTCTGTTCGCCTGCTTTGCTTTAGCTTTAAGTTCCTGTGCCGCTGCGCCTAAAGATACTAGCCTCAAAGCCCAGCTGGATTTTGAAAATAACTATATTACTCTTCCGCTCGACGAATATGACATGAGTGACCAGGCCGAAGATATAACGGGTAGGGCGTATTTGTTGATTCTTAAAGAGTGCTATGCGAAAAAGGGATACGATTTTGAAATTCTAGAAAACGGCTGGGTTTCTGGCAACGCCTCCCAGTACGGCTCCTGGAACGTGAAGCATGCGGCGAATCATTTTACGTCCAGCAAAGTCAGAGATGAGCAGGAAAGGATTTATGAGAGCATCCCTGAAGACGTCAGGGCCAGCTGCCGCGAAGAGCATCGGGAAGAACTGGATATGCTCTATTTTGATGAGGATGATGAGAAAAAGTACCGCCCTGTCGGTCGTATCCGTGGCGAAGCGTACCAGCGTGCGCAGGGTGACCCTGAATGGAAGAAAGCCCGCTCAGAATGGTGGACCTGCCTGCGTGAACGTGGGCTAACCCCCAGAGAAGGAGAAAGCGACTGGATGTCCGAAGAAAGCGCACATTTCATGGCCTCCTCCCAAGGCAACGAAGAAACTAAGCCGGAAGAAATTCGCCTCGCAACCATCGAAGCTGAATGCAACCAGAAGGTGGGTATGGCTCAGCGTTTGGGTGATCTTGAGGCATCCTATCAGGGGCCTCTCATTGAGAAGAACCAGGCGAAGCTCAACCAGTTGAAAGCAGAAAAAGAAAAGCGTGTGGCGAAGGCGCGCGAAATTATCGCCACCCACCAGTAGCCACACCCGCTGAAGGGCAGAACGGGGTGAACCACCCGCAGAATGCCCACAAGCAAATTTCACAAGAAGGAGCCGGGGAGTGTCACCACTCCCCGGCCCTCACTTTATTCACTCTCAACCTCGCAGCCTACGCCGGCGCACCTACATGCCCGCCAGCTCAAGGCCACTCAGCGTCAGGTTGCTTAGCTCTTTAGCCCACCGGAACGTTAACGTTCACCAGCGAGTACAGATCCTTCGGATCATCCGGGCTAGCAACCAGGTCAATGAACTGCTGCAGGTCGGTGTCCTGCGTAGCTGCACGGGCATAACGCAGACCCGAGAAGTCAGCAATCGCGAAGCCCACCGAATCAAACAGGGTAATCTGCTCATCCGAAACGCGGCCCGGCTCCTCACCGGTCAGAACCTTCCAGAACTCCACCACCGGGAAGTCCGGGTCCTTCTGCTGAA
>NZ_CAUOUU010000007.1:0-120472 GCF_963507905.1 uncultured Rothia sp. | reverse complement strand
AGCCTCCCGTTTCTTGGACTTTAGTTTTGGTGTCCAAGAAACGGGAGGCAGTTCAGATCAACCGGGGTGAGGGGCTTTAGCTATATCAAAATATATTCGGGGATATACCCGGGGCAGATTGACTACCCGGCGAAGAATTACTGGTTGTGAACCTCAGCCAGCATGTTCTTCAGGTGACCCAGAATGGTCAGCGGGTCAGAACCGAAACCGTCGTGGTGGTGGGTCTTCGAGGTCCACACCTGAGTGTTACCGACCCAGCGAGCGGTCTCCATGGAGTGCTCAAAGTCCACGTACACGTCCGGGTTGTACGCCGCAGCCACCACGGGAACCTCGTTCTTGTGCAGCTGTGCGTGGTCGTACAGGCGACCCCAGTCCTTCTTCTCAGCCAGCAGGTTAGCAACCTCAGCCAGCGGACGCAGCGAGGGATCCTCCTCGTAGTACCAGGGGAAGATGTGCTCGCCGGTGAAGAGCAGACGATCCGCATCCGGTGCGAACTCGGGGCGGGAAGCCGCCACGCGAGCAGCAGACCAGTTGGTCGGCGCGGGGGAGGGGGACAGCTCATAGCCGGGGATGCCGGGCAGAACGCCGTCAGCGGGGCCGTCAGCGTAAATGGTCTCGTGCATCAGGGCGTACAGCGGGTTCGCCTGGAAGGTCACCTCGGCACCCATAGCGGTCAGGAACTGATCGGAGAGGTGGTCGTTACCCTCAGCGAAAGCGGTCTCCAGGAAGTAGTGCAGACCGCGCTCGCGCCAGCGGCCACCCAGGAAGTGACCAGCCATCTGGAATCGGTGATCGGTCAGACGCTCACCGGTGGGCAGGTACTCCTTGTGGGTGCGCAGGTGCTCAGCAATGCGGGTAGCGAGCTCAGCGTCCTCGGGGAACCAGCTGTAGTACTCCTCAACACGTTCCTTCATGCGGTCGAAGGTGTGCTGGTAGACGTTGTCCACGGAGGTACGAATCGGTGCCAGACCCGCGGTGATGCGGCAGTCACGCAGCGACTGAGGCGCAAACGACAGGTAGGACAGGGTCAGGAAGCCACCGAAGGACTGGCCAATGGTGGACCAGCGCTTGTCGGCACGGTCAGCCAGCAGCACCTCGCGGACAGCCTCCGCGTCAGCGATGATGGAGTCCGCACGGAACAGCTCAGTGTACTCAGCCTGAACCTGCGGGTCACCCACAGCGGTGATGTTGCGAGCAGACAGCGGGGAAGACATGCCGGTACCGCGCTGATCCAGAAGAACCACGCGGTGAGTCTTCGCCAGCTCAGCAATCCAGCCGCCAATGGAGCCGGTCTTCGGCGAACCGAAACCGGGGCCACCCTGCAGGTACACAATGTAAGGACGCTTATCAGCCGAAACGGTCAGAGTCTCGTTGGTGCTCACAACCTCGCGGGCGAACACGGTGATGGTCTGGTCCGCGAAACGGGAGGAGAGAGCGGCATCCTTGCCCTTGGAGAAAATCAGACCGTGGGTCAAGGGAACCTGGAACCAGTGGTCGGTAATCTCGTAGCCGTCGTGCTTGACGACCGAACCCTTGCGGTACTCAACCTTGGGAAGCGAAGAAACGGTCAACGGTGAACCTTCTTTCATTCAAATAGATAGATACTCTGTATTCTAGCCCACTACGGGCAACATCGTGGCAGAGCCTCGGACGGAGTCTCAATCAGAGCCTCTGGCGGAGCCTTGGACGAAGCCTCGGACGAAGCCTCAGGCAGAGCCTTAGAACTCGCCCACGCTCAGGATCTTCAGCACCGGGTAGCCAGCCTCATCGGAGGCCGCCAAATCAACCTCGGCACGAATACCGAAGTCAAAGTTATCTTCGGGGTCGGCGAAGCTCTGCTGAACCTTCCACACGCCCGGATGCGCGGCGGTGTCCTCATCCATGCTGACCAGGCGAGGCGAGCGCGCATCGGCGTCCGTGTAGATGTCGTCGTAGGTGTCGAAGTAGTCGTCCATGGCGTCCGCCCAGCGGTCGGCATCCCAGCCGCACCACTCGTCCAGGGCGCCCAGGGCGCGGTCACGCTCCTCAGCGAAGAGCTCCACACGGCGGAAGAGGGCGTTGCGCACCATCACGCGGAAGGCGCGCAGGTTCTTCGTCACGGCGGGAGGCTCTTCCTCCTCGATGGAGGCGTGCTCGGCCGCAACGGTCGCGGCGTCTTCGCCGGCAGCCAGCTTCTCCCACTCGTCCACCAGGGAGGAGTCGGTCTGGCGCACCAACTCGCCGAGCCACTCGATGATGTCGTCGAGCTCGTCGGTCACGACAGAATCAGGGATGGTGTGGCGCAGTGCCTTGTACGCGTCAGAGAGGTAACGCAGAAGCACGCCCTCGGCGCGTTCGAGCGAGTAGTACTGCACGAAGTCGTTGAAGCCCATTGCGCGTTCGTACATGTCACGCACAATCGACTTGGGGCGCGGCTCAAAACGTGCAACCCACGGCGCGGACTGCTTGTAGGTCGTGTACGCCTGATCAATGAGCTCCGCCAGAGGCTGCGGGTAGGTGACCTTGTCCAGCTCGTTCATGCGTTCGGTGTAGTCCACACCGTCCGCCTTGAGCTGTGCCGACAGCTCGTTCTTCGCCTTGCGTTCCTGCGCGTACAGCACCTGGTTCGGCGATTCCAGGGTCGCCTCAATGAGGGAGAGCGCGTCCAGCGCGTAGCTGGGGGATTCGGGGTCGAGCAGTTCCAGCGCGGCGACCGCAAAAGCGGACAGCGGCTGGTTCAGGGCAAAGTTATCCTGCAGGTCCTCGGTCAGGCGCAGGTAGGAGCCGTGCTCGTCCGGGGTGTTGGTTCGCTCAATCACGCCGCCGGTCAGCAGCTCCTTGTAGATGCCGATTGCCTTGCGCAGCAGCTCGCGGCGGCGCGCGGGGCTCTCGTGGTTCTCCTGAATGATGCGGTACGCGGCAATGACCGGGTTCTCCGGGCGGTGCATCAGGTTCAGTAGCATCGAATGGGTGATGTCGAAGGAGGAGGTCAGAGGCTCCGGGGCGGCCTCTACCAGCTGCTCGAAGGTCTTCTCAGACCAGCCAACGAAGCCTTCCGGCGCCTTCTTACGCTTGGAGGACAGCGACTGGTTAATGCGCTTGGTGTCATCACCGAACTTCGCCTGCGCCTTAGCCAGCAGGCGAGCGTTCTCAATATCGTGCTCGGGTGCCTGAACCACCACGGTGCCGGCGGTATCAAAACCGGCGCGGCCGGCGCGTCCAGCAATCTGGTGGAACTCGCGGGCACGCAGACGGCGGCTGCGGGCACCATCAAACTTCGACAGCGCCGTAATCAGCACGGTACGAATCGGCACGTTAATACCCACACCCAGGGTGTCGGTACCGCAAATCACCTTGAGCAGACCCTCCTGAGCCAGCTGCTCCACGAGGCGGCGGTACTTGGGCAGCATGCCCGCGTGGTGAATACCGATACCGGCACGCACCAGCTTATTCAGCGCCTTACCGAAACCCGGACCGAAACGGAACTTAGCAATCAGCTCGGAGATGCGTTCCTTATCTTCCTTCGAAGCAATAGCCACCGACAGCAGCGCGTTCGCCTGCTCCAGCGCCGCCTTCTGCGAGAAATGCACAATGTAGACCGGAGTCTGCTTGGTCTGCACGAGCTCCTGCACCGTCTCCTGAACCGGGGTGGTGGAGTAGTAGAAATGCAGCGGAATAGGACGCTCAGAATGCGCCACCAGGTCACTCTCACGGCCGGTCAGCGCCGTCATCTCCTCCTGGAAGCGAGTCGTATCGCCCAGGGTCGCGCTCATCAGCAGGAACTGCGCCTGCGGAAGCTCCAGCAGGGGAAGCTGCCACGCCCAGCCGCGCTGCGGGTCAGAGTAGAAATGGAACTCGTCCATAATGACCTGGCAGAGGTCCGCATCCTTACCCTCGCGCAGGGCAATATTGGCGAGAATCTCCGCGGTGCAACAGATAATCGGCGCCTCCGTATTAATGGCGGAGTCGCCGGTAATCATGCCCACGTTCTCGGCACCAAAAATATTGATCAGGTCAAAGAACTTCTCAGACACCAGCGCCTTAATGGGGGCGGTGTAGTAGGAACGCTGACCGGTTGCCAGACCCGTAAAATGCGCGGCAACAGCCACGGTGGACTTACCCGAACCGGTCGGGGTTGCCAGCACCACGTTATGCCCGGCGGCAATGCTCAGAACAGCCTCGTCCTGCGCGGGGTACAGGGTCATGCCGCGGGTCGAAATCCACTCGGTGAACGCCTCATAGATTTCTTCGGCGGTGAGGGGGTTACCCTTGAAATCGCGTCGATTGTAGTCGCCGGGGTTCTCGCCCAGTGAGGGAGAAAGAAAATTCAAAATACTCATGAGAATTCCAGTCTATCGGGAATAGGGCGGGCGCGGGGGCGTTATCGTTACGAGGGAACAACTCGGCAGGGGCGCGAAGGCGCGTGCTCTAATGCGGGAAACCACAAAGTTCAGGTAGGGTAGAACAAAGCGCTTTAGGTGCAGGCTAGGTGCAGCGATGCACGACCCCGCACTCAGAAAGTCTGCGTTCAGAAGGTTGAACGCACAGGGTTCTATGCCGCTGGGCTCCACGACGTGAGGCTCCAGACTGTAGGGCTACACGCCACAGGACGCCAGACCGCATCAATGACCGCGTAGGTTCAAGTCCGCCGATTGATGCCGGCTTATATTGCGCGGTTGATACACGCCCCAGATACGTTGCACAAAATGACGACACGCCCCACTAATGCACTCATAGTGTTGCGTGCCACATTGATAAAGGAATAGGGTAAGAGAAAGGAGAGACGTTGAATGACTGAATACAACGCTGACAAGGCACAAGAAAACGCTGCGCGTGAAGAAGCTACGCATGAAGAATCCATGCATAACAAAACCACGCAGGAAAAAGCCGCTCAGAAGAAAACTGCGCAGAAAAAAGCTGCACCGGAAATAACCGGCAGCGAACTGCGCAAGGCTGAAGAAGAAGCCCTTAAAAAGCGCCTCGCCCTGCGAGTCACCGCGCCCGGACACAAATACCCCTGGCACCGCTGGGCAATCCCCATCGCGGGTGAAACCACCGCAGGCATCGGCGCAATCCTGATCCCCGTCATGGTGGGTCAATTCATCAACCAGCACATCGCCGGAAAAGCCCCCGACGCCTGGCCCATGTTCTGGGTGGTCGTCGCCGCTATCACCTTCATCGTGATTAACGAGTTCTTCGGTTGGGGTACCTCCATGACCCTCAGCGCGGAACTCGGCCGCGACTGGCGCATCTACATCAACCGACTCATGGGCAAAACCCGCGCCGGCGTAGACTCCGGCGAAGCGGTCACTGTCATGAACAAAGACGTACGCCGCATTACGGACGTCTACTTCTCACTGCCGCTATTCGTTGACGCCATGATCATCGCGATTCTCGGTGCCGTGCAGCTCTGGCTGATTAACCCCGTCACCGCGGTTGTGACCCTCGTCGGCACGCTCATTGTGGTCGGCGTGATTGCCTGGTACTCGTCCTTCCTCGAATCGAAGATTGGCGAATACCGCGAAAAGGACGGTGAAGCCTCCTCACGCGCCTCCGACATCGCCACCGGTCTGCGCACCATCGCCGGCCTCGGCGCGGAAAAACAGATGCGTGAACGCTACCACCGAGCCACCGACGAAGTTTTCGACAGCTACATGCGCTACGAAAAGACGCACCGCTGGATGTACCTCATCCGTGCGCTGCTCGGCGGTGCCGTCACCCTGCTCGGCCTCGGCTTCGCCCTCACCGGCCACGTCGAAAACGGCCGCTGGGTATCCGACACGCCCGCCGCGTCCCTGGTGACCGTCGCCTCCATTATCGCGATGATGGGTGGCCCCATCTGGATTACTCAGAACTTCCTCACCTCATGGCGATACGCCAAGATTGCGCTCGCCAAGGTCGCCCGCCTCGAAGGTCACGCGGGCGTGCGTCAGGGCGTGCTGAAGAGCCCGCGCACCGACGAAGAAATGGCGCAGCTGGCACGCGCCGAACAGGTAGTCGAGGCGAGCACCCTTGAGGTGCCCGTACCCGTCGCCCCCGCAGGTGCCAGCAACCCGCGCATCGTGTACATCAACCCGCGCGACTACAACCTCACCGCGCAGGACTACGCCGAGGCACTCGCCCGCACCCTGCGACGTGGGGGAGAGGACCTCAAGGATGCCTCCGGCCGCCGCGTGCTGCTGAGCGAACCGAACCCCATGATTTTCGCGGGAACCCTGCAGGAGCACCTGCGCCTGGGCACCGTGCCGAACCCCGACGAGGAGCTGGCACAGGCAAAGGACCAGGAGCTGCTGAAGATTACCGACTCCCGCGAAATCGCCTACCGCCTGGGCGGACGCAACCCCGAAGACTACTTTGCCGCCCGCATCACCAGCGAAGGCGCGAACCTCTCCGGCGGTCAGCGTCAGCGACTGGCACTCGCCCGCGCACTCGCACAGGATGCGCAGGTGCTCATCCTGACCGAACCGCTGAACTCCGTGGACGAACCCAGCCAGCGCTACATCTACGACGCGATGGAAACCCAGGTCGGTAGCGACCGCCTGCCCGTCGGCTACCCCGGCCTGCTGCAGGATTTGGAGCAGGTCTACGTTATCTCCACGACCGCGGAGACGACCCGCCGCATGGAACGCGACGGCTACCCGGAAACTGCTCAGACCGAAACCACTCAGAATCAGGAGGTGAACTAGCATGGCAAAGCAACTCCCCATCGAAAGCCCCGCCTACGTGGCACGCCGCATGTGGAACTACCTCGCGGCGCATAAGGGGCGAGCCCTCTACACCTTCGTCATCTACATGGTCAGCACCCTCATGGGTGCGGTGGTGCCCCTGCAGATTGGTGCCACCGTGGACGACGTGGTGGCGGGCAAGTTCTCCAGCTACCCGTGGCAGCCGATTCTGATTATCCTGGCGGCGTTCATCGTGCAGGCGATAACCCTCATGGTCTCCTCGTACAGTGCGGCGCGACTGGGTGCGCTCGTCACCCGTGACGCCAACCAGGACACCCTCGACGGTACCCTCGACCTGGACGCACGCACCGTGGAAGAAGCCGGTAGCGGTGACCTGCTCACCCGCGTGACCGACGACCTGTCCTCGGCGGCTAAATCCGTCAGTGAGGACCTGCTCGGCGCAATTTACGTGGTGCTGTACTTCATTATCTCCACCATCTCGCTAGCGGTTGTGAGCCCGGCAATGGGTCTGATTATGCTACCCATGATTGCCGGTCTTGCCCTCATCATGTCGAAGATGCTGCCGCTCATGGCGGCGCGCAACCAGACCGCCCAGGAGCGCGTGAGCGACCTCAACAGCGTGCTGACCGAGAACATCCGCGGCACCTCCACGATCCGTGAGCTGGGTGTTCACGCCGCCCGCGAAGACGCCTTCGCCGGTGAGAACAAGCGCCAGTTCGCTGCGCAGCTGGGCATGGTGCGCATCCGCCAGCTGTACTTCACCGTGGACGCTATCAACGCCTGGATCCCCACGGTTCTGTGCATGCTCTGGGGCGCCGCCTGCGTGGCTCTCGGCTGGGCAAGCTGGGGTGCCGTGGCGACCGCCTCGGTCATGGTTTTCAGCCTGCGAACCCTCGCCGACATGCTGAACCACCACGTCAGCAGCCTGCGCATCATGCTCGTGAACATGGGCCGTGTGTTCGGTGTGGTGTCCCTGGCGAAGAAGCAGCGTGAGGCGCGTGCACAACACCGTGCCGAAGCCTTCGCCGCCGTGTCTGATGAAGCCGTGAAGAACCCGGAGTACGCCATTGACTGCACCAACATCTCCTACGGCTACTCGCCGGACGCCCTTGTTCTGGAAGACATCACCCTGAAGATTCGCCGCGGCGAGGCGCTCGCCCTGGTGGGCCGCTCCGGCTCGGGTAAGACCACCCTGGCACGTCTGATTGGTGGTTCGCTGACCGCCCTGGACGGCACCATTAACGTGATGGGTCGCCCCGTTGGTCACGGCGACTTCCCGACCGATGCCGCCGCCGACGGCCGCCCGCGCCTGCTGGTCTGCACCCAGGAAGCGCACGTCTTCTTCGGTACTCTCGCCGATAACTTTACGGTGGTCGTGCCGGATGCAACTGTCGAGCAGATGGGCGAGGCATTGGACGCTGTCGGTGCCCGCTGGTGGCGCGACCTGCCGCAGGGCATGGACACCGTCGTCAGCGGCGCGGATTCGCCTCTAACCCGCGACCAGATTCAGCAGCTGGCACTGGCACGTATTGTGCTGGCTGACCCGCACGCCGTGATTCTGGACGAGTCCACCACCCAGCTGGAGCTCGCGGACGCCACCGAGTCTCTGCGTGCCGTGCTGGCGAACCGTGCGGTGCTGATTATCTCGCACGATGCGCGTATCGCCTCGCTGGCTGACCGCGCGGTCCTGCTGCACGAGGGCAGGATCATTGCGGAGGGCTCACCGGCAGAGATTTTCGCCCTGACCTAAGCCCTCTAGCCTAAGCCCGGTGGATATGCCCGGCTGATAGTGCCCGGTACCGTCTAAAGCGGTGCCGGGCATTGCCTTTTAACGGACTTTTAATGGGCGAGTTCTGGGTGGGGTGTGCGCTGAAACCTGCGCTGAAAAACCTGAGCCGGAGTGGGGGTGCAGCAACGCAATGCTCAAACGAAAATTTCGGAGAGATTTACTTGCCACCCGCGAAACTTTCAGTTACTGAGAATCGTTGTGATAACCTGGCAGAGCGATATGGGGTGCCTTGAGATGCCCGCAACCCGCCAACCCGCCCAACACGCACCCAATGAAGGGTATACGGGGCATACGGCACAGCGGGCGCACGAAACGGCGTCAGAACACTCAAGGCTGAGAGAATCACCCATTGAACCTGCTCTAGTTCGAACTAGCGAAGGGATTATCGATGATGGCAGAGCAGCCTACTGCGCCCGCGTGCGCACCCTCCACCCCCTCCAACCCTGTACCCGGCGCGAGCGCCTGCGGAACTCCCGGGGCACCTGGGACCTCTAGGGTGCCGAGGGTTCTCTCCATTGCGGGAACCGACCCCTCCGGCGGTGCGGGTATTCAGGCGGACCTCAAGTCCATTACCGCATCCGGCGGTTACGGCATGTGCGTGACCACCTCACTGGTTGCCCAGAACACCTGCGGAGTGCGTGAAGTATTCACCCCGCCCCTGGAATTTTTGACCGCGCAGCTTGCCGCCGTTTTTGATGACGTCACGGTTGACGCCGTAAAAATCGGCATGCTCGGCGATGCGGACACGATCCGTACCGTCCGCACCTGGCTGAGCGAGCACCCCGTGCCCGTGGTCGTGCTCGACCCGGTCATGATTGCTTCTAGCGGTGACCGCCTGCTGCAGGCAGAAGCGGAGCAGGCGTTGCGCGACCTCGTGCCGCTCGTGGATGTGATTACCCCGAACATTCCGGAGCTTGCCGTGCTCTGCCAGAAGGAGCCCGCCCAGACCTTTGATGAGGCGCATGAGCAGGCGGCGAACCTTGCGGCGTCGACCGGAACCACCGTGATTGTGAAGGGCGGCCACCTGTGCGGTGAGGACGCCGGTAACACCGCGGTCTTCCCGGATGGTACCTGCGCGCACGTGCGCACCCCGCGCCTGGAGAGCCGCAATACGCACGGCACCGGATGCTCCCTGTCCTCCTCGCTGGCAACCCGCCTGGGCGTGGAACTGCTCCAGCATACCGAAGCCGCAGGGCACACCGAAGCCGCAGAATCTTCTGAGGGCGAGAAGAATGCTCTGACCAGCGAAGATACCCACCGCGCCTTGCAGTGGAGCACCCGCTGGCTCCACGAATCCATTGCCGCAGGTGCCGGGCTGCAGGTCGGCTCCGGCGAGGGCCACGGCCCGGTGGATCACGCCGCTCGTGCCCGCCGCCTGGAGGTTGCCGCCTCCGCGTATCCGTGGCATCATCTGCTCGCCACCACCGACTCTGAGGGCAATACCCTGGACGGCACCAGCCCGGAGCGTCTGCTGCCGGTCAGCCCCGTGCCCGCCGGTGAAGCCGTCGTACAGCCCGCCGGTCCTTGGACCGCCGCCCTCTGGGCTGCCGGTGGCGAAACCTGGCACCAGATTCTGGACCTGCCCTTCGTGCGTGCCCTCGGTGACGGCACCCTCGACGAGGACCTGTTCTCCTTCTACCTGGACCAGGACGCCCTCTACCTGCGCGACTATTCGCGTGCGCTCGCGACCCTTTCGGCGCGTGCCGACACCGCTGAGGCGCAGGTGCACTGGGCGGCTGGCGCGCATGAGGCGATTGCCGCCGAATCGCAGCTGCACGAGGGCTGGTTGGCGAACCGCGCACGCCTGGGTGGGCCTTCGCCCATCACCATGGGGTACACGAATTTCCTGCGTGCCTCCGCAGCTGGTGAGGATTATGTGGTCGGCGCTGCCGCGATTCTGCCCTGCTACTGGCTGTACGAAGAGGTGGGCGCTGTGCTCTCCTCGCAGAACCACGCGGACCACCCGTACGCGGAGTGGTTGAGCCTGTACGGTGGCGAAGAGTTCGCCGCGGAGGTGGAGCGTAGTCTCGCGGAGGTGGAGCGTGCGTTTGAGGCGGCTTCACCGGCTCAGCGTGTCCGCGCGGCGCGGGCGTACCTGTCGGCGTGCGTGTATGAGCGTGAGTTCTTCGACCAGGCTCACCGGGCACTGCGGTAGTTCGTCGGGCGCTGCGCTAGAGGCTCGCGCGGGGTTTGGGACGCCGGTGCTTTAGGTGCCGATTTTGGGGCTGAATACCGCCCCGGCATGGCGTGAGATGGGTGATTGATGCTTCACTCAACCTGCCGCCGGTTCGGGTGCCTTGCCGGTTATGCTTAAGGCGTCGGTGAAAACCGTTAGCGGCAGGATTCCGGCCCTCACCCAACTGGCTGATGTACCTGCCGCGCCCGCACCTCTACGGCGTGTAACCGACCAGTTTGGCCCGTCGCAACCACCTCATCCAACCCCCGCGGCGGGCCAAACGCCTTCCTTCCCAGTTTTCGGGGCTTCGTTTGAAAGCGTGTGGCGTGTAAATCCCGCATAGAAATATCCCGTGCAGATACTCTCATCTGCACGGGATATTTTGCTGTTCTGTTTTCTGCTCTGCCCTCGTCTATAGCCGCAGATTGGGTGAATCTTATGCGCCCTGGTTCTCACGAACCTCTTTCTTTTCCGCCTGGTAGCCGAAGCAGAACGCAGCGCCCGCGATCAGCGCCGCCAACCAGATGGAAAATACGCCAAACCATCGGGTGACAAGCGCCATGAGAATCACGCCAGCTATGAAAGAGGCGACTACGAGAGAGTAATCAATGGCTTTGAGCAGAGCCGTACGGCGCTGTGCCTTCGCCTCATTTTTTGTGTCTCCGTCGGGGGTTTTCCGCGTGAGGTACAGCGAACCGGCGGTGTACCAGGCACTGAGCATTTTGCGCCAGTTGCCGCTGGTCATGAAGAGCGAAAAGGGGTTTTCGCCAATGCGTGTATCCGCGAGGGCGTGAATCATCAGACCGACGGTGAACGCCAGCGCGCCCACCTGAAAGCTATTGCTCAGAGTTCTATCCATGAAGGGTACCGCGAAGCAGACCAGAAGGAACGGCAGGAGTGTGCCGATGCGCCAGTGTCTCATCCGGGCACGTTGACCGAGTAGATCATGAATGAAATGCCCTGCCAGATACCCGAAGCTGAAAAGAATAACGGAGAGCCAGCGCAGGTGCACCACATGCGGTGCGTCACGGTGCAGATCGGCGATGAGCAGAATAAAGTTACCGGTCTGCGTGGCAACGAGCGCTTCATAGTGGATGTGCGAGAAGACGTCCACTGCGCCGCCCAGGGAGGCGAGGAGCAGAGCCATGACGCGCCCGTAGCGTCGAGGTGCTGGGATGCGGTGTAGCATCTCGCGGAGGTGGTGTAGCATGCGCCTTCTCTCACGGTGGGTGGGTCTGTGCGTAGCAGTAATGCCGCTGGTTCCATGCTACGGCATAAGTCAGCAGGGTACCGGAGAGGATAAGCACCCCGCCGGGTAACCCCTGTTAAAGCGAAGGCCCTGAGCAGGTGTCTGCTCGGGGCCTGCATACTATTCGGTTTTTAGCTCGGGGAGAGTAGCTTACTTGCTCTCGCCCTTGAGTGCACCCACGAGCGGACCAATCACGTCCATGGGCAGCGGGAAGACCACGGTCGAGTTCTGGTCGGCACCCAGCTCCAGCAGGGTCTGCAGGTAACGCAGCTGCAGGGAGGCGGGGGACTGGCTCAGAATGTCGGATGCTTCCTTCAGCTCGCTGGAGGCCTCCAGCTCACCGCGTGCCGAAATGATCTTTGCGCGGCGCTCACGCTCAGCCTCAGCCTCGCGAGCCATGGCGCGCTGCATAGCCTCGGGAATCTCAACGTCCTTGATTTCGACGAGCTCCACCTGAATACCCCACGGCTCGGTGCGCGAACCGATGATGGAGCGCAGGTCCTCGTTCAGGTCCTCGCGGTGTGCGAGCAGGGTGTCCAGGTCAACGCGGCCGAGCAGGGAACGCAGGGTGGTCTGCGCAATCTGGCTGGTGGCAATCGGGTAGTTCTCAACCTCAAGCACGGCGTTCTTGGCGTTGGTCACGCGGAAGAGGACCACGGCGTTCACGCGGGCGGGAACGTTGTCCTTGGTGATGACTTCCTGCGGGGGAATGGTCAGGGTGATAACACGCATATCAACGCGCTGCAGGGAGTCGACGAGGGGGAAGACGACGTTCAGGCCGGGCTTCAGCTCCGAACGCAGGTGACCGAAGCGGAAAGAGATGCCACGCTCGTATTCGGGGATGACGCGGAACATACGAATCAGAATAAAAAGAACAATGACGGCAACTGGGATGAGGATAGTTGCCAAAGTGACGGGATCCATGGTTTTCCTTCACAAATATTGGGGGAGGACGGTATGTGTGCCCACCTGCCCGCGCCTCGTACGGTGCAGGTAGTAGGGGTGCCCGGTACCGGGCTAAGTTTTAGGGAGTTTGGGGAGGGGAATTTTCCGTCCCGGCGCACATCGCGGCGGTCGGTGCTTTAGCGGCACCCCGCATGGAAAACTCAAAAGAGGAATAAAAGAGAAATCCACACGGGGTCGCCGCCGAAGCTAACAGACGGGACCAATCAACCGGTCAGCCGCCGGAACGGAAAAACTTGTGCAGCGCTACTTCTTCGCCATCTGCTCTGCCAGCTTTTCGGCAGCCTCAACCTCAGCCAGGTTCTGCTCCTGCAGGACCTCATTCGTGGTCTTGTGCAGTCGCTTAACCGAGGTGCCGGTACCGCTCCATGCGGGGCGGTCCGGGTCGAGGGCAGAGGTACGAACCGGCAGGGTTGCATCCGCAATCATCTGCTTGCGGGTCTGCTCGGTACGGCGCTTACGCTCATTCGAAACGCCACCCCACTTCGCCGCGAAACGGTCCATCTTCACGTTCACCGATTCGTCAGCGGTGGATGCGTGAATATGCTTCGGATCGTTCTCGAAGTTCGCGGGGGAACGCATGAGCTTCACAGCCAGCGGGTAGGTCAGTGACAGGCAGACCACCGCGGCGGCACCCTCCACCAGAAGCTCCAGCGGGGAGTGCCAGACGATGGCGGCACCAATCAGGATGACCACACCCAGCAGCGAGACAGCAACCGCCAGTCCGCGGTGGAAACGACCCGACTCGGAGTAGGGCCATTCATCCACTTCGCGGGTGAGCTCGCGGCCGTTCGCCGAGACGGTGCAGCTGTCCTTAATCGGGCAGGTGTTGCACACGCTGGGCTTGGCGCGGTAACGCATCACTCGGTTATCCGAGTCGAATGCGGTCGCCCACAGCCACTGGTCTTCGGGGCAGAGCCACGCGTCGCTCTCTTGGTGGTAGGTGAACCCGAAGGTTCGCGCCGCCACCATGCGCTGGCTGGTGCGCTTGGCGAGAATATCGAAGCCCCAACCCACGGCGACCAGGCCGAGCGCGTACACGCAGGCCAGCCACACGAGGAAAGAAACTCCAGCAATCTGCTCAGGCATGGTTAGCCTCGACGATCGCTACGGTAGGGGCTGGTCTGCTCGGGCAGTTCCTCGGCAGCCTTAGTGCCGGCGAACTCTGCGATGCGAGCGTCCTCAACCACCTCGTACAGCGGCGGTTCGGGCAGCTCCAGGACGGTTTCCTTAGCGTTCTTGGAGAAGATCTCCTTGATACCCAGCAGCGCCAGCTTAATCAGCGGGATAATGCCGACCAGGAAGATCACGTCACCGGGCATACGCATCCAACCCATCACGGCGGAAGCACCGTCGTGAATGAACGCGAAGGAACGAGCCTCGTAGTAGCCCTCACCAACGGACTTGTACAGCTGAGCAATACCCAGCGGCAGCAGCGAGATGAAGGACATCCACAGCAGACCAATGTTCAGGGTCCAGAAGGAGAACTTCAGACCCTTCTCAGGCCACTTGTTCTCCGGGAGCAGGTAGCGCAGACCGAACACCGCGAACGCGATCGCGAGCATACCGTACACACCCATCATGGATGCGTGTGCGTGGTTTGCGGTCAGCGCGGTACCAATCTCGAAGTAGGACACGATCGGCAGGTTGATCAGGAAGCCGAACACGCCCGCGCCGAGGAAGTTCCAGAAGCCCACAGCAATCAGGAACATAACAGCCCAACGGTGCGGGAAAGGCTTGGTGCGGTTGGAGTACTGGCGAGCACCCAGCTGCATGAAGCCCCACGCCTCAACGGTCAGGAAGGTCAGCGGGATAACCTCAGCTGCGGAGAAGAACGCACCGAATGCCATCTGCTCGGAGGGGGTACCGACGAAGTAGGTGTGGTGCAGAGTACCGATCACACCACCGACGGAGTAGAGCACGGCGTCCATCATGATGATGGCGATTGCGATGCGCTCGCGGACCACGCCGAGCAGCACGAAGATGTACGCCACCATCACGGTGGTGAACAGTTCGAGGAAGTCCTCCACCCAGAGGTGAACCACCCAGAATCGCCAGAATTCGGCGACGGTCACGTGAGTACGCTGACCTGCGAGCAGGCCGACTGCGTAGAACATGGGGATGGCAAGGCCGGAGAAGAGGAACAGCCACGGCAGGGAGGTCTTCTTCGAGCCCTTCAGGCGGGAGGAGAGGGTACGCCAGACGATGACAATCCAGATGAACATACCCGCGGTGAGCAGGATCTGGAAGAATCGCGGCAGGTCCAGGAACTCCCACTGCTGCGAGAAGAAGCCGGTGAGTTCCTTGGGGATGAGGCCCTTCTGAGAGAACCATTCGTTCAGCAGCGAGCCGAGGACCACGAAGACCACGGCGCCGATGAGAACGTAGGTGAGCAGACCCTGCTTCTTGGGTTCGCGGCGGGTAATCAGCGGGGCGATGAAGATACCGCCCGCCAGGAACGCGCCTGCGGTCCAGAAGAGGGAGAGCTGAAGGTGCCAGGTTCGGGATACCGTGTAGGGCAGCAACTGGCCCATGTCGATTCCGAAGAAGCCGGTGAGTTCTTCACGGTAGTGCTCGGTGAGTGCGCCCACCAGAGCCTGCAGCAGGAACAGCACCAGGATGGTTGCGAAGAGCAGGCAGGCTGCCTTCTGCGAGGGGGTCAGGCGAACTTCGTCGGGCTGACGGAAGTCGAGGACGGGTGCCTCTTCCGCGTGCCAGCCGATAGCGCGGGACCAGCGGCCGTAGATGGCGAACATCAGACCGGTACCACCGATGAGGGCAATCAGGGAGAGTGCCGACCAGACCATCAAATCCGCGGTGGGCTTGTTGTCCACGTTGGGTTCGGAGGGCCAGTTGTTGGTGTAGGAGTAGGGCTGGTCGGGGCGGTCTGCCGCCGATGCCCATGCGGTCCAGCCGAAGAATGCGACGATGTCGTGCAGTTCTTCGTCGTTCTTAATGGCGTGGGGGAACAGGCCCTGCGAGGTGTCACCCTTCATCAGGGTTTCGCGGTAGTGCTTGAGCATGAGCTGGTAGCCCTTGGTCTCACCAGCGGACCAGGTGATGGTCTTAGTCTGCTCGTCGTACTTGTTCTCCTTGCGCCACTCGTTCTTGACGAGTTCGCGGGGGTCCTGCTTGCCCTGCTCACGGTACTCCTTGACGGCGGCATCGGTGGTCAGGCGCAGGTATTCTGCAGTGTAGTCGGGGCCGAGGTAGGCGCCGTGGCCGAGCACGGATCCGTACTGCTGCAGGCCGCGTCCCTGGAACAGCTCCTGACCGTGCAGGATCTGTTCTTGGGTCGCGATGACTTTGCCGTCATTGCCGACAATTTTGTCGGGGAGCGGCATGGAGAGTGCGTAGGTGCGCATTGCAAGGACTGCCATAATGGTGAAGCCCAGGAGCATCACAAACGCAACAGCCTGTACCCAGCCTTTTCCGGCATAGGCACCGACCGTGTCTGAGCGGCGGGCAATCTTTGCTGCCTGCGCACGCGAGACGGGTTTTGTAGCCATAGTGTATGTCTCCAGTGTGCGTGGAATTTGTATGTGGAGTGGCTCCGACGCACATCCGCTGGAGGGGCGGCTCACTATGTTCAGGGTGAATCGTCCTTGAGGGAGGTGCGACAGCCCACCCTGCCTTTTATTCTTGCATATTAAATACGCATTTACGAAACTTTGCTGACGTAGCGTCACAATGTGACGCGGCTATTTTGCCGGAATATTTGCAATCACAAGGCGAGAAACCTGAAATATTACGTTGAGGTTGAACCCTTAGCTTCCGCACTGACTCCCTGCACTGC
Source organism: uncultured Rothia sp. (assembly GCF_963507905.1). Taxonomy (GTDB): domain Bacteria; phylum Actinomycetota; class Actinomycetes; order Actinomycetales; family Micrococcaceae; genus Rothia. The sequence goes on along the minus strand of NZ_CAUOUU010000007.1, from coordinate 103,834 downwards.
CTCACCGCCTGTAACGGAGGGGGAGGCGAAGGTTCCGGTGTTCCGGGGCGTTCTAGGGTATTCCAGGGTGTTCCGGCGCGGAAGGGATGCAGGCAGGCGCATCCCAGCATGTGGAAGGGGAGCGCGGCGCCCCTCACGTTCCTACACCCGGGTGTGGAATAATAAAACCCGGTACTACTAAACACAGTACAAATTTTTTTCAGTACAGATTCTGTGCACCCGAACGGCACACCATCTGAAGGGGTCACTCACCCCGCATCCACGGCGGACCGCCGCCACAGCCCGCAATCTATCGGCACCTCAGGAGAGTTCACGTGCTTCTCTACAAAACCACCCAGAAAGCAGTCACCGGAATCCTACGCACCGTCTTCCGCGCCCGCGTGACCGGACTCGAAAACTTCCCCGCCACCGGCCCGGTGATTGTCGCCTCCAACCACCTGTCCTTCCTGGACTCCATCATTATTTCTGCCATGATGCCGCGTCGCGTGGCGTTCCTCGCCAAGGCTGAGTACGTGAACACCCCCGGCCCGCGCGGCAAGATGATGAAGGCATTCTTCGAAGCCGTGGACATCATTCCCGTGAACCGCTCCGACCGTTCCGAATCGCTCAAGGCACTCGACATTGCCCTGGAGAAGCTGCAGGAAGGTAAGGTCTTCGGCATTTACCCCGAGGGCACCCGTTCCCGCGACGGCTACCTGTACCGCGGCAAGATTGGTGTGGCGTGGCTGGCGCACATGACCGGCGCACCCGTGGTTCCGGTCGGTCTGATTGGCACCGACCGCCTGCAGAAGCCCGGCTCGAACATGATTTACCCGCGCCGCTTCACGATTCGCGTAGGTAAGCCGCTCTACTTTGAGAAGACCGGCGAGAAGATGACCGGCAAGCAGCGCCGCGTCACCACCGACACGATCATGAATGAGATTGCTCAGCTGTCCGGTCAGGCACGAAAGCACGAGTACAACGTTTCGCCCTCAGCCGCACGTGACGCAGGCTAGGGCACTCGCCGCCTATACCGCGTAGACTTAAACCGCGCATTCACGCACCGACCCCCGCGCATTGGGGGAGCTTGGTGCAGGATGCGCGGTTTGTCGTATGCGCGAGTCTGAGATGCCCCCGGTAGCCCCACAGAGGCTCGTCGTAGAGGCACACCGTAGAGAACCGCCGTAAAGCCCAGCAGAGCGAGGAGAAAGTACCCATGGCAGAGCCTTCCAGCTACCGCCCCGCCCCCGGCGAAATCCCCACTGACCCGGGCGTTTATCGTTTCCGCGATGCCGACGGCCGCGTCATCTACGTGGGTAAGGCGAAGAACCTGCGCAACCGCCTCAACAGCTATTTCGCCTCCCCGCAGACGCTGAGCCCGAAGACCTACGCGATGGTGCATACGGCGGCGAGCGTGGAGTGGACCGTGGTGGCGAGCGAGATGGAGTCGCTGCAGCTTGAGTACACCTGGATTAAGGAGTTTTCGCCGCGCTTCAACATTGCGTTCCGTGACGATAAGTCGTACCCGTACCTGGCGATTACGGTCAATGACGTGTACCCGCGCGCCATGGTCACCCGCGGCGAGCGACGTAAGGGCGTGCGCTATTTTGGACCCTATTCGCAGGCGTGGGCGATTCGTGAAACCCTGGATGCGCTACTGCGCGTGTTCCCGGTGCGTACCTGCACGAACGGCGTGTTTAACCGCGCGAAGAATAGTGGCCGGCCCTGTTTGCTCGGCTATATCGATAAGTGTGCGGCACCGTGCGTGGGCAAGATTAGCCCCGAGGAGCACCGCGAGTTGGCGCGCGGGCTGACCCGTTTCATGGCAGGTGGCGCTGAGAAGCATATCGCCCAGCTGACCGCGGAAATGAAGGAAGCCGCCGCCGAGATGGACTTTGAGCGCGCCGCGATTCTTCGTGACGATATTGCCGCGCTGACTAAGGCGTTTGAGCGTAACGCCGTGGTGCTTGGCGCGACCGTGGACGCCGACCTGTTCGCCTACGCAGAGGACGATTTGGAGGCGTCCGTGCAGGTGTTCTTCGTGCGCGGCGGCAGGATCCGCGGCCAGCGCGGCTGGATCGTGGAGAAGGTCAACGACAGCACCGACGCGCAGCTCATTGAGCAGCTGATCGCGCAGGTGTACAGCGATATTGCGGCGAGCCTCGCCTCCCAGAAGGACGCCGAGAAGAGCCTGAACAGCTACGATATTCCTCGCTCCGTGCTCGTGCCGGTGGAGCCCGAGAATAAGGAGCAGCTGGCATCCTGGCTGGCGGAGGTTCGCGGCGGCCCCGTAGAAATTAGCGTCCCGCAGCGCGGCGACAAGGCAGAACTCATGAAGACGGTTGCCGAGAATGCGCGCCAGTCGCTGACCCTGCACAAGAGCCGCCGTGCCGGTGACTTGACCACCCGCAGCGCCTCCCTCGTGGAGCTGCAGGAGGCGCTGGAACTACCCGACCCGCTGCTGCGCATCGAGTGCTACGACATTTCGCATGTGCAGGGCACGAACGTGGTCGCGTCCATGGTCGTCTTTGAGGACGGCATGCCCGCGAAGAACGCCTACCGCACCTACAGCATTACCGGCGACGCCGCGCGTGACGATACCGCCAGCATGTACGACGTCATTACGCGCCGCTTCAAGAGGCACCTGGCGCAGCAGGCAGAACGCGAAGCCGCGCCCGTGCACTCCGGCGAGATTGACGCCTCCACGCCCGAGCCTGCGAAGTTCGCCTACCCGCCAAACCTCGTGCTCGTGGACGGTGGCCCGCCTCAGGTGGCTGCCGCCTCCTCCGCGCTGAGCGACCTGGGCATTACGGATGTGTACGTTGCCGGCATCGCTAAGCGCCTGGAGGAACTGTGGCTGCCGGACGACGACTACCCGGTCGTACTGCCGCGCACCTCGCAGGCGCTGTACCTGGTGCAGCGCATCCGCGATGAGGCGCACCGTTTCGCCATTACTTTTCACCGTTCTAAGCGCGGTAAGGCGATGGTCGCCTCCGCCCTGGACGAGGTGCCCGGCCTGGGCGAGGTGAAGCGTGCCGCGCTGATTAAGCACTTCGGGTCGGTGGCTCAGATTAAGCAGGCGAGCGCCGAGGAGTTGAGGGCGGTGCCGGGTATTGGTCCGGCGTTGGCTCAGAAGATTCTGGCGGCGCTGACCTAGGCGGTGCTGATCTAAGCATCCGGTGGCGCTGGGTGAAAGCCCGCCCGGGGTGTGAACGCAGCGCCCCGCCTCGTAATAGCGCTTAACAAACGTGTCATAATTGAAGGAAACCGTCATCATTACGAGCGCGCTATGTTCGCGCGCCCTCAACCAGTAGAGTGGAAACCGTGAGTACTAACCATCTGCGCCTATTCACCAGCGAGTCGGTGACTGAAGGCCACCCCGATAAGATTTGTGACCAGATTTCTGACGCCATCCTTGACGGCATCATTGCCCAGGATCCCGCAGCGAACGTTGCTGTGGAGACCATGGTAACCACCGGTCAGGTGCATGTTGCCGGTGAGGTGACCACCTCCAGCTACGTCGAAATCCCCTCCATCGTGCGCGAGACCATTCTGGGCATCGGCTACGATTCCTCCACCCGCGGCTTCGACGGCGAGTTCTGCGGCGTGTCCGTCTCCATTGGCGAGCAGTCCCCGGACATTAACGCTGGCGTGTACGAGTCTCTTGAGGTTCGTCAGGGCATCGCTGCTGACGAGTACGACCGCCAGGGTGCGGGCGACCAGGGCATCATGTTCGGTTACGCTTCCAACGAGACGAACGTGCTGATGCCCGCCCCGATTTGGCTGGCGCACCGCCTCTCTGAGCGTCTGACCAAGGTCCGTAAGGACGGCCTGCTGACCGAGTTGCGCCCCGACGGCAAGACCCAGGTGACCCTCGGCTACGATTCGAACAACGTCCCCGTCTCCGTGGACACCGTGGTTGTTTCGAGCCAGCACACCGCAAGCTACGACCTGGCTGACCTGCGTGCAGACATTGAGAAGCACGTGATTGCACCGGTTCTGGGTAGCGTCGATCTGGATTCCTCCAACGCTAAGTTCATTGTGAACCCCGCTGGCCGCTTCGTTCAGGGCGGCCCCGTGGGTGACGCGGGCCTGACCGGCCGCAAGATTATTGTGGACACCTACGGTGGTTCGGCTCGTCACGGTGGTGGCGCGTTCTCCGGTAAGGACCCGTCGAAGGTGGACCGTTCCGCAGCGTACGCAATGCGTTGGGTTGCGAAGAACATTGTGGGTGCCGGTCTTGCCGACCGCGCCGAGGTTCAGGTTGCGTACGCTATCGGCCAGGCAGCGCCGGTCGGTCTGTACGTTGAAACCTTCGGCACCGAGAAGGTCGACCCGATCAAGATTGAGAAGGCTGTGCGTGAGGTCTTCGACCTACGCCCGCTGGCAATCATTAACGAACTGGATTTGCGCCGCCCGATCTACAAGAAGACCGCAGCTCACGGCCACTTCGGTCGTACCGAGCCGGAATTCACCTGGGAGCGCCTGAACCGCGTGGATGCACTGCGTTCGGCAGTGTCCTCCTCCTAATATCTGTCAGGGTAGAGGAGCACGCTGATTCGGGTGACTCAGAGTAGTTCTGAATCGAACTCTTCGGCACCGTTGGGTGCTCAGCAGGAATCCCTGCAACAGCTTGACCTGTTGCAGGGATTTCCTGCTCTTCGTGATGCCTTGATTCCGGGTGCCCCGGAGCCGGTGAATGTTGCCGCTGAGCTGGAGGCGAGCGGCGTGCCGAACCCTGTGGCGCGTGTGCGCGTGGATAGCACCCTGCCGCAGGTGGACCGCACGTTTGATTACCGCGTGCCCGCCGAGCTGAGTGAGGATGCGGTGCCCGGCGCCCGCGTGCGCGTGCTGTTCAACGGCCACGAGCTGACCGGTTACATTGAGGAACGCGCCGCCACGACCGATTGGACGCGTACCTCGTTGCTGCCGCTCAAGTCGGTGCTGTCGCGTGTGCCGGCTGTTGCGCCTGAAATTTTTGCGCTCGCGGAGGCGCTTGCCGACCGTTACGCCTCCACGGTGGCGAACGTGCTGCGCCTGGCGGTGCCGCCGCGCATTGCCGCGCTGGATAAGAAGTACGCGCCCCTTCTACCGGGTTACGAGTCGGCGTATTTGGGCGATTCTGCCCCGGTAAGCACTTCCGATGCTCCCGAGAGCGCGGCTTCCGAGAGCGCGGAATCTGAGCCTTCTGCCGCCTCCGCCACCTTCAGTGCCGCTGTCTCCAGCGCTACCGACCCGTACGCTTGGCTTGCCACCCCCGGCGCGCCCGCACCCTTTGTGCTGGACCCGCCGGCACTGAACCCGGACGCCCCGGATGCCGCCTCCGTCTTCTCCGATTACGAGAACGGTGCGGAGTTCATTGAGGATGTTGCCGCCGGTGCCGCGACCCGCGCCGTGATGACGGTTCTTCCCGGCCACCTGGAGCACACGTGGGCGGATGTTGTGGCGACCGCACTCGCGACGGCTGCAACAAGTGGTCGCGGCGCTATTGCGGTGGTTCCGACCGCTAAGAACCTGGATCTTCTGGAGGCGGCGCTCGCCGAGCGTCTGCCCGCTGATTCGTTTGTGCGTTTGAGTTCTGATTCGACTCCGCATACTCGCTATCACGGTTTTGTTAAGGCTCGCCTGGGGCAGGTGCCGGTGGTGATTGGTACCCGCGCTGCCGCCTACGCGCCGGTGGCGAACCTGGGCCTGGTGGTGTGCTGGGATGACGGCGATTCTTCGCTGGTGGAGCAGCGCGCCCCGTATTGTCATGCTCGTGATGTGTTGCTTCTGCGTGCTTCTGCTGAGAATACTGCGGCGCTGTTTGCCGGGTTCAGTATGAGTAGTGAGGCGGCGCGTCTGGTGCGTACCCGTTGGGCGTCTCATGTGCGTGCGCCGCGTGCGTTGGTGCGTGATTATTCGCCGCGTATTTTTTCGACAGGTTCGGAGTTTGAGTTGGCGCGTGACCCGTTGGCGGCGATGGCGCGTATTCCGCACCTGGCGTTTGAGCATGCTCGTCGGGCGTTGGCGCGTGGTCCTGTGTTGGTGCAGGTGGCGCGTAGCGGTTATATTCCGTCGTTTTCGTGCGAGCGTTGCCGCATGCCGGCGCGTTGTGGCGAGTGTAGTGGGCCTTTGTCGGTGGCTTCGGGTTCGTCGGTTCCGTCGTGTTCGTGGTGCGGTCATTTGGCGCAGCAGTGGCGTTGTTCTGAATGCGGTTTTACGCATTGGCGTTATTCGGCGGCGGGTGCGACTCGTACTGCTGAGGAGCTGGGCCGTGCGTTCCCGAATGTTCCGGTGATTTCTTCGGCGGGTGACCATGTGCGGGCGTCGGTTGGTCCTGAGCCTGCGTTGGTGGTGGCGACTCCGGGTGCTGAGCCGGTGGCTTTTGGCGGCTATGCGGCGGCGCTTCTTCTGGATGCCGATAAGATGCTTCGTTTTGATTCGTTGCGTGCCCCGGAGGCGGCGTTGCGTCGCTGGTTGAATGCGGCGGCATTGGTTCGTCCTGCGGCTCTTGAGGGTACGGTGGTGACGACTGCTTCGCCGTCGCCGGTGGAGCAGGCGCTGGTGCGTTGGGATCCGGCGTGGTTTGCTCGCCAGGAGCTGGAGGAGCGCGCTCAGACGGGTCTGCCTCCGGCGGTTCGTACGGCTGCGGTGACCGGTGCGGAGGCGGATGTTCGCGCCTTCATGGAGGAGTTCTTGGGCTCTTCTGCGTTGCCGGAGCGGGTGCGTGAGCAGCTGCGTATTGTGGGCCCGGTTCCTTTGGATCAGGGGTATTTTGCCTGGTCGGAGTCTCTTGAGGAGGATTCTGAGGAGGCGCCGGTTCAGGGCGATTGGCGTACCCTGATGTTCTTCTCGTACGGCATTGCTCGGCACGTGACCCGTGAGTTGCGTGCTACGCGTGCAACGATTGCGGCGTTGAAGAAGAACGTGGGGGAGCGGCCGGTTCAGATTCGCTGTGACGGCCTGGACGTGCTGTAATTTTCTAGTCGTGCTGTAGTGTTCTGGTGAGGGGCGTTGTTCGCCTCCGAAAGAGATGCACCGGGCAGCGCCGATAATGCGTGCTACGGGCGTTGAGCACGCGGGTTTGCGGGCGCGTTGTGCGCAGAGGCGAGGAGGTGAGAGGCATGTCGAAGGTGCCTCATCTGCTGAAAGGTAGTGCGCTGCCTGCCGGTGAGCAGCGGCGGCTGGCTGAGTATGCTTCTGCGCATCCGAAGAGTGCCCTGCACCGTAAGGGTAAGCACCATGATGCGGCGGTGCTGCTGGTTCACGGTATCGGCTACCAGAATCACGGTGAGACGCTCGCGTATTTTGGCAAGCCGGTGGCGCATAGTGTGCAGACTTTGTTGGCGCTGAACACGGGGGCGGATTCTGTAGCCCTTTCCTCTGGTGCCCCCTCCGAAGAGAACCCCGAGGCGGAGGCTTCTGCGCGGGTTCGTGTTGAGGTGATTCCTGACGGCGATACCCTCCCGCCTGCCGCTGAGGTGAACCCGCTGAGCCACCATAGCGAGCTGACGTATTCGTTGACGATTGAACGCACGGAATACCCCGCCGACCCGGTTGAGGAAAGCCCGGAGGTTGAGGAGAACTCCGCTCAGGAAGAAACCGCCTCGTCTTCTGCGGCTGAGGGGCAGAATCTTCTGGAGCGCACTCTGTCTGGACTCTGCGCGTAAGTACCGCCTGCGTAAGTGGGCTGTATTGCGCCCCGCGTTTGATGTGAGTGTGCTGGGTCTTCCGGTGTTTGAGGGTGCCCCGGCGGAGGAGCTACCCGCGCCGGAGGGTACCGGTTTTGCTCTCTCTAGTTTTGAGTTGCCCAAGGTCGAACTTCCAAAGGTAGAACTGCCCAAGGTTGACCTGCCTAAGGTGGAACTCCCTAAGATTGATCTGCCGAAAATTGAGCTTCCCAAGGTAGAGCTCCCGAACATCGATTTCCCGAATATCGAGCTGCCTAATCTTGAGTTTCCGCGCCTGCCTCAGCCGAAGCCGCGCCCGGTTCGCACGGTCACTCGCCGCAGCCTCCTTTTTCAGGAGGGCTTCTGGCGGCCCCGGCATTACCGCCCGTTGAAGGAGCATTTGCCCTGGTTGGCAACGGTTTTGCCGCTGTTTTTGATGTTCTGCTTCTACTATGAGCGCCCCGGCGTAACCTGGCGTGAGCGTGCCGGGCACCTGCTGCGTTCTATGGCGCGGTTTGTGAACGTGGCGCTGTGGCTGGTGCTGGCGGCTATGGCGCTCATGACGTTCCGTGATGCTTTTGTGGCGTCCCTGGGCACTCCGCAGGGTGCATTTACGGGTCTGGCGGCGGTGCTCGGCCTGGGTATTGTGGGCTGGGTTTTGGCTCGTCGTGCCCGTGAGCTGTGGGCGCTGATGAAGGCTATTCCTACGCAGCTGATTCAGACGGCAACCAGCCCGGAGTCGCGCGATTTGGAGCGTATTTATGCGCGTCTGGATCGTCAGCTGGACGATTTGAGTTCCCGTAGCGATGCGGTGGGCATTATTGCCCATTCGCAGGGCGGCTATTTGAGCTATGAGCTTCTGCGTCGTCGTGCGGCGGCGGGTAAGAAGCCGATTCGTTTCTTCTACGGCCTGGGTAGTGGTGTGGTTCCGATTAGTATTATCGCTAGTGACCGCAACGATATTCCGGGGCACCTGGACGCAGCCGGTAGTTACCGTAACCGCGCCATGCTGCTGTGGGTGAGCGTGGTTGCGGTGTTCTCGTGGCTGGTGGAGGCGTCCCTGCTATTTGGCCCGTACCGTTCGCTGCTGCACTATGCGATGCTGGTGCCCCTGGCGTTGAGCGTGGTACCGCTGGTCGCGAGCGTGCCGGGTACTTTGAGGGGTAGGGTGCGTATTGTCCGCGAGAGCGCCGGGGAAAACGCAGCGGAAAGCCGGGAAAGCGCCTCCGCAAAAATCTCTGCAACTCCCTCCGCGAAGAGTCGGGCTGATGTGCGTCTGGCGGATGCGCGCCCGGTCAACCCGTACGGCACGCGCGCCTACGTGAAGTGGCTGATTCCGCTGCTCTTCGTGCACGGCGTTTTCATGCTGTACGCGGTGTTCATGCTACTGCTAGCTCAGCTGCGTGCTGAGGGCGCTGTCCCTGAGCTGACCGCCGCCTCCGTGGCGTTTTGGGGCGTACTGATTCTGGTGCTCATGATGTCGGTGCGTAGCGCCTGCCACCTGTATGTGCGCGCCTACGCGCCGATGCTGCAGGAGCTTGATGTGGCTGACCGGTGCGAGATTTCCGCTCGTGGAGACAGTATCGGCAGGTCGAATATTACTCAGCCCGCCGGTGTGGATGTTACGTTTGTGACCCTGCCGGGCCCGTCGGTGAATAGTCACATGCAGTATTTTGATGCGTGTTCGCCGGTGCCGTTGATGCTTTCGCACCGCCTGGTGCCGCACATGATGCCGGCGGGTGAGCAGGCGCAGAAGGCGGCGGCTTTCACCGATATTGGTGCGGAACTGAACCACGGTTTTGCGCGCGTGAAGAAGCTGATGCGCACCATGCATTACGGGCTGTATGCGGTGCTTCTGCTGATGCTGTCGGTGCTGCTGAATGTGGCGTCGCCGGTGAGCCTGTCCGCGTTGACGGGGCTGGATACCTCGCGCCTGCATTCGGAGGACTTCGACCGTCTGGCGGCGGATGCTCAGCAGCTGCGTGAGCAGGCGGGTTCTTCGGATCTGTTGCTATGGGTTCTGGTCGGCATTTTTGTGGTGGAGGCGCTGCTGATGATGGTGCTTTCGCCGTGGACTCAGCGGCGTTTGCAGCGTGCGTTCATGATGCGCAAGGTGGACCGCACCGGTCAGCTGGGCGAGTTCAATCCTCTGCCGATGGTGACGGCTCTTCTGGGTCTTGATGGTGACGAGGACGATGACGAAGATGAAGCCGTGGCGAGCGCAGGGGAGAAGGGCGCGTCTCAAACTTATGCATCCCGGACCAGTACGGCACAGACGAACGGGGTGTAGATTAGTCCCGCTCGGTGTGGCGCACATCCGCCATTTTATGCACCATGTGCATTTAGTGGTTGATAATAGCTCTAGGCGCCCCTAATTAGCGTAGTCACCGTATTCACGGTAAAATATTCACCACTGCGGATACTATTTCGACGCTTGTCGAGGTAGTGTTGGCAGTATCTATCACTCAACTTCGCGCATGCCTCACAACCGTGCGCACCAACGAAAGATGAATACTGGTGACTCAGACTATGATCACCCCCGCATACGAACCTGCATGCGGCGGGTCTGCTTCTGTACACAATTACGGCGTCATGCACCCGGACCCCGTGTTGCTTTCCGACATGACCAGTGCTGAGCGAGGAGCTGTTTACCGCTACTTGGCGCGCTTCGCTGAGCTGGATGACGCAAAGATTTTCTACGCGTACGGTCACGCCTACGAGCTGGCTCGTAAGGACGCTGAACGCGGTCTCTACGCAACTATGGCGTAGCCTGCATAATTAGCTTTTGAAATGCTGCTGCACTCTTGACGAGTGCGGCAGCATTTCTGCTTTTTGGCTGAGTTTCGGACGGGTTTAGCTCGGCTGGGAACGGGTGACTATACGCCTTTATGAAGCCCCTGATTTCTTCCTGACAACCGGGTACGTGTCCACTATGGGGTTGTTCCCTCGTGGTTCTTGAACATTGGTTAGCTCTTGGGTACTTTAGAGGTATCACAACCACTTCTGCGAAGAGACTTCCGGTGTTCTCCGTAGGTTCTTTTCGCGGTGTTGCCTCCGGTTGCGTCTGCATTGTTGCGGCGCTCCACCAAGAAACGCCCTAAGGAAAGGTACTCACCGATGAGTTTCACCAATATCACCTCTGATTACGAGCCCGAGTTCGGCAATTCGGCACCGAGCCGCGACAACGGTATTACTCACCCGGATCCTGTTCTGCTGTCCTCGATGACGAAGGCTCAGCGTGGCGCGGTGTGCCGTTACCTGGCTCGTTTTGCTGAGCTGGATGACGCAAAGATTTTCTACGCGTATGGTCACGCGGATGAGCTGGCTGCGAAGGAGTCGGCACGCGGCGCGTACGTGTAAGGTTTCCTGCTCCGGTGTGATGCGGTGAGGCTGCGCCTTCCGGATGCGCCCTCAGGGTGCCCGAGCTCTGCGAGGGGCGGGTTCCCTGCGTAGGCGCGGAGGAAGTGCGTAGCGAACCGCCACTGTAAACCCTTACCGCAAGTCGCCCTTGCATATCCTTACCGCAAGTCGCATACGCCGCCCAGGCGACCATGAATTGAATACGAGAATGCCGCCGCACCCTCCTGAGAACCGGGGGAGTGCGGCGGCATTTCTGTATCTAGCGCCATAATTTAGCGCCGCGCTGTATAGCGCTACGCAAGCCCTAAAGACCGCGCACGACCTCCAACAGCTTGAGCGCCGAGTCGCGCCAGGAGTAGCGGCGCACATCCGAGAGGCCGTCAATGATGACGCGCTCGCGAACGGCGGGGTCCTCCAGGGAGCGAATCGCCTTGACCCAATCGGCGGCGTGCGCCTCCGGGGCACCGTCAACCGGGGCAAACACGGCGTGCGGCGCAATCTCACGGAAAATCGGGATGTCACTAATCACAGCGGGGCAACCGGCAGCCTGAGCCTCGACCACGGGCAGGCCGTAACCCTCCTCGCGGGAGGCAGTCACCAGGGCGTGCGCCTTGCGGAGCAGCTGCTGGTACTCCTCATCGCTCACGCCGTTGTGCACCTCCACGTTCTCACCGATGAGGCGCTCGTCGGTGAGCTGCACAAGGCGCTGCGGCGGCATCTTCGACAGCAGATGCAGGCGGTAATCCGGCAGGGAACGCATCGCCAGCAGCAGGGTTTCCACGTTCTTGTACGGCATGAACGAACCCATGTACACCAGGTGCTTGACGGGCTGCTCTTCGCGGGTGGTGGCGCGTTCCAGGGCGGTCTGGCGGGAGACGACGCTGCCGGGCTGCGGGGCGTTGGGTACCACGAACAGCGGCTTGGTGGTCAGCTCGTGCTCACGAATCAGCGAGGCGGTCGACTCAGAAACCGTCACGACCGCGTCGCCGTGATTGAGCAGGAAGCGCTGCGGGGTGTAGGTCTTGTGGAAGAGTCGCCAGCCCACGCGCACCGGTGCGGGCAGGAACCCGGGCGGGGTCGGGTGCGAGTAGTAGATTAGGTCGTGCAGGGTGAGGATCAGCTTGAACTTGCGTCCGGTGGAGCCGATGGTCTGCATGGGGGAGAACACCACGTCGGGCGCATACTTATTCAGCTGCAGCGAGGCGGTCGGCTCGAGCGGGCCGGTGGGCGAACAGATCTTCACGTGCGGCAGGTCGGGCAGCATGTCCAGCTGACGCTCGTCGCTAATAATCATGGTCAGGTCGAGGTCGGCGGCGGCCTCGTCACCGGTGTCGATGAGGGTTTTGAGCGCGTCCAGTAGGGAGGCGGTGTAGCGGCTGATGCCGTCGTGGAAGCCGATACGGGTGTATCGGGCGTCAACCATGAGTTTCATGTTGGTTCCTTACTTCTCGTTCCCTTAGCGTGCGGCGGCGAAATCGGCGATGAGTTCCGCGGCGCGGCGAGGGGTTTCGTAGTGGATGAGGTGCCCGACTTCCGGGATCATGTCCAGGCGCTCGCGGGCGCCGGTCGTAGAAGCGGGCAAGTTGCGGGAGGTCAGCGTTGCGTACATGGCGCGTGCCGTTTCGGGGGTGCCCAGGTCGTCGTCTTCGGCGACGAGCATCTGCACCGGCACCCGGATGGCGGCGGCGTATTCGGCGGCGGTGTGCGTAATGGACGCTTCGTAGGCGCTGAGCACTCCGCGGCGGGAGCCGAAGGAGCCGAAGTAGGCGGCGTGCTGGCCGTTGATGAAGCGGCGCATTGCCTTGTCTTTGGTGCGCATCATGACTTCGCTGGAGGCGCGGGTAATCAGCTGCGAACGCAGCAACGGGTAGCCGATTTTTTCGGGGAGTGCCGCGCCGGCGCGGTAGTAGAGGGAGGCGAGGCGGGAGGCGACGCGCTGGCTACCTTCGAGGGCGGGTTCGCTAATCGGGTTGATGAGCGAGAGGAGCGCGAGCGAGTTCGGGTGTGCGGCGGCGAAGGCGCTGGTGACGATGGAGCCGAAGGAGTGGCCGACCAGGTGCAGCGGTAGGGGCTGTGCATCCTCGCGGGCGGGGTTGACGTGTTCCACAAAGTCGTTTAGCCACGCCACGTACGCGTTGATGTTGTCTTCGCCCTGAGCATTTTCATCCCGAGTGTTTTTGCCCTGAGTGCCTTCGGGCAGGTCTGCGGAGCGGCCAAAGCCGGGCAGGTCGGGGCTGATGATGCTGACGTTCGGGATGAGCTTCAGCAGGTAGTTCGCGATGATTTCCAGGCCGTGGTGGTCGCCGCGGAAACCGTGCACGAGCAGCACGGGGTAGGAGCCTTCGGGGAAGGTGCCGTCGTTCATGCCTTTGCCGTACTGCCAGTAGCGGGTCATGACCGCCTGCGCGCCGTCACCGATGAGGGCGTCGTGGCGGGTGCCGGGAATGAGCGGGCCGGGCACACCCTCAAGAATTGAGGTGTTGGGGGAGTCCGGGGTAACGGTGGAGGTCATGGGTACCTTTCGCGGGTTGGGTACTGGGACGGCTAAGTCCCGTTCTTAATTCTAGGGGAGAAGCCTGAAAGGGCTCTGAAACTTGCGCCCCGCATCGTCAGCTGGGCGGGTGGTCGGGCGGGCGGTGCCGTCCATTTGGTAGTCGAGGCGGCCTCAACTCTGGCTCGGTGCGGGTTTCGCGTTACACTTGGAGGGTTAAGTTTTTATCAACCTGTCTTTATTTAAGGAATCGCTGTGTCTGCTCAGGTAGAGACCGAACGCAACGAAAATGCGTACGACTTCCGCGCTATGGAAGCCAAGTGGCGCCCCTACTGGGACGAAACGAAGGTTTTCCAGCCCACCGGTGACGCCCCCAAGGGCCGCAAGTATGTGCTGGATATGTTCCCGTACCCCTCCGGTGACCTTCACATGGGTCACGCGGAGGCATTCGCTATTGGTGACATGAACGCCCGCTACTTCAAGCAGTGCGGCTACGATGTTCTGCACCCGATTGGCTGGGACTCTTTCGGCCTGCCCGCTGAGAACGCAGCCATTAAGAACGACACTCACCCCAAGGAGTGGACGTACAAGAACATTGAGACTCAGGCTGAGTCCTTCAAGCGTTACGCTATTGCCGCTGACTGGAGCCGTCGCCTGCATACCTCGGACCCCGAGTACTACAAGTGGACTCAGTGGCTGTTCGAGCAGTTCTACAAGAAGGGCCTGGCGTACCGCAAGGACTCCATGGTCAACTGGTGCCCCAAGGACCAGACCGTGCTCGCGAACGAGCAGGTTGTGAACGGTGCGTGTGAGCGTTGCGGTACTACCGTGACTAAGAAGTCGCTGAACCAGTGGTACTTCAAGATCACCGATTACGCACAGCAGCTGCTGGATGACATGGAGCAGCTGGAGGGCAAGTGGCCCGACCGTGTTCTGCTCATGCAGCGCAACTGGATTGGCCGCTCTGAGGGTGCTGAGGTACGCTTCGAGATTGAGGCGACCGAGGACCAGCCCGCTGAGTCCTTCACCGTGTTCACCACCCGCCCGGACACCCTGTACGGCGCAACCTTCATCGTGGTTGCTGCGGATGCGGCGTTCGCCGAGCAGATCGTGGCACCCGAGCACAAGGCTGCCCTAGAGCAGTACCGCGAAGACATTAAGGCACTGAGCGATATTGACCGCCAGTCCTCCGACCGCGAGAAGACCGGCGTGTTCACCGGCCGCTACGCGATTAACCCGCTGACCGGCGCGAAGCTGCCCGTCTGGGCTTCTGACTACGTGCTCGCTGACTACGGTACCGGCGCGATTATGGCTGTGCCCGCGCACGACCAGCGTGACCTTGAGTTCGCCCTGAAGTTCGACCTGCCCATCGTGAAGGTTCTGGACGTTGAGGGTGCTGAGGACCCGGCTACCAGCGGTGTTGCCGCAGCTGGTGACGGCGTGCTCATCAACTCCGGTGAGCTGACCGGCCTGCCGAAGGCTGAGGCGATTGCTAAGGCTGTTGAGCTGGTTGAGGCTGCCGGCACCGGTGAGGGTAAGGTCATTTACCGTCTGCGTGACTGGCTGCTGTCCCGCCAGCGTTTCTGGGGTACCCCCATCCCCGTGATTCACTGTGAGGATTGTGGCGAGGTTCTGGTTCCTGAGGATCAGCTGCCGGTGCTGCTGCCCGATAACCTGCGCGGTGAGCAGCTGGCTCCTAAGGGCCAGTCGCCTCTTGCTGCTGCCGATGACTGGGCGATTGTGCCTTGCCCGAAGTGTGGCAAGCAGGCTCGCCGTGACTCGGACACCATGGACACCTTCGTGGATTCCTCCTGGTACTTCCTGCGTTACGTTTCCCCGAACTACGACAAGGCTCCTTTCGACCCGCAGGCTATGAGCGAGTGGGGTGCCGTCGACATGTACGTGGGCGGTGTGGAGCACGCTATTCTGCACCTGCTGTACGCACGCTTCTTCACCAAGGTTGTTCGCGACCTGGGCCTGATCAAGCACGATGAGCCGTTCAAGGCGCTCATGAACCAGGGTCAGGTGCTCAACGGCGGTAAGGCGATGTCCAAGTCGCTGGGTAACGGCGTGAACCTGGGCGAGCAGCTCGACAAGTTCGGTGTGGACGCTATCCGCACCACCATGATTTTCGCGTCCCCGCCCGAGGATGACGTGGACTGGGCGGATGTTTCCCCGTCCGGTTCGCAGAAGTTCCTGGCTCGCGCATGGCGTGTGGCTCAGGACGTCACCAGCGAACCCGGTGTTGACGCAACCACCGGCGACCTGGAGCTGCAGAAGCTGATTGCTCGCACCGTGCACGAGGTTCAGGGCCTGCTGGATAACGGCAAATTCAACGTGGTTGTTGCTAAGACCATGGAGCTTGTGAACGCTACCCGTAAGGCTATTGACTCCGGTGCTGGTGCGGCTGACCCGGCTGTCCGTAAGGCTGCTGAGACTATCGCGATTCTGCTGTCTCTGTACGCACCCTACACCGCTGAGGACATGTGGCACGCTCTCGGCCACGACACCCCGGTTCTGACCGCGGGCTTCCCCGAGGTTGACCCGGCTCTGCTGGTGGATGACACCGTCACCGCTATCGTGCAGATTAAGGGCAAGGTCAAGGCTCGCCTGGAGGTTGCGAAGGATATTTCCGAGCAGGAGCTTCAGGAGCTGGCTCTGGCGGATGCCGCTGTTCAGCGTTCGATTGGTGACGCCGAGATCCGCAAGGTGATTGTGCGTGCGCCTAAGCTCGTGAACATCGTGATCTAAGCTTCTTAGAATCTAAGTTTCTTAGATAAAGTACAAGCCCCGCTGTGGCTTCGGTTCGTTCTATGGAACTGCCGGAGGCGCGGCGGGGCTTTGCTGTACTGCACTAGTGATGAGTGCCATAATGTTCAGGGAACGCTAGGAGAGGGCTCGTCATCGAATCATGCACTGACGAACCGGAAGTGACGAGCCGAAAGAAGGGTCGGAATATGGAACGAGAAAACAACGCAGAGAACCGCATTGCCGTGGTGACCGATAGCGCCGCCGCCCTCGACCCACAGCTGGTGCAGCGCCTGGGCGCTCGCGGTAATTTTGTGCTGGTTCCGATGCCGGTGACTATTCGCACGCCCGGTGGGCCGGATCGTCAGCTGCAGGATTTGACCGCCGCCGAGGTGGACGAAGCGATTATGCTCGCGCACGTGATGGGTCAGACGGTGAGTACTTCTGGGCCCGCACCGGGCGTGTTTGCTGATGTGTATGACGAGCTGGCGTCGCGAGGTTTTACGCATGTGGTGTCTGTGCACCTGTCCGGCGAGCTTTCGGGCACGGTGGAGGCGGCACGTACCGGTGCCCGCCTGAGCCGCCTGGGTTCCGAGGGCGTGAGCGTGGTGGATAGCCGCACGGTCGCCGGCGCCTACGGTCATGCGGTGGCGCGCGCCCTGGAGGTGCTGAACGCTGCATCCGCCGGCTCGAGCGTTGAGTATCCGAGCCCCGCGCAGCTGGTGGACTACATTCAGTCTATTTGTGAGCAGTCCACGCTCTACTTCTATATCCCGACCCTGGATGCGTTGCGCCGCGGCGGTCGTGTTTCCCCGGCGTTGGCGATGGTGGGTCAGATGTTCCAGATTAAGCCGATTGGCACAATCACCGAGGGCAAGCTGGCGTACGTGGAGCGCCCCCGCACTGCGGCGCGTGCCCTGGAGCGCCTGGTGGAGGTGACCGTGCAGACCTGCCGTGAGCATCAGCATGCGGCGGCTCTCACCTCTGCTTCAACGGGTTCTACTGCCGCCGACCCTGCTAATTCTTTGCTTGCTGCAACCCCGCGCGGTGAGGTCGTTGCGGTGCATCATGTGGGTAATGCGGCGCAGGCGGTGCAGTTGTATGAGCAGGTTCAGCAGATGCTGGGGGAGAGCTCCCTCGTTCATGATGCTGCCGCTTCTTCGGCGCCGGAGTTTTTGGTGAGTGCGCTACCGCCGGTGCTGTCGGCTCATTCGGGTTTGGGCGCTGTTGCGATGGTGGTGTACTAGCCGCCCCCGTTGCGAGGCGAAATGCGACACGAAAACTGTATGCCGGGGGCCTATTTAGCCCTTTTAATGCTGTGGTGTGTCTTACGTTGGGGTCATCTGTTATCGGGTGAGAATTTGCACTGCATGCGAGCGCAGGGGGCGTCATTGAAACCCATTCGCAAGTGAAAGGGTGTTTTTTACCCTCAGATTTTGCCTTGATATGGCGCGGTTTTTAGTAAATGTGTGTTTCATGTGTGTTTATGTTGCCGCGACCGTATCGCAACATTTTCTAAGGGTGAACACAACGCAAAACAACAGAAAACAACGGGTTTTTGCCGGTTTTTATGGCGCAACTCACAAAAATTTATCGATAGAACACACCAAAACACACACAAACTAGGGTAGGATTATTACCAACAACGGCGGAACGCACCGGGCAACATAGAGCACGGACGAATCCGACTAAACCAGAGCCTGCAAGGCATCGGATTTGTACACCGCCACCAACGCACTGACAAGGAGATACTCCAGTGACTGTACGCGTAGCAATCAACGGCTTCGGCCGCATCGGCCGCACCTTCTTCCGCGCAGCTCAGACCGAGGGCGTCGGCTTCGAGATCGTCGCAATCAACGACCTCACCGATGTTGAGACCCTGGCACACCTGCTCAAGTACGACTCCATCATGGGTCGCTTCAACGCAGAGGTCGAGGTCAAGGAAGGCGCACTGGTTGTTGACGGCAAGGAAATCAAGATCCTCGCTGAGCGTGACCCCCAGAACCTCCCCTGGAAGGACCTGGGCGTTGACGTAGTCCTCGAGTCCACCGGTTTCTTCACCGAAGGCAGCAAGGCAAAGGCACACATCGAGGCTGGCGCTAAGAAGGTTATCCTCTCCGCTCCCGGTAAGAACATCGACGGCACCTTCGTCATGGGCGTGAACGACGACCAGTACGATGCAGCTAACCACCACATCGTCTCCAACGCATCCTGCACCACCAACTGCCTCGCTCCGATGGCTAAGGTTCTGAACGATGCATTCGGCATCAAGCAGGGTCTGATGACCACCATCCACGCATACACCGCTGACCAGCGTCTGCAGGATGCTCCCCACCGCGACCTGCGCCGTGCACGCGCAGCAGCTGTGAACATGGTCCCCACCTCCACCGGTGCAGCAGCAGCTGTTGGCCTGGTTCTGCCCGAGCTGAAGGGTAAGCTGGACGGCTTCGCAGTCCGCGTTCCCACCATCACCGGCTCCATCACCGACCTGACCTTCACCGCTGAGCGCGAGGTCACCGTTGAGGAAGTCAACGCAGCAGTCAAGGCAGCAGCTGAGGGCCCCATGAAGGGCATCATCAAGTACAACGAGGATCCCATTGTGTCCAAGGACATCGAGGGTGAGCCCATCTCCACCGTCTTCGACGCACCGCTGACCAAGGTCATCGGCGACCAGGTGAAGGTTATCGCTTGGTACGACAACGAGTACGGCTACGTTGCACGCCTCGTGATGTTCACCAACAAGGTTGTGGCATCTCTCTAAGCCCCAATAGGCTTGCGACGCTCACCGAGTGTAAGCGTCACCCCGCGTAACTAACGCATAGTGAACCCCGGCACCACCGCATCAAGCGGGGGAGTCGGGGTTTGCTGTACCAAGACTCTTTATGAGGGACTTGAATAAAACCCCAAAAAACGTATCAACATACTGGTTTCTGTCGCCCTTTTTGGGTCAAAAATACCGTAAGAAAATAGCTGATAGAGAGTGCGAATATCCGCGATATTCCGCGGAGAAACACCATATAAAAGCTATTTACTAGGCTGTCAAACACCCTAATGTTCGGTATGATGGAAACGGTATATAAACCCACCTATCCAGGAGGAATTCCTATGGCTAAGGCACTGTCCGAACTGCTCGAAGAAGGCGTCGCAGGCCGCCACGTTCTCGTCCGTTCCGACCTGAACGTACCCCTGAAGGACGGCGTTGTCACCGATGATGGCCGCGTCCGCGCATCCCTGCCCGTCATTGAGAAGCTTGCCAAGGCTGGCGCCCGCGTTATCGTGACCGCACACCTGGGCCGCCCCAAGGGCAAGGTTGATCCCCAGTACTCCATCGCACCGGCAGCTGCACGCCTGGCTGAGCTGGCATCCGTGCCCGTGAAGGTTGCAACCGACCTGGTAGGCGAGGACGCAAAGGCTAAGGCAGCAGCCCTGGCTGACGGCGAAGTTCTGGTCGTTGAGAACGTCCGCTACGACGCACGCGAGACCTCCAAGGACGACGCAGAGCGCGGCGAATTCGCTGACGAGCTGGTCGCACTGACCGGCGAGAACGGCGCATACGTGAACGACGCATTCGGTGCAGTTCACCGCAAGCACGCTTCCGTCTACGACGTTGCTAAGCGCCTGCCCGCATACCTGGGTGACCTGGTGAAGAAGGAAGTTGACGTTCTGGCTAAGACCCTGAACGATCCCGAGCGTCCCTTCGTTGTGGTCATGGGTGGCGCTAAGGTTTCCGATAAGCTCGCCGTGATTGACAACCTGATCGGTAAGGCTGACACCATCCTCATTGGTGGCGGTATGGGCTACACCTTCGCATACGCACAGGGCTACGAGGTCGGCAACTCCCTGCTGGAGAAGGACCAGGTCGAGAACGTTCTGCGTTACATGAAGGAAGCTCCCGAGAAGGGCACCGAGATTATCACCGCAGTTGACGTTATCTGGGCTGACGCATTCTCCGCTGACGCTAACACCGAGGTCCGCCCCATTGAGGACCTGACCGGCGGCAAGCTGGGCGCAGAGGCTGAGGGCCTGGACATTGGCCCCAAGACCGCTGAGATTTTCGCTGAGAAGATCAAGGGCGCAAAGACCATCTTCTGGAACGGCCCCGTTGGCGTGTTCGAGATTGCTCCCTTCGCTGAGGGTACCCGCGCGGTTGCACAGGCTATCGTCGACTCTGACGCATTCTCCATCATTGGTGGTGGCGACTCTGCTTCTGCAGTCCGTAACCTGGGCTTCAAGGATGAGCAGTTCGGCCACATCTCCACCGGTGGTGGCGCTTCCCTCGAGTACATTGAGGGTAAGACCCTGCCCGGCCTGGAGGCACTGGGCGCCTAATCTGGACGCACAGATTTAGTACACGGTTTTAGTGTAGGGAACCCCCGTTGGGGCGGTATTTCGGTACCGTTCCAGCGGGGGTTTCTGCATGCCCGGTCAGTTATCCTTGCGGGCGGGTTTTTGAGGCTGCTTCCTGGCTATATGCTGTGGATTCCGCAGCGTACAGCTTGTATCGGGGACACAGAGGAATAGCTCTAATAGACTGGAAATATAGAGGACCCCGGCCGGCAACCTCAAGATGATCGTGGGGGAGTGAGGCAGGGAATGCACGCACCTCTACAGGCAAGCAAATACAGACAAGCGAAGACGGACAAACAAAGGCGGACGGGTGAAGGAGCCTAGCCGCCCGCGAGCAGCCCAGAACCACCTCGGCAACTTGCGAACTTAGCGGCTCGTGAACTCGATAGCTTGTGAATACGGAAATCCAGGGAGGGAAAGAATGACTGTAAACGCTCAAACGCTTTTTGACGAAAAAGACTACACCGGAACATACCCGTATGTTGCCGACCACGTGATCGGGCCCTACACGCCCGCAAACCGGGACCACCCCGCCTACTCGGCACCCGCACCGGGGGTGAGGTACACGTCGAGTGCTTACGAGGTGTCAAACCTGCGCCCCTACCTGGGCTACTACTACGCCTGCCAAAACTACATGATTCTCGCCTCCGAACCGGCAGTTCTGAGGATGGACAATATCAGCGAAGAAATGTTCTTCCCCGCCATTCAGGACCTCTACGAAGAGGGCAGGGGCTGGGTCATTACTCCTAATCCCAAGATTCTGACCATGAACCTGCTGGAGGGGCAGCCGCGCCTCATCGACGAGACGCTAAAAATTGTGGAATGGAACGTGCGGTTCGATATTCTTCCCGAAGTTCAGGTGTACCGCAAAGACACGAACCAGGTGTACCCCATCACCGATTTTGATACGCGCGGCCTGATCCGTGACGGCGCAATACACGGGGCTCTACGCACACAATTCACGAATGAGTGGAGGCCCGTCCAATTCATTTCAGAAAATAGTTTGAGTTAGGGGAGGGGAGAGCAACATGACGAATAACTTTGGTGGACCCGGATACGGCGGACCCGGGTATAACGAGCAACGAGCGTACATGAGGCGTGTGATATCTCGCGCCAGGTTTATACGGGCTGGCGTGTTCGCTGGTGCCGCCCTCGTCGCGATAGCTTTTGGCTGGGGTACCAAACTGCTCAACGAGATGGGTTCGGAGCCTCAAACCGATAAGAAGCGTGACCAGGAATTTGTGCGCATGGAACCCACGGAGAAGTACGATGAGCTCCGTACCTTGGGGCCTTCCTCCGGGCCGCTCGTCTACACGGCATTCGAACGTAAGGGGCGTTTCATTCCTGCTACCGAGGCGCAGGTGGCGCAGAACGTGCCGTACCCTATTCAGCAGCCCGGAATGGATAACTACGACCGCGGCGGCTTGTACGCGTTCTTGGCGTACTTCTTTGCGTCGATGAACTACTTCTACCACACGGGCGATACGGAGCCTCTTTCTAAGGTCACGGACCCCGAAAAGGTGCTACACCCCGAAATTCTTCGCCTGTACAGGGAGAAGCGCGGATGGGTTATTTCGGCTGATAAGAATGTGCTGAACGCCAATGTTGTTGATAATCTTGTTGCGGGTGAAAAGGCTAAAAATACGAGTCGAAATATCCTGGTGAGTACCCTGTACACGACTAAGGCTACGGACCTTGCGTTTTACGTTAAGGAGACGGGAGAGAAGCAGGATATCCGCAAATATTTGAGGTATCTGGGGCGTTTCTCGCTGGCTGTGGAGCATCTGCGCGGGCAGTGGGTGATTGTTGTTGACCGCGACGGCTACAGCAACCGTAACACCTACGAGCCGATCTACCCGCGAGGATTTGGGCAGCTGTAGCTTTCTCTATGTGGCTTCTTTAGGAACCCCCGCCGGGCAGTACTTTCGGTGCTGTGCTGGCGGGGGTTTCTTGCTGGACTTTCCGGGTGGGCTCTTCGCGGTTGGCTGGGGGGAGGTGGAAGCAATGGGAGGCAGGATCCGTCCTGCTGAGTTCGTGCGCAGAGGGTGCGTGTGTTACCTTGAAGGGTGAGCGAGGAAGCTCGTTCACCGTCACATCAACTTCAACTTCCGGAAGCTAAATATATGGTTACTTTTCAGGCTTACGCCGTCCCTGTGCCTTTTCAAGGTGAGTGCGCTGAAGCTCTTACAACGCGGCTCTCACGATGCGGCTCAAGCATCTAACGCCGACAAGTCAGATGCTGACTCGCTAAAGGTATGTATTCGTTTAATAATCTCATTTGTTGTCTGAACAATGAATGTTCTTCGTAAGTTGATGCAGTAGATATTTCAACTCCAACAAATGTAGAAAATTTATGTAACCCCAAGGATTATTGCTGTGAGTATTATTTACCCTACTTCCCGTAGAGGGTTTATGAAGGGCGTGCTTGGCGTTGGTAGCGCCTTAGCTTTGAGTGCCTGCTCATCCACACCAAAAAGCAAAGAGAATAACTCAAAAGAAACCCCTGCGGCAACAGCTAGCGCTTCTCCGAAGCACAATGCCTATGCAAAACCATTCCATGACGATTATGATTACCGCAAGGCAATCAATGATCCGAAAAATGTATTTAATATCGGCATATATGAACCAGCAACGGAAGAACATCCCGCATACGCAGCGCCGCCGCCATACTACAACAGCACATACGAGCGTAATATGACGGCTTCTTCCATGAATATCGCGGTCACTTATTATGCAAATTATCAGAACTATATGCTTCTATCCGGAGACTCGCGACGACTTCATCTTGAAAATATGTTAGGCGGATTGTTCTTCCCCACCATTCAAGAACTCTACGACAACGCTAGTGGCTGGGTCATTACCCCAAACCAGCGAATTCTTAATTTCACGATTCTTGAACCTCAGCCCCGTATTGTGGATGAAGCAAATCACGTATGCGAAATTAACGTTCGATACGACCTGAAACCAGAGGCGAAAATCTTTATCGTGGGGGAGAAAAAGCTCTACCCGATTACTGATTTTGACACTCGCAACATTGTTACAGGTGGGTCCATCTACGGAACTATGGTGTGTCGATTCCTGGACCCCAAGTGGGAAGTAAACTTTACCCCCACATATGGCCCAGTGCAGGGGAACTAAAGGAAAGGAAAACAGTGAAGGAAAACAATAACACCCCTGCTCTTCGGGAATCCTCAACCGGCAATAACCCATCAGAGCAGAAAAAGAACCCCAAAATCTCTCGTCGTGCCCTGTTACTGGGATCTGCTGTAGTAGGCACTGCCGCAGCATCGGGTCTGTATGTAGCTGGCTCAAACTGGAAAGCTTCGCTAAACGAGCGAATCGCGCAAGAAGATGCCTCATGGAAGCGAAACCAAGCACTAGCCGCCGCCGAGCCTGCAACAACAATTGCAGAGGAAAGCCTTAAGAATGCTACAGCGGGTCTATCTGGCCGGCTGGTGTACACCGCATATCGAAAAGATGGTGTCTACGTTCCCGCAACCCGTGAGAGCCCCGCGCAGAATGTACCCTATCCGGTTATCCGCGAGAAGATGAATACATACGATATTTCAGGTATGTACTTGTTCTTCGCTTACTATAACGCCGCAAAGAACTACGGGTATTTGACTGGTGATCTTGAGCCCCTAGCAAAGATTGTTGACCCCGAAAAAGTTATCTTTTCTAATGTGTACGAATTTATCGTCAGTAACCAGGGGTGGATTGTTTCGGATCAAGAAATCGAATCGTATATGGTGGAAACTCCCGGATATAGCAAGCGAAATATTCAAGGACGTAAAGTCTATGAAATGCAGACGGAATTATCGATATATGGAGATGCCTATTTTGTGTATCGCGATACCGGCGAAGTGAAATATTTTCGAGATATGTTTCATACTGACCGACACCCAAGCATTTCTTTCTACGGTGAGTTTTTGGATGGACGTTGGGTAAGCGTTGATGAAAATCTGCAGGGTGATCTCTTATTGCCTAAGGGTGCTTCTGTTGCTGGATATACGAAATAGATTCATGAATTCAAATTAGCGTTAGGTAATGAGAGATGTATTTTAGGAAGGAGAAGAAATGACTGTCGACCCGGAGTGGACTAAAAAATTCTTCAATCAAGAGGACTATAGGGGTGCATACCATCTTGTCGATACTGACATGATTGGAATTTACACCCCAGCAGACCAGCAACACCCTGCATATTCTGCGCCGCCGCCAGATTACAGCTATACGTTTAGTAAATTTCTAACGTCCGCTGATTTGGAATTCTATAATATCTACTATTATCAATGCCAAAACTATATGCTTTTGGCATCCGATTCGCGTCGCCTCGAATATGCAATGACCGCCGAAGAACTATTCTTCCCCGCCATCCAAGATATCTTTGACGACGGAAAAGGCTGGGTTATTACCCCCAACCAACAAATCCTGACCATGCACATTCTCGAAGCGCAGCCGCGCATCCATAACGAAGAACAAAAAATCTTCGACTGGAACGTCAAATTCGACATCCTCCCCGAAGCAAAAGTCTTCCGGAAAGACACCGGGCAGCTACAGCCCATCACCGACTTTGATACGCGCGGACTCCTCCGCGACGGAGCAATCCACGGCACTCTGCGCTCGCGTTTCCTCGATCCTGGATGGGACATCCACTTCATCCCTGAAAAGGAGGCATAACCATGGGACCCCAACGCAAGGAACAGGAGACGAACACCCAGCAGGGTTTCTCTCAGGAAACCCATCCGGCACCGTCTGGTCAGCTACTCGCTCATCAGCAGGAGCCGCGGAAGCCCCGTTTTTCTCGTCGTGCCCTCGCTGTAGCAGGCGTGGGCACGCTCGGCGCTCTGTTCGTTGGTCGAAAGACCGGTATCCTCGCCACCAATGAGGAAAAGCAGGAAATGCGCCTTCTCAAGCGAGATAGGGCACTGATTGCTCTGGAACCTGAAGAGAAGTTTGATGGGCTTGCCAAGCAGGGCGATTCAACTGGTCTGCTTGTCTATACCGCCTACGAGCGCAACGGCAGGTACGTGCCCGCCACCGAAGAGCATGCCGCCCAGAATGTACCCTACCCAGTTCTGCAACCGGGAATGAACGAATATAACCGCGGTGGTTTCTATATTTTTCAGGCGTACTTTTACGCAGCTCTGAACTATTTCTACTACACCGGGGATACTAAGCCGCTCTCTGAAGTGATTAACCCCGAAGAGATTATTTCTCCGGAGCTTTTTCGGCTGTATCGGGAAAACCGCGGCTGGCTTATCGCCAGTCAGGACGTGTATCGTGTGCAAGTCACAATTCCAGGTATCGGTAGACGCCAAAAGAACGGTCGCAATATCAGCGAATACCAGGCAAGGCGACGTATTCGTGATGAAGCTGTCTTCTACGTACCTCAAACGGGGGAGAAGCTACCCATCGATAAGTTCTTGAAGACCGGCGAGGAAGAGTACGCTTTCCTCTGCGCGGAGCACCTGCGCGGTCGCTGGGTGCTGGTGGAAGACGATAAGGACGCCACGCCGCTGTACCCTCCGGGATTCTCCCTCGAAGGGCTAGAGGTCTAAGAACCCACCTTCCCGGTACCCGCACGACATCACCGATAACCACACCACACCAACCACCCTAGGAGACATATGGAACAGTCGCCCCAGAACCCCGGCGCACCCGCGCAGGATAGCACCATGCAGGCTAGCGCCGTGCAGGGTAGCCACTTGCCGGAGAATACAGCGCAGAGTAACGCTATGCAGAGCAACGCTGTACAGGAAAATACCGTGCAGAACAACGCTGCAGAAAGCACCGCGGTAGAAGCCACTGCGGCACCTACCGCAACCACGATCCAGAGCCCCGAGCAAGACCCTGCTCTAGTAGGCACCGCCTCCGCAGCTGCTGCCGAGGCGGTAGCCCCCGCGCCCGCAGAGCCCAAGCGTATGGGTCTGTATGCACTCGTATGTATCCCGGCTGCGGTTCCGCTTGGGGTGTCTATCGGCGGGATACCTCTAATGTGGCTGTACCTGACGTATACAACAGGTCCTAACGCGCCCCGGCTGATTATCATGACCATCATTATCTGGGCGTGCATTGCGTTCACATACTGTGCACTCGTCGCCTGGATCACCGAAGCAATCGCCACTCGCAAGCTACCCTGGGCACAGTCTCTCGGCAAATGTGCACGAGCGATGGCACTCGATACGATCATTATCACCATCATCATTTTTTGTCTGACTGCATCTCTTACCGGTAGCCGCTACTAACACACCGCAGACAAACACCACCGGCAGAATACCGGCAGGGTAGAGCCCCCTAAGCTCCGCCCTGCCGGTACTTCGTATCCGGGCTCAACACGATCAGCGAACGCGGGGTGAAAAATAGTCAACGTGAAGCATAAAACCGCGCCGAACCAGTGAAAATATACCGCCAACCCTCTAAAATAGAAAAGGAAAATTCCGAACAACAACCCCGCACGGCATACCGCGCGGGAAAGCTAAGGAGCGAACTATGTCGCGTAAGCCCCTCATCGCAGGCAACTGGAAGATGAACCTCAACCACGCAGAGGCAGTCACCCTCGTCCAGAAGCTCGCATGGACCCTCGACGACGCAAACTTCAACTTCTCCGCAACCGAAGTAGCCGTCTTCCCGCCCTTCACCGACATCCGCTCCGTGCAGACCCTCGTCGAAGGCGACAAGCTGGACATCCTCTACGGCGGCCAGGACCTCTCCGTCCACGACTCCGGCGCATACACCGGCGAAATCTCCGGCGCATTCCTCTCTAAGCTCGGCGCAACCTTCGTGCTCGTCGGCCACTCCGAGCGCCGCACCTACCACCACGAAAGCGACGAGCTGTGCGCAGCAAAGGTCCAGGCAGCATACAAGCACGGCCTGACCCCCGTCCTCTGCGTCGGTGAGCCCCTCGAAATCCGCGAAGCAGGCACCCACGTCGAGTACACCCTCGAGCAGCTGCGCGGCTCCATCGCAGGTCTGACCGCAGAGCAGGCAGAAACCCTCGTCATCGCATACGAGCCCGTCTGGGCAATCGGCACCGGCAAGGTCGCAACCGCAGACGACGCACAGGAAATGTCCGCAGCAATCCGCGCAGAAATCGCTAAGCTCTACTCCGCAGACGTTGCAGAGAAGGTCCGCGTTCTCTACGGTGGCTCCGTCAAGTCCTCCTCCGCACCCTCCATCATGGGCAAGGAAGACGTGGACGGTGTGCTCGTCGGCGGCGCATCCCTGCAGGCTGACGAGTTCGCAGCAATCGCACGCTTCGACGCATAAAACCCCGACGCACCATAGCGTCTCATAGCGTTACAGCGCCCGGCGGGTACCCACCCGACCGGGCGCTGAACCATTTAACCGCCACCGAGCTAGCGGGGGCAAGGGCCGGGCGTAGAGGCTGGTGTATGAGCCAACTGTAGGAGGCGGGCGCGTTCGCCCCTAACCGCAAAACCCGCCCAGAATACGCCGACCCCGCGGTTCGCCCCGTACACTTAACGGCATGTTCAGCTTTGGTTTTTCCCTGGTCGTCGCAGCCCTCGTCGGCATGATTCTCTACAGCTACCTGCGCAACCGCAAAGTGAGTGCCCCGCGCCTACCCGGTAATGACGGCGGCAACATCGGCTACGCAGGCGGCGCAGAATATCGGGAACCCTCGCCCGAATACCAGTACTTCGAGAGCCGCCGCGACCAGTTCCTCGACCAGCTCTACAGCCGCACCTCCTCACCGGAAATCCCCGTGACCCTCACCCTGCGCGACTGGGTAGACCAGGGCTTCTACGCTGAAGGAGGCGCCTACTGGGCAGCCGCACAGCAGTTCACCTACTACCTCATCGACGGCGGATACGTGCGCGCCTACGACACCGAAGGCGACGAACTCACCGCCCAGCGTGTGCTCACCGACCGCCCCGCAGCCCTGCAGCTGACCCCCAGCGAATACCAGCGCCGTAGCAACCGCGCCGCGTAAAAAGCCGCCTCAACGTGACCGAAAGGCGGCTGTAGCGTATAGTTAAACCCGTCTGTCTGCGCCCCGCAGCCCAGGCACCCCACCAGAAGACAACGAAGGAAGGTCCCCATGGACGTCATCATGAACGTACTCATGGTCATCATCGCCATCACCAGCGTGATCGCAGTGATGCTTGTGCTGCTCAACCGCGGTCAGGGCGGCGGCCTCTCCGACATGTTCGGCGGCGGTATGACCAACTCCCTGAACTCCTCCGGTATGGCGTCCAAGAACCTGATCCGCCTGACCGTCACCGTGATCGTCATCTGGGTTATCGCAGTGGTCCTGTACGGCCTGGCAATGCGCTTCAACGGCCAGATTGTCGTCTAGCCAGAGCCTCTAGCTAGAGCCCGCGCCCACCCCATCAAGGGTGAGCCAATAGAGCTTCTCCCCGGCACTTCTCAACCGAGAATGCCGGGGATTTTTATGCACCAAACGGCAATGACGAAAGCGGTAGCGGGGCGCGAATCTTTACGGCATGATAGGACGTATACACCACATACGAAAGGCAAAGAAGCCATGAGCGCCTACACCCTCGACTACACGTACACCGCCCCGTCAGCCCTCATCGACGGAGCCGACTCCCGCGCGCTCAGCCTCGCCACCAGCGGCGGCAGCACCCCCGAAGGTGCCGCCTCCCACCCGTACTTCTTCTCCGGATTCCTCGAACGAGCAGACGTCTACGCCACCGCACTACTGGTCGTCGCCAGGGTCGCCCGCACCCGCTTCTACGTGCCGCCCAGCTCCCTCGCCGGAGCCCTACGCGCCGCAGACCCCGTCGTCACCAGCACCGCCGAAGGCCTACGCTTCGAATCCTTCAGCGCCTGCTGCGGAGTGTACGCGCGCCTCGACGTTGACTCCAGCGCACTCGACGCCAGCCACAGCGCCGTAGGCGTCACCAACGTAGACGTCAACCCGCCCCTGCGTGCCGCGCTCGCCTCCCTCAGGGCAGGGGAGCCCATCCACCTGAACGTTGGCGACGATGGGCTGCTCACCACGACCCTTGACGGCTCCGTCATGGAAGAAAAAGTGCCGCTGCCCATCCGCTGGCTTAAGGGTTTTGCAGAAACGCAGATGCTTTCATCCCGCATGAGCCCCGTGCACAGCCTGGACGCTGCCGCCGCCCGAACCTTCATCCACTCCCTGCCGCGTAACTCCAGCACCAAGGCGGTGCTGTGGGCAACCCGCGCCGTGCGTTCCCTGCGTCTTGCAACCCGCGCCACCGCCGGATCAGTATGCGTGGCGGGCCCCGAGCGTCTGCGCGTGCTTGAGCCGCTCATCCGCCACATTCAGCGCCTGGACGCCTACAGTGAGCCCGTGACCGCTGGTAACGCGCCCGTGCCCAGCGTGTGGGTGGCGCACCTGCCCGGCGCCCGCCTGAGCATTGGTCTGAGCCCCGAAAAGTCACGCGGGTTCTCCGGTGAAGGGTCCGTGCTGCAGGCGCTGTCTAACCCGAACACCGCCCAGAACGCCGACATGCTCAGCGTGCTGCTCTCCTTCGAGCCGCGCATTGACGTGCCCGTCATGTCTGCCCGCGCCGGCCTGGACGAGGCGGCAACCCGCGACGCCCTCGCCCTGCTGGCTTCCTCCGGTCAGGTTGGTTTTGACGCGCATGCTGGCGAGTATTTCCACCGCCCGCTGCCCGTGCATCCGGAGGCGCTGACCGCCATGCACCCGCGCCTGGTCGGCGCGAAAAAGCTTGCCGACTCCGGCGCTATTGAGCGGGTCGGGGCGGGGGAGCACGGCACCGGTGAGTACAGCGTGCGCAGCGGTGAGAACACGTACACCGTGGTGCTGCCCGCCGACCCGTACGCCGTGGAGGGGTACCTCTGCTCCTGCCCCTGGTGGTTGAAGTACCGCGGTACGCGCGGCCCCTGCAAGCACGCCCTGGCGGTTAGCATTCTCTACCGCGAACACGCCGCCGGCTAGGGTAAACGCCCCGGCGCACCACACCCCAGCACACCACGTACCGCGCTAAAAGACGACGCCCCAAAAGTTCCCCTCAGCTTCTTCACGAAAGACCACCATGAGCAAACGCCCCGAAACGCACACCTTCCCCGAAGGTGTCATCACCGAGCCGCTCCCCGGCGAAGTCATTTACCCGCTCCTCAGGCAACAGAAAACCTGGAGCGACATCATGCACTTCAACCGCAACCTCGCCAACATCCTGGCGGTCGGCGGCACCCTCGAACAGATTTACCGCCGCTGGCAGTACTTCGACATCACCACCACCCCCTACGGCTCCCAGCTCGGTAAAAACACGCCCGGAACCGTCACGCAGGACCGCGTCAAAGCCTACGCAGAGTTCGGCTGGTTCACCGGAGGCGTTGCCATGCGCCTAGCTGAGCTCTACGGCGGGGCGCGCCTCGAACACAACGAGGAATACTACACCGCCCTCATCAACTGCGACCGCGAGCTGATCCTCCCGCTGCTGCGTGAAGATCAGCAACTGCGTGAAGAGCTCATCTGGGGCATGCTCGCCGTCGAAGGCAACCGGGACGTATCCCTCACCCAGCGCGACTCCTACAAGCCCGCACAGAAGGTCAACAACCCCGGCTGGTCCTGCGCCCTCATCGAAGCCACCGAAACCGGGCTGATTAGCCGTGACCGCCTCATTGACGCGCTCTTAAGCTCCCTCATGAGCGACTTTCCGGCGTACCGGGTCGGCTGGTTCTCACGCCTGGTCACCGGACTCAAACTCACCGCCGAAGAAATCGCGGCACGTCAGAGCGAATTTCTGACGCTTTTCTCCTCGCCCATCGGCCCGAGCGTGACCCTCGGAGTGCAGCATATTCACCGCCTCTGGAGTAAAAACCCGCAGGCGCTGGATGCTACCGCATTCGCCTACGCGGCACCCGCCGTATGCGCCGGAACCAAAGCAAACGCACTCAAAATCCTGACCATGCTCCAGGCGCTTTACCGGGCGGGCATCCTCGACGCTGCCGCCTGCGAAGACGCTGTGGTCATGGCGCTCAGCCACACCCACGCGCAGGTTCAAGCCGCCGCCCTCACGCACCTCGAAGAATGGGTGCAGGCGGGCGCCGCAGACGATGCGAGCGCCGAGACTATCGTGTTCGCCGAGCGTGCCCGTGAACTCTACCGCGACTACCGATCCCAGCTGGATCCGCTTGTTGTGGCGCAGATTCAGGAAGATGGCTCGCCGCTGCTTGAAGAGACGCGCGACCCGGAGAATGGTCAGGGGAGCGGTGAGGAAAGCGCCCTCACCGAAGCTACAGGCATTGATGCCGCCGCGGAGGCGCTCGCCGCCTCCCGAGCCGTAATCCACCGGTACTGGGACACCCCCGTGCGCCCCGTTACCGCATCCGACGTGCAAGAACGCGCCCGTGCGCTCCTGCACCACCAGGTCGCGCCCTGCGCCACCCCCGACGCGCTCAACGAAGCAGACCAGCCCGAAACGCACGCCGGATGTGAGCTGGAGCTGGAACTGCTCACCGCCTACCTGCTCAGCGCCGACGGCACCGCGCAGAGCCCGAACCTGCTCGAACAGCTTGTTCCCCTCTGCCTGAAAAAGCTGAACCACTGGGGTTTGACATGGTTCGACATGCGCGCGCACTTGACGGTTCTAGCCGCTGCCGGGAAGCTGCGTGAGCGCGAGCAGGCATCGGAGATGACCCAGAGGGAAGATCCCGGTACGGTGCCGAACCTGCACTACATGTACTCCCGTCACGCCGCGTTCTTCAGCACCGGCTTCAAGGACGCCCTCGGCGTATTGAAGAGCAGCCAGAGCTACACGCCGCTCGCCACCCCTGAACTGCTCGGCGGGTGGGTGTATCCGGATACCCTGGTGCGCCGGTACGCCAAGAACCTGGCTGATGGAGCCCCCATCCTGCGCCCGGATTTCACGGCGGCGCTACTGCGTGTGCGTGTGCCGGAGGTTCTGCCTCCGTATGCTACCGATGAGCAGCGGCAGGAGGCGCAGAGCCGCCGCGCTGAGGCGCTGACCCTGCTTGAAAGCCTCGAAGAGCAATACGTGAAGAACGCTCAGGAGGACGCTCCGCGCTCTGCACCTACCCAGATTCGCGTGCTCCGCTCCGCCCTCGACAGCACCCTCGCCACCGGGCGCGTCAACCCCTACCTGGAATCCATCACGGTAACCCAGCGGGAAAAAAGCTGGGGCCTTCAGCTGAACGGGGTGGCGCACGGTGCTTCCACCCCCGAGCTGAACGCTTTCCGTGGCCTCGCCACCGCCCACCACGACGAAGAAGGACAGTACGCCCTGCTCTACCCGGCGCGGGCAGAACCGCTGGCTTTCTACTGCGCTAGCAGCAACTGGTACACCTTGGATCACAGCGCCTTCGACCGCGGGCTCTACCTGGCTTTGGCGGCGCATCCCGGCGGGTGGGGTCCCGCCTGCGCATTCGTGTTCGCCGCGGGTTTCTCGGAGCAACGCGTCGAAATTCGTTCCCTCGCCGTGGAAATCATGCACCGCGCGCTGGACGACCAGCTCAGCCTTGAGGACGCCACGGCAGGCTTCGTGAATTTTGTACCGTTGGCGATGCTGAACCGTTGGGCGCTCGCCCTGACCGACTTCGCCCAGCTGGATGCGCGGGCAGCTGTGCGCTTCTTCGCGCGCCTCATACCGCATCTGGATACCGGGGCGAACTCGCTCGGTAAGCTGCTGGGCGCTTTCAGCCAGGCGTTGGCGACTCTCGACTCCGCCACCCGTGCACAGCTCGTGGATGAGCCGCTGCGTGCCTGGTTGGGTACGCTGACCGGTTCTTCGCAGAAGGCGCGGTACGCCCGGAATATCCTCAACCAGGTGCAGGGCTAACCGCTCAACCCCCGCGCCCGTTCAACGCCTCCGTTTGACTCTTTACGACCATTCACCATCAACTCTGAAAGCAGGTACCAATGACTGATACCGCCCAGCCGCATAACCCTAGCGAGCACAGCGCAGATGAGCGCACTCTCGAAGAGCGCCGCGCTGCCCTCAAAGCCCTCATGGCGGCAGAATCAACTGACGTGCAGGAATACCACGCCGTCATCACAGGCGCCACCGAGGAGGAGCGCGCCTCCCTCGCCCGAACCCTCACCCCCAGGAGCGTGATTGGTAGCGACTACATTAACCGCACCCCGCTCGCCGCATACGTTGCCGGGGCGCTCGTGCGCACCCCCGACGGCGACCCGTGGGAATACCACCGCTCCGCCGGTCGCGCCATGCGCACCCTGCTCTGGGAAGGTAAACCCGATCAGCAGCTGATTGACGCGTTCCTGCTCGGCGCCACCGAACGCCCCGAGGAGTGGATTCTGCGTTTTATTGAGGGCCTCCCGAACTCTTGGGCGCGCTCGAAGAAGATCTGGGAAACCTGCTACACGCTGCTTCGCGCCCGAAACCTGAGCTGCGATGCCCCCGAATACCTGGTCCTTTTCCTGCACGAAGCCCTGCCCTGCGTGAAGAAGGGCAGCGCCAGTAATCACGCCCAGCTCAAAACCTTCTTCACTCGCGATATGACCCTGCTCGACCAGGAGTTTTGGGCTGTCTTCCGCACCGAAGGGGTGCTCTTCAAGGGATACGGCAACTACATGGGCGAAAGCGCCGAACTGTGCCGCCTGATGGGCGAATACTTCGACATTCGCGACGAGATTCTGGACGCCCTACTGCGTGGCCTGACCAGCGATTTCAGTGCCTTCAACTCGGCGGCGTTCCACTCCGTCTACACCGACCTGCAGCCCACCGACGCAGAAAACCGGGCACGCTTCGCGCAGCTTATGGCTGTCCTCACCGCAGAGCCCAGCGCATCGGTTGGTTTCGCCCAGACCATGCTGCAGAACGTGCTCAAAGCCTGCGCACCCGCTGCCCTGCAGAAGAACGAAAACGCAGAGCTGGCACCGCTCGAACAGGTTGAGCTGGAACAGCTCATCGACGCACTCGGCGCGAACCTCTACCGCACCGAAAAGAAGATTCAGCGCGGCGCCCTGCGCCTGCTCAAGCTCATCGCCACCCAATACGCCGGTTTGAGCAAAGCCAAGCGCAAGAAGGCACAAACCGCCGAGCAGCTGGCGCTCGCCAACTACGTTGCTGAGCGCATCCTTGAGGCTTACGAGGTGCTACCCCTGGAACTGCGCGGTGCCGCGGAAGCCTGCCTACCCGAAGACCGCCTACCCCAGGCGGAAGAGGCGGCGGCGGGCGCCTCCGTAGAGGTACCGCCGGTGCTCTTGCCCGGTACCCCGCGCTATGAGCCGTTCACCCCCATTGCGGATCTGAACGAGTTCTGCACTCTCATCACGGAGGAGTCGAATACCACCTCCGGCCGAATTACCGGGGACGAATCTCCCCGCACTAGGGGAGAGAACCTGGCTCGTCTTTACCACTTTGCCGCGACCGACAAGCTGGCACCGGCGGAACAGCAGCAGCTTCGTACCCTGCGCAAAATTGCTGACCATTACAGCTACAACAACGTCGCGTACATGCCTGCGCTCTGCGCCGTGTTGGAAGCTAACGCCGAGGCCGCGGGATACAAGTCTGAGGAAATTTCCGAAATGGCTTCGATCATGCAGCGTTTTGAACGTAGCCAGCTGATATGGCGGCGCTCCAGCGACCATAGCAAGCTCATTTCTACAGAAGAGATGGTGCGCCTGGTCGTCCAGAATAAGCACCACCTCTGGGACCCTGGCTACACGTCGCTAGAAGGCTACCGTGACCTCTACAAGATCTTCCGCGAGCAGATGCGTGCCGTCGCCGCCGGGGGAGAGTACCACACAGAAGGTCGCACGGTGCGCCTGCTGAGCGCACCACTACCCGCCCGTCAGCTTACCTACAGCGACTGGACTTATCGCACTGTTTCTGCCCTGGATATCCCCTGGAGCCTCTACTATTCCGGCCTTAATGACAGCAAGGTTGAGGAATACCGTAAAGCTAGCCAAGCGGGAGAACCCACCGGAGAATTTGTTGCCGCCGACTTTGTTCGTCATGAACCGATGTGGCAGGTCGAGAGCGATATCACGGATACCGTGGATGAGGCGCGCGAGGCGCTGAGCCACGCAACCGCTAGCATGAGCCCCGAGGAGACCATCGCCTACGAGGTACTGAACACCGCGTTCATTCCCTTCACCTTTTTGCCGAATGCTTCTGAATCGTACGGCTGGCAGGGCGACTTCATGACGGCGCTTACCGAATGGGCGTCCTGGCTGCTTCAGAACAACCCGGACCTACTCTCTGCATACTTCCTGTTTGCCGCTTCGGAGTGCGTTGAGGAGAAGACCGTCACCCCCATTCCCGTACTCATGCGCGCGTTGAGGGAATCCACCGTGCAGGTGGGCGCCCCGACCTGCACTCTGCTCGGCTACGTGGCGAGCGCGAAGAATCCTGAGTACCGTCTGGCGGCGGCAGAGACCATTGCGGCACTCTTTGAGGCGGGCCTGCTGGATACAGGAACCTTCGCGGAGACCCTGAAGTGGGCTCTGGAGGACGGGATGGTTCTTCCGAATCGTCTGGTGGCGACCCTGCGTGAGGTGTCGGCTATTAGTCCGCTGGCGGGTTGGCGTGTGTTGCAGGTTCTGCGCATGCTGCTGCCGATGGTTGATGGGCTGACGAAGGGCGGCGACTATGTGCGTCTTGCCGTGGAGCTTGCCGAACTATACGGTGTGGCTGTCGAAATCCCCGCCGAGCTGGAACCGAAGATGAAGGGCTCCACAGTCATGGCGAAGGCACTACGCGCCTTAGCCGCTGTGCCTGCCCGCGAGACCGAAGAGGCGCTTGCCGCCCGCGAAGCTGCGCTCGCCCTGCTGGGGGAGAGCGATGCCTAATACTGTGCCTATTGCAGTGTCTGAAGGTGTGCATCCCGCGGTGCCTGCGTGGAGTGCCGAATACCTGCAGAATTTCCTGTGGCGCCTAGTGCCGGGTCGTTCTATGCGCTCTATGGATGATGAGGCGATTGCCGATTTTTTCAGGGAGCACCCGGAACACTGGGAAAAAGTCTGGGCGCTGTTTACCGTGGAGGGTGCCTTGCCCTCGAATGGTCTAGCGATCTGGTTTATTTATGATGCGCAGCTGACCATCTGCGGTCATGATTTCCTCGTGTATTTGGCGGAGCATTTTCCGCAGTATCGTGCTCGGATTGAGGAGGAGTGTCTTCAGACGCTGCTACGTGATTATGCGCCGCAGAACGCCCGCGTTTTCTCGCGTGCCTTTGAGGCTCTGACGGCGGTTCCGAAGGGGCTGCGCGGTGCTGAACGTCAGCAGGCTTTGGCGGCTCAGGCGCAATCCTATGCTCGGCTCGGGGCGCTGATTCCGGCGTTGTTGGCTTCGCCGGTGGCGACCACGGCTGCTGTGGGTGCGCAGATGTTGCAGAGTATTCTGCAGGTTTGCGCGCCCTCTGGCGGTTCTGCCCCCGCCGGTCAGGTGCCGTTGACTGCTGGTGAGCTTCAAACCCTGGTGGTGGAGGCGCTACCTGCCGCCGCGCAGTTGCTGTTCCGGCGTGAGAAGAAGCTGATGACCGCCGGTTTGAAGGTGCTTGAGTTGAGTGTTCGGGCGGTGCCGGAACGTGCTGCTGAGGTCTCTGGCTATGTGCAGGATGCTGTGGAGGTTCTTCCTCTGGAGCTCAAGGACCGCGCCAGGAAGCTGTGCCTCGGCACTGCGCCAGCACAGCCTAGTTCGATTCAGTCGAGCTCGACTCAGCCCGCCTCAGATCAGGCCGCATCAGATCAGCAACCCCGTAGCGTGCAAATCCCGGATGTCCCTGCCCTTGGGTTCTCGGCCTCTGAGCTGAACGCCGCCCTCAACGCGGCGCCGCAGGCTGGGCGCGCATCCGAGGCTACCCGGGACGCTATTCGGGACGACCGAGACTGCGAAGAGTTGCTGTTCGCCCTCTACCACCTCAATGAGAGGGAGCAGTCTGTCCGCTGCATTCCGGCGCTGCTGAGCTACCTGCACCGGGCGCATCAGGAGGGGCGAATCATCGAGTTCAGTCCCGCTTTTCAGAAGCATCTGCGCCGCTACCTGAGCCGTACCTGGCATGACGTTTGCGACCAATTGCGCTACCTCGCCTACCGGCTGCTGGTCCAGCATGTACACGCCGCAGACCCTGACCCGCAAGCGGCACTTGCCGAGCACACGGGCCGTTTTCAGGGTGCTGATTTTCATTTTAGGGGGTACCCGCGCAAGGGTAGCGAATATTGGGCGTACCGTTCGCCCACGGCACTATTCCACGAGCAGCTTCGTGTTGCGTTCGGGGATCAGCCCTATAGTAGCGAGGGTGCGGCTGGGCAGGGCTTTGCGCCTCTGCTGGCTGAGCCGCTGCCTGCGGTGGAGCGTTCTTTTGAGCGCACGGTGATTCGTTTCAAGTCGTACCGTGAGGCGTTTCCGAAGGTTTTGCACGGCGAGTATGAGGTGAATGATTCCACCTATGAGCTGTGGCAGGTGCCGGGGGAGGAGCTAGCCACGGAGCGGAGTACGTTCACGGCGGCGGCATACACGGTGGCTGGTGCCTGTGTGGAGTATCCGGGGCGTTCCCTGGAACATGCCGAGGTGTCGTCTGTTGCCCTAGTATGTGGCTGGTACGCCTGGGCGATGCGCCACAACCCGGACCTCCTGGCTGCGCAGTATAAGCCGCTGCTGAGCGTGTATCAGTTCTCTCGCCTTCACGGTTTTGAGGAGGTTATGCAGGCGCTCGGTGCGGCAGAGCGTGCTCTGGGTGTGCCGTCGTATAACTTCCTGGCGTGGGCTTCTGTAGTATACGCCCCGGAGCGTCGTGCGTTGACGGCGGAGACTATTGCGTTCCTCATAGACCGCGGCAACTGGGACGCGCACCTTTTTGCCCGCGAGCTCGGGTACCTGCTGGAACATGGCTGGTTCGGGGCGAATCGCCTGGTGCAGACGCTGAACGATGCCGCTTCGCTGAGCCCCTTGGCGGGGTGGTCTATCTTCCAGACGGTGCGCCAGATTCTTCCGGTGCTCCCGCAGGTGAGGCAGAGTGCTCCCATCGTGAAGCTTGCCGTGGAGCTTGCCGAGCTGTACGGCACGCCGGTTGAGATTCCCGCCGTCCTGGAACCGAAGATGAAGGGCTCCACAGTCATGGCGAAGGCACTACGCGCCCTGGCCGCCGTGCCTGCCCGCGAGACCGAAGAGGCGCTTGCCGCCCGCGAAGCTGCGCTCGCCCTGCTGGGTGGAGAAACCTCGAGCGGAGACACCTCGGGCGGAGGCACCTCACCGGCAGGCACTGAAGGGTAGATCACGGTAGGGGAGTCATAGGGGAGCACCCCGTAACTGCGCCGCCGTATCTGCCCCCCCCTACGCGCGCAACCCTGTGTACCCAACCTCGTGCACGAAACCTCGTGCACCCAACCGCACTCACCGCCCCGTGACGAAACGGCTTGACCACCGTCGCGGGGCGGGAGTACTCTATAGGTAATGGCGGATCATGAAGAGTCCTACTTTCTGAAATATCTTTTTCTTATATTTGTCGGATTCTTCGCTTCCCGCCATTTTTCTTTTAACCGCCGTTCCCACCGCGATGACGGGGCGCAGATGACTGGCGAGCCCCGCACGGAATGACGTAACCGCCTGTTTCCCGGCGAATACGCACCCCCGCAGGTCACCGATGACCAAACGCAACGACAACCCGCGCCCACGCCGCTACGATAAGAACATAAACACACCACCGACGGTGACAGTCGGGTGAGACCAACGGAAAGGACGACCCGTGACTACCCCCTACGACGCATCCCCCTACCTGCAGGAATCACCCTACCTCAACGAATCCGCATACCTTCACGGCGAAGCGCCCGAAGGCCTCAGCCCCCTCGTGCGCCTCATCCTGATGCGCCGCTACGGCGTGTACGTCTTCACCGACCTGTACGGCCCCTACTACCGCTCGAACTAC
This sequence comes from uncultured Rothia sp., assembly GCF_963507905.1. Taxonomy (GTDB): domain Bacteria; phylum Actinomycetota; class Actinomycetes; order Actinomycetales; family Micrococcaceae; genus Rothia. The sequence continues at coordinate 64,429 of NZ_CAUOUU010000007.1, read as the reverse complement.
TCGAGCATTAATGAGCGGCACCAGGCCGGTGTATTCGACACCGACCTGGGGCGAGTGTCCGCCCTGAGCAATTGCGGTCTGACCCTCAGCGAGGAATCCCTCGCCCAGGCGTTGAAGGTCAGCACCAACGAATTTGCCCTGTTCTTGACCATCTGGTCCTACGAGTACGGGTACCGCCCCGGCCGCGTGTTCCGCCGCGACTTTGATTTGCGCGCCCTGACGCTCACCGAGGAGCAGCGCTACACCGAGCAGATCATGCACTACCTCTCCAACCCGTACTACAACCCGGACGGCACGGAGCGCATCGTTGGCGGTCTGCCCGAGAACTACGTGCCCTACGAGTGGCAGCAGCCGCTGAGCCGCACCAACCTCATCGGTATGGAACGCAATCGCCGCCCCCTGCAGATGGTCAGCGGCGTGCAGAACGCCCTGATCATGGCGGACGCCCTCTACCAGCAGCTGCTCGGTCAGCAGCAGGCGTACAACCAGACCGACCAGCGCGACCTCGTGGCGCTGCGCCGCTTCCTCGCGCAGCATGATGCGCTGCCGGCAGCTCGACCGGAGAACAGCAGCCGCGAGAACCGCGTGTTCATCGCCGCCTGCCTGCACCCTGAAGACGCCGAACGTCTGCACACCATGAAGGAGGCGCTCGCCCTCGCCGCCGCCTACTCGCGCCTGCGCTTCAACGGCACGGTGGGCGACCTGAGCCTGAGCACCGCGCCGCGCCTGAAGCTGCGCCGCAACGAACGCACCCGCATCGCGCACCTGCTCAATCGCATCATTGAGGCTGATCCGGTCGGTGCCCGCTACGACAGCGCGCCCGGTGCCGAAATGTACAAGCGCCTCGTCAAGGCGATTCACCCCGGCGACTACCCGTCACTGACCGCGCTGAGCCGCTGGGCTGACGACCTGTACCGCGGTGAGGTGTACAGCTTCGAGTCGCTGGTGGACCGCGCCTACGCAACCCGGGATGCCCAGAACGTGGCTCGTCTGCTGTCCACGCGTCCGGGTGTGTTTGCGCGCCAGCTGGTGCGTGCCCTGGATGCTTTTGAGGCGCCGCGCTATGGTATCGACACCGCCCCGAGCCCCGGCCAGCAGGTCATCTTTGACGCGTTCGCCGCCGTGGCGCCGCGCGTTTCCGCGCCCATCCTGGTGCAGATTCGCAACCTGGTGACCCTGCAGCGCAACGCACTCGCGAACCCGCCGAAGGCGCGCCCCGCCAACCCGGTTGCGGTGCAGGAGGACCGGGAGCTCGCTAATTACGCGCGCCGCAACCCGGAAGGCGTCGCCAGGGTTCAGAACATTATGCAGAACGCGGGCATCCCGAACCCGCTGGGTTCGTTCTTCGGGGATAATTCCGGTCCGGAGAACCCGCTACCGTCCATTCCGGTCGGTTCCGAGAGCCCCGCGAGCCAGCGCGAGGAGCGCCGCAAGGCATCAGCTCAGAAGGATCAGCCTGCCGCCCCGCAGCGCATGAACCTGTCCAAGACCGGCATCGCCACCATGATTCCGGCGCGCGAGTACAGCCCGGCGGTGCTGGACCTGCTGGAACGCCTGGTTGAGATTGGTCTGTCCGGCCGCCTTGCCGAGACCAGCATCTACCTGCCCGAGCAGGTGGGGGACATGGTCATGCCGCTGAACACCCGCAGCGCCCGCCCCTCCCTGGACGGTATGGGCCGCTACAACACCTCCACGGTGCACCTGCCGCCCACCGGCGTGATTCGCCTCTTCTGCTTCTGGGATGAGGGCGTGGACATTGACCTGTCGCTGATGATGTTCGACGCCGAAGGCAACTACATGGACAAGATCAGCTACTGGTCGCAGACCGTGAAGAACAGCCAGGGCGCCATTTACGCGCACCACTCCGGCGATATTACCGACGGTACCGGCGGCGCCTGGGAGTACATCGACATTGAGGCTCGCAAGGCGCTCAAGGCGGAGGTGTGCTACCTCGTGCCGGTGGTGCAGCTGTACTCAGGTTTCGGGCAGACAAGTACCCTGGACGCGGTGAACGACCTGCAGGCGGGCTTCATGGTGGTGCCCGCCGTGGGTGTGGGTGAGGTGCACGAGGTGAGCCAGGTGCACACCAAGTTCGCCCTGCGCGCTGAGAGCCGCGGCGTGCTGCCGTTCATCGTGGACCTGCAGAACCGCGACCCGTACGACATTCCCGATGAGACTGACGCTATCGTGAAGGTGACGGATATCGGTCTTGCCCGCGGCATTAACGTGCTGCAGTCCGGCGCGAACATTACCGCCGTGCGTGAGCACTTTGATTGGGCGCAGCCGATGACGGTGCGCGAGTACCTGCAGCTGACCGGCGCGAAGCTCGTCCCGACCGCCGAGGAGGCGCAGGAGGTGCTGGAGGCGACGGTTCCGTCGCTGGCGGCGCTGTACGTGGGCTTCGAGGCGGGCGAATCTTCGTAAGGAGCAAGAACCGTAGAATCCTGCCGCCCCTGAGAAGTAGCGCGCGGCATAGAAAAGGGTGGAGCCCCGGATAGTCACCTATCCGGGGCTCCACCCTTTATCCAGTGCAGTTCAGAACCGAACCTTACGGGCGGTTCTCAGGAGCCAGCGACTCCTCAGTAGCAAAAATCAGGGTCTGCTTCTTACCGCGCGCACCCACCGCCGGGGTCTCCAGCAGCAGCTCCGCATTCAGGTCCTCAGCGTCCAGCTTGGCACCAGCCAGCAGGCGGCTGGTCGCATCCTGCTTATCCTCACCGGTGATGAGGAAGAAGACGTTGCGGGAATTGTTGATAATCGGCAGGGTCACCGACACGCGCTCAGCCGGCGGCTTCGGCGAATCAGAAACCATCACGGTCACAGCCTTACCGCCCTCAACCGGATCCTCCGGCAGACCGGTACCCAGCAGAACCTGCTTACGTCCCGGGAACAGGGACGCGATGTGGCCGTCCGGACCCATACCCAGCAGGGTGATGTCAAAGACCGGTGCGGGCCACTGGCCGCCACCACCGCAGCCTCCGCCGCCGCATCCGCAACCGCCGGCGGATTCGGAAGCCTCAGCAGCCTCAGCGTCAAAGTCTTCGAGAGTGGTCTCTTCGATGGACTGCTCAGGAGCGGACGAACCGCAACCGCCGCCGCCACAACCACAGCCGCCGGAGCCGCCGTGTTCGTGACCTGCGCCGCCACCGTGACCGCCAGCCAGCGGCAGTTCGGTTGCGCCCTCAGGCATCTGCACGCTCATAGCCGGCGCGGAACCAGCGTAGTCGCGCATCTCAAAAGCGTAGTGCTCGGCGGCAGCCTCAAGGCCGGTGAAAATATCGGACGGACCCATGCGGTGCACGTTACCCACAACCAAGCCGTGCGAGAGCAGAGGAGCGAGCAGTGCCTCAATAGCCTGACCGTCGTTACGTTCGGGGCTACGCTCGGGCACGAAACGCTCATCGGAGAACCAGAAGTGCACGCGCGACCAGTCGATATCCTTCACGCGCTCGTTCTCGGCCCACGCCTTCAGGGTGGCGATACCCATGGTGCCGCCGGTCAGCGAAATGTGGGCGATCGTGCGCTCAGAGAGCACGTGCTCAATGATGTCGAGGATGCGGGTCACCGCGTCCGCTGCGAGAGCGTCGCGGGTCGGGTGCGCCACCAGGACGGGGGTGGATGCGCCCATGTTCTGAATCTTAGGCATCGAAAACCTCCGGGTATTCTTCGAGGTCCAGCATGTCTTCAGGCTGGCAGGTATCGTCCACGAGGGTTACGGTGCGCAGCGCCTGCTTCAGCACGTCACCGTAGGTGTCGTCCGGGTCGAGGCGGCGCAGCTCCTCAGAGATGCACTCGGCGAGGGTACGCACCGGCAGCGCAATCTGCTGATCGGGCGCGTACGGGGTGGAAATGGTCGCCACGGAAATACCGGGGCGGAACATCGTCACGGAACCGTCTTCACGCTCGATGCTGACGCGGTACAGGCCGCGGTTTGCCGCGCCGATGGTGGCGAGGTGCACGGGTGCGTTGAGCTTCCAGCCGAGCCAGGTACCGAGCAGTACCACGGACGGGGACTTGCTCGAACCCCACACAACCACGCGGCGTACGGGGGAGGGAGGCACCTGCTCCAGGAGCGCAGCCAGCTGGGTGCGCCACAGGGTGAGGCGGGTCCACGCCAGGTCGGTGTCGCCGGCGCGGTACACCTCGGCGAGGTGCTTGAGAGCTTCCTTCGGGTCTTCTGCGCGCGCAGAGTCGGTGATGCGACGCTGAGCGATACGACCGATGGACTGCTGTGCGGGGTTCTCCGGCACCGAGTGCGGCCACCAGACCACAATCGGGGAGTCCGGTAGCAGCAGACCGGAAATTAGCGCCTCAGTCGGGCGGGATGCGCTACCCCAACCGCGCAGAACAATCATCTCGGACGCGCCGGTGTCACCGCCGAGGTGGATTTCTGCATCCAGCTGGTCGGGGTCGAGCGGGTCGTGGGAGATGTGCACAATAATGCGGCTCGGGTGCTCGTGGGATGCACGAATTGCCGCGCGCATTGCTTCACGGGAGTGGCCCTTTTCAGCGAGGACCACGAGGGTGAGTACTCGTCCGCTGCTGAGGCTACCGTTGGCTGCCGCCAGGTGGCTCAGCTCCTTGTTGATGGCGGAAACGGTGGTGTTATGCAGGTGCGAGATCACGGGCGCCTCCAAGCGCGGTTGTCGCGTTCGAGCATCTCGTGTGCCGAACGCGGACCCCACGAACCGGACTCGTAGGGTTCAGGCTTAATGCGGTTTTCTTCCCAGTATTCTTCGAAGGGGTCGAGGATCTTCCAGGAGAGCTCAACTTCTTCGTGGCGGGGGAACAGCGGCGGCTCACCGAGCAGAACGTCCAGGATGAGGCGTTCGTACGCTTCGGGGGACTCTTCGGTGAAGGAGTGGCCGTAGCCGAAGTCCATGTTGACGTCGCGGATTTCCATCTGGGTGCCGGGCACCTTCGCGGAGAAGCGGATGGTCATGCCTTCGTCGGGCTGCACACGGATAACGATGGCGTTCTGGCCGACCTGCGGGTTTTCACGTTCGCCGAAGAGACGGTCGGAGGACTTCTTGAAGATGACGGCGATTTCGGTGACTCGGCGGCCCAGTCGCTTGCCGGCGCGCAGGTAGAAGGGGGTGCCTTCCCAGCGGCGGTTTGCGATGGAGACCTTCAGCGCGGCGAAGGTTTCGGTGCGGGAGTCTGCGGGGATGTCGTTTTCGTCGAAGAAGCCGTTGACGTGCTCGCCGCCCTGGTAGCCTGCGGCGTACTGGCCGAGCGCGAAGGAGTTCGGCAGGTCGTCAATGCGGACTGCTTCGAGGACCTTTGCCTTCTCGGCGCGCAGGTGCTTGGCGTCGAGGCTGAGGGGCTCTTCCATGGCGGTGAGGGCGAGCAGCTGTAGCAGGTGGTTCTGGATGACGTCGCGGGCTGCACCCACGCCGTCGTAGTAGCCTGCGCGGGAGCCGATGCCGATGTCTTCGGCCATGGTGATCTGGACGTGATCCACGTAGTGGGAGTTCCAGAGCGGCTCGAACATCTGGTTGGAGAAACGCATCGCAAGGATGTTCTGCACGGTTTCCTTGCCCAGGTAGTGGTCGATGCGGAACACAGCATCGGGCGGGAAGACCGCCTCCACGATGGAGTTCAGCTCGCGTGCGCTCTCAAGGTTGTGGCCGAAGGGCTTCTCGATGACCACGCGACGCCAACCGTCGACGGGGTTGACGGTATCCTCATCGCGCGATGCGAGGCCGTGCTCGGCGAGCTTGGTGAGAACCTGCTCGAATGCCTTCGGCGGGATGGACAGGTAGAAGGCGTGGTTGCCGTGGGCGCCACGCTCGTCGAGTTCGGTGAGGGTGCTCTTGAGCTTTTCGAAGGCTGCGTCGTCGTCAAAGGCACCTTCAACGAATCGCATGCCCTGCTGGAACTGGTTCCACACGTCCTCGCGGAAGGGGGTACGGGCGTTTGCCTCAACGGATTCACGCACGTAGGCGCGGAAGTCGTCATCGCTCCAGGGGCGGCGGCCGAAGCCGACGAGGCCGAAGCTCGGCGGGAGCAAACCGCGGTTCATGAGGTCATACACTGCCGGAAGCAGCTTCTTGCGGGCCAGGTCGCCGGTCACGCCAAAGAAGACGAGCGCGGACGGCCCCGCAATGCGGGTAATGCGGCGGTCGCGAGTATCCCTGAGGGGGTTCACTTCATGACCATTAGTCACAATATATTCCTTTGATTGCCTTGGTTGGTTCGTGCGGCGCGCGGTTCGTACCTTATTCGCGCGGAGGCGATGCCGCATTCTGGAAGGTGTGTACCCTGTATTGTACCGGTTTTTGACGGAATGATATGAGGGGCACCTAACCCGCCGGGATTCCCCGAGCAGTGAAGCTCTGGAGGGAACCCCTGCAGATTAGGTTGAGGTGCCGCGCTATATTTTCGGCGGCTACTGAGGTGTTGTGGGGCTACCGAGGTGCGGCTACTTAGCCTGATCGAGTGCCTCGCGGACGGTCTGCAGCAGCTCTTCCCAGGAGACGTCGAACTTGGACAGGCCCTCAACCTCGAGCTTTTCCACAACCTCGGTGTAGGAGATACCTGCGGCACCGATAGCGTCCAGAACCTTGTTGGACTCGGAGTAGTTCGGAACGATGGTGTTGCCGGTGATTTCGCCGTGGTCGGCAACAGCGTTCAGGGTTGCCTCGGGCATGGTGTTCACGGTGTTGGGTGCGACCAGGCCGGTGACGTACAGGGTGTCCGGCAGTGCGGGGTCCTTCACGCCGGTGGATGCCCACAGCGGGCGCTGTACGTTCGCGCCGTGTGCCTGCAGGCGTGCCCAACGCTCGGAGGAGAACATTTCCTCGAATACCTCGTAGGCGAGGCGTGCGTTTGCCAGGCCCGCCTTGCCCTTCAGCTGCACAGCGTCGCCGCCGATAGCTTCGAGGCGTGCATCGATTTCGGTGTCTACGCGGGAGACGAAGAAGGATGCGACCGAGTGGATGGTGGACAGGTCCTTACCGTTCTCCAGCGCCTGCTCCAGGCCGAGCATGTAGGCGTTGATAACCTCGCGGTAGCGGGTCAGGGAGAAAATCAGGGTTACGTTCACGCTGATGCCAGCAGCCAGGGTCTCTGCGATGGGGCGCAGACCTTCCTGGGTTGCGGGGATCTTGATCATGACGTTTTCGCGGCCCACGCGCTCGTAGAGTTCACGCGCCATCTTGGCGGTACCCTCGGCGTCGCGTGCTAGGCGGGGGTCAACCTCGATGGAGACGCGGCCGTCAAAACCGTTGGATGCCTTGTAGACGGGTGCGAACACGTCGCAGGCGTTGCGTACGTCGTCGCAGGTTGCGGCGAAGACTGCCTCTTCAACGCTTGCGCCGGCGGCGGCAAGTTCACGCATCTGCTCGGCGTATGCGGCGCCCTTGGAGAGCGCACCAGCGAAAATGGTGGGGTTGGTGGTCACACCGACGACGTTGTGGGTCTTGATGAGTTCGGCGAGGTTGCCGCTGGTCAGACGCTCACGGGAGAGGTCGTCAAGCCAGATGGAGACACCGGCGTCGGAAAGCTTCTGAGTGGACTCAGACATGTGAAAACCTTCGATTCTTTGTCGAAATTGATCTTTGTCGAAATTGAAATTGGGATATCAGTGAAATCTACTGGGCGGCGGGAGGCTCCGGCTGAGTGGTCAGCCGGAGCCTCCCCGTTGCGCCTGCACTCCCACCCGTACAGCCCGTACAGGGGGAGCGCAGTGTACGCGATAGTTACCGCGGCGTTGTTATCGCTTACTTAGCGGCGTCGATGGATTCCTTAGCGGCAGCCACGACAGCCTCCGCGGTGATACCGAATTCGCGGTACAGGGTCTTCGCATCGGCGGATGCACCGAAGTGCTCGATGGACACGGCGCGGCCTGCGGTGCCGAGCAGGTCGTACCAGCTCATCGCCAGGCCAGCTTCGACGGAGACTCGGGCTACAACCGAGGAGGGCAGAACCGACTCGCGGTACTCTGCATCCTGCTCAGCGAACCACTCACGCGAAGGCATGGAAACCACGCGAGCGGCGATGCCCTGCTCTGCGAGGGTTGCGCGAGCCTGAATAGCGAGCTCGACCTCGGAACCGGTAGCGATCAGAATGACGTCCGGGGTGCCCTCGGTGTCAGCCATGATGTAGCCGCCGCGTGCGGTGCCCTCAGCGGAAGCGAACTTCTCACCCTCAGCGTCTGCGTGCACGTCTTCACGAGCCCAAACGGGCAGGTTCTGGCGGGAGAGCACGATACCTGCGGGGCGGTCGGACTTCTCCAGGATGGTGCGCCATGCGACGGCGGTTTCGTTAGCGTCCGCGGGGCGAATCACGTCGAAACCGGGGATAGCGCGCAGGGAGGAGAGGTGCTCAATCGGCTGGTGGGTGGGGCCGTCCTCGCCCACGCCGATGGAGTCGTGGGTCCATACGTACACTGCGGGAACGCCCATCAGTGCGGAGAGTCGAACAGCCGGGCGCTGGTAGTCGGAGAACACGAAGAAGGTGCCCGAGAACGCGCGGGTCGGGGAGGAGAGCACAATACCGTTGACGATTGCTGCGGCAGCATGCTCACGAATACCGAAGTGCAGCACGCGGCCGTAGGGGTTGCCGGTCCAGTCTTCGGTGGTGCGCGATGCCGGGTTGAAGGACTCTGCACCCTTGATGGTGGTCAGGTTCGAACCGGCGAGGTCAGCGGAGCCGCCCCACAGTTCGGGGAAGGTGTCAGCAATAGCGTTGATGACGGTGCCGGATGCCGCGCGGGTTGCCACGGAGGTGCCAGCCTCGAACACGGGGAAAGCAGCCTTGTAGTCGGCGGGTAGCTCGCCTGCAACGAGGCGCTTGTACAGTTCGGCGCGCTCGGGGTTTGCTTTAGCCCATGCCTCGAACTTCTCGTCCCATGCCTTGTGTGCCGCTGCGCCGCGCTCGACGAGCTGGCGGGTGTGTGCCAGGACGTTCTCCTCGATGAAGAAGCTCTTGGCGGGGTCGAAGCCGAGCAGTTCCTTGGTTGCGGCAACCTCATCGGCGCCGAGCTTGGAGCCGTGCACTGCGCCGGTGTTCTGCTTGGTGGGGGCGGGGTAGCCGATGATGGTGCGCAGCTCAATGAAGGAGGGCTTGTCGGTGACAGCCTTCGCACGCTCAATAGCGGCGTACAGTTCTGCGACGTCCTCAACGTAGTCGCCGGTGCGGGTCCAGTCCACGCGCTGAACATCCCAACCGTAGGACTCGTAGCGCTTTGCTACGTCCTCAGTGAAGGCAACGTCGGTGTCTTCCTCAATGGAGATGTGGTTACGGTCCCAGACGACGATCAGGTTGCCGAGCTCCTGGTGACCTGCGAGCGCGCACGCCTCGGCGGTGACGCCTTCCTGCACGTCACCTTCGGAGGCGATGACGTAGACGTGGTGGTCGAAGGGGGAGGTGCCCGGTGCTGCTTCGGGGTCGAACATGCCGCGCATACGGCGCTGTGCGTAGGCGAAGCCAACAGCGGATGCCAGGCCCTGGCCGAGCGGACCGGTGGTGATTTCTACACCCTTGGTGTGCTTGTATTCGGGGTGGCCGGGGGTGAGGGCGCCCCAGGTGCGCAGGGCTTCCAGGTCCTTCATTTCGAGGCCGTAGCCGCCGAGGAACAGCTGAGTGTACAGGGTGAGGGAGGTGTGGCCGGGGGAGAGGATGAAGCGGTCGCGGCCTTCCCAGCGGTCGTCGGAGGGATCCTGGTTCATGACCTTCTGGAAGAGCAGGTAGGCGACCGGCGCCAGGCTCATTGCGGTGCCGGGGTGACCGGATCCGACCTTTTCTACGGCGTCTGCAGCGAGGATACGTGCGGTATCTACGGCGCGCTGGTCGGTTTCAGTCCACTGGAAGTTCTCTGCCACGTGGGTGTCCTTTCACAACGTGAGTGGATGCGCCAGCAGGCTTGTGCTAGCGCGCTGTCCGTCGGGTGTAACGTGCCTTCGGGGTGCTTATTCCCGCGCCGATGGGTACCTGTGGGGGTACCTGCGTAGGTACTCGGGTAAGTGCCCTGGTAAGTACCCGGTAGATGCCCTGGTAAGTGCCCGGGTAGGTGCGGGGAGCCGGGAGGTTTGTTTCGACCCTTTCGTTTTAACAGGATAGTTCACTAAACGGCAGTATCCGGTGTGGGGCTGCAGACATTCACAGGGTGATACGCACAGGTGATACAGGCTGTTATGCCTCTGTTGACTGGTCTTTCCGGGTGTGGGGTGCGTACTTTTGGGTGGTATTGCTGAGCTCGTGGCTGAATATTGTTCAGTAATGTAACAATTTTTGTGTAAGTGGTGAAGCTCATGTTAAGGTTGAGCAGGAAGGTTGCAGACCGAAACAGTGGTTGGGTCGGTCTGCATCTCGGTGATTGAAGCCCCTCCTCCGCGCGGAAACTGATGACTATCTTGCTGTGGTGGCGAGATACAAGGTTCTGGAGGGGGTGCTATCTTTTAGTCTCAGACCGTACATTCTGTGTGCGGTTGAGGCTAAAAGTTTGTGTTAAATAAATGGGCGCCGGATATGTCGGAACATATCCGGCGCCCGCCTTTTAACCTGCGGCTTAACCTGTGCCTTTTTACCTGCGGCTGTGACCGTCAGGGGGAATCAGGTCGCCTCTAGTCAGGTCGCTACTAGTCGGACCACTTGAACTTGCGCGAGGCAATAAACCCAATGACCACGGTCCATACGATCAATACCCAGTGCGGGTCGGCAAGCCATTGATGCTGAATGAAGTTGCCGCGCAGCGCATCGCCCAGAGCCGCCGAGGGCGACCACGCCACAACCGCGGCGTACCAGTCGGGGAAGGATTTCAGAGGGAACACGACGCCGCCGGCACCGGCAAGAATCACCCAGGCGATATTCACGATGGCGAGGGTCGCCTCCGCGCGCACCGTACCGGCAATGAGCAGACCCAGCGCCGTAAATGCGCCGGCACCCATAATCATCGTGATGATGGAGCGCGAGACGGCGATAGCGTCCGGGCGCCACCCCAGACCGTACCCGAGCACCGCCACCAGCGTGAACTGAATCGCCACGACCACCAGCACCGCAATGCACTTGCCCATGATCAGGCCGTTACGGCCCAGGGGAGTGGTCGCCAGGAACCGCAGCACGCCGTAGCGGCGATCAAAACCGGTGGCAATGCCCTGACCGGACAGCGCCGTAGAAATCACGCAGAGCGCCAGAACGCCGGGGACCGCCGCATCCATGCGAGAGACCCCCACCGAGTTGGCGTACTCATCAATCAGGCCGGTGAACCGCAGGGCAATAAGCGCCATGACGGGAAAAATAATGTTGAGCATCAGCTGCTCGCCGTTGCGTAGCATCGCCATGGTTTCGTAGCGGCCCTGCTCAATGACGCGCACGAGCGGGTAGTTCGCGCGCGGGGGAATGTACTCCTCGTCTTCGTCAATAGAAGAGACCTTGGGGCGGGTGTTCGCGGTGCGTTCTTCCATACGGTTCCCTTCCGCGCGGTTCTCTTCTGCTCGGTTCTCTTTTACAAGGTTTTCGGCAGTGTTTTCTGCGGCCCGGTTGTTGGTGCGTGCGGTGTTGCTCATCGGATATCACGTCCTGAAATGTCGAGGAAGACATCCTCAAGGGTCTTCGGTTCCATGGTCAGAGAAATCGGCATGAGGTAACGCTCGGCGAGCGCCGCGGTGAACGCCGCCAGGTGCTCGGGGCGTAGTGCACCGACCAGCTCATACTCGCCGGGCACGGAGGGGGCGCCGTCACGAGCCGGGGTGTAGGGCACCTTCTCGATGAGCTCCACACCGGCACGCAGATGCGCGGGCAGCAGCTGCTCACGGGCGGGGGTGGGCGCATTCAGGCTGTACTGCAAGCGGTTCGTGCCGTCGCTGGCAATAAGCTCGGAAACGGTGCCTTCCTGAACGGTGGTGCCGTTTTCAATGATGTACACGTAGTCGGCGAGCTTCTGCGCGTCGTCAATCAGGTGCGTGGTGAGCACAATGGCGGTGCCGAGTTCACGCTGTTCACGAATGATGTCGAAGACGACGTTGCGGGATTGCGGATCCAGGCCCGCGGAGGGCTCGTCGAGGAAGAGTACGTCCGGGCGGCCGATGAGGGCGGCAGCAAGGGAGACACGCTGCTTCTGACCGCCCGAAAGGCGGCGAATCGTGGTGCCGTTGAAGGCATCAATGCCGAGGCGTTCTGCCAGCTCTTCGACCGGGTACGGGTCGGTGTACATGGTCGAAATATGTTCCAGCAGCGGGATGGGGTGCATGGCGTTGGGTAGGCCGCCGTCCTGGAGCATAATGCCGACCTTGGCGCGCAGCTCCGGGTCCGCCTGTAGCGGGTTTTCTCCGAGCAGGCGCACGGTACCGCGGGTGGGTTTGAGTAGACCCTGCGCGCAGGCGAGGGTCGTGGTTTTGCCGGCACCGTTGGCTCCGAGTAGGACGACCACCTCACCGGGGAAGACGCGCAGGTTGACCTTGTTGACGGCGCGGTAGAGCCCGCTGGCGGTGAGCCGTTCGGGGTATTTGGTGCGGAAGGCGCGTGAGGGTTTGAACTCTTTGATGAGGTCTTTAATGCTGAGCGCCGGTTCTTCGGTGATGATGCGTCGTCGTGCGGTGGGGGAGGCGCCGGGCTCCGTGTGGTGCTCAGCGTGTGCCGTTGGCGTGGCGGATGCACGCCCCGGGTGGTCCTGCTGGCCCGCGGTGGTGGTCTCCATAGACAGTCACTTTCGATTTTTTCGATGAATGAGCGTGTGTGCCCTCTTCATCTTATGCCCTAACTCACGTTTAAGGCACACTTGTTACGACTTAAAAGTTCACCCTAAGGTAGAAAAGTTAGCAAGTAGGGGTACCTAACTAGCCAAAGAAAAACTAATTAGGACATACTTTATTTGTGTATTCCGTGAATAAGACCCCTCAGCGCGTCTCAACGAACGAGGCGCAGACCCGAAACGGCACCCGAACCGCCGCCTCGGGCTCTACTGGTGCTTCCAGTACAAAGTCCTCCGCGGCACGCACATCCAAGCGCAAAGCCGAGGCAGAAGAACGCACCAGGGACCGCGTCCTGCGTGAAGTCCTCAACAACGGCCCCGTATCCGCAGCAACCCTCGGTGAGCTCCTCAGCCTCACCCCCGCAGCGGTACGCCGCCACCTCGACGCCCTCGAATCCAACAACATGATCGAGGTAGCGCCCATCAAAAAGCACGGCGCCGGAGCCGGACGACCCGCCCGCCGCTACGTGATCGCCCCCCAGGGCCACGAACGCCTCGGCAACGACTACCTCATCATTGCCCGCGAAGCCCTGCAAATGCTCCGCGACACGGTCGGCCAGGAAGCCCTCGAAGCTTTCGCCTCCGCCCGCGCCGCAGAAATGGAAGCCCGCTACCGACCCGTCGTAGAAGCCGCCGGTGACGATGTGGCAGCCCGAGCGCAGGCGCTCGCAGAGGCAATGAGCAAGGATGGTTTTGTGGCGACCGCTCAGGTCACCGCTCCTCCTGCAGGACGAACTGTTCCCGAGCATTTCCTGGCAAGTATTCAGCTCTGTCAGGGTCACTGCCCGGTGCGCGACCTCGCTGGAGACTTTCAAGTGTTCTGCGAACAGGAAACCGGGATTATTTCTGACCTGCTTGGCGTTGATGTTCGTAGGCTTTCAACCATGGCTTCGGGTGCTCACGTGTGTACCACGCACGTGCCCCTGAACCGCGTCACCGCCGAGAGTGAGAAGAACGCAGAAGAATCCGCAGGGAAACCTTCGGAGGAACCTTCCGCGTAACGATCACCGCAGTACCCAGCGGCACACCCCGATGAACCCGTCAAGGGTACGAGCCGCACGCTGAAATCCGCCCGCAACCACGCGGTGTACACCGCAAGCACACTGCGTACACCGCATCACGCATCGTGGTTGAGCGCGGCATCAGCCCCTTCAACTACCGCGCCTGCAACCGGCAGGTGGCGGCAAGAAATGTAATAACCATCGAAGAAAGGCCGTAATGACTGAGAAAGTTGGGCAGAACGCCAACGACACCGTCATTTCAGAGATCCTGGAGATGAACCCCGAACTCGAGGGCATTGGCAACTACGAGTACGGTTGGGCAGACTCCGACGAAGCAGGCCAGGTAGCAAAGCGCGGCCTGGACGAGGATGTCGTGCGCGACATCTCTGCAAAGAAGAACGAACCCCAGTGGATGCTGGACATGCGTCTGAAGGCGCTGAAGTTCTTCGAGCGTAAGCCCATGCCCACCTGGGGTGCGGATCTTTCCGAAATCGATTTCGACAACATCAAGTACTTCGTGCGTTCGACCGAGGGCCAGGCGGCCTCTTGGGAGGAGCTGCCCGAGGACATCCGCACCACCTACGAGCGCCTGGGTATTCCCGAGGCGGAGCGTAACTCGCTCGTTGCGGGTGTGGCTGCACAGTACGAGTCTGAGGTCGTGTACCACCAGATCCGTGAGGACCTGGAGAAGCAGGGCGTGATCTTCGTCGACACCGACACCGGTCTGCGCGAATACCCCGAACTGTTCAAGGAATACTTCGGCTCCATCATTCCGATTGGTGACAACAAGTTCTCCGCACTGAACACCGCCGTATGGTCCGGTGGCTCCTTCGTGTACGTTCCCCCGGGAGTTCACGTGGAGATCCCGCTGCAGGCGTACTTCCGCATTAACACCGAGAACATGGGTCAGTTCGAACGCACCCTGATTATTGCGGATGAAGGCTCCTACGTTCACTACATTGAGGGCTGCACCGCCCCCATCTACAAGTCCGACTCCCTGCACTCCGCAGTGGTTGAGATTGTGCTGAAGAAGAACGCACGCGTTCGTTACACCACCATCCAGAACTGGTCGAACAACGTCTACAACCTGGTGACTAAGCGTGCGGTTGCGCACGAGGGCGCCACCATGGAATGGGTGGACGGCAACATCGGCTCCAAGGTCACCCAGAAGTACCCGGCTGTTTACATGGTCGGTGAGCACGCTAAGGGTGAGACCCTGTCCATCGCATTCGCGGGTGAGGGTCAGCACCAGGACACTGGCTCGAAGATGGTTCACATTGCACCGAACACCTCCTCGACCATTGTGTCCAAGTCCGTGGCACGTAACGGTGGCCGTAGCGCATACCGCGGCCTGGTTCAGGTTCGTGAGGGCGCTAAGCACTCCAAGTCCTCCGTGGTCTGTGACGCCTTGCTGGTGGACACCATCTCCCGCTCCGACACCTACCCCTACGTGGATGTCCGCGAGGACGATGTGACCATGGGTCACGAGGCGACCGTTTCCCGCGTCTCTGAGGACCAGCTGTTCTACCTGATGCAGCGCGGCCTGAGCGAAGAAGAAGCAATGGCAATGATTGTCCGCGGCTTCGTTGAGCCCATCGCACGTGAACTGCCGATGGAGTACGCACTCGAACTGAACCGCCTGATCGAACTTCAGATGGAAGGATCTGTGGGCTAATGCCGACCAACGAAGAAACCCTGGGTTACCACTCCCCGATCATCCCCGGCATGGACCAGGAGGGTGAGAAGCTCGCCACCGAGTTCGCCCACGATGACACCCTGTACCGTGCCACCGAGGCACACCACCAGGGCTCCAACCCGAACAACGTCCAGAAGGTACTCGAAGCATCCCGTGCAGAGCGTAAGACCTCCTACAACGTGGAGGACTTCGCACCCCTGACCGGTCGTGAAGAGGACTGGCGCTTCACCCCGCTGAAGCGTCTGGGCGGCCTGCACCTGGAGAAGCTGACCGGTACCGCACCGGCACCGCAGATTACTGCACCCGAGCAGGTTCAGGTTGAGACCGTCTCCCGCGAGGATGCACGCATTGGCTCCGCAGGTATCCCCGAGGACCGTGTGGCAGCGAACGCGTGGTCCAGCTTCACCGAAGCAACCGTGGTGACCATCCCCGCCGAGGCTGAACTGGCTGAGCACGTGGAAATCGACATCACCGGCACCGGCAACGAGCCTGCCGCACAGCACATCGTGATTGAGGCTAAGCCCTTCTCGAAGGCTGTCGTGGTTCTGCGCCACACCGGCTCCACCATCCTGGCACAGAATGTTGAGTTCGTGGTGAACGACGAGGCTGAGCTGAACGTTGTTTCCGTGCAGCAGTGGGCTGACGACGCAATCCACGCCTCCGCACACTACGCTAAGCTGGGCCGCAACGCACGCTTCAAGCACGTTGTGGTGTCCCTCGGCGGCGACCTGGTGCGCGTGACCCCCTCCACCAAGTTCACCGCTCCCGGCGCTGAGACTGAAATGTACGGCCTGTACTTCGTAGACGCTGGTCAGCACATTGAGTCCCGCCTGTTCGTGGACCACTCCGTACCCAACTGCAAGTCCCGCGTGACCTACAAGGGCGCGCTGCAGGGTAAGGGTGCGCACTCCGTATGGGTTGGTGACGTTCTGATTGGTAAGGATGCAGAAGGCACCGACACCTACGAGCTGAACCGTAACCTTCTGCTGGAAGTTGGCCCCCGCGCCGACTCCGTGCCGAACCTGGAGATTGAGACCGGCCTGATTGAGGGCGCCGGCCACGCATCCACCACCGGCCAGCTCGATGAGCAGCACCTGTGGTACCTGCAGGCTCGCGGTATTCCGGAGGCTGAGGCACGCCGTCTGGTCGTGCGCGGCTTCCTGAACGAGATCATTCAGCAGATTCGTGTTTCCGAACTTGAAGAGCAGCTCACCGAGGCCCTTGAGGCAGAGCTCGCCCTCAGCAACAACTAAGCTTTACCAGGAGAAATCAATGTCTACCCTTGAAATCAAGGACCTTCACGTCTCGGTTATCCTCGACGACGAAACCACCAAGCCCATCCTGAAGGGCGTTAACCTGACCATCAACTCGGGCGAGATTCACGCAATCATGGGCCCGAACGGTTCCGGTAAGTCCACTCTGGCTTCCACCATTGCTGGTCACCCCAAGTACCAGGTTGACTCCGGTCAGATCCTGCTCGACGGTGAGGACATCACCGAGATGAGCGTGGACGAGCGTGCACGCGCAGGCCTGTTCCTGGCTATGCAGTACCCGGTTGAGATCCCCGGTGTGACCATGTCCAACTTCCTGCGCTCCGCTAAGACCGCTGTGGACGGCAAGGCTCCCTCCCTGCGTACCTGGACCAAGGACGTTAAGGAAGCCATGAAGAACCTGGAGATCGACCCCGCGTTCATCGCACGTAACGTGAACGAGGGCTTCTCCGGTGGTGAGAAGAAGCGCCACGAGATCCTTCAGCTGGAGCTGCTCAAGCCCAAGTTCGGCATCCTGGACGAGACCGACTCCGGTCTGGACGTTGACGCACTGAAGATCGTGTCTGAGGGCGTGAACCGTGCGCACGAAGCGAACGACATGGGCGTCATGCTGATTACCCACTATACCCGCATCCTGCGCTACATCAAGCCGCAGTTCGTGCACGTGTTCGTGGACGGCAAGATGGTTGACCAGGGCGGCCCCGAACTGGCTGACCGCCTGGAAGAAGAGGGCTACGTAGCTTACGTGGGTAAGAAGTAAGCTTCTTCCCTGACCGGATTCTGACAGAAAGATAGAACTATGACTGAGACTGTGCAGGGTCGTGTTCCTCAGGAAGAGATTGAGGAAGCCCTCAAGGAGGTCATTGACCCGGAGCTCGGCGTCAATATTGTTGACCTCGGTCTGCTCTACGGTCTGCGCTGGGATGAGGATGGAACCCTCATTCTGGACCTGACTCTGACCACCGCGGCGTGCCCGCTGCAGGAGGTTATTGAGGAGCAGGTTCAGGCTAACCTGGATAACCTGGTTGATTCTTGGCGTGTGAACTGGGTTTGGATGCCGCCGTGGGGCCCGGAGCGTATTACTGAGGACGGCCGCGATATGATGCGCGCGCTGGGCTTCAACATCTAAGCTCCTAGACGCTGAATAAACACCCGCCGGGTGCGGAGAGTCTATACTCTCCGCACCCGGCGGGTGTTTTTATGTTGTTAAAAATTAGGGCAAAGACCTAGCGCTATGTTTTGTAGGCTGAGGATTATGCGGTGACAACAAGGATAGATTTTTTATTGATAATTAGGACAATTTGACTGGGGGGGGGTCCAAGTATGATTCCTTGTGGATCATACACTCACGTCATACTAGGCTCCTCATGCAACGGCCGCTTGAGGACGCCGAAAGGAAATCATGGCACAAAAGATTATCGCCGCTGACGGTTCTGTCTACGTTAAGAAGAAGCCCTTCTACCTCCGTTGGTGGTTCATCACTCTCGTTATTCTTGTTCTTCTTGGTGGTTGCGCTTCGATGATGGGCGGCGGCTCTAAGAGCTCCACCACGGTAAGTGCTCCCTCATCTTCTGCCGCTGCTGACTCAGCTGCTACGAGCGATTCTGCCGCTGTAGCAGACTCTTCTGCCACTACTGCGGCAGAGTCTAACGCAAAGCAGAGCGATAGTGTACCGAGTGAGTACAAGTCGGCACTGAAGAAGGCCGAATCGTACTCGCGCACCATGCACATGTCCAAGCAGGGTATCTACAACCAGCTCACCAGTGAATTCGAAAAGTTCACTCCTGAAGCTGCTCAGTATGCAGTGGACAATATGAAGGCTGACTGGAACGCGAATGCCCTGGAGAAGGCAAAGAGCTACCAGAAGACGATGAACATGTCTCCTGAAGCAATCCGCTCTCAGTTGACTTCTTCTTTTGAAGGTTTCACTGAGGAAGAAGCTGATTACGCAGTCTCTCACCTGAACTAATTCAATAGATGATTCATAGAAGCCGCCCGGCATGGAACACATTCCATACCGGGCGGCTTCTATATGGTCAGCTTGAACCTAATCGTTCAGGTGCAGCAGCTTCAGCGAGTGCTCATACTTAATCATGAGGCAGGTACGAGTCGGTTCCTCCAGAAGCGCCAAACGTTGCGGGTCAGTATTATCCGCAATATCGGCAAGCTTCACCAGACGAGCCAAATCATTCACACGCACCCGGCTCAGATACGACTCACGCGACTCACCCGGGCGGCGGGTCAAAGCCTCAATCGCATCCACAATACGCGCCGAGAAATGACGCGCCAAGAAAGCGAGAGAAACGCCGGTATCCTCCACCGTGTCATGCAGCAGCGCCACAATCTGCGCTTCAGCCTTCAGCTCCTCCAAAGAGATATCAGGGTGAGTTGCGGCAGCCAACTCACTAGCAAGCTTACGCACCCCAAGAGCCACACGGCGAGGGTGGGAGATATAGGGCCAGCCGTTACGATCAGTCTGCCCCTCATGCGCCTTATCAGCAATGCTGTCAGCCAGGCGAACCATCTCTTTGTAGTAGTTATTCGACATGAGAACCTCCGTTGGTTTGAACTCCTGCGAGTTGATGGTCCCAGCGGCGTATTCCGTACCAACGCGGCACGGGTGGTAGCTGGTACCAACACTTTACTCCAGCAGCTACGCGGCAGTGACGGAACTCGCCCGAAAAACCCCTAATACGTCAAATATGACGCGCCGAAGAAGAAAAGAGGGTGTTTTTCCTTCTGAAATTGTGGGTTTGGTGCCCTTTCTGCCGTGTATCTGCGGTTGGTAACAGACATTCAGGAGGCGCCCGCCCCTCCGCGAAAGTGTCCGCCGAACCCTGTGGTACCGCCCGGTGTAACTCGCCCAAAATCTCATATGGTGGCGAAAAATTTCTAACTTTTTCTAGCGAAAATCGGCGCGCAAACCGCCCAACACAAAGGCAGTTTAAGCGTGTTTAGCACACACCGATACACACTCATCAAACGAAAAAATCGCGCGCTCTCCGTGCCCTGCTAAAACATCCAAAAACCCGTATTTTTGCGCGAAAATACGCGATAAACTGGGGGCAACCAAACATCGGAGAACACCATGGCAGAGCTCTATGAGCGCTTCGTCGCCTTGTATCCCTACCCACACGAGCGAATCCGCCACGGCGCCCCACGAGCCGAACTTAACCGGCGATACCTCGAACACCTTTACGAGGGCAAGAACCGGGGAACAACCCCCATCGTGGTTGCCCTCGACCCGACCCTGCTCGGAACCATTGAGAATAACGTCTCCCTGCGTACCTCAACCCCAGTGCAGGACATCACCGCCGACACCGTTGAGCGGTACGCACATGAGCTCATCACCGACCAGCATCATTACCTGGATCAGGTCGGTGTAGAAATCGCCGCGCATGAGGCGTTCCGACAGCTGAACGAGAACGCCTACCTGCAGACCTACCGCCGTCTCATGGAGAACGGCGAACTCGGTGAAGACGATATTGGTACGCCCCTGAAAGCGGAGTACCCCTTTGAGCTGACCGCCGGCATCATCAATGAGAAGGTCAAAGCTACCGACATTGACAGCGCCGCGGAACTGCTGATTATGGACCTGCCGCTGCGGGATGTATCCGGGGTATTTGCCTACCTGCCCTTCGGCGGCTGGGATTCCAGCCCCAGCCCCGAGGCGATGCTGTCCATTGCCCGCTACTGGTTTGAACGCGATGACGCCTACCCGGCTGTTATCGCCTCGGACTTTATCGAGTTCTACACGCCGGTGCCGGTCACAACCCGCCGCGACGCCGAAATCCTGGCGGTCGAGCACACGATGGTTTCCTCGGCGATGCCGGTGCGTGTCTACCGCGGCTTCGACAAGCTCGTGGAGGCGCTCTACGGTCAGCACGACTGGTACCTGTGGTGGGAGCAGCTCCCGGCGGCGCTCCTCATTGAAACGCCCTAAACCAGCCTAGCTGGGCGATTAAAGCGAAGGGGCGGGATGAACCTGTACGGTTCACCCCGTCCCTCTCGCGTATCTGCGCTACTTCAGTTCGTCCACGTGCCGCGCCCGCAAAGCACGAGCGGTCGCCGTCGCGTAATCAACCGCCTGCACCACCCACGGAATCAGCAGCCGCCAATACATGCGCTTGGGCAGATTACGCGCCACTGCGGCCCTGCGCAACGCACCCCAACGGTCCATGAGCGCTGGAATCGACCGGACCATCAACGCAATCAGCAGACCCAGACGCTCCGGGGAAAGGCCCACGAAACGTAGCGGCGAACACAGCCTCACAAAACCGTCAATTAGAACCGGCAGGGGAGTGCTCACCAGCAGAGCGCGGGACGCATAAAAAGCCGTCAGCATAGTCGCGATAGCATCCGCGCCGGAAGCGTACTGGCCCGTCAACACGTAATAGCCGACCATGATCAGCAAAAGCAGAGACAGCGTGCGAACCACCAGCCACAGCTGGGAGGCAGGCACACCAGCCCACAACGCGCAGAACGTGGACGCCACCAAAGCCACCAGCGCCACCTGCCAGCCGGTCACCGCCAACAACAAGAACAACCCAAAGAAGAGCGTGCCCTTGAACCATAGCGGCGCCCGATGCACCGGCGTGTTCAACGGCTGGTAGAAACCCACCAGCAGAGTACCGGGGTTGAAATCCGAGCCCTGGCCGGCGGGGCGAGGATTCACGCGCGGCGTGTTAGCGCCCATGCGCGCCTCCTGCAGTGTCCGTGCTGTCGCCTGCATCTTCGATATCGGCGCCTTCATTCGGGAACCCCTCGGCACACCACGTGCGGTACTGCTGAACCAGCTGCGCCGCATCCCCCTGGGCGAGCAAACGACCGTCATGAATAATCACGGCTTCATCGCAGGACGCCGCCAAATCCAGGTCGTGCGTGCTGAGCACCAGCATCTGATCCAGCGACTCCAAATGCTTGAGTAGCCGCGCGCGATTACGCAAATCCAGCAGGGTGGTCGGCTCATCGAGCAGAAGAATCTGCGGGCGCGCCGCCAGCACGCTGGTGAGAGCGACCAGCTGCTTTTCGCCTCCTGAGAGGGTGAAAACGCTCTGGTTCTCCAGGTGCTCGAGGCCGCGTTCGCGGAGCAGTTCACGAATCCGTTCGCGGCGCTGCTCACCGCTGAGGGTGCTACCTTCAACGGCTGCGGCACGGCGCAGGCTCAGGTCAATATCTTCGGCAACGGTGGGCATAATCAGCTGCGCCTCCGGCTGGGCGAAGAGCATGCCCACGCCCTCAAAAGCACCCGGGGAATTACCGCGAGCACCCGTCGAGCCGCGGCTCGGTGTCTCCAGAGTGTCGACACCGTTCACTCGCACAATACCTTCATCCGGGTGGGTGAGCCCGTTAAAAAGCCCTAGCAGGGTCGACTTGCCGCTACCGTTCAGGCCCAGCACCGCGGTGCGCTTCGCCGTGAACCGCAGGCTTACATCCTTGAGGATACGGCGATGCCCGCCTTCGGGCAGCTCGGTGAAAACACTCACCGATTCAAGCTCAAGGGCGGGCATGCTGGTAGAGGCGCTCACCGCCTGCTCGCCTTGCACCTGCTGCGGTGCAGGCTGGCGCGTGGAGCGGCGAAAAAACATAGCTATCCTCTCGTGTGGCACATTGTGCGCCTTTAACGCTGGGCAGAAGCCAGGGACGGGAAGGCGCGGCGTACCGACAAACCAACCAGAACCGCGATTGTGGACTTCACCAGATCCCAGGGAACGAATACCATTGCCGCGCTGAACGCGGCGTCAAAAGTCATGTGGGCGTTCACCATCATACCGGCGATACCGCAGGCGGTCAGAACCACAAAACCGCAGAAGTTCGCGACCAGAGCCATGAGGAAGGTCGCACCAACCGAACGGGTGTTGCGGGTGAACAGGTAGGCGAGGGTACCGGCAATAGCGGCGAAGGGCAGGAAGCCGAGCAGGTAGCCGGCACTCGGGGAGGCGAGCGTACCCAAACCGGCGCCGCCCTTAGCGAAGATGGGCAGGCCAGCGAAACCAACCAGCAGGTACAGCGCCACGGAGGCGGTGGCACGCTTGCCGCCGAGCACCTGAGCGGTGATGTAAATGCCGAGGGTCTGGAAGGTGAAGGGAACCGCAACGCCGCCCAAGCTGACGGCGGGCATGATGGCGAGCGCGGCGATGAAGCCCGCGAACACTGCGATGAGGGAGAGATCGGTGGCGAGGGAAGTCTTTGCCGCTACGTTACGGCGCGGTGCCTGGGGTGCCTGGGGTTCCTGGGCTGATTCGCGCACGGAATCGGTCATTGGGGTGGTACTCCTTTGATGCGTATTGCTCTGCAGATTTTTCTACAGAGTTGAGGGTGGCGGTGGTTGACTGCTTGTCACAACCCAGTTTTGAACAATGTTCTATGAGTGGTGTCCGGTATGTATAGTACACCGCACACCACAAAAACAAAAGGTGCCCCACATGCGCACTCGGCACACCTGCACTAAAATTGATGAGGTGCTCCGCGCGCTCGCCGCCTCTAACCCGGCGAATCCCGCCTACCGAGCACTATCAACCCACACACCAGACCGCCATCCGGAAAGGCACCCATGATTGCTGTACAGAACCTCGAATTGCGTGCAGGCGCGCGCCTGCTCATGGAAGAGGTCACCTTCCGCATCGATAAGGGCGACAAGATCGGTCTGGTGGGCCGCAACGGTGCCGGTAAGACCACTATGACTAAGGTGCTTGCCGGTCTGACCCTGCCCGCTGACGGTACGGTGACCCGCAGCGGCACTATCGGCTACCTTCCGCAGGACCCGAAGGTGGATGACATGAGCCAGCTGGCGCATGACCGCATCCTTTCGGCGCGTGGCCTGGACGGTGTGGCGCGCAAGATGCGTCAGGCGCAGGACGATATGGCGAGTGAGGACCCGGCGGTGCGCGCTAAGGGTATGCGCCGCTACGACCGTCTTGAGGCTGAGTTCATTGCCGGCGGCGGCTACGCGGCTGAGTCGGAGGCGGCGGTCATCACCTCCAACCTGGACCTGCCGGAGCGTGTGCTCGCCCAGCCGCTGTCTACTCTGTCGGGTGGTCAGCGTCGCCGCGTGGAGCTGGCGCGTATTCTCTTCTCCAATGCGGACACCATGCTGCTGGATGAGCCGACCAACCACCTGGACGCCGACTCGATTCTGTGGCTGCGTGACTTCTTGAAGAACTTCTCAGGCGGCCTGATGGTCATTAGCCACGATGTTGACCTGATGGAGCTGGTCGTCAACCGCGTCTTCTACCTGGACGCGAACCGTTGCGTGATTGACCAGTACAACATGGGCTGGAAGAATTACCTGACTCAGCGTGAGCAGGATGAGCACCGCCGCAAGCGTGAGCGTGCGAATGCGCAGAAGAAGGCGAATGCTCTGATGGAGCAGGCGAATAAGATGCGCGCGAAGGCGACGAAGGCTGTTGCTGCTCAGCAGATGATTAAGCGTGCTGAGAAGCTTCTGCGCGGTCTGGAGGATGAGCGTCAGAGCGATAAGGTTGCGGCGATTCGCTTCCCGGATCCGGCGCCGTGCGGTAAGACTCCGCTCTCTGCCCAGGGCCTGTCGAAGTCCTATGGCTCTCTGGAGATTTTCACGGACGTTGATTTGGCGATTGACCGCGGTTCGCGCGTGGTGGTGCTGGGCCTGAACGGTGCCGGTAAGACCACTCTGCTGCGCATGCTGGCTGGTTCCACCAAGCCTGATACTGGTGAGGTTGTGTACGGTCACGGCGCGAAGCTGGGCTATTTTGCGCAGGAACACGAAATTCTTGATGGTGACCGCACTGTCTTTGAGAACATGAAGTCTGCCGCGCCGGATCTGGACGACACCCGCGTGCGCACGATTCTGGGTTCGTTCCTGTTCTCCGGTGATGATGTGGATAAGCCTGCCGGTGTGCTTTCCGGTGGTGAGAAGACCCGTCTGTCCTTGGCGACCCTGGTGGCGTCGAGCGCGAATGTGCTGCTGCTCGATGAGCCGACCAACAACCTGGACCCCGCCTCGCGTGAGGAGATTCTGAACGCGTTGAAGGCGTACCAGGGCGCTATCGTGATGGTTTCTCACGATGAGGGTGCCGTGGAGGCGCTCGACCCCGAGCGTGTGCTACTTCTACCGGATGCGGTGGAGGACCTGTGGTCGAAGGATTACCAGGATCTGATTTCGCTGGCGTAAGCAATATTTGCTGAACATCAAAGCGTGGGGAGGCTCCGGTACCGTGTGGTGCCGGGGCCTCTTTACGTGTATTGCGCGTTGTTTTATTGTCCGGGGCGTATTGTTTGTGGCGTATTGGCCGGGGTGTATTGTCCAGGGCGTGTTTTTTGTGTTCTGAAAATGTGTTGCGGAGATATTGTCGGTATTTTTCTCGCGAATAGTGCGGAAAAATGTGACCTGACCCATGGGGTTGTATTGTTTTCTGATCATATGTGGTGTAATTGCGTTCCCGTGCATGTGATTTGTGGGTTCTGACACATGAAACTTGCGGCGTATTTGACGGGAAATAATGTTGCCTTGTGGGTTTTTCTGAGGGAAAGAAAAGCTCTCAGGCGATATTTCGGGGGGTCTGTGTGGGCTTTTTGAATTTTTCATGTGTCTCTACATACATTGTGGGAAAAATGGTAGAAACACAACATGTGTGGGGCGTAGACTTATAACTGTTCCCGCCATTGCGAGGACGCAAATGCGAAACATTAGGGCTCACTACCGATGGTGAGCTAACGCGGGGGAGAAGAGATTCCCGCCCGCTCACGAAGGAGAACTACCAATGCACAACACTGAGTTCGAGAAGTACCCCACCTCTGGTGAAGAGAACGTTGAGGTTGACGTCTTCTGGCCCATCCAGGACGCTTAATCTCTCACCCCGATAGGTCGGGATAAGGATTAGAAAAGCGCCCCGCCGCTTCCGTAGGGAAGTGACGGGGCGCTTTGCTGTCCTCGGTGAGAATTTAGTTATGCGGCACGTTATGCGGCGTGAATACCCAGCCCGAACATTTGCAGGGGGTATTCGGTAAAGCCCATCATGGCTGCCGCGTACCAGGCGACGTACCCGGTCAGTGCTAGAACGAGTGCCTTCTCGCGTACGCTGCCGGCATCACCCAGGATCGGCAGTGCCATGTAGCCGCTCTTTTTCCATAGGGGAGATGCCACCAGGGGTTTGATAACAATAGGGTAGAGGGGCAGCAGTCCGCGGGTTGTCAGCAGGTCGCCAATCAGGTGAATGGTGGCGCCAACCGAAATAGCCCAGGGGAGTAGCGCCAGCGAATCAGTCGTGTAGGCGGCGTACCCGAGGGCGACGGCACCGATCCATCCACCCGGTGCGCCGAGCACGCGCAATGCTAGGCCGCCCGAGAATGCGGCAAGAAGCAGTGAAGCCCAGGGGATTCCGTTGTAGCTCAGATTCGCGCTGAAATAGGCAACCGCCCAGAAAGCTACCAGACCCAAAATGGAGTGCGTTCCCTTACGGTGTCCGCCGCTGACCGCCCCGACAATGCGTGCTACCCAGCGTGAAATGGGCGGAATGGAGTTGGCGATACTGCCGTTGTGGTGGTCAATATCCGGCAGCATGCCCGCACCGGCGCACGCCAGGGTGGTCACGATGAGGGTGGGGGTATCGGGAACCTGCACCACTCCCGTCTCGACGAGCACTAGCCAGCCAGCTGCGGCGCTGACGGTGTGCGAATAGCCCATCATGGGGAGGTGCCTCCTTGAATGCGAATGCTCAGCGAGTGTGATTACCCTGCGAGTGTGGTCGCCTGGGCGCCGGGATGTTCACTCGAACTAATTAGAACAAATATAGCATATATCGAAATTACTTTCGATAGGGCTGATAGGGTGGGTTATCCCTCAAGCGGAGCCACCTCAAGCGGCACTACCTCTCGATGGCACTACCCTTCAAAGGGCAGAGTCTGCTTCCAGAACTCACGCTCGCGCAGGTAATTCTCCAGCCAGCCCACGTGCTCGGAGCATGCCAACCAAATCTTGCGGCGCTCGGGGGTGTGCACCTTCGGGTTGTTCCAGAGCAGCTGAAATTCTGCCGCCTGCTGGCAGCCCTTACGGGAGCACTTAGCGTACTCAGGCTGTGCATCCTGAGAAAGTGAACCGAGCAGATCCATGTCTTCTTATCCTTACTATTGCGCCTCGACGTGCGATGTTATTCCGTGCCCGCGCGACCGGGCAGAAAAGGGGTGCGGGCTGTTCCGCTTCAGCTAGTGTACGCGCCCGATGAGGCATGTAAAAGAAGGGGAGCAGGTGTTCAGTGTTCAAGAGTGGAGTGTAGCCTGCGGCACCTTTGCGCTAAAACGCGGTAAAATAAGGTTTGTCTGTCCATCCGTCCACACCCCAACCGCGTAGCCGCTGCATCGGCTCTGATCGTGAGGGGTCGACTCATCAAGGAAGCTCATGAGCGAGAACACTCCCAAGACCGTGCTGGTCACCGGCGGCAACCGAGGCATCGGCTACGAAATTGCCAAGGAATTCCAGGCAGCGGGACACAACGTCTGCATCACCTACCGCAGTGGTGAAGCCCCCGAAGAATTTTTCGCCGTCAAGGCAGATGTACGCGATGCCGACAGCATTAACGAAGCGTTCAAGGCAATTGAGGCAGAATTCGGTCCCGTGGAGGTGCTAGTCGCCAACGCAGGTATCACCCGCGACATGTTGCTGATGCGCATGAAGGAATCCGACTTCACCGACGTGGTCGACACCAACCTCACCGGTTCTTTCCGCGTGGTTCAGCGCGCCATCAAGGGCATGCTGAAGCTCAAGCGCGGCCGCATCATCTTGGTTTCCTCCGTGGTGGGTCTGTACGGTTCCCCCGGCCAGGTCAACTACTCCGCGTCCAAGGCTGCACTGGTCGGTATGGCACGCTCCATCACCCGTGAGCTGGGCGGCCGCAACATCACCGCTAACGTGGTGGCACCGGGCTTCATTAACACCGCAATGACCGAGGTTTTGCCCGAAGAGACCAAGAAGAACTACCTGGCGTCCATCCCGGCTGGTCGCTTCGCGGAAGCGGAAGAGGTCGCTCGCGTGATTCGCTGGCTCGCATCCGATGAGGCTAGCTACATTTCTGGCGCTGTCATCCCCGTTGATGGCGGCCTGGGCATGGGTCACTAACCCCACCCCGTACGGACTGCACGAAGCGCCCGAGCGTGGGCGCACCCTTTCTAGACTTAAGGACATAAAACTATGGCACAGCTGACCGGCAAGACCATCATCATTACCGGCTCCTCCCGCGGCGTTGGCGCAGACACCGCACAGATTCTCGCTGCTGAGGGCGCGAACATTGTGGTGAACTACCGTTCCAAGGCACCGCGCGCAAACAAGATTGTCAAGGCTATTGAAGAGGCTGGCGGCAAGGCAATCGCAGTGCAGGCTGACGTGACCAACAGCGAGGACCTGCAGAACCTCGTCAACACCGCGGTGGAGACCTTCGGTTCCCTGGACTACCTGATTCTGAACGCTTCGGGCGGCATGGAAACCGGCATGGGCGAAGACTACGCAATGCGCCTGAACCGTGACGCACAGCTGAACCTGGCACGCCTGGCTGCAGAGAAGATGCCCGAAGGCGCACGCATCGTGTTCGTGACCAGCCACCAGGCGCACTTCATCCGCGAGGTTGAGACCATGGACGAGTACAAGCCCGTCGCAGAGTCCAAGCGCGCCGGTGAAGACGCACTGATCGCCGAGATCCCCGCACTCTCCGAGAAGGGTATCTCCCTGGTCGTGGTCTCCGCTGACATGATTGAAGGCACCGTTACCGCAACCCTGCTGAACCGCCTGCACCCCGGCGCTATTGAGCAGCGCCGCGAAACCGCCGGCAAGCTCTACACCGTCAACGAGTTCGCGCAGGAAATCGCGAAGATGGTCACCGCAGACGTTGAGACCGGCCACGTTGAGCTGGTCGGTGGCGCACGCGGCTTCATCGACTAATACTCTGTTGCTTTAGGTGCCGTTACGGATGCGCTCACGCCTTCCGTGGCGGCACCTGTAGCCCCTTATTCTTTGCGCGAGGAACCCAATGTGGGGTACCCGCGCACTATGCGCTCACTGCACCGGCAACCAGGCTAGGTTGCGAGGTAGGGGGGCGCATCCCATCCATCTAACTCACTGGAAGAAGAACCATGAGCACCGTACTCAACCTTCAGAATGTCTCCGTGATTCGCGGCGGCCGCAAGATTCTCAACGACGTTTCCTGGACTGTGAACGAAGGTGAACGCTGGGTTGTTCTGGGCCCCAACGGCGCCGGTAAGTCCACTCTGCTTTCGATTGCGGCAGCTCGCCTGCACCCGACCAGCGGCGAGGTTGAAATCCTTGACGAGACCCTCGGCGCTGTTGACGTGTTCGACCTGCGCCCGCGCATTGGTCTGTCCTCCGGTGCTTCGGCAACCCAGATTCCCGCCAACGAGAAGGTTTCCGACGTTGTCGTGACCGCAGCGTACGCTGTGTCCGGTCGTTGGAAGGAAGAATACGACGTCATGGACGACGAGCGTGCCACCGAACTGCTGGCTGAGTGGGGCGTCGACACCCTCGCTGACCGCACCTTCGGCTCCCTCTCCGACGGCGAGCGCAAGCGTGCGCTGATTGCTCGCGCACTGATGACCGACCCCGAACTGCTGCTGCTGGACGAGCCCGGCGCAGGCATGGACATTTCCGGTCGTGAGGACCTGGTCGAGCGTCTGACCGCGCTTGCCGCTGACCCCTACGCACCGGCTACCGTGCTCATCACCCACCACCTCGAGGAAATCCCGGCTGGCTTCACCCACGCCCTGCTGGTCCGTGACGGCGGCGTGGTCGCTGCAGGCCCGATCCTGTCCACCATTACCGAGGCGAACCTCGCAGCAACCTACGACATGGACCTGGCTCTGACCGTGACCCCCGCGGGTCGTTACTCCGCGTTCAAGCGCGCATGAGTCGTGCCCCGAAGCAGCTGAGCGCCGAACAGATCGCTGAGCGTGCCGAGCGTGTCTACGCCATCGAGTCGGTCACGGCTCTGGCGCAGGCACCCGAGCAGGCTCTGCGCTACTACACGCAGCTGACCGATGTGAAGCTCCGTAGCGCCATGGAACCGCAGTGGGGTATCTACATTGCGGAGTCCTCGAAGGTGATTCGTCGCGCGCTCGCTGCCGGCCATCAGCCCGTTTCTTTCCTGATGAGCGAGAAGTGGGCTGATGATTTGGCGGATGTGTTGCGCGCTCATCCTGACACTCCCGCGTATGTGGGTAGTGAGGAGCAGCTGGAGCAGGTAACCGGTTTTCACCTGCACCGTGGCGCGTTGGCAGCGATGGCTCGTCCTGCGCCGCAGCCTCTAGAGCAGTTGTTGCAGGGTGCGTCTCGCGTGGCGATTTTGGAAGATATTGTGGACCACACGAATGTGGGCGCGATTTTCCGTTCGGCTGCCGCGTTGAACGTGGATGCTGTGCTGGTGACTCCGCGGTGCGCTGATCCGCTGTACCGCCGCTCGATTCGTGTGTCGATGGGTACCGTTTTTCAGGTGCCGTGGGCTCGTCTGGAGTCGTGGCCTGCCGACCTGCAGACCCTGCACGAGCTGGGCTTTAAGAGCGCAGCGCTCGCGCTGGAGGAGGACTCGCTGACCCTGGAGGAGCTGTCTGCTCGCCGGGATGAGAAGCTTGCACTGATTCTGGGCACGGAGGGGCACGGACTGTCGCCGCGCACCCTGGCAGCGTGTGACGATACGGTCATGATTCCGATGTCGCACGGCGTGGATTCTTTGAACGTTGCGGCGGCGAGCGCCGTGGCGTTCTGGGAGACTCGCCCGCGTTCATAACCTGAGTTCTCATCTGATTCTTAGTCCGCGTGAGCGCCTCCTTCGGGTACCCTTGCGGCAGCTAGGTTGGTGCCTGTGAGGGAACGTACTGGGATTTAATCCGTGAAGGTGGTACCCTTAATGGGTTGTGCGCGCCCTATGCGTGCACAATGGTGATGCGCTCTGAGATTTTCTCGATAGCTGCACATCGAAAAACCTACTCCATCTATATAAGGGCTACTGGCAAAATCCAGTAGCAGAAGAAGGTAATCAATGAAGGCAGAAATCCACCCGGACTACAACCTGGTTCTGTTCCGCGACCTCGCATCCGGCAAGGTCTTCCTGACCCGTTCCACCATGACCTCGGACAAGACCGAGAAGTGGGAAGACGGCAACGAGTACCCGATCGTCGAGGTTGAAATCTCGTCCGAGTCGCACCCGTTCTACACCGGTAAGCAGCGCATCATGGACTCCGCAGGTCGCGTCGAGCGCTTCAACGCACGCTTCGGCAACTTCGGCAAGAAGTAAATCTTCTTTCCAGGTTTTGCTTTTTAGCGAAATCAATGCCCCGTTCTCCTTGGTTTTCAGGGAGGCGGGGCATTGTGCGTTCTGCAAATCATCGCAGAATAGCTCGCGCGAACGTGAGGAAAGTTGTAATGTAAAACCTTTCGTTCACTGGTGCGTAGACTCGCTGACGGCGTTACAATGGGAAAGTATTTTGCGAGCTGTGCATTTTCTGTGCCCTCCAGCACCGCCCTATATCGGCGGGTTATTTTCCGGCTCTCTGCACTCTAGAGACTTCGCTGGATGCGCCGCGCACCTCGCGTATCACCACCTCAAACAAAGGACAACTTAATGGGCGACGCTCACTCTGAACCGTCGCAGAAGAAGAAATGGGTCAAGCGTATTCTGCTGATTCTGCTGATTCTTCTGCTGGTTATTACCCTCGGTATTGGTTTCTTCATCTGGCGTGCTGGCCACACCTGGGATAGCAAGACCGAGAAGTTCGACTCCATCACTAAGGTGGATGAAGACCTCAGTAAAATTAAGGAGCAGCTTGGCGAGGCTAAGAAGCTCAATGTGACGGAGCTGAAGGCTCCGACCGTGACTAACTCGGATACTGGCAAGAACGGCACTAACGCTAACGGCTCCGATGCTGCCGCGGCTCTTGCAGCGAACGCCAGCGAGCACGATAAGGACGGCGACGGTATCCTGGATAACGGCTATAATTACGGCGTTATCAAGGGCCCCGGCAAGAATATCCTGCTGCTCGGTAGCGATACTCGTACCGGCGCTGATGCAGCTCTGGTGAGCGGTTCCCGTGCAGACACCATTATGCTCATGCACATCCCGGCTGACGGCAAGGGCGTGTACATCATCTCGATTATGCGAGATACCTGGGTTGATATTCCCGGATATGGTACGGCTAAGGTGAACGCAGCACTGAACTATGGCGGTGTTTCCCTGCAGGTTGCTACCATCGAGAACTTGGTGGGCGTCAAGATCGACCACGTGGCTGAGATTGAGTTTGAAGGCTTCAAGTCTCTCGTGAACGCTATTGGCGGCGTGGACGTTCAGGTTCCCTTCGCATTCACCAGTAATGTCTGGACTTTTACTCCGGGTCTGATGCACCTCAACGGTAGTGGCGCTCTGAGCTTTGTTCGTGAACGTTACTCTTTCGCTGATGGCGACTACCAGCGTGTCCGTAACCAGCGTGCGTTCCTGCGCGGTCTGTACAACACGATGAAGGCGAAGGGCGCGTTGAGCAACGTGGCATCTTTCCAGTCTTCTATCGAGTCTCTGACTGACTATATGCGCGTGGACCAGGGTCTAAACGCAGCGCAGATTGCTCAGATTGCGGCTCCGGTGCTGACTAGTGGTGACACCACGATGCGTATGACCACCCTGCCGAACGCGGGTCCGGGCTGGTCTTACGATGGTCAGTCAATCATTTTTGTAGACCAGGCTGCAAATGCGCAGCTGGCACATGCTCTGCAGAATGACACGATGGATCAGTTCATGGCGACTTACGGTCAGGACTAAGGTCTGACTCCTTGCGGGGGTGAAAGCTGATGAGGCTTTTACCCCCGCTGGTTTTAATCGGCTCTCCACGCGTAGCTCACGGCGCTCAGGATAGAGGGAGGGGCGCAGGATAAAGAGGCTCAGACTGGAGGGCACACGAGGCGCACGAAAGGGGCGGCTACCTCACCGCGGTGGTGGGGTAGCCGCCCCTTTTGTATCGTTGCGTTGTATCTTTACGCCCTGTAGCAGAGGAATTTATGCCTTCGAGTCTGCTTCTTCAGCCTCGTCAGTCTCTTCGTATTCTTCCTCGTACTCGTCGTATTCCTCGTAGTCGTCGTAGTGGGGCTGGCGACCAAAGTAGAACGCTACAGCCGCGACAGCGCCACCCAGAATCGCGATGAGCATGCCGAGCATCGGGGTCCACAGCATCGAAATCAGGCCGGCGACCAGAACTGCGAGGCCTGCACCCTTAACCAGATTCAGAAGACGCTCACGTTCGGAGGGCTCGTAGTATTCCTCTTCCTCAATGCTGTACTCGATGGCAGGCTTCTCTGCGGCGGGTTCGCTGCGGGTCGGCTCGGGTGCGGAGGAACCACCGGTCAGAGAGCTCATGAAACCGCGACGCTTCTTCGGCGCCTGCTGTGCGGAGGACTCCAGGTAGTGGCGTTCACCTTCGGTGGGCACGAATGCCGGGGGCACATCGTAGTCTTCACCAACGGGCAGTAGAGCCGGAACGTTGTTGGGCAGAGTCTCGTACCATTCCTGCGGAATATCTGCGGGGCGTGCCGCCTGAACGGTCAGCGACAGCTCAAGGGTGTTACCGCGAATAGTGCCCCATGCGCTGGTGAGGCGGTCGTTCTCGAACGCGTAGCGAATCACGGGTGCGAGCTGCTCAGACATCTGGGTGCTCAGGCGACCGACGAGCTTGCGGTCGTGGCGCACCTCCACGCTGTCAACAACGCGGCCGTCGGAGGTCTTCAGCTGGTTCGCTTCCAAGGTCAGAATGACGCGACCCTCACCGCTGGGCGGCAGGATGCTGTGCAGGTATTCGGAGTGTTCCTTCTCGTCCAGCACCTTCATAGAGGGGCCCTGGGGCAGCAGGGTCGCGCGGGTCGGTGCGTCGTTGAGGGGGAAGAGGGACCCGGGTGCGGACAGGGAGAGCACGCCGGTGCTCTTCACGTGCATGCCGCCGCCTTCAGCGCGTACGGCAACAGCGGAGAGCTGCAGGTGCGCGATGGGTTCGTAGCCGGAGGCGACCACGCGGGTAATGGAATCCCAGTACGCGGCGGAGTCTGCCGCGCTCATGCGGCCCACCTTGAATTCGTCAATGTAGACGGCAATGCTATTGGGCTCGTAGGGGTTATCCGGTTCGGGCACGAGACGCGCTTCACCGTACCAGATACGTTCACGGTCGATGTGCAGTTCCTCGAAAATTTGGAGGGTTTCTGCTTCGTAGTAATCATCGGTGACAATGTCAACGCTACCGCGGTCACCGAGTGCGTAATCGACCACTGAAAACTCCTTCTGATATGTCTAAGCGAGCGGATACCTAGTCTATTCTCTCATGCTTTCAGAGCGGACAGCTCACAAAAAAGGGGTGACATTTATCTGTCTTTTAGCACCGGGTGCATATAGTTTTGTGTCCCAGTGAAACTGCCCCGGTAATGAGTGCCCACGTCAGTACGTGAACCACCGCATGAGGGAAATATTTAGACGGCACACCGCCGCTGTGAATTCTATAGATGAGTCAGAAAAAGACCACCGCCCGGCACCTCCCGGTGCGTTACCGGGAGCGTGCCGAACGGCAGTCTCTCACAGCGGATTGAGAACCTGGCGGGGGAGAACGGAACCTAGTCTAGGCACCGGTCCACACCCCGCCTCAGCTACTCAAACCATGCAGCTTAGTCCTGCAGGGAAGCGTTGAACTTCTGAGCCACAATCGAACGACGACCGTGGTCCTGAGCCTCCAGAACCAGACGACGCAGAGCCGACGGAGCCTCGGGGTTCGCCTCCAGCCAACGCTGAGCCAGCGCCACGGAGGGGTTGCCCTCAACGCCCAGACCCTCGGTGGAGCCGGTGTTGTACGGAGCCTTCGGGTACAGGCCACGCACAATGCGGGTCGCCATACCAATCGAACGAGACGCCCAAAGGGGCA
Source organism: uncultured Rothia sp. (assembly GCF_963507905.1). Lineage (GTDB taxonomy): Bacteria > Actinomycetota > Actinomycetes > Actinomycetales > Micrococcaceae > Rothia. The sequence goes on along the minus strand of NZ_CAUOUU010000007.1, from coordinate 29,848 downwards.
GCAGAGCCTCGAAGTAGGAGTCGTAGTAGGACTCACGCAGCTCAACCGGACCGCGAGCAAAACCGTTAATGGTCGAAGCCAGAGCGTCGTTCGACAGCGACTCGTCTTCCATGATGGTCTTGTACGCCGCAGCCTTACGCTCAGCAGAGGGCAGAGCAGCAATCGCGTACGCGTAACCATTCGAAGAAATCGAGGAGGGGCTGTACTTAGCCGCACGGTCCAGATCCTCAACAGTCACCAGGTTACGGCTTGCGAGCGCACCCAGTGCACTCCAACCCAGGTTCTGGTCGTAAGGAATGCCGGTTGCGTCAGCAATATCGCCGGTGGTGTCTTCGAACGCACCGCGGGCAATATCGCGGCAGAGCTCTTCACCCTTGGTCGCGTTGGTGGAGACCGAAATCAGGCCGCGCAGCAGAATCAGCTGCTCATCGGAGCCGGGCTTAGCCTGTGCCAGTGCGGCTGCGAATGCGTCGTAGAGAGCGTCGTAGAGGCGCTCGCGGCCGGTGGGTGCGGAGAAGGTTGCGATAGCGACCTGTGCGTTGTTGACCATGGTGCCCAGCAGGGATGCGCTCGGCTCCTTGGAGACGTTGCGGACCACTGCGTCGACGTAGGTGGTGACGGGCAGGCGTGCATCGCGCACGTTCTCCCAGAGGGAGCCCCAGATGAGGCCGCGGGAGAGTGCGGACTCGAGGGTGGAGACACCTTCGATAGCTGCCTGCAGGCCGTCTTCGTCGGTCAGGGCGACCTTGGCGTAGGTGTGGTCTTCTGCGTTGAGCATGAGCAGGTCTGCTTCGCCCACGAGCTTCTTCTGGTCGTCGGTGAGCTCTACGCGGTGCTCGGAGACGGGCTCTGCCGGGTACTCGAGAGAGAGCAGGCCGGTGGAGACGAGCTTGCCGTCGGTCAGCGCGAAGGTTTCCAGCTTTGCCACGTGGGGGCGGCCCAGACCTGCGGGCTGCTGTGCGGGCAGTTCCTGGGTGAGGATCAGGTCGGTGAGCTGACCGTCTTCGCCGTAGACGCGCTTGGTGCCCAGTGCGGACACGCCGGAGGTCTGCAGCCATGCGTTAGCCCATGCCTGCATGTCGCGGCCGGACACCTCGTTGAGTACCTGCAGGAAGTCGTTCAGGGAGGTGTTGCCCCACTCGAAGCGCTTGAAGTACACGCGTGCTGCTTCGATGAAGGTGTCGAAGCCGACGTAGGCAACCAGCTGCTTGAGCACAGATGCGCCCTTTGCGTAGGTGATGCCGTCGAAGTTCTGCGATGCTGCTTCCAGGTGGGGGATGTCAGCGACGATGGGGTGGGTGGTGGGCAGCTGGTCCTGCATGTATGCCCATGCCTTGCGGTTGTTCGCGAAGGTGACCCATGCGTCGTTAAAGTTGTTGGCTTCCTTAGCGCCGAGGGTGCCCATGAAGTCTGCGAAGGATTCCTTGAGCCACAGGTCGTCCCACCACTTCATGGTGACGAGGTCGCCGAACCACATGTGTGCCATTTCGTGGCAGATGGTGTTGGTGCGGCCTTCGAGGTCGTCCTCGGTTGCGCCGGAGACAAAGATGTAGTCTTCGGTGAAGGTGACCAGGCCGGGGTTCTCCATTGCGCCGATGTTGTATTCGGGCACGAATGCCTGCTCGTACTTGGGGTACGGGTAGGGGTAGTCGAAGAGGTCCTGGAAGAAGTCCAGGCCGTTTTCGGTGACCTTGAAGATGTGGTCGTAGTCGAAGTGCGGCTTGAGGGACTGGCGGCAGTATACGACCAGGGGGATGTCACCGCTGTTGACCTTGCTCTTGGGCTTGTAGGTGGTGGTTGCAGTGAAGTATTCGCCGGCAACGATTGCGGTGATGTAGGTGGAGATCTTTGCGGTGGGGGAGAAGACTCGCTTGGTGATGGAGTCGTCGGTGGGGTCTACGACCTGGCTTTCGAGTACGCCGTTGGAGCTGACGACCCAGTCCTTGGGCGCGGTGATGCGGAAGTTGAAGACTGCCTTCAGGTCGGGCTGCTCGAAGTTCGGGAAGACTCGGCGGCAGTCGGAGGGCTCGTACTGGGTGTACAGGTAGACGCGACCGTCGGAGGGGTCGAAGTAGCGGTGCATACCTTCGCCGGAGCGGGAGTAGTAGGAGCGACCGTGAATGGTGAGCACGTTTTCTGCCTGCAGGTTGGGCAGGGTGATGCGTGCGCCGTCGACGACATCAGCCAGGGTCAGTTCGGTGCCGTTGAGCTTAACGGAGTCGACGCTGTGGTGGATGTAGTCGATGAAGGTTTCTGCACCGGGGGTATTGCAGGAGAATCGGACGGTGGTGACGGTGGGGTAGGACTCGAATTCGGGGTCCTTGGCGTTAGTCAGGTCGACATGCACGTCGTAGGTGTCGACACTGATGAGAGCCGAACGTTCTGCGGCTTCTTCGCGGGAGAGGTTCTCATTATTCATGCTCTTTATTCTAGTCGGTATGACCGGAAATATGGCAGTTGAGTGGGCGTGCCGGTCATATTAGTTGAGGTGTGAGGGGTTGTGGCACGGTTTGAAATAAACGTCACTCAATATGTGATACAGAACATACTCTTTCGATTTGCGGAGTGCTCAGAAAGCCCGTATAGTATTACGTGTTGCTTCGAACGGCACCGAAAGGAAAACGTTCGAAAGTCACCTGCGCGGGTGGCGGAATAGGCAGACGCGCTAGCTTGAGGTGCTAGTCCTCGTATTAGAGGGTGGGGGTTCAAGTCCCCCCTCGCGCACAGATAATCCCCGGTTCTTCGGAACCGGGGATTTTTGTATGCCGGAATCCATGAAAGCGGAATTTATGCCCTCAGTTGCTAATTTATTGATTGCATAGGCATGTTAGTTGCTTCTTCTTGAAGTAGTGGTATGGTGCTCTACTAGGATGTCGGTGAGCCAATCATATTGTGAGCGGTGGATACAGGATAGAAGTATCTAATGCGACCCTTAAAAGGTTTGGTCTCGCATCTATATTCCGTACAGTATGAGCGTGAGGAAATAATAATGAAAGACCATCTCCCGGCGTACAAGAAAGATTCTTTCATGTGCCCACATTGCAAAGCGCATACAGGGCACAAATTTCGAGACCTTTATCTGTATGAAGAGGAAATGTTCTCTGGATACAATCAATTTCCTCCATACGAACTGTTGACAATAGAATATCCTGCTCCTTCAGATGGAAATGCGGAAACTCAGGCTGGGGAATCTGCAGTTCAGGCAGAAGACATGAATTGGCATGTCTCAATCTGCTACAGCTGTAAAAAATCGAGTTTCTGGAAAGGTACCGTGCTTGTCTATCCAGTGCCTGCAGATCCAGGGTTTCCTGAGCCGAGCAAAGAAATGCCTGAAAAGGTGGCAGAGCTCTATCGGGAAGCATCGGCTGTATTTCCAATATCTAAAAGAGCATCTGCTGCACTAATGCGTGCCGCGGCAGAGAAGTTGGTTTATGAACTAACTAAAGATGACCTCCCTAATAACGCAAATCTGGATGGGAGAATTAAATTCCTAAGCCGTTCTGTTAGTCAAGATGTTTTTAAAGCACTTACTATCATTAGAACTATTGGTAATAAGGTACTCCACTCAAAGGAAGAAGAGGCTGAATCTGTTACCTTTTTCCTTGGTGAAAATATTCAGGGTCTACCTCAAGCTCTTGCAAACTCTTTGAATACACTGGTTAATCAGTTTATTGTAAATCGGAGATTGATTGGTGAGGTATATGAGATTCTGCCTGACTCAGTTCTTGGGCAACTTGAAGATATTATAGAAAGATACAATCAAGATGGTATGGATAACAAATGAGACAGAGAATATATCCTAAACTTATTGCTGGTAAATAATTTCAGTAATTTAAAGAGCTGGAAGAGGTAAACATGAGTAGTAATGTAAACAATTTCAGGCCCACCCCTATTTCTAGAGGTGCAGATGGAGATAAGAGGCGGATTGAGCTGGCCGCTAAACGTTGCCGAAGTGTACTTTCGTCTACTCTTGCTCAGGATCCACGTTGTATTAAAATGGGTATGAGGCTCACTTTTTCTATAGTGCCAGATGAAGGTTCTAAAAAATTCGATATAATCCTTACTGAAGATTTAAATTTGCCTGATTTTGATGCAATGGACGCCGCCATGATAAAGTTTAGGCCTTTTACTCTGAAGCAGGAGAATATCTATTGGGAACGTGTGTTGGAATCGCTCCGAAGGGGTACTGAAGATAAAAAACTTCGTGAAAATATAGACCAGCTTCAATGGTTTTTTCAAAATGTTCCATTTGAAAGGTTCCACATTATGGCGGCGAATATTGAGACCGGCGAAGATATATTACCTCTTGGAGTAACAAACGCAGTCATCGGTACTAGGTACTTATATTCTGAAGTGGCGCATGCTGACGACGATGAGGCCTTGCTAGGTAATATTGATAAACCAAGTCAAGCGTCCTCTTATGCATGTCTTGTTGGTGATTGGATTGCGTTGGCAGCAACATTGGAATCAGTTATCCATAATATTTATCCTGAATTATGCCCAGAACTTACGAGTTGGGCTGGTGACCCGATGAGCATTAATATCCGTCAGTTTGGTGAACAGAAAAGAAGATCTTAAGACAATAGAGAAACAGCAAAAAAGTAGTGGGGTGAGGTTCCTTGAAGGGAACCTCACCCCACACTAGCTACGCTAAGGAAGCTAGAAGAACAGCTGCATCAGCTGACGCTGAATTACTCAGCCAGACGCTCCGGGTCGGTGGTGACCAGAATCTTCACAGCGGTCTCGTTGTGGTGGATCAGGGTGTCGAAGCCCTTGTCGATCAGGTCTTCCACAGCGATCTTGCCGGTGATGAAGGGCTTGAGGTCAATCTTGCCGGACTCAACGAGCTTGATGGTCTCCGGGTGGGAGTTCACGTATGCGATGGTGCCGCGGATATCGAGCTCCTTGAGCACAACCTTCTGAACATCCAGGGAAGCGGGCTTGCCCCAAATGGAGACGATGACGACCTTACCGGTGGGCTTGAGAGCATCCAGAATCAGGTCCAGTGCGGGCTGAACGGAGGTGCACTCGAACGCGATGTCAGCGCCACGGCCGTCGGTCAGCTTGTGAATCTCAGCCAGAACGTCAACCTCTGCGGGGGAGAAAGCGTAGTCAGCAACGCCGGAGTCCAGAGCCTTCTGGCGGCGCAGCGGGGACAGCTCAGAGATGATGACCTTAGCGCCCTTAGCCTTCAGAACTGCGGAGGTCAGCAGACCGATGGGGCCAGCACCGGTGACCAGTGCGAATGCGCCCTCTTCGAACTCGCCTGCACGCTCAACAGCGTGGTAGCCAACGCTCAGCGGCTCAATCAGTGCAGCTTCGTCCAGGGGAATGGTGTTGGGGATCTTGTGAACCCAGCGGCGCTTGACAGCGACCTTCTCGGACAGGCCACCACCGCGACCGGCAAGGCCGATGAAGTTCATGTCCTTGGACAGGTGGTAGTCCTTGGAGTCGGGGCCGGTGTAGACGTCATCGCGAATGATGTAGGGCTCGACAACAACGTGGTCGCCAACCTGCAGGTCGTCTACGCCTTCGCCCAGTGCCTCAACAACACCGGAGAATTCGTGACCGAGGGTGACGGGGGAGTCCTCACCAGAAATGGGGTGGGGGTGACCGTGCTGGGGGCAGAAGATGGGGCCGTCCAGGTATTCGTGCAGGTCGGTACCGCAAATGCCGCACCATGCGACCTTGACCAGAACCTCGCCCGCAGCGGCTTCGGGTGCGGGGATGTCTTCAATGCGGATGTCGTTACGGTCGTAGAAGCGTGCTGCCTTCATGGGATGGAGCTCCTTAGCGTGGTTGTGGCGCTCACTGCGGTGTGTGCTTGCCGGTACGGTTCGCATCCATGGGTCTGTCACGGTAATGGCAGAGGCCCAAACGACATGGTTTGGACCGGTTGTGAACTGTCCTGCCGGCATTCGCATCGCTAGCGCCGGATGGTGACGGGTGCGGCTGGATTGCCGCTCCCATGTGCTTAACGCTACTCCTATGAATCAAAGATTCCTAGGATATATACAAATTTTCTTTTATGTGACACAAATTTCTTTTTGGGTGTTTTCGACTCCATCATGCCCGAACATCTAGCGCCCGGCGAGCGCAGACGGTAGCGTAGAAGCATGACTGACGCGAACGCACAGGGCACCGCCGCCCACACCCAGCCCACTTCTGATAGCTCCGGTCGAACGGCACCGAACCGACCCGCCGCAACAACCCGCCACTACGACGCGCCCGATGCTGATTGCGTGCGCGGTAGCGAGTACTCCGAGATCCTTGCCCTTGAAACCGAGCAGCGTAAGCGTGCCGCTGAGCACCGCCGCAAGCACAAGCACGCACATCCCGAGCAGAAGCACGCCGACCATGGGCAGCCTGAGCAGGAACGTAGCCATGGCGAGCGCCACGGTCACGGAAAGGGACACGGAAAGGGTCACCACCTCGACGAAGACAGCGGGCTGGCGCATATTCGCCGCGACCTCGCCGAATCCGTAGCCACCCGCGCGGACTCCCTGACCGCAATTCTCAAGGCGATTCATGCGCATCCTGAGACTGCCTACGAGGAGTATTTTGCCTCCCGCACGCTCGTTGATGCGGTCCGCGAAGCCTACCCGAACCTCAGGATCGAGTACCCCGCCTTCGGTCTGGATACCGCGTTCAAGGTGGAGCTCACCAGCGCCGACTACGACCCCGCCAAGCACCGCACCATCGCGATTCTCTCCGAATACGACGCGCTGCCGGGCATCGGTCACGGCTGCGGCCACAACGTCATTGCGGTATCCGGGCTGGGCGCTTTCCTTGCCCTGGCGGATGCGCTCGCTACCAGCCCCGAGGCGTTCAGTGGCAGGGTCCTCTACTACGGCACGCCCGCCGAAGAGTCCGATGCCGGTAAGGAGCTGATGGCGCGCGCCGGCGCGTTCGAGCAGGTGGATGCCGCCATCATGGTGCACCCCTACTTTATTGATGTGGCTGATCAGGCGTGGTTGGGTCGCCGTGAATGTCGCGTGACCTATACGGGCGTGAGCGCGCATGCTTCCTCGCACCCGTTTATGGGTCGTAACGCACTGGATGCGGCAAACCTGGCGTACCAGGGTTTGGGTTTGTTGCGTCAGCAGATTCCCGGTTCTGACCGTATTCACGCGATTATTGACCACGGCGGGGACGCCCCGAACCTGATTCCTGCCTCCGCGAGCCTGCACATTAATATCCGTTCTAAGCACGCGCCGACTCTGCGTGCTCTGTCGCGACGGGTTGAGGAGGTGCTGCGCGGTGCTGCGCTTATGGCTGGCGTGAGTGCGGAGGTGACGTGGGATTCTTCGCCGATGACCATGCCGGTGCGCACGAACCGTCCGCTGTTGAAGCGTTGGGTTTCGGCTCAGCGTTCGGTGGGTCGCCACCCGTACCCGCCCGGAACGGTCAGTGACACCCTGGCGGCTTCTACTGATTTCGGTAATGTGAGCCTGCGCGTGCCCGGTATTCACCCGCTGATTCAGATTGCGCCCGAGGGTACCGGCATGCACACGGTGGAGTTCGCGCACTGTGCTGACACCCAGGCAGCGGTGGATGCTGCCCTGGATGCGGCGTTCGGTTTGGCGTCTGTGGCTTTGGACTTCCTGGTTGATGACGAGCTGGCGGATGCGGTTCGTGCTGATTTTGAGGCTTCCGGCGGCGCAGTGGATGTGGAGGGCTACTTTAGCGGCATGTGAGCTTGCTCAAAAGGTCAGAACGTCATTATTTGGTTTTGTGAGTGAAAAACACCCCTCATGGCCCATAAAGTCACCAGCACCCATCGAAAAAAGCAAAATAACCCAACACAAAACGCAAAATCTGCGGCATAATAGAACATAACGAAGCAAGCTCACCGGGGAAGGACGCCCACCCAAGGAAATTCAACCCCGAGGCACACACCCGCTTCCCGATAAACCACGCGAGAATCCTCTCGCACCACACGGATAACTCTCACGAAAAGAGGGCATACAGCAATGAACGGTGTCAACAACCCCACCAAGCTCGGCGTCATCGGTGCAGGCGGCGTCGGTAGCGCAACCGCATACGCAGCTATGGTCCGCGGCTCCGCAGACGAAATCGTCCTGTACGACATCGACGGCAAGCGCGCACACGCTGAAGCACTGGACATCGCACACGGCGCAATGTTCGCACACGAAGCAACCGTAACCGGTGGCGACGACATCGAGCTGCTGCGCGACTGCGACATGGTCATCATCACCGCAGGTGCTCGCCAGAAGCCCGGCCAGCCCCGCCTCGAACTGGCAGGCGCAAACGTCGCAATCCTCGAGAAGCTGCTGCCGAACATTCTGTCCGTAGCACCCAACGCAATCATCATGCTCGTCACCAACCCCTGTGACGTTCTCACCGTTGTGGCTCAGAAGATTACCGGCCTGCCCGCAAACCGCGTGCTGTCCTCCGGTACCGTTCTGGACTCCTCCCGCCTGCGTTGGTTGATTGCTAACAAGGCTGGCGTCTCCATCAAGAGCGTTCACGCAAACGTTGTTGGCGAGCACGGCGACTCCGAGTTCCCCGTCTGGTCTGCAGCAAACATCGGTATGGTTCCCCTGACCGAGTGGGAGCAGGACGGCAAGCTCGTCTTCACCGACGAGGTCCGTGCAGAGCTGGCAAACGAAGCTATGCGCGCAGCATACAAGGTTATCGAGGGCAAGGGTTCCACCAACTACGCAATCGGTATCTCCGGTGCACGTATCGCTGAGGCATTCCTCGGCGGCCAGAACGCAGTGCTGCCCGTCTCCACCACCATTGCAGGCGAGCTGTACGGCTTCAAGGACGTTGCACTGTCCCTGCCCACCATCGTGAACCGTGAGGGCATCCAGCGCGTGCTCGAGGTCCCCATGAACGAGGCTGAGCTGGCACAGCTGAAGGCATCTGCTGAGGCAATCCGCGCATCCGCAGCTTCCCTCGGTTTCTAATTCTCTCGGGTTCATAACCCGTAAGAAGCAAACATTCAGTAGGCGCAGCGTCAAGCTGAGCTAACCGACAGAAGAACCCGCCGCACCCGGCACCCGCTCCTGTGAGGAGTAGGGAAGCTGGGGACGGCGGGTTCGCTGTGTCTGCGAGGTTTCTATGCGGTGCTTTACCTGCCGAGCCCGTTCATAGTTCTGCGTTTAAACCGCCGTATGACCGCCCGGCGCACACCATCGGCGTGTAGGTAGTAGAATAAATGGCATGAGCATTGATCCTCGCACTGAACTCACCCGCCTCCTTGACGCGCTGGAGGCGCACCTGACCGCCGTTGTTAACCGAAGCGGCGAGCACGACCCTACCGTCGATGAGGCATACGTAGAAATCGCCAACGCCTTCGAAGCATACGAAGATTCTCTCTTCGAGGCATACAACGAGGTCACCCCCTTGAGCGTCTACGGTGATGAAGACGAGGATGACCTTGAAGAAATCCTCGACGATGAAGACGACATCGACGACGATATCGAGTACGAGGACTAAATAGCACCTCACCCATACGTTACGGACCGACCCCTGACCGGTACCCCCTACGCGGGGTAATACGGCAGGGGTCGAACCGTACCCGCAACACCCGCGTAGATTTTGCCCTCAGCGTCTACCGGGTGTCCGCAGAGGACCTGCTGAGCATCCACCACGCACCCACCGAGCATGTACCGAGAACGGAGATACCCGTGAGCGAACCCCGCACCTGGCGCGATGCCGCCCTCATCCTCCGCACCCAAAAACTCGGCGAAACCGACCGCATCATCATCATGCTCACCCGCGACGGCGGAATCACCCACGCCGTCGCTAAGGCTGTACGTAAACCCACCTCCAAATTCGGTGGGCGACTCGAACCGTTCATGCACACCGACCTGTCCTTCAGCCGCGGCAGAACCAACCTGCACACCATCACCCAGGCTGCGACCCTGCACGCCTACACCGCACCGATCATGGCGAACTACGATGCGTACACCTGCGCCTCCACCATCGCCGAGCTGGCGGAAGCACTCACCAAAGACACCGACAGCACCGCCGATATTTACACCCTGACTCACGGGGCGCTTGCCGCGCTCGCGCACGGGCAGCATGTGCCGCAGAGAATTCTGACCCGCTACCTGGCGCGCAGCATGAACGCCGCCGGCTGGCCGCTCATCGGCGAAAACTGCACCCGATGCGGCAACCCGCTCGTGAACGCAGATAGCCAGGGTGCGGAAAATGACCGTGCAGGTAATGCTGGTGCAGACAACGCCCCCAACACTGCAGGCGGAAGCGGCAGGTACATTGCCTTCCACACCGCCCACACCTACGGGCATCACACGGTCCTCTGTCCCCAATGTGCACCCGCCGCCGACACACCCCTGACCGGCCTGCGTGCCGAAGAGCTCGGCTATGCGCTCGCTACCGCATCGGCAGATCCGTGCGCCTGGGTGACTATTGACGTAGCACCGGTGCCGGTCGCCTCCAAAATTCTGGGGCTCTACCTGAAAACCACCCAGAACCTGCTCGAACATCCCCTGAAAACGGCGAGCGCCCTCGAGACAGAAATTCCTGCATCGTAAAAAGATGCACGCCGGTGCTTCAAGCATGCGTCAACCAGGACGCAAAATAAACCCCGAAGCACCCGCCCATGCGCGCTATGTCACGGTAAAATAGCTAACAGCACGCCAGCGTTTATTTCTGGCGCATATCTAGGCAAACGACCCCGGGGGAGAACCCGCCAGGGAAGAAAGGCACACATGGCACGCACCCAGCCCGTACCCCCGCCCGCACACCCCACCGGGGCAACCCCGCCGCCGATTCCGAAGAAGTTCATTCCGCAGCACGTCGCCGTCGTCATGGACGGTAACGGACGCTGGGCGAACGAACGCGGACTGCCCCGCACCGAGGGCCACCGCGCTGGCGAGGCGGCACTGCTGGACGTTGTTGCGGGCGCTATCGAGATGGGCATCCCGTACGTGACCGCCTACGCGTTCTCCACCGAAAACTGGAAGCGCTCACCCAGCGAAGTTGCGTTCATTATGCGTTTCTCCACCGAGGTGCTGCAGCGTCAGTTGGAAACCCTCAAGACCTGGGGTGTGCGCATCCGCTGGGCTGGCCGCCGTCCCAAGCTGTGGAAGAACGTCATCGAAGAGCTTGAACACTGCGAGCGCGAAACCATCGACAACACCGTCTGCACCCTCACCATGTGCGTGAACTACGGCGGCCGCGCAGAAATCGCTGACGCGGCGGCAGCTATCGCAGCGGATGCTGTGGCGGGCAAGCTCAAGCCCGGCAACATTACCGAAAAGACCATCCAGAAGTACCTGGACGAGCCCGATCTGCCCGACGTTGACCTGTTCCTGCGTTCCTCCGGCGAGCAGCGCATCTCGAATTTCTTGCTCTGGCAGAGTGCCTACGCCGAGATGATTTTCATGAACGTGCTCTGGCCCGACGTTGACCGCCGCACCCTCTGGGAAGCTGTCGAAGAGTACGCGCGCCGCGACCGCCGCTACGGTGGCGCTGTTGACGCCGTCGCCAACGACAAGTAGCCCCTGGTATACAGACCAGGCATACAGACCCGGCACGCCCGGCTCGTAGCCCCATAAACCACCCACACCCTCCAACACTAGGGAGAACAAATGCGCATCTACCCGACCTTCTTCAACATCTTCTTCAAGGGCATGGACCCCGAGAAGGCACACCACGTCGGCTTCTGGGGCGTTCAGACCCTGCGCAACGTCGGCATCACCCGCGCGCTGCGCAAGTACTTCCAGCCCGCACCGGAACTGGCAACCACCGTCATGGGCATTACTTTCCCCTCGCCGTTCGGCCTGGCTGCAGGCTTCGACAAGGGCGGTAAGGGCATTGCCGCGCTGGCTGGTATCGGCTTCGGCCACGTCGAGATTGGTACCATCACCGGTCAGGCGCAGCCCGGCAACCCGCAGCCGCGCCTCTTCCGCCTCGTGGAAGATAAGGCGGTCATCAACCGCATGGGCTTCAACAACGACGGTGCCGCAGCGGCAGGCCCGCGCGTAGCCGCCGCCCGCGCAGACCTCGAAACCGAATACCGCGGCGTCGTACGCCCCATCATCGGCGTGAACATCGGCAAGACCAAGATCGTGGAACTCGAGAACGCCATCGACGACTACCTGATTTCTACCCGCACCCTGGCACCGCAGGCAGACTACCTGGTCGTCAACGTTTCTTCCCCGAACACTCCGGGTCTGCGCACCCTGCAGGCTATCGAGTCGCTGCGCCCGCTGCTTGCTGCCGTGCGTGAAGAGGCAGACCGCGTATGCCCCAACCGCCACGTACCGCTGACCGTGAAGATCGCGCCGGACCTGGTTGATGAGGACGTTATCGAGGTGGCAGCCCTGGCTAAGGAGCTGAAGCTGGACGGCATCATCGCCACCAACACCACCATCGCCCGCGACGGCCTGGGCCTGACCAGCGACATGACCAAGGTCAAGGAAATCGGTGCCGGCGGTCTTTCCGGTGCGCCGCTGAAGCCCCGCTCCCTGGAGGTGCTGCGCCTGCTCAAGCGTGAAATCGGCGACGACCTCGCCATCATCTCCGTTGGCGGCGTGACCACCGCTGAGGATGTGCAGGAGCGCCTGGACGCTGGCGCTGACCTGGTGCAGGGCTACACTGCGTTCCTGTATGAGGGTCCGCTCTGGGCGGCGCATATTAACCGTGGTCTGGTGAAGCTGCGCCGCGCTCGCCGCTAGAAGGTTTGCAGGCGGGAGCGTTATGCTCCCCGGCGTGTTGACTCTGTGCGCTGACTCGGCGTGCTGAAAGGGGAGGGCACTGTTCTCTACCCGTTGGGGTGGAGGCGGTGCCCCCTTTGCGTGCCTGCTCAACATGTAAGGGGTGGTTGTGCTGGTAGGGGGAGGGGGAAGTTTTACTTGAGATTCTGTTAGCGTTTGGTGTGTTGTGGATTGCACCCTGACCTGGAGCAATAGTAAGATCGACTTGTGTAGCATCGATGATTACACAATTGGATTATTCAACAAAGGAAGACACAGTGGCGAGAGAACAAATTACAAGCCTTGTATGTACCATGGGCGATTTATTAGATAATTATTATTTGTATGAAATACCAAGATTTCAGAGGGGATATTCATGGACAGACGAAAATATAGATGACTTTATTGTTGATGTTAATAATATCGACCCGCATAAATATGATGACTATCACTTTATTGGATCAATAATATATCATGAAAATGTGTATCGTGATCAGCGAGAGCGGGACGCTTATCTGGAGCGTTATTCGGTTGTGGATGGTCAACAGAGAATTACAACTACGATAATTCTGCTATGTGCTTTGCGTGATGTAGCCTTTAAGCTAAAAAATGCAACATTGGATGTTGATAAAGATGCAAATGTATATGAAATTAAAAAACTAGAGAATGACGTAATTAATGTAATTGATGGGCGCCTATTTCGACGTGCTAGGCGAGATACAAGTTATACATATCTAAAGCTTGACTATGATAATGATAGGGCAGATGACAGGCGAGTCATGATGGCCCTGTTGAATGGCCCAGAACATGATGTTCTTGCCTGGGAAGGGGAACATCAGAAGTCAATGAATCTGAGAAAAGCGCGGAGCAAGGATAGTGTATATAATATTCGGTCCGCCTATAGAAAATTCTATCAGTATATAGATAGTTGTCTGGGTGACCAAAAAACTCTGGGAGATAAAGTTCAGTATCTAAAGGACTTTATTATAAAAATTGATAGCTTAAGGTATATTGATATTAAGCTAGATGATATTCATTCTGCATATAATATCTTTATGACTTTGAATGACAGGGGCACCTCTCTAACGAATGCAGATTTGATTAAAAGTCATGTAACTAGGATGTTGGCTGACACACATGCAAGCTCGTTTAACTCGGTATGGACTCAAGTGATTGATGTCCTGAAGGGGTCATCAAACAATTTGAATAAGTCCGGCGCTGATGAGCAATGGGTTTCGAATAGTAAATCTATCAATGAGGATAAGTTCTTCATTGCTTATGCAAAGGTTTTCGGATTTGATGGGTCGCAGGGCGTAAGTAAGAAGAATATAGCTCCAAGGAACATATTTAGGTATTATGAAGCTCATCTGTGTGAAATGGGCGCGGTTAATAAATTCAAAAATTCATTGGCTCAAGAGGCTGAGATATATCGAATGGTTTCTGACCCTAATTTCTTTTATCAGAGCTCGTTGCAGCTCGGCACAAGAAAGAGTAATGATTGGAAGAAGCGCATAGTTGGACCGCTCCATGCTTTAAACTTGATGGGTATTACGCAGCATACAATCTTTGCGTATATTCTACTCAGGTTGTGTATTGTTCCGCTAGACGATGAGAAACCTGCACTTTCAATGACAGAGGTATCTGAAATGCTCGCTGTCCTAGAAAATTTCCATTTTCAGTATAACGGCCTTTTCGGATACCGCACCAATGCAGTCACAGATATATATGATGATGCTGTTAAGGATATTATTTCAGTAATTCATAGTGACAGTCAGGAAAACAGTAATTCTCGAGGTTTCAAAATTAAAAGTATTAGAGACGCATTGTTCAATATGAAGAAAAATCTCGAGGCAGTTTTGGATAGAAATGAAATAGATGAAGAAAAATTTGTAAAGAAGTTTAAGAGTCTTAAATATGTTCCTACTAAAAGAAAGGCATCGAGCGGCAAGGAATCTAATCAAGACTATGCGAAGATTCGACGATTCGAAGCTATGGGTAAAGGCAATACCTTTATTCAATATATTTTGTCAAAATATCAGCCGACAATGCTTGGACTAGTTGATGACTTTATTACGATTGAACATATACATCCTCAGTCTAAGGGAGGGGATGAAGTTCACCTCATTGGTAACCTTATGCTTCTCCCGCGCAGTGTAAATGAAAAAGTAGATAATCTTGATATAGTAGATAAAATTGATGCTTTGCGAGGAGTTGCAAGGGATAAAGAGTTTATTGAAATACCTGAGGATTGGTCGTCTAATTTGGATAGTAATGAAAAACGTAAAGAAGCATTTGCTGAAAGGGCTGATAAGATGGCTCGCGTTGGATTCAAGAATATTTGGAGTATCTCTAAAAATTAATAATACAATTTAAATGTTTTTTATGATAGGGTGGATTCACGTCAGTGGGTCCACCCTATTTTAAATATTTGGCGTGTTTATCGTGATTGGACGTATTCGATTTATGTTCAGCCTGATGGTAGTTGGGAGAGTCGGGAGAACGATGACAAGAATGACAATATGTGGGATTTTAAGTTGCGTCATAATGGCGAGCGGTGGCTGATTGAAGCAACAACCAAAGTAAAGCCCTCGTAATCTTTCCGCAAGATAGACCGCCACACGTCCAGAGGGCAGGATCAATGACAGGCTCCCAATGCGCGCTCGCGCATAATGAAGATAAGCGGGAGACCATGCACTACAACGATGTGGAGGACCAACCATGAACCCCAACATGCTGAACCGCCGCTCAATGCTGACCGGAGGCGCCCTCATCAGCCTCAGCGCCCTACTCGCCGCCTGCGTGCCGCACGACATCACAACTGCAGGAGACGGCTCCACAGCCTCCGGCGCAGCCGCCACCAGCGGCAGCTCAAGCAGTAGCGCCGGTAACAACGCAAGTAACGGCGAATACCGCAAAGCAGACGCCAAAGGCCCCGCCCAGAACGTCCCCAAACCCAATGCCCCCGAAAACGGATACCGCGACAAGACCCCGGAGGGCATCCTCAAAACCATGGACGCCTGGAACCAGTGGGCCAACTACGGCGTGCAAACCGGCGACTACAGCAAAGCACGCGAATTCCTCTCCACCTCAAACGACGGAGAACTCAAAATCTACCGCGAGATAGAGGCGCTCTACCAGCGCGGAGGATGGGTCATCGACGGCATCGAACACTTTGAACCCGAAGGCATACCCTGGAGCGACGACGGCCGAACCTACTACCTGAAAACCAGCCACGAATGGGACAAACACACCGAGGTAGAACCCGACGGCCGCCAAGAAACCTGGAGTAGCGACAAGGAAGAAGAAATCTACGTCTTCGCCCTCGAACACCGCGACGGTAGGTGGCAGATTCTCTACTCCCAAATTGACGCCTAACCGTACCGGCCTCTAGCCGCAATACATATATCCAGAAGCCACATGTGTTTCGAAAAGTCACCAAAGAAGTAGCTTCTCGAAACACATGTGGCTTCTCGCGTAAGAACATAAAAATAGGGGAGAGGCCTGAAAACTTTAGGACCTCTCCCCAAGCACCTATAAGGCACTCACGACTTAGTGCGGGTACTCGCCGTACTTCACCATCGGAACCGGGCGGCGCATACGACGAATCATCATCACACGGTTAAACGCATACATGCCAGAACCGCGCTGAACCTCGCCAAACTTCGCAATCAGCTTCTTCTTCAGGCTGCGCCACAAAATGAAGTAGTCAACAACCCACAGAATCATCAGCGCATACATTGCGTACACGGAACCGTAATAAATCGGCGCCGCCGCAGAAGACGTACCAGAAACACCCTGAGCAATCCAGCCACCAATGAGCAGAACCAGCAGCACAGCCAGCATGAAATCGCCAAGGTTACGGCGCGCATCCACATAATCACGGATATAACGGCGCTGCGAACCACGGTCCACGGCGGGCAGGTAACGCTGATCGCCACCCATCAACGCATCATTCTGACGCTCACGAGCCTTCGCCATCGCCTCACGTTCACGAGCCTTCGCCTCCTTACGGTCATTAACAACCAGAGGCTGACGACGAGCCGCCTGCTGCTCCTTACGCGAAGGAGTAGGACGGCCCTTCTTCGGGGTGAACTTCGGATTAACCGGAGCCTGAGGCTCCTCTACAACCTGCGGCTGAACAGCTTCCGCTTCAGCCTTCTCTTTCTTACGACCAAACACCCTCCCATCATACCCGAACGGCACACACCAAACCCGCCCCCACAAGCCCACACCAGCAACTGAAACAACCCCAACCATCCGGCGGTTAGGGCCGAGGCGGGGCCAAGGCAGGGACAAGGTGGGGGTAAGGTAGAAACATGACTACTGAATTCACCCACCACAGCGCCCTCAGCGCCGCCGTCACCAAAAACTTCGAAGCAACCCTGCAGACCCTCACCGAGCTCGTCGCCATTCCCTCCATCGCCTGGGAATCGCACGACCTCACCCAGGTAGACCACAGCGCCGAGGCAGTCGCCGCGCTCGCAACCAGGGCAGGCTTCGACAACGTACGCATCGAACGCGCCACCTACACCACCGCAGACGGCACCGAAAAGCAGGGCATGCCCGCCGTCATCGCCTCCCGCCCCGCCGCAGAAGGCTACCCGACCATCCTGCTCTACGCCCACCACGACGTGCAGCCCGCCGGCGACCTCGACCTGTGGGACACCGAACCCTTCGTCGCAACCCGCAAGGGCGACCGCCTCTACGGCCGTGGCGCAGCAGACGACAAGGCAGGCATCCTCGTGCACCTCGCCGCGCTCGCAGCCCTCAACGAAACTCTCGGCGATGACTTCAAGCTCGGCGTGAAGCTCTTCATCGAGGGTGAAGAAGAAGCAGGTTCGCCCTCCTTCGTCTCCTTCCTCAACACCTACCGTGAAGAACTGTCCGCCGACTACATTGTCGTCGCAGACTCCGCCAACTGGCGTGCCGGCGTACCCGCCCTGACCACCAGCCTGCGCGGTGTCGCATCCGGCGACATCGAAGTACGCGTCGGCAGCCACGCCATCCACTCCGGCATGTTCGGCGGCCCCATGCTCGACGCCCACACCCTCATGGCGCAGCTCATCGCCACCCTGCACGACGCCACCGGCGCCGTAGCCGTCGAAGGCCTGCACCGCGCCCCCGAACCCGAACTCGAATACGCCGAAGCAGACTTCCGCAACGACTCCGGCATCCTCGACACCGTACCCCTGGCAGGCACCGGTAGCGTCGCCTCCCGCCTGTGGACCCAGCCGGCAATCTCCGTCATCGGCATGGACATCCCCTCCATCGCAACCTCCTCCAACACCCTCGCCGTCGTATCCCGCGCACGCATCAGCACCCGCCTCGCACCCGGCGACAACCCCGAAAACGCACACCGCGCACTCGCCGAACATATCAAGGCACACGTACCCCACGGCGCACAGGCAACCTACACCGCCGTCGACTCCGGCATGCCCTTCGCCACCGAAGTCGACGCAGACGGCGCACAGACCGCCCTCGATGCAATGCGCGCCGCCTGGGACGTCGAACCCGTACAGACCGGCATGGGCGGTTCCATCCCGTTCATCTCCGACCTGAAGGACGTCTTCCCGCAGGCACAGATCCTAGTCACCGGCGTAGAAGACCCCGACACCCGCGCACACAGCGCCAACGAGTCCCTCTACATCCCGGACTTCAAGAACGCAATCCTCGCGGAGGCGCTACTGCTCAGCGCACTCGGCGCTCGCTAGAAACATCCACAAAAAGTGGGGGAGAAGGGCCACCAAACCCCAACCCCCACTTTTTCGGTATCCTAGAAGCAGAATTACTTACAAAGCCCCCACGCAAACACTCACGCCCCCGGCGAACTATGCACACCCTAGGTTGTGCTCAGCTCTCCCCGGCGCGTATCGTGAAGGCTAAAACGCCCACACGCACCCACACGCGGTGCACCCGGGCAACCAACGAAACAAAGGACAACACTCATGAGTGAAACCACCACCGAACTGCCCACCCACGGCGTCAACCTCACCGAAGTAGCACAGACCAAGGTCCGCACCCTCCTCGAACAGGAAGGCCGCACCGACCTGCGCCTGCGCATCGCCGTCCAGCCCGGCGGCTGCTCCGGCCTCATCTACCAGCTCTACTTTGACGAGCGCGTCCTCGACGGCGACGCAGTCCGCAACTTCGACGGCGTAGAGGTCATCGTCGACAAGATGAGCGCACCCTACCTCGACGGCTCCACCATCGACTTCGAAGACACCATCGAAAAGCAGGGCTTCTCCATCGACAACCCCAACGCAGCAGGCTCCTGCGCATGCGGTGACTCCTTCCACTAAACCGAAGGCACCCCAGCGCTAAGCACCACCAAGGTGCAACACGCCTAGTAAACCCCCGTCTCGCATACTGCACCCAACCATGCAGATACGAGACGGGGGTTTTACACTTAACACATGACTACGCACGAAATTACCTGGAAATACATCCTCAACCAGCTCGTCAAGCACCAAAACCTCACCGACACCGAAGTCGCCTGGGCAATGGACCAAATCATGACCGGCCAAACCGAACAGCCGATCCTCGCATCCTTCCTCACCGCCCTCCACTCCAAAGGCGAAACCCCCGAAGAACTCGGCGCACTCGCAGCCGGCATGATCGCCAAAGCCGAAACCGTCGACATCGACCCCCACGCCGTAGACATCGTCGGCACCGGCGGAGACCAGCAAAACACCGTCAACATCTCCACCATGGCAGCCCTCGTCATCGCAGGCACCGGCGCAACCGTCGTCAAGCACGGCAACCGCGCCTCCACCTCCAAATCCGGCTCCGCAGACGTCCTCGAAGCCCTCGGAATCCGCCTCGACATGCCCATTCCCGCAGTCGCCGAATGCGCTCGCGAGACCGGCATCACGTTCCTGTTTGCGATGACCTTCCACCCGGCAATGCGCCACGTGGGCCCGACCCGCCGCCTGCTGGGCATTCCGACCGCGTTCAACTACCTGGGCCCCATGACGAACCCGGCTCGCGTGAAGTCCTCGGCTATCGGCGTGGCTAACCCGGTCATGGCTGAGAAGATGGCTCACGTCTTCGCTGAGCGCGGCGACCACGCCCTGATTTTCCGCGGTGATGACGGCCTGGATGAGCTGACCATTGCGACCACGAGCCGCCTGTGGGAGGCTGTGGACGGTGAGCTGACCGAGTACCGTTTTGACCCGACCGAGTACGGTCTGCAGAACGCACCGCTGGAGCAGCTGCGAGGCGGCGACGCCGAGTACAACGCGGGCGTTTTCCGTGCCATTTTGGCGGGGGAGGGCGAGGTCTCGAAGAGCCCGCTGCGCGCCATTCACGACGCTGTGCTCATCAACGCGGCCGCAGGTCTGGTGGCGTACCGCCCGGTCAACGGCGAGAGCTTTGAGACCCGTTTCACTCAGGCTTTGGCCGATGCACGCGAATCTATTGCATCCGGCGCAGCGGAGCGTGTGCTCAACGCATGGGTGGAGTTCAGCGAAAAGCACGCAGAAGCGTAAAGCTCTAGAAATTGATGGCAGGCACCCGAGATGGGGCGCACCGAATGGTGTGAGCTCGTCTCGGGTGCTTGTCGTTTAACGGGATACGTTGAGGAGCCCGAAGGTTCGGGGCATGTGAGCGTGCGGCTGAGTACCGAGGAAGACGCAAGGCGCACGGAGCGCAGAATAGCGGAGTTCAGAACCGCGGATGGAACAGTGTAGTCGCACTGCGAGGAGCGCACAGGTTTGATCTGTGCCAATCTGAGCGTAGAAAGTACCGGTGAGCATCCGGCAGGGTAGTGAAAAATAGGTCTACTTTACATAATGTATATTATCGGCTTTTTAGGGAGGCCTAGAGTGAACCCAAGATTCCCCGTATCTAAATAAAGTCTTAACAGTTCATGTATTAACCTCACCCGGTCACCAGAACTATCGCCAGCACTCAATCCACCTGAAATAATGGATATACCCCGCATCACGAAGGTGTCGTCGCCTCGTATGCAGATTCAACGTCAACCACGCCGGTTGATGTACACCAAAGGAGAAAACTCGTGGATTGGCTCTTTGAGACACCCTGGACACTCTGGGTTGCACTCGCCCTCGTTTTCGCCGTCATAGAAATGCTCAGCCTTGACCTGTTCTTTCTCATGCTGGCGATTAGCGCAGGCATTACCGCAGCAATATCGCCCTTCGTGGATAACATGCTGATTCGAACCGTTATTTTCGTGGTGATCTGCCTGATTCTGGTTCTTGGCCTGCGCCCGCCGCTGCTTAGGAAGCTCAATAAATCAGCCACCGGTGCTATTACTAATGCTGAAGCACTCATTGGTGCTGAGGTGCGCGTCACTCAAGATGTGACTAATGAGACCGGTTTGGTGGTACTAGCTGGCGACATCTGGACGGCACGCACCGCCTCCGGAACGCTCCCTGCAGGATCACACGCGCGGGTACGAGCCATTGAGGGCGCTACCGCAATCGTAGAGCCTCTCCCCCACACCTAAGACCCATCTGAATACCGGCTCCAAATACCAATTCAGATACCCTAAAAACACACCATATAACTCACCGATAAGGAGAAACAATGCCTATCAGCCTTATTCTGACGGTCCTACTCATCCTCTTCGTGCTGACGATGCTCGCCAAGACCGTGCGCGTCATCCCGCAGGGACGAGCCGGCATCGTCGAACGACTGGGCAAGTTCCACGCCGTTCTCAACCCCGGCCTGCACATCGTCATCCCCGTAGTTGACCGCGTGCTGCCCCTCATCGACCTGCGCGAACAGGTGGTTTCCTTCCCCTCGCAGTCCGTGATTACCGAAGACAACCTCGTGGTCGGCATCGACACCGTCGTGTACTTCCAGGTCACCGACCCTCGCTCGGCAACCTACGAAATCACCAACTACATTCGCGCCGTGGACGAGCTGACCAGCGCAACCCTGCGTAACGTCGTTGGTGGCCTGAACCTGGAGCAGACCCTCACCTCTCGCGACCAGATCAACGCGGAGCTGCGAGGCGTACTCGACTCAACCACCGGCCGCTGGGGCCTGCGCGTCTCCCGCGTGGACATCAAGGAAATCCAGCCCCCGGTGTCCATCCAGGACTCCATGGAGAAGCAGATGCGTGCAGAGCGTGACCGCCGCGCCGCAATCCTCACCGCAGAAGGCCAGAAGCAGTCCGACATTCTGACCGCAGAAGGTGAATCCCGCGCAGCCATCCTGCGTGCAGAGGGTGAAAAGCAGGCACAGATCCTTCGCGCAGAAGGTGACGCGCAGTCCGCAATCCTGCGCGCAAACGGTGAAGCCGAAGCCGTGCAGAAGGTCTTCGCGGCAATCCACGAATCCAACCCCAGCCAGCAGCTGCTCACCTACCAGTACCTGCAGACCCTGCCCAAGCTCGCTGAAGGCGACGCAAACAAGCTCTGGTTCATCCCGACCGAACTTGGCGATGCACTGCGCGGCCTGGGCAACGCATTTGGTACCCTGCCTGCATCCGACCTTGCAGACGCGCCGAAGAAGCCCGCAGCAGAGGCACCCAAGAGCGCACCGCAGGCACCCGGAAGCTACGGCATCAACGGCTAAACGCGAAATCTAACCCATAAAAAGGCGCGAATCACCAAAAATCACGCCGAATAAACACCACCACGCTGGGCGGGTGGAGACTATTACCGATATAATAGATGTTTTGTAAACGTTCGAGGGAATAGCTCTCCCCCGCCCAACGTTATGCCTAAAGCGCCAAAGAGCGCACCCGACGACACTGGAGGAAAAATGAGCGATCGTAGCCTGCGCGGTATGCGCCTGGGTTCCCAGTCGATGGAAACCGAATCGAACGTACAGCCCGCGCCCCGCCAGCGCGTCGAATACCGTACCGCAGACGGTGACCGCGTTTTCGTGACCTTCGCGGCAGAAGCAGAAATCCCCTCGGTCTGGACCGCAAAGTCCGGCAAGGAAGCATACCTCGTCAACGGCGACTCCACCGCAGACGCCGAAGAAGAGAAGCCCGCACGTACCCACTGGGACATGCTCATGGAACGCCGCAGCATCGAAGAGCTGGAAAAGACCCTGGAAGACCGCCTGGAATACTACCGCAAGCACTACGCGCTCTAAAAGCGCTGTAGACACGCCGTAGAAAGGCTACAGAAGCCCGCTAAGAGCCACTTGCGCTCTGAGAGGGCTTCTTTGTTTTGGCGGTGGCTTCGTCGGTACGTGAGCCAGGAAAGAGCGCTACAGAAAACAGAAAAAGACCGGGGCGGATACGTTATGTATCCACCCCGGTCTTTCGTATAAGTCTCAGAATGAGTTACTTGCCCAGAGCCTTCTTCAGCTTCTGAACACGGTTGGTCAGACCCCAGCGGGTCACCTTAGACATCGAGTCAAAGATAATGTTGCCGTCCATCTTCGAAGCGCCAATCTCACGCTCAACGAAGGTAATCGGAACCTCAACAATATTCAGACCCGCCTGCTCGGAACGCCACGCCAGATCAACCTGGAACACGTAGCCCTTCGAGTCAATACCGTCCAGGTTCAGGCGCTGCAGAGCGTCACGGCGGTACGCACGGAAACCAGCGGTAATGTCCTTGATGGAGGTGCCGAGAATCAGGCGGGTGTACAGGTTAGCGCCGCGAGAGAGAATCTGGCGGTGAGCCGGCCAGTTCTTGGTCTTACCGCCGGGAACGTAACGCGAACCAATAGCCAGGTCAGCGCCCGCCTCCACAGCACGAACCAGGGAAGGAAGCTGCTCAGGCTGGTGCGAGCAGTCAGCGTCCATTTCAATCAGAATGTCGTAGCCTGCCTCAAGGCCCCAATCGAAGCCAGCGAGGTATGCGCCACCCAGACCGTCCTTAACGGTGCGGTGCAGAACGTGAATCTGGGAATCCTTAGCCGACAGCTCATCAGCAATCTGGCCGGTGCCGTCGGGGCTGTTATCATCCACCACGAGAATGTCCACCTCGGGAGCTGCCTTGCGAAGACGCTCTACCACGACGGGCAGGTTCTCCTTCTCGTTATACGTCGGGATGACAGTTAGAACGCGCATATTACTCCCTCACAGGTGCATATAAAACAGGCAGTGTAGATATCCAGTATACCGGGTAAACATGTGGGCAACTGAACCAGCGGGGGCTTCCACTGCCCCTAAACTGCCTAAAAAGGTGCTGATAAGCTAAAAAATTAGTTACTTTCAGTGTAAATAGATTCCAGGATGGGCAGAGGCGAATCCTCATCCAGCACCGGAAGCAACGGAATGCGAGCGCGGGGGTCGGTGCTCCACGACGCGACGCGGGAGCCGGGTGCTTGGACCATGAGGGCTTCGACGCGCCATTGTGCTACGTATGCGGGGGTGTCGGGGGTGAGCTGGCCGGTGAAGGGGTTTTCTTCGTGGGCGAGGCGGTATACGCCGCGGGTGAGTGCGGCGAAGGCGCTGCGTGCGGAGATGCCGTGTTCGTCGTTGACGAGTTCGCGGATGAGGGACCAGGCGCCGGGTGCGTACAGCTGAGCATCAGAACCCAGTGCAATGGAGGTGCCGGCTGCGTTTGCGCGGCGGGCTACGGATGCCACAGATTCGCGTGCTTCTCCCCCGGCGTGGGCGAGGAGCGCCTGGACGGTGTCGTTGGCGGTTTCGTCTTCTTCGGGTTCGCAGACGCTGAGGCCGAGGTTGATGCGTGCTTCTGCCAGTTTGGTGAGGTATTCGTCGGTGATGGGGTCCTGCGGGGTGCTGATTGCGGCGTCGAGGCGGATGGAGAGCCAGGGGCGGGTTTCGCGTACAGCGAGCGCGGCATCGGCGGCGTCGGCAAAGCTGGTGGATGCGTCGATGGAGAGCAGGAGTGCGGCGTCTTCGGCTACCTGTGCTGCTGCGGGGGCTTCGGTGGGTGCGACAAAGATGCCGACCAGTTGCAGACCTTTGACGGCGCGGTCGCCTTCGGTGAGGGGGCGTAGCGCCTTGATGGCGCTGATGAGCTCGTCGGTTTCAATGCCGGTGGCGTTGAGGATGAGGCGAATATCGGGGGTGCCGTGTTCGGCGCTGTAGTAGCTGAGCGCGGAGACGAGGTCGGGTACGTCTTCCATGCCGGCGAGCAGGGTGTGCGTGTGGTAGCCGGCTGCGCGGTATGCCTGCAGGTAGTCGAGGATTTCGGGTGCTTCCTTGCCTGCGACCGGTGCGAGGGCGCGCGCAAAGGCGGGGGTCAGCAGAGCTCCGTCAAGTTCGGTGATGGTGGCGGAATCGTCAGCGATGGAACGCGCCCCGGAGTCGGAACCAACCCAGCGGACGAAGCCGTCCTCGACCAGCATTGCGGTTGCGTACGGGTCGACGGGGCTGTATACGCTACCATCCACAAAAATTCGGGTAGACATTAGAATCCTTTCACCTTTGAGGCGCGCCGAGGCGCACACGGGGCGGGCACTTCAATTGTGCTCGCGTAGCTCAGCTGAGCGTCTCTTTCGAGTATAGAAGCACCCCCGCTGCCTGCGGTAGTTCGTTCGTCCTTAGATGACGTGGAACAACTTAGGTGCGGGGGTGGTGGCCCGAACCGGTCGGGCGCGATGTAGCGGTAGGCGTGGTTTAGACGTCCAGCGCGACCACGCCGCGGCGTACCGCCTCAATCGCCTCTTCACAGCGGGCACGAATCGCCGGGTCCAGTGAGCGGATGTGCGCGATCTGGTCCAGGGCGTCCAGTACCTGCTTTGCCCAGCGTACGAAGTCGCCGGCGGCTAGGCCGGTGTCCTCGATTGCCTTGGCGAGGTGGGCGCCGTTCGCCCAGGCGTACATGGGCTCGACCAGGCCGAAGTCGCATGCGGGGGTCGGGTTGACCTTGAACTGCTCCTCGGCTGCGTTCAGGTCGGCAAGGCGCTGCGTAATCGTCGCGATGGGTGCGCGCAGGGACGGATGCGGGTAGTGTGCCAGGTATTCTACGGCGTCGCGCTTGCCCTGGTAGGTTAGTGCGGCGACGGTTGCCGCGATGGCGGCGGGCTCCAGTCCGTCGAGGAAGTGCGCGTCCAGGCACAGAGCGGTCAGTAGGTCGCGCTCGCCGTAGATGCGGCGCAGAGCCTGGCCACCGGTGGTTAGCGACAATTCACCGTCTTCGGTGCGTTCGACGTAGCCGTAGCTTTCCAGCAGGCGCGCAATGCGGTTAAAGACCTGCGCGATCGTGTTGGTGCGGCGGGCAATCTGGCGGCGCAACCCTTCCGTCTCAGAGTTGAGCTTCTGCCAGCGCTCAGCCCAACGCATGTGGTTCGCGCGGTCGGAGCAGCCGTGGCACGGGTGGTTACGCAGCTGAGCCTGCAGAGCCTCCAGCTGCGCGTCAATACTGTTCTGACGAGCCGGAATGTTCTGCTGCGCGAGCGCACGCGGGGCGCGGCCATCGTAGAGCGCCTGGCGCATGCGGCTTGCGGTGTCGCGGCGTTCCTTGGGGGTTTTCAGGCTCAGGCGCTTCGGCATCTTGATGCGTGAGACCGGTTCGACGGCGCCCTCAAAATCGCGGGTTGAGGCGGTGCGCTGGTGCGCGTCCTCGGTGACGATGCCGATGCGCGGGTCGGCGTGCGAATCGGAGCGGGTGATGACGACTGCGTAGCCGCGGGAACGGCCGTGCGGAATGTAGATGATGTCGCCGGGCAGAAGCTGTTGGATGCTGTGGTGCGCCTGCGCGCGTGCGTGACGCTCGTTGCTCTTGGACGCCTTCTTCTCCAGCTCGGCGATTTGGCGGCTGAGCTGTACGTATTCGGTGAAGTCGCCCAGGTGGCATGCCATGGCTTCGCGGTAGCCTTCGAGGGCACTTTCGTTTTTGCGTACGCGGGAGGCGACGCCCACGACCGACTTATCCGCCTGGAACTGCGCGAAGGAGGACTCCAGGATTTTGCGGGTGCGTTCAGCGCCGTAGGAGGCAATGAGGTTCGCCGCCATGTTGTAGGTGGGGCGGAACGAAGAGTTCAGCGGGTAGGTGCGGGTGGAGGCGAGGGTCGCCACGTGCTCCGGGGACAGGCCGGGGCGCCACATGATGACCGCATGGCCCTCGATGTCGATGCCGCGGCGGCCTGCGCGTCCGGTCAGCTGGGTGTACTCGCCGGGGGTGATGTCTACGTGGGATTCGCCGTTGTACTTGGTGAGCTTTTCCAGAATCACGGTGCGTGCGGGCATGTTGATACCCAGCGCGAGGGTTTCGGTGGCGAAGACCAGCTTAATCAGGCCCTGCGCGAAGAGGGTTTCCACAACCTCCTTGAACAGGGGCAGCAGGCCGGCGTGGTGCGCGGCGATACCGCGAATCAGGCCGTCACGCCACTCGTAGTAGCCGAGGGTGTTCAGGTCGCGGGTGTCCAGGTGAGCGGTCGCCTCCGCAATGTAGGCGCGGATGGTCTGCTGCTGTTCGGGGGTGGTCAGCGTAATATCGGCGGATACGCAGTGGCTGACCGCGCCGTCACAACCGGCACGCGAGAAGATAAAGCAGATAGCGGGCAACAGGCCCTGCTTGTCGAGGGCGCGCACCATCTCCGGGCGGGTAATACGCTGCGGACGCAGAGGCTTCTGCTCACCACGTGCATCGAAGTCTCGGTCGTTACTGAAATGATCATTGCTGAAACGATCACGACGGTTCGAGCCGCCGCTGCTGAACGTCTCATTCAGCCAGCCCTCACGGCGGTGACGGAAACGTTCACGCTTGCCGCCGTAACGTCCACGGCCCGGTGCGGAACGGAAGCCGGGGCGTAGTGCCTTCAGCTGCGGGTTTAGGCGCAGGCCGGCAAGCAGAGGGTTGGCGCCCGCCTCTACGGATGCGCCGCGCTGCTTAGCCTTCTGTGCCTTCTTCGCCTGCTTGCGGGAAAGCTTCTCCTCCGGCTCCTGGTTCTTGCCGTTTGCGGAGTTGTCTTCGGGTACGAACAGGTCCACCACACGGTGACCGACCATCATATGCTGCCACAGGGGCACCGGGCGGTGCTCAGAAACAATAATGTCCGTGCCGCCGCGCACTGTATCCAGCCACGCGCCGAACTCCTCAACGTTCGACACCGTCGCCGACAGGGAAATAACGTTCACATGCTCGGGAAGGTGAATAATCGCCTCTTCCCACACCGCGCCACGGAAACGGTCCGCCAGGTAGTGCACCTCATCCATCACCACGTAGCCCAGACCGGTCAGCGTGGTCGAGTTAGCGTAGAGCATGTTGCGCAGCACCTCGGTGGTCATCACGACCACGGGTGCTTCCGTGTTAATGCTCGTATCGCCGGTCAGCAGACCCACATAATCCTCACCGTACGCGCGCACAAAGTCGTGGTATTTCTGGTTGCTCAGCGCCTTAATGGGGGTCGTGTAGAACGCCTTCATGCCGCGGCGCAGCGCCAGGTAGATACCGAACTCGCCCACAATGGTCTTACCTGCACCGGTAGGGGCGGCAACGAGGACGGAGCGGTCCGCCTCCACGGCGGCACACGCCTGACGCTGAAAATCATCCAGCGGAAAATCAAGGGACGCCTCAAAAGCCCCGAGGGCGGTCTTTGCGTAGGCGGCGCGCTCTCGGGATGCGGCGTAGGCGGCAGCGTAGTCGGTGCCGGTCTGCTCGTTAGAAGTTTCTGCGTCAGAAGTGTGCTGTGCGTGGTGCTTGCTCATAGTATGTCCAGTGTAACCGCTCGCCCACCGCCCACCTTCCGAAAGCATCCTGCACGGGCACTAATCCGGTATGGGCGAACAGCGAGCGCATCCGGCGCGGTATAACGCTCCCTCTGGGGCTCGCTATGGAGGTGCCGTGCGAGCCGGCGTTGGAAGCCTTCCCGGCAGGCAAATCCGGGCATGCGACTAATCTGGGCACGCGAAAGGGGCGGGGCACAGAATCTTTCTGTACCCCGCCCCTTTCGGCGATGTTGCTCAAAGCGAGCTATTCAATTAGGAAGTCTTCTCTTCCTCGAAGTAACCCATCTTCGCCAGGTCTTCGGCGCTGGTTGCGGTGTTCAGGCTTGCTTCGTCCGAACCCTGCGCCAGCTTGGCGAGCTTACGGTCGCGGCGCTTGTCATTAATCATGCAGATGCCGATCGCTGCGAAGAAGAAAATCAGCAGCGGCGCCATGAGCACGAACATCATCATGATGTCGCTACCGGGTGCGGTCAGCGCCGCAATCACTGCGACCAGGACGACCACCCAACGCCAAGCCTTCAGGATGGTCGTGCCGCGAATCAGGCCCAGCATGTTAATGCCAACCAGAATCACCGGGATGATGAAGGCACAAGAGAAGGTGACGACGAACTTCAGAATGAAGGAGATGTACACGCCCGCGTCAATGTAGTTACTTTCGTTGACGGGGGTGAACTTCAGCAGCGCGTAAACCACGCCGGGGAGGGTGAAGTAAGAAATGGCGACACCGCAGGCAAACGCGAAAATAGATGCGGTGAGGAAGCCGAAGAGATACTTCTTCTCCTTAGTGTGCAGTGCCGGCAGCAGGAATCGCAGCGCCTGGTACAGCCAGACGGGAGACGCGATCACCAAGCCGATGTACATACCGACCTTCAGCAGCTGGTCGAAGGGAGAAGCGACGCTACCGTAGTTCAGGTTTGCGTTGCGGCCGGTTTCTGCGTTGATCTGCTGCAGGGGCGCAGAAATCATTTCAATGAAAGGCTGGTAGAGGAAGACCGTACCGATGATGGCTGCGATGACGGTTGCGATAGCCGCCTTAATGAGGCGGTCGCGGAATTCGCGCAGGTGTTCCTTGAGTTCCATGCGTGCTTCAGGATTAAGTTTGCGGTTGCGCACGTCCTGGTCAGGTGTTGCCACGTGGTGTCCTCTGGGTGTCGGTGCCGTGTGTGATTCGGCTGAGGGGGTCTGGTGGGGTGTTTATGGGGTGGTGCCGCAAAACCCGTGCCGGCCGGTGGGCTGGCACGGGTTTGGTGCGTTGGGGCGGGACCGTTACTTGGTTTCGGTCTTGCCGTCCTTGCCGTTGTCTACGACCTCAGCGGTGACGACCTCTTCGCCGTCCTTCTCGCGGGGGTCCTTCTTGGAGTCGTTCTTCAGACCCTCAACTTCGGTCTTGAAGATGCGCATGGACTGGCCGAGGCTGCGTGCCATGCCGGGCAGCTTGGGTGCGCCGAAGAGCAGGACGATGAGGAGGATAACGACGATGATGGTCGCGGGGTGGCTGAAAATCTGGCCCATGGTGGTGTGCCTTTCTGTTAGAGCAGGTCTCCGATGTTTTGAGGTTGGCCGAGTCGATCTCGTCGGGAGA
>NZ_CAUOUU010000006.1:0-122548 GCF_963507905.1 uncultured Rothia sp. | reverse complement strand
AAGCTCTGGCTAGCCGGGCGGCAACCCTCTCCCGTAGCGGGGTGCCCCAGATGATGATCTGGCCTCAACGGAATGAGGCAAGTACGGCGCGAACGCGCCACCTGCACGAAGGCCACCACCGAACGCAGAAGGCATCAGGAGGCGGCGCGCGGGGTGCAGGGTCCAAACCCGATCGTCCCCGATCATTCGCGAAAGGAAAATCGATGGCTGAGCAGAAGAAGCGCATCGTAGTTAACGCATTCGAGATGACCTGCATCGGTCACCAGAGCTTCGACCTCTGGCGTCACCCGCGCTCCCGCGCAACCGAGTACAACACCATCAAGTACTGGACTGACCTGGCTAAGACCCTTGAGCGCGGCCTGTTCGATGCCGTGTTCATCGCTGACGTGGTCGGCGTCTACGACGTGTACAAGAACTCTGCCGCTCCCGCTATCGAGGGTGCCGCTCAGGTTCCCGTGAATGACCCCGCAACCCAGATTTCTGCAATGGCTGCAGTGACCGAGCACCTCGGCTTCGGCGTGACTGCTGCCGCTACTTTCGAGCAGCCCTACACCCTGGCTCGCCGCTACGCCTCCCTCGACCACCTGACCGAGGGCCGCGTCGGCTTCAACGTTGTGACTTCTTACCTGCCGTCGGCTGCTGAAAACCAGGGTCTGCCCACCCAGATCCCGCACGACGAGCGCTACGACATCGCTGACGAGTTCCTGGACGTCTGCTACAAGCTGTGGGAAGGCTCCTGGGAAGACGGCGCAGTCATCAAGGACCGCGAGCGCGGCATCTACGCTGACCCCTCCAAGGTCCACCCGATTGGCCACAAGGGCAAGTACTTCTCCGTGCCCGGCATCTCCCTGACCGAGCCGAGCCCGCAGCGCACCCCCGTGATTTTCCAGGCTGGCGCATCCAGCCGCGGCCAGAAGTTCTCCGGTAAGCACGCTGAGGCTGTGTTCATCAGCGCCCTGCGTCCCGACCTGACCCGCGTTGTGACCGACCGTATTCGCGCCGCTGCCGAGGAGCAGGGCCGTAGCCGCGACGACGTGAAGATCCTGGCAATGCTCTCGGTCATCGTGGATGAGACCGAGGAGAAGGCAAAGGCAAAGTACGAGGAGTACAAGAAGTACATCAACCTCGACTCTGCACAGGCTATCATCGGCGGCTGGT
Organism: uncultured Rothia sp.; assembly: GCF_963507905.1. GTDB lineage: Bacteria > Actinomycetota > Actinomycetes > Actinomycetales > Micrococcaceae > Rothia. The sequence goes on along the minus strand of NZ_CAUOUU010000006.1, from coordinate 121,390 downwards.
CCGGTGTTGACCTGTCCCAGTTCGACGAGGACGAGGTCCTGAACTACGTGCAGACCGAGTCGATTCAGTCCTTCCTGACCCCCTTCACCCTGCAGGCGAAGGACAAGAAGTGGACCCGCAAGGCCATTGCTGAGCACACCACCCTCGGCGGCATGGGCGATGTCATTGTTGGTGACCCGGTTCAGGTTGCTGACGAGCTGGAGCGCTGGATTGACGAGGGCGGCCTGGACGGCATCAACCTGGCGTACCACGTCACCCCGGGTTCCTTCGAGGACTTCATCGAGTACGTTGTTCCCGAGCTGCAGAAGCGCGGCCGCTACCGCACCGAGTACGAGGGCAACACCCTGCGTGAGAACATCTTCGGTAAGGGTCACACCAAGGTTGCTGACTCCCACCCGGCTGCTAAGTACCGCGGCGCATACGTGGGTAAGCCTTCGGCTGCTGACACCCCGGCTCGCGCAATCGCTGAATAAGCGTTGCCGCTGAAGCGTAACCGTGTAGGTTCGCTCAAACTTAACGATTGAAAACAAGAACGCCCGTTCTGCTGGGGGATGTGTATCCCCGGCGGAGCGGGCGTTTCTTTGCGCTGTGCTTTTTGATGCGGGCTTTCTTGATGTGGCGCGTTCTTTATACTGGTTGGCATGACTGAACTGAACCAGGTTGAACTTAACCATGATGACCGCTGCCCCTGCTCGAGCGGCGAGGTGTACGGCGCCTGCTGCGGCAGGTTCCTGGGCGAGTTTGCCGCCTCCGGTACGCTGACTGCTCCCGCGCCGGAGCAACTGATGCGCTCGCGTTTTACTGCGTTTGCGACTGGGGATGCGGCGTACCTGTTGGCGAGCTGGCATCCGAGTACTCGTCCGGCCGCTTTGGAGTTGGAGGATGATATCCGCTGGTATCGCCTGGATATTCTGGCTTCTTCGGGTGGTCCGTTTGATGCGTCCGGTACGGTGGAGTTCGTTGCGTATTACCGTTCGGTGCCGGGCGTTCCTGCGGAGGAGCGGGTGAAGGGCAGCATGCATGAGCTGTCGCGCTTTGAGAAGGTGGGCGGTGCCTGGTTCTACGTGGATGGTGACGTCCGCTAACGCCCCTTATACACATGCATAGTGCGGGCATAAAAGAAATGGCAGAATCATTCCGAAACCGGAACGATTCTGCCATTCTTTGTTGACGCCTCTCAACGAGGCAAACTATCGGGGCTAGCGGACTTAGCTAGTCCAGCCGTTAATGATGCCCATACCGAAGTAAATCACGAATACCGCGGAGACCAAGTACATTAGCCAGTGCACGTCCTTGCCGCGGCCCTGCACCAGGCGAATGAAAGTGTATGCCACGAAGCCGGCACCAATACCGTTCGCAATCGAGTACGACAGCGGCATGAAAATAATGGTCAAGAACGCCGGAATACCCAGACCCCAGTCGGTCCAGTCAATATTCACAGCCTGGCGAATCATCAGGAAGCCGACCACAACCAGCGCCGGAGCAACCGCCTCGAAAGGAACGATGGTGACCAGCGGCGAGATGAAAATCGCCAGCAGGAACAGCACGCCGGTCACAATGTTCGCAAAACCGGTGCGTGCACCCGCGCCAATACCGGTAGCGGACTCCACGAAAATCTGGTTCGCCGAACCGGACGCGCCACCACCAACAACGGAACCGAAAGCGTCCACGAGCAGGACCTTGTCGATGTCCTCAACCTTGCCGTCCTTCATGGTGCCAGCCTCGGCGGCAAGACCGACCGAAACGCCCATCGCGTCGAAGAACACCGACAGCAGAATGGTGAACACCAGCAGCGAAGCAGCCAGCGGGCCAATGTGGGTGAACGCGCCGAACAGGTCAGCCGAACCGATGAGGGAGAAGTTCGGGGTGGTGAACTTCATGTCATCCAAGGAGGGCACGTTCAGGGACCAGCCGGTTGCCGCCTTCGTCACGGAACCGGAGGGGACGATCGCCTCCAGAATCAGGGACAGCGCGGTGGAGGCGAGCACGCCCCACAGGATCGCGCCCTTCACGTTACGGATGAACAGGGCGATGGTGAAGAACAGGCCGAAGAGGAAGACGAGGGTCGGCCAGCCGAGCAGGTGACCGCCAGCGCCGAGGGTCACCGGAACGGTGGAGCCGGCAGCGTCGGGTATGCGGCGGATAATGCCGGAGTCGACCAGACCGATAAAGGAAATGAAGAAGCCGATACCGACCACAATCGCGGTCTTGAGCGACTCGGGGACCGCCTCAAACACCGCGGTGCGGAAGCCGGTGAGCACCAGAACGGTCATGATCAGACCGGCAAGAACGACCAGACCCATGATGTCTGCCCAGGTCAGGTTCGGGGTGGTGGCAATGGTGGAGGCGAGCAGCGCATTCACGCCCAGGCCAGCCGCCATGGCGAAGGGCTGCTTGGCGATAACGCCCATGAGGATGGTCATCACGCCGGCAACCAGTGCGGTCACAGCCGCGACGGGTGCGATACCGAGGGTGCGTTCGGATGCGTCCTTGCCGAGGCCGATGATGAGGGGGTTCAGCACCACGATGTAGCTCATGGCGAAGAAGGCGGCGAGGCCGCCGCGGAATTCTGCGGCGATGGAGGAGCCGCGTTCGGAAATCTTGAAGTAGCGGTCGAGCGCACCGGTGGGTGCTGCCGCCTTCTGGGGTTCAGACATGTGAGGATCCGTTGATGTTGTTCGGTGTGTACTGTTGCGCCGCCGGTTTCGCGGGTAAAGCTCGCGGGTGAAGCCCGGGGTGAATTTCACGGGCCAGGCTCACGGGGTAGATCCCGGGTCGGGCGCCACAATGGTTCAACCATTGTAGGCGCCGCCGCGTAGCTTGTGCCGTTAAAACGCGTTGTGTGCGGTGGTCCAGTCGGTGATGTGGTGTTTCCCCGCTCCTATAGTCAGATCGGCTGCAGGGGAAAGAATAGCGCAGGGCGGGGTACCGGCACACCAAAGGTGCCGATACCCCGCCCAGCTGGTGCCTGCGCCTCCACGTGTGGAGGGTGAGGCACCCGATGTATTTAGTGCATCCAGCCGGTAATCAGGCCGTTAGCGAAGAAGATGAGGAACACTGCGGAAACCACGTACATGAGCCAGTGCACGTCCTTGCCGCGGCCCTGCACCAGGCGGATGAAGACGTAGGACAGGAAGCCTGCGCCGATACCGTCCGCGATGGAGTAGGACAGGGGCATGAAGATGATGGTCATGAACGCGGGGATACCCAGACCCCAGTCGTTCCAGTCGATGTTCACTGCCTGGCGGATCATCAGGAAGCCAACGAACACCATTGCGGGTGCAACAGCTTCGAAGGGAACGATGGTGACCAGCGGGGACAGGAAGATTGCGACGAGGAACAGTGCGCCGGTGACGACGTTCGCGAAGCCGGTGCGTGCACCCGCGCCGATACCGGTTGCGGACTCCACAAAAATCTGGCTGGAGGAGGAGGAAGTGCCACCGCCGACTACGGAGCCGAGGGCGTCCACGAGCAGGACCTTGTCGACGTTCTCGATCTGGCCGTCCTTGATGGTGCCTGCTTCGGTTGCGAGACCGACGGAGGTGCCCATTGCGTCGAAGAACGCGGAGATGAGGATGGTGAAGATCAGCAGAACTGCAGCCATGCCGCCGAGGGTGCCGAAGGCACCGAACAGGTCAGCGGAGCCGAACAGGGAGAAGTCGGGCAGCTTGCTGGTGTTGGAGTCCCAGACGGGGACGTTCAGGGACCAGCCGGTGGGGGACTGAAGCGAGCTGCCGGAGGGCACGATCTTCTCCAGGATGATGGAGAGGGCGGTGGAGGCGAGCACGCCGTAGAGGATTGCACCCTTCACGTTGCGGATGAACAGCGCAATGGTGAGGAACAGACCGAAGAGGAAGACGAAGGTGGGCCAGCCGAGCAGGTGGCCGCTCACGCCGAAGGAGACGGGCACGGTGGTGCCGGCTGCGTCGGGCATACGGCGGATGATACCTGCGTTGACGAGGCCGATGAAGGCGATGAAGAAGCCGATACCGACGACGATTGCGACCTTGAGCGATTCGGGGACCGCGTTGAACACTGCGGTGCGGAAGCCGGTCAGCACGAGGATGGTCATCAGCACACCAGCCCATACAACCAGGCCCATGATGGCGGGCCAGGTCAGTCCGGGGGTGGAGGCGATGGTGGTTGCCAGCAGTGCGTTCACGCCGAGGCCTGCCGCCATGGCGAAGGGCTGCTTGGCGATAACACCCATGAGGATGGTCATGACGCCTGCGACCAGTGCGGTCATTGCTGCGACCTGCGGTACACCGAGGGCGTTGCCGGATGCGTCCTTGCCGAGGCCGATGATGAGGGGGTTCAGCACGACGATGTAGCTCATCGCGAAGAAGGTGGCGAGGCCGCCGCGGAATTCGGCGGCGATGGTGGAGCCTCGCTCAGTGATTTTGAAGTAACGGTCCAGTGCGCCCTTGGCTTCTGCCTTGGGGGTCTGGGGAGCCGCGGTGTTCTCAGAAGACATTCGTGAAAATCCGTAGATACTCATAGTCGGGGCGGGCACCGGGGTTCCGAGCCCGCATAAAAAAGTGCCACTTCCCGGTGTGTTGGGGAGGTGACACTGTTGTACCGAAATATTCTACGGTTAAAGTTTCTCTAAGCGTTAATCCAGGAAACTCCCAGCTTTCGTTCAGAAAGCCTGAAAAGGCACTGTAGAAACTATAAAATCCGCTGACTAGCAAAAAAATATATGTTTTGAATCTAAATAATTCGAAAATCTATACCATTTAGGTTGTGAAGGTGGTAGTCTTCTAGCACCAGGCCTGCGGTGGTGAAGTTTAGACCCACCCGCTACAGACGGGGATTCAACGATGAAAAATGCTCTGAGAGTGTGCGCAGTATTGTGTACGGTTCTGACCTTTCTGCTGGGTAGCGCCCTCATCTCTGTCCTGGAGACGCAGGCTCCTCTGGGTACCAATGCGCAGGCACAGCTTTCTCTGCGTGCTTCGCAACAGTCTAAGTCTGAGCTGATTCAGAACTTTGATACTCTGGTGGATCGCTACGCTGCCGATGGTGCCCAGCTACTCAAGGTGGTCGCCGACCCCGAAGATTTCTGGCACGGAAAATCCGTCTACGTGTTTGGGGCGAATTCACTGAGCTCTGACGGTGAAACTATTGATTGGTTCGACCCGGATAAGCACGGGAAAAAATATCCGTCACGAGCACTTGGGGATTCTTCGCTTGACGGCCAATACGCGCTAGCGGGTAGCCAAGAATTTGTGCGTGCTTTTGAAAACCTTGCCCGTGAACAAGGCATGGATGTTAAAGTTACCTCCGTTAACCCGGTGCGTGTTGTCTACGGGGCAGTTACTTCTTCGGGCTCTCTGACGAGCCTTATCTGCCTCGCTGTGCTCTTCTGTACCGCAATCATGGGGTGGTTGTCGGTCCGTTCGCGAACTCAGAATATTCTGCTTCTGAACGGATACTCCCCGCAGCGCCTGCAGCTAAGGGATGCACAAGATCTCCTGCTCCTGGCGCTACCTCCTGCAGCGGTAACAGCATTGTGCATGGGATGCGTAGAGGGGTTCGTGTACGGTGTGGCGCATCTTCCTCAACTGTTGGGGGTTACAGCGCTGATTTTTGCCGTGTTTACCGTTCTCATGCTGGTTGCTCTACTGCTGATCAACCTCATGACTTGGCCGAGTATTACTGCTGTGGGACGTAGGGAACCGGCGTATCGACGTTTTACAGTTCCGAGTGCAATCGCTAAGTATGCTGTGGTGGTTTTAGTGGCGTGCACTATTCCGGGTCTGGTCTCAAGCGCTCAAGTGAGTTTGGGTAGGAGCGATTCGGCGGCTGGCTGGTCTCTTCTTTCTGACCAGTACACCTTACGGGTGAATGTGCCTGAAGCGACGATACGGGATGAACAGGCGCTCGCCTCCTACGACCAGGCCACAGTGCGTGCTTTAGGTTCTCTTGAATCACGGAACGGTGTCCTCCTGTCCTATGCGTTGGAAAACGTTAAGGGTTTGGAGGGTAGCGGATACGATGGTGCTCTTATGGTGAACCGCGCCTATGTGGACCTTCTTCAGCAACGTCTTGGCTTGTCGTTCAAGAACGTTGAGGATAGCAACTTCCCTGGATCTCAGTCTTTGCGTGCAGAGTATTCTTTCCACCAGAAAGACCGGGAGGATCGCGGATTTACTCTGCTCACTGTGGAGGATAAAACCAACTCGTCGGGGGTAAAGGTGCCTGCTTTGAGCTCTCAGGATTCACGGCTTCTGAACTATAAAAAGCCTGTTCTTGTGGTAACCGAATCGGCGACGCAGAATCTACAACCTTCCTTTATTTCTGCGGCCTTGACTACCGGTAACGTCATGGTCTCTCAGCCTGCGTCTGTACGGGCTGCCTACAACGCTGAGGAAATTGGGCAGACCCTACTTTCTGTGGACCGCGCGGGAGAAGAACACCTCTATATCGCGCAGCTCGAACGTAACCGGTATGTTGCGTATCTTGTGGGCCTAGCAATTCTCTGCGCGGCACTCGTTATTGGTACAGCAATTAATACGTACATTACCCTTGCGGCTCGTGCTCGTAATGATTTTGTTTTACGTACTGCTGGTCTGCCTCTTAGAACAATTTTTAGTGGGTACCTTCTGAAAGAAACCTGCATTGTGTGCCTTTGCTCTGCTGCGGCGTTGGTACTTCTTCTGGTGCAGGGAGCAGAGTACGCTTTTTCAGCGTTGGCGGCACCGCTGTTGTACGGCACTATTCTGGCAATGGTGCTGAGACTGAGTTTTAGCCGTATCTTCACCGCGACGGTTCACCGTCGTCACGTATAGGAGTGAATGATGAGGAATACTGTTTATCCCTCTTCTAGTAATGGGGAACATCCTGAGGTAACTATCGCCTCCCGCAATATTGTGGTGTATGCGCAGGGGCAGCCCATTCTCCAGAGTCCCCACTTTGAGGCATATGCGGGGGAATTAACTGGAATTGTGGGTCCGAGCGGATGCGGTAAAACGACGCTTTTGAATGTGTTGGGTCTGCTGATGCCGCCTCATGCGGGTGAGGTTGTTATTGGGGGCCGGCATATGGAACGTGCTCGTGAGAAGGAGCGTCTGGCGTTCTGGGCTGATGAAGCTTCCTTCGTTTTTCAGGATTACGGAATTATTGAGGAATGGAGCGTTATCGAGAATATTCTGCTTGATCGTAAGACCTTTGGTCGTGCTCGAATTACGGATGAGAGCCGCGAGCTTCTGAGCGTCATTGGTCTTGAAGGGAAGGAACGTACTTCGGCTGCCCTGCTGAGTGGTGGTGAGAAGCAGAGGGTAGGTATCGCTCGGGCAATCCACAAGGGTGTGCGCTACATTTTTGCGGATGAGCCGACGGCAAGTCTCGATGCTGAGAACCGGGCATTGGTTGTTGAGTTGTTGAGCTCTGCTGCTCGGCGTGGAGCCACAGTTATTGTGGCGACTCACGATGCAGATATGATGACCGCCTGCGATAGGCTATGCCGTCTTGAAGCCCCTACCAGAATCCCTGATTTGGGGCTAGCGGATGTGAACGTAAATTCTCATCGGAAGGAGAAAGAATCATGACGACCAGGAGCCCCCTAGCTCGTGAAGAGTATGATCGTGTGCCGGAAAATTCAGGAAGCGATGCTCCTCAAAAGAATGGATCGCGGCATCTGCCGCGAAAAGTGGTGGGCGTTCTAGTATCTTGCGTGGTGTTTGTTGGTGCTCTGCTGGGCTTGTACTGGGGCGGGGCTTTTGAGCCATGGCTGAATGAGTATTCGACCACTACACCAGCCTGTGCAACAGCTTCTTCACCGGAGGATGTGCAGCAAGCTCTCGCGCGGACTGAAGAGCTTAATGCTATTCGTTCGGCTGCGAAGAATGTTGAGTTCTCCCAGACTCTTCTGTGCGATGGGCAGAAGGCTGTTTTGACGATTACGTATACTGACCGGTCGGATTTTAAGCGTCTGAACGATGCTGTGACTTCGGCTCACCTGGGTGCTGCTGCTGAGATTAAGCTCAAGAGGTAGGCGCGTAACGAACGGTTGTTTATCGCCCCTGCGCGAACAACGATGACATATTAAGTTAGTGAACCCTAAGTTCCTGCTATATTCGAGGTGAAACAACGCGTCGCCGGATGCAGGGTTCAGTGTGGTGAGCCTTTTTCGGCATAGATGAGAAGGAGTCCGCCGTGACTGAAACTCCCCAGGAAAACACTGCTACCCCCGCTGAAAACCAGTCTGCTGAGAATTACCCCGCCGCAGAATCCCTGCCGGTACGCCAGCGCGCCATCGTAGCAACCGACCGCCCCGCCCGCTACATCAAGCAGCTCGGCTCGCACATGGGCCGCAAACTTGGCACCGCAGAACTGCCCGACGGCCTGCGCCTCACCTTCAACCGCGACGGCATCTTCCGCGGCTACGGTGACCTGCGCGCAACCGACGGCGCACTCATCATGGAGGTGCGCGCCGAAAACGACGAGTTGGCTGCTGGTCTGGCGGATGTGCTGGACCGCCACCTGGTCCGCTTCGGTGAACGCGAGGAGCTGGTTGTAACCTTTGAGGCGGTACCCGCCTCCTAGTCCCTGCTTTCTAGTCTTCGTTACCCTGCCCCACCCTCCTGCATCTCGGAGGGCGGGGCAGTTTTTATGCCCGCCGCGTGCGCAGGGTTCCGGAACCGGCCGCGCCACCCCGCCCGGATTAGGTGACAGAAAATTGTCCTATTTAGTGGGCGAAGACATATAAGCCCCCGAACACCCGTCAATCCCCGGTAAAATAGGCAAGAAGTGAACACTAAGCTCACCGCCTGTTCGCGCCGCACCGGGCGCCCCGCGGTGAACTTCGAAAGGAAGATTTTCGTGTCTGAAGCAGCACGCCCCCTGCGCGTCGCCGTTATTGGTGCAGGTCCCGCCGGTATTTACACCGCCGACATCCTCACCAAGTCTGAAGAGGTCCGCACCGGCGCCGTCGAGGTCGCCATCGACATCTTCGACCGCTACCCCGCCCCCTTCGGCCTGATCCGCTACGGTGTGGCACCGGATCACCCCCGTATTAAGGGCATCATCACCGCACTGCACAAGGTTCTGGACCGCGGTGACATCCGTTTCTTCGGCAACGTCGAATACGGCAAGGACCTGACCCTCGCCGACCTGCGCGAACACTACGACGCCATTATCTTCGCAACCGGCGCGATTTTCGATGCACCCCTGAACATTGAGGGCATCGACCTGGACGGCTCCTACGGCGCAGCAGACTTCGTCTCCTGGTACGACGGTCACCCCGACTACCCCCGCACCTGGCCGCTCGAAGCTGAGCAGGTTGCAGTGCTCGGTAACGGCAACGTCGCCCTGGACGTCTCCCGCATCCTCTCCAAGCACGCTGACGACCTGCTCGTCACCGAAATCCCCGACAACGTCTACGAGGGCCTGAAGGCTTCCCCCGTGACCGACGTGCACGTCTTCGGTCGCCGCGGCCCCGCACAGATGAAGTTCACCCCGCTCGAGCTGCGCGAACTCGCACACTCCCGCGACGTGGACATCGTCCTGTACGAAGAGGACTTCCAGTTCGACGAGGCTTCCGAGGAAGCAATGGAGAAGAACGCCCAGACCAAGGTCATGATGAAGACCCTGCGCGGCTGGCTGGAAGACCAGAAGAACAACGAGCAGACCGCATCCCGCCGCCTGCACCTGCACTTCCTGCAGTCCCCGCACGAGATTCTCGGTGAGGACGGCAAGGTTGTGGGTCTGCGCATGGAGCGCAACAAGCTCGACGGCAACGGCGGCATCATCGGCACCGGCGAGTACGTGGACTACCCCGTACAGGCTGTCTACCGTGCAATCGGTTACTTCGGTTCCGAACTGCCCGAAATCGGTTACGACGACAAGCGCGGCGTCATCACCAACGTTGAGGGTCGCGTCGTGGACGAGAACGGCGAGGTCGTTCCCGGCCTGTACGCATCCGGTTGGATTAAGCGCGGCCCCGTCGGCCTGATTGGCTCCACCAAGTCTGACGCACTCGAGACCATCACCCACCTGCTCGAGGACCGCGAGAACCTCTACACCGCACCCGAGCCGGAGGCAGAGGCATTCAGCGCCTACCTGGACTCCAAGGGCATCAAGTACACCACCTGGGAAGGCTGGCACCGCCTGGACGACCACGAGAAGGCACTGGGCGCCGCATCCAAGGATGCAGCCGGTGAGCCTCGCGCCCGTGTGAAGGTTGTGGACCGCGACGAGATGATTAACGTCTCCCGCGGCGAGTAATCCTTACGTTGAGTACGTAGAGTATAGAAATCGACCCCGTACCGTGAACCGGTGCGGGGTCGATTTTTGTCTATATATAAGGAGGTAATAAGAAGTAGGGGAGTAGCGGGGGAGGAAGCTCAAGAAGCGCTCGCCCGGAAGAGCCGTCGAAAGAGCGGTTAAAGAAACCCACCCCGCACCATGAGGTCATGCGGGGTGGGCTGGGTAGGCGCCGAAGACACTCGAGGACATACCCTCCGGCTACCCGGACGCGCAGCGAGCCCATGCAGTGACTCCACGTGCGGCGCATCCCTTTAACGGGGTCTAGAAAGCTAAAGAAACACCAAGATTAGCTCTCTAAACAAGCGCATAGCCGTACGGTGTGTAGACTATGCACACTTTTTGAGGACGTCCTCAATGCCCAAAATGGCCTTGAGTACGGTTTCAGTTTCAGTACCCAGCTTCTTGCGGGCTTCACCAGAAATGACGGCCTTCACGATGTTCTTGAAGGTCTTCCACTGCTTGAAGGCGTTAACGAGTGCCTTAATAAGCTTGTAAATGGCGATGCCCAGCTGAATGACAAACTTTGCAATACTGACAACGCAGGCAATAACACCAACGGGGGAGAGCGCTGCGTGGGCGCGTCCATCAGACTTACGAACAGCGGCCTTAGCGCTTGCAATCTGACGGCCTGCGTCAGTGCCCTGGACGGTGGTCAGGTTGCCCAGTGCGCTCTCAATGCCGCTATTAACGCGGTTGGAGGATCCAGGCTTCGCATACTTCAAACGGGCAGGTACCTGCTCTAGGCGGCGCAGAATCAGCTTGAGCTGCTGGTCGGCAGTCATTGCCTTCTGCGGGTGCGCCATCTGCTGTGCCTGCGCTGCGGGTGCAGCTGCACAGCCGAGAGCGATGGTTGCGGTGCCTACGCCGAGTGCACGGAATGCCGTGCGGCGATTCATCGTTGCGGACACTGGATCCCCCTTTGGATCTCTATGCGGTTTATCGGTGCTGTAATGTGCGGTGACTTTACGTCTGGGGCTCCGGAAGTGGCCCCGTGCAAGGTCCGGAAGTGACCTCACGCCCTCTATAGTACGGTGCTCAAAGAGGGGGCTTCAAGCTATTTCAGGGGGTATTTTCAGCTGGCTTTCATCTCTCCTTGTCAATCGCTAGAGGTTTATCAAATCTTTATATTTCTGCGTCGTCATAATTGCGTAGATATCTGCACTGAGAGAAAAATAAGCGTCTGACAAGCCGGTTTATTGTATTCCCAAGAGTGAATATTTGCATCTACGTGCATTCTGGCCTGTAGTTGCTTTGCGCGGCACATTTTTGAGGGCTCCGGGGGTGCTGGGGTGAACCCTCTAGAGAGGTGTTGCTGTGCACTCTCTTGCAGATATTTGCACCCAGGGTAGCGTCTTGCCTGCATGTCCTATATAAGCGCGTAGAAAGTTGTCGAAAATTTTTTGGAGATATTGTGGAGTTTTTTGGCCGCTGCGATGCGCATAAGAGGGGTGTATAAGAGATGTGAAGGTGGGTTTTTGGAATTCTTGCGGGACTGATGCCGGCATCTTCGAAACAAAATTTCGGAGGAGTTTGTAGAAAATCTGTAGAAATGGAGGTAGCGAAAAAGTCTTTCTCTGGGCTCCTGTAGGTACCCAAACGTGTCTAAAAACCTTCCAAAAGCCTCTGATATGGGGTGTTGTGAAGAAATTTTAAAATTTTTTGAAGTTTTTCTGAATCCTCATTGACAAGCTTAAACACATATGTGCCAGGCTATAAATGGTCGAAAATGGGGGTCAAAATCGGGCAAAATCGAACAAAACGGTTTGCACGCCTCCGCAAACCTGTCATAGACTAGTGGAGGTTCGAACGACGGGATGAAGAAAACGGAACCTGTTCGATCGACTAGGCCCCCATCGTCTAGCGGCCTAGGACGCCGCCCTTTCACGGCGGTAGCACGGGTTCAAATCCCGTTGGGGGTACTTGCAAATCTCACGATTTGCAAAGCCAAGTTAGATGATATAGAGTTTACTTCTGTTGATTCCAACAAGGCCCCGTAGCGCAGTTGGTTAGCGCGCCGCCCTGTCACGGCGGAGGTCGCGGGTTCAAGTCCCGTCGGGGTCGCTCTGGCCGCGTAAGTTCAGATGATTATTCATCCGAAGACGCGGTCATTGCGTATCTAAAAGTAAATACGCAAGGCTCTGTAGCTCAGTTGGTAGAGCGTACGACTGAAAATCGTAAGGTCACCGGATCGACGCCGGTCGGAGCCACGAAATCCGCCTCCAGGCTTCTACAGTGGGGCGGGTTTTGTTTTTAAAAACTTTAGGGCTGCAGATACTGCAACCCGTCAAAAAGGCGGTATCTTAGGAATAAAACCCCGAGGTGCCGCCTTTTTATATACGGTCTATGTACAGAACAGGTACACCACACTCACTGTAGAAACGCCCAGCAGGAAGCTACTCGATAATTTCTGCTCAAAGAGCGCATACAACGGGTTGCAGAAAGGATTACCGCACCCATGACTGCCCAGAATTTCAGTACACAGCCTCCGGAGAGCTCACCCCAGATTCCGTGGGCAAAAAATGCTGCAGTCAGTGCTCAGGCGGGCGGAATCCGCTTCGAGAACATCACCAAGAGCTACTCGAGCCGAACCGGTGAACCCACCACGGTGTTGCAGAACCTGAACCTGCACATTCCCGCCGGTCAGATTACCGTGTTCGTCGGCCCCTCCGGATGCGGTAAAACCACTAGTCTGCGCATGATTAATCGCATGGTGGAGCCCAATAGCGGCACCATCACCATTGACGGCGTGAACGTGCACGAGAAGAACCCCTACGAGCTGCGCCGCGGCATTGGCTACGTGATGCAGCAGGGCGGACTCATGCCGCACCGCACCGTCGCGCAGAATATTGCCACCGTACCGCGCCTGCTCGGCGCCTCCCGCAAGGAGGCGCAGGCGCGTGCCCTCGAACTGCTCGAAGTGGTCGGTCTGGATTCTTCGTACGCGAAGCGCTACCCCTCCCAGCTTTCGGGTGGTCAGGTGCAGCGCGTTGGTGTGGCGCGTGCTCTCGCCGCCGATGCGCCCGTCCTGCTCATGGATGAGCCGTTCTCCGCGGTGGACCCGGTGGTGCGTACCGACCTGCAGAAAGAGCTGCTGCGCCTACAGGGGCAACTCGCCAAGACGATCGTGTTCGTCACTCACGACATTGATGAGGCGCTCCTGCTCGGCGATACAATCGCCGTCTTCGCGGAGGGTGGTCGCCTCGCCCAGTTCGGCACTCCCGAAGAGATTCTCTACAGCCCCGCCGATGATTTCGTGCGCTCCTTCGTGAGCCGCTCCGTTGCCGGTCTGCTGGATGAGAAGACGATGCGCCAAGCGCGTGCACGCCGACTTGCCACCTCCCGAGAAGCACAGAATGGTGCGGCAGAAGGCGAGAAAAGCGAATGAGTCTTCTAGAAAATAGTGTGATCGCGGTACCACCTCTCGCCGCGCAGTCCCTAGTGGCATCACCCCTCGCAGCAAGCGATATGCACTGGGAGTGGGTCGCCACCAACAGCCAGCGCATCCTCGAGCTGACCCTCAGCCACCTCTACCAGGGCATCGTGCCCGTCACGATTGGTGCTCTCGTCGCGCTACCGGTCGCCTACTACGCGAGCCGTCGCCGCGACCGCGGTTCCGAACGCCGCATCGGTGCGCGAACCCTCATGCACCTCTCCTCGCTACTGTACACCATCCCCTCAATCGCACTGTTCGTGCTGATGCCGCTTATTCTGGGAACCTCCATTATTTCCCCGCTGAACGTGCTCGTCGCCCTGAGCGTCTACTCCTTCTCGCTCATGGTGCGCTCCGGTGTGGATGCCTTCGACTCCGTACCCGATAGCGTGCACGAATCTGCACGCGCCCTCGGATACACGCCCCGACAGGCGCTGATGGAGCTCTACCTGCCCCTCGCTACGCCCGTCATTATGGCGGGAATCCGCGTGGCAACCGTGGCAAATATTGCGATGGTATCCGTGGGTGCCCTCATCGGTGTGCCCTCGCTCGGTACGCTTTTCACCGACGGACTCGCGCGCAATATCCCTTCGGAAATCCTGGCTGGCGTAATCCTTAGCCTGCTGCTGGCACTGGTCCTCGACCTGCTCCTTATCCTTCTGACGAGGGCACTTACGCCCTGGCTGGCGGCTACGGTTGCAAACCGCCGCAACCCCGAAAGGAAGGTATAAACCGTGAACGTCATAGAACGAACCTTCGCCTACCTCCTGGACGGTGCCAACTGGCAGGGAAGCGGCGGAATCCTCGTGCGCCTGCTCGAACACCTAAGCGTCACCGCCCTCGCCACCGTCTGCGCGGCACTCATCGTCGTGCCCCTCGGCCTCTGGGCTGGACACCACCGACCCTCCGACGGCGCTAATCGCCGCCGCAGCAACCTGCTCATGAGCGCCGTAGCCGCCACCCGCGCGCTACCCGCGCTCGGTCTGCTCACCATCCTGGCGCTCTGGCTGGGCGTCTCAACCCTGCCCGCCCTCATCGTGCTCATTATTATTGCGGCGGCACCTCTGCTCGCCGGAGTTCTTGAAGGCCTCGCCGCCGTACCGGAAGACCTCGTGGATGCAGCCCGCGCCCAAGGCCTGACCGAATGGCAGATCCTGACCCGACTCGAAATCCCGCTCGCCGCCAACATGATGCTCGGCGGGCTCCGCTCCGCCCTCGTGCAGGTCATCGCAACCGCGACCATCGTCGCCTACCTCAGCGGCGGAACCCTCGGCAGGTACCTCTTCGACGGGCTTGCCGTGCGTGACTACCCGCGCATGCTCGTCGCAACCCTGCTCGTGGCGCTTCTCGCCTTCGCCGTGGACGCGCTCATGGGCTTCGTGCAGCGTGCGCTCACCCCCGCGGGACTCACCATCAACCGGAAGAAGGTATGAACCCGATGAATCAGACGCCTCAAACCTTCACGCGCCGCACTGTACCGCCCCGCGCCGTATCTCGTCGCACTGCCCTCACCGCCGCCGGAGCGCTCGGCATAGCGGGTATTCTCAGCGCCTGCGGGCTCAGCGGTGACAAAGTTTTCAGCGGCGAACACGAAGGAATCATCGTCGGCTCAGCAGCCTTCGCCGAATCCCAAATCCTCGCCGAAATCTACGCCGGAGCCCTCGCCCGGGCGGGATTCAATGCCCGCACCCAGCTGAGCATCGGCGCCCGCGAGGCGTACCTGGGGGCACTCGCCTCCGGTGCGGTGGACGTTATCCCGGACTACTCCGGCAACCTGCTACTTTACCTAGACCCGAAGGCTACAGCTAACACTGCGCAGGAGATTCTGCAGGCGCTACCCGCCGCCCTCGGCACCCTTACCACGGGTGGCTCCGGGGCTGAAATCCGCGCCCTGAACGCCTCCGAGGCGGAGGATAAGGACTCGCTCGTCGTTACCGCCCAGACCGCTCAGAAATACGGTCTGCGAAGCCTTGAAGACCTCGCCTCCCGCTGTACGAATCTGAAGCTCGGCGCGGCCCCGGAGTTTGCCGAGCGCGCCTACGGCATCCCGGGCCTGAAAGAGAAGTACGGATGCGTCCCCGCCGAGTTCGTGCCCCTCTCGGACGGTGGTGGCGCGCTGACCGTCAAAGCCCTGCTCGATGACACCGTGCAGGTGGTTGACCTCTACTCGACCACGCCCGCGATAGAGCAGAATCAGCTGGTGGTGCTGGAGGATCCGAAGAATATGATTCTGGCTCAGCAGGTGTTGCCCATTATCAATACGTCGCGAGTTCCCGACTCTGCGGCGGAGGTTCTGAACCGTGTCTCGGCGAAGCTGACCACCGCCGATTTGCGCACTTTGAATGACCGCGTTTCGGGTACCTCTAAGCAGGAGCCCGCGCAGGCGGCGGCTGCCTGGTTGAACGAGCGCGGCTTCTAAGAATCTGCCTGGCAATCCCCATAAATTCCTTTATAGGAATGGGCATAAACAAAACCGACCTGGGAATATTCTAGAAATAGAATATTGCCAGGTCGGTTTATATCACCTCGTCCCACACGTCAGGGGAGAGGCATACAGTAGCTTTTAGCCCTCAATCAGCAACGCCAAAGCCTCGTAGGGGCGCAGGCTCAGGGTCACCGTTTCGGCAGAATCCGCCGCAGCAGAATCAGACACGGTGGAATCGACCGCAATGGAATCCACCGCAGAATTCTTGTAATTACACACCAGCACGCGACCGGAACGAACGAACTCAGCCGGAACCTCAACCTCGGTCGGCTCACCGTAGAAGTTCGTCAGCACCAGCAGGCGCTGCGCCGGGCGGGTACCATCAGCGGGCAGCTCACGCAGGTACGCAAACACCCGCTCGTGATCCAACGCGTAGGGTGCGTACGAACCCGCAGAGATGACCGGGTACCGCTTACGCAGGGCAATCAGGTTGCGGTAGTAGGGCAGAATCACGCCGTCGCGTTCCTCATCCTCCACCGAAATACCGGCACCGGTCGCCGCATCACGCACCGGGGCGGGAGCCAGCCACGGCGACGTGGAACCAAAACCGGCAGTCGCCGGATCCGCGGTCCACTGCATCGGCACACGCGAATTATCGCGAGCCTTCGACGCCACGATCTCCAGGGCCTGCTGCTCGCTCAGACCGCGCTCACGCAGCATCGCGTAGGCGTTGTGCACCTCCACATCCACGTATTGCTCGATCGAGGAGTAGACCGGGTCAATCATGCCGATTTCCTCGCCCTGGTACACGTACGGGGTGCCGCGCAGCAGGTGAATCACGGTCGCCAGCATGGTCGCCGACTCGGCACGGTAACGCTCAACGTCACCAAAACGGTTCAGTGCGCGCGGCTGATCGTGGTTATTCCAGAACAGTGCATTCCAGCCGCCGCCTGCCTGCATGCCCAGCGCCCAATCGTTCAGAATCTGCTTCAGCTCGGCAAAACGGAACGGCACCTTTGACCACTTCTCACCGTTCTCGTAATCCACCTTCAGGTGGTGGAAGCTGAACACCATATCCAGCTCGTGGTTTGCCGGGTTGGAGTAGCCCACGCAGTTTTCGATGCTGGTTGAAGACATTTCGCCCACGGTCACGGTGTCATCATACTGACCGAAGGAGGCGCGGTTCAGCTGCTGAATGCGGGTGTGCACAATCGGGGTGTCGGTGTATTGTTCCTTGTCCACGGTGCCTTCGGGGGCGTCGAGTAGCTCTTCACCCTTGCCGATGACGTTAATGACGTCGAAACGGAAGCCTCGCACGCCCTTCTCGTACCAGAAGTTCACGACCTTAAACAGTTCGTCACGCACAACAGGGTTGTACCAGTTCACATCCGCCTGGGTGCGGTCGTACAGGTGCATGTAGAACAGGGGAGTGCCGTGCTCATCCGTGTACTCGCCAAAGCGGGACCAGCAGGAGCCGCCGAACTTCGACTCCCAGTTGGTCGGTTCGCGCAGCTGACCATCCTCGGCGTATTTACCGGGGCGAATGTAGAAGTAATCCCAGTACTCGCGCTCACCGGCGAGCGCACGCTGGAACCACTCGTGCTCGGTCGAAACATGGTTGAGCACCATATCGAACATGACGCCCACACCGTGCTTGGCGAGGGCAGCAATCATCTCTTCGACGTCCTCCATGGTGCCCAGGTCGGGGTTGATGGCGTAGTAGTCGGAGATGTCGTAGCCGTTGTCGTTCTGCGGGGAGGCGAAGAACGGGTTGAACCACACCATGTCCACGCCCAGGGAAGCAATGTAGGGAACCTTCTCGATGACGCCGCGCAGGTCGCCGTAGGCGCCACCGGCCGAAGAGTAGAAGGACTTGGGGTACACCTGGTAGATGACGGAGGACGCGAAGTCCTTGCCGCCTGCCGGGGTGGTTGCCGGGCTGGTCGCTGGGGTGAGGGTGAGCGATGCGGTGGGTGCCTGTGTCATGGAAACCTTCTGAATCGTATGCAGGGTTCAGTGCGTATAAATCTGCGTATAAATCAGTGTGTTGGAAACGAACCGCGCTGGTGCTATGTATGGTGCTACGTGTGCTGCTACGTGTGCACAGCGAGGCCCGTACGCGGCAGACACAGCAGCCCGCCGCCTCCCGGTGCGTTCGCCGACTGAATATCGCCGCCCGCAGCCTGGGCTCATTCCAGATTAGGGGGCATAATGGGGTGATGTCCCCCATCTACCCCGAAGGGGGCAATTCTGCCGCAGATCCGGCACAATCCCCGTGGCCTCAACCCTCCCACCGATAGGCGGTTGCAGGCTCGTGCGCGTTTCGATGCATGAAACCAAAGTGACCCTGAGCTGAGAAGCGTTGGACGCCGCGCGTAAAATCAGTACTTGCATCACTACGGAAGGTAAAACAATGCCAGAACTGCGTTCACGTACTTCAACTCACGGCCGTAACATGGCTGGTGCCCGCGCCCTGTGGCGTGCCACCGGCATGGGCGATGATGATTTCGGCAAGCCCATTATTGCTATCGCGAACTCTTTCACCCAGTTCGTGCCCGGCCATGTGCATCTGAAGAATATGGGTGAACTGGTCGCCGGCGCGATTCGAGAGGCTGGCGGCGTTGCCAAGGAATTTAACACCATCGCCGTTGATGACGGTATCGCGATGGGCCACGACGGTATGCTCTACTCGCTGCCTTCCCGCGATCTGATTGCTGACTCGGTTGAGTACATGGTCAACGCGCACCGTGCTGACGCGCTGGTCTGCATCTCTAACTGTGACAAGATCACCCCCGGTATGCTTCTGGCGGCTATGCGCCTGAACATCCCCACTATCTTTGTGTCCGGTGGCCCGATGGAGTCCGGCGAGGGCATTGAGGGCGTTGTTGAGCACCGCCTCGACCTGATTGACGCCATGGTGATGGCTGTTAACGACAGCGTCAGCGATGAGGCGCTCGCTCAGGTTGAGAAGAACGCCTGCCCGACCTGTGGCTCGTGTGCGGGTATGTTCACCGCGAACTCCATGAACTGCCTGAATGAGGCGATTGGTCTGGCGCTGCCCGGTAACGGCACCACCCTGGCTACTCAGGTTGCTCGTAAGGAGCTGTTCCTGGATGCTGGCCGCCGCATCGTTGAGCTGGCTAAGCGCTACTACGAGCAGGATGACGAGTCGGTTCTGCCTCGCTCCATTGCGACCAAGGAGGCGTTCGAGAACGCTATGGCGCTGGATGTGGCGATGGGCGGTTCGACCAACACCGTGCTGCACACCCTGGCGATTGCTCACGAGGCGGGCGCTGACTTTACCCTGAAGGATATTGACCGCATTTCGCGTCAGGTTCCCTGCCTGGCGAAGGTCGCCCCGAACTCCACCAAGTACCACATTGAGCACGTGCACCGTGCCGGTGGTATTCCTGCCCTGCTGGGTGAGCTGAACCGTGCCGGCCTGCTGCACAAGAACGTTCATTCTGTTCACGCTGACTCGCTGGACGAGTGGCTGGACGAGTGGGATATCCGCGGCGGCAAGGCGAGCGAGAAGGCGAAGGAACTGTTCCTGGCAGCTCCCGGCGGCGTGCGCACCACCCACGCGTTCTCCACCGCCAACAAGTACGAGTCCCACGAGACTGATGCTGAGAACGGCTGCATCCGTGCCGTGGAGCACGCGTACACCAAGGACGGTGGCCTGGCGGTCCTGTACGGCAACATCGCCCAGGACGGCGCAATCATCAAGTCCGCAGGTATTGATGAGGAGCTGTTCCACTTCAAGGGTCGCGCTTTCGTGGTTGAGTCGCAGGACGAGGCTGTGTACGAGATCCTGTCGAAGAACGTCAAGGAGGGCGACGTCGTCGTCATCCAATACGAGGGTCCGAAGGGCGGCCCGGGTATGCAGGAGATGCTGTACCCGACCTCCTACCTGAAGGGTCTGGGCCTCGGTAAGAAGTGTGCACTGATTACTGACGGTCGTTTCTCCGGCGGTACTTCGGGTATTTCGATCGGTCACGTCTCCCCGGAGGCGGCTGCTGGCGGCGCTATCGGCCTGGTGCAGACCGGCGACGAGATTGAGATTGACGTGAACAACCGCATCCTGCGTGTGAACGTTTCGGATGAGGAGCTGGCTGCTCGCCGCGAGGCGAAGGGCGCTGCACCGTGGCGTCCGACCAAGCCGCGTGAACGTCAGGTGTCGAACGCCCTGAAGGTGTACGGCATGCTGGCTGCTTCGGCTGATAAGGGCGGCGTGCGCATCCTGCCCGAGGACGCATAAACCCCTCACGTATTTTCTGAGAATTTAATATTCTTGCCCTGTGGGCTGGCGCCCCGTTCCGCGGTTTTTCTGCGGGACGGGGCGCTGTTCTTTATCCGCGTCTTTGCCTGCGTCTCTGTCTACTGTCGTGGGATACCCGGTGCGGCGTATTGCCTTGTCAGTGGTGTTGCAGTAGGGTGTAAGGAGGTATTTAGGTACCCGATTCACCGACTCAGCACAACCACTCAAACACAACGCAATTCGCAACCCTCACGAGGACGCATTCATGGTTACCCTGCCCGCGCGCGCACAGCGTGCCTTTACTCGTCGTGCCCTGACGGCTCTTGCCTGCATCGGTGCACTCGCTTTGAGTTCTTGCTCTGCTCAGCCGCAGGCTGATGAGTCTGAAACCGCCCCGATGAAGGTGGCGACTTCTTCTGCGCCCGTTGACGCGAAGACCCTGTTCCACGCGGCGGACGGCTCCTGGAAGCCGAATACTGTCCAGATTTCTGCCGGTCTGGATGCGCCGGCAACTTTTGATGCTGTAGCAACCCCCACCGATGAGCCGAGCACCGACGCCGAGTACGAGGCAGCTTACGCCACCGCGAGCGGCTCCGCGAACACCATTGATGCGGGTACCCGTTGCGGCGTGACCAGCCTGCTGGGTGGTTCCGCCGGTATCTACGTGTACGACGGTTCGGATTGCGCGAAGGCTCAGGAGGCGGTGCGCCTCTTCAACAGCCGCAAGAACCAGGACGGTTCGGCGAGCGTGGAGTGGTACCAGTGCGCTACGAAGGTGCAGGGCCGCGAGTACATTACGGGTGCCTGCTTCACTCAGGGCGGTAGCGCTGAGAAGCCTCGCCTGGCGTTGATTCCGGCGCAGACCCGCATGCTCTCGGGCGTGCTGACTTTTGCTGAAGCGTACGGCGGCGGCACGTTCGGTCAGGGTGATTCGGCAAAGACCGTTGAGGCGCTGCGTTTCACCAGCCCGGATTCTAAGGTCGTGTGCTCGGTGACCCCGTCGGGTGTGGACTGCCAGGCGCTGGTGGGTGTGACCCTGGAGGGTTGGGATGCCGCATCCGGTAAGGCGCAGCAGCGCGTGCACATGGTGCAGGGTCAGGCGCCCGAGGTGAGCCTGGTCGGTCAGACCGCCACCCCGGAGCCGGTGAACACCGAGGGTATTACTGCGCTGCCTGCCGGTCAGGTGGTGACCGCGTACGGTTACACCTGCAAGTCGGTGAACACCGGTAAGGTGCATTGCGTGAGCGCGACGAATGGTTTCACGCTTGATTCGGTGGAGGTTGGCGTAGAGCGCCGCTAAACAGGGCGCGCCGCTAGTGGCCGCGCTCGCCTCCAGGGCTGATATACGAATATACGAAGGTGCCCGGCACCCCTCACTTAGGGGGTGCCGGGCACCTTCGGTATTTAACGTCGTTTAGCGGAAGTTGACGATGCGAACGTCCAGCTCGGAGGAGAGCAGCGGCTCCCATGCGGCGACAGCCTTCTGGAAGTGCTCGGTGCCCATGTGCTTTTCGAGCAGTGCCTGGGATTCCCAACGCTCGATGAATGCGAAGTCGGTGTCGGAGACGGCACCGAAGTCGTAGCTGACGTTGCCTTCGTCCTGGCGGCTTGCGGTCACGAGCGGTTCGATGGTCTTGAGGAATTCTTCGACGTGCTCGGGCTTGACGGATACTCCGGCGTAAACACCAATCATGGGGCTCTCCTTATCGGATGGTGCGGCGGTTGCCGCGTCGTATATGACTCTTTTACCGTACACCTTCCCCCGGGCCCGAGTGAGGTATGCGCGGGGGTTTCTCGCGCTGTGTTCTCACGCTGGGTTTTGTGTTGTGGTGGCGGGGGAGAGGATTTTCGGCTGACCCATTCGCTAACTGTAAAAAAGGTGTTTTATATTTGCGTGCCCCTTTCTTTTCGACCTATAAAAGAATGAGGACGATACACCGCATGAATGGAAGGAGAAGCGGTATGGCACGCATGGGGGGTGACACTCATGGGATTTTCACCGGCGCACATCAAACGATGCACCCTGACCTGGGAGGCGCCCGACTATAGCGCCTCGTACCCTGCCGGGTACACGGATCAGGGTGTTGCTGTGATTGCGGTGGCTCAGGAGCATCGTAAGGCGCAGGGTTTTTGCTATTCAGCCTTGTCGACGGTGGTTTTTGTTTCTAAGCAGGACGGCACCCGCACTGTGGTGAATGAGGAGCCGATGCTTTTCACTCACGTTCATTCCCTGATGGAGTGCTGTGATGAGGTGCATCCGCGTCTGCTGGGTCGTGCCGTGCTTTCTGCGTGGGATGTGGTTCCTGAGCAGTACCGTCAGAACCTGGTGACGATTGCTGCTGACCGTAAGAATTTGAAGCATCTTTTCCGTGATTGCGACCAGTTGAAGGGGATTATGGAGTACCGCGCCTTTGAGAAGGTGCTGGACCCGTACGATAACCATTCTTTGGGTGAAGTGCATGTGAAGCTTGCTGGCACGCCCGCGTATGAGCGGATGCAGGCTGAGGTGTGTGCGGCACGTACCGCCGTGGATGAGATGGTGGAGGAGGCACTGACCCCTCGACCGCTGGATCAGCTGCAGGACTATAGCGTTTTCACGGATTGTTCGTTCCGTTCGACTCACAATAAGAAGTATCAGCGTGGCGGCCGTATGGGTATCGCCGGCGTGAGTGAGGACGGCTTCTATTTTCATGCCCACTATGATGGCGTGAACATTATGACCGGTGAGCTGTCTGCGATGTTAGCGGCTTATACAGTGTTCCATAGCGGTTCGCGCCGCCTGATTATTCATACGGATTCTTTGGGTGCGTTGACGTTTGTGTTGCGTTTGGCGCATAGCCGTTGGGCTTTTGAGACGTGGGTTTCTGAGGGTATTCAGGATGAGCGCGTGGTGGCTCAGATGCGTGCTTTGACGGAGGCTATCCGCGAGAAGCGTGTGCTGGTGAAGCATGTTCCGGGTCATACGGGCCACGGTTTGCAGGAGAGTAGCGACTCTGTGTCGAAGATGCATCGCCATTTTCCGGGGCAGATTGTGGATAAGCGTCATCAGAGCGAGTTTAATCAGCGTTGCGAGTCGATTATTACTGCTTTGTCGGGTTGTGCGAAGGCTGTTCGCCTGCTTGCGCCGGAGTGGTTGCAGATTAAACCTTCTTCAATCCACACGGGAAACCGTTTATGGCGCTAAACTAGTCCAGGGTAGAAATGAACGCGCGATACATTCGCTGCATACGAAGGTATGCGATGTCGGAGGTGTCGCGTGTTTCTTTTTGCCTTTTTCGCCCTTTTGGCGGCTGTGTGTTTCTGCCGGCGCTTATACCTGCGCTTCTACCCAAAGCAGGTTTAGGGTGGTGGGGATAGAGGCGGGATAGAATTGTGTGAAGAATTTTCGATTCTCCCGATTTTTAGCGGGCACACACTTATTTTTTGGGACCCTTATATGTCTTTTCTTCCTCCTCCCGACTCGTCTCCCTTTAATCCGCTGGTGGTGCTGTATGCCCTGACGGCGCTGTGCCTTCTCGGCTTTATTGGCCTCTACCTGCGGGAACGCCGTAGTGTGTTTGTCGGCTGGTTGCTGATTGCGACCGTGGGGTTGCTGGGTACGAGCCTGGGCGTAACGGCGATTGTGGCAGAAAACCAGATTTTGCTGGTGTTGGCGTTCTTCATTGTTATCGTTCCGGCGATCCTTTCGATTTTTACGCCTTTGGGTTTGACCGGTCTTTTCCTTTATAGCGGTGTGCGTCTTATTGTTCGTGAGGGTTTTTCGCTCACTAATTCTTTGGCATTAGCTGCCGGTATTGCCCTTATTGTGGGTCCGTTCTTTGTTCCCGGTCCGGCGGAGAACACTCCGTTGGGCGGCGTGTGGGGCACTATTTATTTCTATTTTTCGCTGGTGCTGACCTATTTCACCATCTACGCGGTGGGCTTTACTGTGTCGGCAGTGTTGAACCTGGTGAATTTCCGTCAGCAGGCTGACTATGTGGTGGTGCTCGGTTCGGGCCTCATTGGTGACCAGGTGACTCCGCTGCTGGCGGGTCGTATCGATCGAGGCATTGAAATTTACCGTAAGAACCCCGGCTCGAAGCTGATTATGTCTGGCGGTCAGGGCGCGGATGAAGA
This sequence comes from uncultured Rothia sp., assembly GCF_963507905.1. Classification (GTDB taxonomy): domain Bacteria; phylum Actinomycetota; class Actinomycetes; order Actinomycetales; family Micrococcaceae; genus Rothia. The sequence continues at coordinate 96,892 of NZ_CAUOUU010000006.1, read as the reverse complement.
GGTGCCCGAGGGTGTGGCGATGACTCGCTACGCTATATCCCGTGGTATTCCCGAGGCGGACATTATTGTGGAGGACCGCGCGGTGAACACCCGCGAGAATCTGCTCTTCTCTTACGCCCTGATGCCGGAGGTTGCCGAGGGCAAAACCCCGAAAGTTGCTGTGGCAACAACCAGCTACCACCTGTTCCGTGCGTTGCTGCTGGCGCGTTCGCTGGGCCTGAAATGCTGGGGCGCGGGGGCTCGTACGAAGGTGTATTTTGCGGTGAATGCTTTTATCCGTGAGTTTATTGGGTATTTGAGCATGACTCGCCGCCGCCACATCATTACTTTGAGCCTGTGCACGGTCCTCTACATTGCGGTGGCGCTCTTCGTGTGGTGGATGCATTCTGCCGGTTTGGTGGGCCCGGGCGAACCGATGTAGCCCCTGGTCTGCTCTAATACGTATCCGTGCTCTAGCTTGTAGCCCGGTGCATCCTGCGATAGCGCCTCATGCAATAAAATTGCCCACCCGGGGTTATCCGGGTGGGCAGTTTTATTTAGAGGAGCGATGACCACAGTCGGCAGAGGTTCTCCACCATCTTGATGCGGCGCGGGCGCTCCGCCCACTGGGTGTACAGCAGCTCGGTGCAGACCTGCTCGTATTCGGCGCATACTTCATCCAGCATCGCGACCATGCCGCGGTCAATGACGAACGTTGACACTTCCATGTTCAGTGAGAAGGAACGCGGGTCCATATTGGACGAGCCAATGAACGTAATTTCGTCGTCGACCATCATGAACTTGGAGTGCAACACGGTCGGGCTGGGGTACTGCAGAATACGCACACCCGCCTGCAGCAGCTGCTCGTAGTAGGAACGCTGCGCCATGTTCGGCAGGAACTGGTCGCCCTTCTCGCACACAATCACGGTGGTTTCAATACCGGAGTAGGCGGCGTTCGTGAGTGCCTGCAGTAGGGTCTCTTCGGGCACGAAGTAGGGCGAGCAGATGGTAATACGCCGCTCGGCGTTGTAGATCAGGTAGTTAATGAGGCGCAGGTTGTTTTCGGTTTCAAAACCGGGGCCGGAGGGCACAACCTGGGCGCGCATCCCATCCTTGTAGTAGGGGATATTGGTGTTAATTTCTGCCAGGATCAGCTGGTTCGTTTCGGAGTACCAGTCGGAGACGAAAACGGCGTTGAGCTCTTCAACGATGGGGCCGGTGCAGGAGAAGGTCAGGTCCTTCCACTCCAAGCCCTTCTTAATGTTTTCGGGCATGTCGTAGGAGCGGTGAATAGCGTTCTGCGAACCGGAGAACGCGACGCGTCCGTCCACGACGAGGACCTTGCGGTGGTTACGCAGGTCGGGTCGCTGCCACTTGAGTTTCCACGGTTTGAGCGGCAGCATGAGGCGCCACTGCATACCCGAGTCGTTGAGCATTTTCACGAGTTTCTTATAGGACGGGTATTTGCGGGAGCCGATGTGGTCGAGGAGTACGCGCACCTGTACACCGCGTTCGTGGGCTGCGAAGAGGGCGTCCCAGAGGACTGCGCTCGCCTCGTCGTAGGCGGTGATGTAGAACTCGAAGTGCACGTATTTGGTGGCGCGGTCGACTTCTTCCGCCATGGCGACCATTGCCTCGTGGTTGTCGGTGTGGAGGGTGAATTGGTTGCCGCCGACCAGGGGGAGTGAGCCCAGGGTGTAGTTGAGCTGGCTGGCTGCCTTTGCGGGGTCGGAGAGGTCGTCGGTGCGGGTGAGGAAGGGCTTGTTCTCGCTGACTTCGCGGATCAAGTCGTTCATGGCGTGTTGGCGTGCGCGGCGGTAGGCGGGCAGGCGCGAGGAGCCGAAGACGAGGAATGCGATGAACCCTACGAAGGGGATGAAGAAGATGGCCATGAGCCAGCCCAGGGCAACCACGGGTTTGCGGTTGTAGGGGAGCCAACAGAGGGCTGCGAGTCGGATGAGGATATCGGCGATGCCGAGTGCGAGGCGTAGCCAGTCTGGCAGGAAATCGAGATAGGCGGGGGCAAACAAGTTCATCCCTCTATTATGCCGATGTTTTGTGTGGGGCTGGAGCTTAGCTGGCTATGCTGTGGGCCTTAACGCCAAAAATGCACTTGAGCATTGTGTGCAGTGATGAAATAATTGCAGTTATGCAGAAAAAGGAACAGAGCCTTCGCGAACGCCGCCGCGAACAAACCTGGACGGCAATCCACGAAGCAGCCCTCAAACGCGTCCGCGAACACGGGATGCGCGGAACCACCGTTGAAGAAATCGCCCAGGAGGCGGGCGTCTCCCCGCGTACCTTCTTCAACTACTTCCCCTCTAAAGAGGATGCCGTCCTGGGTCTGCGCGAACCGGTGGTCAGCGAGGAAATCCTCGAAACAGACCGTGCCCACGAGGATGACAACACGATCATTCGTGTAACCCACCTTCTCTGGGAGGTCATTTTCCAGAGCTTCCACTACGCCAAGGGCAAGGACCCTCGAGCTCCCTATCAGGAGTTCCCCGAGTCCGCGAAACGAATGAAGATGCACTACATGAAGTGCGAACAGGTGCTCACCGAGTACCTGAACACCATCGACTGGGTGGCTTTTGATGCTGCTGGTCGCCGCGGCCCCTTCCCGCGCCGAAACCCGGCTGACCCGCTGACCGATCACTTCCGCGAGCGATCGCGCGCAAAGGTCCAGCTTGCCTCCGCGGTGCTTCGTCAGCTGGAGTTTGCCCGCGACCTGGAAGACAAAGAGGATATCGCCCGCCATATCCGCCAGACGGTGAAGACCTTCCAGTTCCTGCTTTTTGAGCAGAACCGACCGGCAATCTAGCGGCGGTTCACTGCTACAAATGACAAAAGCCCGCCGGAAACCGAATCGGAGGCCCCGAATCGAGGTAACCGAATCCAGAGCCCGGCGGATACTCACAACAGACATATATAGAACGTAACTAAGGATTAAACGATGAGTACAGAGGAAAAGAATCTACCTCAGCCGCCAGCCGGTGAGGCTAAGCAGGAAAGTAAAAACCGCATCCGCGCCATGTTCCTGGGCCTGGTCATTGTGATGCTCATGTCCTCGCTGAACCAGACGATTCTGGCGCCGTCGCTGCCCACGATCGTTGGTGAGCTTCACGGCGTGGAGCACATGAGCTGGGTGATTACCATTTTCATCCTGCTTTCGACGATTACGATGCCGGTCTACGGCAAGCTTTCTGACCAGTTCGGACGCAAGCCCTTCCTGATTTTTGCGATTGTTGCTTTCATGGCGGGTTCGATTGTTGGTGCGCTCGCTCAGGACATGAACTGGCTGATTTTTGCTCGCGCCCTGCAGGGTCTGGGTGGTGGTGGCCTGATGATTCTTTCTCAGGCGGTGATTGCTGATGTGATTCCTCCCCGCGACCGAGGCCGCTACATGGGTATTATCGGTGGCGTTTTCGCGTTCTCGTCGGTGGCTGGTCCGCTGATTGGTGGTTGGATTACTGAGGGCCCGGGTTGGCGTTGGGCGTTCTGGCTGAACCTGCCGCTGGCTATTCTGTCGATTCTCGCGGTGATTTTCTTGCTACCGCACCGCCCGTTCCGTAATCGTGAGAAGCACAGTATCGACTACCTTGGTTCGCTGATTCTGATGGCGGGTACGAGCGCGCTCGTGCTTGCCACGATTTGGGGCGGCAACCAGTACGAGTGGACCTCGCCGCAGATTATTGGTCTGCTGATTTTCTCGGTGGTTGCTGCGCTGGTGTTCATCCCGGTGGAGAACCGTGCGGCTGAGCCGATTATGCCCATGTACCTGTTCAAGAACCGTAACTTCCTGCTGACTCTGGGTGCTTCGCTGGCGCTGGGTGTGGCGATGTTTGGTGCGGTGGAGTACATCCCGACCTATCTGCAGATGGCGCTGGGTGTGAGTGCTACGGTGGCTGGTCTGCTGATGATTCCGATGATGGGCGTCATGCTGGTGGTGTCGATTGTGACGGGCCGCCTGGTGTCGAAGACTGGCCGCTATAAGGGCTATGTGACGACCGGTACCGCAATTGTGGCGTTGGGCCTGTTCCTGCTGTCGACCGTGACTGTTGAGACTCCGACCTGGCTGTTCTGTATTTACCTTGCGGTGATGGGTGCCGGTCTGGGTATGTCCATGCAGTTCTTGACTCTGATTGTTCAGAATGCGTTTCCTGTGACTGTTGTGGGTACTGCGACGGCTGCGAATAACTTCTTCCGTCAGGTGGGTGCTACTGTGGGTGCCTCGCTGGTGGGTGGTCTGTTTACCTCGCGTCTGACGTCGCTGATTTCTGAGCGTATGCCGCAGCAGGCGCTGCAGTCTTCGGGTAGCCATGCGTCTTCGTCTCTGACTCCTGAGCTGGTGGCGTCTTTGCCGGAGCCGGTGCACGGCATCATTGTGAATGCGTATAACGATGCGCTGATTCCGCTGTTCCTGTACCTGGTGCCGCTGGGCCTGGTGTCTACGCTGCTTCTGTTCTTCATTCGTGAGGATGCGCTGGCGACGACCCTGGAGACTGAGCCGGCTGTTGATATTGCCCGTGCGGCGACCGGTGCGATTCCGGTGATTACTCCGGAGATGGCGGCGAAGGATGCGCAGGCTCTGAAGAGCATGCAGGGTCCTAACCGCAGGACGATTGCTGAGTCAGTGAGCTCGGATGCTTCGCATGAGGCGGGCTCTTCGGAGGATGGCGGCTCCTCGCGTTCCTAGAACGAGGGATAACGAAAAGGTGCGCGCCGGAGGCGTTGCCTTCCTATATAAGCGGCGCCCCGGTGCGAGTCGTGTGCTCGTGCCGGGGCGCCGCTTTTGGCTGAGTTGCCTTAACCAGTGCGCTTAAGAGGTGTGCCTTAGTGCTTGGTTTAGGGGTTGGAAGTGTTGGTTTAGTCCCTTAAATAGTGGGTTTACGTGGTGTTTTGCCCCATTAAAGCGCTTATCGAAAAGGTTATTACGTCCCTATGTCGAGAGAATTGTTTCCGATGTAAAATTTTCGTAAAAATTGTTAATCCGCCCCTTTTCCCCGGTATTCCGGGGCATTTTTTTACCCAGCTCCCTTTTAGCTTGCATACAGGCTGTTCTAAGGGGTGAAAGTGCCCAATGTGGGTTTGGTGGAAGTGTTACAGGCTATATAAGATAAAATACATATGCTCCTAGTGACAGTCATCACGAAGCAGTGCGCTAGGACAGCATGACACACATGCCTTAATACCGACATCTACACAAGGAGGGGAACCGTCCCATGTTTAGGTACATCCTCCAGCGATCGCTGACGTACCTCGTCATGGTCTTTATTACGACCACGATGGGTTACTTTGCAGCGGTTACTGCCCTGAAGCCTGCCCTCTTGGAGCAGGAAAAGGTTCCGAAGCCTAGCCCCGAGCAGGTGAACCGTAACTTCGCATCCCTGGGTCTCGATCCCGAAATGAACCCCTGGGACCGCTACGTTCAGTGGCTGACCAATGTGGTCACCAAGTTCGATTGGGGCCGTAGCCCCAACGGCGCGTACATTAACCAGGAATTTGGCCAGCGCGTGTGGGTTTCTACCCGCCTGCTGCTGGTGGCTACCATTCTCTCGATTGTGATTGGTATTGCCCTGGGTGTGTACTCGGCAGCTCGCCAGTACAAGTTCTCTGACCGTGTTATCACCGGTTACTCCTACCTGGTCTACATCATCCCCGCTCCCGTTGCTTACTTCGTGGTGCAGCAGGGCGCGACCACTATCAACAACATCGCCGTTGCTAATGGTGGAGAGAAGATTTTCTATGTGACCGGTATTTCGACTCCGGGTCTGACCGGATTCTGGGAAATCACCATGGATATGGCGGCGCACTACGTCGTGCCGACCTTCTGTATGACCATCTTCGGTTGGGCTGGTTACCAGATTGCACAGCGTCAGTACCTGCTCGATAACGTGAACGCTGACTTCGTGCGTACCGCTCGTGCTAAGGGCTTGACCCGTAACCAGGCGATTACTCGCCACGCACTGCGCGTCTCCTTCATCCCCGTGGCACAGTCCATCGCGTACCAGATTCCGATGATTTTTGCGGGTGCATTCTTCGCCGAGACCGTCTTTGCATGGCCCGGTATCGGTAAGTGGTCGATTGACTCCATTTCCGCGCAGGACGTGAACGCTGCGACCGTGACCCTCGCGTACGGTTCTGCACTGTTCGCTGTCGGTGCGATCATCGCTGATATCGCTACCACCATCGTCGACCCCCGAGTGAGGATCTCATGAGTCAGGTAACTGCAACTTCCTCCGTACCGGTGGTACAGGAGAACGGTGACTTCAAGGTCATCAACAAGAGCGTTATTATTCTGCGCCGCTTCCTGCGTAACAAGGCTGCAGTCTTCGGTCTGTGCGTGTTCATCGGCATGGGTCTGTTCGGTCTGTTCGGTAAGTACCTGACCAAGTACAAGCCCAACGACATTGACTACATGGCGCTGGGTGAAGGCCCCTCGGCCGAGCACTGGTTCGGTACCACCATCGCGGGTAATGACGTGTTCGCCATGATGTCTGAGGCCGTCTGGACCTCTCTCCAGATTGGTGTGGTCGTCGGTTTGGCCACTGTGTTCATCTCCGCAGTTTACGGTTGTGTGATGGCGTACTTCGGTGGCTGGATTGACAAGATTATGCTGTTCATCCTCGAGACCCTGATCATGGTTCCCTCGCTGCTGATTCTGGCAATTCTGATTAACGGTCAGGTTGGTAAGCAGATTCAGAAGAGCGTCCCCACCTGGGTTCTGCTCTCTGCAGTGCTGATTGCCTTCGGCTGGATGGGTAGCGCCCGTGTTATTCGTGCAATGGCGCAGTCCCTCATCAACCGCGACTTCGTGAAGGCTGCACGCTACATGGGTGTGCACCCCTTCAAGATTGTGATGCGCCACCTGGTTCCGAACATTGGCTCCCTGCTGGTTCTGAACTTCACCAGCGGCATCATGGGCGCTGTGCTCTCTGAGGTCGCTTACTCCTTCATCGGCATCGGTATTAAGTACCCCAACTACTCGCTGGGCTCGCTGATTTCGGATGCTTCGCAGCAGATTAACACCCTGCCGCACATGTTCTGGTTCCCGGTTCTGTTCTTCTTCCTGCTGGTTGGTCCGCTGGCCCTCATGAACGACGGTCTGCGTGACGCATTCGACCCGACTTCGATGTCGGTCGGTAAGATCAAGAAGTCCAAGAAGAACGAGAAGGCAGAGGCACCTGCTGCCGCTGCAAAGGAGGCGAAGAACTAATGAGTACCTCTCCCGTTCTGAGCGTTAAGGACCTCAACGTCCGCTTCAACACTGAGAATGGCATCGTGCATGCTGTTCGCGGTGTGAACTTTGACCTGTACCCCGGTAAGACCCTGGGTATTGTGGGTGAGTCCGGTTCCGGTAAGTCCGTTGCCTCCATGGCGATTATGGGCCTGCACCCGACTACTGCTGACATCACCGGTTCGGTCAAGTACAACGGCACCGAGTTGCTGGGCTTGAGCGATAAGGAAATGTGCGCATACCGCGGCAAGGAGATCTCTATGATCTTCCAGGATCCGCTGTCCTCCCTGACCCCCGTGTACACCATTGGTGATCAGATTGCTGAGGTGCTCAAGGTCCACAACAAGGGCATGAGCAAGCAGGCTATCAAGGACCGTTCCATCGAACTGATGCGTATGGTGGGTATTCCCTCGCCGGCTGACCGCCTGCGTTCCTTCCCGCACGAGTTCTCCGGTGGTATGCGTCAGCGCATCATGATCGCTATGGCGATTGCGAATGACCCCCGCGTGCTCATCGCTGATGAGCCCACCACCGCACTGGATGTGACCATCCAGGCGCAGGTGCTGGAGGTTATGCAGAAGGCTCAGGAAGAGACCGGCGCTGCGACCATCATGATTACCCACGACCTTGGTGTTGTGGCTGGTATGGCTGACGACATTCTGGTGATGTACGCCGGTAAGCCGGTGGAGATTGCTAAGGCAGAGGACCTGTACAAGCACCCCTCCCACCCGTACACCATCGGTCTGCTGGGTGCGGTCCCGCGTGTGGACCGTTCCGAGAAGGTCTCCCTGGTTCCGATTGAGGGTACCCCTCCGAACCTGATTAACCCGGTGACCGCGTGCTCCTTCCGCCCGCGTTGCCCCATCGCTAAGAGTGGTGGCCAGTGCTGCCAGGACTCCAACGGCGAGCCCGATTTGCAGCTGCTGGAAGGCGTTGGCGAGGGTCACTACTCCTCCTGCACCATCTCTCAGGAGCTGGTCGGTAAGACCGCTGACGAGCTGTACCCGGTTCCGGAACCCCCGGTATCGAAGTACGACGGTATCCCGCGTGAGGAGCGTGCCCCCGTCCTGGAGGTCCGCAACGTCAAGAAGCACTTCCCGCTCATGAAGGGTGCGCTGATTAAGCGCCGCGTGGGCACTGTGAAGGCTGTGAACGGCCTGTCCTTCGATATTCGTGAGGGCGAGTGCTTCTCCATCGTGGGTGAGTCCGGTTGTGGTAAGACCACCACCCTGCTGGAAATCATGGAGTTCAACAAGAACACCGACGGTGAGATTCTGATCAACGGAACCTCCACCAAGGACGGCAAGTCCGCGGGTGAGATTCTTGAGCTGCGTAAGAACCAGCAGATGGTGTTCCAGGACCCCACCGGTGCTTTGGATCCGCGCTTCACCGTTTACGAGGTGCTTGCTGAGCCGCTGGAAAACCAGGGCATGAACAAGGCAGACATCAAGAAGCGCGTTATCGAGCTGATGCACATTGTGGGTCTGCAGCCTGACCACGTGAACCGCTTCCCGAACCAGTTCTCTGGTGGTCAGCGTCAGCGTATCGGTATTGCTCGTGCGCTTGCCGTGAACCCCAAGCTCGTGGTTCTGGATGAGCCGGTGTCCGCACTGGACGTGTCCGTCCAGGCTGGCGTGATCAACCTTCTGGAGGAGCTGCGTGCAAACCTGGGCCTGAGCTACCTGATGGTTGCTCACGACCTCGCGGTGATTCGCCACGCATCCGACCGCGTTGCGGTGATGTACCTGGGTCGTATTGTTGAGATTGGTGACGTCGACCAGGTGTTCGACAACCCGATTCACCCGTACACCCGTGCACTGCTCTCGGCGATTCCGGTTCCGGATCCCGAGGTTGAGGCTAAGCGCCACCGCATCATGCTTGAGGGCGACCTGCCCACTCCGGTGAACGCGCCTAAGGGCTGTGGCTTCTCGAGCCGTTGCCCGGTCTTCAAGCTGCTGCCTGAAGACAAGAAGCGTCGTTGCCTGGAGGAGATGCCGGAACTGACCCACGTTGAGGGTGAGGATCACGGTTATGCTTGCTACTACCCTGAGGCTGAGGCCGCTACGGTGTAGCTCTAGAGTCGGCTGAATAAGTCGCGTGTGTGCCGAGGGGCGAATATTCGTTGAATATTCGCCCCTCGGGTTTTTTATGCCCGGTACTGGTGAGGCGCGTACGGCTTGAAGTTGTCACCTGGTGAGACGGCGGGAGCCTCAGAATGTGGCGCTAGGCACTGAAACCAGCAAGAAAACAGGAGAAACTGCACTGACTAGGCGTAACCTTTCTCACCATTCAAGATATGAATATTTATGGAAGAGCTTTCCTGCTGGCAGTAAGCCATAATTAAGCCTGTGGGTGCGCCGCTAGGGGCGTACCTCAAGGAACACATTCATAGACCGGCACTAATTCATCGCTCACCGCACCCTAATTGCGGCGCATGAGCAGGGAACCCTTGACGCTTTCCTGCAGGATTATTGAGGGTCAAACGTATAAGAGGACACTCTCATGGAGAAGAATTTCATCCTGAACCGTCGTACCGTTCTCGGTGGCGCTGCAGCACTGGGTACCGTGGGCGTACTGGCTGCGTGCGGCTCGTCCAAGGACTCCAAGGCAACCACCCAGGGAGCAACCGCGGGTACCGATGCCAAGGAACTTTACGACATTGCTGAGACCGCTGTTTCGGACCTGAAGCAGGGCGGTACCCTGCGCCTGTCTGTGACTGCACTGGGTCCGGACTTCAACCTCTTCGGCACCGGTGTTACCTCCTACACCCAGGCTGCTCTGAGCCCCATGTACTACAGCGGTATCTGGCAGGCTAACCCCATGGGTAAGCGCACCCTGTCTACTGACTTTGCAAAGAGCTTCGAAATCGCTGAGGAAAACGGTCTGCCCGTTGTCTCCATTGAGCTGAACCCCCAGGCTAAGTTCAACGACGGTACCCCCATCGACTACAAGGCACTGCAAGCTACCTGGAACATCCTCAAGAGCGTCGATGGCGACTACAAGATTGAGACCAGCGGTATCTACAGCAGCGTTGGCTCCGTTGAGCGCGACGGTGATGACTTCAAGGTCAAGGTCACTTTCGCAAAGCCCTACTACCCCCTGAACATCCTCTTCGGTGAAATTCTGCACCCGGCTCTGCTGGATAAGAACCTCTTCAACGAAGGCTTCGTGGACAACCCGCACCCCGAATACGCTGCTGGTCCCTTCACCGTAGCTGAGGGTGGCTGGAACTCCTCCGAGAAGACCCTGACCCTGACCCGCAATGACAAGTGGTGGGGCGAGAAGCCCGTTCTGGAGCGCATTGTCTTCCGTCAGATGGATGCTGCTGCTGAGCGCGCAGCATTCAAGAACGATGAAATCGACGCTGCTCCCGCTACCGCTGCTGCAAGCTACAAGGAGCTGAAGGAAGTTGCTAACACCGAGATGCGTCGCGGTGTTCGCCTCTTCTCCGGCGGCATGGTCATGAACCCCGCCCGCATGCAGGACGTTGCTCTGCGCCGCGCTGTGGTCGCTGGCATGAACCGTGAGGCAATTGCCAAGGTTCGTTTCCAGGGTCTGGATTACGAAGAGAAGCAGCCCGGTTCGATGATTCATATGCCCTTCTCCGAGTACTACCAGGATATCTACCCGACCCCGAACAACGATGCAGCTGCTGCATCGAAGATTCTGGAAGCGGCAGGCTACACCAAGAACGGCGAGTTCTACGAGAAGGACGGCAAGCAGGCTGCTTTCAAGTACTCCGTCTTCGGTGAGGACCCCACCTCCAAGGCTGTTGCTCAGACCGTTGTTCAGCAGCTCAAGGCTGCCGGCATTAATGTTGAGCTCGAATCCCGTGCTGCAAGCGAATTCGGTAAGGCAATGCAGGCTAAGGACTACGACGCAACTGCATCGGGCTACGCTCTGAGCGACCCGGATGCTACCCAGGCTACCCAGCAGTTCTACCTGCGTGAGAAGCCCGAGGATGCTGGCACCGACGAAATCAATGAGATGATTGAGAAGATGAAGCTCATTGCTGACGACAAGGAACGCAACCTGGCATGTAACGAGATTGAGAAGAAGCACCTCTCTGAGATTGCTGTGCTGGTTCCGCTCTTCAACGGCCCCGAGTACAAGTTCGTCAAGAAGGGTCTGCGCAACTACGGCGTTTCCCTCTACCAGGGCAATGGTATTCACTGGGAGAAGGTCGGTTGGGCTAAGTAAGTCCTCGTCCCTTCACCTCCTAGGTGAATAGCCTAGAGCTATTGAAAGTGTCCACCCGGATGATCCGGGTGGACACTTTTTGCATTTCTGGAGGGGGCTTTAGGTGCTTTTGTGTACCTATGTGGGGGAGTGGTGGTATAGCTATCCGGAAAAATCCGAAGAATTTGCACAAAAACAGAGTATTCATAGTATGAATATTCAAAAAACACGATAAATATTAAGAAATATTGTAAAAATGCTTGGTTTCCACTCCCGGGGCGCGTTACAGTGGAGTCATACAAAGTTATGCAGTGCTCTGCATAAATAATCATTACTTTGGGGATACGGGATACACCCGCCCGCACAAGACAGAAGGAAACCACTCCCATGACCGCCAACACCGCATACACCGCGAGTAGCCACGAAGCGACCAAGAACAGCTTCAGCCGCCGCGCCCTCATTGGCGGCACCGCGGCTCTGGGAGCTGTAGGTCTGCTCAGCGCCTGCGGCAACGGCAGCGCAAGCTCTGAAAAGACCAAAGCAGCCGGCGCCGGTGCCAATATCGAAGACCTCTACAACATCAACGCTCAGGATGTAAACAGCCTGAAGAAGGGCGGCACCCTGCGCCTGCCCGCCGGATCCATCGGCCCGAACTTCAACTTCTACACCCAGAGCGGTAACACCAGCGATAACGTCAATGTTATGAGCACCATTAGCCAGGCTGGCCTGTGGAACCTCGACTTTGACGGTACCTACAAGCTGAACACCGATTTCGCTGTCTCCTTCGAGCACAGCAAGAAGGACGACAAGATTCAGGTTGCCGTCAAGCTCAACCCCAAGGCTGTCTTCAACGATGGCACCCCCATCACCTACAAGGCTCTTCAGTCCACCTGGAACATCTTCAAGAGCCTGGACAATGGCTACAACATTGTCACCAGCGGCATCTACGAATTCGTTGAATCTGTAGAAAAGGGCGACGATGACTACAGTGCAACCGTCACTTTCTCCAAGCCCTACTACCCGCTGCAGAGCCTCTTCGGCGAGATTCTGCACCCCGCCCTGGAAGACACTGAGCTCTTCAATAATGGCTTTGTGGATGCGCCTCACCCCGAGTACTGGGCTGGCCCCTTTACTCTGGCGGATAAGGGTTGGGACTCCACCGCAAAGACCTTCAGTGTTGTACCCAATGACAAGTGGTGGGGTGCCAAGCCCCTGCTGGACAAGATCGTCTTTACCCAGATGGAGTCCAGCGCTGCACGTGCCGCGTTCAAGAATGATGAAATCGACGCTATCGGTGCAAGCACCTCCTCCACCTATGCCGAGGTGAAGAATATTGCCGGTACCGAATTGCGTAAGGGTACCCGCCTCTACGCTGGTGGTCTGGATATTAACCCCCGCCGCGTCAAGGATGCTGCCCTGCGTAAGGCGATCTTCGTTGGCACCAACCGTGAAGCACTCGCGAAGATTCAGTTCCAGGGTCTGCCCTACGAGGAAACCATTCCCGGTTCGATGATTCACATGCCCTTCTCGCCCTACTACCAGGATTCTTACCCGACCCCGAATAACAGCGTTTCGGAGGCGCAGAAGATCCTGGAGGCCGCCGGCTACACCAAGAAGGGTGACTACTACGAGAAGGATGGCGTAAAGGCTGGCTGCGCCGTGGTGGTCTTTGGTGATGATCCGACCACCAAGGGTAAGGCTCAGACCTTCACTCAGCAGATGAAGGATGTCGGTATCGAGATTCGGATTGATCAGCACTCCGATAGTGAGTTCGCCACCATTCTGGGCAATTGGGACTACGATATTTCCTTCAGTGGTTATTCTGTCTCTACGCCGGATGCAACCGCGGGTACCAAGCAGTTCTACTACTCCGAGAACAATGAAGGTATCGGCAGCAAGGAAATTGACGCCCTCATTGATGCCATGACTCTTATGGAAGATGACAAGGAACGTAACCTCGCCTGCAACGAGATTGAGAAGAAGCACATGGCTGAGTTTGCCTTCCTGGGTACCATTACGAACGGTCCTGACTTTGTGATGGTCAAGAAGACCCTGGCTAACTACGGCCCGAGTCTTTACAAGTCGACTGACTGGACTGCTGTGGGTTGGATGAACTCCTAAAAGACGCCTGTCTCGTGAGCGGGTCGAATGCGTATGTGCGCGTTCGGCCCGCTTTGCTGTGCCCGTTAGCTATTTTGGGAGGCAGGGTTGGGGGGGCTGGGTTGTGGGAGGCGGGGTTTTGGGAAGCTGGGAGGGGGTGCTGCGCGACGGGTACTGGGGGTGATGCCGGTGCGGATTTAAGCCCTGTCGTAATAATTAAGAAATATTTATCGTGTTGCGCACTTGTAATGATGCGTGTGGTGTACACTACTAAAAATAATAAATGTGGCTTAGAACATAGCTTTAGGTCACATTATTTTGCATGGCTTGACCTGCCCGCCCATCACCGCAGATGGCAGGCGCTCCTGTAGACGGAAACCCCGCCTCCAGAGCATGCGAGCCACCCACTCTACACTGCAAACACTGCATCAGCGCAGTCCACACCCACAAGGAGCCCATCATGAGCCCTCACCCCATCCCCTCCCTCTCCGGTTTCAACCCGATCATGAGCCGCCGCGTACTGTTCGGCGGCGCAACCGCCGTCGCTGCTGCCGGCGTACTGAGCGCTTGTGGCTCCTCATCCTCCAAGACTGAGCACAAGGCAAGCGAAACCCCGCTTTACGAAATCAACGAGCAGGACCCCTCGAAGCTCAAGCAGGGCGGTACCCTGAACCTGAGCACCTACTCCCTGGGCCCGGACTTCAACCGCTTCTCCCAGAACGGCTCGAGCACTTCCGTCTCCGAAACTATGGGTATTATCGCCGGTGCGGGCATCTGGCGTAGCACCTACAAGGGTGAAGATGAGCTCGACCCCAACTACTGCCTCGGCTTCGAAGCTAAGGAAGTAGACGGCAAGATCACCGCCGAAGTACGCCTGAACCCCAAGGGAGTCTTCAACGACGGCACCCCCATCGACATCGACGCCCTCAAGGCAACCTGGCAGATTCAGCGTGACCCCGACGGCGAATACAAGATTGGTGCAGCGGGTATCTACGAGTTCATCGAAAGCGTCGAAGCTATCGACGGCGACCGCTACCACGCACGCGTTGTCTTCAAGACTGCACACAACCCCGTCAAGGGTCTGCTCTTCGGCGGAATCCTGCACCCGGCAATGCTCGACGTAAACCTCTTCAACGAAGGCTTCGTGGACAACCCCCACCCCGAGCTCGGTTGCGGCCCCTTCACCCTGGCACCCAACGGCTGGAACTCCTCCGAGAAGACCTTCACCGCAGTCCCCAACGACAAGTGGTGGGGTGACAAGCCCAAGCTGGACCGCATCGTCGTACGCGAAATGGCAGACCCCGCAGCTCGTGCCGCATACAAGAACGGCGAACTGGACGCAGTGGAAGCACGTACCCTCAGCGCCTACAACGAGATGAAGGACGTCGCGAACTCCGAAATCCGCCGCGGTCACCGCCTCTTCGCTGGTGGCATGAACCTGAACGCACAGCATATCACTGATACTGCCGTGCGTAAGGCAATCTTCCTGGGTATCGACCGTGGTGCTCTGGCAAAGATTCGCTTCCAGGGTCTGCCCTACGAAGAAGAAGTTCCCGGCTCGATGATGCTGATGGGTTCCTCCCAGCACTACCGTGACAACTACCCGGCACGTAACCCGGAGGAAGCACGCAAGGTCCTGGAGAAGGCAGGCTACACCAAGTCTGGTGACTTCTACGCGAAGGACGGCAAGACCATCACCCTGAAGCTGACCACCTTCGGTGATGACGCCACCACCAAGGGCCAGGCACAGACCTTCATTCAGAGCATGAAGGAAGTCGGCATTAACTTCGAGCTCGACTCGCGTGCACAGTCCGAATTCTCGAAGGTTGTTGGTAACCGCGAGTACGACGTGAGCATTTCGGGCTTCGGCCTGAGCTCCGAGCCGACCAGTGCTGCCGAGTACTTCTACTCCTCGAAGAACTGGGACGGCGTCGGAACCCCCGAAATTGACGCTATGGTCGACGAGATGATTACCATCCTCGACGACGCTAAGCGCGCCGAGAAGTGCAACGAGATTGAGAAGAAGCACATGCGCGAGGTTTGCCTCTTCATCCCGTTCCTCAATGGCCCGGACTTCAAGGCATGCCGCCCGAAGCTCGCTAACTACGGTGCGTTCCTCTTCAAGAGCACCGACTGGTCTTCGGTTGGCTGGATGGCATAAGCCGCAGTTTTAAGCTCCCCGCCCCTATACGTTTTCGCAGTGTCGTATAGGGACGGGGAGCTTTTTCTTTTGGAAAGTGCAGATCGGTTTAGCTGCCCGTCGATGCGCTTTTAATGTGTAACGATTCTCAAAGCGCCGGATGTGACGCGCTCGCATGCTGATCGAACACAATATTTTATTTTTTAGTTTTTATGCATGTGTTCCGTGTAATGACGCGGGCTGAAGATACCGTATGCACCATTTTTATACGCCGTACGGTTTGTGTGGAGGTTGGAATGTGGTCTGCGCCGCTTCTTTTGGGGGTATACTGTGTTTCAATCACAAACAATGTGGGGGCTCTCACAAGGGTGATCGGCAGAGGCTTCGTCGCCACTGCAAAAACTGGCGCACAACATCGTGCGCCATACGAAGTACACCCGAGCCCTCCGGCACGAGGAGAACACATGACTCATCTGCGTATTAACCGCCGTACCCTGCTGACCGGCACTGTTGCCCTGGGTACCGTTGGCCTGCTGGCTGCGTGCGGTGGCGGTTCGGATAAGAAGATTAGCGGTAAGGCTGCTTCGAGCACCGAGGAAATCGTCAAGAACCTCGAAATCAACAAGCAGGATCGCTCCTCCCTCAAGCAGGGCGGCGAGTTCCGCGGTAGCGTCTCCGCAATCGGTCCGAACTTCAACATCCTGACCCAGAGCGGCTACACCACCGAAAACCTCACCGCATTCGGTGGCGCCTGCAACATTCCCTCCGCTATCGGCTTCACCTCCCTGAGCCCCGCTGGCGACTACAGCCTCAACGACGACTACGTCTCCGATTACAAGGCAGAGACCGTCGACGGCGTTCAGACCATTACCTTCAAGCTCAACTCTAAGGCTGTCTTCAACGACGGCACCCCCGTTGATATTGAGGCAATCCGCGCGGCATGGACCGTCTACCGCAACCCCGATGACGGCTACAACGTCATCGCTGCCCCCTTCTGGCAGCAGGTAGCATCCATCGACCCCGTGGATGGCGACAAGACCCGTGTCAAGATCGTCATGTCTAAGCCGATCTACCCCGCTGAAACCCTCGGCCTGCTCGGCCTGCACCCCGCACTGACCGACAAGGAGCTCTTCAATAATGGCTTCGTGAACAAGCCCATGGATCAGTACTGGTCTGGCCCCTTCAAGGTGGGCGAGTGGAACTCTTCGGCTAAGACCCTGACCCTCGTGCCCAACGACAAGTGGTGGGGCGAGAAGCCGCTGCTGGATCGCATTATCTGGCGCGAAATGGGTGACGAGGCAGAGCGTGCAGCGTTCAAGAACGGCGAGCTGGACAGCATCGGCTTTGCTGGTCTGGCAACCTACAACGCTGTCAAGGACCAGCCTGGCGTCCAGATTCGCTCCGGCCAGAGCGTCGGCGTGATTAACCTGCAGTTCAACCCGACCCGCGTGACCGACACCGCCCTGCGCCGTGCAGTCTTCGCCGCGGTTAACCGCTCCCAGCTGGCTAAGGTCAAGTTCGGCCAGATTAACTGGGATGAGCCGCTGACCGGCTCCATGATTGCTATGCCCTTCCAGAAGGGCTACCAGGATGCTATGCCCACCAACCCCGGCCCCGAGGCTGCGGCAAAGATCCTGGAAGCAGCAGGCTACTCCAAGAATGGCGACTACTACGCCAAGGACGGCAAGACCGCTGGCTTCTCCATTACCTACTTCGGTTCGGATGCAACCTCTCTGGCTCAGTTCCAGAACCTCGAGCAGCAGCTCAAGGCAGCAGGTATTAAGCTCGAGCAGGATAACCAGCCGCAGTCCCAGTTCAACTCCGTGATGGGTGCTAAGCAGTACGACTGCGCCTTCTCCGGTTGGGGTATTGGTGCTGACCCTGCTGACAGCGTGCAGTACTTCTACACCAGCGAAATCAACGAGGGTGTGGGCGATCCTGAACTGGATAAGTACATTGCGTCCATCTACGAGAAGGAATCTCACGATGAGCAGCTGAAGATGGCTGCTGAGGCTGAGAAGCAGCACATGGAGAAGGTTGCTATTTACTTCCCCTACGCTAACGGCCCCAGCTACGCTGCTGTGAAGGAGAAGCTGGCTAACTACGGTCCTTCCCTCTTTGCGACCAGCTACACCGACCCCAAGCGCTGGGTCAATGTGGGTTGGCAGAACTAAAGCCACAGGTTAATTTTTTGGATTCCTATTCGGTAGTTTCTGAATTTTTGGAGGCGCCGGTATAAGGCTCCGGAAGGGTAAAGTCCCGCGGTATTCCGCCTCAGAGGCAGGGTGCTGCGGGACTTTTCTGTGTTTTTGATGGATGGTTCTGTGGTGGGGCGGTTTCGGGAATTAACTGAAATATTTTCCCTGAAACGGTGAACTGGGTCATAGTGGGTGGGAAATGTGTGTATACTATTGCCAATGCAAAATGTGCGTGCTGTCACAAAGGTGTGCGGGTTGTGTTCCCCCGCGTACAGCAAAGCAGCATCCCACCTAACTGAGGAAAACTAATGACCACTTTCTCCCTCAACCGTCGTACCCTGCTCACCGGCACCGTTGCCCTGGGTGCCGTCGGTCTGCTCGCAGCCTGCGGCGGCAACTCCACCAAGAACGAGAACAGCGCTCTCTCCGCTGGCGACGACCTGTCCAAGGCAGTCTCCTACAACGAGAAGGACCGCTCCACCCTCAAGGACGGCGGCGAGCTGCGACTGAGCGCAGACGGCATTGGCCCGAACTTCAACATCCTCAACACCAACGGCTACACCGCAGGTAACCTGAACATTCAGGCGGCAATTAACTCCTCATTCACCGGCGGCTACTACGCTGACTTCCGCGGTGAAGGCCACATGAACGAGGACTACGTCACCGAGTACAAGGCTCAGACCGTTGACGGCGTGCAGACCGTGACCTTCAAGATCAACCCGAAGGCAGTCTTCAACGATGGCACCCCCATCGACATCGCTGCTGTCCGTAGTTACCTGACCATCTACCGCGGCCTAGCAGAGGGTAAGGACTACCAGATCACCCCCGCGCCGCTGTGGGAACAGGTCGCAAGCGTCGAAGAGGTCGACGGCGACTCCCGCCACGTCAAGGTCACCATGTCCAAGCCCTGGTACCCCATCGAAGGTAGCTTCACCTCCTTCCTGCACCCGGCATTCGTCGACGTCGCATTCTTCAACGACGGCATGAACGGCAAGCCCCTGGACAA
This sequence comes from uncultured Rothia sp., assembly GCF_963507905.1. Lineage (GTDB taxonomy): Bacteria > Actinomycetota > Actinomycetes > Actinomycetales > Micrococcaceae > Rothia. The sequence continues at coordinate 78,053 of NZ_CAUOUU010000006.1, read as the reverse complement.
GTACTGGGCAGGCCCCTTCAAGGTCAGCGAATGGGATTCCTCCGGCAAGGTCCTCACCGTGGTCCGCAACGAGAAGTGGTGGGGCACCAAGCCTCTGCTCGAGCGCATCACCTGGCGTGAAATGAGCTCTCAGGCAGAGCAGGCAGCATTCAAGAACAACGAAATCGACTACGCTGACGCAAGCACCCTCAGCTCCTACAACGAGCTCTCCAGCCTCAGCAACATCGACATCCGCAAGGGTAGCGCACTGGCTGTCGGTAACTACGAAATCAACCCCGAAAAGATGCCCCTGCCCGTACGCCGCGCATTCGTCGCAGCCCTCAACCGCGAGCAGCTGCTGAAGCTACGCTACGAGAAGCTCGGCTGGAAGGAACCCCTGCCCGGCTCCATGTGCATGCTGCCCATGCAGGAGGGTTACCAGGATAACTACCCGACCAAGCTCGGCAAGGACGTTGCCACCAAGATCCTTGAAGACGCCGGCTACACCAAGAATGGCGACTACTACGAGAAGGACGGCGTTAAGGCTTCCTACTCGGTGACCACCTTCGGTACCGACCCGGTCGTCAGCTCCACCGCACAGTTCCTCACCCAGCAGATGAAGGAAATCGGTATTGAGCTGAGCATCGACAACCACGGTGCATCCGAAATGGCAAGCATCATCTCCGCGAAGAACTTCACCATCAAGAGCGGCGGCTACGGCATCACCACCTCCCCGGTGGATGCAGCGAACTACTTCTACATCTCCGCGACCAACAACGGTCACGGTAAGGACCTGGACTCGCTGGCTGCAACCATGATGTCCACCGAGGACCCGAAGGAACAGCTCAAGATTATGAACGAGCTGGAGAAGCGCCACCTGGACGAAGTCGCAATCTACGTCCCGACCAACAACGGCCCGAACTTCAAGGCATGCCGTAAGGGTCTGGCGAACTACGGTCCCATGCTCTTCGGTCTGCCCTACTACAACCCGAACGTATGGATCAACGTCGGTTGGGAAAAGTAAAAATCTAAGCGCTGAGCACAGCTCACACGCCCTATAAGGGCAAAAGTGCTGCCGCGGCGTGTTACAAAAGGATTAAAACCTTCTGTAGCACGCCGCTTTTCCATGCCCTAGAGAGCAGCAAGGATATACTTAAAAGCAAATGTGGGCATTCTGCCCACCCCGGCAGAGACTGTCCTCCCGCCGGGTTGGAGTGCTGGCTACGCACCGTTCGCGTACCGACTTCACAACACTGCGAATACTCTAGGAGAAATTCCATGAAGAGCATGTCTGTCTCTCGCCGTACCCTCCTGACCGGCACCGTTGCCCTAGGCACCGTCGGTCTGCTGGCCGCCTGCGGTGGCTCGAAGGAAAAGGTCGGCGGTAACGCCGCTAACAACGCTGAAGATATTCTGAAGAACCTTCAGGTCAACAAGCAGGACCGTTCCTCCCTCAAGCAGGGCGGCACCCTGACCCTCGCAGCTACTGCGCTGGGCCCCAACTTCAACCTGCAGACCCAGAGCGGCTACACCTCCAGCAACCTGGATGCGCTGGCACCCTGCAACATCCCCGCTGTCATGGGTTTCTACACCATGAGCCCCGACGGTGAAGGTACCCTCAACCCCGAGTTCTGCCTCGAGCACAAGACCGAAACTGTCAACGGCGTGCAGACCGCGACCTTCAAGATCAACCCCAAGGCTGTCTTCAACGACGGCACCCCCATGGACGTGAAGGCTGTGCAGGCTTGCTGGAAGGTCTACCGCGCAACCACCGACAACCCCTACCACATCACCGACAACACCATGTGGCAGCAGGTTGAAAGCATCGAGGCTGTGGACGGCGACAACTTCCACGTCAAGGTCACCATGAAGGCTCCGTATTACCCCTCCGAAGGTCTGTGCGCCTTCGCAATCCACCCCGCACTGGAAGACGTCAACCTCTTCAACGAAGGCTTCGTTGACAAGCCCCTCGACCAGTACTGGGCAGGTCCCTTCAAGGTTGGCGAGTGGAACTCCTCCCAGAAGGTTCTCACCCTGGTCAAGAACGACAAGTGGTGGGGCGAGAAGCCGGTGCTGGACCGCATCATCTGGCGTCAGATGGACTCCGAAGCAATCCGTGCAAGCTTCAAGAACGGCGAACTGGATGCCTTCACCTTTGTGGGTGCAACCAGCTACAACGCTGTGAAGGGCCAGGCAGGCACTGAGATTCGCCAGAGCCAGAACACCAACGTTAACATCATTCAGCTGAACCCCAAGCGCATCGAGGACCTGGCACTGCGCCGCGCAATCCTTGCTTCTGTGGACCGCGAGCAGATCGCTAAGGCATACTTCTCGCAGCTCGGCTGGACCGAGCCGCTGCCCGGCTCCATCATCGCAATGCCGTTCCAGAAGGGTTACCAGAACAACTACGCTGGTGACACCGGTGCACAGGCAGCTGGCAAGATTCTGGAGGCCGCAGGCTACTCCAAGTCCGGCGACTACTACGCTAAGGACGGCAAGGTTGCTGGCTTCGCCCTGACCTCCTTCGGTTCCGAGGCTGTCTACCAGGCGGTCTACCAGATTCTGGAGCAGCAGCTGAAGTCCGCAGGTATCCGCCTGAGCGCTGACAACCAGCCGCAGTCGAACTCCAACTCTGTGCTCGGCCAGAAGAGCTACGAAGCAATCTTCACCGGTTGGGGCGTTCTGCCCGACCTGGCTTCCTCGGCACCCTACTTCTTCACCACCGAGGTGTTCGGAGTCGGTGACCCCGAAGTTGATAAGCTCATCGAGAAGCTGCAGAACACCGAGAAGGAAGACGAGCGCATCAAGATCGCTAACGAGGCGGAGAAGCTCTACTACGAGAAGGTCGCAGTGTACCTGCCCTACGCAAACGGCCCGATGTACGCCGCTGTGAAGGCAAAGGTCGCGAACTACGGTCCGTCCCTGTTCAAGCAGAGCTACACCAGCGCTGACTACTGGGTCAACGTTGGCTGGCAGGAATAGAGTAGGCGAAAGTAATACCGCTTTCGGTAATGCTTTAGCCGTCCTATAGGACTCGAAATCCCGGGTACTCTCATGAGAGAGTGCCCGGGATTTTGCTGTGCCCTCTAAATTTCTGTGTCCTGTAAGTTTCTGCGTCCTCTAAGTTTTTGTGTCCTCTAGCGGGATATGTAATTACAAAAAAACGAGGGGGGAGGGGAACGCCGCCCTAACCGGTTGCTACCACTCGCCCAGATACAGGGCGCGCTCCTGCAGGTACCTTAGCAGGTTCGGGTTCTGCCGCAGGTAGAAGATGCGGTAAATGCCGCCTCCAGCGACGATGAAAGCCAGCGGGAAACCCAAAATCACGAGCACACGACTCATATTGGCGGACAGATCAAAAGGATCACCGCTGGTCGCCACCAACACAATCCACAGAGAATAGCCCACGCAGGCCAGCACAGTACCCCACATGCCGCGCACCAGCCAACTCACCAGCGTCACCGCAATGACCCACGCCAGCGCCAAGGTGAACTGGTGCCGCTCCGCCTGCGCCCAAGGGAGCGCACCCACGTAAATAATTGCGGGGATACCCAGATACCCGGGGATATTCAGCGAAGCAAGAATGTTCACACAAAAATAGCCCAAGAAAATAGCGCTCAACGACGAGGACAGGAATAGGTGCAGGGGAATCATGCCGTCGCCGCTATAGGCTGCGGTGGGGCCCGCATACACGGTTTCAAACATGAGGGTCAGCGGAGTCATCATGTATTCGATCCAGACGACCAGCGCAAAGGCACCGAAAATACCGAGAGTTTGCATGAGCGCAATCAACCGTGAACGCGCATCGTGAGGAATCGTGAAGCTCTGGCCCTTCGCCTTGACGCCGCAGAGGTGAACGACAGCCACCATTGCCGCGATACACAGCACCCAGCGCAAGAGGACCCCCGGCAGCTCAGGAAGACCCCCATAAGCCCCCGTAGCGGGGTCACCCCAGGCTCCGGGGAGCAGTGTAATGGCGTGAGCACCCTCGGGGAGGCTGGTGGAGGAAGCAAGCCGGTGCGGCTCGTAGATAACCCACCACAGAAGGCACGCTGGAATCAGCGCGGAGAGCTTACGCAACAGAACCGGGAACGGCGCGGACTCGTAGACGAGCGCCTCAAGATTGAGCCGGCGCATCAGCCGCCGAACAGGAGAAAGAGCGCGTAACTCTTCTTGCTGCTCTTCCCACACCCCAGTATCAGAAGACATCATCCTAGTATCAGAAGACATCATCGTACTCCCTATCACTTGAGAACTTCCTTGTTGAGCTTATTATCACATTAGCAGAAATACCCCCCGGCTAGTGGATACGCCCAAGCAAACCCTGCCCAAAGAATCACTGCCCAATGTACCAGCGCCCAAAGAAACAGCGCATAAGGAAGCAGTGCATAAGGGAGAAACAGGGCATAAGGAAAGGGGCCCCACCACAATGGTGGGGCCCCTTAGAGCCTTAGAAAGTGAACTACTTAGTGGTTACCTTCAGGACAGTGCTCAGGTTCTGGTGAGCAACGCCCGGCAGACCCTTAACCTCAGCGAACTTGCGGGTGTTGGTCACGATAACCGGGGTGATCAGCGGGTAACCCGCCTCCTTGATAACCTCAGGATCGAACTCAATCAGAGCGTCGCCAGCAGCAACAACGTCGCCCTTAGCAACCTTCACGCTGAAGCCCTTACCATCCAGGTTCACGGTATCCAGACCAACGTGAATCAGTAGCTCAATACCGTTCTCCAGCTTCAGACCAACAGCGTGGCCCGAGGGGTAGGTTGCAGCAACCTTACCGGCAGCGGGAGCAACCACAGTGGTACCGGTCGGCTCAATAGCCACACCCTCGCCCAGCTTGCCTGCAGCGAAAATCGGGTCCGGAACATCAGACAGAGCAACAGCAGTACCCTCAATCGGGGAGTGCAGCTCAATGACCTCACCAGCGGAAGCAGCGGGTGCAGCAGCCTCAGCAGCAACAGCGGTGGTCGCAGTAGCGGCAGCAGCCGGAGCAGCCTTAGCAGCAACAGCCTCAGCCTTGGGAGCGGACTCCTCAGCAGCCTCAGCCGCGCGCTGAGCAGCATGCTTCACAGCATCAGCCTTTGACTCGTAACCGAACAGCAGAATACCGGTCATAGCGCCGAAGAACGCAATAGCCAGACCAATCACGTACAGGTGAGAAGGCTGCATCGCCGGAATCGACAGCAGCGAGGTGAACGCGAACGCGTAGGACTTAACGCCCAGGAAGGAAATGGTAGCGCCACCAATAACAGCGGGAACCAGAATAATCGGAATCACGCGCTTGTAACGCAGCACAACACCGTACAGGGACGGCTCAGAAATACCACCGAGCAGACCGGACATCGACGCACCAACAGCGGTCTGGCGCAGCTCGCGGTCGTGCTTAGCCTTAATAGCCACACCGGTCACAACACCGAACACAGCGAAGTTGTAAGCACCCATCGGGGACTGAATGAAGTCAGTACCCATGGTCTGCAGGTTGTTAATCATGACAGCGTTCAGCGGCCAGTGCAGACCCAGCGGAACCATGAACAGGTACAGGCCAGCAATCAGAGCACCAACCAGAGCCGGAGCCTGGTCGTTAACCATCTTCAGGAAGTCAGAGATGCCCATAGCAACACCGATACCGATGGGGCCAACCAGGAACGCGGTCACCGGAACCAGAACGATGACCGAAATCATCGGCACGAACACCATCTGCAGCATCGAAGGAATAACCTTCTTCAGGAAGCGCTCAAACGGAGCCAGCAGAGCAACAGCCAGTAGCGGGGGGAAGACCTGGCCGGTGTAGCTGAATGCGTACAGCGGCAGATCCAGACCGAAGAACGGAACATTCAGAATCTTGGTGGCGGGGTCAGCCAGAGCGGTCAGATCGGTGAAGGTACCGGTCATCAGCGCAGCGGGGATAGCCGCACCAACCCACATGTTCGCGCCCAGACGCTTAGCAGCGGTAGCGCCCAGCATGATGGGCATGAAGTTCAGAACCGACAGCGAAGCAGCCTTCAGGATGTACCAGAAAGCGAACTGCTGCATCCACTGGGTGTTCAGGGCCTTAGCAGCCTCCGGGTCAGCCACACGAGCACCGTTAATGATGTCGATGTTCACGCTCTGACCGGTCAAGTCAGTGTACTGGCCGAAGAAGCCCAGCTGCTGCAGGAACACAATCAGGGTCAGAATCATCGAGGTACCCAGAAGTGCCCACAGCAGAGGACGGAAGGAGTCAGACAGAACGTCGAAGACGTTGGTAAGCCAGCCGGACTTCTTACCCTCAGCCTCAACCTTGGTGTCACCCTCAGCGTGGCCGGACATAGAAGGCAGAGCGTTGATCTCGTTGTACACAGCCTCAACGCGCTCGCCCAGAACAACCTGAGTCTGGCCGGACTGCTCAATCACAGAGAGAACGCCGGGCAGGCCCTCAATCTTCTTGTTCTGCACTGCATCGTTGGACACAGGAGTGACACGAAGGCGGGTTGCACAGTGAGTAATGTGCGCGATGTTCTCGGGGCCACCCAGGCCGTCAAGAATCTTCTCGCCAAGTTCGCGGTTATTCACGATACTTCCTTAGATATGCGGTCAATGTCTACCAAACGTTGCTACAGGAGGCTGCGCTCGCTGAGAGAACCCCAGAAGCGGGGAAACCCAGAAAACACAAAAGACCCGAGTCTCTCGACCACCGGAAGCACTACACTCGTGCCCACTATGGAGCTTCGGTACAGCAAATAGAGGGGATTCTCGGCAGGTAAATACTGCCGTCCCATACGGTGTTGAGTAACTCAGGTCTTGCCTGCCAAACCAGTAACAACCCTGAAGAAGGTTTCCCTTCTCAAATAGTTCCCTGTAACTCTAAGGGTTTTCCCAGGTTAAGAGCAAGGTGAGAGGCAAAAGCTATCAGAAGCTGTTAAATGTTTCATCCAAGTGATAGCTGAGACACGCTCTCAGCACCGCGTGTAGGGAGCCTCCCGGTAGGACTTCGGCAGGACTTTGGTGTGCCCCGGTACACTCCAACACTCACTGAAACACCCCGACACGCACCGGACGGGGAGCTTTCCGAAGACGCGAAAGGGCCCCGCATCCACAGGATACGGGGCCCACACGCTACCGAAGCAGCTACCCTCCGACTAACTACTTCTTAGCCGGGAAGAAATTCAGCGGAGCAACTTCCAGCTCAGGGTAATGACGCTTCTGCCAGCGGCGGTTACGATGCGCATTCACCTCAATCAGCGCGGCACCCAGAGCACCGGCACCCAGAGCCGTCCACAGCAGGTGCGGAAGCACCGTAACGAACTGGTGGTACTCCACCAGAACCGGCACGAACAGCGCCGCGAAGAACACCGCCAGCAACGCACCAAAGAGCAGAATACGAGCACGGTTGAACGGACGAGCCACCGCAGCCAAGTTCCACAGGCCCATCATCACCAAAGTAATGAACGAAGCCGTCTGAATCTGACGGATATCCTCAACACCCATGCCACGAGCCGTGAACGTCACCGCCAACAGCATCGCAACCACAATAATCGAGTTCGGAACCGTGTAATTCAGCACGCGGCGCAAGAAGCCCGGCACATAACGGCGCGAATTCGGCAACAGGGTCAACGCGAAGGACGACGCACCCACAATCAAGAAGTCCGCAGTCGAGTACTGACGCGGCAAGAACGGGAAGGTCAAACCAAAGAGGCTGAACAGAACACCCAGAAGAATCGCGAAACCAGTCTTCGTCAAGAACAGGTTCGCCACCATCTCAATGTTCGTAATGACCTGACGGCCCTGCTCCAGCGCAGCCGGCAGAGACGAGAACTTACCGTCCAGCAGAACCAGGCGAGAAACAGCCTTCGTCGCCGGAGCGGCGTTACCCATCGCAATACCCAAGCTTGCATGCTTGAGCGCCAGAGCGTCATTAATGCCGTCACCGGTCATCGCCACCACATGGCCGCGCTCCTTCAGAGCAATCACCATGTTCTTCTTCTGCTCGGGCGACACGCGACCGAAAATATTGTGGGTAGCCGCAGCCTCAGCGAGCTCCGGACCGTCCTCAGGTAGAGTCGACGCGTCAACTGCGCCCGCAGAAGTATCCATACCCGCAGTCTTTGCAGCCGCAGCCACAGTGAACGGGTTATCACCCGAGAAGACCTTCAAAGTCACGCCCTGACGGTGGAAATACTCCACAATCTGAGGTGCATCCGCACGCACATTCTCACGGAAAATCACGAACAGAACCGGGGCAGCATCCGACGGGATCTTCTGAATCGGCTCATCCTTCTCATTGCGAACCACCGCAGAAGCATGCGCCAAAACCATCGTGCGCAGACCCAGCGCCGCCAGCTCAGCGGCACGCTCACGCTCAGCGGTACCCTTGGAGAGAAGCGCCTCCGGAGCACCCAGAAGCCACGCACCTGAATCCTTAAACTCAATCGCGCTAAAACGCAGAGCCGAGGAGAACGGCACAATACCGCTCACCGACGCCGAGGAGTTATCCGGGAAACCACCGGTCAGAGCCGCAGCGGTCGGGTTCGCGTTCTCATCGTGACCAAACCACGCCAGCGCCTCATCCCAGCCGGCGGGCAGAGAAGCACGCCAGGAAGTATGCTCGGCAGAGTCAGCATCCGGGCCCTCAGCCTCAGCAACGGTGTCCAGCGGGCGCACCGAATCAAAAATCACGCCACCCTCAGTCAGGGTGCCGGTCTTATCGAAGCAGACCACATCCACACGAGCCAGAACCTCAACTGCAGGCTGCTCCTGTACCAGGATGTTGTGCTTACGACCCAGCGCCACAGCCGCCGCCGCAAACGCCAGGGTAGTCATCAGCGCCAGACCCTGCGGAATCATCGAAGCAACCGAGGACACCACAGCAATAGAAACCTGCTCCCACAGGTGGTTCTGCTGCACGGTCTCCAGGCCGCCAGCCGCCTGAATCTGACCCCACGACACCACAGGAATAATGACCGCAAGACCCACCGTAATCCAGCGGACCACACGGTTCAGCGCATCACGCAGCTCAGACTGAATACGCGAGAACTGGCGCGCCTCATCAGAAATCTTGCTTGCACGAGAATTCGCACCCACATGAGACAGCAGGACGCGGCCGGTACCACCCAGCACACTCGACGCCGACAGCACCATATCGCCGGGGCGCTTAGCAATCGGGTCGTTCTCACCGGTCAGCAGGGATTCATCCAGCTCCAAAGAATCGGAGGTGAGCACAATAGCGTCCGCAGGAACCTGATCGCCGCGCTTGAGGATGACAACGTCACCCTCAACCAGCTGCTCCATCGGAACTTCAACGCTCTTACCGTCACGCACGGCAGTAGCGGGGGAACGATCCAGCAGGGAGATGCGGTCCAGCTCAAGCTTCGCCTTGTACTCCTGCACAAAACCAATCACCACGTTAGCAATCACGGCTCCCAGGAAGAGCAAATCAGCCCAACGCTGGTACATAATCACCACAGCGCCACAGGCACCCAACACAAAGTTGAAGACCGTGAACAGGTGCGCACGCATAATGCTCCACAGCGTGCGAGAAGACTTATTGTTCTGGGTATTGACTCTACCCTCAGCAGTCAGGCGAGCGACATCATCGCTGCTTAAACCGTGCTGGGCGATATCGAAAGATCCGCTGTGCGGTGTTTCAGAATATTCGGGAATGTAGCCGGCAACGGCAGACGCTGCCGTTTTCTGCTGAGGATCCATGCGGGGGTCTCTTTCTCGAATGGATGGAATGCTGAACTGAATAGAGTTCAGTATTGCGGACACTACCTTTCAGTGTATCCGTGTAGAAGGGGATAAAGATAATCTCCGCCCTGGAATGAGCTGATATTTCAGTCATTCCAGAACGGAGATTTAATATATGCGAATACTGGTATATTTTGAGGTGGAAAGTGTATGCGGGACAGTTCGCTAACGCCCCATAGAATCAGCGCGCTAGCAGAGTTAGCGCTCCGGCAGAATCAGCGCTCGGGCAGAATCAACAAACGATTCGTCACCGGATGCCTCAACACCTCAATCGGATGCTGATACACCTCAGACAACAACTCCGCCGAACACACCTGCTCAGGGGCGCCCGAAGCAACCACCTCACCACCACGCAACAACACCATACGGTCAGAATACGCAGCCGCCACATCCAGATCATGAAGCACCGTCAGCACCGCAGCACCCTCAGCAGCCAACTCACGGCTCACCCGCAACGTCTGCTCCTGATGCGTAATGTCCAGAGCCGCAGTCGGCTCATCCAAAAGAATCAGCGGAGTCTGCTGAGCAAACACACGCGCCAAATGCGCACGACCACTCTCACCACCGGACAGAGTCGTAATATCGCGATCCGACAAATGAGTCACCGACGTACGCTCCATCATCGAAGCAACCACGGCGTCATCCTCTTCAGCGCGCTCCGTACCCTTCCACGGGGTGCGGCCCATCTGAACCACCTCATGCACCGTGTACGAAAACGCCACATTCAACTTCTGCAGCAGCATCGCACGCTGACGCGCCATCTGACGGGCATGAATCGAACCCAGAGGGGCGCCATCCAGCAGAATCTCACCGTTACTGGGCGCAATATCACCAGCAATCACACCCAATAGAGTCGACTTACCGGCACCATTAGGGCCAATCAGCGACACAACCTCGCCCGCAGCAACAGACAGAGACACATCATTCAAAATCTGACGCCCACCAGCGTTAAAACACACACCGGACAGGCTCAACAACTCACTCACGAAGCACCTCCGCCCTGACCCAGGGAACGACGCAACAACACGAAGAACGTCGGGCCGCCCACCAAAGCCGTAAAAATACCAATCGGCAAATCAGCAAAAGGTACCAGCGTACGCGCACCCAAATCAGACAGCGCAATCAACAGGGCGCCACCCAAGGCCGAAGCCGGCAACAACACACGGTTCGACGGACCCAAAATCATGCGCAACAGGTGAGGAATAATCAGACCAATAAACGCGATAATGCCCGCATACGCCACCGCAGCACCTGTCAACAAAGCCGTCGCCGCAATAGACACCGCACGCAGACGCTCCACATTCACGCCAGAATGCTGCGCCGCACGCTCACCCAACGCCAGAACATCCAGCGAAGAAGCCATCACAAAACACGCCACCAAACCGATCAGAATAACCGGCCACACGCTCGCCACAGCCTTCCACGTGGAGCCGTTCAGCGAACCCATCTGCCAGAACACAATCTGATCGCGGCTCGTCGTATCAGCAATAAACATGAGGAACGCAATAATCGCATTCGCCACCGCAGTCACCGCAATACCCGTCAAAATCATCGACAGAACCTTCGCGCGGCCCGAAGATCGCGACAGGAAATACACCAGCGCGGTAGCCGCCAGCGCACCCACAAACGCGAATGCAGGAGTCGTGAAAATACCGAAGAACTGCAGGTTCAACACAATCGACAAACACGCGCCAACTGCCGCACCCGAGGAAACACCAATCACGCCCGGCTCAGCCAACGGGTTACCAAACACCGACTGCATCACCGCACCGGAAGTACCCAAAGCGGCACCCACCAGCACGCCCAACAGCACACGCGGGAAACGGATATTCCACAGAGTGCTATCCGCCAGCTGCATCGCCGGGTTCTCCGGCGCAAGACCCAGGCGGCGGCCCACAGAAGCAACCACCTGATCAGTCGGGATATTGTACTGACCCAAACCCGCAGACAGAACCATCACAACGCACAGTGCCACCGCCAAAAACGTAAACGTCAGACCGGCACGACGCCGACGCGACGCACGATAATCCCGCGCACCCGCCGCACTCTTTACGGTAGCCACTACTGGCCCCCCGCAGGAGTCGAGTACGCAGCCTTAGCCAGCGACAAAAGCACCGCCGGAGTATTCGGGCCATAGGACAGAATCTGGCCGTCACCCATATCGATAATGCGCTTATTCTTACCGGCAGTCGTCTCACCCACACCCGGGCGAGCCAAGAAACCATCCAAACCGCCGGTGGACTTAATGCCGCCGCTCATGGTCAGAATGACGTCCGGGTTCAGCTTCACCAGCGCCTCACTGGTCGCCGGAATAATATTCGTTGCGTTCTGCTCAGACGCCACATCCTTGCCGCCAATAGCCTGAATCAAATCGTCAGCGCCCGAACCCTTGCCGAGCACGAAGAACACGCCAGCGGTACCGCGCACGTACAGGAACGCGAACGACACCTGCTGCTCACCCTTCGGGGCAACGTCCTTGAGCACCTGCAGAGCATAATCCAGGTCCTTCTGCACGCGGGCAGCAACCTGTTCGCCCGCCTCCGGAACACCCAGTGCCTGCGCAACAGCCTTGAGCTGCGGAATGATCTTATCCATACGACGCTCATGATCGAAGACCACGACGGTCACACCCGCTGCGCGCAGCTGATCCACAATCTCAATCGGGCCGTTGCTCTTATCCCACAGCACCAGGTCCGGGGAGGTCGCCAGAATCGCCTCAGCGTTCAGGTCGTGACCGTTCTGGGTCACCAGCGGCAGATGAGCCAGCGACTGCTCGGTCGAGGAGGTGACACGACCGACCAGGCGACCGCCCAGACCCAGCGCAATCATCTGCTGAGCCAGAGTGCCGTACAGATCCAGCGCCAGCACACGGTCAGCGGACTTAACGGTCACCTCAGTGCCGTTGAAATCCTTGAACGTCACCGGGAAAGCCGGAGTGGGGGTGTCGACCATCGGCTGAATTTCGGGGGTGTCCGCGGCGCTGTTGGGGCCGCGCAGAGCCTTCTGATCAGGGGCAATAGAAGAACGCAGCTGATCCGCCAGGTTCTCCAAAACGGTGCGGGTGCTCTGCTCATCCACCACAGCCTGCGAAGTGCTTGAAGAAGCGGCCGGGTTCTGAGTACCCACACCGCATGAGCTCAGCAGGAACGCGGAAGTGATGGAGAATGCCGCATACTTCATTGCATCGCGGCGGTTCAGGGCAGAAGAGGAAAGGGAAGAAAACATCGTAGTCTCGTAGAAAAAAGGGGAGCTAGAAAAACTGGAGTAGGCGCCGGGGCAAAACCTGGCACCTGAAGCGGGGGCGCAGTGAAAATCTGCACCCCCGCACGGACCGTGTCGGCTCACCGGTGAACCTCATGGTTGAGTCTCACAGGCGAGCCGACAGTGTGGGCATCCTCGTGAGGTGCCGTTATGCCTTCTTGCGGCGGCGAGTGTACACGACGGTACCCGCGCCGGCTGCAACAGCGATGAAGCCTGCAACCAGGGTGCCCTCAACACCGGAGGCGCCGGTGGAAGCCAGAGGCTTGCCGGTGACCGGGTCGCAACCCTCACCCTCGTAGACGGTCTCGGACACGGTCTTGGTGGTGGTCTTCGCGCCGTTAATCGCCGCGGAGAAGCTCAGCGGAGCCATGTCCTTACCGGCGTCGTAGAAGCCAGCGAACGCCTTCGCGCCCTCAGCGGTCAGGGTGGTTGCCGCACCGTTGACGCTCACAGCGTCAGAGGAGCTCTGCAGACCCGAAAGATCCACCTTCAGCAGTGCCACCTCACCATAGTTAGTTGCCTTGCCGGAGGGGTCATTGCTGTTCATGGTTGCGTAGAGAGTGCCGGAATTGCCGTTAATCTCAAGGCGCGGGTTCGCAATGGTGGTGTCCAAAATGCCGTGGTGACCGGTGAAGCGAACCGAACCGCTGAAGGAGATAGAACCCTTACCACCCTTGAAGGTGCCGGTGCCGTTAGACCAGTTGAACGCATCCGAAGAGTAGGAGGTGCCGTTCAGCTCCCAGCTGCCGTTTGCGATGCCGCCGCGCACGTAGTTGCGGAAGGAATCACGCACGCCCCAGCCAAGGTTTGCGCTCTTAATGGTGCCGTCGGATGCGCCCTGCTCCTGCACCTCGCGGGTGCGGGTGACGGGTACGCAGACCGGCTGTGCCGGGTTGTTGCTGACAGAGCCGTTTGAGGAAGAACCGCCGTTAGAAACGCTGCCGGAGGTGCCTGCCGAACCATTAGAGCCGGAGCCGTTAGCGCCGGAGTTATCGGAGGAGTTCGAGGAGCTGTTATCGGAGGAGCCGTTCTCAGAACCCTTGTTATCGGAGGACTTGTTCTCAGAGACGCGGGGAACCTCAACGGTGTTCTCTGCGGTCCGTTCGCTGAGCTTTACGGAGAAGCTCAGCGGTGCCATGGCCTTGTCGGCACCGCGGTACTGGCCCGCGAAGAGCACAGTGGAACCTTCATCGGTGAGGGTGACTGCCGCGTTCTGCGCCGAGAAGACGCCGTCCTTCACGCTCGCGCCGGAGAGGTCCACCTCAGCGAATACCAGACCGGTCTTGGAAACGGACTTGCCGTCGAGGGTCAGCGCGTCCACGTCAGCGACCAGGGTGCCCTTGCCGTTGACGGCGACCAGGCGCATGTTCTTGATGGTGCTCTTGAGCTGGCCGTTGTGGCCGGTGAACTCTGCGGTGCCCGCAAAGTTGATCTGACCGGTCTTCGTCTCGGGGTTGTACACGCCGGATGCCTGAGTGTACTTGAAGCCGCCAGCCGGGGTCTTCTCCATACCCTCAACGTTCACGGAGCCGTGCGCGAAGCCGGTCAGGTACTTCAGGAAGGACTCACGGATATCCCAGCTGAGGGTGCCGGACTCGACGACGTTGCCGGTGACCTTCTCGTCACGCTTGGGCTCGGTGGTTGCGGCGGGGGAGGAGGGCGCCGCGGAGGTGGGTGCTGCGCTCGGCGCAGCAGAAGTGGGCTCTGCGGGCTTGGGGTCAGCGGGCTTGGGCGCCTCGCTGGTCGGCGCGGAGGAGGGCGCTGCGGTCGGCTCGTTGCTGGGCTCAGGGCTCGGCGCGGGTGCTTCCTTGGTCACGATGGTTGCGGAGAAGCCGAGTGCATCCAGCTCCTGACCTGCCTTGTAGAAGCCCGCGAAGGCGCCGGTTGCCTCTTCGGAAAGCTTGACGCGGGTGCCATTTTCCTCGTCAACGCTGGGCAGGGTGATGGTGTTACCCTCAACCTTCAGACCGGAGGCGTTGAAAGTGCCAATGGTCATGTTCTTGGTCTCGAGCAGGTCATTCGGGGTGGTGTTGCCGTTGTAGGGGCGCGACTGAACGTTGGCGCGCACGGTGCCCACGCCGTCCTTAATGGTGACGGAGAGGTCGGAGATGATGACTTCCAGCAGACCGTGGTGTGCGGTGTAGTGAATCGAGGAGCCGGTGAAGGTGACGGAGTATTCGCCGTTGGCTACGGTGCCTTCGGCGGAGGTGAAGTGGTAGGAGCCGTCTTCGTTGGTGGTGACGCCGGTCAGTTTCTGGGAGCCCTGGGAGAAGGGACCGTTGATGTAGGAGCGGAAGGACTTCTTCAGGCCCCAGTTGACGGTGACGTCCTGCAGGCTCTGCTCTGAGGCTGCGGTTACCTCACCGGCGCTGATGTGGGAGTTGGTTTCAGCTGCGAAGGCCGCGGGTACGCCAGCGACGCCGCTGAGACCGATGGTTGCTGAAGCCAAGAACGCCCAGGTGCGCTTGGTGAGAGAGGGGGTAGACATTCGGTGTCTCCTTGAATTTTGTGATTGTGGTGTTCGTATCAAGTCTAGCCCTATTAGCCTATGTTTGTGTAACTTAATGCCTAGGGTGACTTGTGCATGAGGTATACCTTAGCAAAAGTTTTTGAAAACTATTGCCAAAACCGGTTTTTGGTGACAATATGTCATTATCAGGTTTTGGTGACATCATGTCACTAAAACATTTATTGTTCACCCACAACCCACTTTAGGAACTCACAATGACCGTGACCGCCCCCGAAACCACCCAGGAACGCTTCTCCGCACGCCTGAAGGAAAGCACCAAGCACGTCCACGACAACGCCGAACACTCCACCTTCATGGAAGACCTCATGGGCGGTTCCCTCAACACCGAGGCATACCTGCGCCTCATCAACCAGTACGTGCACATCTACGAAGCACTCGAAGCAGTCTCCGCACACTACCGCGCAGAACCCAACCCCATCACCGAACCTTTCACCCACCCCGGCCTCGACCGCGCAGAATACATCCGCGCAGACATCCGCGCACTCGGCCAGGACGGCGACATCGACGCGCCCCTGCCCGCAACCGCAGAATACGTAGAGCGCATCCGCGCTACCGTCAACTCCCCCGAACGCTACCTCGCACACCACTACCTGCGCTACCTTGGCGATCTCTCCGGCGGCCAGGCAGTCGCAGCGCTGGTCAGCCGCCACTACGGCATCCCCGCCGAAGCACTGAGCATGTACCGCTTCACCGAACTGCCCAAGCCCAAGGTCTTCAAGGACGGCTACCGCGAACTGCTCGACAATGCACCCATGACCGACGAACAGCGCGAAGCCCTCATCGACGAATGCATCGAAGGCTTCCGCATCAACGCCTCCCTGTTCGCGCAGCTGGGCCGCGAGGTCGCCGAGGCATAAACCTAAACGCCTCAACGCCTAAACACCCAACGTACAAGTTCGCGGGCACAAGCCTGCGGGCATAACAAAAGGGGCGGATGCTTTCACAAGCATCCGCCCCTTTCGGCGTTTGTCTCAAACTAGCCGAAGACTAGCCCTTCGCAACCTCACCGAAGTAAGAAGCGAGAGTACCCTCGTGAGCTGCACGCAGCTCATCCAGGTCAATAGAAACCTCATCCTGGAAGTCCAGAGCGTTCGACTCAGCATCCACCACACCAATACGTGCGAAGGGGAACTGGCGAGCGGTGCACATATCCTTGAAGCGCACCTCCTCAGAACGCGGAACCGAAACCACAACGCGGCCCAGGGACTCCGAGAACAGCAGGGTGAACAGGTCCAGGCCGTCACGCTCAGCAACCTCACCCAGACCAATGCGGGCACCGGTGTTGAAACGCAGGCAAGCCTCCGACAGCGCCGCAGCCAGACCACCAGCAGACACGTCATGCGCGGCATCAATCATGCCGTCACGAGACATGTTCACCAGCATGTCACCCAGCTGACGCTCCAGAGCCAGATCAACCTTCGGCGGCTGACCGCCCAGGTGACCCTTGAAGCGAGCCCACTCGGAGCCGTCCAGCTCATCGCGAGTGGTACCCAGCAGGTAGATAGCCTGACCGTCATGCTCAGGGGCCCAACCCGAAGGGGTACGGCGGGTGACGTCATCCATCACGCCCATCATCGCCACCACGGGGGTCGGGTTAATAGCCTTGCCACCGGTCTGGTTGTACAGGGACACGTTACCGCCGGTCACCGGAACACCCAGCTCCATGCAGCCATCAGCCAGGCCGCGAACAGCCTCAGCGAACTGCCACATGACGTCCGGATCCTCGGGAGAACCGAAGTTCAAGCAGTCAGACACAGCAACGGGGCGTGCACCAACGGTCGCAACGTTACGGTACGCCTCAGCCAAGGACGCGCGAGCACCCTCGTACGGATCCAGGTAGGTGAAACGCGGGGAGGCGTCGGTCGCCAGAGCAACACCGAGGTTAGTGTTCTCGTCCACGCGCACCACGCCGCCGTCATCCGGCATGGACAGGGCGGTGTTGCCCTGAACGTAGCGGTCGTACTGGTTAGTGATCCAGGACTTGGAGCACATGTTCGGGGACGCCATGAACGCCTTGATTGCCTCGCCCAGCTCCTTACCGCGCGGGCGGGAATCGTCAGCAGCCGAACCGGTGAAGTGGTTAGCCTGAACGTCATCCTGCCACTCGGGGCGTGCGTAAGGACGTTCGTAGGTCGGGCCGTCGTGTGCAACAGTGCGGGGATCAACATCCACGATGACCTCGCCGTCCCACTCAATGACCAGGCGGCCAGAGTTGGTGACCTCACCGAGGAAGGAGTACTCCACGCCCCACTTGTTCATGATCGCTTCGAAGCGCTCCACGTTCTCGGGGGAGACAACAGCCATCATGCGTTCCTGAGACTCAGACATCAGAATCTCGCCCGGGGTCAGGGTGGGGTCACGCAGCAGAACCTTGGTCAGGTCCACGTGCATGCCGCCCTCACCGTTAGAAGCCAGCTCGCTGGTTGCGCAGGAAATACCCGCAGCACCCAGGTCCTGAATACCCTCCACCACGGAGCCCTTGAACAGCTCCAGGCAGCACTCAATCAGAACCTTCTCTGCGAAGGGGTCGCCCACCTGAACGGCAGGACGCTTCGAGGGCTTGGTGTCATCGAAAGACTCGGACGCCAGCACCGACGCACCGCCGATACCGTCGCCACCGGTGCGTGCACCGAACAGAACAACCTTGTTGCCCACGCCCGATGCGTTCGCCAGGCGGATGTCCTCGTGGCGCATAATGCCCACAGCCAGTGCGTTGACCAGCGGGTTTGCCTGGTAGCAGGAGTCGAACTCAACCTCGCCGCCGATGTTCGGCAGGCCCAGGGAGTTGCCGTAACCACCAATACCGGCAACCACGCCGCCAATAACGCGGGCGGTGTCCGGGTGATCAATCGCGCCGAAACGCAGCGGATCCATCACAGCAATCGGTCGTGCACCCATGGAAATAATGTCACGCACAATACCGCCCACACCGGTCGCAGCACCCTGGTAGGGCTCCACGTACGAGGGGTGGTTGTGGGACTCAATCTTGAAGGTAACAGCCCAGCCGTCACCAATATCGGTCACACCGGCGTTCTCACCGATACCGACCATCAGGTCCTTCTTCATCTCATCGGTGACCTTCGCACCGAACTGCTTCAGATGAACCTTAGAAGACTTGTAGGAGCAGTGCTCGGACCACATGACCGAGTACATTGCCAGCTCAGCCGCGGTAGGACGGCGACCAAGAATCTCCTTAATATCCTCGAACTCGTTCTCCTTCAGGCCCAGCTCAGCCCAGGGGAGTTCGGTGTCCGGGGTTGCCGCCGCGTGCTCGACGGTGTCGAGGTTAAACTGCTTTTCGCTCATAACTTCTTTGAATCCTTGTCGTGCGTTAGCGGGCGTTAATCAGGTTGGCAAGAACGGAGGTGAACACGCCGAGACCATCGGCGCCACCGCGCAGAGAAACCTCACCAAAACCAGAAGAGGAAGGACCGAAGCCAGGCTCCACAGCGTGCTCCGGGTGCGGCATCAGACCGACTACGTTACCGCGCTCATTGCTGATACCAGCAATGTCGTTACGGGAACCGTTCGGGTTGAAACCAACGTAGCGGAACACCACGCGACCCTCAGCCTCCAGCGCCTCCAGAGTCTTCTGGTCAGCAACATACTGACCGTCCTGGTTCTTCAGAGGAACAACAATCTCCTGGCCAGCAGCGTAGTTGCTCGTCCAGGAGGTGGAGTTATTCTCAATGCGCAGAATCTGGTCACGGCAAATGAACTTGCGGTGATCGTTCTTAATCATCGAACCGGGCAGCAGGTGAGACTCAGTCAGAATCTGGAAACCATTGCAAATACCCAGAACAGGCAGAGGTGCGGAACCGGAGGTACCAGCAGCGTTAGCGGCATCAATCACCGAACGCATCACAGGAGCCTTCGCAGCAATAGCGCCAGCACGCAGGTAGTCACCGTAGGAGAAACCGCCAGGAATAATGACGGCATCAACGTTCTTCAAATCAGCGTCGTCGTGCCACAGCTCAACGACGGTACCGCCAGCCAAACGGACAGCACGTGCAGCGTCACGGTCATCCAGAGTGCCGGGGAAAGTCACCACGCCAACGCGTGCATCAGCGAAAGCGGGGTTCGGGGAGTAAGTAGAAAAGTCGCCAACCAGGGGGACTTCAGTAGGTGCGAGGGACTCTGCCATAGGTATTAGTCCTCCAGAACCGAAACGTTCACAACATCTTCGATGACGGGGTTCGACAGCAACTCTTCAGCAGCCTTGCGGGCAGCTGCGAGGTGCTCCTCGGTTGCCTCACCCTCGACGGTCAGCTCGAAGCGCTTACCCTGGCGAACATCAACGAAAGAATCAACGCCGATACGGGGCAGCTCGTGAGAAATAGCCTTACCCTGCGGGTCAAGAATTTCGGGCTTGAGCATAACATCAACAACAATACGGGCCATGTGTGGGCACTCCTTGGGTGCGTGGGTTCTGTATGAGCCGTATCTCATCTTACCGTACTAACGACCGTAACGGGGGTATGTGTTCGGTTGGTGGATACCCTAAGAGGCTCGAATCACGTCTTTTACGCCTCGAGGGGTGGAAGATAGCGCTCGCACACCCGCAGCAGACGCTCACGCAGCTCAATCGAACGCTCCGACAGCCCACGCTGAATCCGCACGTACTCAGCCTTACCCTCGGTCGTCTCCACCGGAATCGGCTCATACCCCCAGTCACGAATATCGTAGGGGGCCGCGCGCATATCCAGTTCGCGCGCATCCCACGCCAGGTCGAAACAATCCATGACCAGGGTCGAATCAACCAGCGGCAGCAGCTTGTACGCCCACTTGTACACGTCCATGTTCGCGTGCAGGCATGCCGGCTGCTCCAGGACACGCTGCGTCTCGCGGGTCGGCTGCAGCTCGTTCATCGGTGCCGCCTGCGGCATGAAGAAACGGAACGCATCAAAATGCGAGCAACGGATGCGGTGCTCCTCCACCACACGGTCCGTACCCTCCGCACCCAGGCGCAACTGCAGGTAGTCGTGGCGGATATTGTTCTCCACCGACTTGTACGCCATCGCCCACTCGTGCATGCCGAAGCAACCGAACTGACCCTTCTTCGCGGCGGTGTTGCGCAGAATCTCGTGGGTAAAGGCGAGGGCGGTAGCGCGGCGCTCCACAAAATCGGTGACGTCCACGGTGACGGCGGAGGCGGCATCCGCCTGGGCGCGCGCCACCTGCAGGGTGCAACCAGCTTCAAGGAGTTCCTGCTCGGTTGCGGGCCGGTAAAAACGCCAGGAGGCGCGTTCGGGCGCATCCAGCAGGATGATGCCGGCGCCGGGGTGCCAGCGCTTAAACTGGCCGGGCTTGAGCGTGTAGTAGGTGAAGAGGAAGTCCTCCACGGGGTGCACTTCGTGGCGGGCGCGACGCTGCGCAAACGGGTCGGCGTAGCGGCCGGCACGCGCCTCATGCGCTGCCTGGGCGGCACGCCATTCGCGGGCATCCATCACCTGGGAAAATACAACACTACTCATGCTTCTAGCCTAAACGATGCTGTGACAAGGTAGCGGATGTAGCAATGTCTATCTAGTTACTAGAAGACCGGGCTTTGAACTCACGCTCAAAATCGACAAACTGTGGGCTATTAATCACTGCAGTCCGAAGATAGCGGGCAAATTGACCCGCTCCTGCTCGTTCAAGTGCGCGAGGAATATCAGTCTCCGTGAATCCCTTAGAGTGAGCATAAGATTCCTGGAAAAGATAGACCTCCGCAAATAAGGAGGGATGAGCGTATTCGGTGAATTGCATCAGAAAATCATCCGCGCTGAGTGTCTCATAATTTTGAATATTCTGAGCTTCTTCCGTGGAAGCATAATCGAGCAGTTTGCGGTCATCGGTGACTAATGCGTGCATGCCGCCGTGTTGGGCAGCAGCATGTACATGAAGATCGTTTATATCGGGAAAGCCAGCAACTGGTTCAACAGGGAAACCTGCGGTTAGGGACTTGCAGGATGTCAGGATTTGTTGTTTCCATTTCTCAATTTTTGCATCATGAATCATCGGGTCCTTTCGGCGTGTGTGGTATCCAAACTCATCCATGATTCCGGTGGATACGTATGGAGCGAAAAATCTGTAGTCACTCTCCTTTGTCAAAAGGAGAATCCAATCGCGAAGAGTCTTAGACATCAGAATGTTCGTATCCAGTAGGACAGATTCAGCATCTGATAATGTACTCTCTTTTACCACGCAGGTCCTCCGATAATGTCGTTGAGATTGTTCTCTTCCTCAAATTTCCAAAGGTCTTTGAGAGCTTGTTCCTTTTGAGCGATGGTCTTCTCCAAAAGGGTCTTGCGGAAAACTTCTGCGTCCCCGGTGCGGATGCGGAAATGGCTTCCTACTTTGAACGCGGGGAGCTCGCCGGAACGAATAGCCTTCATAAGGGTCGGGCGTGAGATGCCAATGCGACGAGCTGCCATAGTAGTGGTCAAGTACTGTGGGCTGGTCTGAATCTCGATGCGCTGGCCCTGTGCTAAAGCATGCAAAACCTGTTGAATAACTTGGCTAAGCGCATCACCGATTTCCTGGCTTTCATTCCCTGAAACGGTCAGAGTAACGGCAGTTTCGTTTGAGTTCCCAAGTAGCTTTTTTGCTTCGGTTTGGGCTTGATTAAGGGTTTCTTCCTGCAGGAGTTGGGTGTTGGGCATCTTTGTTCCTTCCTTGTATTACTGGATTGCATTTGGTGCTTAGCTCAAGTAAGTTAGAACCTCGCAAAATGTAGTCCAGTAGCTATAACTCTACCTTGTATCTGAAATAACTGTAAAGTATTTCAGTTATTTCACCTATAGACAGACAAAGGGGAGGGGCGGTGCCGAGAAAACCCAGCACCGCCCCTCCCGAAGCGTACAGCTCACAAACGAGCTAAACCTTAGCGGCCAGTACCACCGTAAACAGTAGCCTCGCCCTCAGCGTCCAGACCGAACGCAGTGTGCACCGCGCGAACAGCCTCATCCAGCTTGCTCAGCTCAGTAATCACCGAAATACGAATCTCCGAGGTCGAAATCATGTCAATGTTCACGCCAGCGTTAGACAGGGCCTCAAAGAAAGTGAACGAAACACCCGTGTTAGTCTTCATGCCCGCGCCAACCAGCGACAGCTTACCAACCGACTCGTTGTAAATAACCTCTTCAAAGCCCAGCTCAGCCTTAGCAGCCTCCAGCGCCTCCAGCGCGGTGGGGCCTTGAGTCTGATCCAGGGTGAAGGAAATATCGGTCACACCGGGGCGGTCAGTCGGAACGTTCTGAACAATCATGTCCAGGTTAACCTTCGCCTCATTAATCAGGCCGAACACCTTAGCTGCCGAACCGGGAACATCCGGAACACCAACAACAGTAATCTTTGCGCGGGTGCGATCGTGCGCGACACCAGAAATCAGGGGCTGCTCCAAGGGAATCTCCTTCAGATGGGTGGGGGTCAGTTCCGCGGACTCCTCCGGAACCACAATAGTGCCTTCAAGGTTCGAGAACGAAGAACGCACGTGAAGCTTCAAATTAAAACGACGAGCATACTCAACACTGCGCAGGTGCAGAATCTTCGCACCGTTAGCCGCCATCTCCAGCATCTCTTCACTGGTGATGGTGTCCAGCTTGTGCGCGGTCGGCACGATGCGCGGGTCGGCAGTGAACACGCCGTCAACATCCGAGTAAATCTCGCACACATCAGCGTTCAGAGCAGCAGCCAGGGCAACAGCAGTCGTATCAGAACCGCCGCGGCCCAGAGTCGTAATATCGCCGCTCTGACGGTTCATACCCTGGAAACCAGCAACAATCGCAATGTTGCCAGCCTCAATCGACTCGCGGATACGCTCCGGGTTGACCTCAACCAGACGCGCAGAACCGTGCACGCCGTCAGTAATCATGCCAGCCTGAGAACCAGTGAAAGACTGGGCCTTAGCACCCAGGTCGTTAATAGCCATCGACAGGATGGCAGTCGAAATGCGTTCACCGGCAGTCAGCAGCATGTCCAGCTCACGGGAAGGAGTGACATTGCTGGTGACCTCTGCGGCAAGGTCGAGTAGCTCATCGGTGGTGTCACCCATAGCGGACACCACGACGACCACATCGTTACCTGCCTTCTGAGTGTCCACAACGCGGCGGGCAACGCGCTTGACGCCCTCCGCATCCGCTACGGAGGAACCGCCGAACTTTTGGACGATCAGGCTCATTGATATCTCCAGGTCAGTTACTTGTGTGCTGCCGGCAGACGCCGGCTCCTCATTTATAGTAGACGGCGTTCAGTACAAGCGGCTAACTGTGCACCCGTATGTATTGCCCCGTGAAATATTACGTAGTATTACGGGGCGGTGATACGGGGTGCGGAGGCGGGTGCAGCACGCCCGCGGAGGCGAGTTTTTAGGTCCACGGGTTCACGTACGTGACACCCGGCAGCGGCGGAACATCCGGCTTCGGAGTACGCAACGGGGCGTTCTGGATCGAGCGGATCTTCTCCTCATAGTCGGGGGTGCGGAATACCTCCGGCGCATCTTCTGCCTGCTCGGCTACGGGTGCTTCAGCGGATTCGGAGGCGGCACTCGCCGGGGCTTCCTCAACGGAGTCTTCGCTCAGGTCAGGGGTGGATTCTGCTGATTCGGGCGTAGAGTCCGCGCCGGAATCGGTGGGTGAGACCTCGCGGCGGGATTCTTCCTCGCCGGATCCCTCAGCCTCCCGCAGAACCTGCTCAATCAGCTGCTCATCCACCGTGCCCTGCACACCCTCAGCGGCGGGCGCCTCCGCGCGGGAATCGGCAGAATCCTCAGAATCCAGGTCATCAAACATGCTCGAATTCCAGCGGCGACGACTCTGCTTCGCCTCCTGAGCCTGAACCTGAGCCGCCTGCTCACGCTCCTGCTCCTCCTCGCGGTTCACGCGCTCAAAATCCTCGGCGGCAGTATGAGCCACCGCCGTGCCCTCGCTAATGACGCGGCGGCCCTCCAACGCGCGGCCCAGGGTAATCTCGTCCGCATACTCCAGGTCGCCACCGACCGGCAGACCCGACGCCAGGCGCGACAGACGCACACCCAGCGGCACGAGCATGCGCGACAGGTAGGTTGCGGTCGCCTCACCCTCAAGGTTCGGGTCCATCGCCAGAATAATCTCCTGGATGCGCTCATCCGCCAGGCGGGACACCAGCTCACGGATACGCAGCTGCTCCGGACCCACACCAGCCAGCGGGTTAATAGCGCCGCCGAGCACATGGTAGCGGCCGGTAAAGGAACGGGTGCGCTCAATCGCCACCACGTCCTTCGACTCTTCGACCACACACAGCACGGACGGGTCGCGGCGCTCATCACGGCAGATGGTGCACAGCTTCGTCTCGGAGACGTTGCCGCACTCCTCACAGAAGCTGACACTGGTCTTCACCGTGGAAATGGCGTTGGCTAGGCGCGCCATATCGGCTGCATCCGCATTCAGAATGTGAAAAGCGATGCGCTGAGCCGACTTGGGACCCACACCCGGCAGGCGGCCGAGCTCGTCAATGAGGTTTTGAACTGCTCCCTCGTACATGGCTTCTCCTTACAAATGCGGTGTGTTGTGCCGGTGTGTTGTTCTTTGGCGACGTTATGAGTATGCACCCAACCCCTGACAGTTTAGGGGCGTTTCGCGTAGCGAGTATGCGGCTGGAATGAGTGCGCCCGCCATCGGTTCGATGGCGGGCGCGGCACCTACGACCCCGTATTAGGGCTGGTGCAGGGGGCGTTCGTCAATGACGGTGCCACCAATAATTTTTTCGATAGCGCGCAGACCGATGAAGGTGCTGTTTTCGACCTTCTCATCATCCTCAGAGACGTAGTCCTCATCGGATGCGGCGCGTGCCGGGCGAGTCGGTGCCGCCGGTGCGCTAGGAACCGGTGTGCTAGGAGTCGGCGCGCTAGGAACCGGTGTGGCAGGTACGTTAGAAGCCGGCGTTGCGGGCTTCTCATCGCTTGCCGGAGCATTATCAGCCACAGCTGCCTGCGGTGCCTCAGCCAACGGACCTGCAGGTTCAACCGGGTGTGCCGAATCCTGCGGTGCTGCCTGCGGGGAAGCCGCCAACGGACCCGCCGCCAGGGGTCCTGCCGGGGCAACCGGAGCAGCAAGCGGCCCAGCCGGTGCTACAGGCTCAGCAGGTATTGCGGGTGCCTCAACCGGTTCAGCGTAGGGAGGCTCATCCTCAAAAGGGGGCTCCTCCTCATACGGAGGTTCCTCCACGTGAGGGGGCTCCTGTGCTTGCTGGGATTCAGCAGCGCTCTCCTGCTGCGGAACTCCACTACCGGAGGCAGCAAAGGAATCACGCTCGCCAAAACCGCCCGCCGGACTAGTTGGCACCTGCTGAGGAAGCGGGGGCTCAGGCGCAAGCGGACCAACCGGTGCCTGCAGGGCAACCGGGGCAACTGGGGCAGTCTGCTGAGGTGCCTCCTCGGGGGCGCTCTGCGGAATCGGGGCAACCTCCCACGCACCCAGGGGTGCATCCACGCTCGTGGACTCGGGGGTGTTTGCGCCGGTCAGCGGCTGACCGTGGCGACGCCACGCATCCTCACCGCCACGCGGACCATCAGCCAGCGGCGCCGGCTGAGCGGGCTGCGGGGGAGTCTGCTGAACGGGCTGCTGAGGCGCCTGCGGGGCAACAGCCGCCGGAACTGCAGGCTGCGCTGCGGGAGCACTGGACGCTGCGGGCTGAGCTGCAGGGGCAGGCTTGGTCTGTTCACCGGGCTTCGCCACCTGAGCGTGAATGGTCACCTGACGGCGCAGGAACTCACTCACGCGGGCGGTCAGCTCGGGCACAAAACCCTTGACCGCGCGTAGGGTCGCAATATCGGCGCTCACGTACAGGGTCGCGCCGTCCATGCGGGCGGGACGCACCTTCATCAGCTGCTCCGCCGCACCCGGAACGCTCATTCGGTTAAGGATGGCACGCCAATTACCCTGAACCGCCGCCAGCGGATCGTTCGGGTTAAGCTTCAAAGGCGCGGAGGGGGTACCTGCCGCAGCGGCATCAGTTGCAGGAGCAGCCGGGGTATTCGGCGCCTCCGGAGCATGAGGTGCCGCCGGGGTGTTACC
Organism: uncultured Rothia sp.; assembly: GCF_963507905.1. Lineage (GTDB taxonomy): Bacteria > Actinomycetota > Actinomycetes > Actinomycetales > Micrococcaceae > Rothia. The sequence goes on along the minus strand of NZ_CAUOUU010000006.1, from coordinate 51,523 downwards.
CGCCAGGGGAGCACCAGCCAGGGGAGCACCAGCCGGAGTAGCGGGGGCCTGCGCGGTCGGTGCTAGAGGTGCACCGCTAAGGGGCGCAGCGCCAAGGGGCGCGCCCGCCAGCGGGGGAGCACCCGCGCTAGCCTGCTGGGGAGCTGCCTGCTGAGAACTGCCCTGCTGAGGTGCTGCCTGCTGAGAAGTAGGCTGCTGTGCGGGCTGAGCCGCCTCCTGAGCTGCTTCCTGAATCGGGGCGCTAGGAGTCTGCGTATTAGGAGCCTGAGCCTTAGGCATCAGGCCAGCCGCCGCCATACCCGCCGCACGAGCAGCAGACATGCCACCCTGCGCCGGAACTGAACCAGCAACACCAGAAGCCACGCGACGCTCCAAAACCTGCAGACGAGAAGCCAACGCCGCCACCTCAGCGCCACCGGCAGAACCCTCCGCCGCAGGCAGAAGCAGACGAGCACACAGCAACTCCAGCTGAAGCTGCGGATTCGCCGCACCCGTCATACCATTCAAAGTCTCATTCGCCGTACCCGCAGCAACCGTCAGCTCGCGCTCACCCAGAGCCTGAGCCTGCTGAGCCAAACGCTCCAACTGATCCTGCGGAACACCCTGCAAAATCTGACCGGCAGCCTGCGGAACAGCCTTCACCACAATCAAATCACGCAGACGCTCCAGCAGATCCTCCACAAAACGGCGAGGATCCTGACCGGTCGCCACCACACGAGACACCGCACCAAAGAGAGTCGGCGCATCCTTCGCACCCAACGCCTCAATAACCTCATCCAGAAGCTGCGCGTGGGTATAACCCAGCAGCGCCACCGCACGGTCATACTCAATACCGCTCTGCGAAGACGCACCAGCCATCAGCTGATCAAGAATCGACAGCGAATCACGCACCGAACCGCCACCAGCACGAATCACCAGCTGCAGCACACCCGGCTCCACAGCCATCTGCTCCTGATCGCACAGACCCTGCAGGAACGGCAGAAGAACCTCCGGCGGAACCAGACGGAACGGGTAATGGTGAGTACGCGAACGAATCGTACCCAGCACCTTATTCGGCTCAGTCGTCGCAAAGATAAACTTCACGTGCTCCGGCGGCTCCTCCACAATCTTCAGCAGCGCATTGAAACCCTCACGGGTCACCATATGAGCCTCATCAATAATGAAGATCTTGTAACGGTCACGCACCGGCGCCAAAGTAGCGCGCTCACGCAAGTCACGGGCATGATCCACACCGCCGTGGCTCGCCGCGTCCATCTCAATCACGTCAAGGGAACCGCCACCATCACGCGACAGCTCACGGCACGAATCGCACACACCGCACGGAGTAGGAGTCGGGCCCTGCGCACAGTTCAAGCAACGCGCCAAAATACGCGCCGACGTGGTCTTACCGCAACCACGCGGACCCGAAAACAGGTACGCGTGATTCACACGGTTCTTCTCCAGAGCGACCATAAGAGGTTCGGTCACGTGCTCCTGCCCGATAACCTCAGCAAAGGTCTCGGGGCGATAACGACGATAAAGGGCAGTGCTCACGGCAACCTCTTCAACTCGGGGTGCGGATAGGACAATCCCTACCATTTTAGACGCTTTACCCCCGGCCCGAGTGGCCGATAGTCACCGGCGAACACGCTGCTACAGCACCCCAGCACAACACCGCCACCGTGACATCTACTATGGACGCTCACCCGGGCGGCATGTACGCCCACAGAAATACCGCGGAGGCGCCGAATTCCCAAGAACCCAAAAATCCGGTACACTGGTTCTTGCCTCTTACGTGGCGTTATCTTGGAAAACTCCCCCAGGACCGGAAGGTAGCAAGGGTATTCGAGCTATGACGGGTGCGTAGGAGGTCTTTTTTTACCCAAAAACGGGTACCTGGGTAGTCCGCACCCGTCATATGCACTGCGTGCCCGCTCCGCTGGCGCTCCGCGGCTTCGGATCCGGATTGATTCTTCGCTCGCTCAGAATCCGAATCCTCAGCGGTTGCGTAGGAGGTTTTTTCATGCCCAAAAATGGCTACTTAGGCAATTGGGCACCCGTCAGATGCACTGCGTGCCCGCTCCGCTAACGCTTCGCCCAAAAACAGGGGGCACAAGCACCCATAAATGTGCTTTCTGTTACTTTTTCTATTCGGGGCTTGCATGCTTTACAAAAGCGTAGTAAAGTTTTATTCGTTGCCTACGCAATGCGTAGAAAACATAGCTGGAGGATTCGCCTAGCGGCCTATGGCGCACGCCTGGAACGCGTGTTGGGTTAACAGCCCTCGGGGGTTCAAATCCCCCATCCTCCGCCACCGATCCCCGGTCTTAGATTCTAAGACCGGGGATTTTTTATACCGCTTGGTACTATTTCTTCAGAACCCCACGGTTCCACGCACCGCCGGGGCGCCCCAGACCTGCAGAAAGCACCACCATGATCTTCAAAAAAGTAGGCGACAGCCGCCCCTACCCCCAGCACGGCATGACCCACGCCGACTGGGGAGGAATCCCGCCGCGGCAGGTACGCCTCGACACCCTCATCACCACCCAAAAAACCCTCAACCTCGAGACCCTACTCGCCGAAGACTCCACCTTCTACGGCGATCTCTTCCCGCACGTGGTCAAATGGGGCGGCGAACTCTACCTCGAAGACGGCGTGCACCGCGCACTGCGTAACGCCCTGCACCGCCGCGCCGTCATGTACGCGCGCGTACTGGACCTGGACTCCATCTCCCCGGCACTGCTGCCTGGCGCCTAAAAACCTACCCGGCGCGTAAAAATCTAACCGCGTAAAAACCCACCCGAATACAGAAAATGCCGCGGACCGATGCAAAGAAGCATCAGGTTCGCGGCATTACATGTAGCTATTCAGCCCGCTCAACCATTAGGAAGCGACCTTCAGGTTCGCCTCCTGCACGGGCGACTGCTCCGGCAGAGACTCCTCGGAGTCCAGGCGAACAGGGTTGCCTTCGGCGTCAAAACGTGCACCCAGGCCCATCTGAATAAAACGGATAGTGCTCAGAATCTGGCGTTCGCGAGTCTCCTCATCCGGTGCGTCCTCCGCGCGACCCGCACTTGAGGAGAGGGAACCGTGTACGAGCATCGCCAGTTCGCGAATGTCGTTCTTCGGAATGTAGTTCTCAGCAATGGCGGCAGAAAGAATATGTGCCAGCACCATCTGCAGCTCGTGCACGTGCTTGCCGAGCTTCGCATAGGACTCGGGGGAAAGCATGGAGCGCATCGCCGGGCCCGGAGGCAGGTGGCGGCGCGCCAAATCGTTGATCTGCAGGCGAATGTAGACCGCGAGCTGGTCAATCGGGTTCTCGATGCCCTCCAGGCCGACGCGCAGTTCGTTGAGGAAGCGTTCGGTCTCGTCCAGGGCGTATGCGACCAGCAGTTCACCCATGTCAGCGAAGTAGTTGTAGACCGCGGTGCGGCCGATGCCGGCGTTCTTGGCGACGTCGGTCATGGTCAGGCCGGGCAGGCCGCGGGTGTAGAGGATCTCGCCGAAGGAGTTGAGAATGGCACGCTTGGTGTTCTCGCGCTGGGCGGCGTTGGTTGCTGCAGAAATACGAGGCATAGTGACACTCTACCCCAAATCGTCAGCAAATGACGAATTTATTGAATGTGTCACCAAGAAATTTGCCCAATCCATGCGAATTTTCACGTTTATGACGAAATAACCGCCCCCTACAAGAAGCCCAAACGAGTCGCCGCCGCCAAATCAGCACCCACCAACGATGCAATCGGATACCCCGTATGACCGCGTCCCGGAGTCACCTGCAACAAAGTCCGCGCCCCCAAACCCTCATAGAACGCACTACCCTCCTGCACCGCAATACGCGCCGACCAGCTCCCCTCCGCACTGGTCGCCATACGCCGACGACCCGACGGCGAACGCCCATCCAACACACCCACATGCCAGCTCATCAACAGGTGCTCATGCGAAGAAGGATTCAGCGCAGCCCGCTCACGTACCCGAGCCGGCACGCCGTCAGCACCGCCTCCACCGATGAAAGTCGCGCCGCCTCCACGAATCCACTCAATATCGTGTGACAGCAGCTCGTAGCTGAGGAACTCCGCGCCACCCGAATAGCCCGCAAGCCAGACGCGGCTCATATCCACCTTGTACGCCAGGGCAATCTTCTCAATCAGGGCACGAACCATCCTGCCGTTTGAGCGGGCACGAACCCACCAGTTATAGGTCAGCGGAGGCGCATAGGAGCCGGCATCCGTCAGGCGCGGCTCCCGCAGGCTACCCGGCGCCAACACCGGCACCGACAGCATATTGAACTCAGCCGCCACCTGCGCCAACTCGGTACGCAGGGGGGAGGTGCGGCGCAACAGACGGCTACCCACACGGGAGAGGTGGTCGCCATCAAAATAGAACAGCACGCCGGGCGCTGAATCAGACTCGGACAAAAGATGCAGATTATCGACCCGGTAGTAGATATTGCGGCCCCGATGCGTAAACGACCGGTAACCGAGCAGCTCAGAGGACGCCAGAAGCATCGGCTCCAGCAGAGAAAGACCGGTACGCACAACCTGCGCTGTATAGGTAAACAGCGGATGCAGACGCGGAATATGCGCGCTCAGCCGCCGCTGGTTACGGTACCGCCGCCTCCGCGCTCGCCGTAGAGAGCCACGAACCGCGCGGCGCACCGAGCGCTGCACCGAGGCGCGTAAAGCACGCCCCGCCTCCAGCGGGGACGCCACCTGCCCGGTACGGTGAACTCCGCTGCGGTGAACTCTGCGGCTCAGATTCTTCATACCTCCATTGTAGGTGCGGGGGTTCTGCCGCCGCCGGGATGAGGTGGCTCCGCAGGCACCCGCACCGGGTAGCCAGGTGGATATAGCGTCCACACTCTTGAACGAAGCCCGTAAACCTGCCGCCGCCACGGCATATAGGTACTATTAGATAGGCTCGGGTGGCAGACGAGCCGGTGAGTAGCGCCCTGCATAGCGCACTCACCCACCACACGTGAGGGCTTGTACCCTACGTGAAGAAACACATCGCATGAAGAAAGACTTGGGGAAAGTAATGGCTAAACCCGTTAGCGAATCTAAGGCTCAGACGAGCACCGTCAAGGTGCCCTGGGCTGGTCGCCGCGGCTACTTTGATCTGCTGCTGGGCGCATCCTGCGTCATCCTGATCATTTCGAATATTGGTGCAACCAAGGGCGTGGAGTTCGGTCCGCTGCCCTTCGAGCTGCCCCTGATTGGCTCGACCATTGTCACCGATGGTGGTTTCTTCCTTTTCCCGCTCGCCTACGTGATTGGCGACCTTCTTTCTGAGGTGTACGGCTTCAAGCGTGCCCGCCGAGCCATTGTGGCGTCCTTCGCCGCGGCTGCTTTTGCCGCCCTGTGCTTCCTGCTGATTGTGCACCTGCCCGCTGCGAGCTTCTACAAAGGCCAGGAATCGTTCGAGCAGGTTCTCGGCCCGGTCTGGCAGATTTTTACGGGCTCCCTGCTCGGCTACCTCTTCGGTCAGACCCTGAACGCATGGGTCATGGTGGCAATGAAGAAGGCAAGCAAGGGCCGTTTCCTATGGCTGCGCATGATTGTCTCCACCCTGGTTGGTGAGCTGCTCGACACCCTCATCTTCTGCTCGATTGCCGCACCGGTGCTCGGCATCGACACCCCGGAAGCGTTCATCAACTACGTGCTGATTGGCTATATCTATAAGTGCCTGGTCGAGGTGCTCCTCATGCCGATCAGCTACCCGATTATTGGTTGGTTCAAGCGTCACGAACTCGAGTACGTGGCATAGGCTAACCTCCTTACAGCTGATGTGCAGAGCCGCCCGGCCTAACGACTGGGCGGCATTGCCTTTTCAGATTTGTTCAATACACAGCATGTCTAAGAAAGAGATACGTTATGTCTAAACTGCAGGGGAACACCCCCGAGCAGTCGGAGAAGAACGACTCGTTGAATCGTTCCCTCTCCCACGGCCAGTTGACCATGATTGCAATGGGCTTGGCGCTGGGTACGGGCCTGTTCCTGGGCTCCTCCTCCGCCATTAAAATCGCGGGCCCCGGCGCAATTCTCTCTTACGCTATTGGTTCGATGATTGCGGCAACCATTGCTGCGTGCGCGGGCGAAATGTCCGTGCGTCACCCCGTCCAGGGCGGTTTCGGCACCATTGCCAGCCGATACCTGAACCCCTTTAGCGGCTACCTGACTCGCTGGGCGTATTGGGCGTGCACCGTGCCGCTGGCCGGTGCTGAGCTGGTGGCGGTTGGCCACTACATGGCGTACTGGTTCCCGGACGTTCCCCTGGCTGTGTTCGTTGCCCTCTTCGGTGCGATTATTCTGGTGCTGAACCTGGTGAGCGTGAAGTCCTTCGGCGCCCTGGAGTTCCTGCTCTCGTCGATTAAGGTTTCTGCCGTCATCGTGTTCATGGTGATTGGTGTGCTACTGGTGTTCGTGGGTCTGCCCGGCCACGCTGCGGCGGGTACCGCAAACCTCGTGAACGACGGCGGCTTCCTGCCGAACGGCCCGGCATCTATCTGGATTTCGATGGCTGTTGTCATGTTCTCCTTCGGCGGTGTGGAAATGATTTCTCTCTCCGCAGCGGAGGCGAAGGACCCGGCACGCTCGGTGGCAACCAGCGTGAAGGCAATGATTTGGCGCCTGTCCACCTTCTACGTGGTGTCCATGGCGATTATTCTGTGCCTGGTGCCCTGGCAGACCGCCGCACAGAACTCGGAGCTGACCGAGTCGCCGTTCGTGCTCGTCTTCTCTGAGCTGGGCATCCCCTTCGCGGCGGACATCATGAACTTCGTGGTGCTCGTTGCTGCGCTCTCGGGTGCGAACGCCTCCCTGTATGCGGCAACCCGCCTGCTGCACGCCCTGGGCTCTGACCGTATGGCTCCCGCAGTGGCTGCCCGCACCTCCTCGCGTGGCGTGCCGGTCGTGGCTCTGCTGATTTCCTTCACCGGCGTTGTTGTGGCAACCGTGATGGCTGTTGCCAAGATTGGCGACATCTTTGCCCTGCTCATGGCGCTGGTGACCCTGTGCATCCTGATCGTGTGGGTCATGATTCTGCTGACCTACCAGGCGTACAAGAAGGACCAGGGGGACGCCTCCTCCTTCACGGTGCTGGGTGGTCGCGTCACCGCAGGTCTGGCTCTGGCGGGTGTCCTGGCGACCCTGGCGGCAATGTTCATGCTGCCCGGCTCGGGTGTTCAGGAATCCATCATGGTCGGCATCGTCTTCTTCGTGCTGATTTCTATTGGCTACGCCATCTCCTCGAAGGTTAAGGGCGGCTATGAGCGCCCCGACCTGGACGCTATGCACGCCGACGAAGACACCAATGCGGCACAGCACTAAATAGCGTGAAAGCCTCGAGAGGCTGAACCATGAAAGGCACCGGATGGGGGAGCACCCCCGTTCAGTGCCTTTCGCTTTCTGCAGGTTCCGGCGGCGCCGTTCTGAACGGCTCGGGCGTGCCCGTAGAATAGTTAACTATTCGCACCTGTCACCGAGGATATGAGGCCGCGGAAGCCGGGTGCGAGCACACATTGCACATCACGCCCCTAAGGCGTACTGACGGAAGGCACCTTCGTGTCCCACAACGACGATACCCGCAGCCAGGCTGCAGCGGGGACCGCCGGGCAGCGCACCCTGAAGCGTTCTCTGTCCCACGGACAGATGACCATGATTGTGATGGGTTCCGCGCTCGGTACGGGCCTCTTCCTGGGTTCGGGCACCGCTATTGCGATGGCTGGTCCTGCGGTCATTCTCACTTACGCTATTGGTTCTGCGCTCGCTTCGGTGATTGGTGCGGCAACCGGTGAAATGGCGGTTCGCTACCCTGTCCGTGGTGGTTTCGGTACTATTGCTACCCGCTACCTGGGCCCGTTCGCGGGCTTTTTGACTCGCATCGCCTACTGGACGGCGACTGTGCTGATTGCCGGCGTTGAGCTGGTGTCGGTGGCGACCTACCTGAATTATTGGTGGCCGCAGCTTCCGCTGTGGACGGGTATCGCGGCGTTTGGTGTGGCGCTGATTGTGCTGAACCTGACGAGCGTGAAGTCCTTCGGCATGCTGGAGTTCTTCCTCTCTTCCATTAAGGTCATTTCGATTGTTGCCTTCCTGCTGGTGGGCCTGTGCCTGATTTTCTTCGGTCTGCCCGGTCACGCCGCGGTGGGTACCGCTAACCTCTTCAATGACGGCGGCTTCATGCCGAACGGCCTGCAGTCGGTGTGGCTGTCGCTTGCCGTTGTGATGTTCTCCTTCGGCGGTATTGAGATGATCTCGATTTCTGCCGCGGAGGCGAAGGACCCCTCCCGTTCGGTGCGTTCCTCGGCGAAGGCGATGATGATTCGCCTGGCGACTTTCTACGTGCTGGCGGTTCTGATTGTTGTTGCCGTCATCCCGTGGCGTTCGGCATCCGGTCTGGGCGACGCGGTGGATGCTTCCCCGTTCGTTCTGGTCTTTGAGCAGCTGGGTGTGCACGGTGTGGCGCACTTCGTGAACTTTGTGGTGCTGATTGCGGCGCTGTCGAGCGCGAACGCGAACCTGTACGCGGGTGCGCGTCTGCTGCACTCCCTGGCGGCTGACGGCATGGCGCCTCGCCAGTTGGCTCAGGTGAACCGCGCTGGCGTTCCGGCTCGTGCGGTATGGCTGTCGACCAGCGGTATGGTGATTGCTATTCTGCTGGCGCTGTACAGCCCGAAGGAAGCGTTCCTCTCCATGATTTTCGTGATTATGGTGTGCGCGCTGACCGTGTGGGTTCTGATTCTATTCGCCTACATTGTGTACAAGCGTGTTGAGCCTGCGACCGATGGTTTCCGCCTGTGGGGTGGCCAGTTCACTGCCGCGGTTGGCGTTCTGCTGCTCTTCGCGGTGTGGGTTGCGCTCTTCATGGTGCGCGGTTCCATGATTCCGGCTGTGGTGGGTGTGGGCTACTTTGTGGTCCTGAGCCTGCTGTACTTTGCTCGTATCCGCCACACTCACGTGATTGATGAGCAGACCTTTGTGGAGGCTCAGAAGGCAACCGGCGCGTATGACGCTATGCAGTACGACGCCGACCATGCTCTGGAGACCGCGGCGAAGCTGGGCCGCTAGGGTTTTCGGTTCTGTGCCCTGGGGTTTGTCCCTGGAGCCCCGCACGGGGTAGCCGGGGGCTGTTACGGGTAATAAACGAAAAATACGGAAACTTTTCGGAATTCCTCGTAATAAACCCGTAAAAATACCGTGGGCTCTCAGAGCGGGTCTATGATAGACAGTGAACCGTATGATCTTGTATGCGTTCAAATGTCTGTGTGTTGGATGAGGCTCGAAAGCATCGTAGCTTTCGAGCCTCATCATTTTAATTTCTGAACATATTTTTAGAGCATTAAACCTAGATAATGTGTTCATTTGCTTTATAGTGCGAACCTGTGTGAACAGCCCCCTCAAAGCGGCGGGGGAGTAGAGTTAAAACCATGCAAAGCCACGAAAACACCCCCGAAAAGAACGCCGCCTCTGAGGCTGGTACCACCGACGAACTGCTGGTGCACGTTCCCGCCCGCTGGGGCGACATGGACGCCTACGGGCACGTCAACAATGTTGCCATCCTCTCGGTCATGGAAGAAGCCCGCGTGGCGCTCTTCGGCCCGCCGCCCTCCTCCGGGCAGAAGCCTACCGTGGCACCGCAGCCTCCGATTCCGCTTTTTGACCTGGTTGCCGAGGGCGTGCAGGCACTCATTGCCGAGCACGGCATCCGCTACCTGGCTCAGCTGCCCTACACCGGTGAGCCCGTGCCGGTGCGCCTAAGCGTGGAGAAGGTCAGCGCCGCATCCGTGCGTATTGGCTACTCGATTCTCTCCCCGGTGGACGGCCGTGAATGCGTGCGCGCCTTTACCGTGCTGGCGTTCTGGGACTCCATCGCGGGGCGGCTGACTCGACTGAGCCCTGAGCAACGTGAACTGTTGAGCTCCTACCTGCCGCAGAAGTAGGGGCGCTCCGCCGTAATAAAACGGCATTGAACGGGGTTAAGCGTATGCTTTAAATACCTTCTGCAAAGGGTGCAAAAGGTTCATCTCCAGGAGATAACAATGTCGTTTCACCACACTCAGGCAGGCCTCGCCGGCTGGGGTCGCCGCACGATGCGCGCCACCGGATGCGCTGCCGCCCTGCTCCTTGCCCTGACCGGCTGCTTTGGCGGTTCTAAGAGCGAAAACTCTTCGTCGAGCCCCAGCCCCTCCAATACGGCTAACCACTCGCAGTACCCGCTTCCTTCCTCCACCGCGTCACCGACGAAGAAGACCGAGCCGACCGTCACCGAGACCCGGGTGTCCGCCTCCGCAGAGAGTGCCGAGGCGAAGGCGTCCGAATCCTCCGCACCCGCTGAAGCGAAGGCAACCTCTGCCGCGAACCCTACCGCCGCTGAGACTCCCCGCGCGCCCGAAAAGGTGGAGGTTGAACGCGCCTCCGCCGGCGAGCGCTGCGGACACATCGGACGCAAGGGCTACCTGAAGACCGGTGCGGAAATCATGGTGCTGCGCGGTACCGTGGACTGCGCCCACGCCCTGGACGTGCTGACCGAGTACATCACCACCCCGCGTGCCGACGACAACCTGACCGAGCACCAGGTTGCGAAGGTTCAGGACGCCACCTGCTACTGGAACCCGCAGTACGCGATGGCTGAGAACCGTCGCGAGGATCGCGGCGCCCCCGAGTGCACTATCGGTGAGGATGTCGCCTTTGTGGCTCGTCTGGAAAACCCGGATGCTCCCCCGATTCCCTTCCTCATGGAGCCCTCCTACTACGATTCCGGTGCCGGCTATTACCGTTTCAAGAGCGATGACGAGCGCACCCTCTGCGAGCTGAACCCCGCGGATGGAACCCTGGTGTGCGAGCGCCGCACCGGTGAGCAGACCGGTGACGGTAACGGTGCGGTCGGTCGTACTTTTGCCGGTCCGGTGGAGGTGACTCGCATGAACTTCCTGACCGGCGCTAGCGAGGTGAATACTGTGAATGAGTCCTCGGCTCTGCACGCGGAAACCACCACCGCAAACACGAAGATGATGCACACCTGGGATGTGGTGACTGTGCCCGCAGCTGAGGGTCATCAGCTGACCTGTTTCGGCGAGATTGAGAATAGCTCGATAAGCTGCCATGACGGAAACGGCCACACTATTCTGGTGCGTGGCAGGCACGAAGGCTAAGCGCCCGCGTCAGAATTATTGAGTTGCTAACGAGCTATCAATGAGTTGTGAATAGCTAAGGAGGGGCTTCCCGCACTGCCGGAGAGCCCCTCTTATTGCGCTGTGCCTCTACCCGCTGTGTCCTAGCGGGGGCACCCTGTGGGTTCCTAAGATGCCGTATAGCTAGCTCACAGGTAGCGTCTTTAGAATACTGGTTAGGAACCCGAACCGATGACGCAGAAAGGTCACCATGCATCCGGCACAGAAGCACTCTACCCAGACTTCTTCTACTACGCTCCGCACCGCTCAGCGCTACAGCCCCGTAGCGCTCGGTGCCACGCTCCTGCTGGCGCTGTCGGCATGCTCCGGAGGCGCTACCACCGCCTCCCCGAGCGCCACCGCAACCCCTAGCCCGAGCGCTACGAGCGCGAAGGCAAGCGCCAGCCCCACCCGCACCGCAACGGTCACTGAAAGCACCCCGACTGCCGGTGCTATTCACACCCCCACCGCGGCGGCTACCGTGAGCCCCGGAACCATCACCACCGCAAGCCCGGCAACGACTGCTCAGGCGACCGTGCAGGCGAGCGCCTCCGCATCGGCTAAGGCGAATACTTCGGCGAGCGCTGTGGCGAAGGCGTCGAGCACTGCGAGCCTGTCCAGCTCGGATGTTCAGTCTGCGGGCGGTAGCTGCGGCAGCATGGACGCTACCGGCTACCTGAAGCACAACGCTACGGTTCAGGTGACCTCCGGTGCGGTGGATTGCCTGTTTGCGCGTGAGCTGATCCGCCAGTTTGTGGTGCAGAACCCCGCCGAGGTGACCGGTAAGGCGAATGGTGAGCGTACCGTCATGTCGGCGCGCTGCTACTGGAAGCCGGGTGACGGAGCGGATCGTGCGACCCCCGAGTGCGTGTCCCTGGATGGTGGCAGCACCGTCATTACCGTGAAGCTGACCAACTAGTTCACGACTCACACCCGGCAAGGCGCGGGTATAAACACAAGCGATTAAACACAAGCGCCGCGTTGACGAATCATTCGTCAACGCGGCGCTTTTCTGTCTCGAAGCTATCTCAAGTAGCTGGGAGGCGGGTTTTAGAGCTCTCCGCGTGCACGGGCGGCAAGCACGTCATCCAGGCGGGCGAAAGTCGAACGCCAGGTGGTGCGCACCTCCTCATGGACCGAGGCGGGCATGGGGCCAATCTCAATGACAATGCGGGTACCGGCTCCTACGCCGTCGGCGGTAATCACGGTTTCGGGGAAGAAACGGTGACGCTGGTACACCAGCACGCTACCGGGGTTGCCCAGGTGGTCGGGCAGCTGCTCTGCGTATTCGAGCTCCTTGAACGGTTCAATGCTCAAAAAGCGGCTCTGCAGAATGCAGGACACCGAGGGGTCCACCTCGTTGATCATGGATAGGCGCTGCAGGCCGCCGACGACGGGCTCCACGACAACGTCGGTGGGGCGCACGTGCCAGCCGGCGGGGCCGTACCAGCGGACCAGCAGTTCGGGGTCCAGGTAGGCGCCGAAGACGTCCTCGACCGGGGCTGCGATCTCGTGGTCGAAGACGAGAAGCTCCTCATCGGGAACATGAGTGATGCTCATAGGGTTCTCCTTAAACGGGTTGAAGAGCGGGTTTAGGGCTTCTTGCCGGAGTAGTAGTTGCCGAGGAACTCGTCACGGTACTCGAAGTAGGTGCCGTCCTTGATGGCTTCGCGGGCGTCGTCCACCATGCGCACGATGAAACGCTCATTGTGGATGGAGGCGAGGGTCGCCGCCAGACGCTCGTCCGCCTTGAACAGGTGACGCAGGTAGGCGCGGGTGTAGTGGGTGCAGGTGTAGCAGTCGCAGCCCTCGTAGATGGGCGAGAAGTCCGCCTTGAAGCGTGCGTTGGTGATGTTGTAGCGGCCGGTGGGGGAGTAGACGGCGGCGTTGCGTGCCACGCGGGTGGGGGATACGCAGTCGAAGGTGTCTACACCGTTTTCGATGCCGACGAAGATGTCGTCGGGTTCGGAGATGCCGAGCAGGTGGCGGGGCTTGGACTCGGGTAGCTCTTCGGCGCACCAGCGCACGATGGTGCCGAGGTTTTCCTTCTCTAGCGCACCGCCGATGCCGAAGCCGTCGAAGGGCATGGAGCCGAGGTCCTGGCACGCCTTGCGGCGCAGGTCCTCGTACTGTGCACCCTGAATGACGCCGAACAGTGCCTGGTAGGGCTTGCCCACGCGCTCTGCGGTCAGGCGCTGGTGCTCAGCGATGCAGCGCAGCGCCCACAGGCGGGTGCGTTCGAGCGCCTCCTCCTGGTAGCCGCGGGAGTTGTAGAGGGTGGTCAGCTCGTCGAAGGCGAACATGACGTCGGCACCGATCTGGTGCTGAACCTGCATGGACACCTCGGGGGTGAAGCGGTGGATTGAGCCGTCAATATGCGACTTGAAGTTCACGCCGTCGTCGTCAATGTGGGCGAGGCGCTCCTTGCCCTTTGCCACGTCGTCGTCACCGAGGGGGCGGCCGTCGGCGCCCTTAGCGTCCGCGACGGTACCCATGTCGATTACCTTCTTGAAGCCAGAGCCCAGGCTCATGACCTGGAAGCCGCCGGAGTCGGTGAAGGTCGGGCCGTCCCAGTTCATGAAGGCACCCAGGCCGCCTGCCGCGTCGAGGATTTCGGGGCCGGGCTGCAGATACAGGTGGTAGGCGTTGGAGAGCAGAGCCTGAGCGCCGAGCTCCTTCATGGATTCGGGCAGGACCGCCTTGACGGTTGCCTTGGTGCCCACGGGGGTGAAGGCGGGGGTCTGGATCTGTCCGTGCGGGGTGGTGATGACACCGGTGCGTCCGCGGAACTGTCCGCCGTTGGCTTCTACACGTTCAGCGCTGGGGGAGGCGGTGTCCGCCAGGCGGCTGGTGATGGTGAAGCCAAAGTCCTCGGTGGGGAAAGAGTTATCTAGAACGCTCATTCTTCTCTCGATTGTTTGCTTTCCGTCTGAATGTCTACACCCTAGCCTACCGGAAAACCCCGCCTCTCTTGCCGGAGGCGGGGTTTACGCGGGTACTGTCAGGTTGGGGCACAGCCAGACTAGGGCACAGCCAGACTGGGGTATAGGCAGACTGGGGTATAGGCAGGGTAGCTGGGTTTAGCTAGCCCTAGTCGGCGAAGTTAGCCGGTGTAGTTAGCCAGCGAAGTCGCCGAGCATATCCACGGTCGGCACGAAGAAGAGGGTGCCGGTCACCGCGGTGCTGAAATCCAGCAGGCGGTCGTAGTTGGCGCCATCCACTCCCATGAACATGTTCATGAGCATCTTCCGAACGGTCGAGAAGGTGCTGGCGTAGCAGATGAAGTAGGTGCCCAGCTCGTTGTTACCCACGGTGCCGAAGGGCATGTTGTCGCGAATAACCTTGAAGTCGTCACCGATATTGGCAAGAGCGGAGTGCGAGTTGGCGGGCTTCTCGTCCTCGCTCATCTCGATGTCGTCATGCTTGGAGCGGCCAATGACCTTCTCCTGCTCGGAGACGGGCAGGGCGTTCCACGCGGTCATGTCGTGGATGTACTTCTGCACGAACTGGTAGCTGCCGCCCCTATACATGGGGTCGCTGTCACCGATGATGCCGAAGTATTCGCGTGCCGCGGGGGTCTGCGGGTTTTCGGTGCCGTCCACAAAACCGATGATGGAGCGGCCGTCCCAGTAGCGGAAGCCGTGCACCTCATCCAGCACCTCAGCAATATCGCGTAGAGCCGCAGTAATAGCGGACGCCATATCGTAGGCGACGGACGGCTGGGTCGCGCGGATGTGGAAGTGCAGATCGCCGGGAGTGGACACCGCGGTGTGCTTATGGCCCCTAATCTCCTCGAACTCCACGAGCTCTTGCGGCAGCGGCTTGGGCAGATCCAGGGTTAGCCACGCGCTGTGGCTGATACCCAGCACGATGCTGGCGTTCTCGGGCGAGTAGCGGTTTGCGGCGGTGTGGTTGAGGTTAATGACGAGCCCGCAGAGGTTCTGGAACCCCTCAATGAGCGCATCCTGGCAGATGCCGTCCTTGAACTTCCACACCATGAAAATGGTGTTAGCGTTCGGGCTGGCAGTGACCTGTTGTGATTCTGAAGCAAGCATAAAATCCACCGTACGCCCGTGTGCATGCCCCTGCAATGAATCTAGCCCTAACCTTCTGCACTGGCCCTAACCTTCTGCGCTGAACGGAGAAGATGAGGGCTGGGGCAAAGAACCGTAGGGTTTCAGAGGCCGTGCTTTAGAAACAGTACTCTAGAAACCGTGGGCGGCGAGGTCACGCGCATGCGCCAGGCGCGCCGCCGTCTCGAAAATAGTCCACGCCTGCACCTGAGTGGACAGCTCCACCGGCGCACCGGGCTTCACAACCTTGCTCATCGGCTCGGTGAACCGCGGGGAGAACTGCACGAGCGCCTTACCGCGAATCTCATTCGGGTCAATGCCGTACTCGTTCATCGGCAGGTTGGGGTCGAACTCGCGGCGGCCCTCCCACAGGGCGCGTGCGGTCGAGTACACCAGGTTCGAGGCGAGCGCTCGCGCCTCATCGCTGAGCAGCGGTGAGGACGCCGCCATGCCCAGGTAGCGCACGAGAATGCCGGTGAACAGGCCGCCGTCGCCGTCGCCGTGCGAGATGAGGATGCGGCGGCGCGCACCGGAGAGGAACTCCACCTCTTCGGTCATGTGCTTGACGATGCCGACGATGAGGCGCTCGGCGCGTTCTGCGGGGTCCACTTCGCAGGGCACACCGGATGCGGCGAGGCTCAGTAGAGCACCCAGGGCGGTTCCCTGGTTGTAGGTGAATTCGCCGCGTTCGTATTCGTACTCGTCGCCGCGCACGTTCACGCCATCAATATAGAGCGAACGTTCTGCATCCCAGAGGGTTTCGTTCATCCAGTCCATGAGCGCGGCGGCAGTCTTCGGATCGCCCGCACGCACATACGCCAGAGCGGTCGGTGCGGTCGCCGCAGCATTCACAAAATCACGCTTGGACTTGCGCCAACTCATGCCACCCACCGGGGAGAAACCCTTCGCCAGCTGCTCGAAGAGAGCCGCGCCAGCATCCTGAGCGGCAACATCATTAGCGCCGGTCAGCTCAATGCAGAAGGAGTTCATGCGGCCCACAGCGAGGGCCAGCCACGCCATATCGTCAAAATAATCGTTCGCAAAGCGGCCGTAGTTACGCACGTTAATGCCGCGCAACAGCGCGCGGGCGCGGTGCAACTCTTCCTGGGCGGCAGTAATATCGCCCTCGCGCAGGTGACGCTGACCGGCGTCAATCACACAGTCCAGCAGGTGCGCCTGCCACCAGTAATGCCAAACGTTCAGGCGCTGGCTCAGCGGGCGTGGATCCGGCACCTGTACCGAACCGATGAGGGCGCCGGGCACGCCGAGGATGCGGTGCACGAAGGTGTCGGTGACGCTGTCGGCTGCGGCGGCGGCGTGCGAGGAGGTGCGCTGGGCGTACTCGCTAATCGACTCCAGAGACTGCTCGTTGTGGGAAGACGGCTGGGAATTCATGGACCCTCTGTAGTTGCGGTGAAGTATTACGTCTGAAATTATCCCACTTTTTGCCCTCTGAGCGCCCGGATGCTGTGGGCGGGCTCTCGGGTGTGATCCCTTTTCGAGAACCCGCCGAGAAGATGCACCGCAGGGAACGGAGCGAACGCCATTCAAAAACGGGTTAGGCGGCGGCAGCCAGCGAACGCCCGCTGTACAGATCCACCCGCTCGCCGGTGATGGGGTGCTCAAAATGCAGGCTGTACGCCAGCAACTGCAGCGGGTACTCCGGGCGGTCTGGGGCGTCGGGCAACACCAGCGGGTAGAGAACATCGCCCAGAATGGGGGACCCCAAAAGGTTCAGGTGTGCCCGCAGCTGGTGGGTCTTGCCGGTGTGAGGCGCCAAATCATAGAGCGCCCATTCTCGTTTTTCGTTGAGCGTAGGCTCGGCACGCCAGCCCTCAACCGCCCGCGCACTCGGGGTGAAAGTCCGCAGAATCTTCACGGTCGTCAGCGTATTCGGCTCCACACCCTGCGCCGCACACTCTTGCTCAGATAGCTGCTGAACCTGCAGCTGATCACGAATCTTCTGAATATGCGAACGCACCTGCAGCCCCTCCGCACTCAACGCCTGCTCGGTGGCGGACGCGTCGGCGGGAACCGGTGCCACGGCGCGGTAGGTCTTCGACACCTGACGGTGCTGAAACATCATCTGGAAGGGGCGGCGCGCCTCCACGGTCTTAGCAAAGAGCAGCACGCCGGCGGTCGGGCGATCCAGGCGGTGAATCGGAATCAGCAGCGGGTTCTGCTCACGCACCCGCAGCTTGGTCAGCGCGGTCTGCGCAATATAGGAGCCGCGCGGGGTGGTCGGCAGAAAATGTGGCTTATCAATCGCCAGCACGTGCTCATCCTCGTAGAGCACCGGCATGTCAGAGGGTAGCTGCGGCTCGTCGGCAAGCTCACGGAAGTACCAGATGCGCTCGCCCGGCATATACGGGCTATCGCTGGTCAGGATCGTGCCGTCATCCAGGCGCACCTCGCCGGTGTTGAAGCGGGCGTGAATAATCTGCGGGTCGTTCGGGTAGAAGCGCGCAATCAGGTAATCCGCAATGGTTGCCGGGGCGGTGCTGTTCGGGGTGAGCTCGGCGGGGAGCTCCTCCACAAGCGGCAGGATCAGCTGAATCGGGTCAATACCGTTCTTCTGAGCCAGCGGAGGGGTCAGTAGGCGGCGGTGCGTGCGGCGTGCCGGTTTCGCCTGATAGACGGCGCCGGACTGCACTCCCTGCTGCGTATCGGGTTGAGGGCTGGGCTCTGAGCTGGGCTGCGGGCTGGGCTGCGGGCGTGCGGTGTTCTGTGCGGGCATGGCTCTACTCTACCGCCTAAACTCTATCACCTGAGCGGGGCTGGGACCGAGGTAAGCTGAGCCGGACTGCCTACTGATGAGGTGGCCAGAAACATTGCCGTGGGGTTGGGTTTCGGGCTGCGGAATGCAGTTTTGTCTGACACTCATGAATGTTTGTGTGAATGTGTGGAACAAAAAACGAAAACTTCACAAATTTTTGAAATTATTGGACATTTAATTTAAAAAAACTGCATTAATTTTACAAAAAACAGCGTTTATGTGCGGTATTTTCGAAAGTTCTGTCAAATCAGAAACTAATAACCCTAAATTTAGCCCCTGTGGTTTTTCTAAGTATAAAAGATGTGAAGCAAATAAATACCTGCTAACCTGAGTATCCTACGTCATAAACACCTTAATAAAGGCTGGAAACCGCCTTAAAGCGGTACGATTAAGACACAGAAGTTCGAAATGTCGAACGAAGGGGTCGAAATGGGACAGAAACAGCGCAAGGATGCAGAGATTAAAGGAACAGCCCCGATGACAGCGATGCAATCGGACAATTCTAAAACACCGGAAAATAAAGCAGGAGAGGTTATGGAACATTCACAAAAGAATGCAGAGCCTCGCACCGGTGCCCTGCGCATGGAACCGCACGAACGCGAAGAGCAAATTCTGAAAATTGCTGCAGAACATTTCACTCGCCGCGGCGTGCTCGGTGCCTCCATGAGCGCTATTGCCCGCGATGCAGGCATTACCCGCGCCCTGCTCTACCACTACTTCCCCGGCAAGGACTCCCTGGCCGCAGCCGTCACCCGACGTGAAGCCAACGCAGTCCTTGAGGCCCTGGGTGAGCACCATGAAAACCCCGAGGAAGCACTCCGCAGGGCACTGCGCACCTACTTCCTCGTCGTAGCCGGTGTCCCCACCCCCGGTGGGGAAGACTTCCCGAACAACCCCACCGACTACCTCGAATGGATGCTCGAGCGCACCGGCATGCCGATTAATGACCGCACCCGCGTCATCCTCGGTGGTTGGTTGCAACTCGTCGACTACTTCGCCCTGCACGTCGTGCAGCTCAACCCCCGCGATCAGCGTACCGTTCGCTCCCGCGGGCTCGGACTCGAAGAAGCCATCGACCTGTGCCTGGGTGCCGTGGACACCCTCACCGGCGGCTACTAGCCACCTCAAGAGGTGACAGGTCAACGTAGGACTTCCCGCTCCGATGTTTGGTTACGTGCTCCACGGCAAAGGCGACGTGGACATCCGGGCGGTTATTCCTCCGCCGCGCCGCATGCGACGTGGCGGACTCCGGGAACACCACCCGGATCGTGAGTAGGGAAACATAATGCCCCGCACCCCCTTGACGAGGGTGTGGGGCATTATGCTGCTCAGGTTGAGGTTAAAGGAATTATTTAATCTGAGGTTGAGCTTTAGGTTGTGCTTGGCTAAATGGCACGGCGCAGCGACAACCCCCGGACCGTCGCGTAGAAACCCTGCATCTGCAGTGCCGCACGCAGTGCCTCCACAGGGTGCTCCGTAACTTCGCCAGTGGCTGCGCCCTGTGCGGATGTGTTCAGCGTGTGGGTGCCCAAAAGCTCCACATCGTTGACCTTCTCCACCGAAATCTTCTCCGCACCACCGGCAGACACCAGGCGCGCCAGGGCGGGGGCAGCCGCCTCCAGAAGCACCGGGTCGGTGGTAAACGCCAGCAGAGTCTTCGCGCCGCGCTCCACGTACAGCACCGGGGCGCCGTCCACCAGCACCACGCAGGCGCCCGCCTTACGCGCCGGGCGGTGCTTCACCGTGCCCGCACCCTCGTGAGCAAAGGAGGGAATTGCGGGCCAGCTCAACGCCGCACCGTACGGGTTCGCCGGATCCGTCGCCGCCAGCAGGGTCACCGTGAATGTGCCGTACACCTGCTCGGTATCGGTACGCTGCGGGGTGTAGGCGCTCGCACCAAAACCCTGCGGACTTGCGGGGACGCTCAGGTTATCGGCGGTAGAACGCAGCAGGTCCACCGTCGCTGGGGCGGCAAATTGCGCCGCGCCCAAACCCTCAATAAAGTATCCGCGACGCACCAGCGCACGATCCTCAGCCGCCGAATAAATCCGGTACAGCTGCGAGAACCCGCCGGCAGAATCCTCCACCTGCAGGCACCCGCGAGTCAGCACACCGTAACGGTCCAGCAGCAGGTCGGCGCGTGCGAGCGCCGCAACGGTCGCCTCCACCGGCTCCTGCAGGAGCGTGTCCACGCGGGAGAAACGGCCGCTATCCTGCGGGGCAACGGCGGGAGCGACGGCATGGAGCCCGCCGCGGAGGGAACGTAGACCGCGCCCGGCGGCAGGCACAGAGTAGCCGCTGGAGCTATAGCTATCAGCGCCGTAACCGCCCGCCAAGCCGTTACCCATGGAGGCTCGCGCCGCCGCAATACGACCCGCACCGCGGCGACCCACCCGCGTCAGACGCGCAGGGGCTGCCGGAGTCGGATGTGCACTGCGCATGCCCGCAAGCATCGCCCGAACCGGCGCGAAACTATCGTTCGTCACCGCACCAGCCCACACCAGACGCCACAGAGCCGCCGAAATCTCCGCCGCATCCGGGAAAGTCACCACCTGACCGGCAGGTACCGCAGCGCTCATCAGCTGCGCCACCCGCTCACGCAGCGCCGGCACGAACAGGCCGCCGTGAGCCAGCGCCTCATAGATGGCGTGCTCCAGCGTGCCCGGAGCCTGCAGTGCCTCCCAAAGCTCAGGGTTCTCCGCGCGCAACAGCTGCTCCGGGTAGTCCTCACCCAGGGTCAGCGAAGAACTCTCGCTCAAGTGCAGGCGAATCCAGCCGTCAGACTTCTGCGCGCTACCGCCGCCGAGCTGCCCGGCGCCGGTGAAGAACACCCTGCCGCTTGCCATAAGCTCGTCCAGCATGTGCGGCTGGTAGCCGGGCACGCGCGCCGGAAGAATCAGCGTCTCCAGCGCGGAAGCCGGTACGCGCACACCCGCCAGCTGGTCGATGGCGGTGAGCAGATCCTCCGTGGCGGAGGCGGAATCTTGTCCCATATGTTCTGCGCCGCGCTCAGCTAACGGGTTGGGTGCCGCTGTGCTGAGGGGTGCCACCCTCTCGCCCACCACCGTGGCGGTGCGTCGGGAGGGCCTGAACGCACCGTAGGCGCTCGCCTCCGGCAGGGTCTGAGCAACCCGCACGGATAAAGAACGAACGTTCTGCCACGAAGGTAGGAAAACGCCGTAGACCTGCGCCGATACCGGCTCAATCTCCTCACGCAACGCCGCCAGAGAACGGGCACGAATCGTACGCAAAACCTGCGCATCCACCCACTCAACACCGGCAGGCCCCAAGGCACGTAGCACCTCGGGCAAGAACTCGCCGGAGCTCAGGCGGCGCTGCTGCTGAAGACGCTGCAACACCGGAGTCAGCACGCCCACACCTACCGGAGTCAGGCGCGAAAAATGCTCCGCCGCCTGCTGCGCCGTGAAGGGAATATGGGTGCGCGCATAGCGAGACACCAAGTCCTCAAGAGGCTCCGCAACCGGCTCCAAAAGGGCTGTAGGAAGTGCCGCGGCGGGCATAATGCCCAGTCCATCGCGCAGGCGCGCGGCATCCTCAACCACCGCGTAGTACAGCTGCGGCTTGGTGGTCTCCTCCGCGTTCTCCCCGGCACTGGAAGCACCCGCAAACGAGAACGCGCGGCGCGAACGAACCAGCTGCTCCGCCAGCTCACGCGCCTGATCCACGCTGGCGTGCGCGCCGTACTCTTCGCCGTAGCTTTCAGAGTCCTCATGTTTAGCGCCGGGTGCCTCAGCTTGCGGGTTGTCAGCCCGCAAGCGCAGACTCAACTCCCGCGCGCTCAACGGACCCAGCTGGCGCAACAAATCCGCCACGCCCTCCACCCCGGAAGCGCGGTAACGCTCACCGATGCGCTGCAGGCGCTGCTGAGTCTGCACCAGCACCGCCGGATCCAGCAGATCACGCAGACCGCTCGAACCCAGCAACTCAGCAAGCAGCGCCGGGTCCAGCGAGAGCGCGGCGGCGCGGCGTTCGGCGGCGGGCGCATCGCCGTCATAGAGGTGCTCGGCAACGTACTCAAAGAGCAGAGTGCGCGCAAAAGGCGAAGGCTCGTTCGTCTCAACCTCCAGCATGGATACCGCCCGAGACTGCAGTGAGCGGTGCACCTGAACCAGCGCCGGAACGTCGTACACATCCTGTAGGCACTCGCGCGCCGTCTCCAAAAGCACCGGAAAATCAGGGTACTTACGCGCCACATCCAGCAGCTGCGCCGCACGCTGACGCTGCTGCCACAGCGGGGTGCGCTTACCCGGATCACGGCGCGGCAACAGCAGGGCACGCGCCGCATTCTCACGGAACCGAGACGCAAAAAGCGCCGAGTCGCCCACGCGTTCGGTGACAATCGCCTCCAGCTCGTCCGGGGCAAAGAGGAACAGGTCAGCGCCGGGAGGCACATCCTCCATGGCGGGCAGACGGAGAATCAAGCCGTCATCGCTCGCCATGACCGAGGCATCCACCCCGTACCGTTCCTCAATGCGGGCACGCACCGCCAGCGCCCAGGGCGCGTGCACACCGTAGCCCAGCGGCGAGTGCAGGATCACGCGCCAATCGCCCAGTTCGTCGCGGTGCCGCTCCACAATCATGCGGGTATCGGAGGGGACCGCCCCGGTGGATTCGCGCTGCTCACGCAGGTAGGCGAGCAGGTTATCGACCGCCCAGGCATCCAGCCCGAGCTGTTCGAGCTGCTGGCGGGCGGTGGCGCTATCGGTGGCATCCAGGCTGGAGAGGGCGCGCGTGAACGCGCCCGTCTGCACGCCCAGGGCGTAGGGGCGGCCCATGCGGTCGCCGTGCCAGAAGGGCAGGCGCGCGGGCTGACCGGGCGCGGGGGAGACTCGCACGGCGTCGTGCGTAATTTCCTCAATGCGCCAGCTACTCGCGCCCAGGGTAATGACCTCGCCGGCGCGGGATTCGTACACCATTTCTTCGTCGAGCTCACCCACGCGCTTGGGGCCGCGCTCTTCATCGCTGCTAACCAGGTAGACGGGGAAGAGGCCGCGGTCGGGAATCGTGCCGCCGCTGGTGACGGCGAGGCGCTGCGCACCGGGACGACCCTCAATACTGCCGGAGGGAGCCTCCTCGGTGGGGGTGCGGTCCCAGATGATGCGCGGGCGCAGTTCGGCGAACTCGTCGGAGGGGTAGCGTCCGGCGAGCATCTCGAGCACGGAGTCGAAGAGGGCGCGCGGTAGCTCGGCGTAGGGGGCGCTGCGGCGTAGCGCTTCGTACCAGGAGTCCACGCTGATGGGGCCCAACGCGCAGGCGGCGACGGTCTGCTGTGCGAGCACGTCCAGGGGGTTGGTGGGGATAGCGAGCGGTTCGAGGGTTCCGCTGCGCATGCCGGCGAGGGTGACGGTTGCTCCGAGTAGGTCGCCGCGGTGCTTGGGGTAGAAGAATCCGCGCGAAATTTCGCCCACGCGGTGCCCGGCGCGACCCACGCGTTGCAGTGCGGAGGCGACCGAGGGCGGCGCCGCAACCTGAATGACAAGGTCCACGTGGCCCATGTCGATGCCCAGCTCCAGGGAGCTGGTGGCGACCACGCAGCGCAGGGTTCCGCCCTTGAGCGCCTCCTCGATGAGGGTGCGCTGCTCCTTGGACACGGAGCCATGGTGTGCGCGGGCGAGCGGCGGTACTTCGGCGATGTCGCAGATGCCTGCCGCGTAGTCTTCGGGGCTGATGGCTTGCTTCGCGAGGACGCGGCGCAGGTGAATATCGTTGAGTGCCGCAGTGAGCTTTTCTGCTAGTCCGCGCGAGTTAACGAAAACAATCGTAGAACGGTTGTTCTCAATATGGTCGACGATGCGCTCCTGCACACGCGGCCAGATGGAGGTCTCGGGGCGCTCGCTATCGGGGGTGTCTCGCAGCGCCTTTTCGTGCAGCGCCCCTTCTAGCAATGCCTCTTCTGGGATGGTGAGCGTATTTTTGGGCGCGGTGTTATCGCCCTGTCGCGCCGGGTTTGCTTGCCCAGTTTCTTGCGCGGGTTCCTGCGCCGGGTTTGCCTGCCCGGGGAACACGCCAATGGCGTCTTCGAGCGTATAGGGAGCGCTTGCCGGGATGTCTACGGCACTAGAGGTAGGCTGTGCCGCGCCCTGCGGCGAGCCGACAGAAGCGGAGTGTGCAGTCCCGCCGCCTGGCGCCTCCGAAGGTGCGTATTCTGAGGGCGCGTAGAGCCCCTGCCCGTAGTCGTTGGCGCCTCCGAGTGCCGCCATGTCGGGCACGGGTACGCTCAGACGCAGGTCCCATTCTTTGGCGACCGGGCGGCTCATGATGGTCACCGGCTGAACGCCGCCGAGGAACCGGGCGACCGCCTCCGGATTTTCGACGGTTGCCGAGAGGCCAATGCGCTGCGCGGGCTTCGTAAGGAGCGCGTCGAGGCGTTCGAGGGAGACCGCCAGGTGTGCGCCGCGTTTGGTGGCGGCGAGGTTGTGAATCTCGTCCACGATCACGGTGGTTACGCCCGCGAGGGTGTTGCGGGCGGCGCTGGTGAGCATGAGGTAGAGGGATTCGGGGGTGGTGATGAGAATGTCGGGCGGGTTGCTGATGAGTTGGCGGCGTTCGCGTGCGGGGGTGTCGCCGCTGCGCACGCCCACGCTGATGCTGGGTTCGCCCGTCTCGTTTCCGCTCAGGCGGGTGATTCCGGCGAGGGGTGCGCGCAGGTTGCGTTCGACGTCCGCGCCGAGTGCTTTGAGTGGCGAAATATAAAGGATGCGCGTACCGCCTGCGGTGCCGGCTTCGTGTTCGCGGTGGAGGGCGTCGAGTGCCCAGAGGAAGGCGGCGAGGGTTTTACCGGAGCCGGTGGGGGCGATGATGAGGGTGTTGTTGCCGTTGCGGATGCTCTCCCAGGCGCCTTCTTGGGCGGCGGTGGGCGCGCTGAAGGTGGCGCGGAACCAGTCGCGTACGGGGGCGGAGAAGTGGGAGAGTGCGTCGGTCATGTATCTATTATGGCGGGGTTTATGGTGTGCGCCTCTTGAATTGTTAGGGGCTGGGGGAGGAAGATGTGCTTGACAGGTTCCGAACAAGCCCGTAATATTTTACTTGTAAAGTAATCGGCTGAGAGAACAACACAAAGGAGCACCACCATGACCCGTCTGAACGACGAACAGCTCATCAACCTCTTCCACGAACCGCGCACCGTCTCCTCCTTCACCGAGGAGCCCGTCACCGACGAACAGCTGCGCCGCATCCAGGAGCTGACCTTCTACGGCCCCACCGCCTTCAACAGCCAGCCCCTGCGCATCACCTGGGTTAAGAGCCCCGAAGCACGCGAGCGCCTCGTTGCACACCTGGCTGACGGCAACAAGGCTAAGACCCAGGCGGCACCGGTCACCGCGATTCTCTCCGCAGACGCAAACTGGGTAGAGCACGCTGAGACCTTCAACCCCAACGCTGCCAGCTTCATCAAGGGCTTCTACACCACCGAGGAGCTTGCTACCCCCGCCGCTGAGCTGAGCGCTCACCTGCAGGCAGGCTACTTCATCACCGCAATCCGCGCCCTCGGCCTGGACGCTGGCCCCATGACCGGCGCAGACTTCGCCGGCATCAAGAAGGAATTCTTCGCGGATAACGCAGAGATCCCCTTCCTGATCGTCAACCTCGGTCACGGTGAGGCGCCCGCATACCCGCGCGGTGCACGCTTCAGCCACGATGAGGTTGCCCGCTCCCTCTAAGAGCGCGCGGCTACCGCATGGCTAAAGCTAAACCCTAGATTTAGGCTTAAAGATAGTTCAAGGGCGGTTCCCCATCACGGGGAACCGCCCTTGAACTATATGTGAACTATATGCGCACACAACGTGCCAGAGATGTTGTCACATCTGCAATGCCGCGTTAGCGGGCACCAAACTGACCCACCGACAGCTGCGGAACAGACGAGGAACACGCGGTCGTATCCAGCGGAACAATCACGCCACCGGAACCGGAGGGAAGGCCCACCAGGAAGCCCTGAACCGGTCGGCTACCGCAATCGTCACCGAAGCGAGCCGGGTACACCGAACGCAGCACCGCGGTGGTGCTATCGCCTGGTTTGAGGGTCACGCCCGCAGAGTTCATGTACTCAGCAGAGGCGGATGCCTCACGGCCGACCCAGGTTCCCGAAGAGCCCGCATGAACCACACGCGGGTAGCCGCGCAGGGTGCAAGAAGAATTCGAGGAGTTCTGGAAGTACAGCGTGTAGTTTCGGGCGCCGGGGGAGCCTTCTCCCACAGCAACCGAAATGTTCAGGTCATCCAGATCGCACTGGGTCGGGCCCTCAGCAACAGTGTTGCTGGAGGAATTAGAGGACTTCTCCGAGGAGCCCGAGGAGTTCGAAGAATTGGAAGAATTCGACGAGCTCGAAGAACCCGAAGAGTTCGAGGAGCTACCCGAAGAGTTGGAACCCGACTGTGAAGACGAGTTTGAGCTCTTCTGCGAATCCTGCTGAGAATCGGCAGAGTCATCTGACTTGCTCTGCTCGGAACCCTCGTGGGAGGACTCAGAAGAATGAGAGTCAGAGTTCTGCTTCGACTTGTGAGTCTCGGTGTGGGAAGAAGACTCGGAGTGCTCAGAGGAAGAGCCGTGGTTCTCCGCCTCGGGGGAGTTCACCACGGTAATGGAGCCCGGAGTCACCGAAGGGGTAGCCCCGTCAGAGGCTACTCGAATCGTGCCGGGCTTGACCGAAGCCGAAGCACTCGGCTGCGCCGAGGTGCCTTCAGCTTCCTGACCGGCCTGGGACGCGCCGCATCCACTGAGCGCGAGCACGCAACAGAGGAGGGTGGTTGATGCGAGTACCTGAGCCGATTTAAACATGATTACATCGCCGCCTGCATTTGGATTTCTGCTCCGTCCATACCGGGGGCGTACTCGACCTGGCAGCACAGGCGGGAGTATTCGTTGGCGACATCGTCGACCATGTCGAGCAGGTCCTGCTCAGCTTCGGTGCGTTCACCGGAAGCTTCGAAGTGCTCGGGGTCGATGAAGCCGTGGCAGGTAGCGCAGGATGCGTTACCGCCGCAGGTTGCGAGGACCGGCACACCGTTAGCCTGGAGGGCTTCCAGGAGGGTGTGGTGGTCTTCCCACTGAATGTCGTAGTTTACGCCTGCTTCGTCAGTGACCTTAATCGTTACGCCCATGCGTTCTCCTTCTTCTGTAGTGATGCGTTTCTATTGTAGAGGTAGGGGCTGTTATTCACCGTACTTTGTGGTGCATACCCAACCCTACCGTCACGCATATCACGGGAACGCATATTAATTTTTATGCTGAATAGCATGTCTGTATTGCCCCCAGTCTACCTCTTAAATCCCTGACAATGCGGGATATAGTCGTATATGAATACTGCCCCCAGATGCAAAGACATGCTGGGGGCAGTATAAAGAACCGGCACGCAGGCGCGCTTTAACGGTGACGAAGGCCTACTCTGATTCCTTCTCCGCAGCCTTCTCGGCGTCCTGCTTTTCTGCGCTGTGGTTATCGGAATTCTGGACTCTTCCTCCGGGGCCTCGCACAATACCGTGTACGCTATCGCGCGGATCGGCGTAGCGCAGGTCGATACCGAAGGTATTGCGGATCTGGCGTGCCGAGTTCAGGTGCCAGCGCTGCGAATCTGAGGGGGTCACGGAGGTGACCGCCTTCTGACCCGGAGCCAGCTTCTCGTGGCGAATATCGTAGTGCTTACCGCCCATGGTGATGGTGAAGCCGTGCTCCTGCAGCAACTGCACGAACGCGTCCACATCGTGCGGGATTTTGCGACCTCGCTGCCTTTTCGTACCGCTCATCCTCGGCTGCGATTCGAAGGGGTTACGGCTGGGCGCGGTGCCGCGGCTAATACGAATCACCTGCTGGTCGGAGTGCGAGAACTCCACCTGGTAGCCGTTGAGCGAGTACACGGTGCGGCTACTGCCGGGAATCGGGCGGCGGTCCTCAGCCTCATCGAGAATGCGGGCAATATACTCGCCGGTCAGGCCGAGCGCCTTCAGCTGTGCCTGGGCGTCGGGGGAGAGCTGGTAGCCTCCCGCGAGAGCCTGCAGCGGGCGTAACGCGAGCACCTCGGCGGTCAGGGGGTTGAGCACCACCTGGTAGCCTTCCTCCTCATGCGTATAGAGGGTAACTTCGCGACCGTAGCGGTTCTCCTGCGCGCTTTCCTGAACCACCGTGCTTGCGGGGGACTCGATGATGTCCAGCAGCAGCTCGTAGGTGAGGCCGTGGCGCATCATGTAGTCCATCACGCCGGGGAGCACACCGTAGATGCGGCGGCGCGGCGGCACATCGCCGTAGAATTCCTTCTCGATGCGCGCGGCAATACGCTGGTTCTCCAGCGGCACCTCGGTCAGCGGGATAAGGCGCTGGTTGGAGGGGCGAATCTTGGCGCGTGCGGCGGCGGGCTTGGGCGCCTGACGGTAAGCATCCACCAGCGTCTGCTGCTGCTCCACAAACTCCTGAGCGATGAGCGGCAGGAGGGTGAAGTAGAGCTCAGCAGCTTCGGGCTTGAGCGCGCCGTTCTCATCGAGCAGGGAAGCACCATCCTTTGAGAGCAGATTCCACGGCTTATCGTTTGCCGCGCTCTCTTCGGAACCCTGGTTCTCCCGGTAGCTATAGGTTGCGAGGGAGGCAAGCTCCTGCAGGCGAACGTACACCTCAAGAGGAACGGTAATCTGCTTCGCGGACATTATTTCTCCTCCTTAACGGTGTTTTCCGCCTGGGTGGCTTTATCTTCTGCCTGCTTCGCCAGGGTGTTGCTGAGCTCTTCGAGCTGCGCCTTACGCAGGGCTTCCGCGTGCAGGTTGTGGAAGTCCGGGGTCTTCGCCAGAGCCAAAACGGTCCGCTCATCCGGCGAGATTGCAATTTCCAGACCCTGCGCCGTGTAGATGCGGGTCCAGCCTTCAGCCATACGCACGCTCTCGGGACTGTTCAGCGTCTGAAGCATCAGATCGAAAACGAACGGCGGGTTCTTCTTCAGGAAGGTGCGGGCGCGCTCGCTGAACTCGAGCTCCAGGGCGTTGAGCGAGGTGTATTCGCCCTGCGCCAGGGAGGTTTGCGCCGCCTCGTTGTAGTCGGCGTCGTATTCGTCGATGACGGTGATAACTTCTGCGGAGGCGGTGTTCACGTCAACGCGGTAGTCGTCGTGCGTGAAGCGAATGGTCCAGTCGTTGATGCGTTCCGCGTCGCCCTCGCGCAGGATGGTGCGCACGAGCTCTTCGCTGATGTTTTCGCGTTCGAGGCGGTCGCGCAGGCTCGGGCGCAGTCGGTAGCTGCGTTCGCGGTCCTCGGCGGTAACGCCGCGAGGGGCTGCGGGTGCAGGTTCTGCTACGGGTGCGCTCGGGGCGGGTACGGCAAGCTTCGGCGCACCCGGTTTCGGCGCGTTCGGCTTCGGGGCTGCGGGTGCATTCGGCAAGGACTGGGCGAGCACCGGCTGATCTTCAACGGCTGCTTGCTCGGTTGCCGCTGCCGACTGGTTAGATTCCGCGGCGGCGGCTTCGGTAGCTTCTTCTGCTGCCTGCTGACGGGCGCGCAGACCCTCCAGGTACTCTTCGATGCGCGGCGGTCGGTAGGTCAGCGTGGACTTGCGGAACATGCCGGGGGAGGGGGCGCCGGGAGTCGGCGCAACAGGCTTGGGCGCAACAGGCTTGGGCGCTGCAGGAGCAACCGTGGCGGGCGTCGGAACCGTCTCTTCTGCAACCGCCTCTGCGGGTACTTCCACAGATGCTTCTTCCGGCACGCTGGGAGCCGGGCTGGGCGCCTGCGCCGCACGTGCCGCAAAGAGCGCGGGGGAGGGCGCCGGCTTTGGCACTGCAGGCTTCGGAGCCGCCGGCTTGGGGGCAGCTGGCTTCGGGGTATCAGCCGCGCTAACCTCAGCGTCCTCAACTACTGCAGGTTCGGCAGAAATAGTTTCAACCTCAGCTTCAACCTCAGTAACAGGGTCTGCGGCAGTTGCGGCTACCTGCAGCTCGTCCTGATCCTCGTCTGCAGGCTCTTCCTCGCCGCGACGCAGGGCGGCGACAAGTTCCTGACGGGAGGTATAAGGAATGATTTCCTCGGGTGAGTCGATATATCGGGGGAAGTTCTCGTAGAGAATCTTTGCTGCGGCCTCAAAGAGCTTCTCCGTGGTGGCGTTGGCGGCGGGTGCGCAGGGGCAGAGGAGCTCCTGGCGCTGCGCGTCGTAGAGGGACCAGTGGGCGCATCGTTCGGTGGGCGGGAAGTAATCGAGGGTTCCCAAATCAGCAATATCAATGAGCGCACCTATCAGGGACTGCGGAATGGATAGCTGTGCCATAGTGCTCCTTCGCGTTGTCTACTCTCCAACCTATGCGTGGAGGGTCCTCTTTCCATCCTAGGCGTTTTTTGGCGGGTGTGCCCCGGAGCACGTCATCTGGGAGCATAAATCTGCGGATTCACAGGTTGGGGCGCTTTTAGGCGCGGTTTTTGACACAGCGGGGACAGCGTCAGGTGGTGAAGCGTCCTTGCTGCACCTAGCTAGAGCCCGCAGTGTGTCGTACTGCAACATGTCGTACTGCAACATGTCGTACTGTGCGGTGGCTTGAGCTCTGCCCCGGGGCTTTTGGCAGAGCGTTTTCTGGGCGCGCTTTTTCCCCACACGCATCTTCCCGGGCGTGTCTTCCGGGTACGTCTTCTGGGCATACAAAAAATCCCCGGTTCCGAAGAACCGGGGATCGGTGGTGCGCCCGAAGGGATTCGAACCCCCAACCTTCTGATCCGTAGTCAGATGCTCTATCCGTTGAGCTACAGGCGCATGTTCCTCGCTTCGGATTTCTTCAACCCGTCGCGGCAACAGGTACTACTATACG
Organism: uncultured Rothia sp.; assembly: GCF_963507905.1. Lineage (GTDB taxonomy): Bacteria > Actinomycetota > Actinomycetes > Actinomycetales > Micrococcaceae > Rothia. Next base: position 20,737 of record NZ_CAUOUU010000006.1, on the reverse strand, counting down.
GATGTCCTCAAGGGTGTGCAAGCCGAAAAACTCGAAATTGACCCAAAATCCCCTCCGCAGGAATCGAAAGCACCCCGTTTTGCCGCATGATTCCGGGGTTTTTCGTGTCGTAAAATTTTTTCAAAATATTTTCTCGGCACCCTAAAACCGGCACTGCAGGTCCCTGAAATCCCCCGGAGGATCCCGTCGTAAGCCCTAAAAATTCTTTACAGAAATCCTCTCGTACTCTAAGAATGTGATGCGCAGAACTTAAGAAATGGCGTTATAGAAAGCTCTACAGACCATTAATGCGTTATTCTGTAAGCATCACGAGGAAGTGGAGACTGTCCAAGCGTGCATATTCACGATTATTTGCACGCTTGTAGTGTTTAACTGCTTCTTTGTTACCGCAGACCTATCCGGATCAATGTAGTATCCGGGCCACCGATTGAAGGGGAAAATGTCAATGGCTGACACCTCAACTCGTACTCTCTCTGCCGAACTCGAAAAGGAGCTGCAGAACGCACCCACCACCCACCAGGGCCTCCTGGATTGGGTTCGCGAGGTTGCGGCACTGACCCAGCCCGCACACATCTACTGGGTCGACGGCACCCAGGAAGAATATGACCGCCTGGCACAGGAGCTGGTCGACGCCGGTACCTTCGTTCGCCTCAGCGATCACGAATTCCCGAACTCTTACGCAGCTTTCTCCGATCCTGACGACGTTGCACGTGTCGAGGAGCGCACCTTCATCTGCTCCGAGACCGAAGAAGGCGCAGGCCCGACCAACAACTGGCGCGACCCTGTCGAAATGAAGCAGACCCTGACCGGTCTGTTCGAGGGCTCCATGCGCGGTCGTACCATGTACGTCATTCCCTTCGTCATGGGCTCCCTGAAGGCTAAAAACCCCAAGATTGCTGTTGAGCTCAGCGACTCCGCATATGTTGTGTGCTCCATGCGCATCATGGCAACCATTGGTAAGGACGTTCTTGCCAAGCTGAACGAGACCAACGGCTTCTTCGTCAAGGCTCTGCACTCTGTCGGTGCACCCCTGGAGCCCGGTCAGGAAGACGTTCCCTGGCCCTGCAACCCCGAGAAGTACATCGTCCAGTTCCCCGAGACCCGCGAAATCTGGTCCTTCGGCTCCGGCTACGGCGGTAACGCACTGCTCGGCAAGAAGTGCTACGCACTGCGTATCGCATCCGTTATCGGTCGCGACGAGGGCTGGATGGCAGAGCACATGCTCATCCTGAAGATGACCAACCCCGAGGGCAAGGTCCGCTACATCTCCGCAGCGTTCCCCTCCGCATGTGGCAAGACCAACTTCGCAATGATGGAGCCCACCATTGACGGCTGGAAGGCTGAGATGGTCGGTGACGACATCGCATGGATCGAGTTCGACGAGAACCACCAGGCACGCGTGGTCAACCCCGAGGCTGGCCTGTTCGGCGTGGCACCGGGCACCGGTTACTCCACCAACCCGAACGCTATGAAGGCTATCGCCAAGGGCAACACCATCTTCACCAACGTTGCACTGACCGACGACGGCTCCGTCTGGTGGGAGGGCAAGACCGACGAGGCTCCCGCACACCTGACCGACTGGACCGGTAAGGACTGGACCCCCGAGTCCGGCCGCCCGGCAGCTCACCCGAACTCCCGCTTCTGCACCCCCGCATCCCAGGTCGACATGCTCGCTCCCGAGTACTACGACCCCGAGGGTGTGCCGCTGAGCGCTATCGTTCTGGGCGGTCGCCGTAAGACCACCATCCCGCTGGTTTCCGAGTCCGAGAGCTGGGAGCAGGGCGTCTTCCGCGCAGTTACCCTCTCCTCCGAGACCACCGCGGCTGCTAAGGGCGCTGTCGGCGTGATTCGTCGCGACCCGATGGCAATGCTGCCCTTCATCGGCTACAACGCTGGTGACTACTTCAAGCACTGGCTGGACCTGGGCAAGAAGCACGGCACCGAGAACATGCCGAAGGTCTACTACGTCAACTGGTTCCGCCGCACCCCCGACGGTGGCTTCGCATGGCCCGGCTTCGGCGAGAACTCTCGCGTTGTGAAGTGGATCTTCGACCGCCTCGACGGCAAGGCTGGCGGCCAGGAGACCTTCCTGGGCACCGTTCCCACCAAGGAAGACCTGGACCTGACCGGTCTGGAAATCTCCGAGGAAGAGCTGAAGGCTGCTCTGGCTGTCTCAAAGGAAGAATGGGCTGCTGAACTGCCCGGCATCGACGAGTGGCTCGAGAAGTTCGGCGACAAGCTGCCCGCTGAGGTTCGCGAACAGCGCGACGCTCTGGCGAAGGCTCTGGAGGACTAAGACACTCCTGCTAATACCTAAGGTTTAGCGCCTTGAAGGGGCGGAATCTCTCGATGAGATTCCGCCCCTTCCTTCCGTTTGGGGGAAATTTGAATCCCTGTCAGTTGGGGAGTGATAAATTTTCTCGCAAGGGCGTGAGTGTAAGGCTATGCAGTCCACTTGCTCTTGAGAAATACTTTACAATCCCCGCCGGGGTGGTTTGGCGCAGAAGTGGCTATCCATAATTTCTTGCCTCTCTTGCCGCCCCTATACAATTCCAATGTAAGATTTTTGAACGCGTCGAACCCGCCCGGGCTCGCGCATCCGTTGCCGTCTCTGTGGAAGTTCTCTGTGGAAGTGACGGCGGCACGAGAGATGAGAAGGAGTATCCATGCGTTTGACAGCATTCTCGGATGTCTCGCTCCGCGTTCTGATGCTCCTGTCTGCTCTGGAGCCCGGTCAGAAGCTTTCCACTCAGAAGATTGCTGAGGGAGTGGACACCCCCTACAACCATGTGGCGAAGGCTGTGGCTTTCCTCGTGAACATGGGTTACCTGGATTCGACTCGCGGTCGCGCCGGTGGCGTTATGCTTTCCGATGCTGGTCGTTCTGCGACCGTCGGCACTGTTCTTCGCGCTACTGAGGGCGATATCCCCATGATTGAGTGTGAGGACGAGAACGGCCACTGCCCCCTCGATAAGTTCTGCCGCCTGCGCAATGTGCTGGCGAAGGCTCGTGAGGCGTTCTATGCTTCGGTGGACTCGGTTGTGATTAGCGAGCTGACTGCCGGTGCACGTCCCGTTGGCCCGGTATTTGTGGAGCTGGGCTTCGCGCCTCCGGAGAATGCGCTGCCTGTGCGCTAGGCCTGCACGCTAAAGGAATACGTGGTACCTGTGGAGCTTTCCGGTGGGAGGCTCCATAGAGTTTTTAACACGAAGTTTAGGGTGTTTCTGCGGTTGATGCGGGGGCTGCTGGGTGGTTCACGCGGGGATCTCTCGGCTTTCTTGTAGGGGTTTTCGAGGGGAGTGGGGAGTATTTTGCTGCTGCTTGCGTGACTGCTGGAACCTGTGTGATTCCTGAATTTGTGCAGGAAATGCAGAATGTTGCAAACTTGCTTTTCAAATGCAGAAAATGTGACCATATTCATTTTTGCACCACACTGCATACTTTCCGTAGTAAATATATTTTCGCTCCAGAATTTTTATGCATACTTCGGGGCTAGTCACCCGGCGAACTCAAAAACAGTGCTGAAAATATATAGTGTGACGCTCGGCTCTCTCTTTGAGTCAAGGTGAACCATAAGTCTCGCCTAGACCCCTCAACACCCCTCAGGGAGTGACCTGCACTCAGCGCAAACACCCCGCAAAATGCTACGGTAAGGGTGCTTTATAAACACTCCGTCACCAACTGAGCTGTCCGAGTGAACGCCCCAGCATCACCCACATCAAGGGCGTCACCACAACGACCGAGGTGACCACACAGGAAGAAGGCAAGACATGCTCTCCGAGAAGTCCCGCCCCATTATTGAGGCAACGCTGCCCATCATTGCTGAGCGCATCAACGACATCACCCCCGACTTCTACCGTCGAATGTTCGCCGCTCGCCCCGACCTGATGGACGGCATGTTCTCCCGCTCCTCCCAGCTCGAAGGCACCCAGCCCAAGGCGCTGGCAGGCTCCATCGCCGTGTTCGCTTCCTACATCGTTCAGAACCCGAACTCCTACCCCGACGAGGTCCTCTCCCGCGTTGCTCACAAGCACGCCTCCCTGGGCCTGAAGGAAGAAGAGTACCCCACCGTCTACAAGTACCTCTTCGAGGCAATCGCCGCTAACCTGGGCGACCTGGCTACCCCCGAAATCGTTGAGGCATGGACCGAGGTCTACTGGCTCATGGGCAACGCCCTCATCAAGCTGGAGAAGGGCCTGTACGCTTCCCAGGCAAACGACGTCATGTCCGCACCCTTCAAGCTCGTTGAGCGCAAGGAAACCGGCGAGAACGTCGTCGTGCTGACCTTCGAGCCCGCCGACGAGACCCCCATGACCGAGTCCAAGGGCGGCCAGTACATCTCCATCGTCGTTCCCGCACGCGACGGCCTGCGCCAGGCACGCCAGTACACCCTGCTGCCCAGCGAAAAGAACCAGCGCCGCATCGGTGTGAAGCTCGACCCCAACGGCGAGATGACCTCCATCCTGCACGAGCTGGAAGTCGGCGCAGTCGTCGAGATTTCCAACCCCTACGGTGACCTGACCCTGGAAGGCTTCGGCGACCCCGAGGCACCGCTGTACCTCTTCTCCGCAGGTATCGGCACCACCCCCATGCTCAGCTTCCTCTCCGAGCTGGTTGAGAAGGGCTCCGAGCGCCCCGTGACCGTGGTCCACGCAGACCGCCGCCTGGACACCTGGCCCCTGCGCGAAGAGCTCGCCGAGCTCGTAGGCAAGCTGCCCAACGCCCGCCTCGTATCCTTCATCGAGGGCGAGGGCGGCGACTTCACCGGCCGTGTCGACGTGTCCAAGCTGGACGTGCCCTCCGACGCTAACGTTTACCTCTGCGGCCCGCTGCCCTTCATGCAGGGCGTACGCTCCGCACTGGTGGAGGCAGGCGTCCCCGGCAAGAACATCAACTACGAGATCTTCGGCCCCGACCAGTGGATGCTCCACGACCAGGCACGCGAGGCGTAAAAACCCCGTAAGCCGGCTCGTCCGCTAGGTTTCTTAAACCCGGCTAGGTTCTTCCTCTGAGATAGGAGAACCTAGCCGGGTTTTTAGAACCCAAAATAAAAGATCCCGTCCCGCAGAAATAATCTGCGGGACGGGATCTTTAGCAGCTAGCTAGTGCTTAGCCCTGGCGAACCAGAGCCAGAACCTCGTCGCGGACGCGCTCCATAGTCGCAACATCCGGTGCCTCAAGGTTCAGGCGCAGGAAAGGCTCGGTGTTCGAAGGACGCAGGTTAACCCACCAACCCTCTTCGGTGTTGGTGAAGGTGGTGCCGTCGGAGTCCTCAACAACCACGGGAGCGTTAGCGTAGTGTGCACGAACGCGGTCCACAGCGGCAGCCTTGTCTTCCAGCTCGGAGTTGATCTCACCGGAAGCAACGTAGGGGGAGTACTTCGCGCTGATCTCGGAGAGGGGCTTGTCGCCGCCACCCAGAGCAGCCAGCACGTGCATTGCAGCGAGCATGCCGGTGTCTGCGTTGAAGAAGTCCTTGAAGTAGTAGTGAGCGGAGTGCTCGCCACCGAAAACGCCGTTCTCCTCAGCCATAACAGCCTTGATGAAGGAGTGGCCCACGCGGGTCTTCACTGCGCGGCCGCCCAGCTTCTCAACCAGCTCAGGAACAGCCTTCGAAGTAATCAGGTTGTAAATGATAACGGGCTCTTCGTTGCCCTCAGCCTTCGCACGAGCAATCTCGCGCTCAGCAACCAGAGCGGTCACAGCGGAAGGAGTGACGGGCTCACCCTTCTCGTCGATGACGAAGCAACGGTCAGCGTCGCCGTCGAATGCCAGACCAATGTCAGCACCGTGCTCAACAACAGCCTTCTGCAGGTCAACCAGGTTAGCCGGCTCCAGCGGGTTAGCCGGGTGGTTCGGGAAGGTGCCGTCCAGCTCGAAGTACAGGGGAACGATTTCCAGGGGCAGGCCCGGCAGGATGGTGTCGCCCAGAACAGCGGGAGTGGTCATACCACCCATGCCGTTACCAGCGTCAACAACAACCTTCAGGGGGCGGATGGAAGACAGGTCAACCAGCTTGCGCAGGTACTCTGCGTAAGGCTTGAGGATGTCCTTCTCAGAAACGGTGCCGACCTTCTCCACAGAAGGAATCTCGCCCGCATCCAGGTACTTCTGAGCCAGGTCGCGAATATCGAACAGGCCGGACTCGGAAGACAGAGGAACAGCGCCAGCCTTAGCCATCTTCATGCCGTTGTACTCTGCGGGGTTGTGGCTAGCGGTGAAGGTAACACCGGCAGCGTTCTCAACGCCACATGCGAAGTACAGAACGTCAGTGGAGATCAGGCCGATCTTCTCAACATTTGCACCGCGAGCGGTTGCACCCTGGGCGAATGCATCCATGAATTCGGGGGAGGAGGGGCGCATGTCGCCACCGACCAGAATGGTCTGGCCCTCCAGGTCCAGAACGTCTACGAAAGCCGCACCGGTAGCGCGAACAGTCTCTGCGGTAATGGTCTCGCCGACGATGCCACGCACGTCGTACGCTTTGAATGAGTCATGTAGATTAATAGTAGTCACGCCTTTTATTTTAGCGGTAAAGAAGTGCAACTAGCCTCTATAATGGGCAGGTAAAACCTTATAAATTCCGCTGAATGTATGGGTTTTTTATCACTTCACTTACTTCAAACAACTCACGTCGAGAGGTATTTTCCCCCATGGGTGAGATTTTTTCCCTAAAAAACCAGATTCAGAATTATGCGTGGGGTTCCCGCGAAATTCTCGGACGCATGCGTGGCGTGCCCGTCCCCACCGAACAGCCCGAGGCTGAGGTGTGGGTTGGCGCGCATCCGGCTGCGCCCTCCCGTGCCACTGTTGACGGCACCGAATCCCCGCTCAACGAGCTGATTGTGGAGAACCCTTCCCGCTTCCTGCGCCCGAACCGTACCTCCGACTGGTTCCCCTTCCTCTTTAAGATCCTTGCGATTGATGCACCCCTGTCCATTCAGGTGCACCCCACCCCCGAGCAGGCTATCGCCGGCTTCGAGGACGAGCAGGCACGCGGCATCGCGATTGACGCGCCGCACCGCAACTACAAGGACCGCTACTCCAAGCCCGAAACCGTCATTGCGCTGACCCAGATGCGCGTGCTGACCGGTGTGCGCACCTCCGAGCAACTGGCAGAGCTTGCCGAGGCGTTCAAGGCGGGCTGGTTGGCAGAGCGCGTGGAACTTACCCCCAAGCAGCTGCTAACCGAGATTATTCGCATGCCCGAAGAGACCGCCACTGCGGCTGTTGAGCAGCTTGTCGAGGCGGCGGCACAGCTGACCGGCTCCGAGAACGCGCTCATTGCGGATGCCGCTGAGCTCGTGCAGATTGTTGCCGGCAAGTACCCCGGCGACCGCGGTCTGCTCGTCGCCTTCGTCATGAACCTGGTACACCTGGCACCGGGCGAATCCGCATTCACCCCCGACGGTCAGGTACACGCCTACGTTTCGGGTACCGCCATTGAGTTGATGAACCCCTCCGATAACGTGATGCGCGCGGGCCTGACTGCAAAGCACATCGACACCGAGGAGCTCATCAAGGTTCTCGGCGAAAGCCAGGACGCCCCCGTAATCCAGCGCCCCACCCCCGAGAACGCACCTGTCGGCACCTACGCCATGTGGGATGAGCGCATGAGCGTAACCCGCATCCGTGTTGAAGAGGGCAAGCCGCAGGAGTACACCTTCGAGGGTATTAGCGCCGCACTGAGCGTATCCGGCGAAATCACCATTCACGCAGCGGACGGCAACGGCACCGAGGAGTTCGTGCTGGGCGCCACCGAGTCGGTACTGCACGTGGGTGAGCCCTCCGTGGCAACCCTGAGCGGCAGTGGCGAACTGTACATCGCTTCGTACGTTTAGGAAATACTTCTAGACAGTTATAACTAGACAGTTATAAGGGGCATTAAAAATAGGTCGCTCCGCTAACGAAGCTAATAAAGAATCCACGTTTTTCCCTGTATTTATTCAGACCGGGAAGGCGTGGATTTTTTATGCCCCGTCAGCGTGAGTAATGGCGGCTTTTTGTGTTCCCCCTACAGAATGTGTTCTGAGTAACCTATAATTGGTCTTATAAATATGCGTATACCTGTGCCTTTATGCGCGCATTCCTTGAGTACGCAACCCCAAACCGCTAGGAGAACACCGTGAAGATCATCCTCACCGTCACAGGCATTGACCACGAAGGCATCATCGCCGCCGTGACCGCAACCCTCGCAGAACGCAAGGTCAACGTCCTCGACGTCTCCCAGACCATCATGGGCGAATACTTCACCATGATCATGCACTGCTCCTTCGACGAAGAGCAGCAGAACCTCATCGACCTGCAGGAAGCCATGACCGGTGTCGAGCACGAACAGAAGGTCCAGATTCGCATTCAGGCAGAATCCATCTTCAAGGCAATGCACACCATCTAAGGCACCACTATGCTCAACACCAACATTCTAGAAACCATCCGAATGATCGAGGAGCAGAAGCTCGACATTCGCACCGTCACCATGGGCATCTCCCTGCTCGACTGCGCCGACTCCGACGGCGAAGTAGCCCGCCGCAAGATTTACGACAAGATCACCAGCCGCGCGGCAAACCTCGTCAGCGTTTGCGAAGGTATCGAAGCTGAACTCGGCATCCCGATTGTCAACAAGCGCATCGCCGTCACCCCCATCGCACTGGTGGCAGGCGCCTCCAAAGATGAGGACTACGTAGAATTCGCCCGCACCCTCGACGCTGCCGCCAAGGCAGTCGGCGTGAACTTCGTCGGTGGCTTCAGTGCCCTCGTCGACAAGGGCATGACCCCCGCTGACGAAAAGCTGATTCGCTCCATCCCGCGAGCGCTCGCAGAGACCGACGTGGTCTGCTCCTCCGTAGACATTGGCTCCTCCCGCGCTGGCATCAACATGAGCGCCGTCAAGCTCATGGGCGAGACTATTCGCGCCACCGCAGACCTGACCGCGGACGCGCACGGCTTCGGCTGCGCCAAGCTCGTCGTCTTCGCAAACGCCGTCAGCGACAACCCCTTCATGGCGGGTGCATTCCACGGCGTGCAGGAGGCAGACACCACCATCTCCGTGGGCGTCTCCGGCCCCGGCGTGGTGCACCGCGCCCTGCAGAAGGTCCGCGGCGAATCCTTCGACACCTGCGCAGAAGAAATCAAGAAGGCAGCCTTCAAGATTACCCGCGTCGGCCAGCTGGTCGGTACCCTCGCCGCTGAACGCCTTGGCGTGCAGTTCAACATTATCGACCTCTCCCTGGCACCCACCGCAGAGATTGGCGACTCGGTCGCACACATCCTCGAGGAAATGGGTCTGGAAACCGTCGGTACCCACGGTACCGTCGCAGCCCTCGCACTGCTCAACGATGCGGTGAAGAAGGGCGGCCTCATGGCGTGCTCGAACGTCGGTGGCCTCTCCGGCTCCTTCATCCCGATCTCTGAGGATATCGGCATGATTGAATCCGCCGCAGCCGGACACATCAGCCTCGACAAGCTCGAAGCAATGACCGCCATCTGCTCCGTCGGCCTGGACATGGTCGCGGTTCCCGGTGACACCTCCGCCGCCACCCTCGCCGCAATGATTGCCGACGAGGCAGCCATCGGCGTGATGAACCACAAGACCACCGCGGTCCGCGTGATTCCGGCCGTCGGCCTGGGCGTAGGCGACATGGTCGAATTCGGTGGCCTGCTCGGTCGAGCACCCGTCATGCCCACCCATACCCCGAGCGCGGATGCGTTCATCGCCCGCTGCGGTCGTATTCCGTCGCCGGTTCACGGTTTCCGCAACTAAGCTCGATTCCGCAACTAAACTCTAGGGGCACTGAGAACCAATAGAAAAAGGGGAGGCATCGAAGAATATTTCTTCGGTGCCTCCCCATTTTGTGCTGTCTTGAAGAGCCAAAGACTCTTGTCTGAGCGTTTCTAATACACGAAGCGGCTCATCAATGCTTCAAGCGCCAGACGCGCATTTGCGTTCGTCCGCAGGCGACGCAGAGTCAGCTCAATCGCCTGCACATCCTCCAGTAGCTGCAGGGCGGAACGGCGGGTGCAGAACGCTTCTAGGGGCTCACGCAAATGCTCATTGACCAGCGGAGCCTTCGCCGACAGAGCCACCGTCAACGCATCACGCAGTACCGTCTGAACCTGCGCCACGGAACGCAACAGCGTATCGGAGGAAACGCGCTTAGCGCGGCGCTTCTGCTGCTCCTCCAGACGGCGAACCTGCGCTCGCAAAGATGGCGAAACCCGCTCGCCCTCACGAATACCCAACAGAGTCAGCAGCTCCTGGCGTTCCTGCTCATCCTTGAGAGCGGAGACGGCCTGTGAGTCCTGGTCGGCAAGGTCAGTGAGCTTCTCAGCTGCATTGAAAGCCGAAGAAATAGAACGAACATTCAGAATCAGGGAGGTAATCAGCTCCCGACGAGCCATCGCCTGCTCATCGGTTGCCAGACGGTACCCCTCCTGCGCATCACCCAGAGCCAGACGGGCCGCACGCTGCGCCAACGGATCAGCCACGCCGTGCGCCAGCAAATACTCGTGCACCTGAGCATCCGTCGGAACTGGCAGCTGAACCGGACGGCAACGCGAACGAATCGTCACCAGCACGTCAGTGGGGGAGGGCGCCGTCAGCAGCCAAATCGTGTGCGGCGGCGGCTCCTCAATTGCCTTCAACAACACATTGGAGGTACGCTCCGGCATGCGTTCGGTGTCCTCGACCAGAATCACGCGCCAACGACCCACGGTTGGGCGGTCCTGAGCCTTCATGACCAGCTCGCGTGCCTCATCAATGCTGATCTGCATCGCCTCGGTACTAAAGTGCGTAAAATCCGCGTGCGAACCGTTCATCACGGTCACACAACCCTTGCACTGGCCGCACCCGCGGTTCTGCGGGTCGGGTTGCTCGCACAGCAGAGCGGCGGCGAAAACCTTTGCCGCCTCACGGTGAGGCGCGCCGGTCGCCCCGGTAAACAGCCAAGCGTGCGTGGGGCGGTCAGCTGCGGCGTCTGCGCGTAGCTGCTGGAGCTTATCGGCGGGAATCAGCAAGGTGTCCCAGAGACTCATGCGTCCTCCTGCGGGGTGCGGACCAGGTCGCGGGCGGCAAGCAGAGGTTCAATCACCTCAAGCACACGTTCGTGTACCTCATCAATTGTGCCCACGCCGTCAATGATGCGGTGCGAACCGTTAGCGTCCTCGCGGGCGATCTGCTCGAACGCGCCGTGAATACGCGCCTTGAACGCCGCACCTTCAGCCTCAATACGGTCGACGGTGCCGCGCTGGTCCATGCGTTCCTGCTCGGCACTCAGCGGCACGCTCAACAGCAGGGTTGCGTCGGGAACCAGATCGGCGGTGGCCCAACGGCTCAAATCGACGATGGTTTCAACGCCCAGATCACGGCCTACGCCCTGGTAGGCGGCAGAAGAGTCAATATAGCGGTCGCTGAGTACGATGGCGCCCTCAGCGAGCGCCGGGCGAATCAGCTGGGAGGCGTGTGCCGCGCGGGACGCCGCAAAAATCAGTGCCTCGGTGCGGTCGTCAATGGTGCCCTGACCTGCCTCAAGGACGAGCGCTCGCAGCTTTTCGCCAATCTCGGTGCCGCCGGGTTCGCGGGTGGTGATGACACGGTATCCGCGGGCGCGTAGTGCTTTATCCAGCAAGGTAAGCTGGGTGGTTTTGCCGGCGCCGTCGCCTCCTTCAACCACGATAAAAAGCCCGCGGCGACCGGTCGGGTCGGCGGGAAGATTCTGCGCATCGGGGGTGTAGCTGAGAGTATCCATCACTTCTTAAGGGTACCGGGTCTGCCCAAATCCTCGGTGTGGCTTCGGCGACGGGTCCGAACAGCGTTGAGTGCGCTTACAGGTAAAAAACATGTAAATCCTGTGTACCGTCACCGGCGTGGGCGTGCGTTCTGGGCGTGGGTGTGCCAGGCTTAAAGGCATGAGTGCAGATAACCACGACATGAATTACTCCGCCGAGACCTTCGTCGTCTCCGGCGGCCGCCCGGCACACGAGCATGACGCGCCGGTGAACCCCCCGATCGTTCTTTCTTCCACCTACCGCGGCGTGGACGCTGTCAACATTGAGCAGGACCGCGTGTACGCCCGCTTCTCGAACCCCACCTGGGAGGGTATGGAAGAGGTTGTGGCGAAGCTGGAGAACGCATCCCAGCCGGGTCTGCTGTTCCCCTCCGGCATGGCTGCTGTCGCCGCTGTGATTGACCTGGTGCCGGTTGGTTCCATTGTGCTGATTCCGAAGCACGCGTACATGGCGTCGGTGACCCTGTGCAAGGATTTGGAACGCCGCGGCATCATTGAGCTCATTCGCGTGGACATTGAAGACACCGAGAGCGTTATCGCCGCTATGGAGGATGCCGCATCCCGCGCCGACGTGACTCCCGAGAACGTGAACTACTCGGCACCGAAGGTCCTGGCGTGGCTGGAGAGCCCGACTAACCCGATGCTTGAGGTCGCTGACCTGCCCGCACTGCTGACTGCCGCCCGCCGCCTGGGTATTGTGACCGCGGTGGACAACACCTTCGCGACCCCGATTCTGCAGCGTCCCCTGGATTTGGGTGCTGACGTCGTGGTTCACTCCGCAACGAAGTTCCTTGCAGGCCACTCTGATGTTCTGCTGGGTATGACCCTCACCTCGAATGAGGAGCTGTACAAGGCGATGCTGCACCACCGCATCACCAATGGCGCAATCCCCGGTCCCGTGGAGGCGTGGCTCGGTCTGCGCGGTCTGCGCACCCTGGCGCTGCGCGTGGAGCGTGCGGTGCAGAACGCGCAGGTACTGGCTGAGCGCCTGAGCGAGCACCCCTTCGTGACCGAGGTGCGTTACCCGGGTCTGGAGAGCGACCGCGGTCATGAGGTCGCGAAGAAGCAGATGGACGGTTTCGGTGCGATTCTCTGCGTCACCCTGGATACCGACGCGGCTGGTGCCCGTAACGTTGTGGAGGCGCTGAAAGTGTGGACCCCGGCAACTTCCCTGGGCGGTGTGGAGTCCCTGGTGGAGCGTCGCCGTCGCCACGGTAACGAGCCGGACTCGATTCCGGAGTCCCTGCTGCGCCTGTCGGTGGGTATTGAGAACGTTGATGACCTTTACAATGACTTGGTTGAGGCCTTTAAGGTTGTCCGCTAGGCACTTTGCTAGGGTTGTCTAGAGAAGCTGCTGATTCTAAGGAATACTATGTCTCCTATCCTGTTGGTCTGGTACGTGACCACTTTTGTTGATACGCTGCTGGCTATTGCAGCTGCTGTGGTTGGTGTGCTGGCTTTTGTGCGTGCGTGGATGTCTCCGGCTAATGCTTATGAATTTGCTGGTAAGCGCCCGAAGAACACCTGGCTGGCTTTGACCGGTGGTGCTGCCGCGGTGTCGCTGTTTAGTGTTTTTGCTGCGGTGACTGGTGGCGGTAATACTGTGCTGATTCTTCAGCTGGTTGCTGCTGTGATTAGCTGCGTGTTCCTGGCTGGTGTGTGGCCTTCGGTTGGTCGCCGCCGTTTCTAGCGTTAGCTTGTGCGCTCGCTTTGAGCGATAGAGTGTGAGGCCTCGCGTGCCCTCTGGCGGGTTTGTCCCGGTCGGATGGTGTGCGGGGCTTTGCCCTTTTCTGGCCGGGTTTTTGAGCCTTTCGTTCTGGTAGAAAAGACCCTTATAAATTTTTGGGAGAATGCATATTTTCTAGGCTCTAAGGCATGACAAACCGGCGGGTAAATGAAAAAATAGAGGTATGACTTACAAACTAGTACTCCTGCGCCACGGCCAGTCTGAGTGGAACGAGAAGAACCTGTTCACCGGCTGGGTGGACGTTAACCTGACCGATAAGGGCCGCGCTGAGGCTAAGCGCGGCGGCGAGCTGCTGGCAGAGCGCAACATCCTCCCCGATGTTGCTCACACCTCCCTGCAGCGTCGCGCAATCAACACCGCAAACCTTGCACTGGATGCAGCAGACCGTCTGTGGATTCCCGTCAAGCGCACCTGGCGCCTGAACGAGCGTCACTACGGTGCTCTGCAGGGTAAGAACAAGTCCGAGATTCGCGAGGAATACGGCGACGAGAAGTTCATGACTTGGCGTCGTTCCTACGACGTTCCGCCGCCCCCGCTGGACGACAACGACCCCTACTCGCAGGCACACGACCCCCGCTACGCGAATGTTGAGAACGCTCCCCGCACCGAGTGCCTGAAGGACGTTCTGGGCCGTATGCTTCCCTACTGGGAGTCGGACATCAAGCCCGACCTCGCAGCAGGCAAGACCGTTCTGGTTGCTGCACACGGTAACTCCCTGCGTTCGCTGGTCAAGCACCTCGAGGGTATTTCCGATGAGGACATTGCTGGCCTGAACATCCCCACCGGTATTCCGCTGTACTACGAGCTGGATGAGAACTTCAAGCCCGTCAAGGCTGGCGAGTACCTGGACCCCGAGGCTGCTAAGGACGCTATTGCTGCCGTAGCAAACCAGGGTAAGTAATACCTTCGACAGGGTTTCGCCCCTGTACTTGTGATGAGCCGTCCACCGGTAAGGTGGGCGGCTCATTGCGTTCTCTGCCAGGTTTCCGCACGGAGGGCGTGTCTGAGAAGAGGCGCGCTCGCCTGAGTGCTGGGTAGCAGCCACATTTATACTGAGTGGGGTACTCGAATAGAAGGGAAGTACATGGATGCCGGTCTGATCGCCTTTATTGCGGGCATGATAGGTCTGCTGGTGGGCGTCCTGAGCATGAACGCGGTGGCGCGTAGTGAGCGTGAGCAGGAGCGTAGCTTGGTGTCGGCGCCGGCGCTGCGTGATGGTGCCGCTCAGGTGCTTGCTGTGATTGGTCGCGCCTACTTGGTGATTGATGAGGTGGGCGGCGTGGTTCAGGCTTCTCCGGGTGCTTATGCGATGGGTCTGGTGCGTGGCCATACGGTGGCGTCTGATGAGCTGGCGGATATGATTCGCACGGTGCGTCATCGCGGTATTTTTGTGGAGCGTAGCTTTGAGATTGACCGCGGTGAGGGCGAGGCGCTGGTCCTGGATGTGCGTGTTGCGTCGCTGGGCGATGAGTACATTCTGGTGCTGGCTGATGACCGTACTGAGATTTCTCGTGTTCAGCGTATGCGTAATGACTTTGTGGCGAATGTGTCGCATGAGTTGAAGACTCCGGTGGGTGCGGTGAGTCTGTTGGCTGAGGCTATTGAGCAGGCGAGTGATGACCCTGAGGCGATTGAGTATTTTGTGGGTCGTCTGCATAAGGAGACTCGCCGCCTCTCTGCGCTGGTGCGTGACATTATTGAGCTGTCGCGTCTGCAGTCGACCGATGTGATTGCGCGTGGTGGTCCGGTGTCGGTGCCTTCTTTGGTGGCTGATGCGGTGGATCGTTCGCATATTGTGGCGGAGGAGAAGGACATCCAGATTTCTACCCGCATTGAGGAGGTCCCCGAGGTGTATGGTGACGCCGAGCTGCTCGGTATTGCTGTGCAGAACGTGGTGGAGAATGCGGTGCGGTATTCGCCGGAGCATACGAAGGTGGATATTTGGGTGCATCGTGTGGCTGATCAGCTGCTGGTTGAGGTTTCTGATCAGGGCGTGGGCATTCCTGAGGATGAGCAGAAGCGTATTTTTGAGCGTTTTTACCGGGTTGATCCGGCTCGTTCGCGTCAGACGGGCGGTACCGGTTTGGGCTTGAGCATTGTGAAGCATGTGATGACTCAGCACGGTGGTAGCGTGACGGTTCGTTCGATGCCGCAGGAGGGCTCGACGTTTACGTTGGCGTTGCCGCTGAATGAGGCTCCGGTCGCAGTGTAGTGTTAGCGGTATAGGTTTTATGGAATCGAAGGAAATTATTGATGTCTAAAATTCTGATTGTTGAGGACGAAGAGGCCCTCTCGGATCCTCTGGCGTTTTTGCTGGGCCGTGAGGGTTTCCAGACGATTGTTGTGGATAACGGTCTGGATGCTCTGCCGGTGTTTGACCGCGAGGGCGCGGATTTGGTGCTGCTGGATGTGATGCTTCCGGGCATGTCAGGTATGGAGGTGTGCCGTAAGCTGCGTGAGGTGTCTTCGGTCCCGATTATCATGCTGACCGCTAAGGATTCTGAGCTGGATAAGGTTCTGGGTCTGGAGCTGGGCGCTGATGACTATGTGACGAAGCCGTATTCTGCGCGTGAGCTGATTGCTCGTATCCGTGCGGTGTTGCGTCGTCGTTCGGCGGAGACTGATTCTGCTACTGAGTCGGTGCTGCAGGGCGGCCCGGTGCGTATGGATATTGACCGCCACGTGGTGACGGTTAATGGTGAAGAGATTTCTATGCCGCTGAAGGAGTTTGAGCTCCTGGAGATTCTGCTGCGCAATGTGGGTCGTGTGATGACTCGTGGCCAGCTGATTGAGCGCGTGTGGGGCGCCGACTATGTGGGCGATACGAAGACCCTGGATGTGCATATTAAGCGTCTGCGTTCGAAGATTGAGCCGGATTCTTCTGCCCCGCAGTATGTGGTGACGGTTCGCGGCTTGGGCTATAAGTTCGAGGCGTAGGCGGGCTTGAGACTGATGACTTCTGCTTCTGCGGCGAATACTGCTGTGATTGTTTTGGCGGCTGGTTCGGGTACTCGTCTGGGTGAGCCGATTCCGAAGGCTGCTGTGCGTGTGCACGGTCGTACTTTGCTGGATTATGCGTTGGAGGGTGCGCTCGCTTCGGGTGTTGCTGAGCATGTGGTGGTGACTGTTCCTGCTGATTGTTCGGTGAGTTGCCCGGAGCTTTTGGAGGATGCCCGCCGTGCCGGTGCGTTGATTACCGCCGGTGGTGATACGCGTACTGCTTCGGTGGTTGCGGCGTTGGACGCTTTGAAGGATGCGCAGGTTCCGGTGGATTATGTGCTGATTCATGATTGCGCTCGTGCGTTTACTCCGCCGCAGGTGTATCACCGTGTGCTTGAGGGCCTGGGTTCTGAGAGCCCGCAGGGTGTTGTGCGTGCGGTGATTCCTGTGTTGCCGGTGGTGGATACGGTGAAGACCGTGGATTCTGCTGGTGTGGTGACGGGTACTCCTTCGCGTGCGCAGATGCGTGCGGTGCAGACTCCTCAGGGCTTTGAGGTGGCTGCCCTGTTGGCGGCGCATGAGCGTAGCCGTTCCCTGCCTGCTGAGGAGGCTGAGCTGCTCACTGATGATGCGATGGCGATGGAGGCGGCGGGTGAGCCGGTGTTGACGGTTGCAGGGGACGCGGATGCGTTTAAGGTGACGACTCCGATGGATTTGCGGGTTGCTCGCGCGCTGTTTGGTGATTCTGCTACCTAAGCCTGCGGTCTAGCGTCTCTTTTGCCGAGGCGCTGCTGCTGAGAAGATGTTTGATTGATTGAAGGGTCCTGTGATGACTGTTATTCCTCGTGTTGGTACCGGTGTTGATGTCCACGCTTTCGGTGAGGAGGGCACTCCTCTGTATATTGCTGGTCTGCATTGGCCGGGTGAGCGTGGTTTGAGCGGCCATTCTGATGGTGATGTGGTGGCTCATGCTGCCGCGGATGCTCTTTTTGCCGCCTCTGGCACGGGGGATTTGGGCTCTAATTTCGGTGTGGATCGCCCGGATATGAAGGGTGCTTCGGGTGTTCGTATTCTTTCTGAGGCGGCGGCGATTGTGCGTGCTGCTGGTTTTGAGATTGGTAATGTGAGCGTTCAGCTGGTGGGTAACCGCCCGAAGTTCTCTCCGCGCCGTGATGAGGCGAACCGCGTGCTGAGCGAGGCGGCGGGTGCCCCGGTGACGGTGATTGCGACGACTACTGACGGTCTGGGTTTGACGGGCCGCGGTGAGGGTGTGGCTGCTATTGCGACGGCGCTGGTGTATCCGCGTTCGTAGGTGTTTGGTTGCTTCGAGCCATTCTGTAACCTATCGCTGATTTACCGCCCCGGCGTCTGAGCCGACCCCGTAGAATGAGAGTGTGACTATGCGTTTTTATGATTCAGCTTCCGCGACTATTCGCGAGTTTGAGCCCGTCGTGCCCGGTGAGGCGCGTATCTATTATTGTGGTGCTACGGTGCAGGGTGAACCGCATCTGGGCCATATCCGTTCGGCGTTGGTTTTTGACCAGTTGAGCCGTTGGATGCGTTACCGCGGTTTGAAGGTGACGACGGTCCGCAATGTCACTGATATTGATGACAAGATTTTGGCGAAGTCTGCTGATTCTATGGAGCCCGGTTTTGAGGGTGAGTTCCCGAATGAGCAGTGGTGGGCGCTCGCGTACCGTTTTGAGAAGGTTTTTGCTCAGGCGTATGCGGCGTTGGGTATTGATCCGCCGACGTATGAGCCGCGTGCGACCGGTCATATTCCGGAGATGTTTGCTCTGATTCAGCGTCTGATTGATCGCGGCCACGCGTACCCTGCGCTGGATGATTCTGGTGACGTGTATTTTGATGTGCGTTCGTGGGGTAAGTATGGTGCGCTGACGAATCAGAGCGTTGAGGATATGCAGGATTCTGCGGATGCTGATCCGCGCGGTAAGCGTGACCCTCGCGATTTTGCCCTGTGGAAGGGTTATAAGGAGGGTGAGCCGCTGACTGCTTCGTGGGAGTCTCCGTGGGGTCGCGGCCGTCCGGGCTGGCACCTGGAGTGCTCGGCGATGGCTGGTAAGTATTTGGGTTCGCGTTTCGATATTCACGGTGGCGGTTTGGATTTGCGTTTCCCGCACCATGAGAATGAGCTGGCGCAGTCGACTGCAGCTGGCGATGATTTCGCGAATTTCTGGATGCATAACGGCATGGTCACCTATGAGGGTGAGAAGATGTCGAAGTCTATCGGTAATACGATTTCGCCGGCGCAGATGCTGCAGATGGCCCGTCCGCTGGTGGTTCGCTATTACCTGGGTAGTGCGCATTATCGTTCGATTCTTGATTACCGTCCGTCGTCTCTGCAGGAGGCGGCAACCGCTATTGAGCGTGTTGAGGCGTTCCTTGCTGCAACTCAGGATGTGCTGAAGCCGGGTCGTGAGGTTCCGGAGGCTTTTGCAGAGGCTATGGATGATGACGTGAATATTCCGCGTGCTCTGGCGGTTCTGCATGAGCAGACTCGTGCGGGTAATGCGGCGCTTGCTGCCGGTGAGGATGCTTCGGAGGCGGCGAACGCTGTGATGGCTATGGCTGAGGTTCTGGGCCTGGCGCAGCTGATGAGCTTTAATGCTGAGGGCACTTCGGGTGCTGAGCATGAGGCTCTGGATGCGCTGATTCAGGCTGTGTTGGCGGAGCGTGCTGATGCTCGTGCTCAGAAGGATTGGGCGAAGGCTGATGCGATGCGTGATCTGTTGGCGTCTGCTGGTGTGCAGGTGAAGGATGGCGCGAATGGTTCGAGCTGGAGCGTTGGCTAGAGGGTGATGTGCCCCGCGTTTGTGCGTAAGGCTTAGGTCGCGCGGGTTTCTCTCGCGTAGACTCGTATTCATTACTTTGACGAAGGAAGAGAAGAATGGCTAAGGCAGGTTCGCGCCCGGGCGCTACCACCAAGAAGAAGGGTGCTACTAAGGGCACTGGCGGTCACGGTCGTAAGGCGCTTGAGGGTAAGGGTCCTACTCCGAAGGCTGAGGACCGCGTTTATCACAAGGCGCATAAGATGAAGCGTGCGGCTGAGCGTCGTGCTGCTACCGGTACGAACCGTAAGTTCCAGACTCGTCTGGGCGGTAAGCGTGCTAGCGATGAGCTGGTGACTGGTCGTAATGCGGTGCTTGAGGCTCTGCGTACTGAGATTCCCTCGAAGCACTTGTACATCATGAGCCGTGTTGAGGTTGATGACCGCGTTCGCGAGATTATGACTATTGCGAATAAGCGCAATATTCCGATGCTGGAGATTCCGCGTAGCGAGCTGGATCGTTTGACTGATGGTTCTGTGCATCAGGGTGTTGCGATGCAGATTCCGCCGTACAAGTACCCGGACGCTACTGACCTGGTGCTGGATACTATGGAGCGTTGGCACTCGGGTAAGCTGTCGACTCCGCCGCTGTTTGTTGCGCTGGACGGTATTACTGATCCGCGTAACCTGGGTGCGATTATTCGTAGCGTGTCCGCGTTCAGCGGTGATGGCGTGATTATTCCTGAGCGTCGTTCGGCTGCTGTGACTGCTGGTGCCTGGAAGACTAGTGCTGGTGCGGCTGCTCGTATTCCTGTTGCGATGGCGACTAACCTGACTCGTGTGATTCAGCAGGCTAAGGAGCAGGGTATTTTCGTGATTGGTCTGGATGGCGGTGGCGATATTGAGCTGCCGGCTCTGGAGCTTGCGAATGAGCCGCTGTGCGTGGTGGTTGGTTCTGAGGGTAAGGGCCTGTCCCGCCTGGTGACTGAGAACTGCGATCAGATTGTGTCGATTCCGATTGATTCTGCGATGGAGTCTTTGAACGCGGCGATGGCTGTGGGCATTACTCTGTACGATGTGTCCCGTCGTCGTGCTGCAGCGAAGTAGAGACTGACTGTGAAGAGGGAGGGCGCCCCCGTGAGGGGGTGCCCTCCCTTTCTATGTGTTCTCTTCTTGCCTTTATCCGAGGTTTCGGGAGAGTTTTAGGGGCTTTTGGGCCTCTTGTGAGGCTTTTTAAACTTTTTTTGAAGAAATTTTGAAGGGCTTACCCTGCGTTGACTAGGGGTTTTAGTGCTCTGTTCAGGTCAGAATGAACCTAAAACCCCGTATTTGTGTGCTACTTCACCCGTTTTCGGGTTGCAGGGGTGTTTGGGGGTCTGTATAGTTGTATGAGTCGCCGCGGCGAGGGGGAAAAAACGAAGAGCTTCTTCGGTGTTTCTCCTAGTCAGAGGCGGTTGAATGACTTTCAATTGTATAGTG
>NZ_CAUOUU010000005.1:0-183708 GCF_963507905.1 uncultured Rothia sp. | reverse complement strand
AGCCTCCCGTTTCTTGGACTTTAGTTTTGATGTCCAAGAAACGGGAGGCAGTTCACCCACAGTGGGGGAGAAGCAGCCGGGGCTTCGTTAGTACGCGGGCCGTGCCGTTAGGCGACGGGTACTGCGATTAGGCGGTCTGAACGTCCTCGTCAACCCACTCGAGGGTGCGGGAGACAGCCTTCTTCCACAGGCGGTACTGGCGGTCGACCTCTGCAGGCTCCATGGAGGGCAGCCAGCGCTTGTCCTCGGCCCAGTTGTCCACAACGTCCTGCTCGCCGGTCCAGAAACCAACAGCGATACCTGCAGCGTATGCTGCACCCAGGGCGGTGGTCTCAATAACCTTCGGGCGGATCACGGGAACGCCGAGGATGTCAGCCTGGAACTGCATGAGGAACTCGTTAGCGGTCATGCCGCCGTCCACGCGCAGCTCGGAGAGCTCAACACCGGAGTCAGCGTTCATTGCGTCGAGAACCTCGCGGGTCTGGAAGGCGGTTGCTTCCAGTGCTGCACGCACGATGTGTGCACGGTTCACGTAGCGGGTCAGACCAACGATCACGCCGCGAGCGTCGGAACGCCAGTGGGGTGCGAACAGGCCGGAGAATGCGGGAACGACGTAGCAGCCACCGGAATCCTCAACGGAGGTAGCCAGTTCCTCAGATTCTGCAGCGTTCTCGATCATGCGCAGGTTGTCGCGCAGCCACTGGATCAGGGAGCCGCTCATTGCGACCGAACCTTCCAGAGCGTAGACGGGTGCTGCGTCGCCAATCTTGTAGGCGACGGTGGTCAGCAGGCCGTTGTCGGAGAAGACGGGCTCGTTGCCGGTGTTCATGAGCATGAAGTTACCGGTACCGTAGGTGTTCTTCGCCATGCCCTTCTCGAAGCAAGCCTGGCCGAAAGTTGCAGCCTGCTGGTCACCCAGGATACCCGCGATGGGGGTGCCGCTGAGCAGGCCGGTGGGGCGGCCGAAGCCGTACACCTCGGAGGAGGACTTAATCTCGGGCAACATGCTCATGGGGATGCCCATGTCGGCTGCAATCTGCGGATCCCACTGCAGGGTGCGGATGTTCATCAGCAGGGTGCGGGATGCGTTGGTCACGTCGGTGACGTGCACGCCGCCGTCAACACCACCGGTCAGGTTCCAGACCAGCCAGGTGTCGGTGTTGCCGAAGAGCAGGTCGCCGCGCTCTGCGCGCTCGCGTGCACCTTCAACGTTGTCCAGAATCCACTTGATCTTGGGGCCGGAGAAGTAGGTGGAGAGGTTCAGGCCGACGATGTCGTGGTACTTGCCAACACCCTCTTCGCCTGCGAGTTCTTCAACGATTTCCTGGGTGCGGGTGTCCTGCCAGACGATTGCGTTGTAGACGGGCTCGCCGGTGTTCTTGTCCCACACGACGGTGGTTTCACGCTGGTTGGTGATGCCGACTGCAGCGATTTCGTGGTGGTTGACGTCGCCGTTTGCCATTGCGGTTGCTACGACCTTGCGGACGTTCTGCCAAATCTCGGTTGCGTTGTGCTCGACCCAGCCGGCCTTGGGGAAGATCTGCTCGTGTTCGAGCTGACCGTGCGCTACGTTCTCGCCTGCCTTGTTGAACAGGATTGCGCGGGAGCTGGTGGTGCCCTGGTCGATGGAGAGGATGTACTTGCGCTCGGTGTTGAGGGTTGCGGAGTGCAGAGAAGTCGTCATTGATTTTTCCTTAGAACAAAAGAACGGGGGGGTATTAGAGAGGTTTAGAGGGGCAGAACTGCCGGAACGATCAGGCCTGCGAGGATAGCGCCGATGATTGGGCCAACAACCGGAACCCATGCGTAAGACCAGTTGGAACCGGTCTTACCGGGGATGGGCAGGAAGGTGTAGGCGATACGGGGGCCGAGGTCACGTGCGGGGTTGATAGCGGAACCGGTTGCGCCACCGAGGCTCATACTGATGGATACAACGACCAGGGCAACAGCCAAGGGGCCAGTCTGGGCGGGGGTCTTACCGGATGCGATGATCCAGCCAATCAGGACGAAGGTGCCGATAATCTCGGTGAGCAAGTTCCAGCCGTAGGACTTGATGGCGGGGCCGGTTGCGAAGATGCCGAGGCGGTCGCCCGGGTCCTCATCGAAGTGCTTCTTGTAGGTGAGGTACGCTCCGGTTGCGCCGGCCATTGCGCCGAGCATCTGAGCGATGATGTACAGGGCGATGTTGCCTGCGGTTGCGGGAACACCGGTTGCCAGGTCGCGGCCTGCGGTTGCCAGGCCGACGGTCACTGCGGGGTTCAGGTGTGCACCGGAATGGAAGGAGAGGTACACGGCGGTGAACACTGCCAGACCCCATCCGAAGGTGATAACACCCCAGCCTGCGTCCTTAGCGTAGGACTTCTTGAGGGTCACTGCGGCGCATACGCCGGCACCGAGCAGAATCAGGATGAAGGTACCGAAGAACTCGGAAGCGAAGATTCCGAGGGTGGTGGGGGCGCCGGATGCATCCACGAGAGCGGAAGAGCCGGCTGCAAGTACAGTTCCTGCGGAAGCAAGAAGAGACATTGATGCTCCTTGAAGACGAAGCGTCTGGAAGGCAAGCGAACCTTTGCTTGCGCATTCCCGTGCGTCCTCACCGCACGGGCGGATCGGGGCACAACGCTGTGCTGAAATGTGTAGCGGTTGCTACGAAAAATTGATAGATGTTTCTGGATGAGAAGCAGATCGTACCAGTGGGTTAACCCTGTATTTAGCTCGCTGCTTCTTATGCAGGGGATTATCGTAAACGGTTATTTAACCTCTCGTCCACCCCTCACCGAAAATATGAGATAACCCATGCTCGGTGAGGGGTGAACGGTCGGTTCGTACCAAATAATCGGTTACGAAAGGTATGTGTGGAATCTTTAAGGATTAGAGCTTCACACGAGGTGCCACGGGGGTGACAGCCTCAATCTTTGCCGATGCCTCAGCGTCGGTGGAGGTGGACTCCGCCTCGCGGATAGCCTGCACGCGTGCGGCGTAGAGGTCGCGCTCTTCCTTGACCTTCTTGTCGTCCCAGCCGAGCTCGGCACGCATGATGTCGAGGATTTCGTCTGCTGCTGCCAGGCCGCGGTCGCGCTGCTCGAGGTCGAGGCGTACGCGGCGGACCAGCACGTCCTCCAGGTGCAGGGCGCCTTCGTAGCGGACAGCGAAGACGACGTCTGCACGCAGGAACTGGGGTGCCTTAGCCAGGGGAGCGCCGAGGGACGGGTCAGCGTCGATGAGAGCGCCGAGGTCCTCAATCTGTGCGCCGTAACGCTCGAGCAGGTGGGTGATACGGTCCTCGTCCCAGCCGTAACGCTCTGCGTAGCGTGCACGGTTAGCGGCGATTGCGTGGTAGCCGTCAGCACCAACCAGGCCGATGGTTGCGGTCACGGAGGGGTTCTGCTTAGCCTTCTCGCCCAGTGCGAAGTCGACAGCGTCGGCAGCCATGACACGGTAGGTGGTGAGCTTGCCGCCTGCGATTGCGCTCATGCCGGGTGCAACCTCGGTCACGGTGTGCTCGCGGGAAACCTTGGTGGATGCTGCACCGTCCTTGACCTTGGGCTGCAGCAGCGGACGCAGACCGGTGTAAGTGCCGATGATATCCTCGCGGGTCAGCGGGTTAGCGATCAGCTTGTTAGCCTGCATCAGCACGTAGTCGATGTCCTTGCTGGTTGCGACGGGGCGCTCACGGTCCTCGGAGTAGGGGGTGTCGGTGGTGCCGATGATCCAGTAACGCTGCCAGGGGATGATGAAGAGAACGGACTTCTCGGTCTTGGTGAAGATACCGCTGGTTGCGTTGATGCGGTCGCGGGGAACCACGATGTGGATACCCTTGGACGCCAGAACCTCCAGACCACCCTCGGGGTTAGCGAGGGACTCGGACTCTTCGGTCCACACGCCGGTTGCGTTGATGACGTGCTTTGCGCGCACGTTCAGGCGCTCGCCGGTTTCCAGGTCTGCCAGCTCGGCGCCGATGACGCGGCCGGATACGTCCTTGGTGAAGCCGACAACCTGGGTGCGGGATGCAGCCAGTGCGCCGTAGCCTGCAGCGGTGCGGACGACGTCGATGACGAGGCGTGCGTCGTCAACGCGTGCGTCGTAGAACTGGATTGCGCCGCTGAATGCGGAGTCCTTGATGTCGGGGAAGACGGTCTTGGTGCCGGTCTTGGTGAAGTGACGCTGGGAGGGGACGCCCTTGTTGCCGCGGGAACCGAGGAATGCGAGGGTGTCGTACATGCCGATGCCGATTGCGGAGTATGCGCGCTCGATGACGGGCATCTTCAGGGGCCACAGGAAGGGCTGTGCGTGCACCAGGTGGGGTGCGATCTTGTTCAGCAGCAGGCCGCGCTCGGTCAGTGCTTCGGTCACGAGCTTGAAGTCGAGGTTGTAGAGGTAGCGCAGGCCGCCGTGAACGAGCTTGGAGGACCATGCGCTGGTGCCTGCAGCCCAGTCGCCTGCTTCGACGATACCGGTGCGCAGACCGCGGGTTGCTGCGTCGAGGGCAATGCCTGCACCGGTGATGCCGCCGCCGACGACCAAGATGTCGAGTTCTTCGTTGACCATGCTCTTGAGCGCCTTGGCGCGGGACTCGGCGGTCAGCTGAGACTGCTGTGCAATGTGCTGGGAGCTCATGTACTGCTCTTTCCTGTATTGCCGCTTGTGCGGCGTGGGGGTTTCATCTTGCATTTAGTAAAACCCAATGGTGAAATAATAACCAAGCAGTATGAACGGATTTTCACTGGGGGTCTGTGGCAGATGAACGAACGCGCTAACCATACCTACGAGGCAGCGCAGCTTTACTACATTCACAACATGACGATGGACGCTATCGCGGCCCGTCTGGGGGTCTCTCGAGCCACTGTGTCACGTCTGCTTAAAAGTGCTCGTGAAAGCGGCATGGTGCAGATCCGTCTAGATGATTCCTTCCGTGCCCGCAGCGAGCTTGAGCGCCGCATCGGTGAGCGCTATAAGGTGCGCGTTACTCTCGTGAATGTCCGTTCGGATGCTACCCCCATTGCCCGTATGAGTCAGGTATCCCGTACCGCGGCGGCTCTCCTTGATTCCCTGATTGATAATGGAACGAGCCTGGGTGTGGCGTGGGGTTCAACGATGACTGAGATTTCTCGTCATCTGCCGCGTCGTCCTCTGAAAGGCGTGACTGTCGTGCAGATGAACGGCGCCGGTAATGCGCACCATTCGGGTATTCCGTACTTGGGTTCCTTGCTGGGGCAGTTGGTGAATGCCTATGATGCGCAGACTATCCATTTTCCGGTTCCCGCGTTCTTTGACTATGCGGACACCAAGACCGCCATGTGGCGTGAGCGTAGCGTGCAGAAGAATCTGCATGCCCAGCAGAATGTTGACCTCGCTATTTTTGGCGTGGGTGCTTTTGGTGGACCTATTCCTTCTCACGTGTATTCGGGTGGCTATTTTGAGGTGCAGGAGCAGCGTCAGTTGCGTGAGCTGGGCGTTGTGGGGGATATGTGCACGATTCTTCTGCGTGAGGACGGCTCGTGGGCTGATCTTGAGTTGAATAAGCGTGCGTCCGGTCCGACTCCGAAGGAGCTTGCCCGCATTCCGCGCCGTATTTGCGTTGCGTCCGGTACTCACCGTGTGCGTGCTTTGCGCGGCGCGTTGCGTACGGGCGCAATTACTGACTTGGTTCTTGATGATGCGCTGGCAAAGGCTCTGATGGAGAAGTAGCTGAAATAATCGCCGCGGGTATGAGGCGTTGCGGGTATGAGGGTCCGTGGTGATGGGGTAAAGGGCACCTTGAATCTGAAAGGGTAGTGCTGAGAGCTTTCCTGATGAAGCTCTCAAGCACCACCTGAACAATGTTTCAAGGTGCCCTTTAGTGTCGTCAAAAACTGCTTTCTGACCCTACAATGTGAAACGTTTGCGCACGTGAAAGCGCATATTAGTGCACTCCATTGAAGGTGTGTACCACTCACCGTTAGAAAGAACCAACCATGACCCCCACCTATAACGCCCAGGCGAATCCGCACCTGGGCGCACCCGGCATTACCACCATGCACGGTGATGCCCAGTCTTCCGACGCTACTCCTCTTGCCGGCCCCGGCGCAGGCAATTGGAAGATTACCGGCACGAAGCTTGGCGGCGCCTGCCCGACGATCCTTGCTGGACGCGACGGCTTCATTCAGGTGCTCTGCACCCAGGTCTTCGCCCACGGTGAGTTCATCACCCCGAAGCTCTCTATCCTTGATCCGCATACCGGTCGTGAACTTTCGCACCTGGACATCCCGAAGGGCGCACTGCTCGGTGGCGTGTACGCCTACCTAGACGCACAGGATCGCATGGTTCTGGTGGATGGATCTCAGTGCCTGCTGCGCCTCTCGCACTCTGCTGACGGACGCAGCATCCGGGTTGATGAGCGCATTGACCTGAGCCGCATGCTTGCCCAGAGCGCCAATGACGCTGTGGTTGGTCTGGTGCCCGATTGGTCAGGTCGCATTTGGGTTGCGACGAAGAACGGCTACATTGCGGTGATTGATTCTGCCCGCGGCACGATTCGCTCGATGCGCCTGAATAAGGCGTCGATTGCGGGCGAGCGTATCGATAATTCGATTTCGGCGTGCCCGCAGGGTGTGAGCGTGGTGACCTCCCACGCTATTTATATGCTGAACGCTACCGCAACCGGTGCGCCCACCCTCAAGTGGTGGCATGCCTACGATCGAGGTAGCGCCCGCAAGCCCGGTAAGCTCGCGTGGGGTTCCGGTGCCTCCCCGACGTTCTTTGGTCCGAACGGTTCGGACTATGTGATGTTGACCGATAACTCTGATATTCAGGAGTCGGTCATTGTGTACCGCACTGATAACGGTGCGAAGGTCGGTAGCGCCGGCCTGTTTACTGCCGGTACTTCTGGCACTGAGAACTCCATGATTGGTGTGGGTAACACGATGGTCGGTGCAAGCACCTACGGCTACCCCTACCCGAAGTACCCGGAGGGCGCCGGCCCGTCGGTTCCTGCGAACGCGCTTTTTGCCCCCGGTATGGAGCGTTGGGATATTACCGACCGCGGTCTGCGTAAGATTTGGGACCGTAAGGATGTGTACTCTTCGGCTGTTCCTCGCTATTCCACTGCTGACGGTCTGATTTACACCTGTGAGCGTCGCCGCGGTCCGGCTGGTTTGGCGAATGGTGCCTACGCGTGGGCTGTCGCGATTGATATGGAAACCGGTAAGACGATGCACGAGCAGCGCCTGCCTCAGCATGTGAGCCTGCTGCTTGGTGGCGGTGACACCCTGCAGATGGTGGGCACGATTGACCGTTACGGCACCTGGTGGCAAGGCACGATTAGCGGCGTGTACCGTATCGCGAAGGCTTAGGGGAGTAGAAAATGACTAAGAATAATCTGATGAACGCTTCTCGCCGTACCGCGTTGAAGGTTGCGGGTGCTTCGGCTGCCCTGGTAGCTGGTGGCGTGAGCGCTGCGGAGGCGGCAACTCGTTCGGGCGGCAGGCGCGGCGCGCACGGTACTCCGGTGACTCAGCGTCCCGGCGGACATCGTGGTGGCCAGCGTGGACAGCATGGCGGCGCGGCGAGCTCCGCGCTGGTGCAGGTGCCGATGCGTTATAACGAGTCGTGCATCCGCCTGGAGTTGAAGGCGGCGTCCGGTGTACAGGCTGTGTCTATGCAGAGCCAGCCTGCGCGTACTGTTGCGTTCAAGAATCTGCCGACTCGCCTGAGCATTATTAATGAGGGTAATTCGACCCTGCCGGTGGGTACTCGCCTGATGGTGCGCGCTCGCGCGCAGGATCCGAAGACCGGCTTGTTGCTGAATCCTGCGGTGACTCTTCGCGTGACCTCTGGTCAGGCGGTGCTGCCTTCGGGCAACTTGGGTGCTTCGGCCCTGGTGGCTCCGGTGGATGCTCTGAATCTTGATGCGGTGCGCCGTAGCGAACAGACCGGTCAGGCTGGTTCCGGCAGTGAGAACGTTCTGGAGTTGCGTACTGCTATTCCTCGCGGTCACCGTCTGGATGTTCAGCTGAATTATCAAGTGGCTTCTGGTGTTGCCGGTTCTGCGTTGAAGAATGTGCACGTGAGCGCTGTGCTGGATATGGCGGCGGCTGGTCTGTCCTCTTCGTTCTATGAGGTGCAGAGCCCGGCTGTGGTTGCTGCGCTGAACTAGCGGTTGCGCTGGCCCCTATGGCTCCTACTAAGGATGGGCGCGGCGGGGGAGTAGCTCCGCTGCCTGTACTTTTATACCTCTATATATAGGCGCCTGTTCAAAAAGGCATAGTGAAAGGTCGGGGTCGTTCGTGGGAACGGCCCCGACCTTTGCTTTGTCTGGTGTGCCGGCATGGGCGGCGGCTGAGTTTTCCTATGCGGTTTCGGTCTTTTCATGCTCGCCGAATGCTACCTTGACCGCGTGGTGCAGTGCTTCGCGCACCATGGCGATGGCGGGGTTGGCGGCGGATTCGCGGCGTACCGCGGTGAAGATTTTGCGGGAGGGTTTGCCGGGTAGCTCGACGATGCGTAGCCCCTCGGTGGTGGAGAGGGAGGAGAGGATGAAGCCGGGCACGATGGTGACGGCGAATCCAGCCTTGACGAGGTTGGAGTTCGTAATCATGTCGTTGGCGCTGTAGCGGATGACCGGTTCGAACCCGGCGGTGCGGCACTGGTTGAGTGCCCAGCTGCGGGAGGTGTTCTGCTCCATTTCGAGGACCCAGGGGAGTGCGTGCGCCTCTTCAATGGAGGTGATGGTGGAGGTGCTGGGCACGATGAGGCTGAGCGGGTCTTCGGTGAGCAGTTCGGAGTGCAGCTCGGGGTATTCAGGGATGTGGTGGTGCGGGTAGGCTTCGGAGAGTACCATGTCGTATTCGCGGCTTCGGGTCAGGGAGGTGCCGGTTTCGGGGTCGATTTGCAGTACCTGCAGGGTGAGCGAGGGGGCGTGCTCGGCGAGGTAGCTGAGGGTTTCCGGTAGCAACGCGAAGGCGGCGGACTGGAAGATGGCGAGGCGCACCATGCCGGCGGGTTCGCCGGTGAGGTTGGCGACGGAGGTTTGCATGCGGTCGAGTTCGCGCAGGATGCTACGGGCGCTGTCGACGATGATGAGTCCGGCGCTGGTGAGCTGTACGCGCCTGCCGATGCGCTGCAACAGCGGGGTGCCGGTTTCTTTTTCGAGGGTGGCAATCTGCTGGGAGACGGCGGAGGGGGTGAGGCTGAGTGCTTCTGCGGCGGCGATGATGGTGCCGCGTTCTTGGATTTCGAGGAGCATTTGCATGCGTCGGATGTCGTAGATTGACACGTTATTTCCTCCCTGGCGCGCCCGGTTGTT
This sequence comes from uncultured Rothia sp., assembly GCF_963507905.1. Lineage (GTDB taxonomy): Bacteria > Actinomycetota > Actinomycetes > Actinomycetales > Micrococcaceae > Rothia. The sequence goes on along the minus strand of NZ_CAUOUU010000005.1, from coordinate 174,425 downwards.
CTGCAGTTTGTGCCGCTGAGCTCTTCCGTGGTGCGTCTCTCATTGTGGACTCTTGTCTATGGTACCGCGTGGGCTTTGTTGCGGCTCTTTTTGAGACGGCGGGAGCCGCGGATGTGTGTGTTGGCTTGTGTGACGGGTATTTTGCGTGAACGTGATGATTCTCAGGGGCGAAGATGCTTTTGGGAATGGTTTTGAAGTGTTCGATTGTTACGGAATGGGTTCGGTATTTGCGTTCTGAAAGTGCTAGCCTGAGAGGGATGGATAGCGATGTTGCTATGGTCTTCGTTTCTTCTCTTTGGGCTCGGTGTTCGGAGGGTTGCCGGGCGGGAACCACGCTACACAATCATTAAGAAAATCTAAATGAATTTTGGAAAAAACATTCAGTTTTTCTAATGAGGTATTTATTACCCTTTTGTGGTGAAATAGAGACATCGCCAAACGTGGTGTGCACCGCACACAGTAAGATAGTTAGGAGTCAAGGATGACCCATCCTTTCGCATCTGAGCACTACCAGAAGATGGCTCTGGAAGCTCGTCAGCTTGTTCGCCAGTGGGTAAACGAGTCCCAGTCGATCAAGCCCACCTTCGCAGCTGAGCAGCTCGCCGGTGTTCTGAAGGACCCCAATGGTCTTCCCTTCACCGTCGGCTTTGTTGATGGCGTTATTCGCCCCGAAGACGACAACGTCTCCGGCCGCAACCTCTCTCGTATTTCCGGCCTGGCACCTTCCTTCCTGCCCTGGTACATGAAGTCCGCTGTTGGCTTCGGTGGCAAGCTGGCTGGCAAGGTCGCATGGCCCACCGTTCCCGTTGCACGCCGCGTGCTGCGCGAGATGGTTGGTCACCTGATTGTCGACGCTTCCGAGGAGAAGCTGGGCGACGCAATTGCAGAGCTGACCAAGACCGGTAACCGCCTGAACGTCAACCTGCTCGGTGAGGCAGTTCTGGGTGACAAGGAAGCAGAGCACCGCCTGGCTGAGACCAAGCGCCTGCTGGCACGTGACGACGTTGACTACGTCTCCATCAAGGTGTCCGCTGTTTCCGGCCCCCACCAGCACTGGGCATTCGACGAGGTCGTTGAGACCGCTGTTCGCCGCCTGACCCCGCTGTACGAGCTGGCTGCATCTAGCTCCCCCAAGAAGTTCATCAACCTGGACATGGAGGAGTACAAGGACCTGGACCTCACCATTGAGGTGTTCACCAAGATCCTGGACCAGCCCCACCTGAAGGATCTGGAAGCCGGTATCGTGCTCCAGGCATACCTGCCCGACACCCTGGCTGCAATGCAGCACCTGCAGGAGTGGTCCGCAAAGCGCGTTGCTGCTGGCGGCGCAGGCATCAAGGTCCGCCTGGTTAAGGGTGCAAACCTCTCCATGGAAATCGTGGAAGCTGTTATGCACGGCTGGCCGCTGACCACCTGGGACACCAAGCAGGCTGCTGACACCAACTACAAGCGCGTTCTGGACTACGCACTGCGCCCCGAGCACGTGAAGAACGTCCGCCTCGGTATTGCAGGCCACAACCTCTTCGACGTTGCTTTCGCACTGCTGCTGTCCGAGGACCGCGGCGTGAAGGATCGCGTCGAGTTCGAGATGCTGATTGGTATGGCTGAGCAGCAGGCAGAGATCATCCGCCGCCGCGTTGGCCACCTGCTGCTGTACGTGCCTGTCGTGAACCCCAAGGAATTCGACGTTGCTATCGCATACCTGATCCGTCGTCTCGAGGAGAATGCTTCCTCCGAGAACTTCATGTCCGGTATCTTCGACCTGGCAACCGACGAGTCCATCTTCAAGCGCGAAGAGGACCGCTTCATGCGTGCACTGAACTCCGTCACCGACGAGGTTCCCGCTTCCAAGCGCACCCAGAACCGTCTGACCGAGAACGAGGACAACGTCTTCGTGCCGGCCGGCCGCTTCGAGAACACCCCCGACACCGACCCCGCACTCTCCGGTAACCGCGAGTGGGGCCGCGCAATCCTCGAGCGTTCCAAGACCACCAAGCTGGGCATCGACACCCTCAAGGCTAACGAGCTGACCAGCGAGGCTGAGGCTGAGAAGCTGATCAAGGAAACTGAGGAAGCTGGTAAGGCATGGGGCAAGCTCTCCGGCCACGAGCGTGCAGAGATTCTGCGCAAGGTCGGTAAGGCTATCGCACTGCGCCGCGGTGACCTGCTGGAGGTTATGGCAGCTGAGGCTGGCAAGACCCTGGAGCAGGGCGACACCGAGGTCTCCGAGGCAATCGACTTCGCATACTACTACGCAATGCTGGCTGAGGACCTCGAGAAGATTGACGGCGCAAAGCCCAAGTCCGTTGACCTGACCCTGGTTGTTCCCCCGTGGAACTTCCCGACCGCTATCCCCGCCGGTGGTGTTCTGGCTGGTCTGGCTGCAGGTTCTGCTGTCATCTTCAAGCCCGCAACCATCACCGCTCGCACCGGTGCCCTGATCGCAGAGATCATGTGGGATGCAGGCGTTCCCAAGGAAGTTCTGAAGCTCGTCAAGGTTGTTGACCGCGCTGCAGGCAAGCTGCTCATCTCGCACCCCGAGGTTGACCGCCTGATCCTGACCGGTGGTTACGAGACCGCTGAGCTCTTCCGCTCCTGGCGTGATGACCTGCCCCTGTTCGGTGAGACCTCGGGTAAGAACTCCATCATCGTCACCCCGAACGCTGACATCGACCTCGCCGTCAAGGACGTCGTCTACTCGGCATTCGGCCACGCAGGTCAGAAGTGCTCCGCTGGCTCCACCGTCATCCTGGTTGGCTCCGTGGCACAGTCCGAGCGTTTCCGCCGTCAGCTGCTTGACTCCGTCAGCTCCCTGCACGTGGCACACCCGCAGGACATCGAGTCCGAGATGGGCCCCGTTGTTCAGAAGCCGGAAGAGAAGCTGCTGCGCGGTCTGACCACCCTCGGCCCGGGCGAGCGCTGGCTCGTTCAGCCCAAGGAGCTGGACGAGACCGGTCGCCTGTGGAGCCCCGGTGTTCGCGAAGGCGTCAAGCCCGGTTCCGAGTACCACATGACCGAGTACTTCGGCCCCATCCTGGGCATCATGACCGCTGACACCCTGGAAGAGGCAATCGAGCTGCAGAACGCACCCGATTACGGTCTGACCGCAGGTCTGCACTCGCTGGATGCTGACGAGCTCGAGCTGTGGCTCTCCAAGGTCCAGGCAGGTAACCTGTACGTCAACCGTGCAATTACCGGTGCAATCGTTCAGCGTCAGCCCTTCGGTGGTTGGAAGAAGTCCACCGTTGGCTCCGGTACCAAGGCTGGTGGCCCCAGCTACCTGATCGCTCTGTCCGATTGGGAGCCGGCACAGGCAACCGCAACCGCTGTCACCCAGTCCGTGACCGTCCGCGAGACCCTGGCTACCATCGAGAACTCCGAGCTGGGCAAGCGCGAGGACTTCGCATTCATCAAGCGCGGTGTCTCCTCTGACGCACACGCTTGGGACACCGAGTTCGGCTTCGGTCACGATCCCTCGAAGCTGGGCGTGGAGCGCAACATCCTGCGCTACGTACCCACCCAGGTTCTGGTTCGTGCAGACGAGTCCGCATCCGCAGCAGAGACCCTGCGCGTTGTGCTCGCCGGTCTGGCAGCTAACGCACCGGTTGCTCTGTCCGTCGGTAAGGACCTGCCGGTCGACGTCCGTGGCGTCCTCGAGAACAAGGGCATCAAGTACGAAGTCAAGTCGGACGCTCAGTTCCGCGAGTACCTGGCTTCGAACGCTAAGACCCCGGTTCGCGCACTGGCTGGTACCCCGCTGGAAGGCACCCGTATCCGCTACATCGGTAACGATGAGAAGTCCATCTACTCGGCACTGGGCGGTCGCCCGGACGTTGCAGTGTACTTCGCACCCGTCACCGAGGCTGGCCGTATCGAGATGCTGCCCTTCCTCCGCGAGCAGGCTGTTTCGATTACCGCACACCGTTTCGGTAACCCGAACCGCTTCTCCGAGCGCGTCATTTCTTCCCGCTAAGGCGCTGTGAGAGTTTAGCTCTCTAGCCTAAGGCTTAGGGCCCTGCACCATCATGGTGTGGGGCCCTGAGCCTTTTGGTGTGTCTGATGGTTGTCTGCTGGAGGTGAGTAATAGGGGCGCTTCTAGGGCCTTGGGAAGGGGAGATTGTTGAGCGGCTAGATAGGATAAGGAAAATATAGTGTCTTAGAAGTGGTACGGGGGTGTTTGGACGTGCCCCGCGTTACTTCTTATGTGATAATTGGTGTAGGACGTTCCGTCATCCCACATACGGAACGACACCGTGCGCGGGACGGTCCGCGCTACGCAAGAACACACTGAAAGGACACCGCTGCTATGAGCAACGTTCCCGCAGAACTCTCGTACACTTCTGAGCACGAGTGGGTTTCCGCTCTCACCGCCGAGGGCACCGTACGTGTTGGTATTACTGACCACGCTCAGGATGCACTGGGTGACGTCGTCTACGTCGACCTTCCCTCTGTCGGCGACTCTGTAGCTGCTGAGGATAGCTTCGGTGAGATTGAGTCCACCAAGTCTGTCTCTGATCTTTTCGCTCCCATTGCGGGCGAGATTGTTGCAGTGAACGAGGGCCTGGAGGATGACCCCGCACTGGTTAACTCCGATCCCTACGGCGAGGGCTGGATCATTGAGATTCGCCCCGAGAACGCTGATGATCTGGCGAACCTGCTGGATGCAGAGGCGTACAAGGCGGAGCTGGACAAGCTCTAAGTCGATAGACTCTAAGACCTTCTATAGGCCTCGGATAAGAGGTATGTAGTGGTGAGACGGCGAGACCGATTGGTCTCGCCGTTTTTCTTTTAAAATGCACACAAACGCAAATAGTTGGGCGTATTTAAGGTTCATCTTGAGGGTCTCTGAAGCTATCTGAGGGGCTTGAAAGATAGCTAAACCCCTAGTGGGAGCCTCTTTCAAGTTAAATGTGATGAAAACTTCAACTATCGCGAGAAGATAAAATTTTCCTCGTAAAGCAGTCCAATGTGAGATGCATGTGTTTGAAGTATTGGAATTTTGCTAAAATTGGTATTGTCTCTACTAGATAGTGTTTGATTGTGTGGCTATTTTTGGGTTCAAAAAGCCTCTGAAAAGGGCGAACTAAATAGCAAAATGCCTTGTGAGGCTATAAGATTGTCTCGAAGGTTTGCGGTTTATCATTTCGTGATAAACAACTAAACTTATCTATCACACTCTCAACACTAAGCAAAGATGTTCGGCACGAAGCGAGACCCCCGACCGGGGGAACGAGCCACTCACTCAAATTTCGGCTCGTATCGACATCGGCTGAACAAGTACCCGAAAGACATAGATGACCTCACGCATCGATGAAGACCTCACTAAGGCTGAGGTTCAACTAGAGGACGTGGAGAACGGCGACTCTGACCGTAACCCGCGTGACGTTAAGAGCCGGACCATCGGTCAGGTTCTTAGTCAGCTCGACCTGGAGTTCCCCGGAATTAGCGCATCCAAGATTCGCTTCCTGGAGGAGCGCGGCCTGGTGCACCCCAGTCGCACCGAAACCGGTTACCGCAAGTACTCCCAGACCGATATTGAGCGCCTGCGCTACATCCTCACTATGCAGCGCGATCACTACATGCCGCTCAAGGTAATCCGTCAGCATCTGGAGGATCTGGAAGCCGGTCGCGTGCTGAACTCCATGCCCGCCACCGTAAGTGAAGACGTCCTGGATACCGTCCTCGGACCGGACGAGCAGGAAGGCCGCACCTACACCCTCCGTGAGCTGGCAGAATATGCTAACACCACTCCCGACCTGATCCGTGAGCTGATTGACTTTGGACTGCTCGAAGACGGCTCGGATGTGGAGTACACCGATTACGACGTGCTGATCGCCCGCGTGAGCGCAGAGCTGACCCAGCACGGCATTCAGCCCCGTCACCTGCGCGCATTCAAGTCTGCGGCAGACCGTGAAATTTCCCTCGTGGAAATTGCGGTGGCTCCGCTGGCATCGCGCCGCGACGCAGCCTCCCAGGCTCAGGCGCAGGAACGAGCCGACAAGATCCGCAAGTTGTGCCTGCAGTTGCACGCAACCCTCGTCGAATCGGCAATGCCTACCTACGAGTAGGCGACGAAGACGCAGACTACCGGACAGTCTGCCGCTCGTAAACCCTGAGCGGTTCTACCGCTCTCCCCAAACGGGGATTTCCTATCGGGAAACACCGCTGACCACGGTGATTCCCTCTATAGTCCCTACTCGCACCAACGGGTAGCGGCCTCTAGACTTGGACGAAGCCGACGCTGGCACGCTCGGAATTTCTACCCCTTCGTCCAACACGAAGAGCTTTCTAACCAGGGGGCTCCCGGCCTGCCAAGGCTATTCACTCAACTCAGCTGTAAATGCGTACGGACTACCTATCCGTACGCATTTACTTTTTAAACTCCCGCCACGCAGCGGAGATGGGGGGGAAAGCGAATCGAATGGCGGGGGAGGGGCGCGCCTCATACGGTGTTAATGCAGGAGAATGAATCTGAAAAGATCATTCGCTCCGGTGGGTTCAATTTTAAGTAGAGCCCTCTATCAGTTAAAATAGATTGAACAACCGCGCCTATCGCGCATCGGTCGCACTATCGAGACGTGTTCCGCGAATCGTATTGTCGAACCAATGTGTAGCATTGAAAACCGCGCCGGAACCGCGCGAATCATAGACACAGATTCTAAGGCTCACCCCTAGAATCTCACCCCGACAACCGGGGCTACACCGGAACGATAACGACCGCATTTGATAGGGCGCGGTGAAGCACTTAAAAGGGTTTAACGAAAAGGAGGGACCGTGCTAGAGCAGCAGGTAGCCGAAAATGCAGGCGAGGCCGCAACCACGCACGCACCCCAGGGCTTTGACCAGCCCCTGGACGGCTTCGATACCCTCTTCCCCGTAGCACCGCCTCCGCGCGGTGAACAGGGCGTACTCTTCACCGACCCTGTCTCCGTGGTCGAGGAGAACCTCGGTTACCGTGGCGCCGTCGCCTGCAAGGCAGCCGGCATCACCTACCGTCAGCTCGACTACTGGGCACGTACCGACCTGGTTGTACCCACCGTGCGTGGCGCATCCGGCTCCGGCACCCAGCGCCTCTACAGCTTCCGCGACGTGCTCGTACTCAAGATCGTGAAGCGACTGCTGGACACCGGCGTTTCCCTGCAGCAGATTCGCACCTCCATTGAGCACCTGCGTACCCGCGGCATTGACGACCTCGCGAACATCACCCTGATGAGTGACGGCACCACCGTCTACGAGTGCACCTCCCCGAGCGAAGTTATTGACCTGGTTCAGGCGGGTCAGGGTGTCTTTGGTATCGCTATCGGTCGCGTCTGGCGTGAAATCGAAATGAACCTCAACGGTCAGCCCGGCGAAGAAATGCACGAAAACTTCGAGGGCGACGAACTCGCCGCCCGCCGTGCCCGCCGCGCACAGGCATAAAACATAAAACGTAGATCAGCCCGCGTTTACCACCTGTCAGGTGGCGAGCGCGGGCTGAAGCTTTAAGCCCGAGGGAATATTCAATGCCCACTTGAGAAAAAACTCAAGATACACCCCTGTCAGAGCCGGAAGAAAAGCGAAGATTCGCTAAAATAAAGGGGCATTACACCTCACTCATAAAAGGGACCTGCATGCCCCGCATCGTCAGTATCAGCAGCCTCAAAGGTGGCGTCGGCAAAACGTCCATCACTTTGGGGCTTGCCTCCGCGGCATTACACAGCGGACTCTCCACACTCGTTATTGACCTCGACCCCCACGGCGACGCCAGCACCGGCCTGGCAGTGGATGAAACCATCCCCGACGTCGCCTCCCTAATCGCCAGCTCCAATGAGCGCGCCTTCGCGGAGGAAGCCGGTAGCTCCTCTTGGAACGCGCTCGTCGGCAAACCCACCCTGCTGACCAATAACCCCGTGACCACCGGTAGCGTGAAGGTGGCGCGCGGTTCGGCTCGTTCCACCCTCGTGGACCGTCAGGAAGCGGCGCCGTTCATCCGCCGATTCAAGCGCATGGTGGAGGCGGCAGCGGACGCCTACGACGTCATCCTGATTGACTGCCCGCCGTTCCTCGGAACCCTGTCTTCGATGGGCTGGGCGGTGAGTGAGCGCATCCTCTCGGTCGCTGAACCCTCTCTCTTCTCCGTGGCGGGTACCGAACGAACCCTGCGCGCCATCGTGCGTTTTCAGCAGGAAAGCGGCATCAGCATTGACGGTGCGGGAGTAGTTATCAACAAGATGCGCCCCAACGACAGCGAACACCGCTACCGACGCGACGAAATGCGTTCCCTCTTCGGCGAGCTCGTGGCAGAACCAGTGCTCGCTGAAAGCCCTGTGCTACAGCGCGCCCAGGGTGCCGCGTACCCGATTCATTTTTGGCCCGACGAAGAGTCGGTTGATCCCGCCATTGACTTCACCCGCCTGCTGGCTGGGCTCATGGCCGATCTCTAAGCGCTGATTTCTAAGCGGCAGACATCTAGGCCTTACTAATCCGCGGGCTCGCATAGTTTCAACGCTTGAGTGCGTCTTCTCAAAGAACCGCTGTTTTTTCAGCGCTGTGCTCTCAGTGCTGTGTTCTTTGGGACGGCGCACTTTCGCGTATCAGCAGGTAAAGAGATGAGATAGCGGGAATAGCGTGCCGCCCGTACACGTTATAGTGGCAATAACAGGAATAAGCCCGTCATCGAGGGGCACGCTGGGAACGAGCCCAGCCTCAACACCATCAACGAGAGGACCACATGAGCATCGAGAACGTAGAACGCATTGACGGCGTAGCACAGTACGACCTCATCGTCATCGGCTCCGGATCCGGAAACACCCTCATCGGCCCCGAATGGGACGACAAGAAGGTCGCCCTCATCGACGGCGGTATCTTCGGCGGCACCTGCCTGAACGTTGGCTGCATCCCCACCAAGATGTACGTCTACCCGGCGACCATCGCGCAGAAGACCCGCGAGGTCAAGCACCTGGGCGTTGACGCACATGTAGACGCCGTGCACTGGGCGCAGATTCGTGACCGTATCTTTGCCTCCCGCATCGACCAGATCTCTGAAGGCGGCCGCGACTGGCGTGCCGCTCTGCCCAACGTCGATTTCTACGACCAGTATGCGCACTTCGTCGGCTCCCACACCGTCGAGCTGACCGACGGCACCCGCCTGCAGGGCCGCCAGATTGTCATTGCGGCAGGTTCGCGCGCCGTGCTGCCTCCCGTGCCCGGTATCGACTCCGCTAAGGTCTACACCAACGACAACGTCATGCGCATGGACGAGCTGCCCGCCCGCATGGTCGTCATCGGCGGCGGCGTGATTGCGGCAGAATTCTCCCATGTTTTCTCCGCATTCGGCACCGAAGTAACCCAGCTGAACCGCTCCTCCCGCCTGCTGCGCGGTGTGGACGAAGAGATCGTGGCGCGTTTTGAAGAAGCCGCAAGCAAGCAGTGGAACATTGTCAAGAACGCGTCCCTCTCCGAAATCCGTGAGAACGCCGACGGCAGCGTGACCGTCGTAGCTAAGCGCACCTCCGAGAATGGTGAAGAACTGCTCGAAATCCCGGCAGACGCAGTGCTCGTGGCGACCGGTCGCCGCCCCAACACCGACACCCTCAACGCGAAGAACTACTTCGACGTGCAGGACGGCGGCCAGCTCAGCGTCGATAAGTACCAGCGCGTGCTCTACAACGGCGCGCCCGCACCCGGCGTCTACGCCCTCGGTGACGTGTCCAGCCGCTACCAGCTCAAGCACGTGGCAAACCACGAGGCACGCGTTGTGCAGCACAACCTCAGCCACCCCGATGACCTGCGCGCCAGCGACCACCGCTACGTACCCGGCGCAGTCTTCAGCAACCCGCAGATCGCCATGGTCGGCATGACCGAAGAGCAGGCGCGCCAGGCGGCTGAGCGTGAAGGCTTTGAGATTACCGTCAAGGCACAGAACTTTGGCGACACCGCCTACGGCTGGGCAATGGAAGACAAGATCGGCCTGTGCAAGCTCATTGCCCGCAAGGACAACGGCGAGCTGCTCGGTGCGCACCTGGTTGGTGAAGAGTCCTCCGTGCTCATCCAGCCGTTGCTGCAGGCAATGAGCTTCGGCATGGATGCGCGCACCCTCGCACGCGGCCAGTACTGGATCCACCCGGCACTGACCGAAATCGTTGAGAACGCGCTGCTCGGCCTGGAATTCGACGAGCCCGCCAACTAACGACGGCTAGATAACGCCCGGAAGCTAAGGCTTCTAGCGAACAAACAGCGAAAAAACAGAGAGGAGGGGGTCGTACCACTTAGGTACGCCCCCTCCTCTTGTATATGGCCTCTCGTTGACGGTAGCCAGAGCCAGTTATGCGTTGTCGCCCTCAAACTTCTGAGGGCTCTGCTGCGCGGTCTTCTTTTCAGCCTGCGCGGGCTTCTCAATAGGCTTCTCGGCGGGAGCTCCTGCGGAAGAATCCTCGGCGGAAGAGTCCTTATCCTTCTCTTCATGAGGCTTCTGCATCATCTCGGCGGTCTGCTCACGCAGCTCCTCAAACTTCTCAGCCGCCTGCTCACGCAGCTCAGCAAGACGCTCTGCCTGATGATCCGCGTACTCGTGCAGACGCTCAGCAGCCTGCTCACGCAGTTCAGCGAACTTCTCAGACTGCTCCGCCGCGTACTCCTGCAGGCGAGCCAAAGAATCCGAGGTGCTATCGGAAACCTTGCCGTACATCTCATCCACGTAGGAGGAGAAGTCCTGCAGAATCTTCGCGCGGCGCAGCTTCTGTGAAGGAGTTAGATAGCCGTCCGCCTCGGTCAGGTCGCGGTTCATAATGCGGAACTCGCGAATACCCTCGGCGCGGGAAACCAGCTGGTTCGCCTCGTCCACGAGCTTCTGAATCGCGGCACGAACCGCCGGGTGAACAGCAGCCTCCGGGATGGAGAGCGAACGCGGCAGACCCAGGTGCTCCAACTGCTCGGGCAGGGTATCCGGATCCAGGGTCACCAGAGCCGCAATGAACGGCTTCTCATCGCCAATCAGCATCGCCTGAGAAACCAGGGGAGAGGTACGCAGATGAGTCTCCGCAATACCCGGAATCACGTTCTTACCGCCGGCGGTGACAATGATTTCCTTCTTGCGGCCCACAATCTTCAGGTAGCCGCGCTCATCGAAACGAGCCAGGTCACCGGTACGGAACCAACCGTCCTCGGTGAACGCCTGAGCGTCCTCTTCGGGGTTCTTGTAGTAGCTGCTAATCACGCCCACGCCACGAACCAGAAGCTCGCCGTCCTCAGCGATATAGCCTTCGGAACCGGGGATGAGCGGGCCAATCATGCCAATCTGGTACGGGTTGATGCGGCCAGCAGCAATCGGGGCGCAGGTCTCGGTCAGACCGTAACCCTCAACCACCTGCACACCTACCGCGTGGAAGAAGTGCGCCAGGCGCTCGCCGAGGGGGCCGCCGCCGGAAACCGCGTAACGCAGCTCGCCGCCCAGAGCCGCACGCAGCTTCGAGTAGACCAGCTTGTCGTACAGAGCGTACTGCGCCGCCAGCTTCAGCGGGACACGGCCCTTAACCTTCGCCTGCGACCAGCGCACCGCAATGTCGGTGGAACGCTCAAAGAGAGCCTTATTGAACTTACCGCCCTTAGCCGCCTTCGCCATGGCGCCCTCGTACACCTTCTCAAAGACGCGGGGCACCACCAGCAGCATGGTCGGCTTGAAGCTATCCAAGTCAGCAGCCAGGTTCTTAATATTGGGGGAGTGACCGATAACCAGGCCAGCATCCAGCGCCAGCACCTGAATCAGGCGCGCCAGAACGTGCGCAAGCGGCAAGAAAAGAATGGAGGAGTTGCGGGAGTTCGCAATCTCAGACTCTGCAAACTTGGTGTTCGCGCTCAGGTTCAGGAAGTGACCGTGAGTCAGTGCGCAACCCTTGGGGCGACCGGTCGTGCCGGAGGTGTACACAATGGTCGCGATGTCATCACAGCCTGCAGCGGAACGTACCTGCTCCAGCTGCTCATCGTTCACCTCGGACGCGCGAGCGCTGAGGGTATCAAGGTCGCCGTTCTCAATGACCCAGCGGTGCTTGAGCTGGCACGGCTCAGAAGTAGAAGCAGCGTATTCTTCCGCCTCAGCCACACGATTCAGGAGCTTCTCATCCTCGACGAAAATAGCGACAGCCTCAGAATGGGACAGCGCCCACGCCGCCTGGGCGGCAGCGTTCGTCTCATATACCGGCACGGAGACAGCACCGGCATACCAAATCGCGAAGTCAATGACAGTCCACTCAAAACGGGTGCGGCTCATAATACCCACACGGTCACCCGGGCGGATACCAGCGGCAATCATGCCCTTAGCCAGGTCGGTCACCATCTGGTGGAACTGCTGGGCGCGAACCGGCTGCCAGTTACCCGGAGACATCTGACGACGGTACAGCACCGGATTGGAGCTATCGGTACGGTGGCGCTCAACAATGCTTGTCAGGTTCAGTGAGGGGTCGACAATAACCTCAGCGGGAGTGGAGAAGACTTTCATAATGCGCCTTTCAAATCAGGGCGTGAGCCCGTGGCGAATCAGGTGCCGCGGGGTGCCCTCGATGGCCCGAGGAGCCGTAATATCTATCTGCTGTTCTACTCGCCACGGCGGGTGATGCTTGCGCCAGTTGCAGCGAGCGGAGCCGCAGAATTAGTGGTTTAGGGATGCGACAAAATCTTGGATGGTGGAGAGCAGATACTCTGCGTCATAGTCCAGGGTTGCCACATGGTAGCTGCGGGTCAGCCACCTAAATTTTACAGGAACTGAACAATGTTCGAGAAAATATTTGTGGGAGCTATCCGACACAGTATGATCGCCCAGTGAACGCAAATACAGGACCGGCGACTTCAACTGCGGAATCAGGGCACGAGTCTCAGCACCCAAAAGATGCAGCTGATGCACCGCCGCCGTCGGAACCAGCGAATAAGCACCCTCATTCACACCCGGAACCGCAATATCGGAACCAATCGCCTTGAGCACCGGCAGAACCTTCGAGACCCTGCCGGCGTGGCGCATCATCGGGTTCACATCCACCATATAGGGGTTAATTAGCACCGTGCCCGCCACCGGCAGACGAGCCGACAGATGAGTCGCCACCGTGCCACCCATCGACATACCAATGACCACCACCTGCAGCCCCTGATCAACCAGGCGACGGTACCCCTGCTCAGCAGAAGCCAGCCACTGCTGGTACGTGCTATCACGCAAATCCTGCCAACGGGTTGCGTGACCAGTCAGCACAGGCATCTCCACCGCATAGCCGAGCTCCATAAAACGCTGAGCCAACGGGCGCATACTGTGCGGCGAACCCGTAAAACCGTGCACCAACAAAATACCCACAGAATGCTGCGCAGGGTCAGGGCTAAAGGAAACGGGGGAGTGATCGAACGTCTCCTGGTCGCCCTCGAGGCGACGCGCCAGGGAGTCCTTAACATTTTGGGTTGCTAGAAGCCTGCGCTCGCGAGCCTTGCGGCGCATCCGCTTGAGCGGCTCCAACGAGTTATCAAAAATGCTCATGGTCCTCCTTCGCCAACCTGCGAGAATATGAACGCAGGTGCAGGCTCTATAGCGTACCCCGGTGGGGCGCCACAGATACAGCGCCGATGCCGGTATATCGCCTCCAGCGCACCCGAATACACCGGTGCGCAGAAAAATCGTTCTCTTTTCTTTAATTATCACGCGTTCTCTCGCGCCTCTCCAGACACGCTAGAATTGAGCCGGGAACATTCAGAGAGGAGACCCCAATGTCTAACACCGCCCTCTATTCAACGCTCAAGGTTCTTGGCTCACCCCTGCTGCAGGGACTGTACCACCACGACGTGGTTGGCCTGGAGAACCTGCCCGAGGGACCCTACATCGTCGCCAGCAACCACCTGGCGTTCTGCGACTCCATTTTTATTCCTCTCGCCATGCCGCGCACCGTGAACTTCCTCGCCAAGAGCGACTACTTCACCACCCCCGGCGTGAAGGGCCGCGCCATGGCGGCGTTCTTCCGAGGCGTTGGCCAGCTTCCCATGGACCGCTCCGGCGGCCAGAAGAGCCAGGAATCCCTCAACGCCGGTGCGCAGGTCCTCAAGGACGGCGGCGTGATTGGCATCTACCCCGAAGGCACCCGTAGCCCCGACGGACGCGGCTACCGTCCCAAGGTCGGTGTCGCCCGCCTCGCAGTTGAAGCAGGCGTGCCCGTAGTGCCCGTCGGACAGATCGGTACCGACCTGATTCAGCCCTCCGGCTCAAACCGTATCCGTCTGCGCCACGACGGCAAACCCATCCAGGTGCGTACCATTATCGGCAAGCCCCTCACCTTCGAGGAATACACCGACGGCTCAGACCTGAGCCACCGCGTTCAACGTGAAATCGCCGACCGTATTGGCACCGAGATCCGTGCCCTCAGCGGCCAGGAATACGTGGACGTGTACGCCGACCGCGTCAAGAAGCTCATGGCTGATAAAAACATGAGCGCGGATGAGGCAGTCGCACAGCTACAGAACTAACTAAACGTTGCCCAAGCGGGTATGCGACTACGCCAAGGGCGGGATAAGGGGTGATACCCCGAGTCTCGCCCTTTCGCGTCCCCTCCGCGCAGTTAATCTTCCATGCCCGAATCATTGATTTTGAATAGCTCTATCTAAACATATGAGATGTACCTGACTAGACGGCTAGGCGTTGAAGGGGGCAAGAGTACAATTAGTCTATTCGCCCCTAAGAATCACGTGAACGCATGCCACATACGGCCTACCGAGCACCTGAAGCAGGGGTGAACCAGAAAACGCACAAGACCATCCCAATGGAGTGAAGATGAGCAATCAAAACCTCAGCACCTCGCAGGCCCCCGACCACGGCCTGGACACCTGGCGTCAGCTGCACATTGACCAGCAGCCTACCTGGAGCGAGCACGAAGATTTTGAGAGCACCATCGCCGAGCTGAACTCGGTACCGCCGCTCGTTTTCGCCGGTGAGGTCGACGCCATGCGCCAGGCACTCGGTGAGGTTGCTGAAGGCCGCGCATTCCTCCTGCAGGGCGGCGACTGTGCAGAAACCTTCGCGGGTGCAACCGCCGACAAGATCTCCGGCCGCGTCAAGACCATCCTGCAGATGTCTGCAGTGCTCACCTACGGCGCCTCCATGCCCGTGGTGAAGATGGGTCGCATGGCGGGTCAGTTCTCCAAGCCGCGCTCCGCAGACATGGAAACCCGCGGCGACGTCACCCTGCCCTCCTTCCGCGGCGAGACCGTCAACGGTTTCGACTTCACCCCCGAAGCCCGCGTACACGACCCCAAGCGCATGCTGCAGGGCTACCACACCAGTGCCTCCACCCTGAACCTGATCCGTGCCTTCACCAAGGGCGGCTTCGCAGACCTGCGCGCCGTGCACCAGTGGAACCGCGGCTTCACCTCCAACCCCGCGCATGAGCGCTACGAGAAGACCGCCAACGAAATCGGCCGCGCCCTCAAGTTCATGGAAGCATGCGGCGTGAACTTCGAAGCCCTCAAGACCACCGACATGTACGTCGGCCACGAGGCACTCGTGCTGGACTACGAGCGTGCCCTCACCCGCATCGACTCGCGCACCCACCTGCCCTACGACACCTCCGCACACTTCCTGTGGATTGGCGAGCGCACCCGCGGCATCGACGATGCACACGTAGACTTCCTCTCCAAGGTCCGCAACCCCATCGGCGTGAAGCTGGGCCCGACCACCACCGCTGAGGATGCACTCGCACTGATCGACAAGCTCGACCCGAACCGCGAACCCGGCCGCCTGACCTTCATCACCCGCATGGGCGCCAAGAACATTCGCGAGAAGCTGCCCGCAATCGTTGAGGGCGTGCAGGCCGAAGGCGCGAAGGTTGTGTGGGTCACCGACCCGATGCACGGCAACACTATCTCCGTGCCCTCCGGCTACAAGACCCGCCGCTTCGACGACGTGCTCGACGAAGTTCGCGGCTTCTTCGAGGTTCACGAGGCTCTGGGCTCGTTCCCCGGCGGTATCCACGTGGAGATGACCGGCGACGACGTGACCGAATGCCTGGGCGGCTCCGACGCTATCGACGAGGCAGCACTGGCTGACCGTTACGAGTCCCTGTGCGACCCGCGCCTGAACCACTCGCAGTCCCTGGAAATTGCGTTCCTGGTCTCCGAGTACCTCAAGAACCGCGCATAAAACGTTGATGCGCCTCACCGTACTAGTCAGCGGGTACTAGCCAGTGGTACTAGTCGGCGGGGAATAGCAAAAATAATGCCCGGGTCTTCACTTATTGTGAGTGAAGACCCGGGCATCGCGTTTAACCTGCGCGCGGTATGTAGAACAAAGACAAGCTTTAGAAGGTCAGGAACGCCTCAATATTGCGCCACCATTGTGACTGCACCAGTGAGGTCGCAAGCCACCAACCGGTAAAACTCGAACCCATACCCAGCAGAATCAGCACCAGCGCCCAACCGCCCACCGCCATACCGGAAGGCGGAGTCCTAAACTGCTTGGCGGGTAGGCGAGGATCCTTCTGCAAAGACTGCTCGGAATCCTGAGAAGAAGCGGTCTCCTCAGCCTCTGAAGCCTCAGAAGCGCTCGCCGCCCCCTTAGCCTTTGAACGGCGCGAACCCGAGGGGCTCAACGAACGCTCGGCATGGATCGGGGCGTACTCGCCGTGAGCCGAGATGAACTCCTGCTCCGTCTGCGGGCCAATGCCAACGGACTGAGTCAGCGGGCTCTTCGCACCCGCACGGCGGTCAAGGAAAGAACCCAAACCGCGTTTAGCGGGCTTTTTCTTCTCCGGCTCGCCCTCAGAATCCTCGTCGTAGGGAGCGGAACTGACCAGCGGCGGAATGCCCTGGCGGTTCAGCACGGAGTCCTCAGCATCCACGTCGGCAAGGTGCACACCCTGACCAGCCGCCGACGCATCGTACACGAGGCTGTCGGGGGAGTACACATCGTAGACCAGCAGATCGCGGGCATCGCTAAAAGCACTAATCGGGGTGTTACGCACCATCTGCGCGGCACCGCTACGCTCCGCAATATCGGCAACAGCCTCCCAGAGGGGAAGCTCCGGCTCCGGGCACGAGGGGGCACGCCAGGCGCGCTCGGACTCACCCAGCGACTCAGAAATCTCCAGCAGAGCCGTAAACAGCTCGGTCGCATCCTCCGGGCGGGCATGAGGCTGCTTGCGGGTACACCACGAAATCAGCCCCGCAATATCGCGGTCCGCACCCGGTGCCACATCGGTCAGCGCGGGCATCTCGATGTTGGCATTGTGGTAGAGCACCTGCTGGTCATTCTCCAGACCCACAAAGGGCAGACGACCTGAAAGCATGCGGTACATCATTACGCCGAGCGCAAAAATATCAGCCTGCGCGCCAACCTTCACCTTCGGGTCCAGGACCTCCGGCGCAACGTAGGCAGGGGTACCCATGGGGGCGCCCGCATCCACCTGATCATCACGGCGAGAAAGACCGAAGTCCGTGAGCTTCACCTGACCGTTAGCGTCCAGCAGAATATTGCCCGGCTTAATATCGCCGTGCAGATAGCGGTTCGCGTGCACCTCCGAGAGCGCCTCCACCACCGGAATGAGGATATCCAGAGCCTCACCCAGGGACAGGGCATTACGCACACGCAACAGCTGACTCAGGGTGCAGCCGTGCACATACTCCAAGACGATGTACATGACCATCTTGCCCGAAAAATATTCGGTACCCGACGAAATCACGCCCACCGTATGCCCGCCGCCACCCACCTGGCGCATCGAACGCTCTTCACGGTGGAACTTCTGGCGGTTCGCCGCATCCTCAGCCAGAGCGGGGGAGAGGACCTTGAGCGCGACTGGGTTATTCGACCACAGGTCCAGCGCATAATAGACCTCACTCATGCCGCCGCGGCCAATGAGCGAACCCACCTGGTAATGACCCTCAATAATGGCGCCACTGAGCCACTGCGAAGAACCGATAGCGGTATCAGAGGCAGCGGGACGAGTGGCGGGAGGAACAGAAGTATTAGAAGAAGAACGAGGGGTCACGGGAGAAATCCGGCGTGGGCTGGGAGTATTCATACGTCTCAACATTTTAGCCCGCCCACCTGGGGAGAAGCGATGCCAAAGGGAGCCGAACAGGTGAACACTCAGCGAATTCTTAAGAAACGCCGAAGGCTCCGAACCCAATTCACGAACCGCGGGCAACGCTCAAAAAGGAAAGGTGTGCAGGAGAGCCCCCGTGCCAGATGCGGGTCAAAAGTGGTAAATACGTGTCAGCTCTGGCACTCTTAAAAGGTGACTAACGAAAATATTGCTCAGACCTTCGCCCTCGTCGGCGATTGGGTAACCATCCCCGAAATTGCGCAGGCCCTCGACCTGAAGGTGACCCGCGTACACAACCTGATTTCTGACGGTACGCTCATCGCACTGCGCGACCCGGAAACCAACGTGCGCAAGGTACCCGCACTGTTCCTGAACGGTTCGCGAGTTCTCGAATCCCTCAAGGGCACCCTCGTTGTCCTGAAGGACTCCGGCTTCAGCGATGAAGAAGCCATCGTGTGGCTGTACACCAACGACGAGTCCCTGCCCGGCCGTCCCATCGACGCACTGATCGACGGTCGTAAGACTGAAATCCGTCGCCGTGCGCAGGCACTGGCTTGGTAATACTAGCTTGGTAACGCCGGGTTGGTAGCACCTGCTAGGTGGCACTTACTTGGTGACACCGATCCGGCACTATAGCTCAATACGTTGAGGTGGCATACTCCGGTATGTCGCCTCAACGTGTTTAACGTTCTAACTAGGGTGAACCTCTACGCCTTGCGGCGCAGCGCATCTATGCCTTGCGGCGCAGTGCATCTATGCCTTGCGGCGCAGCGCACGGCCCACAATATCGGTCAGCGCCGCATGCACCGGCTCGTCCAGGTTCATCGCCTCCAGCGCCTCAAACACAGCCTGTGACTTCTGCTCGATTAGCTGCTCATGCTTGGCGAAAGCACCCGAAGAAACCATCAGCTCGCGGATGCGCTCCACCTGCTCATCGCTCAGCTCGGGCTCGCCCAAGCTATTGTGCAGAAGCGCCGCATCCTTTTCGTCGAGGGCGGCGGAGGTGAGCGCCACCAGCACGGTACGCTTACCCTCACGCAGGTCATCGCCAGCGGGCTTGCCGGTCACCTCGGGCTGACCGAAGACGCCCAGCTCGTCATCACGCAGCTGGAAGCCCTCACCCAGCGGCAGGCCGAACGCACGGTAACCGACAAGTACCGGGTGCTGCTCGCTCACGGCACCGGCGCCGTTCTCCAGCGCGGTAGCCTGCAGAGCCAGAGCACCACCAATCGTGAAGGGGTGCTCGCACGAGTACTTGGCGGACTTGAAACGAATCACGTTCAGGGCACGCTGCAGAGCCGCCTGAGCGTCCTCGGTCTCGAGAACCTCGGAGTAGACGTCCAGGTACTGGCCCGCCAGAACCTCGGTGCGCATCCGGTCAAAAATAGTGCGCGCCGGGGCGCCATAAATCGCTCCCTCACCCAGGGACGCGAAAACCTCCGCAGACCACGCCAGGGTCAGATCTCCCGCAAGAATACCGCCGGTCAGACCGTAGTTGAAAGCATCACCGCGCCAGCTATTCTGCTCGTGCGCCGCCTCGAAACGCTTGTGCACGGAGGGTGCGCCGCGGCGGGTATCGGAGCGGTCGATAATGTCGTCGTGAATCAGCGCGGAGGTCTGGAACAGCTCCACCGCCATGCCCGCCTTCACAATGGACCAGGATGCGCGGTTCTCGGTGACGGGTGCGCCGCCCGCACCTCGCCAACCCCAGTAGCTCAGCAGGGCACGCAGACGCTTGCCGCCGGTGGAGAGGGACTCAATAGCCTCCAGCAGGGGCAGAGTTTCGGCAGAAATGCCCTCGAGCAGCTCGCGCTGGCGGGCAAAAAACTCAGCCATGAGAGTGTCAAAAGCGTGCAGGTAGGCTCGCTGCTCTTCGGCAATACGTTCAGCGAGGTGCGCAGAAGCCGCCGGGATGTTCGGGGCTGCTACGGTGAGGCTCTCGGTCGCCTGGGGAGTGGGTGCTCCGGAGGGAGAAGGGGGAGTCATACTATCCTCGCTGATGGTCGCTGTGTACGGTCCTGATGGGGTGCGGTGTGCACTTCTTCTAGCTTAGTGGAGAAACGCCCAAGAGAACGCATTTGCGAACACGTTTACGATATATTGCCTCTATTTTTCGTAGAAATGTGCTATATTTTCGGTAGGTGGGCGTAGAGGCTATGAGAGGAGGGGACATGGGGCAGATGCGAACCGGCAAGAATAGCGGCGCTAGGAACGGCGGCGCTAGGAACGGCCGCGTCATTATGCACCTGGACATGGACGCCTTCTTCGTCAACGTCGAACTTCTCGAAAACCCCGCTCTGCGTGGCGAGCCCATTATCGTGGCGCCCCTGGGTCCCCGCTCAGTTGTTTGCTCCGCCTCCTACGAGGCGCGCGCTCACGGAGTGCGCTCCGGCATGCCGCTCAGCCGCGCCCGGAACCTCAGTCCCAATGCCACCGTCCTGCCGCTGCGCGGCGACTACCGGCACTACTCCCGTGCCGTCATGGCAATCCTGAACGATCTGAGCCCCTACGTTGAGCAGGTCAGCGTGGATGAAGCCTTTGTGGACCTAACCGGTGCCTACTTGCACGGCCAAGACCCCGTCGCCCTGGCGCAGTGCGCTCGTGACCGCATCGCGCAGGAACTCTCCCTGCCCTCCTCCGCGGGGGTTGCGCCCAATAAACTACTTGCCAAAATGGCGTCCACCGGTAGTAAACCGAACGGGCTGTGGGTCATCCCGCCCGAGCGCGTTCAAGAATTCCTTGACCCGAGAAAAGTCTCCGACCTGTGGGGAGTGGGCGCGAAAAGTACCGAGCAGCTCTCCCGATACGGTATTCACACCATCGCCCAGATGAGGTCCATGAGCCTGGACTGGCTCAAAGAACGCTTCGGCACCGCCCAGGGCGAGCACCTCTGGGCCATGGCGCGCGGCATTGACGAGCGCCCCGTGATCACCGAACGCGAAGAGAAAAGCATGGGTGGCGAGCACACCTTCGAGACGGATACGACCGATGCTCGGGAGGTTAGCGCTGCTATTCGGGAGCTGAGCCTCAAGCTGGGAAAACGCCTGCGCACCGCCGGTAAACTCGCCGGAGGGCTCAGTCTCAAAATCCGCTACAGCACCTTCGAAACGCACACCCGCGCTATTGCCCTGAACGTGCCCGTAGACTCCGGCATGCAGATTGCTTCCTTAGCGTTGGAAGCCCTGCGCGCAGACGGAATCTTGGTAGGGCAGGATGCACCCCGCGCCCTGCGACTCATCGGAGTGCGCGCCGAAAAGCTCGCCCGCGCAGAAGACGGGGTGCAACAAACCCTCTTCGACTCCATCGAGAGCGGGGCAAACTCACGCTCCACACAAACCAGCTCCGCAAAAATCACCTCCGCACAAACCGTCTCCGCACAACGACGCGGCGGGGGAGCGGGTAATAGTCCGCAGAACGGTACTCGCACAGGGTTTGGTATTCGCCCGGGCTCTGGTACTCAATTAGGGTCTGGCGCTCGCCTCGTGAAAAGCGGCAGATGGTCCGAGGTGGAGCACGTCATGGACGCCATTCACCGCAAGTACTCGCAGGAAAGCCTCAAACCAGCCTCCGGAGTTACCGCGCCCGAGAAGAATATCGAAGAAAAGAGCCACAATAAGGAATAGCTGAGGGGCAACAACTGGGGAGTCGATACAGCCTGGGCCATAGCATGGTCAGCGGCTATATCGCAGCCGGTTACTCGTAAAGTGCGGGCGAAGAACACCTCCGCAGAAGGCGGGAGAAAGACATAAAGAGCTTCTGACCGAAAAAGAATGCGCCAACCCCACCCGGCGCGGTACGATGGGAAATATACGGCCGGTAAGAAGCGCTCACCGCACCAGCTGATACAGTAGCTAACCCGGTCCTAACCCGGTTGATACCGACGTCATCTTGAGCAAAGACACCTCAAAGGAGAAAACGATGGCACTGTCCGAGCGTGAACAGAAGGTTCTGGACCAGCTCGAAGAACTCATGAGCAATGAGGATCCGCACTTTGCATCCTCCATGTCTTCAACCGGCAATACTGCGCCGGTCTTTAGCGCTCGCCACTTGGCTCTCGGTATTCTCTTCGTTCTTATTGGCCTGGGCATCATTATTGGTGCGGTCGCATCTAACATGATTTGGCTGGGTGTATTCGGCTTCCTCTTTGCGGCCGGTGGCGTGTACTTCGCAACCACCAGCAAGAAGACCCCGGTAGATTCCTTCCTCGGCGGTAAGGCAGAAGGCGCAGCCCGTGTGCGTCAGCGCGAGCAGAAGGAACGCTCTTCCTTCATGAACCGCCTGGAGGACCGCTGGGACGAGCGTAATAACGGTCAGCTCTAAAGCTCAGGTCTAAAGCGTTCAGTTCTAAAGTATTCAGGGTGCAGAAGCTTCGCGGCTCAGCTCATAGGGCTGACCCCCGATGCGAGAATCTCAAAACTCAAGACTGATCAAGCGGAGGTAAGAATTCTCTTACCTCCGCTTTTTCTATGCCCAAAGAACTAGTGACTATGCCCGAACTGGTGAGAGATGGAAGTATGAGGGGCAGGCGGGCGGAGCACGCCAAACCCCGAAACTAACCCCCCTGAAACTAGCCCCGTCATTGAGTCGGGGCATGGCAAGCCTGATGAGGGTGGAGCGCTGAGTACGCACGCCCGAAGCTGTGTAGAAGCTGTGCGTCAGCGTTAAAAATGCAGAAGAGAGCATAAAAACACTAAAAGATACTCTGCCGGGTGGGGTAGGTGGTGGAAAGTGGGGTAAAGTGGAGAGGAAAGCTGAAAGTCAGTCCTATCGCCGTGCCCTCAAACACTCGGCGGAGGCGCCGGCCCGGCACACCCCGCCACCGGCACCTCCAAGGATTGTGGAGCAACCCCGCTCCCGCAGACTTTAGCGCAACGGCACACATCGGGGAGGTGAAGTGAATGTTCCTAGGTACCTACTCACCACGAATGGACGCCAAAGGACGCATCATCCTTCCCGCCAAATTCCGTGAGGAACTCTCAGCAGGCCTCGTTCTGACCCGCGGTCAAGAACGATGCCTGTACGTTTTCCCCGCCGCAGAATTTGAACGCATCCACGAACGGATGCGTACCGCACCCCTGCCGGGACGAGCCGCCCGAGACTTCCTGCGAGTTTTCCTCTCAGGAGCCTCCGACGAACTGCCCGACAAGCAGGGACGCATCACCATCCCGCCGATACTGCGCCAATACGCAGGACTGACCGACAACCTCGTCGTCATCGGATCCGGAACCCGCGCAGAAATCTGGGATGCCGCAGCCTGGGAAGAATACCTCGCCCGCACCGAAGCTGAATTCGCTGCCCTCGACGAGGACCCGTTCAGCCCGTTGCTCTAACCGGCATCCCGCCGACGCGATGGCTACCGCCCGGCATCTCTAGCACCCGCACCACTCTTCCGTAAGCCTTCCCGCAGGACAAACTCTCACAGGAGCACCCATGAGCGTAGAACATGCCCCCGAAACCGGTACGACTGCCTCCGGCGCTGCCGCCAAGGTGACCGGCGCATCCATTGAGAACCTCTCCCAGCGTGAAGCCAGTGAACGCCACGTGCCCGTCATGCTGGACCGCTGCGTTAACCTGCTGGCACCGGGCATTGAGCGCGCCGTCGAGGAGCGAGGCACCGCCTACGTGATTGACGGCACCCTCGGTATGGGCGGCCACTCCGAGGCGCTGCTTGAACGCTTCGAAAACCTTGTTCTGATCGGTATCGACCGTGACCTGCAGGCTCACGCCATCGCCGGTGAGCGCCTGGCGCGCTTCGGCGAGCGCTTCGTGCCCGTCCACGCCGTCTACGACGAAATTGACCGCGCCATGGAAACCGCCGGTGTGCAGGGCATCGACGGCATCCTGATGGACCTGGGCGTCTCCTCCATGCAGCTGGACGAACGCACCCGCGGCTTCGCCTACTCCTACGACGCGCCCCTGGACATGCGCATGAACTCCGAAGACGAGCTCACCGCCCGCATTGTTGTCAACGAATACAGCGAAGACCAGCTGCGCCGCATTATCCGCAACTGGGGCGAAGAGAAGTTCGCATCGCGTATCGCCCGCGCCATCTGCACCGCCCGCGCCAACGCACCCCTGGAAACCACCGGTGAGCTCGTGCGCATTATCCAGAAGGCGGTGCCCGTCGCCGCGCAGCGCACCGGCGGCCACCCGGCCAAGCGCACCTTCCAGGCGTTGCGCATCGAAGTGAACCACGAACTGGAAGCCCTCGAACGCGCCGTACCGGCAGCCCTGGAGGCGCTCAACCTCGGCGGCCGATTCGTCGCCATGAGCTACCACAGCCTCGAAGACAAAATCGTCAAAAGGGCACTGACCGCAGAGGCAACCTCCAAGGCGCCCAAGGGCTTCCCGGTAGAGCTTGAAGAGCACAAGCCCACCGTCAAAATCATTACCCGCGGCGCCGAACCGCCTACCGACGAGGAAATCGAACAGAACTCCCGCGCCGCCAGCGCCAAGCTACGCGCCGCCGAGAAGATCCGCATCCCCGCCAAGTAGAAGACAGAAAGCGAAGAAGAGTGAGCACCCAGCACGCATCCCAGCGCCCCACCCGCACCCAGGGCGCCCCGCGGAGTCGACGCGCCGGTTCCTCGCGCCCTGCCGCCGGCACCCCCGGCGCCGTTGGCTCTACCCGCGCATCCTCTACTGGCTCTACTGGCGGCTCTACCGGGGCGAGCCGCGCCTCCACCCGAGCCCACTCCGGCCGCACCCGCACCGCGCGTCTGGAGCCGGTCACCGCCTCTCAGCCGGTGGTCCGCCCCGCCAGCACCGCTGCTTCGCACGGCGGTAAGCGCACCTCGACGAACGCGAGCCGTGTGCCCTCGAGCGTTCGTGCGGCAGCCCGCACCGAAGAAGCACGCGAAACGAAGCCCAAGCAGCGTAACCCTCTGTCCACTGTGCGCCGCCGAGCCCGTAAGCTCAGCCCGCCCACCATGCTCGCTGTTTTTGCGGCAATTCCGCTGACCCTGATTTTTATTCTGCTGCTCAACGTGCTGATCGTGACCCGCCAGTACGACATGGTGGATTTGCGTGCGCAGGAGCAGCGCCTCGTGCAGGAGAACCAGGCGCTGCAGCAGGAGATTGGTTTCAAGGAAGCCCCGCAGGATTTGGCGATACGCGCCAGCACCCTGGGCATGTTTGTGAGCTCTTCGCAGGCAACCCTGAATCTGCAGTCCTCCACGATTGAGGGCACCCCCACCCCGGCTGCAAGCCCCACCGGTGCTGAGGGAAACAAACAGGAGAACCTGATTTCGCCTCCGGCGGCCGGCTCGAACGAAAGCTACGCCAAGAGCATTGTGGAGGCTGACAAGTCTGTTCAGCAGCGACACAGCCAGGCGAGTGGTGCGGCTAAGGCATCTGCAAGCGCCTCGGCAAGCCCCGCCCAGCAGGCTAACCCGGCACCGGCGAATAGCGCACCTGCTAGCCCCGCCGCATCTGCCGCACCGAGTGCCGCTCAGCAACCCAGCCCTGCCGCTAGCCCCGCGGCAAGCCAGGCTGCACGATAAACACCCTTGAC
Organism: uncultured Rothia sp.; assembly: GCF_963507905.1. Lineage (GTDB taxonomy): Bacteria > Actinomycetota > Actinomycetes > Actinomycetales > Micrococcaceae > Rothia. Next base: position 148,877 of record NZ_CAUOUU010000005.1, on the reverse strand, counting down.
CACAGGATGCACAGCATCACCGATAGACTAGACCAGCGAAAGGACCACCGCATGAGCTCCGACGCGCGTAAGAACGCGAACGAATCGGCATCCGGTCAGCCGGATCTGACCCGCCGTGGCTTTGTCGCAGGCGCCGCTGCCACCTGCGCTCTGGGCGTCATCGGTGCGAACCTGTTTATCCGCCAGGGCTTTGATCCCGGTGCGGTGGCGAACGCGTCCCGTCAGAAGCGTCTGCGCTCGCAGGTGCTGCCTGCTGTGCGCGGTCAGATTCTCGATATCAACGGCAACGTCATGGCGCGTACTGTGCAGCGTTATAACCTGACTGCTGACCAGAGCGCCGTGGCGACCTTCAAACGCTACAACGAGGATCGCACCCAGAAGGTTGAGGTCACCCCCAACCAGCTGGTGTACGAGATGGTCGATATTCTCAAGACCGTTGACCCGGGCATTACCGACGAGTTCATCAAGTCCAAGCTGGACGGCACCTCAAAGTACTCGGTGATCAAAGCAAATATCACCCCGGAAATTTTCAATAAGATTGATGCCCTGGGTGCGCCCTTCATCTACGGTGAGGCGTTCTCTCAGCGCCTGTACCCCAACGGTAGTGTGGGCGGTTCCGTGGTCGGTAAGTACAACATTGTTGAAGAGGCAGACGGCAACGGTACGGGCGGTACGGTGTCCCGTAACTACTCCGTGGGCATTGAGCGTGTCTTTGAGAAGGAGCTTGCCGGTACCCCCGGTGAGCGCACCTACGAGATTAGCGCTGATGGCGTGCGTATCCCCGTAGCGAAGGAAGAGCAGCGCCTGGCGGTGGACGGTAAGAATATTCGCCTAACCATTAACCGTGATGTGCAGTATTTTGCGCAGCAGGTGGTACGTGCTCGCGCCGAGGAGCTGAAGGCTGAATGGTGTACCGCCATTGTTATGGATGTGCGTGACGGCTCCATTTTGGCTCTCGCTGATTCCTCCACGATGGACCCGGGGGCGGCAACTATTGAGGATGCGGCGGACATGACTCCGCGCGCTATTTCGCAGAACGTGGAGCCCGGTTCGACCGAGAAGATGCTGACTTCTTCGGCACTGATTGAGCAGGGCCTGACGACTCCGACTAGCGTGTATGATGTGCCCGCGACCCTCACGATTGACGGCCAGACTTTCAAGGATGCGTTTGAGCACGGGGCGCAGCGGCGTACTTTCTCGGGCATTATTCATGACTCGATGAACACCGGTACGGTGCTGGTCGGTCAGAAGCTCAGCAAGGAAGAGCGCTACAACTGGTTGAAGAAGTACGGCGTCGGCGAGTTTACCGGCATTGAGCTGACCGGTGAGGAGCAGGGCCTGATTGCTGATTGGCGTGATTGGGACGGCCGTCAGCAGTACACGGTGTTGTTCGGTCAGGGTGTTGCGCAGACTCCTTTGCAGACCGCCATGATTTTCCAGGCGCTGGGCAATAAGGGTGTTCGTCTGAAGCCGCGCATTGTGGACGCGATCATTGACGCGGACGGTACCGAACATAAGCGTGCCGTGGAGCCTGGTGAACGCATGGTCAGCGAGCAGACTGCCGCCTCCTGCCTGACTCTCATGGAGAATGTGGTGGAGCAGGGCCACGCCCGTCCGGCGAAGGTGACTGGCTACCGTGTGGGCGGTAAGACCGGTACTGCGGAAACCCCGAGTGAGAAGGGCGGCTATGACGGCAACACGACGTCCTTTATTGGTGTGGCGCCGATTGAGAACCCGCAGTTCTTGGTGGCGGTGACCATGCAGCGTCCTGAGGGTACGGTGGGTACGAACGGTACGACGGCTGAGTTCTCCAAGATTATGGAGAAGACTCTGCACACCTATAATGTGCCTCGTTCTACCGGTGAACCGGAGTTGATTCCGCTTTTTGCTGAGGACAGCCCCAATAAGACGAGCTAAAGGCGAGCGGGGGAGAGGCGCCCGGTAGCTGATTCGTGATGAAGAAGCGCCGGTACTGAACACCTGTCGAAGCCTAAAGACCGTAGAATATTGAATGACCCTGTGTGCCTTGAGCGCATTGACCATACAGAGCTCACCGCTTCTGATAGCGGGGAGGAAAGAAGGACGATGGATACCGCATCTCACGCACCCGGCCAGAACCTGCTGGGCGGCGACGCTCAGACTCTGCGCCCGAATTCTGTGCGCCCGGTGAGTTTGGCGCACCTTCGCGAATATCTGCAGGGCTTGGGTGCTCAGGTGAGTTCCCAGCCGGCTAGCGGCGTTCAGGGCTCTGAGTCCGGTGAATCTGTTGAGGTTACCGGTATCAGCATGGACTCCCGAGGCGTGCGCCCGCAGGACCTGTACGTGGCTCTGCCCGGTGCGAAGGTGCACGGCGCGCAGTTTGCTGAGGCCGCGTTGAAGCTGGGCGCTTCCGCTATTTTGACGGATGCTGCCGGTGCGCAGTTGCTGGGTGAGGCGCCGGTGCCGCTCCTGGTGACTGAGAACCTGCGCGAGTACGTTGGTCCGTTGGCTGCGCTGATTTATGGTTCGGTTTCGTTCCCCGCCACCCACCGTTACGCGGTGACCGGTACGAACGGTAAGACCACCTCCACCTACATGCTGGAGTCGGTGTTCCGCACCGGCCTGGGTGTGAAGACCGGTCTGATTGGCACTATTCAGATTCTGATTGATGGTGTGTCGGTTCCTTCGAAGATGACCACCCCGGAGTCTCCTCACGTGCATTCTCTGCTGACGATTATGGGTCAGCATAAGGTACGTTGCGCGGCGATGGAGGTGTCTTCGCACGCGATTGATTACCACCGTGTGGACGGCGTGAAGTATGCGGTTGCTGGCTTCACGAACCTGACCCAGGACCACCTGGATCTGCACGGCACTATGGAGCACTACTTCGACTCGAAGGCTCAGCTGTTTACCCCCGAGCGCGCCGAGCTGGCTGTGATTACTGCTGATGACGAGTGGGGCGAGAAGATGTTCTCCGCCGCTTGCGAGCAGATGGGTGCGCAGCAGGTGCACCGTCTGGTGACTGCGCGCGGTGCCGGCCTGGCTGAGGTGCCCGCAGAGTTTGGTGCCCGCGACTGGGCTGTGGTGAAGGTTCAGCGTGAGGGCCTGGGCCATCGCTTCCATGTGGCTAATGGTGCCGGTGAGAGCATTGAATGCTACACCGGTCTGCCCGCTGACTTTAACGTTTCGAATGCTGCGCTGGCGGCTCTCATGGCATACCTGGATACTGACTCCGCTGAGCGTGAGCGTCTGCTGCCCGAGCTGGCGTCCGGTTCGGCTCTGACTCCGGTGGTGCCGGGTCGTATGCAGCTGATTTCTTTGGCTCCGCACGCGATTGTGGACTTTGCACACAACCCGGACGGTCTGACCCGCGCCCTGGAGGCAATGGACCGCCCCGGCGACGGCAAGGTCATGATTGTTTTCGGCGCGACCGGTGAGCGTGACCAGCTCAAGCGCCCGATTATGGGTGCGATTGCGGCACAGCACGCGGATATTGTGGTCGTGACTGATGACGATCCGCACGGTGAGGCGCCCGAGCCGATTCGTGCCGCCGTTGAGGAGGGCGCGCAGAAGGCTGAGAACCGCCGAGCCACCCAGATTCTGAATATTGCTCCGCGTGCCGCCGCTATTGAGGCGGCAATTGCCCTGGCGAGCGAGCACGATGCCATCCTGATTGCTGGCCGCGGCCACGAAACCGAACAGGATGTTGACGGCGTGGATATCGCCCTGGATGACCGCGTTGAAACCGCCCGTGCCCTGCGTGCGCACGGTTTCGAGATTCTGCCTGATTACCAGCGCATGCTCGACGAAAGTGACTCTAAGACCGCTGAAGGTATGGTGAAGAATGATTAAGCTCAGCGCCGCCCAGATTATTGAGGCAACCGGCGGCACCGCTATCGGCCTGGACGGTCGTGAGGAGCAGGTGTTCGCAGACTTCGCCACCACCGACTCCCGCGAGGTGCAGACCGGTACCCTGTTCGTGGCGAAGCCCGGCATGGTCACTGACGGCCACAGGTTCATTCCCATGGCGTTTGAGAAGGGCGCGACTCTGGCACTGGTCGAGCGTGAGGTACTCGACGAGCAGGGTGTGCCGTACCCGAGCATCCAGGTGCCCGATGTGGTGCTGGCGATGGGCGATTTGGCGCGCTACTCCATTGAGCAGATGCGTGCTCAGGGTGAGCTGACCGTTATCGGTATTACCGGTTCTGCCGGTAAGACCACCACCAAGGACCTTCTTGCCGCCATTTTCACCCCGGAGGGCCCGACCGTTGCCCCGGTCGGCTCCTACAACAGTGAGGTGGGCGTGCCCCTGACCGTTTTCCGCGCGGATGAGTCCACCCGCTACCTGGTTATTGAGATGGGTGCGGACCACGTGGGTAACATCGAGTACCTGGCGAATATTGCGCACCCCGACCACGGTGCGATTCTGAAGGTTGGTACCGCGCACGCTGGCGAGTTCGGCGGCGTGGACAATATTGAGCGCACTAAGGGTGAGCTGGCTGAGGGCGTTCAGCCGACCGGTTCCCTGGCGCTGAACGCTGATGATGAGCGCGTGCTGCGCATGGCGTCGCGTTCGGTTGCTCCCATTACCTACTTTGGCGTGGGCGAGAAGACCGACGCGAACGGTCAGCCGTACGAACGCTACGTTGCGGCGCTGAACCTGCGCACCACCGACGCCGGCTGCCCCGAATTCACTCTGCGCCTGCCTGACGGTAGCGAGTACGAGATTTCCTCGCAGCTGATCGGTGAGCACCATGTGTACAACCTGCTGGCTGCGGCGACGATCGCCTACAACAGCGGTATTTCGGGTGAGAAGATTGCTCGCGCGCTCAACAAGACGGCGGCTGCTTCGAAGTGGCGTATGGCCCGCACCGACCGTGCCGACGGCGTGACCGTCATTAACGACGCCTACAACGCGAACCCCGAGTCGATGGCTGCGGCACTGCGCACTCTGGCGCAGCTGGGCCGCACCGTTGACCCGGCGACCGGTCAGCCGCACCGCACCTGGGCTGTTCTGGGCGCCATGCTGGAGCTCGGTGACGCCTCCGTGGAGGAGCACGACCGCATCGGCCGCCTCGTGGTGCGCATGAACATTTCCAAGCTGATTGCTGTGGGTGACGAGACAAAGCCCACCTACAACGCGGCTCACCTGGAAGGCTCCTGGGGTAATGAGGCGACCTGGGTGAAGACCCCGGAAGAGGCAGAGCAGATTCTGCGCGCTGAGGTTCGCCCCGGCGACATTGTGCTCTTCAAGTCCTCGAACGGCGCGAAGCTGGGCATTCTGGGCGACCAGGTTGCTTTCGCCGAGTACACCTTTGGCGCTGAGGAAGAGCAGGCACCGACCTGGCTTTCTGCCGGTGACTTTGTTGAAACCACCGATTTGAGCGACCACCTTGCCGCTCACCTGGACGGTGCCGCTAACGGCGACCGCACCTCGACCGAACAGACCACGAACGAAGGGTAGCGCTTTATGATTACCGTGCTGATTGCTGGAATCTTCGGATTCCTCATCTCCCTCACCGCGCTGCCGGTGTTCATCAAGAAGATGAAGTCCCTCAAGCTTGGCCAGCTCATCCGTGAGGAAGGCCCGGCAGCCCACCAGCATAAGGCGGGCACCCCCACCATGGCGGGTCTGATTTTCATCCCCGCGGCGATTCTCGCCTACTTCTTGACCCTGGCGGTGAGCGCCCTGCTCTTTGGTACCGCGCCGGTACCGACCGCGACCGCGTGGCTGACCATCGCCTTCACCCTGGGTATGCTCGGTGTGGGCGCGGCGGACGACATCATGAAGTTCCGCAATAAAGGCAACGAGGGTCTGACCGAGAAGCAGAAGACTATCGGTCTGCTGGCTGTGACCCTGCCCTTCGCGTACTTGGCGTTCCAATTCCCGAACGAGTCGGGTGCTCGCCCGGCGTCGACCGCTATCTCTTTCGTACGTGACCTGCCCATCGACCTGTTCGCGGCGGGTGCGGTCTTCGGCAGCATCCTGATGGTTGCGTGGATTACCATCATTTCCCTGTCCGGTACGAACGCTGTGAACTTTACCGATGGTCTGGACGGCCTGGCTGGCGGCATCATGATGACCATCTTCTCCGGCTACCTGACCATCAGCATCTGGCAGTACGTGCACGCCTGCTCTGCTGGCGCTGGCACCGCCTGCTACGATGTGCGCGACCCCGGTTCGCTGGCGCTGATTGCCGCATCCCTGGTGGGTTCGCTGGCTGGCTTCCTCTGGTGGAACGTGTCGAAGGCACAGATCTTCATGGGCGACTCCGGCTCCCTGGCACTCGGCGGCGCAATGGTTGCTTTCGCGCTGTTCACCCGCACCGAGCTTCTTCTGCTGGTCATCGCTCTGATCCCCGTGCTGGAAGTGTTCTCTGTGATCGTGCAGAAGTTCGTGTTCAAGACCAGCCGTAAGCGTTCGGTCGCAGCGGGGGAGAAGCCCCTGCACGCGCACCGTTACTTCCGTATGACCCCCTTCCACCACCACATGGAGAAGGTCGGCGTCAACGGCAAATACTCAATTGATAAGAAGGGTCTTGCCCCCGGTACCGTCAGCAGTGGCGAAGTGAACTCCGTGTTCCGCCTCTGGGTTGTTAACGCCCTCTGCGTGCTCGTTGCCCTGGCGCTGTTCTTCGGTGACTGGTTCTCGCAGACGTCTGGAGTGATTCACTAATGTCAACTAATGAACAGCCGGATGCTGCTCGCATTGAAGCGAACGCCGCCGCTATTGCGGTGAACCCGGTGTATGAGAATGAGCGCCTCGCGGAGCTGACTCACTGGGGTGCCCCCTGGGCTAACCTGCGCGTGGTTGTGGTGGGCATGGGTACCAGCGGCGATGCCGTGACCGATGTGCTCGCCCAGCTGGGTGCACATATCGTTGTCATCGATGGGGCTGACACCCCGGAGAAGCGTGAGCGCATCGAGATTTACAAGAACGCCTACGGTAATGTTGAGGGCCTGTTCGGTCCCGAGCACATGCGTGCACTGCCCCTGGTGGATGGTCAGGAACCCGAGCTTGTGGTGACCTCCCCGGGCGTGCGTCCCGACCACCCGGTCATGCTGGACGCTTATGAGCGTCGCATCCAGATTTGGGGCGATGTGGAGCTGGCGTGGCGCCTGAATGAGCGCAGCGACCGCCTGACCCCCAAGTGGCTGTGCCTGACCGGTACGAACGGTAAGACCACCACCGTGGGTATGGTTGATTCCATCCTGAAGGCTGCCGGTAAGAAGTCTATTCAGGTGGGTAACGTGGGCATGCCCATCGTGTACGCCATTGCCGATGACGAGCCCTATGAGTTCTTCGCGGTGGAGCTGTCCAGCTTCCAGCTGCACTGGACCTACTCGATGTCCCCGTACGCTTCGGTGGTTCTGAACATCGCTGAGGATCACGTGGACTGGCACGGCTCGTTCGACGGCTACAAGGCTGATAAGGCTCGCGTGTACGAGCACACTCAGGTTGCTTGCATCTTCAACACCGACCACGTGGACACCCTGCGCATGGTCGAGAACGCGGACGTTATTGAGGGCGCTCGCGCGATTGGTTTTAGCTCCACTGAGATGCCTGCCGTGTCTATGCTCGGCCTGGCTGAGGACATCATGGTGGACCGCGCATTCTTGAAGAACCGTTACAACGAGGCGTACGAGCTGGCGGTTCTGGAGGATTTGGCTCCGGCACCCGGTAAGATGCCCGCGAAGCATACCGTGGAGAACGCTCTGGCGGCTGCGGCGCTGTGCCGTGCGGCTGATATTGACCCGAAGGCTGTGGGCGCTGGCCTGCGTTCCTTCAAAACTGGTGCACACCGCAACCAGCTGGTGGGCTACGCGAACGACATCATGTGGGTGAACGATTCGAAGGCTACGAATCCTCACGCCGCGAATGCGTCGATGAGCGGTTACCCCTCGCTGGTGTGGATTGCCGGTGGCCTGTCGAAGGGCGTTGAGTACGATGAGCTGATTGTTGCTCACGCTCAGCGCCTGAAGGCTGTGCTGATTATCGGTACTGATACTGCGGCGTTGAAGTCGGCGTTGGCTAACCACGCTCCGGAGGTTCCGACCTACAATATGACCGCCGCTGTGGCTGATCCTTCGGACGGCATTGCCGTGATGAACGCGGCCGTTGCGAAGGCTACTGAGCTGGCGCATCCGGGTGATACCGTGCTGATGGCTCCCGCGTCTGCGTCGATGGACCAGTTCAAGAATTATGCGGTGCGCGGTGATGCGTTTGCGAACGCTGTTGCCGCCCAGCTGGCAGACTCTTAGGACGTTGCCTGCAGGGGGGCGTCTCGGGTGACCGGGGTGCTTTCTGCGGGTTCTTCTCGGGGGTGGGATGGTAATGGTGTCCCACCCCTGAACCTTTTTCGTGTAGTCGCCACGACGAATCCGTGGCAATTGAGGCCTATAGGAGGGCATGTGAGTACCAGCGCATCTTCGGAGCGTTCGGCTTCTTCGGCGCGTTCGACCGCGAGTGGTCGTTGGGCGTCTTTGCGAGCCGGTTGGGAGGATTTCTCTGCGCCGTTCCGTGCTCGTGCCGATAGGCTGTACCGTCGTGGTTTGAAGGCTGACCTGTGGGATGTGCCGGTGATGCTGCTGGTCACCACCTTGGGTCTGGCTATTTTTGGCTGCATTATGGTGCTGTCGGCCTCGAGCGTCACCATGATTTCTCAGGGCCAGTCGCCGTTCTCGCAGGTTTCGTCTCAGGTCATGTTCTTGGTTCTTGGCGTGATTGCGATGGTGGGTATTACGCGTATCCCGGTGGGGGTTTACCACAAGAAGTTTGTGGTGAACGCGATGCTGATTGCCGCGTTGGTCATGCAGCTTGCCGTGGTGGTCGTTGGCGTTGAGGTGAACGGTAACCGTAACTGGTTGAAGATTGGTCCTGTGCAGATTCAGCCGTCGGAGTTTTCGAAGCTGGCGATTATTATGTGGCTGGCGTGGGTGTACAGCCGTCACGGCGATATTTCTCGCAGTATTTGGCGTACTCTGTTCCCCTCGATTTATGGTGTGGGTGCCCTGGTGTTGCTGATTATGCTCGGCGGCGATATGGGTACCGCCATGGTGTACGGCTTCATCTTTGTGGGCATGATGTGGCTGGCGGGTGCTTCTCGCAGCTCGCTGCTGAAGATTGGCGGCGCGTTTGCGGCGCTGGCGCTGGTGGGTGTTCTCAGTAGCGCGAACCGTGTGGCTCGTATTTTCGGTGTTTGGGGTTCGTGCACGAACGCTAACTGTGACCAGGCGAATTCTGGTGAGGTGGCGCTGACGACCGGCGGCTTCTTGGGTGTTGGTCTGGGCCAGTCGCGTCAGAAGTACAACTACTTGGCTGAGGCGCATAACGACTATATTTTTGCCATTATTGGTGAGGAGCTGGGCCTGCTGGGTACGCTGGCGGTTCTGCTGCTGTATGCGGGCCTGGTGTATTGTGCGGTGCGTATTATGCTGCGCACTACTGACCCGCTGGTGCGTTTGGCTACGGGCGGCATCATGATTTGGTTGAGCTCTCAGGCGATTATCAATATGGGCATGGTGTCCCGTATTTTGCCGGTGATTGGTGTGCCTCTGCCGTTTGTCTCCTATGGTGGTTCGTCGCTGTTGTCTTCGTTGTTTGCGGCGGGTTTGTTGTTGGCGTTTGCGCGGCAGACTCCGTTGCATGGCGCGACAGCACCGTCAAATATTGAGACTCAGAGCGTGCGTGAGGTTCGTCGTGCGAATGCTGATTGGCAGCGTCGTACGCCGTTGCAGATTGTGCTGAATCAGGAGGAGGCTGCTCGTGCGGCTGCTGGTGGCCACCTGCTGAAGGAACATAATCCTTTGAAGGTTGTTTTTGGTCCGGAGAGTACGTTGCGCCGCTGGTTGGGTTTTGCGCCGGATCAGCAACGTGAGTTGGCTCGTGTGGCTCGGGAGGAGCAGAAGGAGCAGGAGCGTCAGGCCCGGGAGCAGCAGAAGGAGCAGGCTCGTCTGGCTCGTGAGGAAGCTACCCGTGTGAAGGCGGAGCAGAAGGCCGCAACGCAGAAGCAGAAGGCTGAAGCCCAGAAGCAGAAGGCCTCGCAGAAGCCTGCACCGACGAAGGCAGCTCCGAAGAAGGCTTCCGCTCAGCCTCGTACCGGTCAGCAGGCTCGTGTTGCTCAGAAGAGTACTACCTCTACCCGAGCTACACAGGGTAAGCCGGCCGAGGCTCGCACCGCTCAGAAGACGGCTGCTGCGAAGCCTGTAGGCCAGAAGCCTGCTGCACAGAAGCCCGCCGCACAGAAGCAAGCGGCGTCGAAGCAGACTGTACAGCAGAGCCCCGCCCAGCCTCGTACCGCTCAGCAGCCTGCTGCGCAGAAGCGAGTGCAGCAGCTTCGTGGTGCCCAGCCCCGTAGCGCCCACCCCCGTAGTGCGCAGCACCGTCCGTCGGGTTCGCTGCCTGCGGGTCTGCAGCCGCTGCATCCTGAGGATCGTCTGCGTCGTGCCCAGCGACAGGGTAATCCTCAGCAGGGTAATCCTCGCCAGGGTGCTCAGCGTCAGGGTACGCAGCGTCAGGTAGCGCCGCGACAGGGTGCCCAGGCAAAGGGCGCTCAGCAGGCGCAGCGTCCGGCTCAGGGCGCGGCTCGGAACTCCACTCCGCGCAACACCCGCAAGCAGGGCTAAACCCCGCGGAACCCGCTCCGTGAAGCCTGCGCTTCGGGGGCTGAGGTTCGGGGGAGTGGGTTGCGGCTTGCGCCTCCGCCCGTGATGAATATGCGCTGAATATGAGATAACGCCCTCGCTATTGAGTCCTAGCTCAATGGCGGGGGCGCTCTTTTGAACAGATGCGATAGCGTAAAATGATGCTGTACCGATGTGTTGGGAGAAAGACCTATGACGAAGAAGGCGCCCTCTATAGTCTTCGCCGGTGGTGGCACCGCCGGTCATATTAATCCGATGCTCGCGATTGCGCGTGCGGTTCGTGATCTTGAACCGAACGCTAAGATTCTGATGCTGGGCACTGCGGACAAGATGGAAGCCGAGCTGGTTCCGGCAGCTGGTTTCGATATTGAGTTCATTCCTCGTGCGGCGTTCCCTCGTAGCATTAACCGTGCCGCCTTGGCTTTCCCCGCTAAGTTCTTTGGTGGCCTGTCGAAGACCCGCCGCATCCTCAAGGAAGTAGATGCAGATGTGGTCGTTGGCGTGGGCGGCTACGTGTGCCCGCCGGCGTATTTGTCGGCGTTGATGGCTAAGATTCCCGTGGTGATTCATGAGGCGAACGCGAAGCCCGGTTTGGCGAACCGCCTGGGTGGCACGTTCGCTAAGTTCACCGGTGTGGCGTTCCCTAATACTCCGTTCCCGCGCGCGACCCTGGTGGGTATGCCGATGAAGGATGAAATTGCATACCTGAACCGTGAGGCGCACCGTTCGAAGGCTCGCCGTAACCTGGGTCTGGACCCGCAGAAGCCGACCGTGATTGTGACCGGTGGTTCGTTGGGCGCGCAGAGCCTGAACAATGCGGTGGCGGCGTGCCGTGACCACTTTGCGGAGTGGGACTTCCAGATTCTGCATATTACCGGTAAGGGTAAGGCTGTTCTGGATGAGAATGGTGAGCTGTTGAGCGCGCCGAATTACCGTCAGATTGAGTTTAGCAACGGCATGCAGGATGTGTACGCTGCCGCTGATCTTCTGCTGGTGCGTTCGGGTGCGGCGACCGTCAGTGAGGTTGCTGCGGTGGGTGTTCCCGCGATTTTTGTGCCGCTTCCCATTGGTAATGGCGAGCAGGCTCTGAATGCTCGTTCTCTGGTGGAGGCGTCTGCGGCTCTGCTGGTGAAGGATGCAGAGGTCACCGGTGAGTGGTTTGCCCGTGAGATTCCGGCTCTTATGGCGAACCCGGAGGAGCTGGAGCGTATGGGCGCTGCGGCGTATGAACTTGGTATCCGTGACGCGGCGCGCGTTATGGCTGAAGCAGTATTGAAGGCAGCTGAGAAGTAATGACTGAATTGATGAATCTTGAGATGGTGTTGCCGGCACCGCTGAACCCGCCGTTCCCTGAGCGTGCGAAGATGAGCGAGCTGGGTCGTGTGCACTTCATTGGTATTGGTGGCGCGGGTATGAGCGCTATTGCCGCTCTGATGCTGCAGGCTGGTGTGACGGTGAGCGGTTCTGACCGTGCCGAGTCGGCTGCTGTTGAGTCTTTGCGTGCTGCGGGTGCTCGTGTGGGTGTTCCTCAGCAGGCTGAGAACATTGTGGACGTTGATACCGTGGTAATTTCTACCGCGATTCGTGAGGATAACCCGGAGCTTGCTGCCGCTCGCGCGCAGGGTCTGCGTGTACTGCATCGTTCTGAGGCGCTTGCCGCTGTGATGGGTGAGTCTCAGGTGGTTGCTGTTGCCGGTACTCACGGTAAGAGCACGACCAGCTCCATGATTTCTGTGATGTTTGATCAGCTGGGTGCGGAGCCTTCCTTTGCGGTGGGTACTGTGATTGCTGGTCGCGGCACCAACGCTCACCTGGGTGCTCAGGGCCCGGAGTCGATTTTTGTGGCTGAGGCTGATGAATCGGACGGCTCGTTTGTGCGTTACCGCCCGGCTATTGCTGTGGTGACAAATGTTGAGCCGGACCACCTGGACTTCTACGAGACGGACGAGCGTGTCTTTGAGGCGTTCAACCGTTTTGTGGGCTCGCTGGCACCTAACGGTGTTGTGGTGACCTGCGCTGATGATGAGGGCGCGGCGACTTTGGCGGCTCGTTCTCGTGCGGCGGGTGTGCCCGTGGTGACCTACGGTGAGTCTGAGGATGCTGACCTGCGCATTAGCGAGATTACCAGCGCTGGTTCTTCCTCATCGTCGCACCTGTCCTGGTCTTTTGAGTGCCGCGGAGTGCGTTATGAGGGTGAGCAGGATCTTGCTCTGAAGGTGCCCGGTATCCATAACCAGCTGAACGCTTCGGCTGCTTTTATCTCGGCGCTCATTTCTGGTTACGAGGCTGCCGATATTGTTCGTGCGCTGGCTGAGTTTGTGGGCGCTGACCGCCGCTTCACCCTGCGCGGTGAGGTTGCTGGCGTGAAGGTCTTCGATGATTATGCGCACCACCCGACCGAGGTGTTCCGTGCCCTGGAGACCGGCCGTACCGTGGCTGATGGCCATAACCTGTACGTGATTTTCCAGCCGCACCTGTTCTCTCGTACTCGTGAGTTCGCGAAGGAGTTTGCGGAGGCTCTGTCGATGGCTGACCGCGCTCATGTGCTGGATATTTACCCGGCTCGTGAGCTGCCGATTGAGGGCGTGACCAGTGAGCTGATTACCGGTGCTGGTTTCTCTGAGGTTCGTTACGCTACCGCTGAGGGCGCGATTGAGGATATTGTGGCCTGCGCTCAGGCCGGCGATATTGTGATGACTGTTGGTGCTGGTGACGTGACCGCTTTGGGTGCGCGTCTGCTGGAGTCCCTGCAGGTCCGTCACGGTGGCGAGTCGAAGAAGTCGGAGGCTTAGGCTGTGCCGATGAGTTCTGGTCTCTCTTCGGAGGGGCATTCCTCCTCGCGCGCGCCGAAGGCCCCGCGTTCGCGTGCTCGTCTGCGTGCCCAGCAGGCACCTGAGAATGTGCAGACTGAGGCGGTACAGGCTAAGTCCGTGCAGGCTCAGGTAGCTCAGCCTCAGGCGGCAAAGACCGTAGAGGCTGCCGAATCTGTAAAACCTGCAGCATCCGCTCAGCCTGCCTCTTCTGGGGTATCTGCCGGCTCTGCCGCTACTCAGCCTTCGAGCTCTGTGCGGCACATGCCGCGTAAGCCTGTGGTGCATAAGGCTTCCGCTCAGCACGGTACTGATTCTTCAGCTTCCAAGAGCGCTGCGGCGGTTCATTCTTCGGCGCAGTCTTTGAAGGATTCGGTGCGTTCGGCGCTGATGACCGGTCGTACCGTGTCTGAGGTTGAGCACGCTCCCGAGCTGTTTGATGTTGAGGCGTTTGAGGATTCTTCGTCTAAGACTGCATCTTCTAAGACTGCATCTGCTCAGGTCGCGTCCTCGCAGTCGGAGAAGAGCGTAGGCAAGGATAGCGATAAGGGGTCTGACAAGAAGTCAGTGCCCACCGCTGGCAAGGCGTCTGCCGATTCTGCTGAATCTCGCGAAGAGTCTGCCGCTCCGAAGGCTGAAGAAAACGCCGACAAGAGCGCCGATAAGGCGGGGGAGAAGGCTGCTGAAGAGCCTCGACCCGCGAGCCGTTTTGGTCGTTGGCGTGCTGAGCGTGAGCAGCAGCGTGCCGCGGAGATTGAGAAAGAGCGCGAGCGTGCGAGCCGTCAGGCTCAGCGTGAGCGTCTGCGTCAGGATCCGGGCCTGGACGGTCTGCGTGCTGAGGAGCGCCCCCGTAAGGAGCGTGCGCCTCTGACTCGTGCCCGTAAGCTGCTGTACACTGCCTCGGCGCTGGCTATTATTGCGGTGCTGTACGTGGTGCTGGTCTTCTTCTCGCCCCTGCTGGCGACTGAAAAGATTACGGTGCGCGGCGCATCCCTGCTGGAAACCAGTCAGGTGGAGCAGAAGCTGGAGCCTCTGCGCGGTGTTCCGCTCACTCGCATTGACGAGAAGAAGGTGCGTGAGCTGATTGGGCAGGATAATGTGATTCGTAGTGTGCAGGTGGAGAGCCGCCCGCCGCATGAGCTGGTGGTGACTCTGAAGGAGCGTACCGCGGTTGCGGTTGTGAAGCAGGGCGATACGTACCATACTGTTGATAGTGATGGTGTGAGCCTGCTGGAGTCGGCGACTCAGCCCGATACGTCGGTGCCGCTGGTGCGTTTCAGCGGTGATGACCCGAAGACTTCGGCTGAGTTTCGCACTATTTCTACCGCGCTTTCGGCGATGCCCTCTGAGCTTCTAGCTCAGGTTAAGGAAGCCGGCGCCACCTCAACCTCAAGTATCACTCTAACCTTGAGGGATAATACTACGGTGCAGTGGGGAACCGCTGAAGAGAGCGAGTTGAAGGCTAAGGTCCTTCTCTCCCTGCGCCAGGCTATTGCCAAGCGTGCTCAGGAGGAGAATTCTTCCGAGGCACAGACGCAGAAGGTGACCGTCTATGACGTGTCTGCCCCGCGCGTACCGGTGACCCGTTAGGGGAACCAATCAGGCGCTTTATCCTCCCTTTTTGTGTGAAATACACAAAAAGAGGGGGTAATTGCGCTGTGTGACTAGGAACCGACAAAAACAGTTTGGTATCCTAGCAGATAAAGTCATTCTTTAGAGGAAACCTTCAGGCTTAGATTAAGCTGCGGGTCTTCCGAAGCTGGAACACGGAACAATCGAGGAATACATGGACGCTGGAACTCCCCAGAACTACTTGGCAGTCATCAAGGTCGTTGGTATCGGCGGCGGTGGCGTCAACGCAGTCAACCGCATGATTGAGGTTGGTCTGCGCGGCGTTGAGTTCATTGCTATCAACACTGACGCTCAGGCTCTGCTGATGTCCGATGCAGACGTTAAGCTGGACGTTGGTCGTGAGCTGACCCGCGGTCTTGGCGCGGGCGCAAACCCCGAGGTTGGCCGTCAGGCAGCCGAGGATCACGCGCAGGAAATTGAGGAAGTCCTCAAGGGCGCAGACATGGTCTTCGTGACCGCAGGTGAGGGCGGTGGCACCGGTACCGGTGGCGCACCCGTCGTGGCACGTATTGCCCGCTCCCTCGGCGCTCTGACCATTGGTGTGGTGACCCGCCCCTTCACCTTCGAAGGCCGCCGCCGCTCCAACCAGGCTGAGACCGGTATCGCCGCTCTGCGCGATGAGGTTGATACCCTGATCGTTATTCCGAACGACCGACTGCTGTCGATTTCGGATCGCAACGTCTCCATGCTGGACGCATTCAAGTCCGCTGACCAGGTTCTGCTCTCCGGTGTGCAGGGCATTACCGACCTGATCACCACCCCCGGCCTGATCAACCTTGACTTCGCTGACGTTAAGTCCGTCATGCAGGGTGCAGGTTCGGCTCTGATGGGTATCGGCTCGGCATCCGGTGAGGACCGCGCAGTGAAGGCAGCTGAGCTGGCTATTGCATCGCCGCTGCTGGAAGCATCCATCGACGGTGCACACGGCGTTCTGCTGTCCATTCAGGGTGGCTCTGACCTGGGTCTGTTCGAGATCAACGAGGCTGCACGCCTGGTTCAGGAAGTTGCTCACCCCGACGCAAACATCATCTTCGGTGCGGTTATTGACGACGCACTGGGCGATGAGGCTCGCGTGACCGTGATCGCTGCTGGCTTCGACGCAGTGAACCCGGAGACCAACTCCAACGCTTCCACCGCTGCAGTTACCCAGGCTCAGCGCACCCAGGCATCCTTCGGCGGTTCCACCGCTGCTCCGGCTGCTAACGGCTACGGCTACAACGCACCCGCTGCTGCTCCGGCTTCCACCGGCGCTGCTGGCTTCGACGTTGACCTTCCCCCGGTTGTGGAGGAAGCTCCGGCTCGCCGCGACACCCTGGACGTCCCTGACTTCCTGAAGTAGTCTGCCCGGCTGTGAACGCCTAAGCGTTGCACGGCTGAGAGTCTTATGAAGCTATAGGGGAGCTGAGAAACACGCACATTGTGCTGTTCTCGGCTCCCCTTTGCTATACCCGCCGTTATACCCGCTGACGTCTGATAAGGAATAGAAGATGAGCGATAATCCCACAACTTCGCTACTTGCCTCTGCCGATACCCTCACCCTGGGCCCCTGGCGTGTGCGGGTGGGCTTCACCTCCCGCGCGGCGGGCAACCTGGGCCTGCACGTGGACGATGAGCTCGGCGGCGGTAGGGATGCCTCCATGGTGCGCACCCTCAATCACCGTGCTGCCCTGGAGGAGGCGCTGGGCACTGATCCGTTCTTCTACCTGAACCAGGTGCACGGTGTGCAGATTGCTTACCCGGAAGATTACGCGGTGGAATCCTACGCGCCCGGCGCCCTGCAGGAGCGTACGGTTGAGCGTGCCCGTGCGGTGCTGGAGAATTCCCCGGTCGCCGATGCCGCTATCAGCTGTGAGGGCGTGCCCCTGGCGATTATGGTGGCGGACTGCATCCCCGTGGTGCTGGTGGGTGAGCGGGGCGCGAACTGGCAACCGATTCTGGCGGTGGCTCACGCGGGTCGCCGCGGCCTGCTCGACGGCGTACTCCAGCAGACCGTGACTCGGATGCGTCAGCTCGGCGCGGAGAAAATTACGGCGTGGCTGGGTCCGAGCATTTGCGGTAGCTGCTACGAGGTGCCCGAGGCGATGCGCACCGAGTCCACCGAACTGATTCCGCAGGTGCATTCGGTGACCAGCCAGCAGACCCCCGGCCTGGATCTGCCCGCCGGTGCCCGCGCCGTACTGGAAGAGGCAGGCGTGCAGGTGAACATGGACTGTGCGCAGTGCACGTTTGAGGAGCCGACGGTGTATTCGCATCGCGGGTTTACGAACCGCGGTGAGAAGCCGGGCCGTATTGCGGGTCTGGTGTGGATTGAGAAGGCGGCGGAGCCTGCCGCGTAGAGGCGCTGAAGGAGAGAAAAGATGCCTGAAATGAATGTAGAAGAACAGAACCTGCACTACGCTCCCGAACGCGCCGAGCAGCTGCTGCAGAACTACCGCCGCGTGCTTGAGCGTATCCGCGCCGCGGAGCAGGATCACAGCGCCGTGCGTACCGAGGCGAGCGCCCCGGTGCAGCTGGTGACGGTCACGAAGTTCTTCCCCGCCTCCGACGCGGCGGCACTACTGGACGGGGGAGTGACCCTCTTCGGTGAGAACCGCGACCAGGAGGCGAGCGCGAAGGCTCGTGAGCTTGCCGCCTACTGCGCCCAGCGTGAGGTGCAGCCCCCGCACTGGGCGTTTATCGGTCAGCTGCAGACGAATAAGGCGAAGTCTGTGGTCAAGTACGCCTCCAGCGTGCATTCGGTGGACCGCCCCTCCCTGGCGGACGCGCTGGCGAAGGCGTACGCGAACCAGCTGGCACGCTTCGAGGCGGGGGAGGCACCCGCACCCGCGGCGGCGCAGCAGGGCGCGCTGACCTGCCTGGTGCAGGTGTCCCTAGCGGAGGTCGCGACCGCTGGCCACGCTGCCGAGGGCGCACGCGGTGGTACGAGCGCCTCCGAGCTGCTGGAGCTGGTGGAGCGCATCGAGAACCACGAGCATCTGCGCTGCGGTGGCGTGATGGCGGTGGCGCCGCTGGGCATGGACCCGGATGAGGCCTTTGAGAAGCTCTACGGGCTGGCGTCGCTGGTGCGTGAGCAGGTTCCGCACGCGACCGAGATTTCCGCCGGCATGAGCGGGGATTTGGAGGCGGCGGTGCGTTGGGGCTCGACCTGTGTGCGCGTGGGTAGCGACATCATGGGTAAGCGCCTGGCGGCATAATCATCGGTGCCCTTGACCGCCTGCGCGGGGTGGGCGCTGGTAATATATACATGCCGGTGCATGGCGTACCGTTACGCACACACCTTCTGATGACGCACTACGGCAGAACCTGTACACCACCAACGTGAAAGAACAGCGAGAGAATCATGGCGAAACAAAGCCGTCTGGCGGGTTTCCTCGGCCTGGAACGATACCAGGACGCTGAGAGGACGCCGGAAGAATCCCCGCAGGCTGTGCAGGCTGACTCCCGCAAGGAGGCAAGCGCCTCCGCAGGGCAGGCTGCTACAGCGCAGAAGACCGACAGCTCTCACAGGCTCTCAGCACTGCCCGGCTCGGCACAGTACAGCGTTGCCGAGTCGCAGAGCGAAACCTACCATCTGCAGGACGAACCCGCCTATACTGAACAGGAAGAGTACCTGCAGGCTGATAGCTACGATGACGGTACAGAAACCGAGTATCTGGACGCAGAAGAATCTGCCGACGGACGAGCAACCGTAGATGCAGCGGCATACGCCACCGCTCATACACCTGAAACCACAGCTGATCTGGCGGACACCGAGCAGACTTGGGACGATGCCAGCGCAGACAATTGGGAGGACACCCCGGTGCCGAATACCGAATACACCGAGCAGTACGCCGAGACGTACTCCAACGACGGCTACTACGACCAGGGCTACGAGCCCGAAGAAACCAACGGATACACCTACGGTTACGAGGAAGAAGAGGACGAATTGCGTCGCATCACCACTATCCACCCCCGCTCCTACAATGACGCAAAGATCATTGGTGAGGCATTCCGCGAGAACATCCCCGTGATTATGAACGTGGAAGAAATGCCTGACGCAGACGCAAAGCGCCTGGTGGACTTCGCATCTGGTCTGGCATTCGCGCTGGAGGGCCGCATTGAGCGCGTCACCGCTAAGGTGTTCCTGCTGACCCCCTCCAACCTGGAGGTTCTGGGCGTGGCTAACTCTGAGGTTCCCGCCGGCTTTGAGACCGACGGCGAATTCCCCTTCGACCAGGGCTAAGGACTGATAGATGGGTTATATTTTCGCCCTCATTACGATCGTTGTCTACGTTCTCTACATTGCGATGCTACTGCGCATGCTCTTTGACTGGGTGCGCATGTTCGCACCGGAGTGGCGCCCCAAGGGCATTGTGTTGCTCTTCGCCAGCGGTGTGTACGCGGTGACTGACTGGCCGATGAACCAGCTGCGCCGCCTGATCCCGCCGGTTCGTGTGGGTAACGTTGCGCTGGACACCGGCTTCCTGATTCTGATTGTTGTGTTGTCGCTGCTGCTGAGCATCATGATGCGGTTGACCGCGGCCTTCTCGTAGGCGACTGCCTCGCTCAGAGGCGACAGCTTGGGAATAAGAGACGATAGATAAGAAACGACAGACCCCCGCCTGACTGACCCGTTCACGGGTTGATGCAGAGCGGGGGTTTTCTGCGCCTGTCTTCTCGAAAACCACCTCGAAATGCACCGCAGGGCAGAAAACCTAAGGGCGATAGCGGGGACTAGGGCAGATATTAGACGTGGTGAATCCCACCCTTGCGCCGAGCGAATATTTTACTGTTCAACCGATGTAAAAACCGGTGCAGAACCCAAAGAATAGTAAAATTGGTGCCAACGACTGCATTGCGGTATAGCCATGCCCTGAACCGTCGGGACCCTGAATTATCGGGGTCACGAGCTATCTGGCTGGTGAATCCGCGGCACCCAACTTCACCACCAAACCCCGTAGGGATACCTAGAGGAGAAGCCCATGGCAATCACCCCTGAAGACCTGATCACTAAGAGCTTCAAGATCGTGACCGAAGAGTCCGGTTACGACCGCAACGAGGTCGACGACTTCCTGGACGAGCTCGTTGTCGAACTGCGCGCACTCTACTCCGAGCGTGATGCCCTGGAGCGTCAGGTTGAGCAGCTCTCTGCAAACGCACCCGATTCCCCCGCAGCGGCTGTAGCACCCGCACAGTCCTCCGCGGCATCGGCTGCACCTCAGGATGCGGCGGCACTGCTCGCCATGGCACAGAAGGTTCACGACGACTACGTGGCACAGGGCGAGAAGGCTAAGGCTGAACTGCTCGAAGAGGCAGAGAGGAAGGCAGACGCTATGGTGAGCGAAGCTCAGCAGCAGCGCGAAGAGGTTCTCTCTCGCCTCACCGATGAGAAGGAAGAGCTGGAGATCGCTGTTGAGGCTCTGCGCGGCTTCGAGAGCCGCTACCGCTCCAAGCTGCTACAGCACCTGGACGCACAGGTTCAGGAGCTGAAGAACCTCAAGTCCATCGAGGCTTCCGCATAAATCAGCGTGCCAGAATAAAAGCTAACGACGCTTTGAGGCGTATGCCGCCCGGCTTCTTTCTCTTCACCGCTATTCACCGGGGAAGATCGAGAGAACCGGGCGGTATTCTCATGCCCGCCCGGTATGACCTGAGAACCCCCAAGAACCCCCCAGAACCCAGCGTGCGAAGCGGGGGAGGGCGCCGGCGGAATCACCACCGAATACTCGATGCACTACCCCGATTTGCTAAGCTAGAGGGGCACTATCGAACGCGAGCGGACCCTGCCTCCGTATCGTAGGCGCAGCAACCGGCACAGACTAGAGGAGAGCTATGACCAACACCCCCAAGACTGCTGAATCCTCAGTCGCACAGGCAACCGATAACGCCGCCGAGAAAACTGCTGGACGCCGCGTGCGCATCCTCTCTGGCCGTTCCGCGGGTATTCTCGCGCTCGTGCTCGCCGCCGTCGTGTTCGCTATTGATCAGGGCACCAAATACCTGGTCGTTACCCAGATGCAGTTGGGGGAGCGCATCACCGTCATTGACGGGCTTCTGTGGTGGTACTCGATCCGTAACTCCGGCGCCGCATTCAGCATGGGCGAGAACGTCACCTGGGTCTTCACACTTGTGATGGTCGTTGCCGCCGCCGTGGTGCTCTACCTGCTGCGCCGCACCCGTGCGCTGTCCTGGGCCCTCGCGCTGGGCGGTCTGCTCGGCGGTATCTGCGGCAACCTTTTCGACCGTCTCTTCCGTGAGCCCGGCTTCGGTTCCGGCCACGTGGTCGATTTTATTTCCGTGCCGAACTTCGCGATTTTCAATATTGCAGACTCCGCAATCTGCGTGTGCATGGCGTTCATCGTGCTGCTGAACTTCAAGGGTCTGAACCTCAACGGCACCCGCGTGCAGGCGCCCGCTGACGAAACCCCGGCAGATGGCGCCCCGGCTGGCGACAAGAACACCAAGTAGCCGCCCTGACGGATTACCCCTATAGACTTTCGCACACAGACACCCCTTTACACACATACAGCCCAGACAACAGCAAACACCACCCGAAGGAGAGCCGCATGAGCGAAACCACCAACGCCGCCGAAGAATCGGCACGCATCCGCGCCGAATTCACCGTTGAAGGCGCGCTTGCCGGTATGCGCCTGGACGCCGCGCTCGCCGGTGCCCTCGACGCGCCGCGCACTCGCACCTCCGGGTGGATTCGTGACGGCCACGTGAGCGTGACCAACAACGGCAAGACCGTGAAAATCGGCAAATCCTACAAGCTGTCCGCAGGGGACGAGGTCGTCGTGGATGCCCCCGCACCGCGCGATCTGGCGGACATCCGCCCCGAGAAGGTGGACGGCTTCCGCATCGTGCACCTGGACGAGGACATCGTTGTGGTGGATAAGCCCGCAGGCGTGGCGGCACATCCCTCGCCGGGCTGGCACGGCCCCACCGTCATCTCCGCGCTCATGGGCGAGGGCATTTCGGTTGCTACCTCCGGTGCGGCAGAACGCCAGGGCATCGTGCACCGCCTGGACGTGGGCACCAGCGGCCTGATGGTCGTAGCCCGCAGCGAACGCGCCTACACCGAACTCAAGCGAGCCTTCAAGGAACGCACCGTGGACAAGGTCTACCACACCCTCGTGCAAGGCCTGCCCGACCCGCTGCGCGGCACCATTGATGCACCCATCGGCCGCCACCCCGGCAACGAATGGAAGTTCGCCGTGGTCGAAGACGGACGCAACTCCATCACCCACTACGATGTGCTCGAAGCCTTCGGCCCCGCATCGCTGGTGGAGGTGCACCTGGAAACCGGACGCACCCACCAGATTCGTGTGCACTTCTCCGCGCTGCGCCACCCCTGCTGCGGCGACCTGACCTACGGTGCTGACCCGCGCTTTAGCGCCGAACTGGGTCTGACCCGCCAGTGGCTGCACGCGCACCGCCTGGGCTTCGACCACCCCGGCACCGGCGAGCGCGTGACCTTCACCAGCGAGTACCCGCTCGACCTGTCCTACGCGCTGACCGCTCTGCGCGAGGGTAAGGTTCAGCTCGGCTAGACACAGCTCGGCTAGCTATAGCCGCCCGCGGGCCGCCGCACACAGCATCACATTCACCGCCCATCCTCCAGCCCACACCTCCAGGAGATTCCCGTGGCAACCAAAGAATTTACGCACCTGCACGTGCACACCGAGTACTCCATGCTCGACGGTGCCGCGCGCCTGGGTGACCTGTTCACCCACGCTAAAGAACTCGGCATGAAGTCCATGGCGACCAGTGACCACGGCTTCCTCTTTGGTGCCTTCGACTTCTGGAAGCAGGCTAAAGCGCACGACATCAAGCCCATCATTGGCGTGGAGGCGTACCTGACCCCCGGCACGCACCGCACCGACCGTTCGCGTGTGCGCTGGGGCGACGGCTCCCGCGACGACGTCTCCGGCGGTGGCGCGTACACCCACATGACCATGTGGGCTGAAACCACCGAGGGCATGCACAACCTGTTCCGTGCCTCCTCGATTGCGTCGCTGGAAGGTCAGCTGTACAAGCCGCGTATGGACCGTGAGGTGCTGCAGACCTACTCGAAGGGCCTGATTGCCACCACCGGCTGCCCCTCCGGTGAGGTTCAGACGCGCCTGCGCTTGGGCCAGTTCGATGAGGCAGTCAAGGCGGCCAGCGAATTCCGCGATATTTTTGGCAAGGACAACTTCTACTGCGAGGTCATGGATCACGGCCTGGACATTGAACGCAACGTCCAGGAGGATCTGCACCGCCTCGCCAAGAAGCTGAACCTGCCCTTCGTCGCAACCAATGACCTGCACTACACCCGCCAGGAAGACCACACCGCCCACGCGGCGCTGCTGTGCGTGCAGTCCGGCTCGACCCTCACCGACCCCAAACGCTTCAAATTCGACGCGGATAACTTCTACCTGCGCTCGGCAGAAGAAATGTACGCCCTGTTCGGCGACATTCCCGGCGCGTGTGAGAACACCCTCGAAATCGCTGAACGCTGCAACGTGGAGTTCAACACCAAGGCGAACTACATGCCGAACTTCCCCGTGCCCGAGGGCGAAAACGAGGAATCCTGGTTCGTGAAGGAGGTAGAGAAAGGCCTGCACTACCGCTTCCCGCAGGGCGTTCCCGACACCGTGCGCAAGCAGGCAGAGTACGAGGTGGGGGTTATTACCTCCATGGGCTTCCCCGGCTACTTCCTCGTGGTCGCCGACTTCATCAACTGGGCGAAGCGCAACGGTATTCGCGTGGGCCCCGGCCGTGGCTCCGGTGCAGGCTCCATGGTCGCGTACGCGATGCGTATTACCGACCTGAACCCGCTCGACCACGACCTGATCTTTGAGCGATTCCTCAACCCCGACCGCGTCTCCATGCCCGACTTCGATGTGGACTTTGACGATCGTCGCCGCGGCGAAGTCATCGACTACGTGACCGAAAAGTACGGTGAAGAGAAGGTCGCACAGATCGTCACCTTCGGCACCATTAAGGCGAAGCAGGCGCTCAAGGATGCCTCCCGCGTGATGGACCAGCCGTACTCGGTCGGTGAGCGCCTCACCAAGGCGATGCCGCCGGACGTCATGGGTAAGAACATCGCCCTGGCGAACGTGTACAACGAAGAGGATAAGCGTTACGCCGAGGCGGCAGATTTGCGCGCCCTCATTGAAGACCCGGTCGATAAAATCTACGGCCAGGTGTTTGAAACCGCGAAGGGCCTGGAGGGTCTGAAGCGTCAGTGGGGTGTGCACGCTGCGGGCGTGATTATGTCCAGCAAGGACCTCATCGACGTAATCCCCGTGATGCGCCGCGAGGCCGATGGCCAGGTCATCACCCAGTTCGATTACCCCACCTGTGAGGGCTTGGGCCTGATCAAGATGGACTTCTTGGGTCTGCGTAACCTCACCATCATCTCTGATGCGGTGGAGAACATTAAGACTAACCGAGGCATTGACCTGGACCTTGAATCTCTCTCGCTGGATGACCCTGAATCGTACCGTCTGCTGGCGCGCGGCGACACCCTCGGCGTGTTCCAGCTCGATGGCGGCCCGATGCGCTCGCTACTCAAGCTCATGGAGCCCGAGGAGTTCGAGCATATTTCGGCAGTGTTGGCGCTGTACCGTCCGGGCCCGATGGGTGCGAACTCGCACACCAACTACGCTCTGCGTAAGAACGGTAAGCAGGAGATCGAGCCGATTCACCCCGAGCTGGAAGAGCCGCTGAAGGACATTCTGGACACCACCTACGGCCTGATTGTGTATCAGGAGCAGGTGATGGCGATTGCTCAGAAGGTCGCGAACTACACTCTGGGTGAGGCAGACCTTCTGCGCCGTGCGATGGGTAAGAAGAAGAAGGCGGAGCTGGATAAGCAGTACGCTACCTTCCATGACGGCATGATTTCTAACGGCTACTCTGAGGGCGCTGTTAAGGCGCTCTGGGATATTCTGCTGCCGTTCTCTGACTACGCGTTCAACAAGGCGCACACGGCCGCGTACGGTCTGGTGTCCTACTGGACGGCGTACCTGAAGGCGCACTACCCGCAGGAGTACATGGCTGCGCTGCTGACCAGCGTGGGCGATAACAAGGACAAGCTCGCGCTGTACCTGAACGAGTGCCGCGCCATGGGCATTACCGTGCTCGCACCGGATGTGAACGAGTCCACCCTGACCTTCGCCCCTGTCGGTGACGATATCCGCTTCGGTATGGGCGCAATCCGTAACGTGGGCGCGAACGTGGTCGAAGGCATGATTGCCGCCCGCGAGGAGAAGGGCCGCTACGAGTCCTTCAACGACTTCCTGAAGAAGGTACCGCTGCAGGTGTGCAATAAGCGCACCATCGAATCGCTCATTAAGGCGGGCGCTTTCGACGACCTGGGCCACACGCGCCGTTCGCTGTCCCTCATTCACGAGGCGGCAGTGGACGCGGCCGTGGCGGTCAAGCGTAAGGAAGCGGCGGGTCAGTTCGACCTCTTCGGCTCCCTCGGCATGGATGACGCCCTGGGCGATGAACTGACCGTGACCATTCCTGATGTTCCTGAATGGGACCGCCGCGAGAAGCTGAACTTTGAGCGTGACATGCTGGGCCTGTACGTTTCGGACCACCCGCTGCGCGGCCTGGAGCGTGCCCTCTCGGACGCGGCAAGCCATTCGGTGCACGACATCATCGGTGAAGACTCGCACGTGCGCGACGGCGAAACCGTCACCATTGCGGGTATGCTCACCGGCGTTTCGCGCCGTATCGCCAAGTCCAGCGGTAACCAGTACGCCTCCGTGGAGCTGGAAGACCCCTCGGGCGCAACCATTACGGTCATGTTCTTCTCCCGCGCCTACGAGACGATGGGCGCCGCCCTGGCGGACGACCTCATCTGCTCGATTCGTGGCCGCGTGCAGCGCCGCGACGACGGCAGCGTGAACATGAGCGCGCAGGAACTGCAGATCCTGGAAATCAGCGATGACGGCCGCGCCGCCCCCATCACCATCGTGGTACCCGAGTACCTGGTGACTGAGGCGAACCTGAAGGAGCTGAAGGAGACCCTACGCGACCACAAGGGCACCGCGGATGTGCGCATGCTCGTGCGTACCCGCGATAAGGAGCAGCTGGTGCTGCTGGACCCGAGCGTGCGCGTGGAACCGAACCCGAGCCTCTTCGGTGAAATCAAGACGATTTTCGGCCCGAGCTGCATTCGACGCTAATAACGCACGCTAATAACGCACGCTAACAACGCCCCGTGAGGGGAATGACAGGGTGGATTCTGCATAGCAGAGTCCACCCTGAGCGTATATTCACTCACAACATACGGCGTCTGCGCTGTATATCACGGTAGAATAGGTATAAATATTCTTGAGCGCTGTATACACGGGCGCTAGCGCCCAGCCAAGGAGAAACGAATGTACTGCCCCTATTGCAAGCACACCGACTCGCGCGTGGTGGATTCCCGCACCACCGATGACGGCGCCGCAATTCGCCGCCGCCGCCAGTGCACCTCCTGCGCTCGCCGCTTCACGACCGTTGAAACCACCACCATTTCGGTGATTAAACGTTCCGGCGTGACCGAGCCCTTTGACCGTTCGAAGATTGCCGCCGGCGTGCGTAAGGCATGCCAGGGCCGCCCCGTGGGTGAGGACGATTTGGCGAAGCTCGCCCAGGAAGTTGAGGAGCTGATTCGTGCCCGCGGTCTGGCGGAGATTAACGCGCACGAGGTGGGCCTGACCATCCTGGAGCCGCTGTCGAAGCTGGACGCGGTCGCCTACCTGCGTTTTGCGAGCGTGTACCAGGCCTTTGAGAACCTTGAAGACTTTGAGGAGGCGATTGCGCGTCTGCGTGAGGACCGCATCGCCCAGTAGCTAACTACAACCGGTAGCCGCTATAGACGAGCGGCGGCATGCAGAAGGGACCGCCTTTCCGGATTATTCGGAAAGGCGGTCCCTTTCAGTTGCTTTTAGGCTTTATGCTTCGCCGCGGCGCTGACGCGGCCGCGGGTAAAGCGGGAAGCAGCTCTTACGCTTCGCCGCGGCGCTGACGCTCGGGCAGCATGCCGCCAGCCCACAGTGCCGCACCGACGATACCCGCGTTGTTACGCAGGGCAGCCATGACCATGGGGGTGCGAATCTGATCTTCAAAGTAGGGCATGAACTTCTCCGGGTTCTTGGAGATGCCGCCGCCGATGATGAACAGGTCGGGGGAGAAGAGCATCTGGACGTGCTCGAAGTAGCGGTACAGGCGCTTGCCGTACTTCTTCCAGGACAGCTCGTGCACCTCGCGGGCACGAGCGGAAGCCTGAGACTCGGCGTTGTGGCCGTCAAGCTCCAGGTGACCCAGCTCGGTGTTCGGGATCAGCTTACCGTCGTTGATGAGGGCGGAGCCGATGCCGGTGCCCAGGGTGATGACAGCGATCAGGCCGTCACGGTTACGGCCCTGACCGTAGGTTGCCTCAGCCAGGCCGGCTGCGTCAGCGTCGTTGAGGCCGTAGACGGTGCGGCCGCCCAGCGCCTCGCTCATGACCTGCTCCAGGTCGGTGTTAATCCAGGAGTCGTCCACGTTCGCTGCGGAGAAGACCATGCCGTTCTTCACCACTGCGGGGAAGTCGATGCCGACAGCGGACTCGGGGTCCGGTGCCAGGTCGCGGCCCTGCAGCTCATCAACTACGCGGCGTACAACCTCAGCCACAGCGGCGGGGGTTGCGGGCTTGGGGGTGTCGATGCGGAAGCGGTCGGACACGAGGTTACCGGTGCGCAGGTCAACGATGCCGCCCTTAATGCCGGTGCCTCCAATGTCCACACCAATCTGCAGGTCCTTGGGGGTGGGTGCGGGCAGCTCGGTGATGACGCCGGGTTCTGCGTAATCGCTCATGGTTTTCTCTCTTTCGCCCCGCCTACTGCCGTGTAACTGGGGGAGCGGGCGGGTTTGTTAGTGGGTGAACTGATATAAAAGTGAGGTGCTGGGCTCGTACCTGCAAGGGTAGGAAACCCAGAGGTCTGCGCTTTAGGGCAGGGTGAGGATGTCCGCGCCGTCAGCGGTCACCACGAGGGTGTGCTCGAACTGTGCGGTGCGCTTACGGTCGCGGGTGACAACGGTCCAGTCATCGTCCCACAGGTCCCATTCGATGGTGCCGAGGGTCAGCATGGGCTCGATGGTGAAAATCATGCCCTCACGGATCTCGGTGTCGTAGGCGGGCGCCGCATCGTAGTGGGGGATGATGAGGCCCGAGTGGAACTCACGACCCACACCGTGACCGGTGTAGTCACGAACCACACCGTAACCGAAACGTGCCGCATACTTCTCAATGACGCGACCAATCACGTTGATCTGGCGGCCCGGCTTCACAGCCTTAATCGCACGGTTCAGGGACTCCTCGGTGCGCTCAACCAGCAGGCGGGACTCTTCGTCCACGTTGCCGATGAGCAGGGTCTTGTTGGTGTCGCCGTGCATGCCGTCCAGGTATGCGGTGACGTCCAGGTTGAGGATGTCGCCGTCCTCCAGCACGGTGGAGTCCGGGATACCGTGGCAGATGACCTCGTTCAGGGAGGTGCACACGGACTTGGGGTAGCCGCGGTAATCCACGGTGGAGGGGTACGCGCCGTGGTCGCAAATGTACTCGTGGACCAGCACGTCAATCTCGTCGGTGGTGGTGCCGGGCACGCAAATCTTGGATGCTTCAACGATGGCGCCTGCCGCGACCTTGCCGGCTGCGCGAACCCGCTCAACTTCCTCGGGGGTGTACATGTTCGAGTCGTTACCCTCGTTGGCGGTGGGCTTACCCACGTACTCGGGGCGAACAATGTGCGAGGGGACCGGGCGCATGGGAGTGACGCGTCCGGGGGTCAGACAACCGACGGGTGCGCGACCGGGCTCTGCGGGAAGATTATGCGAAGTATTCGTTTTGGTTGAAGACATAGTTTCATCTTACCGGGCGCGGGCGGGTTGTGTCCCTTGCGGGAGCGCTAAAAAGCGGCGGATACATAAGCCGTACCTTTTTCCCAGATTGTGAATAAAATTTCATGCACGCGAGCGGTAAAAGTGTGCGGGGTGGAAGGCAGGGACAGAAGACCGGGAGGGGAGGAGGACCGTGAGAAGCCCCGCCTGCCACATTGCCACGAACCCCTGCGCGTGAGAAGCTAGAAACACCAACCCCTCACCATCGAAGGAGAACCCATGAGTGAGAAGAAAAACCGCCTGAGCGAAGCCATCGAATCGGCGGTCGAAAAGACCCTGAACTCGGCGACCGAAGCCACCAGCCCGCATCCCGATGAGTACTGGTACAACCTCAAAACCGGCGAGGTTGAGCACGGCCAGCAGAGCGCCGTCACCTCCCTGTGGGGCCCCTTCAAAACCTACGAGGAGGCGGCACACGCCATGGAGCGCGCCCGCGAACGCAACGAAGCCTGGGACAAGGACAGCAACTGGAGCTAAAGATTCAATGCTCCCGGCGTTGTTTAAGGCTACCGACGCCACAAAAATTTGAGATACAGAAGACCCCCGCACCCGGAAGCACCGGGTACGGGGGTCTTTCTTCATCAAGCTTTTTTCTCAGGCTTTCTGCATAAGCCTTTTCTCAGCCTAAAGCCTACTCAAAGGTGTGCTCAGCCGCCGGGAACTCACCCGAACGAACCTGCTCACGATAAGCACGCGCAGCGTCCTCCATGACCTGGCCAACCTGCGCAAACTGCTTCACAAAACGCGGCACGCGACCGGAACGAACACCCATCATGTCCTGCCACACCAGCACCTGACCGGTCGTCACATTCGAGGCACCAATACCGATAGTCGGCACAGCACCGATTGCCTCATCCACCAGCTGCGCGGCCTGGGTGGTTACCATCTCCATGAGCACGCAGAACGCGCCAGCCTCAGCCAGTGCCACCGCATCCTCACGAACACGCTCAGACGCATCGCCGCGGCCCTGCACACGGAAACCGCCCAGGGCATGCTCCGCCTGCGGGGTGAAACCAACATGCGCCACCACCGGAATACCGGTACGCACCAGGGCACGAACCCACTCGGTCATCGAAGCATCCGCCTCAATCTTGACCGCGTGCGCGCCGCCCTCCTTCATCAGACGAACAGCGCTCGCCACCGCCTGCTGCGGGGACTGCTCATACGAACCAAACGGCAAATCGGCAACCACCATGGCGCGGGAAGCACCGCGAGAAACCGCCGCAACCAGCGGAATCATCTCATCCAGGGTAATGGTCAGGGTCGACTCGTAACCGAGCACCACATTCGCCGCGGAATCGCCCACCAACAGCATATCGATGCCCGCGCGATCAAAAATCTGCGCGGTCAAGGCGTCATAGCAGGTCAGCATGGAGAATTTCTGCCCGGTCGCCTTAGCCTGCGCCAGGTGAACGGTACGCACCTTCTTGACGGTGTCCAGGTCAAAAGCCTTCGATGCGTTAGCAGAAGCGGGAGCAGCCGCGGAGGTAGCGGCAGGCTGTGCCGCGTAGGGCGAAGAGATCTCGGAAGAACGCTCAGTAGTCATGCTGACTATTCTAACCCTGCACGGTACCAACCTGGCGTATCGCTCACCCGACCCTAGTTCCAGATGAGGTTAATGTAGTAGGTCGGGAACGACGCAGCGGCGTTCTTATTCATCAGCTCCGGAATGGCGGACGAAGCATCCTCAAACTCACGCGGCAAATCGCGCTGAATGAGCGCCTGCTGCACCAGCGCATCCCAGTAGAGCTGGATGATTGAGTAGGTGCAGACTTCCTTCACGACGTCCTCCGCGTAGGACTCCCACGCTGTCTTCGCCGCATCATCAGAGCCGAAGAAACCCTCATAACCCTGAGACAGGCCCGTATCGCAGGCGCTCACCGCGTTCTTCGCGTACTGCAGCCAATAGCTACGGCTCAGCTCATCGGTGGTGTTGAACGTAAACGCCTCATAGTCTGCCTTCAGCAGGGCGTACGACGCCTGAATAGAACCGGCAAGCGGGGCGTGCGAAGAGAAGACAATAACGTCCAGAAGAGCAGCGATGTACTCCATCTGCACCTTCTCGTACGCGATACCGGAGGGCTGAGCCGGGCCGGAATGCATCTGCACCAGGGCCTCCACCGCGTTCATAAAACGCTCAATGTCGGCGGTCGCCTTCACCATCAGATTCAGCAGACGCTGAACACACTGATAATCCTCAGCGATCTGCGAGAACAAACCATAGGGCAGGATGCCGCGCTCAGAAGCCGCCGCCGCCAGAATCTGGCTCGTCAACCGCTGGCTTTCTGCCTCAGCCTTCGCCACAGTCGCCTGCAGGGCACCGCAATACGCCAGGGCGCGGCCATCCACCAGCTGAGGCTGTTGCTGATGCAAGGGCAGAAGACGCTCATGAATCTGACGGAAAATCGCGCTCTGCGCCAGAGCCTTCTTGCCCAGCTCCTCAGTCTTCAACAGCACGGTATCCGCCGAGAAATCACGTGGAACAAAACGGCGCGCATCCTTAGCAGTAAACGGCGAATAGGGGCGACCCATCACCGGCTGCAACAGTGACATTGTGGTAAACAGCGAAAAACGAGCCGCAACCGGGTACAGCGAATCCGGGTAGTTCGGCGCATCCGGTGCGTTGACACGCTCCGTGCACAGAGTCAACCAGGTCTGCTCCACCGCGCGATCAGACGTTATGCCAACACCCATACCCAGGATGCTCTCACCGAACGCCTCCGAAGGAAGCTTGCCGGGGTTCATGGCACGCGCCTGCATGAGCGCCACAGCCAGCTCCACCGTATAGTTCGTGCGGCGCTTCTTGCCCGCCTCGTCAAGGTTCTGGAATGGACGCACACCCGCAATCTTCTGACCGCGCGCCAGCGTATGCAGCTCCTTGCTCATCGCGAACTGCTGCGGGTTACGCTGCATCATCTTCGACACCTCGTAGGCGCTCTTACGGTTCAGCTTCTCACGGCGCTGAGCACCCTCAGCGGAGAGAGAATCATACTTGCCGCGCGTTGCGTGCACATACCAGGCACGAATCAGCTGCAGCGGCAGGAAGAAGAACGCGAACTTCCACGACCACGTGAAGAGCAGAATCGGAATGACCGCAATCGACCCCACACGACCCGTATAACCGAGCCAAAGAAGCTCCACAAACGCACCCACCACAGCAAAGAGCGCCACGGTGCGAGTCCTAAACGCCACGCGGGAGGGGCGGTCCAGCAGGTAGGTCGCGCCGCCCGACTTGTTGTTCCTCATGACCAGCGGACCAAACGCCGCAATCGCCATAATGCACGCCAGGTAGACAAT
This sequence comes from uncultured Rothia sp., assembly GCF_963507905.1. GTDB lineage: Bacteria > Actinomycetota > Actinomycetes > Actinomycetales > Micrococcaceae > Rothia. Next base: position 116,607 of record NZ_CAUOUU010000005.1, on the reverse strand, counting down.
ACAGAAAACAACCGGCGCCGCAATAAGCAGCAGCCACTCTAAACCGGTAGGATCAGCGGCAACAATGCTGGTCGCCAACGGAAGCTGCGCCAGCGGAAACTGCACAGTCGAGAGAAGAATGGAATGTAGCATACCCCCATTATTGCAAGGCGACCCCGAACACGCCCCGCGAACCGTCATATGCCGGACTATCTGAGCACAAATAGATAGGCACAGATAGACAGACACAGATAGGGATGCGCAGGTAGGGAGTAACCACCCGACCGTAGCGAAAGCGGGGGAGCGGTCACCCTCCCTCCCCCCCCGGAGCCGCCCAGAATCTGAGCTACCGCGGCGCACAATCGAGAGCACACAAGCGAGAATTTACACAAACGAAACCTCCCACCCGCCCGCCACACAGCAGAACCCGATAGGCTAGATAACAACAGGACACACGCCGGGGCAAGGAGGCGCCAGCACCGCTGGCACGCCGCCCGCCGCAACCCCCCCCCTGGAATCCCCTGGAATCCCCTGGAATCCCCTGGAATCTTCTAGAACCCATGGGACATGCAGGGTCTTCCGCAGCAGGGCCTTTCGCAACAGGGTCTTCCGCGCCTCGGCAGCAAATTTAGCGCGCCTCCGCCACCCACAGACGGGTACCACGCGGATGCGCGCCCGCACCGAGAGGGCAACTCATGGACCGCCAACAGGAATTCGTACTGCGCACCATCGAAGAGCGCGACATCCGCTTCATCCGCCTCTGGTTCACCGACGTGGTCGGCACCCTCAAATCCGTTGCGCTCGCACCGGCTGAAGTAGAAAGCGCCTTCGATGAGGGCTTGGGCTTTGACGGCTCCTCGATTGAGGGTTTCTCCCGCATCTACGAATCCGACATGCTGCTGCAGCCGGACCCCTCCACCTTCCAGATTCTGCCCTGGCGCGGCGAGGAAGACTACACCTCCCGCATGTTCTGTGACGTGCTCACCCCCGACGGCGAGATCAGCGCCTCCGACACCCGCGGTGTGCTCAAGCGCGTGCTCAACAAGGCTGCGGAGATGGGCTTCACCTGCTACACCTCGCCCGAAATTGAGTTCTACCTGCTCGAATCCTCCAAGCTCGGCGCTGACGGATTCCCCGTGCCCGTGGACCACGAATCCTACTTCGACCACACCCCCGGCGGCATCGTGCAGGACTTCCGCCGCAAGGCAGTGACCATGCTCGAAGAGGTCGGTATCTCCGTCGAATTCAGCCATCACGAAACCGGCCCCGGCCAGAACGAAATCGACCTGCGCCACGCCGACGCCCTGCAGACCGCCGACAACGTCATGACCTTCCGCACCGTCATCAAGGAAGTCGCTTACTCGCTCGGCATGTACGCAACCTTCATGCCCAAGCCCTTCACCAAGTACGCCGGCAGCGGCATGCACACCCACTTCTCCCTCTTCGAAGGCGACACCAACGCATTCTTCGAAGCCGGCGCCGAATACCAGCTGTCCAAGACCGCACGCCACTTCATCGCCGGTGTGCTCAAGCACGCCCCCGAATTCACCTCGGTCACCAACCAGTTCATCAACTCCTACAAGCGCCTCTGGGGCGGCGGCGAGGCGCCCTCCTACGTCTCCTGGGGCCACAACAACCGCTCCGCACTCGTGCGCGTGCCCCTGTACAAGCCCAACAAGATGCAGTCCGCCCGCATCGAGTACCGCGGCCTGGACTCGGCATCGAACCCCTACCTTGCCTACGCGGTGATTCTTGCCGCCGGTCTGAAGGGCATCGAAAACGAGTACCCGCTCATGCCCGCCGTGACCGAGGACCTCGCCGCCATGACCAACGCCGAACGCCGCGCGATGGGCTACAACCCGCTACCCGCATCCCTGCGTGAAGCTATTAACATCACCGAGGAATCCGAGTTCATGGCGGAGGTTCTGGGCGAGCAGGTCTTCGAGCAGTTCCTGCGCAATAAGCGCGCCGACTGGGACCAGTATCAGGCTCAGGTGACCCCCTACGAGCTCAAGCACAACCTCGGAATCCTCTAATCGCTGGATTCTCTAGCCTCCTCGCATGATGAGTGACCGTTGACAGCCTCAGGGCGGTACCCGCAACCGGTAACACGCCGGCGGGTACCGCCCACAGGTGTATCAGCATCGCTTTTATCCCGCCGAAATTTATACTCTCCACCCCACGGTTCTACCCACAGTTCTCACGCTATGACTGACAGCTCTCACTACCCGGCCACCGGGCTCATCCGCATTGTTGACCCCGCCAAAGAACCCAAGCCACTGACCGACATCGCCCCCGATGCGCTCGACGACGAACAGCGCGCCGAAGCCGAACGCAAAGCACAGCTGCGCCTGCACACCCGCATGATTGCCACCGGTTTTCACGACCCGTCCAAGGCGGAACGCTGGCTTAATGCGCCCGAACTGCAGCCTGTCTCGCAGGATGCGCTCTTTGCCGGGCTGCGCCTCGCACCCTCACCGGACATTGCCCTACCCGCCCTCGTGCGCCTCATCGAGAAGCACCCCGCAGTCGCCGAGCGCGCCAACCGAGGCACGGAAGAATTCGGCATGTACCGACTGCTCGGTGCATCCCAGGCGATTGGTGATTTCCTCTACCGCCGCCCCGAGCTCATCGATCCGCTTTTCGACACGCAGGTGTACCCCGCCGAGAGCGCGCTGATCCGCTCCCAGCACCCGGCGTCGATTCTGCCGGAGACCGACGGGGAATTCCTGACCCCCATCGCACCGTTGGACACCCCCTACCGCCGCGATATCCTCACCGCCCTCGGCGCGGACCCCCACGCGGAGCGTCCGCGCGCTGCCGCCGAGCAGACCGGCAAGGACGGCTACGTGACCCTGCGTGTCGCCTACCGCGCCGCCCTGGCGCGCATCGCCCTGCTCGACGTGTGCTGCGAAGACCCGGTCGAAATGATGCCCACTATCGGTCGTCACCTCGCCGATTTGGCTGCCGCCGCGCTGGAGGGTGCGCTCGCCATTGCCCGCACCGAAGTTGCGGAGGGGCTGGGCCCCGGCCTGGCGGCCCCTCGCCGCGGCGAGGCTGTAGACGCCCTGGACTTGGCGATTATCGGCATGGGTAAGTGCGGTGCCCGCGAGCTGAACTACATCTCTGACGTTGACGTGGTGTACGTGGTCGCGCCGGTCGAACCCGCGCCCAGCACCGGGGCAGAGGGGGAGACCACCCCGCTCAAGCTCACCGAGAACGAATGTTCCACCATCGGCACGGAACTCGTGCACGCCCTCACCCGCGCCATTATGGGCCCCGCACCCGAACCCGCTCTCTGGGAGGTTGACGCGAACCTGCGCCCCGAGGGTAAGGACGGCCCGCTCGTGCGCACCGTCGAATCCTACGTTCAGTACTACAAGCGCTGGGCAGAAAACTGGGAGTTCCAGGCGCTGCTCAAGGCGCGCCCCATCGCCGGTTCGGCGCAGCTGGGTGCCCGCTACGCCCGCGCCATTGACCCCTTCGTGTGGGAGTCCGCCGCCCGTGAATCCTTTGTGGAATCCGTGCAGGCGATGCGCGCCCGAGTGACCGACAATATTCCCTCGAACCAGGTGGACCGCCAGATTAAGCTGGGCCCGGGTGGCCTGCGCGATATTGAGTTCACCGTGCAGCTGCTGCAGCTCGTGCACGGTCGAACCGACCCTGCAGTGCACACCAAATCCACCGTGGACTCCCTGGCGGCGCTGACCGCCGTCAGCTACATTAGTCGTACCGACGCCGAAGCGTTCAGCCGCGACTACAAGAAGCTGCGCGTGCTCGAGCACCGCATCCAGCTGCAGCAGCTGCGCCGCACCCACCTGATGCCCGAGAAGGATGCCGAACAGCGCGCCCTCGCCCGCTCGATCCTGTCCCCGGAACGCAACGGCACGCTCTCCGCCAAGCAGATGCTCAAGGCATGGCAGAAAATTAAACGGAACGTCCGTTCACTGCATGAGCGGATTTTCTTCCGCCCGCTGCTCGCTGCCGTCTCCACGCTCAGCCGCGACGAAGTGGTGCTCAGCGAACAGGCGGCACAGGACCGTCTTGCAGCCCTCGGCTACCGCGATCCGCGCGGTGCCATGCGCCACATCAAGGCACTCACCACGGGACTTTCCCGCAGTGCAGACATTCAGCGGCACCTCATGCCCGTGCTGCTGGGCTGGTTCGCCCGCGGCGTGGATGCGGACGCCGGCCTGCTTGGATTCCGCATCGTCTCCGAATCGCTCGGCAGCACCAGCTGGTACCTGCGCATGCTCCGCGACTCACCCGCAGCCGCAGAACGCCTCAGCCAGCTACTCTCCAGCTCGCGCCCCATGACCGACCTGCTCGAGGACGCATCCGCCTCCATCGCCTGGCTGGACAAGGTCGCCGACCTCAAACCGCTGGGGGAAGAAGCGCTCGCTTCCGAGATTTCCTCCCTGCTGGTACGCCACGCGGACGCCGCCGAGGCGATGCGTGCCGTGCGCTACCTGCGCCGCCGCGAAACCCTGCGCACCGCCATGGGCTGGACCCTGGGCATCGTCGACATTGAGGACACCTGCGCCGGTCTTGCCGCCATCGACGAGTGCACGATCGGTGCGGCGCTGCAGATTGCCCTGCGTGAACTCCAAGCGGCACCGGAAGGCGCTGAACCCGCCGAAGTAGCCGAGCCCGCCGAAGCTGAGGCGGTAGCGGGGGAGAAGCTGCTCACCCGCATCGCCGTCATCGGCATGGGCCGCCTCGGCGGCGCCGAGAACGGCTTCGGCTCCGACGCGGACGTCATGTTCGTCCACGAACCCCTCGACGGGGCCGACGAAGACGCCGCACAGGAACAGGCGGCACGCATCGTCAACCGCACCCTGGCGCTCCTCAAACAGCCCGTCAAACCCGCCATTCGCGCCGAACGGCCCCTCGAAGTGGACGCCGACCTGCGCCCCGAAGGCAAGCAGGGCGCTATCGTGCGCTCGCTGGACTCCTACCGCTCCTACTACGAACGCTGGGCGGAAACCTGGGAGTTCCAAGCGCTCACACGCGCTCGCCCCATCGCCGGCGACGAGGCGCTCGGCGAGGCTTTCGGGGAGCTCATCGACCCGTACCGCTACCCGGCAACTTTCACGCCCGAACAGGTGCAGCAGATTCGCCGCATGAAGGCGCGCGTTGAAAACGAACGCATGCCGCACGGTGCCGACCGCACCCGCCAGCTCAAGCTCGGCCGCGGCGGCCTCTCCGACGTGGAATGGCTAGTCCAGCTCGTACAGCTACGCCACGCGCACGCCGTGCCCGGGCTGCGCACCACCTCCACCCTGAAGGCGCTAAACGCCGCGGTTGAGGCGGGGCTGGTCGAAGCTGCGGACGCTGAAATCCTCAGTGGCGCCTGGCTACTCGCCACGAAGATCCGCGGCGGCAACGTACTGCGCGGCGTGCGCCAATCCGACACCCTACCCTCGGGACGCGCCGACTTGGAAGCAATCGCCCGCTGGTGCGGATACCCCGCCGGCAGCGCACGCGCCCTCGAAGAGGACTACCTGCGCCAAACCCGCAACGCCCGCAAGGTCTACGAACGCCTCTTCTTCGAAGAACTCTAGAAAGATTCCAGAAAAATATGAGCCTGGCGTTTTTGCCAGTGCGGATTTCTGATGCGGATTTCATAGGGGAGGGGCGGGGAACCAGGTTCCCCACCCCTCCTTTTCGTGTCCTTGCGAAAAATTTTGCGGACGTTCTGCAGACATCGTGGAGGACATCGTGTGCCCGCCGCTGCCCTCACGGGAACAGTAACCACCCCAAAACCCCAAAAATGTGACCGGCACCATGAAAATAAATTTTGCTCGTGCATCTCAAAAACGAGCCCAAATACCCCGTTCTGCCCCGGAAACACGCGGAACACAAGGTGTTCTGCAAAGGATTTGGCAAACACTCAAAAACCCCGTATAGTATTTACCTGTCAGCACGACGGAGCGAAAAACTCCAACGGAATGATTCAAATTGAATACGCTGATATGCGGTTGTAGCTCAGTTGGTAGAGCACCACCTTGCCAAGGTGGATGTCGCGAGTTCAAGTCTCGTCAACCGCTCGTAAGGACTCCAAGAGTTCGAACGCGTTCCCTTGTGGAGCGTATGCGGTGAGGTGGTCGAGTGGTTAGGCAGCGGCCTGCAAAGCCGTGTACGCGGGTTCGAATCCCGTCCTCACCTCGCAACAAAACAACTGTTTTGTGAGCGCGATTGGCGCAGCGGTAGCGCGCTTCCCTGACACGGAAGAGGTCACTGGTTCGATCCCAGTATCGCGCACAAAGGAAAACCCCTTAGCTTTACGGCTAAGGGGTTTTGTGTTTAAATTTTTATTTTCTTGGTTTGTGGAGGGAAGGTGCCCTCCTTGTTCCTACAGGGGACCCGCCCTCGCTTCGCTTCGGGCACCCTGATGTCACTGCGGAGGACACCATCCCTCTGCCCCGTAGGTAAAACACTCGACCCCGGTTCAGTAAGCGCAGGGCTTGTGCGCGCGATACCGGCATAACGAACTTAAGGGGGAGGGGCTGTCGCCCTCTCAATCTTTTGCTGGCTCCGCCAAATAGGTGGGTTGAAATTGCGGCTCAGCGCCGCACCTTCCGGAAGCGACATCAGGGTGCCCGCACGGGCGCTCTCCGCAGCGAAGCAAGGAAGAGCGGAGCGTCCGGGTGCGGCGGGTTCCCCTGCAGGAGCGCAGGAAGGGAGCGGTGCGGAAGCCTATACACCTCCAACGTGACCAAACGCTTTGCACGCCGCGAATACCTCCGATACCCTAATGGAGGAAATCTATCACTCACAGATACACCGCCGTATCACAAAGGAACACCCATGAAATTCCTCAAAGGGCTCGGCATCTTCTTCGCCGTATGCCTCGCCTTCTCCCTCTGGTACGTCATCCTCGGCGCCGCCATCATCGTGCTCATCGTGGGCATCATCCTGACCATCCGCAAAAACCGGTACTTCGCATCCCCCGAATTCCAGACGCACCGGCAACGCACCGCCACACTCGCCAGCGAATACAACGAAGTCGCCAGCTACGTGCACGACATCTACACCCACGGAATCTTCGAACTCGGCACCTCCACCAACGGCATGTATGGCCACCTCGCCACCGTCGAAGTTCAACAACCCAAAACCTGGCAGACGCTACTGCGGAAGAAACCCGAAGAACGCCACCCGCACGTCTATAACTCCTCCCAACAGGTCGTTCTCGAAGCCGAACGGGACCCCATCGGCAGCCTCACCAAATACTTCCACATCGAAGCCGACCTGCAAACCCTCAAAGACGTACAGCGCCTCTCCGACGATATCGCGCGCCTCGAAACCGCAATCGACAACGTGCGACGCCGCGAAGAGGACATGATTGCACATATCAGCCCGCCCCAATTTATCACCAAGAACTACGCCGACGAGTTCTGGAACAAACTCAACGTCTGCCACGTGGGGCTGACCGTGCCGTACCCCGTCTACCGCTTCGAATACACCTCGATCGGAGGCAAAGAAAACCGCGCTGTCACCGTCACCCTCGACACCCCAACCCTCGACGCGCTTTCCGAAACCCTCGAACGCAAAATACGCTGGGCATGGCCCGAAGGCGGCGAACGCACCCTCCTGACCGCGCAGCTACGCCAACGCATCAAAGAACGCGACAACTACACCTGCCAAAACCCCGGATGCAGCAACTCCATCATGCGTGAACGAATCCTCATCCTAGAGGTCGTCCACAAGGTGCCGCTCTCCGAAGGCGGCAACAACGAGTCCGAGAACTTGCAGACCCTCTGCTGGCGTTGCGTGCGCGGACGGAACCTGCGGCTCGCATAAAGCCGCACCTTCTGAAAGCGACATCAGGGTGCCACCCCGGGCGCTCTCCGCAGCGAAGCAAGGAAGAGCGGAGCGTCCGGGTGCGGCGGGTTCCCCTGCAGGAGCGAAGGAAGGAAGTGGCGCGAGGCAGCCAAGAGCTCCCATACCGTGCTCAAGCCAGGGATTTATGTTAAGGCTGAAGTTAAGGGTATTCTTTTGAGCGGCGCCGAATTTCTTTCCGCAGCAAGCAATTCGAGGCTTGCATGGATTCAGATACCGTCGCGCCGCACACCACCTAATATTTTCCTCATCCTAAAGGGCATACCATGTCTTCATCCCTGACCCGCCGCAAGCTTGTCGCGGGCGTAGCCTGGGCGGCACCGGTCGTCGCGGCATCGGCAACCATCCCCTCCTACGCAGCATCCGTCGCCGCAGACTGTACCCTGGCGGCCAGCCCTGCCTACAGCATCTCCGGCACCGACGAGGGCGCCAAGACCGTCAAGACATTCACCGTCCCCAACAACGTCTACAAGCTCCGCTTCGAACTGGTCGGCGGCGCGGGCGGCACCAACAACCGCATGACCCCCGCCGGCTCCGGCGCGAAGGTCACCGGCGTTGTTGCGGTTACCCCCGGATCCACCGTGCAAATCGTGGCCGCCGCGGGCGGTATCGGTGACGGCTCCCTTACCCCCACGGCCGGCGGTGAAGGCTACGGCAACGGCGGCTCCGTGCCCGCCTACACCATCCCCGCCAGCGTCACCGCGCAGGTGGACGCCAAGTACGCTAATCCGGCGAACTCCAAGAGCCAGGTCTACGCCGCATCCGGCGGCGGCTCCTCAGCACTGCTCATCGATGGCGTTGTTGTAGCTGTAGCAGGCGGCGGTGGCGGCGCGGGTATGACCAGCTCCGGCGTGTCCTACGCGGACCCCTGGTACTCCAACCTCGACGGCCAGATCGATGCCGGCGTGGCGGCCCTCGGCTCGGACGCATCCCCGCAGTTCGGCGCGGCGGGTAGCGCCTCCGCTGCGGCGGGCTCCAACGGCACCCCCGGCTACGAAATCTACAAGGCTGAACGTTCCAAGGTCCTGAGCTACAACTCCGGTTTCGGCGGCGCGGCGGGCGTGGGCGGTGCAGGCGGCGCGGCGGGCACCCTGCCGGTTAGCGGCCCCGTCATCGGCTTTGAAAGCACCAACAACCAGGTGCTGTTCAGCCAGTTCGTCGCAGGTAACGCGGGCACGAGCGGCTTCGCGGGCAACGGTGGCGACGGCGCGGGCGCGTACTCCTACCAGCTCGACGAGAACCCCGCCAGCGTGCACGAGAAGGGCACCTACGAGGACCGCAGCTGGGACCTGGACGTCTACAACGACGAGGGCGCATATGCGCAGAACTTCAACGGCTACCAGTCCGTGGTGTCCGGCGGCGGCGGCGCGGGCTACGGCGGTGGCGGTTCCGGAGCGGCCCAGTCCGTCTCCTCGATTGTGCTGACCCAGAAGTGGCTGAACAGCCCGACCGGCGTACGTCAGGGCCTGGGCTACACGATGCAGGGCGGCGCCGGTGGCGCGGGCGGCTCGTACCTCGCCCCGTCGGTGAGCGACGGCTCCATCGCCTCGGCCGAGAACGCGCCGCAGTGGATGCACGACCGCGGTAACGGCTCCGTGACGGTGACCTTCTGCGAGGCGGCAGCCTAACCTGTCTTGGTCGCTCTTGCCAATTCGCGGGTGGAGGCGGCTATGCCTTCCGGAAGCGACATCAGGGTGCCGCCCCGGGCGCTCTCCGCAGCGAAGCAAGGAAGAGCGGAGCGTCCGGGTGCGGCGGGTTCCCCTGCAGGAGCGGAGGAAGTGCATAGCTTGCCGACCCAACCGGGCACTGAAAAACCACAGATACGAAAGAGCCCCACACGAGGTAATCGTGTGGGGCTCTTTGCCGTTCACAGCACAAGCCGAGACGGGAACCTAGCGCGGGAAGGCGGTGTCGTCCGTAGCGACATCAGGGTGCCCGAGCTCTGCGAGGGCGGGTGCCCCTGTAGGAGCGAGGACGAACACCGCCGTCCGCACAACCTCACAAGCTAGCGCTTGATAGCGTCCAGCGCCTCACGCTGAGCCTTCGCAATGCGCTTCTCAGACACCGTGTAGGCGGTACCAAGCTCCTGGGCGAAGAAGCTGACGCGCAGCTCCTCAATCATCCAGTTCACGCGGCGGAGCGCATCCGGAACGATGGTGCCTGCAGGGAGCGACTTGACCGCGTTATCGTAGGAATCCTCAAGATCCTGCACGGTGAGCATGAGCTGGTTGTCGCGGTGCAGGTTCGGGCCGAGCTTCGTCAGGCGCACCTGGGCTGCCTTGAGGTAGCGCGGGATGTGAACCAGCTGGTCGTAGCCGGTCTGCGCCACGAACCCGGGGTAGACGAGGTTCTCCATCTGTGCCTTCACGTCGGAGACGGCGTGCATGGTCGTCAGCGAGGTGGCCTTCTTGATAGCCTTCTTCAGCGCGGTGGCTTCGGAGAGGATTTCGGCGACGAGCTTGGTCACGTCAAAGACCGTCTCGATGAGTTCGGCGCGCACGTGCTCGTAGAGTTCGCTGTATTCGGCGTACGTGAAGATGGGGGTGTGCGGCACGAGGTGGTCGAGCGCCGCGACGGTGCAGTCGCGAATGAGCTCGTCGATGGAGCCGTGCGGGTTCTGCGTGAAGACGATTTTCTCCTTGTGGGAGAGGTGTTCGCTCACGTAGCGTACGGGCGAGGGTACCTGCAGCTGGAGCAGACGGATGATGCCGCGACGCTGCGCGTGCAGCTGCTCTGCTTCGGTGGGGAAGATGCGCAGACCCACGCTAGAGCCTTCGTCCACGAGAGCGGGGTAGCCGTTAACCGCCTGGGTCGCGATGACACGCTGTACCTTGCGGGGGATTTCTCCGTTGGGGAAGAGGTCGGCGGGGAAGGCAGTGAGGCCGGTGACCTCGCGTACTCCGCCGGATGCACCCGCCTCGGCCTGGGCGCCCTTCGCCGGGCTCTTCGCGCCCTTCTTAGCAGAAGCCGCGGGGCCACTCGCGTTGCCAGAGCCGCCTGAGTTGCCTGATCCGCCCTGGGCGAGCGCCACCATTTTTGCCATGGTGTCGTCGGATGCGCCGAGCGAGTCGGCGAGGGCGCTGCGAATCTCCTTGTGGAGCTGCTGCTGCAGGGCGCGCAGGTCCTTGCCTTCGCCCAGGATTTTGTTGCGTGCGTTGCGCACCTGGAATCCCATTTTCAGGTGTTCGGGCACGGCGTCCCAGTTGAAGGCTTCGGGCTCGACAACGACGCCGCGCAGGCGGCGTAGTACGAGTGCCAGGGAGGGGATGAGTTCGTCGGTGGCGGGGGAGTAGTCCTCTTCCAGGGCGGCGCAGGCGGCGCGTGCTACGTCGGGTGCGGGCACGAAGTTGCGTCGAATCGCCTTGGGGAGCGATTTGATGAGTGCGGTGACGAGTTCGTGGCGCAGGCCGGGGATCTGCCAGCGGAACGGTTCGGGGCTCAGCTGGTTGAGGAACAGGATGGGTACCTGGACTGCTACGCCGTCGCGCTTGGCGGCGTCGGTGCGGGCGCCTCCGATGCCGGCGGTGGGGGCGTATTCGTAGCGCAGGTCGAGGGTCAGTTCGCCGCTGTCGGTGCGCTGCACCCACTGGCGCGGGAACTGGGAGTCGTCGTAGTCGGCGGCTTCCTCGTTGATGAGCTTTTCGGGGTTGAAGTCCAGGAAGTTGTCGTCTTCGAGACGTGCCTGCTTCCACCACTTGTCGAAGGCGCGCACATCCGTCACGTGGGCGGGGATGCGTGCGTCGTAGAAGGCGAAGAGTACGGAGTCGTCTACGCGCAGGTCGCGGCGGCGTAGGCGTGCTTCGAGTTCTTCGACTTCGGCGAGGGCGCGCTGGTTGCGCAGGTAGAACTTGTGCTGGGTGTGCCATTGGCCTTCGACGAGGGCGGACTGGATGAACAGTTCGCGGGCTGCGGCGGCGTCTACGCGGGCGTATTGCACGGGGCGGTCGGCGTAGATGGTCAGGCCGAAGAGGGTGCCCTTGGCGTAGGCGACTGCCGCGCCGGAGCTGAGCGACCAGTGCGGTTCGGAGTATTGCACGCTGATGAGGTGCTTGCCGATTTCTTCGATCCACTGCGGGTCGATGGAGGCGTTGGTGCGCGCCCACAGGCGGGAGGTTTCGACGAGTTCGGCGGAGAGCACCCAGTCGGGGCTCTTTTTGAACAGGCCGGAGCCGGGGAAGATCGCGAATTTGGTGCCGCGTGCGCCGAGGTATTCGCGGGGGCCGCGGTTGCGTCCCTTGGAGTCCTTTTCGCGTTCTTCCTTGACGCCCACGTGCGAGAGCAGGCCGGAGAGCAGGCTCTTGTGGATGTCGATTTCGTGGGCGGAGGCGTTGATGTCCCTGCCGCCGCTGGCGTGAATGTTGGCGGTGCGTCCCATTTCGCGTAGCTGGGCGAAGAGGTCCTGCCATTCGCGGATGCGCAGGTAGTTGATGTATTCGCGGTGGCACATTTTGCGCAGCTGCGAGGAGGACAGCGCCGCCTGCTGCTCGTTGATGTAGTCCCAGAGTCGCAGGAAGGAGGAGAAGTCGGAGGTGTCGTCGACGAAGCGGGCGTGCATGGCGTCTGCTTCGGCGCGCACGTCGGCGGGGCGTTCGCGCGGGTCCTGGATGGTCAGGGCGGCGGCGAGCACCATCATTTCCTTGGCGCAGTTGCGACGGCCGCCTTCGATGATCATGCGGGCGAGGCGCGGGTCCACGGGGAATGCCGCCATGGCTCGGCCGATGGCGGTGAGGGTTGCGCTGTTGCCGCGGCCCTTGCGGGGGCTGCGGGGGCGTTCGGTGAGCGCGCCGAGTTCGCGCAGCAGGTTCACGCCGTCGTTGATGGCGCGGGATGCGGGCGGCTGCACGAACGGGAAGCGGGAGATGTCGCCGGGTTCGCGGACCACGCCGATTGCGATCATCTGCAGGATGACGGCTGCGAGGTTGGTGCGCAGAATTTCGGGGTCGGTGAACTCGGGGCGTGAGTTGAAGTCTTCTTCGGAGTAGAGGCGGATTGCGATGCCGTCGCTGACGCGGCCGCATCGGCCGGAACGCTGGTTGGCGCTTGCCTGCGAGATGCGTTCGATGGGCAGGCGCTGAACCTTGGTGCGTGCCGAGTAGCGGGAGATGCGGGCGGTGCCGGTGTCGATGACGTACTTGATGCCGGGCACGGTCAGCGAGGTTTCGGCAACGTTCGTGGCGAGCACGATGCGCGGGCGGGTTCCGGGGGAGAACACGCGGTGCTGCTCGGCGAGCGAGAGGCGCGCGTACAGGGGCAGCACTTCGTAGTTCAGGCGCGGCGACTTGGCGACCATCGCCTCGATAGCGTCCTTGGCGTCGCGGATTTCGCGTTCACCGGAGAAGAAGATGAGGATGTCGCCGGGCGCTTCCTTGGAGAGCTCCTTGATGGCGTCGAGGATGCCGTCGGTGGGGTCGTGGTCGTCCTCGATTTCGTCGTCGCTGAGGTAGTCTTCCTCGTCGAGCGGGCGGTAACGGATTTCCACGGGGTAGGTTCGGCCGGACACCTCAATGATGGGCGGCGCGTCGTCGGGCAGGATCGCTTCGGCGATTTCGCGTTCTTCGGCGCTGAGGTTTTCGTCGACGATGCCCTTGCCCGGCACGTAGCTGGGGGAGAAGTGGCGCGCGAAACGCTCCGGGTCGATGGTTGCGGAGGTGATGATGACCTTCAAATCCGGGCGCTGCGGCAGGATGCGCTTGAGGTAGCCGAGGATGAAGTCAATGTTCAGGCTGCGTTCGTGCGCCTCGTCAATGATGAGGGTGGAGTAGCGGCGCAGCAGCTTGTCGTTCTGAATTTCGGCGAGCAGAATGCCGTCGGTCATGAGTTTGATGGCGCTGTGTTCGCCAACTTCGGAGGTGAATCGCACCTGGTAGCCGACGGTTTCGCCAATTTTCTGTCCGAGTTCTTCGGCGATGCGTTCGGCGACGGAGCGTGCGGCGAGTCGGCGCGGCTGGGTGTGGCCGATGAGGCCCTTAGCACCCAGGCCCAGGTCGAGGCACATTTTGGGGATCTGGGTGGTTTTACCGGAGCCGGTTTCACCCGCGATGATGACGACCTGGTTGTCGCGGATCGCGTTCATGATGTCTTCACGGCGTTCGCTGACGGGCAGCTCTTCGGGGTAGGTGATGACCTCGGGGATGAGCGGCTCGTAGCGGCGCGGTGCCGGGCGGTTCTGCTGGTTGCCCTGGTTGCTTTGGTTGCCACCCTGCTGGTTGCCCTGCTTAGGGGCGCGGTTGTTACCGCCTCCGTGTCGGGTAGAGCGGGAGGCGTTGGAGTTGCGTTCGGAGGCGCCGCGGGAGGAGTTCTTGCGGTCTGCGCTATTCTTCTGGGCGCTGTTCTTCTGTGTACCCTTCTTCGGGGCGCCGTTATTTACCGCGTTGTTCTCGGTAGTTTTATCTGCGGTCTTTTCGCCGGTTTTTGCACCGGTTTTTTCGGAGGATCGTACCTTTGCCGCGTGGATTGCGGCTGCCATGCTCGCCATGGTGGGGGCGGTGCGGGGGGCCTTAGAAGTATCTGCGTGTTTCTTCGTGGATTTCTGCTCAGACATATCCTATCCAGTGTACTCGCCTTGCCCGCGGTGGGCTTGGGGTGTGCTTTGTTTGTCATATTTGGGTTTGTTCGCGGGAACCCTGTGTGGGTAGCGGCGGAATGATGGCCCTCAAAAGGACAGTTAAGATACAATAAATGACATTAAATACTATCTATATAGCTAATAAATATTCATCTGAATTATATGCACTACAGATGCGAATTAACTGCGCCTCTTAACTTTCTTTCGATAGTTTCGTTCAACTGCTACAGTGGTGAATAACACAGTAACGAAGGAGTGACTATGCCATCACCAAAGACGTACCCGGCAACACGTGCTGCAGTGTTGGATTGCTGCGAAGATGGGCAGCAGGAAGAAATTCACCACCGCTGCGAAGAGCTCTTCCAAGCCCTCGTTCACGCGAGTCTGCGCACCCACTTCGACCGCCTCAGCGCCGAAGAAACCCTCTACCTGGTCACCGGCGACGGCGAGCGCGTACAGATTTCCCCCGAAATGTACGGACCCCTCACCTCCGTAGCGCGCGCATTCGCCGACCGCAAGGATGTCTGCGTGGTACGCCAGGACCGCCTGATGACCACGCAGGAGGCGGCAGACTACCTGGGCGTATCCCGCCCGACCGTTGTTCGCCTGCTGGAGCGCGGAGATATTCCGTTCGAGCGCATTAACACGCACCGTCGCGTTGCTTTTGATGACCTCGAACGGTACCGCCTTGAGCACGAATACGTGAACCGCCGCGTTCGCTAAACCCGCATCTGGTCAATCACCGTCTGAATCATTCACCGTCTGATCAATCACTCTGATGAGACAGTGCGGTTCAGAAATTGCAGCATCTGCTGAACAATCTCGGGGCTAAAACAGCGTGAATCCCCGTGTTCGGCATCCGGAACCAGCACCAAATCGGTAGGCACCTGCCGCGTGCGCAGCGCCTGATACACCCGCACCGATTGCTGGTACGGCACACACGAATCACTAATACCGTGCACGAGCATGAGGGGCGTGGCACCGCCGCTTGCACCCTGTGCTAAGGCACTTTCGAACTTATTCACTCGTTTCAGGTTCACTCTTTTCTGGGGGCGTACCGCATCAATAGGATGCGCACGCTCCCAGTTCTTTTGGGCACGCTCGATGCAGACACCCGGAACCACCCGCTCACCTTTGGAGATGTCGATAGTAGACGCGTCTGCGGGCACCGGGTAGGTGCTTCCCAGCAGTCGCCATTCGGCGCCATCGTCCTCGGGATGATTGAGGGCGTAGCCGGCCAGGGGACGATCGGTGAAGATGGTCCTCAAATCGCTGACCCCGTAAAACGAAGCCGCCGCCGCCACCTGCGAACTATGGGACGGGTAGGCGCTTGCCGCCCTGCCTTCAAAGTATTCCTCGTGCTCTGGTGCGCCCGCAGAGTCCCCATATGCAGGGTCCTCAAATGCAGGGTCACTGGCGGCGGAATCTCCCGTATGCGCAACCATCATGCTTAGGTGCCCGCCGGCGCTTCCGCCCGCTACCGCAATGCGCTGCGGGTCGATGCCGAACTCGTGCGCGTTGGCGCGGAAGAAACGCACCGCCTCCTTCACATCGTGCAGGGCACCCGGGAAGAGTGCCTGATGCGAATACCGGTAGTTGATGGACGCGACCGCCCAGCCTGCCTGCTGAAAAGCGGCGCGCATGAGCGCCTGGGTATTGGGCTGCTCCCCGTCAGGGGTGCGCAGGATGGTGTCGCGTAGGGCCTGGTTGGTGCCGAAGCGCCAGGCGCCACCGTGAACCCACACCAGCAGAGGCGCGGGAGAAGAATCAGCAGCCGCGGGGAAGAAATCGTAGGCGAACGCCTCGCGAGTTACGGGCGACTGCGCACCGTAGTCGGGTAGCGAGTGGGCATCGTAAAAGCCCGCCTCGCGGTAAAAACCGGAGCGGTACTCGGTACTCTCAATGGTCGGCACGCCCTCAGCGTGCGGTGCGCCCTTAACCTTCGGCACGCCCTCAGCGTTCAGTGCGCCCTCAATCTTCGGCGCGCTCTCAGAAGTCTGCATGAATCAGCACCTCGTTAGGGAACCAGTACGATCTTGCCGCGGGTGCGCCCGGCCGCCACCAGGGCGTGAGCCTGCGCAGCCTGCGAAAAATCAAGCACCTGATCCACGTGCACCTTCAACAGGCCCAGGGACATGAGGCGGGCAATCTCCTGCATCTGCACACGGTCCGGGTGAACCGTCAGCCACTGCGCCTGGAAGCCGCGCTCACGCGCCACATCCAGCGGGTCGGGGCTGGTCAGGGTGACAATACGACCGCCGGGAACCAGCACCTCCAGCGAATCGAGGAAGGTCTGCTGACCGGTGGAATTGAGCACCACATCCATGGTCTGACCCAGTACCGAACGGAAATCCTCGGTGCGGTAATCAATGGGCTGGGCGCCCAGCGAGCGCACAAACTCGTGGTTTGCCGCGGAGGCGGTCGCAAAAACCTGAGCTCCAGCCTGAGCCGCCAGCTGAACGGCGAGGTGACCGACGCCTCCGGCACCGGCGTGAATGAGCACGCGCTCGCCTTCCTTCAGCTGCGCCACCTCAAAGAGTGCCTGGTATGCGGTCAGTGCCGCCAGGGGAGCGCCGCCCAACTGGGCGCAGGGAACATCGGCGGGCACCTTCACCAGCTGATGCGCCGGGGCAAGCACATACTCGGCGTACGCACCTGCGGGGGAGGGGAAAGAAACCAGACCAAATACACCGTCGCCCACCTTGAAACCCGTGTAGTCGCCAGCGGTGGCAACCACGGTGCCGGCAACATCCCAACCGGGAACGAACGGCTTGTAGGAGGGATCGGCAAGCTGAGCGGCGGGGCCCAGACCCTTGCGGGTGGTCAGGTCGATGGGGTTCACGCCGGCGGCAACCGTCTTGATGAGCACGTGACCGCGCACCGGCGAGGGGATGGGCACGTTTGCTTCGTGCAGAACGCTTTCGTCGCCCCACTCGGTGAGCTGAATCTGGCGCATGGTGGTCACGGTTTACCTCCGCTGTCGTGGCTTAAAGTTCGGGTTGAGTTGAACAGTGTGCGCGTTCCCCATTCTCTCAAGGGTGCGAGCGTTGCCACAACAGGGCGGCAGGTAGTGTCCACGCTCTGACGTTGAAAAGTGGGCGGGGCAGCATGGCAGTTAAATAAAAAGGAGCCGACACCCGCTGTGCGAGTATCGGCTCCCATGTTCCCTCTCGAATAAGAACATCGTGCCCCTGAAAGGATTCGAACCTTCGACCCCCAGTACCGGAAACTGGTGCTCTAATCCGCTGAGCTACAGAGGCAACCCCACCATGGTATCAGATAAGCGCTAGATAAACGGTCAGTCGCCTGCCAATGCTTGCTAGAATAGTTTGTTATGACTCCTGAAGAACTCTCTGAAGCCATTGCGCTTGCCCTTGAAGAAACCATTTCCTCCGGCCAGCTGACCCTCGTGGAGGGCGCTGAACTGCCCGCCGTCCGAGTAGAGCGCCCCAAGTCCCGCGAACACGGTGACTGGGCAACCAACGTCGCTCTGCAGCTCGCCAAGAAGGTGGGCAAGAACCCGCGTGAGGCAGCAGCTCTTCTGGCAGAGAAGATTGGCGCCATCCCCGGTGTCGCATCCGTAGATATTGCTGGTCCCGGCTTCCTGAACATCACCCTGGACGCCGCAGCTGCTGGTGAGCTTGCCGCCACCATCGTTGAGGCTGGCGAAGCATACGGCCGCAGCGACAAGTTCGCCGGTAAGACCATCAACCTTGAGTTCGTCTCCGCGAACCCCACCGGCCCCATCCACCTGGGCGGCACCCGCTGGGCTGCCGTCGGTGATGCGCTCGCCCGCGTCCTTGAGGCTGAGGGCGCTAACGTCGTGCGCGAATACTACTTCAACGACCACGGCACCCAGATTGACCGTTTCGTGCGCTCCCTGATTGCCGCTGCCCGCGGTGAGGACACCCCCGAGGACGGCTACGCTGGCGCGTACATTGTGGACATTAAGGATCAGATTCTGGCTCAGCGCCCCGACGCGCTTGAGGCTGAGAACCCCGAAGAGATTTTCCGCGAAATCGGTACTCACCTGATGTTCGATCAGATTAAGGAGTCCCTGGCGGCATTCGGTACCTACTTTGACGTGTTCTTCCACGAGAACTCCGTGTTCGAGGGCGGCAAGGTGGATGCCCTGCTCGAGACCATGCGTGAGAACGGTCAGCTCTTCGAAGCTGACGGCGCATGGTGGATGCGCACCACCGACTACGGCGACGACAAGGACCGCGTGGTCATCAAGTCTGACGGCAACCACGCCTACGTGGCGGGCGATATCGCCTACTACCAGGACAAGATGACCCGTGCCGAGAACCCCGCCGACGTGGCGATTTACATGCTCGGTGCTGACCACAACGGCTACGTGGGCCGCCTGAAGGCTATCGCCCAGATTCTTGGCTACCGCGCCGACCAGATTGAGGTCATGATCGGTCAGCTGGTGAACCTGGTCAAGGACGGCAAGCCCGTCCGCATGTCCAAGCGCGCCGGCACCGTGGTCACCCTTGAGGACCTGGTTGAGGCCGTTGGTGTTGACGCGGCACGCTACGAGCTGACCCGCTACTCGGTGGACACCCCCATCGACATTGACCTGGGCCTGCTGACCTCCAAGAGCAACGAGAACCCGGTCTACTACGTGCAGTACGCTCACGCACGTACCGCCGCTGTGGCACGCAACGCCGCGGAGGCTGGCGTGAAGGTCGAGGACGGCGTGGACACCTCCCTGCTCGACTCCGCTGCTGACGGCGAGTTGCTGGCTGTGCTCGGTCAGTTCCCCGCTGCTGTGCGTGACGCCGCGAAGTTCTACGAGCCGCACCGAGTGAACCGCTACCTGGAGCAGCTCGCTTCGGCGTACCACAGCTGGTACGGCGTTTCCCGCGTCGCCCCCAAGGCGGATGAGGAGGTCACCGACCTGCACCGTACCCGCCTGCTGCTGAATAACGCGGCGCAGCAGGTGCTGGCTAACGGCCTGAACCTGCTGGGTGTGAGCGCACCCGAGCGCATGTAATACCCTTTTCGATTCAACCCCCGACCCGGTGCTACCGGGGCGGGGGTTGAACGCATTGCCCTCAAAGATACTCAACGATAGTTAACGAAAGAGACACGATGAGCGAAGCCCGCGCCCTCTATGCCCCCGAATGGCTCACCTACCCCGAGCATCCCGAAGCCCTGTCGCGCACCATCTGGACCGATTCCTTTACCCGCAATGAGCAGGGTGAGCTCTGCATTGACGGCGTGACCGTCAGCGACCTGGCGGCTGAGCACGGCACCCCGCAGTACGTCTTCTCCGAGACCACTTTCCGCGCCCGCGCCCGCGCCTACCGCACCGCTTTTGAGCAGGCTTTTGCCGCGCACGGTGCGAAGGTGAGCGTCTACTACGCCGGCAAGTCCTTCCTGTCCACCGCGGTGGCACGCTGGGCGACCGAGGAGGGCCTGTGCCTGGATACTGCCTCCGGTGGTGAGCTGGCGTTGGCTCTGCGCGCGCAGGTTCCGGGCGCGAATATCGCGCTGCACGGCAACAACAAGTCTGAGGCTGAGATTGCCCGTGCGATTCGTAACGGTCTGGGCCGCGTGGTGGCTGACTCGGTGGATGAGCTCAAGCTGATTGAGCGCGTGTACGCCGAGCTGGCTGCCGAGCGCGTGGCTGAAGGTGAGGAGCCCTACCCGCCCGTCCCGGTGCTGATTCGCATCACCCCGGGCGTGCACGCGTCCACCCACGAGTCCATTGCGACCGCGCACGAGGACCAGAAGTTTGGCATGTCCCTGCAGCCCGGCACCGCCGCGCTCGCCGGTCTGGAAGAGGAAGAGCTGGAGCACTGGGGTGTTGAGGCTACCGACTCTTACGCGGCTCTGGCCGCCGCGATTTTGAACGCGACCGATTCCCTGGATTTCCGCGGTATTCACTGCCATATTGGTTCGCAGATTTTTGAGGCGGAGGGCTTCGAGCAGGCGGCTACTACCGCCCTGGAGTTCATGAACCGCCTCAACCGCGACCTGGGCGTGACCCTGCCGGAGCTGGATTTGGGTGGTGGCTACGGCATCGGCTACACCGAGGCGGATCACCCCCGCTCCATTACCGAGGTGACCGAGTCGATTGCCGCTTCCGTCGCGGCGACCTGCGAGCGCCTGGGCATGGCGATTCCGCACATGTCGTTCGAGCCGGGCCGTTCCATTTCCGGTCCTTCGGGTGCGACCCTGTACACGGTCGGCACCATTAAGAACGTGAGCATTGAGGATGAGAACGGCGAGATTCGCGTGCGCCGCTACGTTTCGGTGGACGGCGGTATGAGCGATAACGCCCGCCCGGTGCTGTACGAATCGGATTATTCGGTGACCCTGGCGAATCGTGCCCCGGCGGGGGAGCAGGTGCTCTCGCGCGTGGTGGGTAAGCACTGCGAGTCTGGCGATGTGGTGGTGCGCTACTGCTACCTGCCCGCTGACCTGCAGGCTGGCGATATTCTGGCGGTTCCAGCGACCGGCGCGTACTGCTATGTGCTGGGTTCGAACTATAATTTCTTGACTCGCCCGCCGGTGATTGCGACCGCGCAGGGTCAGCCTTCTCGCGTGATGATTCGTCGTCAGCGCGAGGAGGATATGCTGGCGCTGGATATGGGTTCGGATATCTAAGAACGGATATCTAAGAACCCATTCTGACATCATGAAAAGCCGTGAAGTTCCCGTTTCTGCACTGCACACTGCGAGGTGGCGGTTGCGGGCGGGGCTTCACGGTTTTGCGTGTTCAAAACTTCGCAGAAAATAAGGTTCACCTCATAACTGTGAGGGATACCTCATCTCAGAGAGTAAAAGTCGCAGCTTGAGGCTGCTGAGCCGTCCCCGCCTCTTGATAAAGTGGTTGTTGAGTGCGTGCTCTGCGCCGCATCCGTGCCTTAGCCCGAAGAGATACCGGGGCGAACCCGGAACAGACCGTAGAAAGAGACTATCGTGGCTGAAAAGATCAAAGTAGCACTGCTTGGTGCCGGTAATGTCGGTTCCCAGGCTGCTCGCATCCTGGTGGAGGATAACGCCGTCCTTGAAAAGCGCATTGGCGCGCCCGTGGAGTTGATCGGTATTGCCGTGCGCGATACTAATGCATCCCGCCACTGGAATGCGGATCCCTCGCTGTACACCACCGACGCTGACGCTCTCATTGACGCAGCGGATGTGGTCATCGAGCTGACCGGCGGTATTGAGCCGGCTCGCACTCGCATTCTGCGTGCTTTGAAGGCGGGTAAGTCTGTGGTCTCCGGTAACAAGGCGCTGCTGGCTAAGCACGGTGTGGAGCTGCAGGCTGCCGCTGATGAGTCCGGCGCCCAGCTCTCCTACGAGGCTGCTGTTGCGGGTGCTATCCCGATTCTGCGCCCCCTGCGTGACTCCCTGGCTGGTGACCGTGTGACCCGCGTTCTGGGCATCATGAACGGCACCACCAACTACATTCTTGACCAGATGGACACCACCGGCGCATCCTTCTCGGACGCACTGGCTGAGGCTCAGAAGCTCGGCTACGCGGAGGCAGACCCGACTGCTGACGTTGAGGGCCACGACGCTGCGTCGAAGGCTGCGATTGTTGCTTCGCTGGCGTTCCACTCGACTTTCACTATTGATGATGTGCACACCGAGGGCATTACTTCCGTCACCGCTGATGATGTTGCTGCCGCGGATGCTGATGGTTACGTCATCAAGCTGCTGGCTATTTGCGAGCGCGAGGGTGAGAACGGCGCGAACATTCGCGTGAACCCGACCCTGATTCCTCGTCAGCACCCGCTGGCGGGCGTGCACGGTGCGTTCAACGCTGTGTTCGTTGAGGCGGAGAACGCTGGCGAGCTGATGTTCTACGGTCCCGGCGCGGGTGGCGCTCCGACTGCTTCGGCTGTTCTGGGTGACTTCGTGTCCCTGGCTCGTCGTCTGGTGCTGGGTGGTCCCGGTGTTCCGGAGACTTCTCACGCGCAGCTGCACGCAACCAGCCTGGATAACGTGGTGTCTCGCTACTCGGTGGGTGTTGTGGCGGAGGATCGCTTGGGCGTTCTGGCGAACATTACCCGCATCCTGACTGAGCACGGTATCTCTATTGATTCTCTGCGTCAGTCCGCCCCGAAGGAGGGTGCGGCTCAGATTCGTATGGTCACGCATTCGGCTAAGGATTCCGATTTGCGCCGTGCGATTGCTGTGATTGACGCTCTGGACACTGTGCGTGAGGTGAACTCGGTCATCCGCGTGGAGTCTGAGAAGCACTAAGCGCTGAGAATTACTGGGCGCGAAAGCGTCGTGCGGCACGCGCCGCTTACTAAACGTGCGATGCTCGCGTGTAGAAGCATCGCTCACGAACGAACCCGCGTCCCCGCTACCGCGTCGAACCTATGGAAGGTCCGGCGGGCGGGGCGCCAAGATTGAAGGAGAAGCCAATGGCACACGTGTGGCAGGGCGTTATCAATGAGTACCGTGACCGTCTGCCCTTCGCAGACGATGTGAAGGCTGTGACCCTGGGCGAGGGCGGTACCCCGCTGATTCACGCGCCGGCACTGTCTGCTGAGACCGGTAACACCGTTTACCTGAAGTTTGAGGGTATGAACCCGACCGGTTCGTTCAAGGACCGCGGTATGACCAGCGCGATGACCGCCGCTAAGCGTGACGGCGCGAAGGCTGTTGTGTGTGCTTCGACCGGTAACACGTCCGCTTCGGCTGCTGCGTACGCTCTGCAGGCTGGTATGCGCTGTGCAGTGCTGGTTCCGGACGGCAAGATTTCCATGGGTAAGCTGTCTCAGGCGATTGCTCACGGTGCTGACATCATTCAGATTGACGGCAACTTCGATAACTGCCTGGAGATTGCTCGCAAGCTCAGCGAGAACTACCCGGTGTTCCTGGTGAACTCGGTCAACCCTTACCGCATTGAGGGCCAGAAGACCGGTTCGTTTGAGGTTGTTGACACCCTGGGGGATGCTCCCGATTACCACCTGCTGCCGGTTGGCAACGCGGGTAACATCACCGCGTACTGGAAGGGCTACAAGGAGTACTCGGAGCCTTACACCAACCGTGACGGTAAGGTTCTGGAGCCGGTTGCGACCAAGCGTCCGATCATGTGGGGTTTCCAGGCTGCTGGTGCTGCACCGATCGTTGCGGGTCACCCGATTGAGGCTCCTGAGACCATTGCGACCGCGATTCGTATCGGTAACCCCGCGTCGTGGGAGAAGGCTGAAGCTGCTCGTGACGAGTCTGGCGGCGTGATTGAGGCTGTCACCGATGAGGAGATTCTGGAGGCGCACCGCTGGCTGTCTGCCCGCGAGGGCGTCTTCGTGGAGCCGGCTTCGGCTGCTGGCGTTGCGGGTCTGCTGAAGAAGCACCGCGCAGGTGAAGCTCCCGAGGGTAAGACCATCGTGATTACCGTGACCGGTCACGGTCTGAAGGACCCGCAGTGGGCTCTTGAGGCTGTTAACGGTGTGAAGGTTGAGCCGACTAAGGCTCCTTTCGACGTGGTTGCTGTGGCAGATATTCTTGATTTGAACTAGTCTGTTCATACTACGATGTGCACTCCGTCCCGTGTTTGCGGGGCGGGGTGCACCTGCATGACAGCCCCTTTTTGTATCTTTCACCTATTCACTCATTACGTCACCGATCGCGAGGTTCTTCTCATGTCTTCCCTGCATATTTCTGATATTCCGGTGGGCGCGTCCGTTAAGGTTCGCGTTCCCGCTACGAGCGCTAACCTGGGTCCCGGCTATGACAGCATGGGTTTGGGTCTTGGCTTCTATGATGAGCTGGTTGTTGAGCGTATTGAGTCCGGTCTGGAGTTTGAGCTCAGCGGTGAGGGTAGCGCGGATGTTCCTCGCGATGAGAGCCACCTGGTGTTGCAGGCGATGAAGGCTGGTTTTGCGGCGGCTGGTTTGGATGAGCTGCCGCCGGTGAAGCTGATTGCTGATAATAAGATTCCGCATTCTCGCGGTATGGGTTCTTCGGCGTCGGCTATTGTGGCGGGTGTAGCTGCGGCGAGCGGTCTGCTGCCGGAAGAGCACCGTCTGAGCCGTGAGCAGATGCTGCAGGTCGCCTCCGATATGGAGGGCCACCCGGATAACGTGGCTCCGGCGATTTACGGCAACCTGTCGGTGTCCTGGGGCGAGATGGGGGACTGGAAGTCCCTGATTATTCCGGTGCATCCTGACGTTCGCCCCGTGGTGGCTGTGCCCGATTATGAGGTGTCGACGAAGCTTGCTCGTTCGCTGATTCCTGCGCAGATGCCCCACGTTGAGGCTGTGGCGAACTCGGCTCGTGCGGCGCTGCTGGTGCGCACTCTCTCTGATGCTCCCGAGTACCTGATGGATGCGACCGTGGATTACCTGCATCAGGGTTACCGCGTGACCGCGATGGAGCCGTCGGCTGCGCTGGTGGCGTACCTGCGCGGTCAGGGTTTTGCGGCGGTAATTTCTGGTGCTGGCCCGACCGTTTTGACCTTTGCGCACGGCGATGAGCAGGTGCGACAGGTCCAGGAAGCGATTGCCGAGTTTGAGGCGACCCATCCGTGTAGCGCTATTGTGGATCGCCGCCTGAACTGGCGGGTTCTTCCCCTTGAAATTGATACTGAAGGTGTTATAGTTACTCAGTAGGACGTTATTAGTTCGTCCTACGTTGAGGTTCGCCCGTCGTTCAATGTAGACCGTCGATACTATCCTTCGTAACGTATTTCCGTTTCCCCTAATACCTCAGATGCTTTTGTATCTGGGCGGGAACCGGCAAGGTTCGGAGGAGTGCCTTTAGGATTCATGTCTTTCTTTATTTCTGACGCATAGGGGAAGACTTTTCTTAGAGGTTCGGTTTCGCGGCGGGTGCCCTTTCAAAGTGACCAATCCATCCTCTTCATCTCGCGTAGATGGTTTGTATAGATGATGGTTTGGGCTTACCCACATTTGTGATAGAGCGCCTTATCTTCCGTGTGTGCTCGCTGTGTCTGAATCAGCGGGTACGGTAAGAGACGCGAATCGCCTCCAGTGCGGTTCGAGGGAGTCGAAGGTGCAGACTGCTGTTTTCTTTCGGCAGTGTCTAAACCTTTGACCGCGCTATAGCGCCCGCCCGATCTTTATTCTGAAGATTTTTCAGGGCTTATAACCAAAGGAATTGTAGTTGGCAAAGAATATTGTTGTCACCGATGAGTACGGTACGGCAGCTGCCGCACCGGAACTTGCAAACTTGAAGGTCGCGCAGTTGCGTGTCCTCGCCCAGCAGCTTGGTATCCGAGGCTATCTGAAGTTGAAGAAGGCTGAGCTGGTTCAGGCTCTTGAGGAGCATCAGCGTGGTGGCGCCGTAGCCGCTCCTGCTGCGCCCAAGTCTGAAGCATCCAAGGCTGAAGCATCTAAGTCTGAAGCGCCCGCTGAGGTTGCTGAAGCCCCCGCTGAGGGCGCTGAGAAGGCTGAAGAGTCTAAGCCGCGCCGTACTCGCCGCACTCGCGCCCAGAAGGACGCCGAGGCTAAGGCTGAGAAGACCGAAAATGCTGAGGCTGCTGAAGCCCCCGCTGAGGGCGTTGAGAAGGCTGAAAAGTCTGAGAAGCGTACCCGCTCCTCCCGTTACGAGACTCCCGCTCAGAAGCGTGCGCGCGCTCGCCGTGCCGCTGAGGGTGAGGACGCATCGGCTGAGATGAACGAGAAGCCGGAGAAGCGTACCCGCCGCACCCGTAAGGACGAGAATCCCGCTGAGCTTCCTCCGCTGGATGTGCGCGCTGAGCTGGCCGCTGAGCGTATTGGCGAGCGTTCGGAGCAGATTGACCTGCCCGGTAACTCTGCTGAGCTGAAGGCTGCTACCGCTGACGGCACCGCGAGCCTGGACAGCCTGAACGCTGCCCTAGACATGACTTTTGGCACCCCCGACGGTGAGAAGAGCTCCAAGCGTACCCGCACTCGTGAGCGTCGCCGTGATCAGGATGGTGAGCGTACCGAGCGCCGCACTAAGCGTGAACGTAACGCGGAGCGTGCAGAGCGCAGCACTGAGCGTAGTGAACGTGCCGAGCGTAAGGCTGCTGAGCGTGCAGAACGCGCAGAGCGTGCCGAGCGTACTGAGCGCCGTTCCAAACGTGACCGCCAGGCTGAGCGTGCTGAGAAGCAGGCTCGCCGCCGCGAGGAGAACGAGCCTCGCCTGAGCGAAGACGATGTGCTGGCACCGATTTCGGGTGTTCTGGACATTCTCGATAACTACGCTTTCGTGCGTACCACCGGCTACCTGCCCGGCACCAACGACGTGTACGTCTCCCTGGCTCAGGTGAAGAAGTACAACCTGCGTAAGGGCGACCACGTGCTCGGCGCGATCCGTGTGCCGCGCGAGGGTGAGTCGAACAACCGCCAGCGTTTCAACGCGCTGGTTCAGGTTGAGGCGATTAACGGTCAGAGCGTTGAGGAAGCAGCGAACCGCCGCGTCTTCTCGAAGCTGACCCCGCTGTACCCCAAGGAGCGTCTGCGCCTGGAGACCACCCCGAAGAAGCTGGGCACCCGCGTGGTGGACCTGGTGTCCCCGATTGGTAAGGGTCAGCGTGGTCTGATTGTGTCCCCGCCGAAGGCGGGTAAGACCCTCATGCTGCAGTCCATTGCGAACGCGATTACCGTGAACAACCCGGACGTATACCTGATGATGGTCCTGGTGGATGAGCGTCCTGAAGAAGTGACCGACATGCAGCGCACCGTCAAGGGTGAGGTTATTGCCTCGACCTTCGACCGCCCCGCTGAGGATCACACCACTGTGGCTGAGCTGGCTATTGAGCGTGCGAAGCGTATGGTGGAGCTCGGCTACGATGTGGTCGTGCTGCTGGACTCCATGACCCGCCTGGGCCGCGCATACAACCTGGCGGCTCCCGCATCCGGTCGTATCCTGTCCGGTGGTGTGGATTCTGCCGCACTGTACCCGCCGAAGAAGTTCTTCGGTGCAGCCCGCAACATTGAAGAGGGCGGCTCGCTGACCATCCTGGCTACCGCCCTGGTTGAGACCGGCTCGAAGATGGATGAAGTGATCTTCGAAGAGTTCAAGGGCACCGGTAACATGGAGCTGCGCCTGTCCCGTCAGCTGGCGGATAAGCGTATCTTCCCTGCGGTTGATATTAACGCTTCTGGTACTCGCCGTGAGGAGAACCTGCTCTCCCCGGATGAGATTAAGATTATGTGGGGTCTGCGCCGTGCCCTGGCGGGTATGGAGCCCGAGCAGGCTCTGGGTGTTCTGACTAACCAGCTGCGTAAGACTGAAAGCAACGTGGAGTTCCTTCTGACGGTTCAGAAGAACGGTCTGCGTCTGGTCGACTAAGGCTCGTATCTCACGCGCCCCACCTCCTGATTGTGGGTGGGGCGCGTGAGCCGTTCGTTTTGTGCATCCCCGTTGTGAGGGGTGTGAGATGTCTAGTGCCTGCCCGTGCGGCGTAAAGTGCGGGAGATGGAAGAGAGAACAGAATGTTTGAATCTATTCAGGTTCTGCTGGATGAGCACGCTGACCTGCAGAATCAGCTGGCCGACCCCGCTGTGCAGGCGAACCAGGGTAAGGCACGCCGTGTGGGCCGCCGTTACGCGGAGCTGACCGGTATTGTGACTGCGTACAACAAGTACACTTCGCTGAAGGATGACCTTGAGGCTGCTCGCGAGATGGCTGATGAGGATCCGGATTTCGCGGCGGAGATTCCCGGCCTGGAGGAGGAGCTGGAGGTCGCTCAGGAGAAGCTGCGCCGCCTGCTGATTCCGCGTGACCCGGATGATGGCCGTAACGTCATTCTTGAGGTGAAGGCTGGTGCCGGTGGTGACGAGGCGGCTCTGTTCGCTGGTGACCTGCTGCGCATGTACATGCGTTACGCCGAGAACAAGGGCTGGAAGACTGAGATTATTTCTTCGACCAGCACCGATGTTGGCGGTTACAAGGATGCCCAGATTGCTATTAAGGGCTCCTCGAATGAGCCTGCTGAGGGCGTGTGGGCGCACCTGAAGTATGAGGGTGGCGTGCACCGTGTGCAGCGTGTTCCGGCGACTGAGTCTCAGGGCCGTATCCACACTTCTGCTGCTGGTGTTCTGGTGTTCCCCGAAGTGGACGAGCCGGAAGAAATCGAGATTAACCAGAATGACCTGAAGATTGACGTGTACCGTTCTTCGGGCCCCGGTGGTCAGTCGGTGAACACCACTGACTCGGCGGTGCGTATTACTCACCTTCCGACCGGTATTGTGGTGGCAATGCAGAATGAGAAGTCTCAGCTGCAGAACCGTGAAGCTGCGATGCGCGTTCTGCGTGCGCGCCTGTTGGCTCACCAGCAGGAGCAGATTGACGCTGAGAACGCGGCACACCGTGCTTCGCAGGTGCGTACCATGGACCGTTCGGAGCGTATCCGTACGTACAACTTCCCGGAGAACCGCATTGCGGATCACCGTACCGGCTACAAGGCGTACAACCTGGACGCTGTGCTCAATGGTGACCTGGAGCCTGTGGTTCAGTCCGCTATTGAGATGGACGAGGCGCACCGCCTCGCTCAGGTGGGCCAGGAACAGAAGTAGTTTCTGTATATAGACTCTTGCCGATTCGCTGAATCGACGTGAGATGTTGGTGAGGGGCTCGCCGCTACGGCGGTGGAGCCCCTCAGCCATATGCTGTGACAGGTTTTGAGTCGTTGAGAGACGAGGAGGAGAGCTCATGAAGGTGAATGTGCACGACCCGCGCGGGGAAGAACTCGCGCAGGTACTCACGCGCGCCACCGCGGCACTAGCGCAGGTGCCCAGCCCCCGCGTCGATGCCGAGCTACTCGCCGCGCACCTGCTCTACGACGGCTCACGCTCGCGCCTCCAGCACGCCGCGTTGATGGGGGAACGGCTCACCCCCGACCAGGTCGCAGAGTACGAGGCGCTGGTCGCCCGCCGCGCCCGCCGCGAACCGCTGCAACACATCACCGGCTCCGCTCCCTTCTACCGCCTAGAACTGGCAGTCGGGCCGGGCGTGTTCGTACCCCGCCCCGAGACCGAACTACTCGTCGAAGAAGCCCTCAAAGTGCTGAACGCACGCGCCAAATCGGCAACCGGTACCGCTTCGGCAACCGGTGCGCTACGCATCGTCGACCTGTGCAGCGGCTCCGGGGCTATCGCCGCGGCAATCAAGAGCGAACTACCGAACGCCCAGGTGTTCGCGGTGGAACTCTCCGAAGAGGCCATCCCCTACACCCGTAAAAACCTGGAGCCGCTCGGCGTACACCTGGTGCAGGGAGACGCCCTCACCGCCCTGCCCGAGCTTGCCGGAACCTTTGATGCGGTGCTCTCGAACCCTCCGTACATTCCGTCGGCGAACGTGCCCGCCGACCCGGAAGCCGCCCTGCACGACCCGGACATGGCGCTGTACGGCGGGGGAGAGGACGGCATGCAGATGCCCTCCGCGATTGCCGCCCGCGCCTTCGAACTTCTTTCCCCCGGCGGTCTGTTCATCATGGAGCACGACGACACCCAGGAAGAAGCCGTCGCCGAGCTCCTGGCACGCATTGGCTTCGAGAGTTGCTACCCGGTGCGTGACCTGAATAATCGTCCCCGCCATAGCGTCGGTTATAAACCGCGCCCACTAGAGCCTTTAGACTAGTAAATGCACCACCTAGCCCGTGCCGGGCTGCGTGAAGGCAACGCGTCCGCCCCAGTAACCAGCCCAGAGCCGGTGAAATACGGCGAACCCCCGGAAGAGCGCTTCCACATGGCGCGTTGTGGGTGCCGGTGTCTCGCCGCATCCAGAAAAACATGAGAGAATAAGACCCGTGACTGCAAAGCTGTACCCCGTAACGACTGAAACTGAGACCCGCGAGGCCATCGAAGCTGCCCGCGAGGCGCTGAAGGCGCACGACACGATTGTGATGCCCACCGATACCGTCTACGGTATTGCCGCCGATGCTTTCTCGCATCAGGGCGTTGCCAAGCTGCTGGCAGATAAGGGCCGCGACCGCACCATGCCGCCGCCCGTACTGATCTTTGATCTTGCTGCGCTCGCTGGCGTGGTCGACGACGTTCCGGATGATATTTACGACCTGGGTGGTCGCTTCTGGCCCGGCGCGCTGACTATTATTCTTCACGCGTACCCGTCGCTGAGCTGGGATTTGGGCGAGACCCGCGGTACCGTTGCCGTGCGTGTTCCCGATGATGAGTTCGCTCTGAAGCTGCTGACTGAGCACGGTCCGCTGGCGGTTTCGAGCGCGAACAAGACCGGTCAGGAAGCCGCACTGGACGCGCAGACCGCCATGGAGTCCCTGGGCGAGGACGTTGCCGTGATCATTGACGGTGGCGCTCGTCCTAAGCCGCTTGAGTCTGAGCCGAATGAGGACGGCGTGGTTGTGGTGACTGAGCGTGAGCCGGCACCGTCCACGATTCTGGATTGCACCTCCTTCCCCTACGTGGTGGTTCGTGAGGGCGCAATTTCGGTGGAGGAGCTGCGCGAGGTTGTTCCGACTATCCTGACTCGTGCGGAGGCTGACGAGCAGGCCGCTCGTAAGGTTGAGGAAGCTGAGTCCGCTTCTTCCACGTCGTCTGAGTCGACTCCTTCTGAGCGTGCCCTGGACGATCAGGCTGACCTGGATGAGGCGTACGAGCAGTGGGACAGCACCCATACTGTGAGCGGTGAGCCTGCTCGTCGCGCTTCGGCGCCGGCTGCCGGCTCTGTCGCGGCGTCCCTGCTGGGCGCTGGTTCGGCGCTGTCTTCCGCATTCAGCACCGGCGTGGATCAGGAGCGTGCGCGCGGCTACCGTGACAACACTCCGAAGCCGGTTCGTGCGGATGAGCCGCAGACTCTGCCGGTTCCTGCTGATACTGCGCGTGCGCTGGTCTTTGGCGAGTCGAAGATTGAGATTGCCGCTAAGAGTGCCCCCGCTCAGAGCGAGGCTAAGCCGGCAGAAGCTAAGGCTGAAGACGCTAAGGCTGAGGCTGTTACGACCGAGGCTGAGGCAAAGACTGAGCAGAAGGATGCCCCGGAGGATCACCTCTAAACCTCTGCGCGTTATAGAGCCTGGAGCGTAAGATTTCGGAGCATAAAAACGTATAGGGAACCCCCGATATATCGTTCAGATATATCGAGGGTTCCCTTTCGTTATGAGTCCTCTAGGCTATGTGCCCATAGTCGGCGTGCCTCAGGCTGTGCACCTCTAGGAGAGCACGCGCGCTACCTAGTTCTGCACCACCTAGTTCTTGTCGAAGCGGCGGTCCTTCTTCTTGCCCAGCGCGGTGTGGGCGTTGCGCAGTACTTCACGCACGCGCGGGGTGGGCAGCAGGCCGTTTTCGCGTGCCCAGGAATCGTCGATGCCCTGGCCGAACCACATGACCTCGACCTTGCGCACGGAACCGGAGAACCTATCGTTCATCAGCTCGGAGACAGTGTAGCCCGCCTTCACTGCTGCACGGCAGAGCCATTCGGGCAGGTGCAGCGGCTTGCGGCGGCCTGCATCCAACGTTGCGGAGGCGACGGTTGCGCCTTCCCAAGGCTGCAACACGATGGCGGGTAGCTCGCCGGGGAAAGTGCCGAGCATGACCACGAATTCTGCGAGAGCGTGCACGCTGGAAACCGGGGACTTGCCGGTGCCTGCACCCGCAACGGAGGCGAAGGGGGAGGACGCCATCTTGGCGAAGAGCTCGGTGGTGCGTCGGCCGCGGCCCTGCACGCTGGTTGCGCGTAGGATGCACAGTTCGGGTGCGCAGTCGGGGTGCTCTTCGAGGAAGTAATCCTGCAAGTCGAGCAGTGCTTCTTCGCCGAGCGCCTTGGAGAAGGAGTAAGCGCTGAACGGGTTGGTCTCCGCGGAATCATCCAGCACGAGACGCGGGCCCTGTACGGCTGCGGAGGAGAGGTGGATGACGCGGCGCACGCCGGTGCGCTGTGCGGCGATTGCGATCACGGCGGGAAGCAGGGCGTTTGCGCCGACGAGCGGGGGCAGGTCCTGCATGTTGGGTGCTGCGAGGCCCGCTGCGTTGACGACGACCTGCGCGCCCGCGAAGGCTTCTGCGAGGGAGTCGATGATGCCTTCAAGCTGGTCTGCTTCGTCGATGATGCTGTCTACGTCAAGGGCTCGGGTTGCGAGTCGAGGTGCCTCAATGGGGTCAACGCTGATACCTTCTGCGTTCAGACGCGCGACGATGGAGGAACCAACGAAGCCGCTGGCGCCAATGACTTTCCACTTGGATTCGGACATCTCTTTTACCTCTCACGAGCCCGCGTACGTTGCGGGGAAAAATGGGGTCATTTCAACTTTCCCATATTTGAACAGTTTATGGGGAATTTGTGGGGTTTTATTCGGTCTCTGGTCGTTTTTTCGCACGGGGTGCACAGCGCAAACACAGGCTGTGAAGCTGATAGCTTGATAGACACCCAAAAGTGGGTGTGCGGGTACGTCCGCTATGCGGATAAATCAACTGAATTCGGTTGTTTATTTGTCATATAGCGCGTCTTTTGGGGTGATGGTTCACTCTCTAGTGGAGACCGCGGGTAAAATGTTTTCTTTGAGTGATATATCCACACGGTTGAGTACCGAGGGCGCGAGAAACACCAGAAGCGCCCGGCACGGTATGGGTGTATCGCGTACCGGCTGATTCAGGCGCATCGCGCCGCGGAGGGAGAACTTATGGCAGAAAAGTACAGCGACGTGACCGCTTTTGCCCAGCCTTCTTCCGAACAGCCTTCTTCCGAACAGTCTTCTTCTCGCAATTCTTTGAACGAGTACCCCCGCACGGTCGCTGTGGTGGTGACCTATAACCGTGAGGATCTGCTGCCGAAGACCCTTGCTGGTATCGCTTCTGGTGAGCGCGTGCCTGCGGCGGTGGTGATTGTTGATAACGCCTCCACGGACGGTACCGCCGAGTATCTGCGTACCCTGGACTATGAGCTGCCGGTGGACCATATCCGCTTGGAGAGCAATATGGGTGGCGCTGGCGGTTTCGCGGTGGGTATTGACCGTGCTCTGGAACGCCATAACCCGGACCTGGTGTGGGTGATGGACGATGACACCGAGCCGACCGAGAACACCCTGTCGGAGGCGGTTGCCGCCTGGCTGAACTATTCGCCGGTGCCTTCGCAGCGCCCCGCGGTGGTGGCATCTCGTGTGGTGTGGACGAACGGCGAGGACCACCCGATGAATACTCCGCGCACCATGTTTGCGGCGGGGGAGCAGCGTCATGCTCGTGCACAGGCGGTGGGTGCCCGCCCGATTCGTAGCGCCTCGTTCGTATCGATTCTGATGGATGCGCAGGCCATTCGCCGTAACGGTGGTTTGCCGATTGCTGAGTTCTTCATTTGGAATGATGACTTCGAGTTTTCGACTCGTCTGATTCATCATCGTGACGGTATTGCGGTGCCTTCCTCGGTGGCTAAGCACCACACGAAGACTTTTGGTACAACGAATGCCGACCCGGGTCCGCGTTTCTATAACGATGTGCGTAATAAGCTGTGGGTCTTTACCCGTTCGCGTACCCTGAACCCGCTGGAGAAGCTGCTCTACGGTGGCTCGTCGGCGCGCCTGTGGATTTCTACTGTTCTGCGTACTGATGACCGCCGCACCTACCTGGGGTATTTCCTCGATGGTGTGCGTGATGGTTTGCGTGCGCCTCGCCCGAATGCGCAGGTGCTTGAGGGCGTTTACCCGCTGACTTTCCCCGGCCGCTACGGCGTGCCGGCTGCAGCTAGCACGGTTGATGCTGAGAAGGCGCACGGTTGCGTGAGCTCTGTACCCGATTTCTCGGTGCTGATGAGCGTGTACGCGAAGGAGAACCCCGCCTATCTGGATCAGGCGTTGGAGTCGAATCTTCTGAACCAGACGGTGCGTCCTTCCGAGCTGGTTTTGGTGAAGGATGGTCCGCTGACCCCCGAGCTGGATGCCGTGGTGGACCGCTGGGTTCAGCGCGCCGAGAATCTGGATTGCCCGCCGATTCAGGTGGTG
This sequence comes from uncultured Rothia sp., assembly GCF_963507905.1. Lineage (GTDB taxonomy): Bacteria > Actinomycetota > Actinomycetes > Actinomycetales > Micrococcaceae > Rothia. The sequence goes on along the minus strand of NZ_CAUOUU010000005.1, from coordinate 82,357 downwards.
GAGCTGGCTCAGAATGTTGGTTTGGCGGAGGCGCTGAATGCCGGTCTGCAGGCGTGTTCGTATGAGCTGGTGGCTCGTGCTGATTCTGATGATCTGTCTGAGCCGACTCGTTTTGCGCGTCTGATTCCTGCCCTGGTGCAGGGCGGCTACACGGTGCTGGGCTCTGCCATGCTTGAGGTGAATGAGAGCAATACTGCGGTGGAGTCGACCCGCGAGGCGATTGTTGATTCTGCGCGTCTGCTCAGCGCGATGGATTCGCGCAACCCGATTTATCACCCGTCCGTGGCGTTCGTGAAGAGCGCCGTGCAGCAGCTGGGCGGTTACGAGTTCGTGCCCGGCGCTGAGGATTGGTGGCTGTGGATGCGTCTGCGCGATGCCGGCTACCGTCTCGGCAATATCCCAGAGGCGCTGGTGCGTTACCGCGTGGGTGCGGGCGCGTACACGAAGCGCGGGGGAGTGGACGCCTGGTTGCAGGATGTGGCGATTCAGCGTCGACTGTACACCGGTCACGGTATTTCTAAGCTTCAGTGGGCTCAGAATATGGCGGTGCGTAGTGTGTACCGTTTTGTTCCTGAGCAGGCGCGCCGTTCGGCGTTTCGTGCGTTGTCGTCGTTGACGGCTCGTGCTTCTTCTCGTTCTTCTGGTACCGCATCTGAAGGAGGCATGTAGTGGCTCAGTTGAAACCTCACGCTCATGTGGTGATGCAGAAGGCAGCTCAGCGCGGCACGATGGTGACGGAGGGTGACTCCGGCACGATGCTGGTGAACCGCCTGTATGAGCGTAAGCCGTGGTGGTTGATTGCGCAGGCGCTGATTGATTCGAGCGCCTGGGTTCTGGCGGTTTTGTTCGCGTACATGCTCCGCTATAGTGTGCTGCTCAGTAACGGTTCGGTGTTCGATATTATTCACCCGGCGTCGTTGACGATGACCGCTACGTTGGCTGTGGTGTTGCACCTGGTCATTGGTCTGGCGGGTGTGAAGATTTATAACGGCGTGTATTCGTACGGTTCGTTTGACGAGTCGTGGCGTGCCGGCGCGGCTGCTTTGAGCGCGGGTGCGGCGTTGACTGCTTTCTCCTTTGTGGATGAGCTGTTGGGTCTGCCGCATATGCCGCATAGTGTGCCTGCAATCGCGGCGGCATTTAGCCTGATTATGATGGCGGGCGCCCGCATGGCGAAGCGCGTCTACACTGAGCGTGGTGCGGTGCGTGAGCTGACCGGTGAGCCGGTGATTGTGTACGGTGCCGGTTTTATTGGCGGCATGGTCATGGATTCGATGCTGCACGATGAGGATGCGAAGCTTCGCCCGGTTGCGGTCTTCGATGATGACCAGCTGAAGGCTGGTACGAAGTTCCACGGCATTTCGGTGATTACGACTTACCGCGAGCTGGAGCAGGTGATTCGTGAGTCGGGCACCCGTAAGATTCTGGTGACGATTTCGGATATGCCGGAGGATTACTTCGAGTCCTTCTGTAACCGCATGCGTAAGCTCAAGGTTGAGGTTCAGCGTATTAGTAGTGCGAATGCTCGCCTGATGGGTGAGCGTCTGATTACTGCGAGCGATAACGACCTGATGCGTGTGATTCGTGGCGAGATTAACTACGATATTGACCGCGATATTCTGCGTTCGTACCTGCACGGTAAGCGTGTGCTGGTCACGGGTGCGGGCGGTTCGATTGGTTCTGAGCTGTGCCGTCAGATTAGCGAGTTTGAGCCTGAGACTCTCATGATGCTTGATCATGATGAGACTCTGCTGATGGAGACGAAGGTTTCGATTACTCACGAGTCGAGCCTGGATGATGACCGCATTATTCTGGCTGATATTCGTGAGGGCGATAATCTGCTGGAGATTTTCCGTGAACGTCGCCCCGAGGTGGTCTTCCATGCTGCGGCTTTGAAGCATGTGTCAGCGCTGGAGGCGTACCCACAGGAGGCGTGGAAGACGAACGCCCTGGGCACTCTGAACGTGTTGCGTGCCGCGGAGGCTGTGGGCGTGAAGACCTTCGTGAACGTTTCGACCGATAAAGCTGCGGACCCGAAGACTGCGCTGGGCCAGTCCAAGCGTGTGGCGGAGCGTCTGACCGCGTACTTTGGCGAGAAGACCGGCAACACCTACGTGTCGGTTCGTTTCGGTAACGTGTTTGGTTCGCGCGGTTCGATTAAGCCGCTCTTTACGAAGCAGATCCTTTCGGGTGGTCCGATTACCCTGACGGATAAGCGCGCGACCCGTTACTTTATGCTGATTACCGATGCCTGCCTGCTGGTGATGCTTGCCGGTGCGATTGGTCGCCCGGGCGAGGTCATGGTGCTGGATATGGGTCAGCCGGTCAAGATTCTGGACGTTGCGAAGGCGATGCGCCAGGCGTATGAGCGGTATGACGTGGAGATCAAGGAGATTGGTCTTCGCAAGGGTGAGAAGCTGGATGAGACTCTCTTCGGTGGTACCGAGAAGCTGGTACCTAGCGAGGAGAACCGGTATATTTCCCGGTCGAGTGCCCCGGCGCTTGACCCTGATGAGCTCGATTATGAGCGCTGGATTCAGAACTATCGGGAGCACAGCGGCTATGAGCGTCATGGCCTGGAGCGTGCCCCTGATCCGCGTACTCTGGCGGATGCACAGACGTTCTGATCTTTACGGAATGACACCGGATGCTGCACTTGCGTGGCGGGTGTGGTATCCGGTGTTTTTCTCTTTCTCGGGTGCAGAACATTTCAGGACGCAGAATATGCGGAGCGTATGGAGAGATTCTGTAACGTTTAGCCCCGGGCTTCAGAAGAGTTCTATAGAATACGAAGTAAACACACACTACACACATATCGTCCCTTAGCCGCGATTCTGGAGTTTGGTTCCAGCTTCGACGGTGCCAATGCCTTGGAGCTGGTATGACCTCCTTTTCTGAGCTGTTGAGTATTTTTGCTCTTGCTTTTGTTTTGGGTGCCCTTTTGCCGTTTGCGGTGCGCCCGATTTTGCACCGCAACAATATGGTGGATGTTCCTAATGAGCGTTCTTCGCATACTGCTCCGACCTACCGCGGTATGGGTTTGGCGACTGCTGCGGCGACTTTGCTGGCGTTTGTAGTGGCTACTTTGTTTGGCTGGACGTACCGTTCTTCTGAGTCTTTGCAGCTGGCGGTGACGATTGCCGCGGCGATTTTGTGCGCTCTTGCCCTGGGCTGGCTGGAGGATATTCGCGGCGTGAGCATTGTGCGTCGTGCGGGCCTGCAGTTGGTCATTGGTCTTTTGGTGAGCGTAAGCTTTGCGACGGTGCAGGGTACGAACATTCTGCTGCTGGTTTTGGGTGCGATTTTTATTGCTGGATACATTAATGTGGCGAACTTTATGGACGGCATTAACGGCATTTCTGGTGCTCACGGTCTGGTGGCTGGTTTGGCGTATGCGCTGACCGGCTGGATGGTGAACCTGCCGTGGCTGGCGTTGGCCGGTGTGGCTGTTGCTGGTGCTTTTGCGGCGTTCCTGCCGTGGAATGTGCGCCCCGGTAAGAACGTGTTTTTGGGCGATGCGGGTTCTTATGTTTTGGGTGCGGCGCTGGGCACGATGGCTGTGGGTGCGTGGTTTGCGGATGTTCCGTTCCTGCTGTCTTTTGCTCCGCTGGTGACCTACCTTGCGGATGCTGGTACGACTCTGTTCCGTCGTTTTATGGCGGGGGAGCAGTGGTATAAGCCGCACCGTACTCACACGTATCAGCGTCTGACGGATGTTGGTTTCAGCCACCTTGGTTCGACCGCCGTAGTGACGGGTACGACCATTTTGGTGTGGGTGCTGTTGGCGTTTGCCTCTGACCTGTACACTGCGGGATCTGTGGTGGCGACCGTGGGTGTTGTGCTGGTGGCTCTTGCCGTGTTGGTCGTGTATCTGCGTATGCCGCAGCTCTTTGGCGGCGAGGCTCCTACTTCTGCGATTGATTTGTCGAAGCGTTTTGCCTCGGCTCCTAAGACGACAGCTCCTGAGGCGAAGAAGACTGCTTCGGAGCCTGCTACCGGTTCGTTGACTTCTGCAACCGGTGTTCCGGCGACTCCTGAGAATGTGGAGCCGACCTCGCTGCATCCGGAGCCGATTATGCCGGATTCCGTGAAAGACCGTGCAGACGGCTCTTCTACTGCTCGCTCCTCTGCTGCTCATTCCTCTATTCAGCCGTCTTCTCATCGAAACCGTGGGGAGAAACACTAATGACTTCTGAACACTCTAAACCTTCGGCTGAGGTTCCTGCTGAGCCTCTCTGGAGGCGCGTGGTGGACGTTCTGTGGTATCCGCCGGCGGAACGTAGGCGGCAGCAGAAACGCCGCCGAGAGCGCGCTCAAGCAGGTTTGAAGGCCTCTTCTTTCGAGAGCCAGGAGCTTTCCTGGAAATTTTTGTTCTACAGGGTATCGGCTTACTCTCTGCTGGCTTGGTTGGGCGGTATGATGAGTGCGTACCTGTTTGCGGGCCCTGTGGGCGCGCTAGGAATAACATTGGGCTTTCTGATAATCTATATATGCTTCACTCTGGGCGTATTAGTTATGTTGGTTGCTCCCATTTTCGACTGGGGTGTACCCAAATCGCTGGTGGTGAGCTACCTCGTGAAGATTGCCCTACTCGGTCTGGTATTGATGTTCGTGCCATTCCCCGAGAATCTGAGGCACGGTTGGACTCTCGCGGGCGCATGTACCGGCGTGATTCTGTGGATTGTTATTGAAACAGTCAGCATCGCACGACTGAGAATTCTATACTTCGACACCGATCTAGAAGACCATGGTCGGTAACGCGATCGGTGTTTGAAAGGAAATACGTTTGGCCGAAGAGAAGAAATGGTGGGACGGAGATAAAAAGCTCCGCACTACCGGAGAATTGGTGTCTGACGGAGGTCTCTCCGGCGCAGTCATGTCGATTCTCTATCTGATCATCGGTATAGCAGTGTGGGGCGGCATCGGTTACCTCGGTGACCTGGTCTTCTCCACCACCTGGCTGGTGTGGGTTGGCGTCTTGATTGGCGCTGTCGGAGGTTTGACCCTCGTCTTTACCCACATGACCAGGCAGAATAAAGACCGCTAGGTCATTGAACGCGGACCGTTAGGTCACACATTCATCCATGTAGTTAGCATGTCAGTCGCTTAGAGGCAGACATGGGCTCTTGATAGCCACTAGTAGCAAGAAAGGACTTGCTTTGATCGAGAACGGGTTGATCCTCGCGGAAGCCTATGTGCCGCCGACCCCCGAAGACATGCATCTGCCCCCCTTCTTCACCATTGGTGATTTCGCTTTCGGTAAGCAGAACGTACTGATTCTGCTGTCCGTGGTGATTATTGCGGTCTTCTTCCTCACCGCAGCACGTAAGCGCGCCATGGTTCCCGGCAAGACTCAGTTCATCGCTGAGTCTGGCTACATGTTTGCTCGTAACTCCCTCGGCAAGGAAACCCTGGGCGTGCAGCACTACAAGCCTTTCGTGCCGATTCTGTTCGCCTCCTTCTTCTTCGTTCTGGTGAACAACCTCTTCGGTTCGATTCCGTTTGTTCAGCTGCCCTCCTTCTCCCACCCCGGTAGCGCCTACGCACTGGCTGGCGTCGCGTACCTGACCTGGGTTGGCGTTGGTATCAAGCGCAAGGGCCTGGGCGGCTTCTTCAAGGACATCACCATGCCTTCGGGTCTGCCGGTGTGGATTTACCCCATCCTGATCCCGATCGAGTTCTTCTCGAACCTGCTGATTCGTCCCGCAACTCACGCGCTGCGTCTCTTCGCGACCATGTTCGGTGGTCACCTGGCGCTGATGGTTGCATCCAGCATGGTGACCTACATGGTTGAGACTCTGGGCGGCATCGGCTACCTGGCCGCTATTGCTCCCGGTGCTCTGGGCATGTTCCTGTACTTCCTGGAATTCATGATTCAGTGCATCCAGGCTTATGTGTTCGCTCTGCTGCTGGCAGTGTACCTGCAGGGCTCGGTTTCCGAGGGACACTAAACTCTCTAGTTTTTTAGGTTTTCGCGTTCGTCATTGGGCGTGAATAAAGCAACCCACACGTTCACTGTGCGGGCTATTAACTCAAATCAAACTCTGTTCGGTCCGGGTATGTTCCCGGTCGAACACTGTTGAAAGGAAAAATAATGGTTGGTTCCATCACTGCGGTTGGCTACGGTCTGGCAGCTATTGGCGGCGGCATCGGCGTGGGTCTGATCTTCGCGGCATACATGACCAGCGTTGCTCGTCAGCCCGAGTCCCAGAAGACCCTGCAGCCCATGCTGTTCCTGGGCTTCGCACTGGTCGAGGCACTGGCAATTCTGGGCCTGGTTCTCGTCTTCATCAAGTAACCGGCTCTGCCACATCCTAAACGACCCATCCCATAGAACAGGATTCCCTCCATGATTTATCTGGCAAGCGAAGGGGGAGCGGAGGCAACTTCGAACCCCCTGATTCCCGACGTCGGGGAAATTGTCATTACCCTCATCGGATTCCTGATCCTCTACTACATCGTTGCTAAGTACGTTGTCCCGGCGTTCGAGAAGATCTACCAGGACCGTAAGGAAGCAATCGAAGGTGGCCTTGCCAAGGCCGAGAAGGCACAGGCAGAGGCTGCAGCGGCTCGCGATGAGTACACCCAGCAGCTCGAAAGCGCTCGACTGGAGGCTCAGAAGATTCGTGAAGAGGCACGCGCAGAGGGCGAGGCAATCATTGCCGATGCTCGCGAGCGTGCAACCGCTGAGGCTCAGCGCATTAGCGATAATGCAGCAAAGGCTATCGAGGCAGAGCGTGCGGCAGCAGCAGTGTCCCTCCGTTCCGAGGTTGGCACTCTTGCTACGACCCTTGCCGGCAAGATTGTGGGCGAAGCCCTCAACGATGATGAGCGATCGGCCCGTGTGGTAGATCGTTTTCTTGCTGACCTTGAAACCGAGAAGCAGAACGCAGGTGCGGCTCGGTAATGGCAGGAGTATCTACTGAATCACTGAGCAAGGTGGAAGAGGTGCTGGAAGCTCACGCTTCCCTGCAGCCCCTGAACCTGGCGAGCGAGCTTTTCGCTGTGGTTGATGTTCTCGACCACAACGGCACCCTGCGCCGTGCTGTCACCGATTCTTCGCGTGATGCAGCAGCACGTCAGGGTATCGCTAACACCGTCTTCGGCGGCAAGATCTCTTCTCAGGCTATGGCTGTGTTCACCAGTGCGGTGGCTCAGCGCTGGTCTGATGATGCTGATCTGGCGAATGCCCTGGAGCGTGCAGCAGTGCTCGCCGTGACCGCATCGGCTCAGTCTCGCGGTGGCGTGGACGCCCTGGACGAGGTACTCAACGAACTACTCACCTTTGTGCGTACCGTTGATTCCAACGCTCAGGCGCAGGAAGCGCTGTCCGACCATCAGGCAAGCAAAGAAGCAAAGAAGAAGCTCGCCGTGGCGCTCGGTGGCCCCGCCACCACCGCCGAAGGTGTGCTTCTGCTCGAACGAGTTGGCTCCAACCCCCGCGGCCGTCACGCTGCACGGGTAGCCGATGAGTTCGCAGAAATCATCGTCACGCGACAGAACCGTTACATTGCGCGAGTAACTAGCGCGATTGCGCTGTCGCAGGCACAGCTTGAACGTCTCGGTCGCGCGCTCAACGCCGTGTACGGCCGTGAGCTGAAGCTCGACGTTTCGGTGGACCCCGCCGTTCTGGGCGGTCTGCGTGTTCAGGTGGGCGACGAGGTGATCGACGGTACCGTCGAGACCCGCATGTCCGACCTGGCTCGTTCCATCGGCTAGCGGCTCAAGCTAGCGACGCTGAACCGTTCGTCGCAACGGTGATTTAGAAGATACCTCGGGTAGCGGGTGCGTGGCAGATGCCTCCTTCGCAGAAGCAGTGGCATTGCCCGCCCGTTCAACCCGAATTGCAAGTTTCGGTTGGTTCCGTTGACGGAACGCAACCACAATGAGAGAGCAGGGACACAAGATGGCCGAACTGACCATCAATGCCGAAGATGTCCGTAATGCGCTGAACGAGTTTGCAGCGTCTTACGAACCCGGCAATGCAGAACGTGTTGAGGTGGGTCGAGTTGTATCGGCCTCCGACGGTATCGCTCGTGTCGAGGGTCTTCCCTCGGTTATGGCGAATGAGCTGCTTCGTTTCGAAGACGGCACCCTCGGCCTCGCACAGAACCTGGATACCCGCAATATTGGTGTGATCGTCCTGGGTGACTTCACCGGTATTGAAGAGGGCCAGGTCGTACACCGCACCGGTGAGGTCCTCTCGGTGCCCGTTGGCGACGCGTACCTCGGTCGCGTTGTTGACCCCCTCGGTAACCCGATCGATGACCTGGGCCCCATTGAGGCTGAAGGTCGCCGCGCACTGGAGCTGCAGGCTCCCGGCGTGACCCAGCGTAAGTCGGTCCACGAGCCGCTGCAGACCGGTCTGAAGGCAATCGACTCGATGATTCCGATTGGTCGCGGTCAGCGTCAGCTGATTATTGGTGACCGCCAGACCGGTAAGACCGCTATTGCGATCGACACCATTCTGAACCAGAAGGACAACTGGGCTTCGGGTGACCCCAACAAGCAGGTTCGATGCATCTACGTGGCTGTTGGCCAGAAGGCATCCACCATTGCAGCTGTCCGCCACACCCTTGAGACTCGCGGCGCGCTGGAGTACACCACCATCGTGGCATCTCCCGCATCCGACGCAGCAGGCTTCAAGTACCTGGCACCCTACACCGGTTCGGCTATCGGCCAGCACTGGATGTACGGTGGCAAGCACGTCCTCATCATCTTCGACGACCTGTCGAAGCAGGCAGAAGCATACCGCGCTGTGTCCCTGCTGCTGCGCCGCCCGCCGGGACGTGAAGCATACCCCGGTGACGTCTTCTACCTGCACTCCCGCCTGCTGGAGCGTTGCGCTAAGCTCTCCGACGACCTGGGCGCAGGCTCGATGACCGGCTTCCCGATCATTGAGACCAAGGCAAACGACGTTTCCGCCTTCATTCCGACCAACGTCATCTCCATTACTGACGGCCAGATCTTCCTGCAGTCCGACCTGTTCAACGCTAACCAGCGTCCGGCAGTCGACGTCGGTATCTCCGTCTCCCGTGTTGGTGGTGCCGCACAGACCAAGGCTATGAAGAAGGTCTCCGGTACCCTGAAGCTGGAGCTGGCACAGTACCGTGCTATGGAAGCGTTCGCAATGTTCGCATCCGACCTGGACGACGCAACCAAGGCACAGCTGACCCGCGGTTCTCGCCTGACCGAGCTGTTGCGTCAGCCGCAGTACACCCCGTACGCAGTTGAAGAGCAGGTTGTCTCCATTTGGGCTGGTACCTCCGGTCACCTCGACGACATTGAGGTTTCCGACGTGCTGCGCTTCGAGGAAGGCTTCATCGAGTACCTGCGTCACAAGACCTCGGTACTGACCGATATCGCTTCCTCCGGCAAGCTTGAGGATGACACCGTTGCCGCGCTGAAGACCGCAGTTGCTGACTTCAAGCAGGGTTTCAAGTCTGAGGGCAGCAGCCACCTCGTCGACGCAGGTCACGAGGAGCACAAGGCAGCTCGCGATAGCGACATCACTCAGGAAACCATCGGTTAGCGATTAGTCCTCGCCTTCTCCCCGCCTCAGCTATGAGGCTGGGGCGGGGCAGAAAGCAAGGAGAAAGGAAGCTCTATGGGAGCCCAGATTAGGGTTTACCGACAGAAGATTGCTTCGACGTCGTCTATGAAGAAGATCTTCAAGGCGATGGAGATGATCGCGACCTCCCGCATTAACAAGGCTCGTAACGCTGCTCAGGCAGCCGGCCCCTACGCGAACGCTCTGACCCGCGTGGTGACTGCGGTTGCGACTCAGCATGGCATCAAGCACCCGCTGATTCACAAGCCGCACGAGTTCGGAACCTACGAACACCGCCGCTCCGCAATCCTGGTTGTCACCAGCGACCGCGGCCTGGCAGGTTCGTACTCCTCCGCTATCCTGCGTCGTACCGAATCTCTGATTGAGAGGCTGCGCTCTAACGGCCAGGAGGTACAGCTGTACCTGGTTGGCCGTAAGGCAAAGGCTTACTTCGAGTTCCGTGAGCGCCCCTACGCCCGTGCGTGGGAAGGCCACACCGATGCACCTCGCGTTGAAACCGCCGTCGAGATCCGTGACGCGTTGCTCGAAGCCTACGATCTGCCCTTCGAAGAGGGCGGCGTGGACGAACTGCACATCGTGTACACCGAGTTCAAGTCGATGGTTGTTCAGGAACCCAAGATCCTGCGCCTGCTGCCCATCCACGTGGGTGACGCAAAGGCTATGGGCGAGGAAATCGTTCCCGACCAGGAACTGACCAAGGCCGAGTACGAGCAGGCGGCATCCTTCGAGTTCGAGCCCTCCGCTGAGGAAGTGCTCAACGAACTGCTGCCGCGCTACGTTGCATCCCGTATCTTCTCCTGCCTCCTGCAGGCAGCGGCAAGTGAGCTGGCATCCCGTCAGCGCGCAATGAAGACCGCAGGTGACAACGCTGAGACGCTGATTACCAAGTACACCCGTTTGATGAATAACGCACGTCAGGCGGAAATTACTCAGGAGCTCTCCGAAATCGTGGGCGGCGCAGACGCCCTCGGCTCCTAGTATTGGTACGCCAACGAAGCCATCAACTGTCCAAACTTTCTAAGTAAGTGAGAAATATGACTGCCACCTACAACGAATCGGTCTCCGCACCGACTCAGGGCGCAACGGGTCGTATTGCCCGCGTCATCGGCCCCGTGGTCGACGTCGAGTTCCCCGCCGGTCAGGTCCCCGAGATTTACAACGCTCTGACCACCGAGCTGACCCTCGACGGCCGCACCCGCACCATCACCTTCGAGACCGCACAGCACCTGGGCGACTCGATCGTTCGCGCTATCTCCCTGCAGCAGACTGACGGCCTGGTCCGCGGTCAGGCTGTAGTCGACACCGGCGCACCGATCTCCGTCCCCGTTGGTGACGGCGTGAAGGGCCACATCTTCAACGTTCTCGGTGACGCACTCGACGTGCCGAACTCCGAGATCAAGGCTGACACCTACTGGCCGATCCACCGTGCCGCTCCCGGCTTCGCAGAGCTGGAAGGCTCCACCGAAATGCTGGAGACCGGTATTAAGTCCATCGACCTTCTGACCCCCTACATCAAGGGCGGTAAGATCGGTCTGTTCGGTGGTGCAGGCGTGGGTAAGACCGTGCTGATCCAGGAAATGATTACCCGTGTGGCTCGTAACTTCGGTGGTACCTCCGTGTTCACCGGTGTGGGCGAGCGTACCCGTGAGGGTAACGACCTGTGGGTCGAAATGGAAGAAGCAGGCGTTCTGAAGGACACCGCTCTTGTGTTCGGCCAGATGGATGAGCCCCCGGGAACCCGTCTGCGCGTGGCACTGACCGGTCTGACCATGGCGGAGTACTTCCGCGATGTTCAGAACCAGGACGTGCTGCTGTTCATCGACAACATCTTCCGTTTCACTCAGGCAGGTTCTGAGGTTTCCACCCTGCTGGGCCGCATGCCCTCCGCAGTGGGTTACCAGCCGAACCTGGCGGACGAAATGGGTCTGCTGCAGGAGCGTATTACCTCCACCCGCGGTCACTCCATCACCTCCATGCAGGCAATTTACGTGCCTGCGGATGACTACACCGACCCGGCGCCGGCAACCACCTTCGCGCACCTGGATGCGACCACCGAGCTCTCTCGTGAAATCGCATCGCGCGGTCTGTACCCGGCAATTGACCCGCTGTCCTCCACCTCCCGAATTCTGGACGCACAGTACATCGGTCAGGAGCACTACGACACCGCAATTCGCGTGAAGGCTATTCTGCAGGAAAACAAGGAACTGCAGGACATCATCGCGATTCTGGGTGTGGACGAGCTCTCCGAGGAGCAGAAGATCGTCGTGGCACGTGCACGTCGTATCGAGCAGTTCCTCTCCCAGAACACCTACACTGCAAAGCAGTTCACCGGTGTCGAGGGTTCGACCGTTCCGCTGAAGGACACCATCGAGTCCTTCCAGATGATCTGCAACGGCGATGTGGACCACATCCCCGAGCAGGCGTTCTACAACATTGGTGGTATGGACGACGTTATGCGCCGCTACGAGGAAATCAAGGCACAGACTGGAGCTAAGTAATCATGGCTCTGAAAGTTGAAGTTGTTTCCCGCGAACGCGTCGTGTGGACTGGTGAAGCGAAGTACGTTCGTGCACGCTCCGTCAGCGGTGACCTCGGCATCCTGCCGGGCATGATCCCCACCTGCACGCTGCTGGCACAGGACGGCGAGCTGCTCATTGAACCTGTTGAGGGTGAGACCATTAAGACCATCCTCAACGCAGGTTTCTTGACCGTCTCGAACGATCACGTGACCATCGCCGCAAAGCACGCACAGATCTAAAGCCGGTTCCCCACAAGGGGAATTAGCCACTGTGTACACCTCGCCGGTGTTCTTCCCTGAAAGGGGAGGGGCACCGGCGTTTGGTGTATCTGGGGCGGTGTACCTGGGGTAGCTCGTGTGCGCAGAAAGATTGTGTGCAGAGACCGACAGCGAGCATAGAATAAGGGGCGCCTCCCAAGTTGTGGGAGGCGCCCCTCAAGCTATGTGTTGCCGCCTAGCTAGAGCCGGTTTATCTAGAGTCGTTTAGAACAGGCGGTCAGCCGAGTCGTCCACGCCGCGCATCGCGTCGTAGTCCAGGCTCACGCAGCGGATGCCGCGGTCCTCTGCCAGGGTACGAGCCTGCGGCTTAATCGTCTGCGCCGCAAACACGCCGCGCACCGGTGCCAGCAGCGGGTCACGGTTGAGCAGCTCCAGATAACGGGTCAGCTGCTCCACGCCGTCGATATCGCCCACACGTTTGAGCTCGACCGCCACGGAGACGCCGTGCGCGTCCTTCGCCATGAGGTCGACCGGACCGATAGCGGTCGGGTACTCACGGCGCACCAGTGAATAGCCCTCGCCGAGAGTGTGAATCTGCTCGGCGAGCAGGCGCTGCAGGTCAGCCTCCACACCGTCCTTAATGAGGCCGGGGTCAATACCCAGGTCGGTGGCGTGCTCGTGCTCAATCTTGTAGATGCGAATCATGAGGCGGTCGTCGCTCTTCGCCGCCTGAACGGTCCACAGCTGCTGAACATCGGATTCCAGGTCCTCACGGATGCTCTGCGGAACGTCCTCACGATTAGCCACCAGCAGGGAGCAGGGAGGGCTCATCCAGTTCAGAGGCTTGTAGGAACCGCCGTCGGAGTGAATGAGGACGGAACCGTCATTCTTGACCATCAGCAGGCGGGTAGCGCGGGGCAGGTGGGCGCGGAGGCGGCCCTCATAATCTACGGAGCATTCAGCAATGACAATACGCATCCGTCCACTCTAGCAGGTACAAGTGTTAGGCTCTAGCAGGTGAGGGTATGAGCTAGGGAACCAGCGCAGGATGTAAAGCGGGGGAGAAGCGGCGTGAGAACTCAGAGAGCGCAGAGCGAACAGTGACAGGGCTGGTAGGTAGAGAAGGTTACGGGGCGCGGTAGAATAGGGCTCATGGCACGTAAGAATCATCCCGGCAGGCGAGCATCCGGCACCACCAGCGATAAGTGGCACCGTCAAGCACCCGCAGGGCGTGATATCAGCAGGATCCTGGACCCTGCGCCCCGACTGGAACGTGACCGATACGGCGACTGGCTGGTGCAATACATTCCCGCCGTCAACGCCCAAAAAACCTACACCTGCCCCGAATGCTACCGCCCGATTCCGCCCAGAACCGCGCACCTGGTGGTGTGGCAGGAGAGCCACACGATGGGCCGTAGCCGCGCGATTGATGAGCGCAGGCACTGGCATCAGCACTGCTGGCGCACCCGCCGCAAATAGGCTAAACACTGCACTTTAGGTGCAGCCAAAGACCAAAGACCAAAGACCCTAGTCCACATTCTCGAATCCAATTCTTGAAGGAACGCAATGAGCAACACCGCCGATATTACCCGCGAGCAGGAATTCGACCCCGCCCGCTACGTTTTCAGCACCGCTGCTGAGCCCACCCCCATTAAGGCACGCACCGTTCTGCCGGCACGCCGCGAGAACTTCACCGTCACTACCGCGGACGGCAAGCGCCTCGTTGGTGAACTCGCCCTACCCGAAGGCGAAGTCAAGGCAACCCTGGTGACCTTCCACCCGCTGCCCACCCACGGTGGCTACATGGACTCGCACGTGTACAAGAAGGCGTCCTTCCGTCTGCCGGCGCTGTCGAACATTGCGGTACTGCGTTTTAACACCCGCGGTACCTCCTCGATTCGTGGCACCAGCGAAGGCGTCTTTGACGGCGGCTTTGCCGAGAAGAAGGACTTCGACGCAATCCTGAAGTTCGTGCGCGTGCGCGCCCTGCCGAACCCCTGGCTGGTCGGCTGGTCCTTCGGTACCGAGCTGGTACTCAAGTACGCGCCCGAATACGCGAACGAGTTCACCGGCGCTATTCTGCTCTCCCCGCCGCTGCACCGCGTACACCCGGCTGAGCTGGACGAGTGGAACAAGATCTCGAACCCGCTGTATGCGCTGGTGCCCGAGCACGACGACTATCTGCAGCCTCCGGCGGCGCGTGAGCGTTTTGCGGCGGTACCGCGTACCCAGGTTCTTCCCTTTGAGGGTTGTAAGCACCTGTGGGTGGGCGAGAAGTCCGTGCAGCAGGTCCTGAACACTATTGTCAGCATCGTGACCGGTGTGCCCACCGAACTGCCCACCGAGTACAACGGTCCGGTGGCAGAAGAAATTACTGAGCTCTAAAGGCTCGGCACATAAGCATAAAGGCGGCGGCTTTGGATAGAATATCCAAAGCCGCCGCCTTCGTATCTAAGCTCGATGCCTGCCCTAGGGGAGAGCAACGAGCGCGTAGAGAAATCTAGAGTATTACAGCTGGTCCTGGCGAGGAATGAACACCTCACGCACCAGAATCAGCATGGAAGCTGCCACAGGAATAGCAATCAGAGCACCCAGCACGCCCCAGAGAGCGCCACCGGCAGCCACCGAAATAATCGCAACACCGGCAGGAACCGACACCGCACGAGCCATAATACGCGGAGAAATCAGGTACGCCTCCACCTGCAAGTACAGGAAGTACGCCACCGCAAACCACAGCGCCATACTCCAGCCCTGAGTCAGCAGAATCAGCGAGGTCAAGATCAGCGCAATCACGCCACCAACCAGCGGAATGAACGCCAGAATCATGACCACCAAAGCCATCAACTGCGGGAAGCTGAAGCCCAGAAACAGCATAATAAAGAACGCCACAAAAGCATTCAGAACAGCAACCAGAGCCTGACCCATCACGTAGTTACCCACCGACTCAGTAATCTTGTCGGTAATGTACTTGACGCGCACACGCTTAGAAGCCGGCGCCAGACGAACACCCCACGCTTTGATGGTGTCCATCGAAGTGAGGAAGTACAGGGACAGGAACAAGACAATAATTACGCCGGTCACGCTCTGCGCCAGAGTAGAACCCGCAGAAACCAGGCTCGACATGAAGCTATTGACCTGCGAAGAGGAGAACGTCGACTCCAAGAACTTCGGGACGTTCTCATTCACCCAGCTGCTAATGCTAAAGCGCTGATCAAGCTCGTGGTACCAATCAGAATCGATCGTGTTCTGATAGATACCCGGCGCGTACTGAACAAACTTAGAAGCCTGCTCGCTAATAATCGGGCCAATGGTCATGACCAGACCGGTCACGGCGCCAGCAAAACCAGCAAGCACAGCAATCACACCGATACCGCGCTTAATGCCCCACGACTCCAGACGGCGCACAATCGGGTCCAGACCCAGAGCAATGAAAATAGCACCGGTCACCCAACCCACCAGAGCGCCCACATTATTGAAAATGTAGTAGGCGAAAAGCGCCAAACCCACGCCAACGGTCATGAGGAAGCCGAACGCAACCGGGTTGTGCATCATGGAGGTCTTGCCGTTGCCGACAACCTTCGGCGCCGGGGGAGCATCCTCAGAAGCGGCGGGAACCACCGGAATAGTATCCGTAGGAGGCATGGACGCACGGCGGCGGTTAGAACGCACCTGACTGATGCTTTCGGTCAGCTCACTGAAGGTCTCCGTAATCTGGTCGGTGAGGGATTCCTTCTTACGCGGCTCGTCAGACGATGACGTCTCTTCGGGAGCTGCTGAGGATTTCTTCTCGCTCATGCTCTTCCTTTCCGGATCATTCCGGGTATTTTTTCTCTACTGTGCCATTCTACCGGCTGGTTTACTTTGTTACGGCGTCCACGGTGAATCCCAAGGACAGGGGAGCGCATGTGGGAGAGATATTAGCGGGGCGGATCGGGCAATAGCCCAAACGCTATCCCCGGCATGAGCTCAGAGCGTAGGCGACAGAGAACGCGCGCTCGCAACGGTGCGTTGTGGGGATAATAGAGGAAGGAACGCGTGAAGGATCTAGCCCGCACGCAACAATAGATACAGAACGTAAAGGAGCCCAGGATGAGCATTATTTTTGATCCGGCAGACCGCGGCGCATCCCAGAACGCGGCACAGGGTAACGTTGCCCAGGGTGGTGCAGCGCAGGAGATTCCCGCCTCCGTACGCAACGCCATGGAACTGAACCCCAACGCCGGGGCACAGAACACTGGGTCACAGGGCAATGCCCAGACCGGTGAGCAGACCCCCTCCGCTCCCACCTGGCGCTACGAGGTCAACACCCCCGAAGAGTTCCAGAAGTTCGTGCAGCTCTCCAGCCAGGGTGCCGTAATTTTTGCGCTCTACGCGCCGCACTCGCCCTCCTCCCTGCAGATGCTCGAAGGCGTGCAGAAGCTCGTTGACTCCGCCGCAGGCACCATGATTTGCGCCGCCGTGGACGTCACCAAGCTCCCCGAAGCTGCCCAGGCATTCGGCGTGAGCGGCGTGCCCGCGGGCGTTGCCGTTCTGGCGGGCCGCCCGGCACCGATTTACACCGGCCCGGTCAGCGCAGAAGACCTCGGCGATGTGCTCTCCCAGGTTCTGCAGCTCGCGGCACAGTACCAGCTGCCCGGCGGCTTCGACCCGGTCGTTCCCGACGACGAAAAGCCCCTGCCGCCCCTGCACGCAGAAGCTGTCGCCGCCCTCGACCGCGGCGACCTGGAGGGCGCCCGCGCCGCATACCGCAAGGCAATCACCGAGAACCCCGGCGATAAGGAAGCGAAGCTCGGCCTGGAACAGGTTGAACTGCTCGCCCGCGTGAAGGACCTGGACCTGGCAACCGAACGCGCGGCGGCCGCGGCAGACCCCCTGAACATTGATGCCGCCTTCAACGTAGCCGACCTGGACCTGGTGGGCGGTCACGTGGAGGATGCCTACAACCGTCTGCTGCGCCTGTTCAGCGCGGTCGGCCCCGACGATAAGGCACGCGTGCGCGAGCGCCTCGTGCAGCTCTTCGATGTGGTGGGTGCATCTGACCCGCGCACCGTGAAGGCACGTGCGGCGCTGACCATGGCGCTGTTCTAAAAACAGCTCGCGAAGAGAGCTGAGCCGGTCTAGCCGGCTGAAACTTTGAATACGGACGGGCTATCGTCTACCCCCACACTCGGGCTGTGGGGTAGGCGGTAGCCCGTTCTGCGTTCGCGGGTTTGAAGTGGTTTTGAGATGGGGGAGAGCCAGCGATTCAACCTGTCTGATAGTGCGGTTTGATGGCATCTATAGCACCCCGGAATGTCCATATTATGCATTGTGAGTACTTAATAATGCAGGTTTCATCACCAAACCTGCTAGACCTCATGGGGGGGTGGTAGGGTAAAAATATGAACACTAGTCACTTTTCCCAGGACCCGAATCCGCAAGAACCAGGTTCACCGCAGAACCCGGTACAAGAGACCGCAGTAGAGGCAGCACCCGCCGCGGCAGTACCTCAAGCTATAGTCCCCGAATCTGCAGCGCCGGAAGCTGTAAACCCTGAGCTTGCAGCTCCGGAAGCTGTAGTTCCCGCATCGGTAGCACCTCAGCTACCCGTCACCCCGCAGACCGCACCGGCGGCAGGCGCTCGACCCGCCATCGAAATTCGCGGCCTCACCAAGGCATTCGGCCAGAAGGTCGCCGTCGACCGCATCAACCTGGATATCCCCTCCGGATCCTTCTACGGGCTGGTCGGCCGCAACGGTGCCGGTAAAACCACCACCATCTCCATGGTCACCGGCATGCTCATGCCCAGCGAAGGCACCGCATACGTGCGAGGCATCGACATGTGGGCCGACCCGCTCAAGGCCAAAGCACACCTGGGTGTGCTGCCCGACGGCGTGCACCTCTTCGACAAGCTCACCGGCGAGCAGCTCATCACCTACTCCGGCTACCTGCACGGAATCGATAAGGAAACTGTCGCATCCCGCGTCAAGGACCTGCTCACCGCAATGGACCTGACCGACGCTGCGGGCCGTGCCGTTGCCGACTACTCCGCCGGTATGACCAAGAAGATTGCGCTCGCCGCCGCGCTCGTCCACGCACCCTCCGTGCTGATTCTGGACGAGCCCTTCGAGGCAGTCGACCCGGTTTCTGCCGCTAATATTCAGGACATTCTGCGCGGCTTCGTTGCCTCCGGCGGAACTGTCATTATCTCCTCGCACGTGATGGACCTCGTTCAGCGCCTGTGCGACCACGTAGCCGTCATGGACTCCGGCCGTATTCTCGCCGCCGGAACGGTCGATGAAGTACGCGCCGGCATGAGCCTTGAAGAACGATTCGTGCAGCTGGTCGGCGGCCGCACCTCCTCGGAAGGATTGTCATGGTTGGGCACCTCGTCTCACTAAAGTGGCAGTATGTGCTCGCTTCCTTCCGCCGCAGCATCTGGGCACTGATCGGCCTGATTTTTGCGGCGCTCTACGCGGGCGGTATGCTCTTCGGCCTCGGCTCCGCATACTTTATCGCTAACTCGGAGGTACCCGAATACGGTCAGCTCGGAACCCTCCTGGTAGGCGCGGTTATTGCGCTCGCCTGGGCTATTGTCCCCATTTTCTTTAGCGGACTGGACGGCACCCTGGACGAGAGCCGATTCGTGCTCTTCCCCATCAAGCCCTCCACCCTGCAGAAGGGCCAGTTCCTCGGCGGGTTCGTGGGTATCCCCGGCATTGCCAGCATCATTGCCGTGCTGCTGGGTGCGATCGCGTTTATATCGCAACCGCTCGCGCTGGTCGTGTACCTCATCTGCTGCGTGCTCGGCCTTGCGAACCTCATGGTGTGGGCTCGTCTCACCAACCGCCTGGGCATGGCGCTGAATGATAACCCGCGCATCGCCAACACCCTGATGATCGTTGCCATGCTACTGATGATGAGCGCCGGCTTTATCTTCGGTGGAACGATAACCTACCTGACCAAGCACTGGGAAGAGGTGCTGCCCTACCTGCCGTGGCTCAGCGTGACACCCTTCGGGTCGGCATTTGCGGTGCCCTACTTTATGGCGACCGGCAATATGGGTACCGCCCTTGGTTGCCTGGCTCTGACCCTCGTCTACCTGGCTGGCGGATGGTGGCTGTGGGGTAAGAACCTGGCACGCTCCATGGCGAATGTGGGCGGTAGCGCGCACCACGCCAGCGCTGCCGAAGTCGCCGCAGGTGATTTGGGTCTGTTGGCACGGTTCCCCGCAACCCCGCGTGGCGCCGTGGCGGCACGAACCCTGCACTCATTTCTGAAAGACAACCGTCTGCAGCTGCTGACCGCAAGCACCGCCATGCTTTACCTGATACTGACGGTGGCTATGCCCCTGTTCCTGAGCTCTGTAGGCTCCTTCGAAAGTCGGGCCAGTTTTAACGGCGTCAACGCGGCTGAAGCTAACCAGATCATCAATAGCGGCGTGATGCAGCTCTTCGGATTCTGGATGTACTTCTGCACCGTCTTCACCGGCTACTACATGTGCTATCTCGTCTCCTACGACAACACCGCATTCAGCCTGCACGTGCTCTCCCCGCTACGCGGTATTGACGATCGTCTCGGCCGTCTTTGGGGTTACAGCATCCTGATGGTTCCGATCGTGGTGGTGATGGTGTTCGTCGCCTCAGCGGCAAATGGACACCTGGAGCTTTTCCCCATCGTGCTGATGCACCAGCTGGGCGTGCTCGCCGCAGCGGCTGGTATGGGCAGCGTGATGGACACCTTCATTAGCCCGCCCGTGGCGCCTCCGGGTGCTAACCCGTTCAAGAACCCGAAGAACAATGAGGGCTTCGCTAATCAGTTGCTGCTCATGCTCACCGTAATTCTGGTGATGCTCAGCGCGCTACCCGGCGGTATCTCGGTTGTTGTGTACATTTTCGTGACCCAAGATCTACTAACCCTCGTCTTCGGTGGCTTGATTCAGCTCCTGATTGGTGCCGCACTGCTCGTGGGTGGCGTGGCGTGGGGCGGTCACCGCTACGACAAGGTCAGCTCCAAGATGCTGGAGCGCGTGGCACGCTTCCAGGCGAACTAACAAGAGTCGAAGCTCCAGCACATCAGGAATAAAAGAGAAGGGTTCCGTGTTAGGTACTAAGCCTGGCGCGGAACCCCTTTTCTGTGCCGCACGAATTTCTAGCCCCGAACTTCTAGCGGAAAGAAGCTCACCGCAATACCTAAGAGTCTATGGTTGAGCTGTGGCATGCCTCCATATTGACCGCCCGGGGGCTCGGCACCTCCCAACTGCTACTAAAATAGAGAAGGCGCCGATCACCCAACCGTGCAGCGGCGCCCCTCACCCTATGTATCCCACCTCATCATCAAGGAGAAACATGAGCTCGATCGAAGGCATCGAAGACCCCTTTGGCCCCGGAACCGCAGGCGGCACCGCCCTGCTCGAACGTGAAGAAACCCAGCTTTCTGAGCCCGGCGACCACGAGCGCTTCTCCCACTACGTACGCAAGGAAAAGATCCTCGAATCGGCGCTGACCGGTGAACCCGTACGCGCCCTCTGCGGCAAAATGTGGGTACCCGGCCGCGACCCGCAGAAGTTCCCCGTCTGCCCCCAGTGCAAGGAAATCTACGAAGGCCTCGCACCCGGCAACGACGGCGACAACGGCTCCGGCGAATAATACGCGCCAGACGGCACGCCCCAGACAACACAACCTGGGCGATACGCCTGAATAAATACGAATAAATAACACGCAGCAGCAACAAGACTCAACGGCCCAACACCGCTCATGAGACTTTGCTGACGAGCACCAAATTCTTGCACCACAGCCCGGCCCAACCCGCGGATGTGGTGCTAGAATTTAACCTCGCTGTGCCCGGCGGGCATCAGCCGTCCCGAGCCTAACCCGCCGCAACAGCAGATGCAGACGAGGAAGAAGGAGAGAATGAGCGTACCCGCAGAGGAACCCACACTATTCGACAGTATGGTGAAGCCGAAGCTCTCCCCGGCATACCCCGACCGCGCCCCCTGGGGTACTTCCGTCAGCCTGCGCGCCTGGCAGGCAGAAGCCATGCAGAAGTACTTCGAAACCAACCCCCGCGACTTCATGGCAGTCGCAACCCCCGGCGCGGGTAAAACCACTTTCGCGCTGACCCTCGCCAAGGAACTATTCAACCGCGGCACGGTCCGCCAGCTCATCGTTGTGGCGCCGACCGACCACCTGAAAAAGCAGTGGGCAGACGCCGCCGCGAAGGTCGGTATTCCCATTGACCCGAACTTCAAGAACGCGGATGTGACCATCAGCCGCCACTACAAGGGTGTGGCGCTGACCTACGCGCAGGTGGCGAATAAGCCGCAGCTACACGCCCGCAACACCGAGGAAACGAAAACCCTCGTGATTTTTGACGAGATTCACCACGCTGGTGATTCGCTGTCCTGGGGTGACGGTCTGCGTGAAGCGTTCGACGATGCGACCCGCCGCGTGGCGCTCACCGGTACCCCGTTCCGTTCGGACACCTCCCCGATTCCGTTCGTCACCTACGAAGTCGATAATGACGGTATCCGCCGCTCCAAGGCGGACTACTCCTACGGTTACGGCCCCGCGCTGAAGGACCACGTGGTGCGCCCGGTCATCTTCATGGCGTACTCGGGCCAGATGCGTTGGCGCACCTCCGCGGGTGAGGAGATGGCGGCAAACCTCGGCGAGGGCTTCACGAAGGACATCACCTCCCAGGCGTGGCGAACCGCCCTGGACCCTAACGGCGAGTGGATTCCGACCGTGCTCGCCGCCGCCGATAAGCGCCTGACCGAGGTGCGCCGCACCGTACCCGACGCTGGCGCGCTCGTCATCGCAACCGACCACGCGGACGCCAAAGCCTACGCCGAACAGCTGCAAAAAATCACCAGCGAATACCCCGCCGTGATCCTCTCAGACGACCGCGAAGCCTCCGCGAAAATCGACGAGTTCCGCGAGGGCATGCAGCGCTGGATGGTTGCGGTGCGCATGGTGTCCGAAGGCGTGGACGTGCCCCGCCTCGCCGTGGGTGTGTACGCCACCAGCACCAGCACTCCGCTATTCTTCGCCCAGGCAATTGGCCGTTTCGTGCGTGCTCGCAAGCGCGGCGAAACCGCATCCGTGTTCCTGCCCTCGGTGCCGCAGCTGATGATGCTGGCCAACGATATGGAGGTCGAGCGCGACCACGCCCTCGACCGCGGCGCACCCCAGGAAATCGACCCCATGGTTGAGGGCCTGGACGACCACCTGCTCGAGGAAGCAAACCGCGAGGAGCGCGCCTCCGAGCAGTTGGCACGCGGCAAGTTCGAGGCGCTCGGCTCCGAGGCGTCCTTCCACGGTGTGCTGTTCGACGGCGCCGAGTTTGCCTCCGGCAACCTTGCCGTGGGTAGTGAGGAGGAGCAGGACTTCCTGGGTATTCCGGGCCTGCTGGATGCCGAACAGGTCGGTACGCTGTTGCGAGCGCATCAGCGTGAGCATGCGGCACGCCGCCCGGCGACTGCGGCACCTTCGGTGGTGGATCACCGCCAGTTGAAGGAGTTGCGCAATAAGTTGGCGAAGAATGTGGCGGCGTGGTCGATTCGTTCGGGTCAGCCGCACGGCGTGATTCATAATGAGCTACGTAAGATTTGTGGCGGCCCGGCGGTCGCGCAGGCTTCTGCAGAGCAGATTCAGGCGCGTCTCGATAAGCTGTCGGACTGGTTCGTGGGTCGACGCTAGAACGTGAATAGAACGTAGAGAGAAGTCCCGCGAGTGTGTATGCGCTCGCGGGGCTTCCTGTGTTTGTGGGGCTACTGTGGCTCTTTGAGTGATTTTTACCTGAAGGTTTTTTCAGGTGCTTAAAAGCACATGCGCGGAAAAATAAGGTGACTAGATAGTGGGAATAGGTGGTTCTTAAAAAACTTAATGTTGGTTTTTGCCCCCTAATTTGAGAAAAACATCGCCTGAAGGTTGTTTAAAGGAGATGTGTCAGAGGGATTTAGGGGAGAAATGTGTGTGAATAAAAGTTCAAGTATTGGTTGAATAACGCAGGTCAAAGTGGGTTTATGGAAGATTGTGTGCGTTTTTCGCTTGAAAATTTAATACGGGGGGGGGTATGCTTTCTCCAAGTGTTGGGTTTCCCTGTGCTTTTGAAGCTGACCTTTGCGTTTTGATCTTCTGGCTGTGTAGGGGCTGACGCTTGTATAGAAACATCATGCATTCACTCTCTTCTGCACGCTATGTTCACTTTTGTGCGTGCGTCTGCCCTGCGTGGATTTATCGGCCGCGTTCTTGGTGGGAGTGAATGCCCAAGATATCACTCTCGAAGGACATACATGTCTACTAATATTTCTCGCCGCAAGGTTGTTGCTGGCGCAGCATGGGCTGCTCCGGTTGTTGCGGCTTCCGCTGTTGTTCCCGCTTTCGCATCTTCCACCGAGTGTGAAGATAAGAAGACTCCGGCATACTCCATCGAAGGTACCTCCACAGGTGCTAAGACTGTCCAGAAGTTCAAGGTTCCCGCTAACGTTGACAAGATTAACTTCGTCGCTATCGGTGGCCCCGGTGGTACTCAGTACCCCGCAGTCCCCGGTGGTGCTTCGGCACAGATTTCCGGCACTATTGCTGTGAAGGAAGGCCAGCTCGTTGAGATCGTGGCAGCAGCTGGTGGTGTCGGTAACTTCCCGCTGGACCCGTCTGAGGGTGGCGAGGGCTACGGTAACGGTGGTTCCTCTAAGGGCACCGACGCAATTCCTGCGAGCGTTGTCTCCAAGGTTGACGCAGTGTGGCCCAAGGACTCTCAGCTGAAGCGTCGCCTCTTCTCCTCCTCGGGTGGCGGCTCCTCTGCTGTTCTTATTGACGGTGTTCCCGTTGCTGTTGCCGGTGGTGGCGGTGGCGTTGGTGTTATTAACGCTGGTGGCTCCAACAACGAGCGTTACGTTTACAGTGGTGCAATTGACGCTGGTTGGTGGAAGTCTAACGGTAACCGTGCCGAGTACCCCTACATGGCTTCTAAGGCAGGTAGCGCATCCGGTCTGACCGGTGGTGCTGGTGAGCAGGGTTACGGTTACTACACTGAGGACCACAGCCAGCAGATTGCTGTTGAAGCTGGTAAGGGTGGCGCAGGTGGTATCGGCGGTACCGGTGGTACCAAGACCGCCCTGCCCACTGGCAAGTCCCCCAACGGTGTTATTGGCTTTAGCAACACCAACAACCAGGAACTCTACGCTTCTTCCAACTCCGGTAACGCAGGTGGCGACGGCTTCGCTGGCGCCGGTGCAGACGGCGTGCCTTCCTACTCCTACGAGGTCGATAACAACGACCGCACCAAGAAGGAAGAGGGCGTTCTTAATGGCAAGCCTTGGGGTCTTGAGTACGACTCTGCTGGCCACAACTTCAACGGTTACCAGTCTGTATACTCCGCTGGTGGTGGCGCAGGCTACGGTGGCGGTGGCTCCGGTGCTTCTACCTCCGCTGCTGCAATCATTCTGACCCAGAAGTGGAACAACAACCCCAACGGTATCCGCCAGAACGTTGGCTTCGGCCAGCTTGGTGGCGGCGGTGGCGCAGGTGGTTCCTACCTGGCACCCGACGTTACTAACGTTGAGGTTGGTCTTTACAAGAAGGTCACCACTGAGCGTGGCAAGCGTACCAACGGCTCCGTGGTCGTCAGCTTCTGCGAGCGCTCCTAATAGCGTGCTTATCCGAGTCTCCCTCTTGGGTTGCTCGGTGGGTTAGACACTAACCCTTCTGGTTCTCCCGCTTCTGAATTCTCATTAGGTGCGGGAGAACCGGCCCCTAAGTTTTAGTCCCTCCAGGGGCGCATCTGCGCGCATCTGACATGAGGACTGTGTGCTTCTCTGGCGAGTGGTCTCTTGGTGTATTTTGGCCACTCACGGAGAACGCCATTGAGTGATGTCTCGTTGAGTCTCAACGATGAAACCAATGGCTTTTGAGGAAAAGGTTGGTAGTAATGCGCCAACCTGAAGGCCCGCAGGCACTTCGGTGTCTGCGGGCCTTTGCTATGCCCGGGAAATGCTGGGTTGGGCGAGGTCATAGCGTGGCGAGTTGAGAATGTTTTTCAGGGTCTATACTCTAGAAAATGAATATTGCACTCAGTGCACAAAGGTGTAAATTACTCACTCTACTCAACCCGCACCCTCAACCCTCATGAAAGAAAACCTCATGCCCCACAACGCACACCCCACCCGCCGCACCATCCTCACTGGCGCAGCATGGGCACTGCCCATCATCGCAACCTCCGCCGCCGTACCCGCATACGCCGCCAACAATACGCAGACCGGCACCTCCCACACCATCAAGGGCCAGGCAAACGGCCGCAAGACCGTCAAGACCTTCACTGTCCCGGCGGGCGTACGCGAACTCAGCTTCACCCTCACCGGCGGTGCAGGCGGCACCGTCATGGCACGCAGCCAGGGCGGATGCGGCGCCAAGGTCACCGGCACCGTCAGCGTCACCCCCGGCGCAACCGTAGAAATCATCGCCGCGGCAGGCGGCATCGGAGTGCTCGAGCGCGTCACCCGCAACGGCGCAAGCTGGAACGAATCCAAGCCCGCAACCGGCGGCGAAGGCTACGGCAAGGGCGGCTCCTCCGCCGCTCAGGTCACCGTTCCCGCAGGCCCGAAGGCTATTATCGACGCGGCAAACCCCCGCACCTACGGCAACCCCACCGCGGGCGACGGTGCACCCCACACCCACTTCAAGCGCAGCATTTACGCCGCATCCGGTGGTGGCTCCTCCGCACTGCTGATCAACGGCACCGTGGTTGCTATCGCAGCAGGTGGCGGCGGTGGACACGTGCGTAACTCCAGCTCCACCGCACCGCTGCCCGGCTCCAGCTACGCCATCAGCCCGGTCTGCGGCCTGGAATGGGTGCGCGGCGGCTCCGGCGGCAACGCAGAAGCCGCCATGGGCTATGAAGGTGCTGCCGCAAGCGACGCCTACAGCGTCGAGGCGAACCTGCAGATCATCGCAACCCCCGGCACGGGTGGCTCCGGCGGTCGAGGTGGCATGGGTGCTATCCCCAATAGCCTGCCCACCGGCGACCACGGTCTGGTCGGCTTCGGTTCCCAGAACAAGCAGGTCATCCACAGCACCAGTACCGCGGGCGCAACCGGCGGTAACGGCTTCAACGCAAACGGTGCGGACGGCGTGGGCGCATACGCCTACCAGTACGACAAGAACGACCCGGCGAACCTGACCGGCACCGCAACCGCGCGAACCACCAGCATCACCATCAGCAAGAACTTCTTCGGCTACCAGACCGTGGTTTCTGCTGGCGGCGGCGCAGGCTACGGTGGCGGCGGTTCCGGCGCGGCGAACGCAGTTTCGGCAATCATCATCTCGCAGCAGTGGTGCAACAACCCGAAGAACCCGCGCCGCGCGGTCGGCTACGTTCAGCAGGGTGGCGCCGGTGGTGCTGGCGGCTCCTACCTGGCGCCGAGCGTGCGTAACGGCGCGATTGTTGGCACTAAGGAGGCGCCGGTCGGCCCGAACGTTCGCGTGAACGGCATGGCGGAGGTTCGCTTCAAGTAAGCGGCTCGGTTGACTAAGTAGCCTCAGCTACTCGGTTTGTATTGCTCGATGAGCCGCGGGCACGCTAAGAGGCGGGGAGCCTGGGATGTACTATCCCAGGCTCCCCGCCTCTGTATATTCAGTGCCCGGTATTCAGTGCCCGCCTAGATGGCGAGTCACCGGCAGAGCTGGTGGAGGTTAGAGAACCTCAACCACCTCAACGCCCTCATTTTCAAGTTCGGCAACCACGTCGTCGAGCTTGTCCTCGTGCACGGGCGCGGTCAAGTCAAGCAGCACGCGGGTCTCGTAGCCTGCATCGACCGCGTCACGAGCGGTTGCAAACACGCAATAATCGGTGGCGATACCAACAACGTCGACGAACTCGATGCCGCGCTCATCCAGCCACTCCGACAGGGGAGTCTGCGGGCCGTCCTCGGACGCATCCGCACCAGGCTCGTGTTCGCCGGTTGCGACCTCATCCTCGGGAGCGAGAAGACCCTCAAAACCCGAGTACGCTGCCTCGAAGCGGCCCTTACGGAAGTACGCCTCAATGTAGTCGGTGTCCAGGTTCTCGTGAATCTGCGCGCCTTCGCTCTTCGCCACGCAGTGCACCGGCCAGGAGTCAACGTAGTCGGGGGTCTCAGAGAAGTGCGAACCCGGCTCAATGTGCCAGTCCTGGGTGGCGACAATCGCGTCGTAGCGGTGGTGGTTGTTCTCCACGTATTCGCTAATCAGCGCGGCAACGTCCGCACCGCGCTCGGTGGCGAGGGCGCCGCCGGCGCAGAAATCGTTCTGCACGTCAACAATAATCAGTGCCTTAGACATGTCTGTCCTTTACAAGTAGGAATGAGTTTTCACTCTGGTTCGCCAGGTGAAGATTCGCCAGGTGAAAACAGTATCTCAGAAGGGTGGTTTAGATGAACTCGGTCGGAATGATCGGCTCACCCTCCGAGAGGCGGCGGGCAGCTTCGGGAAGCTCAGCCAGGGAGGCAGCGTGGCGGGCGGTCGCGCGGCGCACGCCTTCCTCACCGGTGAAGCCGGGGAGCAGTTCGCCGTTGCGGACGAAGTCCACCATGAGCGGGCGGGTGTCCTCAAGCAGGTTCGGGTCCTCGTGGGTGCCCAGAACCTCGGCGGTCGCGATGCCCATGCCGTTGAGGCGGCGGGCGGCACGCTTGGCGCCACCGATGGATGCCTTGCCAGCGGAAGCCT
This sequence comes from uncultured Rothia sp., assembly GCF_963507905.1. GTDB lineage: Bacteria > Actinomycetota > Actinomycetes > Actinomycetales > Micrococcaceae > Rothia. The sequence goes on along the minus strand of NZ_CAUOUU010000005.1, from coordinate 54,366 downwards.
TGGCGACCGGCTGCATTTCGCCAGCGGAGTTCTCGCGCTCAACAACCTTGTACACCATGGAGGAGGTCGGCGCGCCGGAGCCGGTGACCAGCTTGGTGCCCACGCCGTAAGAGTCCACGGGTGCTGCCGCCAGGGATGCGATGGCGTACTCGTCCAGGTCGCTGGTGACGGTGATCTTGGTGTGGGTGTTGCCGAGCGAGTCGAGCAGTTCACGTACACGTGCCGCGGTGGCGACCAGGTCGCCGGAGTCCAGGCGCACACCGCCGAGCTCTTCACCGGCGAGTTCCACGCCAAGGCGGACCGCATCGTCCACGTTGTAGGTGTCCACGAGCAGGGTGGTGCGGGCGCCGAGGGAGCGCAGCTGCGCCTCGAATGCTTCACGTTCGCTGTCGTGCAGCAGGGTGAAGGCGTGGGCGCTGGTGCCGATGGTGTGCAGACCGTAGCGCAGACCAGCCTCCAGGTTGGAAGTGCCCGCGAAGCCCGCAATGACGGCGGCGCGTGCAGCGGAGACTGCGGCGCGTTCGTGGGCGCGGCGCGAACCCATTTCGAGGCAGGGTCGGTTGCCAGCGGCGGCGCTCATACGGGAGGCGGCGCTCGCCACGGCGGAGTCAAAGTTCAGGATGGACAGCAGGTAGGTTTCGAGGACGCATGCCTCGGCGAAGGTGCCTTCGACCTGCAGGACGGGGGAGTGGGGGAAGAATGCTTCGCCTTCTGCGTAGCCGCGGATGTTGCCGCTGAAGGTGAAAGATTCGAGGTAGGAGAGAGTTTCTTTGTTGACGATGTTGCGGGAGGAGAGGAAGGAGAGTTCTTCGTCGTTGAATCGGAAGTTTGCGAGGCCTTCGAGGAATCGGCCGGTGCCTGCGAGGACGCCGTAGCGGCGGCCTGCGGGCAGGCGGCGAGTGAAGACTTCGAAGGTGCACTTACGGTTGGCTGCGCCGGAGGCGAGTGCCGCCTGGAGCATGGTCAGTTCGTAGTGGTCGGTGAGAAGGGAGGTAGTAGCCATGTGTTTATTGTAGTGGGGGATTAGGGTATTTTTCCTATTAATTCGGCGTGTCAATCACTACATAAAGTATTCTTGACTCTAAGTGCTGTAGTATGACAAATTACCAGCACTCTGTGCGGGAGCAACGCAGGACGAACACCGCAGTAGTGCAGGACGAACACAGGGGTCACACAGGGGCAACACATACCCGCCCGTATAATCAAAGGGAACCGGCCGCAAAGGAAACCAATGAACACTACCGCCGTGACCCTCTCCACCGGAACCCTCGAGGACACCGACCTCGACACCGCCTTGGAGAACATCCTCGCCGCAGACATCCCCTGGAACGTCATCGTCTGGAACGACCCCGTCAACCTCATGACCTACGTGTCCTACGTTTTCCGTAGCCACTTTGGCTACTCCCGTGCCCGCGCCGAAGAACTCATGCTGCAGGTGCACAACAACGGCAAGGCAATCGTCTTCACCGGCTCCCGCGAAGACGCCGAAAAACACACCCAGGCAATGCACGCCTGGGGCCTGCTGGCAACCTTCGAGAAAGTAGAAAACTAATGGCGCGACCCTTCCGCCGCACCCCCGGAGGCTACACCGCCTCCTTCGAACCCGCCGAACGCGACCTGATCCGTGAACTCGCCGAAGATGTGCGCGCGCTACTGCGCCCGGCAGATACCACCGCCGACGGCGGCACCGTCGACCCGCTGGAGGCGCTGGTCGGCATCACCGAAAACCCCACCATCCCCGCCGACAGCGCCGTAGCACGCCTACTCCCCGCCGCAAGCAGCGACGACGAGGCCGCCACCGAATACCGCCGCTACACCGAACGCGACCTGCGCGAAGCTAAACGCGCGAACCTCGCCATGCTCGCCTTCGACATTGAGTCCAGCGACCTGCGCCTGAACGAAGAACACGCCCGCGCCTGGGCTGCTGCGCTCGGCGATATTCGCCTGGTGCTCGCCGACCGCCTCTACATCGTGGACGAAGACACCGCAGAAGATATTGCGGCGTTCACCGACCCTTCCGAGATTGAGACCCAAGAAGAGTACATGGCTGTGGTGTACAACTTCGTCTCCTGGGTTCAGGACTCGCTCATGCTCGCCATGCTCGACGGGCTGGACGACGAAGAAACGACCGGCGGAGTATTTGGCGAGGCAAATGGCAGGGAAAAAGAGTAAGAATAGAACGAATTTTTCAAATTCCCCTCAAACTATCGTCATATACAACCACATAATGGTGGTTCTCGACTCATCTAACCGCTCAACGGACTAAAAGGGTAACCTTAGCGAGTTAGCATAGAACGTGGTACCCGACCGATAACGAAGTGTAGGTGACACATGAGTGACAGCATCGACGCAACAAATCCCTACCGTGCCCGCACCCCCTGGGGAAGCCCCGCGCCCGTAGGCCCCACCGCCGCGGCACCCATCGGCGTCTTCGACTCCGGCGTTGGCGGACTCACCGTGGCACGCGCCATCATGGACCAGCTGCCTCACGAACGCATCATCTACGTCGGCGACACCGCCCACGGCCCCTACGGCCCCCTCAAAATCGCAGAAGTACGCGCCAACGCCCTGCGCATCATGGACGAACTCGTAGACTCCGGCGTGAAAATGCTCGTCATCGCATGCAATACCGCCTCTGCAGCGGTGCTCCGCGATGCCCGCGAACGCTACACCCGCCAGTACGGCATCCCCGTCATCGAGGTGATCCAGCCCGCCGCCCGCCGTGCGCTCGCCGCAACCCGCAACCGCAAGATTGGCGTGATTGCGACGGAGGCGACCGTCACCTCCCGCGCCTACGAGGACACTTTCGCAATCACCCCGAACCTTGAGGTGCACTCGGTGGCGTGCCCGCGCTTCGTGGAGTTCGTGGAGAAGGGCATTACCTCCGGCCCCGAGCTGCTGGAGACCGCCCGCGAGTACCTGCAGCCGCTCAAGGACGCCGGCGTGGACACCCTCGTGCTCGGCTGTACCCACTACCCGCTGCTGGCCGGCGTGATTTCCTACATTATGGGTGAGGATGTCACCCTGGTGTCCTCCGCGGATGAGACCGCGAAGGACGTGTACCGCGAACTGCTCAACCACGCCATTGAAAGCCCGGTCCCCGAGGAAAACCCGCACCACGAATTCCTCGCCACCGGCGAATCTGAGACGTTCTCGCAGCTGGCACGCCGCTTCCTCGGCCCCGAGGTCACCAACGTGCGCCACACCAGCTCCGTGGCGGAACGCTACCCGACCGGCTCGCTGGCGGCACTCACCCCCGAAATGCTTGCGGCACACCGCAGCATCACCCTCGACGATGACGCGGCAGAATCCGACCAGGCAGCCGAATCTACCGCAGGCACTGAATTTTCTGGCACCACCACTAAGGACGACACCTCATGCGTCTAACCGTTATCGGTTGCACGGGCTCCTTTCCCGGCCCCGTCTCACCGGCTAGTTGCTACATGCTCACCGCCACGGACTTCGCGGGTCGAACCTGGCGCATCATCATGGACATGGGCAACGGCTCCCTCGGCATGCTCCAGCGCCATATCGACCTGAGCGATATCGACGCGATTCTGATTTCGCACCTGCACCCGGACCACTGCATCGACCTGTCCGGTCTGCACGTGGCGGTCAAGTGGGATCCGCGCGGCTGGCCCAAGGGCCGCATTCCGCTGTACGGTCCCGCCGCGATTAACGAGTACCTTTCGGCGACTCACGGCCTGGACCCGGACCCGGGCATGAGCACCGAGTTTGAGTACCACACCTGGACTGAGGGTGAGCCCGTGCAGATTGGTCCCTTCCGCGTGGAGCCGTTCCGTGTGGTTCACCCCTCGAAGGACCCGTACGCGCTGCGCATCACCTGCAATGACCGCGAGGGTCACACCGTGTTCTCGTACTCGGGCGATACCGACCTGTGCGAGGGCCTGGTTAAGGCTGCGCGCGGTGCTGACCTGTTCCTCTGCGAGGCAGCCTACCAGGAGGGTCGCGACGACGCCCTGCGCGGTATTCACCTGACCGGCAAGCGCGCCGGCGAGGCTGCCACGGAGGCGGGCGTGCGTAACCTGCTACTGACCCACCTGCCCGTGTGGAACGACCCGGACATCGCCCGCGCGGAGGCGCGCAGTGCTTTCTCCGGCCCGGTCGGCATCGCCGAAATGGCGGCAAGCTACCGCATCTACCCGCGCCCGACGGAGGCTCACCCGGTCACGTCCACCCTGAACGTGGTGGAGGTGCTTGATCCGCCGCTGAACACCGCGATTGCGCTCCCTAAGCCAGAGCTAGATTAGGCGAAGCCCGAGATGGACTAGACCAAACCCGAGCTTGGCTAAAACGAGCTGGACAGTGCTAAAACTAGCTGGACTAGCGAAACTGCACTCAGCCTGCCCACCTTTCGACATAGATTCAACAGACAGACACAGATCCCGCAGACAGATTCAAGGAGAACCCATGACTGCAACCCGCGAAGACGGCCGCGCCCTCAACGAACTGCGCCCCATCACCATTACCCGCGGCTGGTCCCGCAACGCTGAGGGTTCCGCCCTCATCGAGTTCGGCAACACCCGCGTGCTGTGCACCGCATCCTTCACCGAGGGTGTGCCGCGCTGGCTCAAGGGCGAAGGTAAGGGCTGGGTGACCGCAGAGTACGCGATGCTACCGCGCGCCACCAACACCCGTTCTTCGCGCGAGTCGCTGAAGGGCCGCGTGGGCGGCCGCACCCACGAGATTTCTCGCCTGATTGGTCGCTCCCTGCGTGCGGTCATCAACATGGATGAGCTGGGCGAGAACACCATCGTGCTCGACTGTGACGTTCTGCAGGCTGATGGTGGCACCCGCACCGCTTCTATTACCGGTGCGTACGTGGCGCTGGCTGACGCTATTTCTTGGGCGAAGGAGCAGAAGATTCTGCCCGCTAAGGCGAACCCGCTGATCGATTCGGTGTCCGCAATTTCGGTGGGCATTATTGACGGCACCCCCATGCTGGATCTGCCCTACACCGAGGACGTGCGCGCCGAGACCGACATGAACGTGGTCGTCACCGGTAGCGGTAAGTTCGTTGAGGTTCAGGGCACCGCCGAGGGCGCGCCTTTCGACCGCGACGAGCTCAACAGCCTGCTCGACCTGGCGCTGGAAGGCACCGCCGAGCTGGCTCAGATTCAGCGTGAAGCACTGGCACACTAACCCGTCCCAGTAACTAGTTCCGTCGACAAGGAGAAACTATGGCAGACGCAAAGATTGTTCTGGCAAGCCACAATAAGGGCAAGCTCAAGGAACTGCGTGAAATTCTGCGCGGACGCATTGACGACCTGGACGTTGACACCCAGGTGGTTGACGCCTCCAGCGTGAACGCACCCGACGTTCCCGAGACCGGCGTGACCTTCGCTGAGAACTCCCTGCTGAAGGCGCGCGCTGTTGCCGAGGCAACCGGCCTGGTCGCTATTGCTGATGATTCCGGCCTGTCGGTGGATGTGCTCAACGGCGCTCCCGGTATTTTCTCGGCGCGCTGGGCGGGTAGCCACGGTGACGATTCCGCGAACCTGAACCTGCTGCTGGCTCAGCTGAGCGATATTCCTGCCGAGCACCGCGGCGCGAAGTTCTGCTGCGCGGCCTCGGTTGCCTCCCCGAGCGGTTTTGAGGCGGTCGAGTACGGCGAGCTGCCCGGCGAGCTGCTGACCGCACCGGCGGGGGAGGGCGGCTTCGGTTACGACCCGATTCTGCGCCCCGTGGAGCTGAACGGTGAGAACGCCCTGTACGAGGGGCAGTACGCTGGCAAGTCTTGCGCTGAGATTCCCGCCGAGATTAAGAACTCGATTAGCCACCGTGCGCGTGCTTTTGAGGCGCTGATTCCTCAGATTGCTGCTGCGCTGACCTCCTAAAACCGCTGTCTAAAACCGTCGCTGAGACGCCAGAGCATACTCGCTGTGCCGCTCTGACTGTGCCGCTCTGTTGGGTGGAAACGCGGGGTTGGGTGCGATTTTTTCGTGCATCCCCCTAAAATCCCCCACAGGGATACCAATTAAAGGCACAATAGGTAGAGAAGCTTTACCTCAAGGTTAGTGACACCAAAGAAAACTCGTCTACTGAAGGTACCTTCGGCAGACGAGTTTTGCTATTGAAGAGCCTTTCAGCGGGGCATCTGCCCGACGCTTGCTGTCACCGACCGCGGTAGAAAAACCTGCAGCGAAAGAGACACACCGATGCTCATCCTTCTTCTGCTGATGGCACTCGCCCTTGCCGCCGGATGCTGGGCATACTCCTACGTGTGGCGCGGACTGAACCGCCGCGTCATTGCCGCCGTGAAGGTGGTCGATCCGATGATTACGCTCGGCCCGTACGTCATGGCGGCGTGGGTGGCGTTTATGGCTCTGATCGCCACGAATATCTGGGCGACCGGAACCCTGCACACTGTGCTGACTATTATTTTCTGCGTGGTTGCCGCAGGGTGCCTCGGCTGGGCTGGATTCTGGCTGCTCATGCACTGCCTGGGCGGGCAGACCCCGGGCAAACGCCCGATGTGGTGGCGCGAGGCGGTTGCCGCGAAGTTCGCCTGGCGTAACCTCTCGCGCATGCCCGCCTACCTGGGTGCTCGCACCAGCATCCTGCCGGTGGAGAACCCGCGTCTGACCAAGCCGTATTCGGGGTCGTGGACTCGCCCGCTCGGTGCGACCATGCCCGGGTACAGCTCCAACGGCGAGTTTATTGAGGGCTTTGACGAGTTCGGTCGCAAGATGCCGCATATCTACCCTGTAGGCCCTGAACCGACCATTTTTGAGATGGCGCGCTGGGGTAAATCGGTCAGCTCCGATCAGCTGCTGACGACCTTCCTGCCGACAGCTCCGTTTGAGCGTCTGCGTCTGCCCGGCACCATGACGGGCCCCTTCACCTTTGCGGGGGAGGTGCCGCACGGTGCGGTGACGAAGTGGCCTCGCCGCAGCGGCGCAAACCGAGCCTTCGGCTCCTACGCTCGTCTGGGTGAAATCACCGAACGTAAGGTGGAGCTGCTGGTCGACCACCGCATCATTGCGGCGTTGCAGACCACCCGCGAAAGCTACGAACGCCGACACAGCTGGATGCTCGCCTTCACCGATATCGCAGACGGCGACTTCACAATGGACGCCGATGAGAACGGCAACCTGCGCATCACCTTCGGCATGGTCACCGAGGGTTACGAGACTCCGTGGGTTTTCACCAGCACCCTGAAAGACAGCCCGCGCTTGCGCCGCAAGGTACGCCACGCCATGAGGGAACGCCGCGTGCTCAAGCAGAGTAGCGGCGAGCTGATGGACTGGTACTTCGTGCCGAAGCTCAGCGAATTCCCGCACGGCCCGGTCACGAATGAGCTTCCCGAAGAGTTCTACTTCAAGTCCAATATCATGGTCACGAACCGTCACGAGAGCTCCTCGCGCGCCTCGGGTGAGGCACACTAGGGGAAGGAACGTGGGAGCAGAGCAGCGCATTAGCGGTGACTGTCTTAATCACTCTTTTCCCCAAGCCACGCTAGAATAGAGTTCCGAACGTTGAACGCTCTGCGGGGCACGACACGCGTCGTGCCCCGCTGTCGTTCTGCCCCCGTAGCACTTGAGCCGGACTCGCACTCCGCACGGTGGCACGCGTTCACCACCGCAGACATATTCACCCGAAAGGATTCCCGTGGCGTCTTCGAACTACACCGCCCGTCACCTCTCCGTGCTGGAAGGTCTGGAAGCTGTACGCAAACGCCCGGGCATGTACATTGGCTCCACCGATTCGCGCGGTCTGATGCACTGCCTCTGGGAGATTATCGACAACTCGGTGGATGAGGCGCTCGCCGGTTTCGGCCAGTCCATTCAGGTCATTCTGTACCGTGACGGTTCGGTTGAGGTGCGCGATGATGGCCGCGGCATCCCCACCGATATTGAGCCGCGCACCGGCCTGTCCGGTGTGGAGGTCGTGTTCACCAAGCTGCACGCCGGCGGTAAGTTTGGCGGCGGCTCCTATAACGCATCCGGTGGTTTGCACGGTGTGGGCGCTTCCGTGGTGAACGCGCTGTCTTCCCGTCTGGACGTGCAGGTGGACCGTGGCTCGAAGACCTACCAGATGTCCTTCCGCCACGGCATTCCCGGCTTCTTCGAGTCCGGCCGCACCCCCAAGCCCGATGATCCGTTCACCCCCGCAACCGAGGGCACTGACGCCCTGCAGATTGTGGGTCGCGCTAAGCGTGGCGTGACCGGAACCCGTGTGCGCTATTGGGCCGACCCGCAGATTTTCACCCCCGACGCTAAGTTCAGCTACGAGGACTTGGCTGCTCGTGCGCGCCAGACCGCGTTCCTCATTCCGGGTCTGCGTATTTGCATTCGCGATGAGCGCCGCCTGCCCGGCACCCCCGGCGAGTTGGAGCCCCACGAGGAAGTCTTCCAGTACGACGGCGGCATTAGCGAGTTCGTCGAGTTCTTGGCACACGATGAGCGCATTACCGACACTTGGCGTTTTAGCGGCAGCGGCTCTTTCACCGAGACCGTGCCCGTGCTGGGTGAGGACGGCCGCTCGCAGCTGACCGATGTGGAGCGCGATTGCGAGGTTGACGTTGCCCTGCGCTGGGGTATTGGCTACGAGACGACGGTCCGTAGCTTTGTGAACATTATTGCCACCCCCAAGGGCGGTACTCACACTACCGGTTTTGAGCAGGGCCTGTTGCGCGTGATGCGCAAGCACCTTGCCGATAACGCCCGCAAGTACAAGGTGGGTAATGACAAGATTGAGAAGGACGATGTGCTCGCCGGCCTAACCGCCGTGCTGACTGTGCGTCTTGCCGAGCCGCAGTTTGAGGGTCAGACCAAGGAGATTCTGGGTACTCCGGCGGTTCGCCAGATTGTCTCGAAGGTCGTGGGTGATGCCCTGAAGGCTCGCCTGGAGTCGACCGCCCGTGCGGAGAAGGCTCAGGCGGCCGCTCTGTGCGAGAAGGTCGTCTCTGAGATGAAGACCCGCGTCTCGGCGCGCATCCATAAGGAAACTCAGCGCCGTAAGACCGCGCTGGAGTCTTCGTCCATGCCCACCAAGCTGGTGGATTGCCGTTCGACCAATGTTGAGCATTCTGAGCTGTTCATTGTGGAGGGTGACTCGGCGCTGGGTACGGCGCGTCTGGCGCGTTCTTCCTCGTACCAGGCTCTGCTGCCGATTCGCGGTAAGATCCTGAACACTCAGCGTGCTTCGGTGACTGATGTGCTCGCGAATGCTGAGTGCGCGGCGCTGATTCAGGTGATCGGTGCGGGCTCGGGTCGTACCTTTGACCTGGACTCTGCTCGCTACGGCAAGGTCATTATGATGACCGATGCGGACGTGGATGGTGCCCACATTCGTACCCTGCTACTGACCCTGTTCTACCGTTACATGCGTCCGCTGATTGAGGCGGGTCGCGTGTACGCTGCGGTTCCGCCTCTGCATCGCGTGGAGGTGGTGCGCCGCGGCAAGCCGAACGAGATGGTGTACACCTACTCGGAGAAGCAGCTGCATGAGCTTCTGGATTCTTTGCAGGAGCAGGGTGTGTCGTATAAGGAACCCATTCAGCGTTATAAGGGTCTGGGTGAGATGGACGCTGACCAGCTGGCTGAGACGACGATGGATCCGCGTCATCGCATGTTGCGCCGTATTCGCATTGAGGATGCGGAGGCTGCCGAGCGTGCGTTCTCCCTGTTGATGGGTTCTGAGGTGGCTCCGCGTAAGGAGTTCATCATTGCGGGTGCTCATCAGCTGGATGCCGAGAGCATCGATATGTAGCGTGCGGTGCCTTGTGTGGCATTACGGGGCATTGCGGTACCCTGCGGGGCAGTGGTGGCTGGCGTGTCACATTCCATGAATTTTATGTGAGAATAGTCACGTAATTCTTGGAGATTCCGCGTAAATTTCGCATGAAACAGGCAAATTTAAGCTTTGAGTGCCACTTGAACCACCTGTCATATTCCCGGAATCTGTCACCAAAATTTTGCAGAAAACATTAAAAACTGCAATATTTCACCGAGGTTCCGAAACTACCTCCCAACCCCGCAAGGTGCCATCGTGTCTCATTCCTCTAACCACCCTCACATCGAGGGATAACGTTCAACGTACCTTTAGCGAAACGTCAAACAATAAACGTCCATGCTATGCACAGCCTACTCACAGCTCCTCAGGAAAACCCTGTACCTTAGAAGCATGAGAGACAGTGTGTCAGTAACTCTCGTACGCTCCCCATTGACGGGGAACTACCCGAAATCTGGCACAAGCACACATTAAGTACACACATAGTAAGGACCTATCAATGGATCCCCTTGATTTTGGTAGGTGGCAGTTCGGTATCACCACCGTCTACCACTTCTTCATGGTTCCGCTGACTCTGGGTCTGGGCCTTGTGGTGACCTACCTGTACATTTGCTACGTTCGTACCAAGAAGGACGAATACAAGCGCATGACGAAGTTCTGGGGCAAGCTGTACCTCATTAACTTCGCTATGGGTGTGGCCACCGGTCTGGTTCAGGAATTCCAGTTCGGCATGGCGTGGAGTGAATACTCCCGCTTCGTCGGCGACGTCTTCGGCGCTCCGCTGGCAATGGAAGGCCTCTTCGCCTTCTTCGTTGAGTCGACCTTCCTCGGCCTGTGGATCTTCGGCTGGGACCGCCTCAAGCCCGCAGTCCACGCCTTCTGCCTGTTCATGGCTGTTCTCGGCTCCTGGATTTCTGCATTTTTCATTCTGGTTGCAAACTCCTGGATGCAGCACCCCGTTGGCGCAGAAATGATTGACGGTCGTCCCCGCATGACCGACATTGGCGCAGTGCTGATGAACCCCCTCGCATGGGTGACCTTCTCTCACGTCATCACCGCATCCATCCAGGTTGCCGGTGGCTTCCTGGTCGGTATTGCCTGGTACAAGCTGTGGCGTCGCCGCAAGGACGGCATCGACAAGGTCGTTGACGGCAAGGTCGTCGTTGGTGAGTCCGACAAGGGCGCACGAGACAAGAAGGACTTCCAGGTTTGGCTCAAGTCCCTGCGCCTGGGCGCAGTCGTTGGTCTCCTCGCGTTCGCAGGTGTTGGTGCATCCGGCCACCTGCAGGCACAGATGATGATTCACGAGCAGCCCATGAAGATGGCTGCCGCAGAAGCTGCGTGCCACGACGGTACCGCCTTCTCTGTTCTGACCATCGGCGAGCTCGGCGCTCAGAGCTGTGACAAGATCACCCCCATCATCGAGGTTCCCGGCGTGCTGTCCTTCCTGGCACACGACAACTTCGACACCCCGGTGAAGGGTATTCAGACCCTGCTGCCCGAGTACGAAGCTAAGTTCGGCACCAACCTGCCCAACAACCCGCTCTACGGCGAGCGTGCAGGTCAGAAGATTGACTACCTGCCCTCCCTCGAGGTCTCCTACTGGGGCTTCCGCGGCATGATTGGTCTGGGTGCAGTCGTACTGCCCCTCTACCTCTACGCACTGTGGGTAACCCGTAAGAAGGGCGTTGGCACCGTTCCCGAGTCCAAGCTGCTCAAGAACGTTGCTGTCTGGTCCATCATGGCTCCCTTCTTCGCAATCGCACTGGGCTGGATCTTCACCGAAATGGGCCGCCAGCCCTTCGTTGTGGCTCCGAACCTTCAGGGTGACCCCGCAATCCACCTGTTCACCGCAGCAGCTATCTCCCCGGGTGTTTCCGGTGAAGAAATCCTCTTCTCCCTGCTCACCCTGGGTCTGCTCTACGGCGTGCTGATGGTGGTTGAGGTTTACCTGCTCATCAAGTACGTCAAGGCCGGTGTTGTGGCAGCAATGCCCGAGCTGGTTCAGTCGCCCCACGAGGACGAGTCCAACGACAAGTCCAAGCGCGATGTGCTGGAGTTCGCCTACTAGGCGGGTAAGGATTGATTCACCATGAACTTTGATTTCAATATCTTTGCCGGTCAGCCTGGCCTGCCCACCCTCTGGTTTGTCGCCATTGGCGTCTTCCTCATCATGTACATGATTCTCGACGGCTTCGACCTGGGCGTCGGCATGCTGATGGGTTCCAAGTTCACCAAGAACGAGAAGGAACGCCGTCTGCTGCTGAACATCATCGGCCCCGTCTGGGACGGTAACGAGGTGTGGCTTGTGTCCGGCGGTGCTGCTATCTTCGCAGCATTCCCCATCTGGTACGCAGCCCTCTTCTCGGCTCTGTACATTCCCCTGACTCTCGCGCTGGTCTTCCTGATTCTGCGCGTGGTCGCCATTGAATACCGCGGTAAGAAGAACGACGAGAAGTGGATCCGTAACTGGAACATCGCTCTGTCTGTTTCTTCCTTCTTCATCGCGTTGCTCGTCGGCGCTCTGCTCGGTCTGACCTCCATGGGTCTGCCCATCAACGAGAACGGCGACCGCGTCGGCGGCGCCTTCGCATGGGTCTCCCTGCCGGTTCTGCTCGGCGGTCTGGGCTTCGTTGGCTTCGCCCTGGTTCAGGGTCTTGCCTTCATCGCCCTGAAGACCGACGGTGATATCCGCGACCGTGCCCGCAACACCCTGGTACGCTGGGCTCCCGTCCTGCTGCTGCCGATCGTTGCATGGGTTCTGACTCTGGACTTCACCACCGGTAACGGCATCTCCTGGCTGTGCACCATCCTGGCTGTGGTTGCTGTTCTGATTGCTTGGATCTCCGCAAAGGGTGGCCGTGAGGGTCGCGCTTTCGCTGGTCTGTCCGTGTTCCTCGCATTCGGCGCTCTGGCAATCTTCACCGCAATGTACCCGAACGTTCTGCCCTCCACCCTGGACCCGGCATACTCGCTCACCATTGCGAACGCATCCAGCTCCGAGTACACCCTGGGCGTTATGACCTTCGTGACCTGCCTTGGTCTGCCGGTCGTGTTCGTCTACCAGGCATGGACCTACTGGGTCTTCCGTAAGCGTCTGCACGTGGATCACATCCCCGAGGCTCACGACGCTACCGAACTGGCTGAACTGCCGACCAAGTAGCATGTAGCTGATTGAAGGATCCCCCGAATTTCTCTTCTGAGAAGTTCGGGGGATTTTTCTATGTCCCCAGAGGATATTCCCGCAGAGGATGCAGCTTGCGGCAGGCGAGTGGGCGCGCAAAAATTTTTTGGTGCACACCCCCCCCCGAAATTCGGGCGTGACAGGGAGTAAAAGGTGTAATGTGGTGTACAACTCACTCTCACGATAAGGAGTTTGACGATGAAGTCCCCCAACCGCCGCACCGGAGCTACTTCTCGCACTGGCATGAGCCGCCGCCTGCTCACCACGGGTGCCCTGCTGGCCATCGGCGTGCTCCCGCTGAGCGCATGCTCGCTCTTCAACCCGCCGCTGGAACGTGACGAAAGCGTCCACGCCGTCTTTGACGCGGAACAGGACATCGTGAAGATGCCCCTGGACGATTACACCTACTACGAGCGCACTCACTACGAATACACGGCCTTTCAGATTGCTATGAAGCAGTGCTTTGCCGAACACGGGCAGAACTACACCATCCAGGCTCCCTACTCTGAGGGTGCGCCCCGCGGCGAGATGGGGCGAAAGTACGGTCCCTGGAATGTCGAGTACGCCCAGAAGTACGGTTTTCAGAAGCGAGACCCCAACAACGCAGCCGCCCCCATCTCCTATCACTCGGGGGAGAGCATGAGCCCCGAGGACAAGCTTCGCACCGAATGCTACCCCAAGGCCCGCGAGACCCTGGAGGCCGCGGTGCCCGAAGGTAAGAGGCCCGAGAAGGAAGATCAGGCCACGTACATTCGTATCTCTACTGAGGCGGGTAACGCCGTTTACGGTAGCACGCTACACCGCGAGCTCGAAGAGAAGTGGAAGCAGTGCGTCTCAGACCGCGGCCTCACCCCTCGCTCGGCAGGCTCCGTCGCCGAGGAAACCCCGCTGGCTGAGCAGCTGAGCAAGAACGACGGATTCAACAAGCCCGCCTCCGAAGAAGAGATTCGCATCGCCACCATCCAGGCCGAATGTAACCAGCAGGTCGGCATGAGCAAGCAGCTCTACGACCTGGAAGCTCAGTACCAGATGCCGCTCATCCGCAAGTACCAGTCGCAGCTTGAACAGGAGCGCCAAGCCGACCGCGACCGCGACGAGAAGTTCAAGCAGTACGTTCAGGAGCACCAGTAACCCGAGCGTCCACGACCGGTTGTGACGTCGGATTTTAAAACCGAATTTTGATGCCGGGGAAAGACTGGTAATGGTGCGGGCCACCCGAGACACAGGCTTGGCGGGTAGCCCGCACCCGCGAGGATATTCCCGCAGAGGATGCAGCTCGCGGCAGGCGGGTGGGCGCGCAAAATTTTTGGTGCACACCCCCCCCCGAAATTCGGGCGCGGCAGGGAGTAGAACGTGTAATGTGGTGTACAACTCACTCTTATGAAAGGTGTTCAACGATGAAGTCCCTCAACCGTAGCTCCACCGCATCCGCCCCTCGCACCGGAACTAGCCCTCGCACCGGAACTAGCCCTCGCACCGGAACTAGCCCTCGTGCCAGCATGAGCCGCCGCCTGCTCGCCACGGGCGCCCTGCTCTGCATCGGCGTGCTCCCGCTGAGCGCCTGCTCGCTCTTCGAGCCGCCGCTGGAACGTGACGAAAGCGTCCACGCCATCTTTGACGCGGAGCAGGACATCGTGAAGATGCCCCTGGACGATTACCTCTACTACGAGCGCACCAACTACGAGTACACGGCCTTTCAGATTGCCATGAAGCAGTGCTTCGCCGAACACGGGCAGAACTACACCATCCAGGCTCCCTATTCTGAAAGCGCACCCCGCGGTGATTTGGGACGAAAGTACGGTCCCTGGAACGTCGAGTACGCCCAGAAGTACGGTTCTTCAGAAGCGAGACCCCAACAACGCAGCCGCCTCCATCTCCTATAACTCGGGGGAGAGCATGAGCCCCGAGGACAAGCTTCGCATCGAATGCTACCCCAAGGCCCGCGAGACCCTGGACGCCGCGGTACCCGAAGGCAAGCGGAAAGATAATGACACCACGCAGCCTACCTACATTCGCCTGGAAAACGAGGCCGGCAAGGCGGTCTACGGTAGCGACCTGCACAAGGAGCTCGAAGAGAAGTGGAAGCAGTGCGTCTCAAACCGGGGGCTCACCCCCAATAGGGCAGGGTCGGTAGCCGAGGAAACTCCGATGTTTGATCAGATGATGAAGAACGGAGGACCGAACGCGCCCGCCTCCGAAGAAGAGATTCGCATCGCCACCATCCAGGCAGAATGCAACCAACAGGTTGGCATGAGCCAGCAGCTTTACGACCTGGAGGCACAGTACCAGATGCCGCTCATCCGCAAGTACCAGACGCAGCTTGAACAGGAACGCAATGCAGAACGTGAGCGTGACGAGAAGTTCAAGCAGTACGTTCTGGAGCACCAGTAATCCGAGGTACTGAAAGACAGCGCAACGCAGGATAGCGTAGCAAAAGACAGCGCAGAGAAATAGACAGCGCTGACACAGTTTAGAAAGACACCGCCATGACCACTCACACGAAAAACCAAAACAGCGGGCACCGCTTCAGCGAACGCATCGCCCGACCCCGCGTGCTCCTGCTGCTGGCTATTCTCGCCATCGGCTCGCTCATGCTGTCCTTCTACCTGGGCACCCGCTACGCCGCCACGGGCCCCGACCCGACCGTGCAGGCGAAAACCGTGATTCCGGTCTGGGCGAAGGTTGAAGAACGAACCGTCAGCGAGGGCCTCGCCATTGCCGGAACCACCAAGGCTGGGGAGACCGCCCCGATTAGCGCGCGCACCAACGGTGAGCCGGTGCTCGTCTACCAGAACCAGAAGCCCGGTAACGTGCTCAAGGCCGGTGACTTCATCGGCATTATCGGTGCCGACCCCGTCTTTGTGCTGGACGGGCCGCTACCGCTGTACCGCGACCTGCACCTGGGCGATAACGGCGACGACGTGCTCGCCTTCCAGAAGGCGCTGAACTCCGCCGGGTACGCCACCGCATTGAGCGGCACCGTCACCGAAGACACCCTCGACGCCGTCACGCGCCTGCACCGTGCGCACCTGACCGGCGTGCCCAGCGAGGGGGTCACCAGCATTGTCCGCAGCAACTACGCGATTCTGCCCGGCGGTAGCCACACCGTCACCGCAGTTGCGGCGGTCGGTCAGCTCATCAGCGACGGCAACCCCATCGCGAGTGTAGAAACCAGCGAACCCTACGTGGAATCCAGCGTTGAGCTCTCCGTTGCCAATAAGCTCAAGGTCGGCGACCGCGTTAGCCTGCGCACTTCCACCGGCAGCGTGGAAGGCACCATCACCAGCATCGGTGAGCTGCAGAACGACCCCTCCAAGGGCGCGGCGAAGAGCGTGCGATTCAGCGCCGACGACCCGAGCAAGCTCACTCCGGGGCAGAGCGCATCCATCACCAGCAAGGGCAACACCTCAACCACCCTCGCCGTGCCCACCACCGCGGTACGCCAGGACTCCCAGGGCACCTACGTGCTCGTTGAAAAGGGCGGAAGCTCCACCTCGACCAGCAAGGATGCGCCCGCCACCGAACGAGTCAACGTTGAGGTCCTCCGCACCGCCGGCGGATACGCCGCCATCAACGCGAACCTCAGCACGGGACAGAAGGTGCTTGTCTCATGAGCCGCCATCATGGAATCCCCGAGCGAGCCCCCGACGGCATGACAGCCCCGCAGGTCAGGGGAGAAGCTGCCGGGCTCGACACTGTGCCTAACATCGCGCCTAACACCGATCCCAACACCGCGCCCGCCATCGAAATGCGCGGCATTACCCGCATCTTTGAGGGGAGCGACCGACCCGTCCTCGATCGTCTCGACCTGGTGGTCGAACGCGGCGAATTCCTCGCCATCATCGGTCCCTCCGGATCCGGTAAATCCACCCTGCTCAACGCCATTGGCCTGCTCGACACTCCCACCAGCGGAACGTACAGCCTCTTCGGCAAAAACACGGAAGGACTCAGCGACAGAGAACGCGACGAAATGCGCCGAGACCACCTCGGCTTCATCTTCCAATCCTCAAACATGCTGCTGGACGAAACCAGCACGACCAACGCCTCCATGGGCCTGCGCGTGCAGGGCGTACCCTACAGTGAGCGCCTGCAACGCACCGAAGAAACCCTAGAATTTCTGGGGTTGAGCGACCGCGCCAGCATCCGCACCCGGTACCTGTCCGGCGGCGAAAAGCAGCGTTGCGCCATTGCCCGCGCCCTCGCCACGCGCCCGCCGCTGATTCTTGCCGACGAGCCCACCGGCAACCTGGACAGCCACAATAGCGCCAAGGTCATTGAGATTCTGCAGCGCATTAACGCGACCGGCTGTACCGTGCTGGTGATTACCCACGACCCGGAGGTTGCCGCCGCTGCCCGCCGCGTGATTCGCATTGAGGATGGGCGGCTACACGAGCAGAGCCGTGCCGATTCGGATACGGTGCCTGCCGCTGAGGTTGTGTCGGCTGCAACGGATACCCCGGTTGATGCTCCCGCCAGCCTCGCACCGGGGGAGAAGCCCGCTACGCACCGCCGCGGAAGCTTCCTCACCGACGACAGCATCGAGGCAATCTCTGCGCTCACCTCACGACCGCTACGCACCCTGCTGCTGGGCCTGTCCTTCGCACTGGGCGTGGGCGGACTCATCAGCGCCTCCGGCATGAGCGAATCCGCCAGCTACCAGGTGAACCAGCGACTGCTCGGCTCCGAACAATCCACGCTCTACATCAGCGACCGGGACAATGACCAGAACATGCTCGGAACCTACCGGCAGGGCGAATCCGCGCAGAATGTAGCCGACCGTATTAGCGCGCTGGACTACGTGAAGAACACCGGATTCGTCAGCAGTGTGGCACCCGCCGACGTGCGAATCACCCGGTTCAGCCCCTACGAGGATGAACCCAAAACGGCGATTAGCCTCAACTCCACCTCGAAGACCAGGCTCGAGCAAATCGGTGCCCGCATGAACCCCGAAACTCTGCGTGCGCTCGAACAGATGAACGCGACCCTCACCCAGGAGAACGTTGCCGACCGTGAGCGCTCCGAGCAGCTCTCGGGCGCTATCGTGTCGGTTTCTGCTGCCCGCGCCCTCGGCATTATTCCCGAAGATAAGGCGGCAGATAACGCCACAACCGAGCCCAGACCCGGCGAGCTACCCACCGTAGAGTACGGCATTAAACTCGGTGGGCTGCCGCAGGTGGCACCCGGCGTGAGCATCTGGGTGGACGGTCAGCTGATGCCGGTCATCGGCCTCTTCGACCCCGGCAATAGCGGCTACGAATTCAGGAACTCGGTCATTGTCTCGCCGGGCACACTTCAGCGCACCGGACGCGGCCAGGTGACCTACATTGCCGAAACCGAACGAGGCTACGGCAAGGCGGTCGCCAAGGCCATTCCGCTGGCCCTCAAACCCGCTGAACCCAGCCAAATCAACGTGGAAACCCCCTCCGACCTGCAGAGCCTACGCGCGTCCATCGCCTCGGATCTGGGTCTGTACGTGGGTGTGCTCTCCGGAATTTTGCTGGTGCTTGCCTCCCTCTCGGCGGCAACCGCCATGTACCTGTCCGTGCAATCGCGCACCGCAGAAATTGCGTTGCGCCGCGCTATCGGATCGAGTAAATGGCTGATTGCCCGCATCTTCCTCATGGAGGGGGTCATGCTCGGCGTGCTCGGCGGCTCCATCGGCGCCTGCTCCGGCATGATTGCGACCATCATTCTTTCGCTCGTGCAAGGCTGGCAGGCGGTTCTCTCACCCGGATTCGTGGTGCTC
The DNA here is from genome assembly GCF_963507905.1 of uncultured Rothia sp. GTDB lineage: Bacteria > Actinomycetota > Actinomycetes > Actinomycetales > Micrococcaceae > Rothia. The sequence goes on along the minus strand of NZ_CAUOUU010000005.1, from coordinate 35,680 downwards.
GGCGTGGGCGTTGGCGCCCTTACCGGTCTGGTGTCTTCGGCGTACCCGGCGTGGGTGGCGTCCCGCAAGAGCCCCGCCGACGCGATGCGCGGCTAGAACTAGCGCTGGGTGAGGACCAGCCAATTAGCTGAAACCTGACTGGTCAAATAGGTATTAGATAGCCCAAGCCTTAAACTAATGGGAGGTAAAAACAGCAGAAGACTAAGGACAACACGTGAGTCGAACGCACACACCGCGTCATGCTGACAAACATCAGAACACTGAGGTACCAGAGGTGACCGAAGGAAAGCGCAACGACCGCGCTGACCGTCGCCCGCCCCTGGGCCCTGACGCCCGTAAAACCCTCAGCACGTTCGGCGTCATCACCGCCGTGCACACCCTCGCAACGGTGCTTTTCAGTGCCGCCCTGGCTGTAATTATTGCCCGGGCGGCACACGCCGGTTTCGCCGCTGTCGCCGCTGAGCACGCGCGCCTCAAAGAGACCAGCGCGCCGGACGTGTACCGCGCCTACATTGAGTTCTCGGGCTCCGCGCAGGCGCAGCTGGAGGCGCACGGCGGCTGGCTGCTCGGCCTCGGTGGCATCTTCGGTGACGCAGACACCATCACCCCCGGCCTGATTGCGGTCGCCGTCATTGCCCTGCTCGTCCGCTCGGGCGCCGACTACCTGCTGGCTGTGAGCGCGCAGCGTGCCGCCTCCGGAGCGAAGTCTCAGATTCGTTCTTCGCTGCTCAAGCGTGTGCTCGCCACCGGTGGCGCAGACACCCCCGAGGGTACCGGCGCAACCGCTGTGCTGCTTTCTCGCGGCCTGAACGCCCTGGACGACTACTACACCAAGACGCTGACCGCGTTCGTCTCCACCGCGGTTGTGCCGTTCATGCTCTGGGTCGTTGTGGCGTCCCTGGACTGGATGAGCGCTATGGTGCTGGCGTGCACCCTGCCGCTCATTCCCGTGTTCATGATCCTGATTGGTAAGAACACCCGCGACGAAACCGCAGAAGCTCAGGCTGAACTGCACCGCCTCTCCGACCATATTCTGGAGCTGGTGCGCGGCCTGCCCGTCATTATCGGTCTGGGCCGTGAGCGTGCACAGACCCGCGCCATGAACGCGCTCGGCCAGCGTTACCGCGAACGCACCATGCAGACCCTGCGTAGCGCCTTCATGTCTTCGCTGGCGCTGGAGCTCATCACCACTATTTCGGTGGCGCTGATTGCTGTGCTGATTGGTGTGCGCCTGGTCAACGGCACCCTGGGCCTGGACACCGCAATTCTTGTGCTGCTGCTGGCTCCCGAATGCTACCAGCCGCTGCGTGATGTGGGTGCCGCCTACCACCAGTCGGAGGACGGCGTTGCCGCCCTGCGTAGCGCCCAGAAGATTATTGATGCGCCCCTGCCCGCCGCTGCTGCGGACTCGACTGTGCAGGATTCGACTGCGCAGGATAAGGCTCAGCCTTCCACCATCGCTGTTGAGGACCTGTCGGTGAGCTACCCGGCGCGTCCTGCCGTGCTGACTAACCTGTCCCTGAATCTGGACCGTCGCGTTACTACTGCCCAGGGTGAGCGCGGTGCGGTGATCGGCGTGATGGGTGAGTCCGGCTGTGGTAAGTCCACCCTGCTGAACGTGTTCTCCGGTGCCGTGCGTGAGGGTCTGGTGCCCACCGGCTCGGAGGAGCCCGTGCACGTGACCGGTAGCGTGCGTGGTCTGGGAACGACCCTGGTTATTCCGCAGTCGCCGGTCTTCACCGCACCCACCGTGCAGACCGAAATGGCTCTCTATGCGCTCAGCGCCACCGAGGTGGAGCGTGAGCGTGCAGCCGCTCTGCTCGGTGAAGCGATGGACTCCAAGAAGCTGTCTGTCACCGATGCGGAGTCCGCGCTGCTGGTTGGCCCGCTGGCTCAGCTGGGCATGGAGAAGCTCACCGCCCTTGAGCCCGGTGCCCTCAGCGCAGGTCAGGCGCGCCGCCTCGCCGTGGCACGCACCCTGGCTCGTGCTGAGGCTATCTACCGTGCCGGCGGTGAGCAGACCGTGCTGACCGTCCTGGTGGATGAGCCGACCGCGCACCTGGACGCCTACTCGGCATACCTGGTGACCCGCGCCCTGCACCGCCTGGCGGAACTTGGCGCAACCGTGCTGATTGTGACCCACGAGCAGGAGCTTTCCGCTGGCTGCGACACCCTCGTTCGTGCCGTGCAGACCGCTCGGGGCTACACTTGGACCGCCGAGGCGAACACCGCCCGCGTTGCGGTTCCCGCGCAAGCCCCCGCGCACCTGCTCAAGGATCGGGAAGAGTACGAGGCTGAAAGCACCGCCCCGGCGGGCGCCTCCGCAACTGCCGAGGCCGAGGAAGCCGAGCCTGCCGGCCTGTTCGCTAGCCTGCGCACCCTGAAGGAACTGACCGGTATCGGTGTTCGCGCCGCAACCGGCCCGGTGATTATGGCTGCGATTACGTCCCTGATGGCTGCGGCACTGACCGCGCTGTCCGGCTGGCTGATTGTTCGCGCCGCCGAGGGCCCGGCAATGATGTACCTGATGGTCGCCATTGTGGGCGTGCGTTTCTTCGGTCTGGGTCGTGCCTGCGCCCGCTACGCTGAGCGTCTGATGACCCACTCGAAGGTTCTTGCCGCCGCAAATATTCTGCGTCTGCGCGCCTGGGTTGGCGCATGGCAGAGCGTGAGCAGCGTGCGTGCCCTGCTGCGTGGTGACGCGCTGCTCGAACGCCTCGTGGGCGGTATTGATGAGCTGCGTGACGGCGTGCCGCGCGTTATTATTCCGCCGGCTGCGCACCTGCTGGTCATGACCGCGGCGCTGATTACGACCGCGTGCATCCTGCCGCAGGCTCTGATTCCGGTTCTGCTTGCCGTGCTGGTTAGCACTTTTGTGGCTCCGTGGATTGTGCTTCGCGCTGATGCCCGTGCGGAGTCGCTGGCTCGCCGCTCCACCGCGCAGATGCTGCGCCTGGGCACCGGTATGCTTTCGGCGGCTGAGGATCTGCGCGCTAACGGCGTGGCAACCACCGCTGAGAAGGCTAACGGCGCTCTGGACGCCGAGAACCTGTCCGCCCTGCAGAAGGGCTCGACCGCTCAGGGCGTGGGTCGTACCCTTGTGACTCTGAGCTGGTTCGGTGCGGCTCTGGCGAGCGCAGTCATTGCGTACCCGCTGGCTGTTGACGGCACCGTGCGTGCCCCCGAAGCGGCGATTGTGGTACTGCTGTGCACCGGCATGCTGGAAAGCTCCCTGGGCCATGTTGAGGCGGTCCGCTCCTGGCCCGCGTTCAGCCGCCTGCTCGCGACGATTGCCCCGAGCGTGCGTGACGTATCCCTGGAGGGTGTTGTTGCGACCTCGACCCTGAAGCGTTCCGTGCCGACCGAGGCTGAGGTGGACACCCACGTTCTGCCGCGTCGTGTTGAGCGTCTGCGTGCCCGCGCGGAGGCCGAGATGGAGGAGCTGCTGGAGGCTGACCGTCAGCGTGCTCACCGCTTTGACCGCCCCGAATCTGCGGCTGGTTCTAAGAGCGATACCCCGCGCCCGCCGAAGCCCGGCGAGCCCAAGCTGGTTAGCTGCGGTACCCCGCAGGAACTCGGCGTGAAGGTCACCGAACCCGCCCTGAGCCTGCAGGACGCAGCCGCCCGCTGGCCCGGCATGGATCACCCGGTCTTCACCGACCTGAACATGAACGCCCGCGCGGGCTCCTGGACTGCGGTGACCGGCCCCTCCGGTTCCGGTAAGTCCACGGTGCTTGCAACCGTTCTGGGCTTCTTGCCGCTGGAGTCCGGCCATGTGCTGGCTTCCGGTGAGGTCCTGGAAGGTGAGCGGCTGCGCGGTTACGCGGCGTGGTGCCCGCAGGCGGCTCACATTTTCGAGTCGACCCTTGAGGGTAACCTGATGCTGGCTCGTGACCGTTCGGATCGCCCGAGCGAGGAAGAGCTGATTGAGGTTCTGCGCCGTGTGGGTCTGGGCGAGTGGTTTGACGCTCTGCCTCAGGGTCTGCGCACCCCGGTGGGTGCTGGCGGTTCTTTCCTGTCGGGTGGTCAGCGTCAGCGTCTGGCCGTGGCTCGTGCCCTGCTGGTGAACTCGCCGGTGCTGCTGCTGGATGAGCCGACCGCGCACCTGGACGCTGAGTCTGCCCGCGCACTGATGGCTGACTTGGATGCGGCGACTCGCTCCAGCTCCGTGGCTACGGTTCTGGTGTCGCACCGTCCTGAGGATATTGCCCGCTGCGACGAGGTGGTTCGCCTCTAAACGCAGCTGAGCGTAGCCACCGCGGGCGAGATTGAACGCAAGAAACTGCGAGGAATGCCCCGGTACTTCGTGAAAGTACCGGGGCATTTCTTTGTGCAAAATTTTCTGGGCACATTGCTCTGCGCGTTATATCTGCGCGGATTCCCCCAGGCTTTGTAAACAATCTAAGGTCGAAAGGCCGTGAACGGCGCGCTTAGAAGAGCTTTTCACCCTCCGGGCTAACCGCCAGCGCAGCAGAAACAGCCGCATAGTTCGGGCCCACAATGCCGATGCTCTGAGTGAGCATCACACCGGAACCGTCGCGGGCACCGTGCTCGGTCGGCAGGGAACGAGCCACACCGACGGAGGACGCCGCCTTCGCCGGGCCCACGCCCACCCACGCCAGAGCCAGCTGGCTCTCACCGGTGAGGAATCGGTGCGCACGCACACCGCCGGTCGCGCGGCCCTTCTGCGGGTACTCGCTCAGCGCGGTGACCTTGGCGCTCGCCAGGCCGTCCTTGCCGTTGGTGACGGTCACGACCTCCGCCGCGTCGCCGGGGGCGGTCACGCCCAGGGCAATCACGCGATCGCCGTCGGCAAGCTTGATGCCTGCGATACCGCCGCCGGTGCGTCCCTGCGGGCGGACCTTCGCCGCGTCGAAGGTCAGTAGCTTCGCGTCGCGAGTGACGAAGGTAAGTACCGCATCGTCGGTGGGGCAGGGGGCAGCGGCTACGATTTCGTCGCCGTCCTTGAGCTTCATGATGTCCCACTCGGTCTGGTTCAGCGGGTAATCCGGGTTCAGGCGCTTAATCACGCCGCCCGCGGTTGCCAGCGCCAGCACCGTGTTCAGCGGTACGAGGGCGACCAGCTTCTCACCCTTGGCGAGCTGAACCAGCTCGGCTGCCTTCACCGCAGACGCCATGGAGGGGGTGCCGCCGTTCTCGTCCAGCACCGCAATGTCCATGACGGACAGGCGCACCATGCGTCCTGCGGAGGTGATGGCACCAATCTCACCGCGTGCGGTGGTCGGCACAATCGAGGTGAACACGTCGTGCTTGAAACGCTTGCCGGGGTCCACGAGCGCCTCGCGGATGGGTTTGCCGGGGGTTCGTCCCATCATGCCGGAGGCCGAAAGCAGCACCCAGCAGGGATCGTCTGCGATTTCGAGGGCGAGACCCAGGCTCTTCTTCGCCTTGGACTGTGCGGTGACCGCCTCAATGGCGACCTGCATATCGTCCTTGGTTTTGAGCTGGGTGCGGCGGTCGGTGCCGTAGCGTTCGGCGACCTCGGCGAGCTCGTCGGAGACCAGTTCGCGTAGCGCCGCATCGGAGCCGAGGATACGCTGCAGCTCCGCGATTTCCTGTTGCAGGGTGTCGCGTTCTGCTTCCAGTTCCAGGCGGGAGTACTTGGTGAGCTGGCGCAGGCGCAGCTCCAGAATGTGGTTCGCCTGGGTGTCGGTCAGGTCGAAGACGACCTTCAGCTTTTCGCGTGCCTGAGCGGTCTCGTCAGATTCGCGAATAATCTGGATGACCTCGTCAATGTCGAGGATGGCCAAGAGCAGACCCTCGACCAGGTGCAGGCGGTCGGTGCGCTTGCCCAGGCGGAATTCGGTGCGGCGGCGGACCACGTTCAGGCGGTGGTCAATGTACACGCGCATCAGGTCGAGCAGGCCGAGGGTCTGCGGCTGACCGTCCACGAGCGCCACGTTGTTAATGCCGAAGGAGTCCTCGAGCGGGGTGTGCTTGTAGAGAGCGGCGAGCACCGCCTCCGGGTTGAAGCCGTTCTTAATCTCGATGACCAGGCGCAGGCCGTTGGTGCGGTCGGTCAGGTCGACCACGTCGGAGATGCCGGTGAGCTTCTTGGAGTTGACGCCGTCCTTGATTTTTTCGATGACCTTTTCGGGGCCGACCATGTACGGCAGTTCGGTAACGACAATGCCCTGCTTGCGGGGGCTGACCTGCTCGATGGAGACCTTCGCGCGGGTCTTGAAGGTGCCGCGGCCGGTTTCGTAGGCGTCACGGATGCCTCCCAGACCCACGATGGTGCCGCCGGTGGGCAGGTCGGGACCGGGGATGAACTTCATGATGTCTTTGAGGGTCGCCTCGGGGTGGGCGATGAGATGGCGGGTACCGGCGATGACCTCGCGCAGGTTGTGCGGCGCCATATTGGTCGCCATGCCGACCGCGATGCCGGTGGTGCCGTTGACGAGCAGGTTCGGGAAAGCGGCGGGTAGCACGGAGGGCTGCATGAACTGGTTGTCGTAGTTCGGTACGAAGTCGACGACGTCTTCTTCGAGGTCCGCGGTGAGTGCCTGCGCGGCGGGTGCCATGCGTGCTTCGGTGTATCGGGCGGCTGCCGGGCCGTCGTCGAGGGAGCCGAAGTTACCGTGACCGTCAACGAGGGGCAGACGCAGCGCGAAGGGCTGGGCGAGGCGCACCATCGCGTCGTAGATGGCGGCGTCGCCGTGCGGGTGGAGCTTACCCATGACCTCGCCGGTCACGCGGGCGCTCTTGACGTGGCCCTTGTCGGGGCGCAGACCCATCTGCTGCATCATGTAGAGGATGCGGCGCTGTACGGGCTTGAGGCCGTCGCGGGCGTCGGGGAGGGCGCGCGAATAAATCACCGAGTAGGAGTATTCCAGGAAGCTGGATTCCATCTCGGCGGATACGTCGATGTCGACGATATTCTCTACCACATCCACCGGGTAGTCGCTGACGGCGGATTTGGATCGGCGAGCCATATATCTCCTCGTGTCGGTGTGTTTTCGCTCCTCCTATTTTAGCGGGTGGGAGCGGGTCAGACGGGCTGGCTGGTCAGCGTCATCTGTGGGGTACGCCAAGGCGGTCGCGGGGCTGTAACCGAAGCGTACCGGGGGAGCGCACGCCGTCATATGCGCATGTATTAGCGTGGTCAAGTAGCATAGCCCGGCTGGAACCCTCTAAGGTAGAGGGGAGTAACACCTAACCGCCTTCATCGTGTGCGCCGACCGACGTCGCCTCATGAGGGCACCGCACGAAAGAGGTACGATGTACGCCACCACCCCCGAACGCGAGCAATTGGTCGCAGACATTAAGCATGCCGGTTTCTACCCCGACCTCGTGCTGGAAGTGGTGGATGACGCGCTAGCGGGCATGAACCCGGACGCGCACTTCGTACAGCATGAAACCCACTTCTCCCGCGATGATTTTCACCGCCACATCACCGTGATGGTGCTCTGCGGTGAGCACGTCATCTTTGCGCACCTGGACGACCAGCACCTTGAAGGTGACGCGCAGGGCACCGTGGCGCATGTGAGCGTGGAGGCGGTGCACCTGAGCGCCCTGAACGCGGTCACCATCAGCTACGGTTTCAGCCAGCCGCAGGCGTACAACGCCGGTAGCACCGCCCCGACTGAGATTTCCTTCCAGATTGCCTGGACCGGTTCGCTGCACATGGAGCTGGCTCCTGCCGGCTGCCAGGATCCGCAGTGCAACGCCGACCACGGCTTCACCGGCGATGCGCGCCGCGAGGACATTGCGGTGCGTGTTTCTGCGACCGCTGACGGCCCGGAGTCGGTTCAGCGTGCGCAGCATTTTGCGCGTGCTCTGCACCGTGCCCGCATGTACGCAACCCGCCGATAAACAGCACCGATAAGCACCGGCGATAAACACCCCGAGAGAGACCCGAGAGGAACCTATGACGGCCCCGTCCCGCACCGAACAGCCCACTCTGCACGATGTTCTGGGCGCGCCGTTGCCTCCCGCGCCCGCCTACGGCAGCAATAGCATCGCCGATGTGCTGGAGTCCGCCTCCTCTCTGGTGGCTCAGCGAAGCCTGGCGCGCCCCGCGCACGCCCTGGACGACGACTCGGCGTTCAACTCCGTAGCCGACCCGCTGAACCTTGCCGGTCGCCTCGCGGAGCAGGACGTTGACCCGGCGTCTTTCCGTCACGCCTGCGTGGTCATGGTAGACGGTCTGGGCGAGCAGCTCATCAACAGTTACGGCGGCTACGCGCCCGCCCTGCGCAAGACCCTGAACCTGGGCCCGCTGGACGCGGCGTTCCCCACCACGACCGCCGCCTCCCTGACCTCGTTGGGTACCGGTACGGCACCGGGCGCGCACGGCATCGCCGGTTACGAGGTGCGCAACCCGGCTGGCAACGGGGGAGCGGGCTCGGTCATGAACCACCTGTCCGGTTGGGACCAGTCGGTGGACCCGCACGCCTGGCAGCCGCTGCCGACCGTGCTGGAACGCCACCACGAAAACCGCCGCGTGCTCACCATTTCGCTGGGTAAGTATCGCGGTACCGGTCTGACGGAGGCGGCGTTGCGCGGTGGCGACTTCGTGGATGCCGTCGGCTATAACGCCCGCGTCACCTACGCCCTGGAAGCGCTCTCCAGCCGCACCCCGACCACCGTGTACCTGTACTGGGGCGAGATTGACGCGGCGGGCCACCGCTACGGCGTGGGCAGTGACGAATGGCTACAGCAGCTGGAGGAACTGAACTCGGCTCTGAAGCGTCTGGCGGAGCGCGCCCCGGCGTGGGCGGCACTCTTCGTGACCGCCGATCACGGCATGGTGAACGTGCCCGAGCATCAGCGCATCGACTACTCGGGCGTGGAGGAGCTGACCCGCAACATCGCAATGACCGCCGGTGAACCGCGCGCCGTGCACCTGTACCTGGAAGACACCTCGGAGGCGGCACGCACCGCCACCGCTCAGCGTTGGGCGCAGTACTGGGGCGAGCGCGCCTGGGTGATTGACTCTCGCGAACTGATGCGTGCCGGCTACTTCGGCCCGGTCATCACGGATGCGGCGCGCGGCCGCATTGGTGACCTGATGGTGTGCGCTCGCGACGATTGGGCGCTGTACGATATGCGCCACTATCAGGAGCGTGCCCTGCACATGGTTGGTCAGCACGGTTCGCTGACGGACGCTGAGCGTCTGGTGCCGTTGCGCATGCTCAAGACTTTCTAAAACGCTGGGGGATAAACGAAAACCGCTGGTTATTCGGGTGAATAACCAGCGGTTTTCGTATGTCTAGAGGCCCTCGACTAAAGCCCTCATCTAGATGCCCTTGATTGGACGGCGCGAGGGCGGTCGCTTACTTGCGGCCGCCGAAGATGATGTCGTCCCAGGCGGGAACGCTCACGCGCTGCTTCTTCGAGGAAGACTTGGGCTTCTCGGCCGCGGAGGCGGGCTCAGCCGGTACCTCAGCTGCGGGCTCAGGCTGTGCTTCAGCTGCGGGCGCCTCAGCAGCCGGTGCGTCCTCGATGGGTGCCGGCAGGGCGAAGGACTCGACCGGAACGGAATCAACGGGTGCTTCCGAATCCACAGCCAGCGGGTCGGTGGTTTCTACGGTGGGCTCGGGTGCAGCAGGAGCCGCAGGTTCTACCGGCGCAGATGCAACAGGTGCAGCGGGCGCAGCCGGTGCTACGGGCTCAGCGGGCTGCGCAGACTCGCGGTGCACGAACACCTCGGGCTCCTCAACCTGCGCCGGGCGCACCGAGCGGGCGCGCTCCAGAAGCTCCTTGAGCTTACGCTCGTCGGCGCTCTCAGAAGAAGTAAGGGGTGCCGGTGCGGGCTCGGGTGCCTTCGGCAGGCGGGCGGGAGGAACCTCCACGGGAGCCTTCTTCGCGGCGGCGGCAACAGCATCCTCACTATTGCCCATCAGGAAGTACGCCGCCTCATTCGAAGCGTACAGGCCCTGGTTCGCCGGGTTATACACCCAACGCGCGGGGAAGACGACCTGCGCGGGCAGGTTCTGACGCACCGAATCCTTCAGCGCAATATCAACCTCAACGCGCCACTGGCCGTTCTCCTGCTGGCGGGTGGTCCAGTCCTGGGTTGCGTCCTCAAAACCGTAACGCTCGGAGACTTCCTCGATGCGGGCGCTCAGAGTCACGGGAATCTGTGCGGTACCCGAAGCGGAGCTGCGGCGACCAATCTTCACGCTCTGAGCGGCACGAATAATGTGGGCACGCTCAGCAACAATCGGCCACTCGTAGCGGCGCACGCGCTCCGGCTCCCAACCGGACTCTTCAGCGATTTCCTCAACGGAGGCACCCTGACGGAAACGGGTCTGAATATCGCGCGGACCGTAGGTGCCCTTAGCGCCCAGACCGCGGGCGGGCTGAATACGGCGAGCCTTGGTGATGCTCGTGCGCAGGTTCGCGTCAATCGGCAGCAAGAAGCGGGTGCCGTCAGCAGACTCAAGCACCAGATTTTCGCCGTCATCGTGAACGCCAATCAGACGCAGTTCAAGCATGAGAACCTCCATAGGTGAACCGGACGCGTTCGTGAATGTGTTGCACGGAACGCAAACTACCTACCAGGGTACCGTGAAAGCGCGGTAAATCAGTAGCGGAGGCGGGATTTTCCCCAAAAAAAGATGTACTTTTCGGACCGAAAAAGCTAGAATGTGACGCCAAAACAGTCCAAAGCCTACCCAGGATTAGACAAATAGGGTGCCAATGGTGAACAATACCTGGCATGCCGTCGGGGTTAAATCCCCACCAGCGGCACCTAGAGCACTCATTAAACCAGCGTGGCCCAGTTCAACACACAGCCACAGAACCAACGGAGCGTGAAAGTTTGGCAACTGATTACGATGCACCTCGCAAGCAGGACGAAGAGCAGAACGAAGAGTCCTACGAGGAGCTGAACGCCCGCCGTTCCGAGATGCAGTCCGGTGCGGTGGACGAAGACGAAAACAGCGCAGCAGAAAGCTTCGAGCTGCCCGGTGCTGACCTCTCCAACGAGGAGCTGAACGTTGTTGTTCTGCCCGCTCAGGACGACGAGTTCACCTGCGCATCCTGCTTCCTGGTGCGCCACCGCTCGCAGATTGCACGCGAAGAGGGCGGCCTGTCCTACTGCATCGAGTGCGAGGGCTAAAACTTTAGGGAAGGGCTAACACCCACCCGACATACACCTCATGACGGGGCGAGTGCCGAGTGCACCCGCCCCGTTGAGTATGTGAAAGCCACGCACGCAAGAACAGCGCCGCGTCGCACCCAATACGGCACAGTGCGGCACGTGCTGAACGCGAACACGTAACGAAAACACCCCGCAGTAGAGCCTCAACACAGCGCGAGGTGATGGCACAGACACCCGCGAAAGGTTAGAGTATTGACCATGATGACCCCCGTAAACGTCCACATTAAGCTGCTCGACCCCGAGCTGCCCGCACCCGCCTACGCAAAGCCCGGCGACGCCGGCGCTGATCTGCGCTCCCGCATCGACTTCGAGCTGGAACCGGGCGAACGCGCCCTCGTCCCCACCGGCGTAGCAATCGCCCTGCCCGAAGGCTACGTCGGTCTGGTGCACCCGCGCTCCGGCCTGGCGACCAAGAACGGTATCACCATCGTGAACGCACCCGGCACCGTTGATTCCGGCTACCGCGGCGAACTGATGGTCACCCTGCTCAACACTGACAAGACCAAGTCCTTCCACGTGCAGCGCGGCGACCGCATCGCCCAGCTGGTCATTCAGAAGTACGAGCACGCAACCTTTACCGTGGTGGATGAACTGGAACAGACCGAACGCGGCTCCAGCGGCTTCGGCTCCAGCGGAATCCACTAGTCTGCTCTCACCGCAATTGTCGCACGAGAGAAGAGAAGAAACCCCCGCACCCTGCGTGCGGTGAAAGTAGGAATACCATGTTCGGATTTGGTAAGAAGAAGCGCGCCGAGGAGGCTGAAAAGGCCGCCATCGACAAGGCTGTCGCCGAAGAGATTGAGGAAACCAACGTCGAGGTTGAGGAGCTGAAGGAAGAGGAGAACTCTCCCGAGGTCATCAAGTACGACCGCGTCAACGGGCCGCATGACATTGAAGAAGTCACCGCCGAAGACCTCGAAGACTACGTGAACCTGGGTGCGCTGCGCATCAAGCTGCTCGACGGCATGAACCTGCGCCTCGAAACTGACGACGCAACCGGCGCGGTGATTGCCGCAACCATCACCCGTGACGGCGCAACCCTGCAGGTGCAGGCATTCGCCGCACCGCGCACCACCGGCATCTGGGACGACATCCGTCACGACCTGACCGAATCCGTCAAATCCCAGGGCGGCGTTGTCGAAATCTACGCCGGCGTATTCGGCGCCGAGATGCTCACCCGCCTGCCCGCCGTCACCCCGGACGGCCAGCCCGGCGAGCGCATCGCCCGCTTCGTGGGTGTGGACGGCCCCCGCTGGTTCCTGCGCGGCGTCATCTCCGGCGCGGCTGTGCTCGGCGACGATAAGGCTGCCGCCTCCGTGGAGGAAGTATTCCGCACCGTCGTGGTGGACCGTGGCGACGACCCGCGCCCGCCGCGTGAACTGCTGCCCATGACTCTGCCCGCCGACCTGGTCGCTGCGGCTGAGGAAGAACCCGCCGTCGAGGAAGAAACCGAGAACGAGCACAGCAAACTGCGCCCGATGCCTCGCCGCGGCCCTGAGATTACCGAGATTGGCTAATGCCTGAGTTCTCGAACTACCCGAGTGCGCTCGCGGTTCCTGAGGAGCAGATTCTTGCTCCCGGGTACCCCGAGCGCTTTCGCGTACGCCTTGCCGGACGCGTGGAGCAGGTGTGGTTGCCGACCGCCCAGGATAAGCCGATGTACCGTGCCGAGCTGGTGGTGGCTAAGTCAAAGCCGCTGCAGTGGTCGAGCCCGCTGGCGCTGATTGGTATGCCGATTGTGGAGCCGCCCGGTGAGGATTTCGAGGAGGAGTCCGAGGACCCCGAGAAGCAGCACCACCTGAACACGGCATCTTTGGCGACCGTGGCGGTGCAGGAGCCGCACGAGGTGTCTTTCCCGCCATATGCGCCGTTCAATCCGGGGGATAGGGTCATGCTCAAGTGGCAGGGCCAGCAGATGGTGCCCGGCGTGCATGCCGGTGCGCTGCTGCGCTGTTCCGGGGTGGTGTCTGTGAGGGCGCATCAGCCGGTGATTTATAACCCGCGCTATGAGATTGTGCCGCAATTCTTTGTGGAGAAGGGAAAATATGAGCGCTGAGCAGTCTTCGACCCAGCCCGATCCGAACGCTAACCCCGCAGATGCCCCGGCGCGGGAGGAGAATCAGCTGGCGCAGAGCCTGAGTGCCTCCATGGGTGCGAATATGCGCCGCACCGCTAACGGCGACGTGGATATTCTGCACGCTATCGGCGGCTGGCGCGGCCTGGTGGAATCCTCCCTGCCCGCGGTGGCGTTCCTGGTGCTGTTCACCGTGACGAAGGAACTGAACCTGTCCCTGATTGCGGCGTTGGCTGCGGCGGGCGTGTTCACGCTGATTCGCCTGGTGCAGGGCTCTAAGCTGGTGAGTGCGCTGACCGGTCTGGTGGGCGTGGCGATTTGTGCGTTTGCCGCGTACCGTACCGGTAATGCGAGCGACTACTTTGTGGTGGGCTTCTGGACGAACGGCGTGTACATTCTGGCGTATCTGCTGTCGATGCTGGTGCGTTGGCCGCTGATGGGTCTGATTTTCGCGGTCATTCGTGGTGAGGCGCTGACCTGGCGCCAGAACCCGGTGCGTCTGCGCCAGTACATGCTTGCCACCTGGATTATTACCGTGCTGATGATGCTGCGCCTTGCCGTGCAGGTACCCCTGTACTTCGCGAATAATGTGGAGGCGCTGGGCGCGACCCGCCTGATTATGGGCCTGCCGCTGTACGCTTTGGGCGTGTGGCTGGCGTGGCGTGTGTCGGCTCCCGAGGAGGCGCTGGTCAGCGAGGACACCGAGGCTTTGAATGCTGAGGCGACCGAATCTGCTGAGATCACTGATAGCGCTGAGGGCACTGAAAGCTCTGCGAACCGCTAAGGCACGCCCCGCAATTTGTACGCCCCGCAACTTCGCGAAATAGCTTCATAAAAGTAGGCGAAAGCCCTGGTACCCGTATGGGTGACCAGGGCTTTCGCCTCCTCAAATTTGGGGGGAGTCGTGCTTCAAATCTAGGGGAGAACCACGCCTCGCAACGCTTATGCGAACAGTGCTACGCAAACAGCGTTATGCAAACAGCGCGCGAATCTGGTCCTCACCGGCAATGGTCGTGATGAAGAACAGCTCGTCGCCGCCCTCAATCGCCACATCCGCACTGGGCGGAATCGGCGCGCCATCACGCAGGATGGCGGTGAGCACCGTGTCGACGGGCCACTGCACGTGGTCCACGCGGTAGCCGATGACGGGGTGGCCGTCCGGCACAGTGTACTCGGCAAGGGTTGCGCCGCCAGCCTGCAGGGTCAGCAGGCGCACCACGTCGCCGACTTCCACGGCTTCCTCGACGAGGGCGGTCATCAGGCGCGGGGTGGACACGGCAACGTCCACGCCCCAGGAGTCATCAAAAAGCCACTCATTACGCGGGTTGTTCACACGCGCCACGGTGCGCGGCACACCAAACTCACTACGAGCCAGCAGGGACGTCATCAGGTTTGCCTTGTCGTCACCGGTTGCTGCAACGACCACGTCCGCCTTGTTCGGGTGCACCTGGCGTAGCACGGACAGCTCGCAGGCGTCACCAATATGCCAGCGCACGCCGGGCAGATCGGCGCGCTTCTTGGCTTCGGGCTTGGAGTCGATGATGGTCACGTCGTGGCCGTTCATCATGAGCTCTTTAGCGATGGAGGCGCCCACGGAACCGGCACCAACAATGAGGACCTTCACTTACTTCTCACCTTTCGAGTGGTCACGATGGCGGCCGATGAGTTCGAGGGGGTCGGGCAGCTCCGGGGGAGTGTCACCGAGGTGGAATTCATGCTCGATGACGGGGCCGTCGTTGTGCTTCTGCTCGGCGGGTTTCTTCGGGGCGTGCGGATGCTTGCGGTGGCCCGAAGCGGGGGCGTAGTCCCCCTCAGCCTCCGCTTCTTCGTCTTCAACGCGCGGCGGGCGGGAGAGGATGCGGGTTACGTCCGCAACGTCGTCGGTGCGCATCATGACGTGCACGCTATCGCCCTGCTGGTAGGCGCTGTCCGGGCGGGGGAGCATGCCCTCGCCGAAGCGGGTGATGTAGGCGATGCGCACCCCGGCGGCGCTTTCGATGCTGGTCAGGGCGTGGCCTGCCCAGCCGTCGTCGAGCGGAATTTCGGTGAGCATGAGGCGGCCCGAGGGCTCACGGAAATCACCCTTGAGCGCCTGCTCGGGCAGCAGGCGGCGCAGCACCTGGTCGGTGGACCAGCGCACCGAAGCGACCGTGGGAATGCCCATGCGCTGGAAGAACTCGGCGCGGTTCGGGTCGTACACACGCGCCACAACGTTCTTTACCTTGAACATTTCGCGTGCCACACGGGCGGCAATAATATTCGAGTTATCGCCCGAAGAGACGGCGGCAAAAGCGTACGCCTCGGTAATACCGGCACGCTTGAGGGTGTCCGCATCGAAGCCGACACCGGTCACCAGACGCCCCTCAAAGCCCTTACGCAACGGCTGGAAAGCGCGTTCGTCCTGGTCGATGACGGCGACCGTATGCCCCGAAGCTTCCAGAGTGCGCGCCAACATGACGCCCACGCGTCCGGCACCCATAATGACGAAGTGAGGCATACAACCCTCCGAATGTGTTGATGTTTTGTGTCGATAAGGCGGTACCGCCTACCTCTACCAGTGTAATGGGCGGGTGAGGTTCCGCGCCGAGGCTCCGTGATATTCCGCTCGCAATGCCCACTATTCGGCTGAATAAAATTGAGCTTTGAAGCCGCGACCGATAGCCTTAACAGCGTGAGGAATCGTTGGGATAAGATGCGCATCGCCCTGACCGGTCAGCCGGTCAGCACGCGAAATCTTTCGGCAGTCGCGCTGCCGAAGCGCTACGCCCTGCCTCTTTTCGGCGCCGACGGTATCTCCTCGGTCGCCTACGCCGCCGACCAGATGATCCTGACCCTTGCCGCCGCGGGTGCATCTGCGCTCGCTTTTTCGCCCTGGATCGGTTTGGGTGTGGCGATGGTGGGTCTGCTGGTGATTGGCACCTACCGCTACAACATTAATCAGATTGCCTCCGAGGGCGATATTCAGCTGGTGCACCGTAAGCTGGGTGCGTTGCCCTCGATCGTGATGGGTGCGTCCTCGCTGATGGACTACATACTCACGGTGGCGGTTTCGATGTCTTCGGCGTCCTCGTTTTTGGTGGCGCTGTACCCGCAGATTCAGGATTGGCGCACCCTCATTGCGGTGTTGCTCATTGTTGCCCTGACGCTGTTTGCGTTGCGCGGCGTGCAGCTGCTGGGAAAGATTGCGTACTGGCCGCTGTACGTTTTCTTGGCGCTGTTGGGGGTCACTCTCATTGTGGGTTGGATTCGTGCCGCTACGGGTACTCTGCCACTGGCTGAATCGGCAACCTACGTGATTGTCCCCGAATACCAGGATCATGCCATGGAAGGCTTGGCGCTGGTGCTGCTTCTGGCACGTTCTTTCTCCGCCGGGTTGGTGGCGTTTTCGGGTGTTTCTACGATCTCTAATTCGGTGAGGTATTTCCGCCGCCCGAAGAAATATAATGCGGCGGTCACCATGATGATGATGGGCCTGATTACTTCGGTCCTGCTGGTGAGCCTGCTCGGTTTTGCGGCGGCAACCCGCGTACACATGGTGCACGATACGACTCGTTTCTTGTTCATTGACGGGCACACGCCGGGGGAGTACTTCCACCAGAAGCCGGCGCTGTACCAGGTGGCTTTGGCGATTTATCAGGGTGTTCCGTTCTTCGCGCAGCTGCTGGTGTTTGCCACGGTGGGCGTGCTGATTATTGCCTCGCTGACTGCGTTTACGGGCTTCCCTGTGATTGCCTCGTCGCTGGCTGATTACCAGTACCTGCCGGTGTTCTTCCGCAGCGTGGAGTCACGCGGCCTGTACGCGAACGGTGTGCTGGCGCTGTCGGCATTCTCAATTTTTCTCACCTGCATTTTCGGTTCGGACGTGTACTCGCTGATTCAGCTGTACATCGTGGGTATGTGCCTGTCCATGGTGCTGGTGCAGCTGGCGGTGGTGCGCTACCGCATGCGTCTGATGCGTATTACCCTCGCGCAGATGCCGCGCCGCGCCCTGATTCGTGATATCGCTGTCTCTGCGGTGGGTGTGGTCGTGACCGCCGCGGTGCTGGTCATTGTTGTGGTGACGAAGTTCGCCGCCGGTGCGTGGCTCTCCCTTGGAATGATTGCCCTGATGGTTGGAGGTATGGTTGTGACTCGCCGCCACTACGATGCGGTGGATGCCGCCCTAGACATCCCCCTGAACGCCGAATCCGTTGCGGATGTGGCGGCACTGCCTTCGCGTGTGCACGCCATCGTGTACGTGGAGCGTGTGCGCCGCCCGGCGGTTCGTGCCCTCTCCTATGCGCGTGCCGGTCGCCCCTCCACGATTGAGGCGCTGACGGTCAACAACGACCGCGCCGCCCTGGAGATTGTGAAGAAGCGCTGGTACGCCCTCGGTATTCCGGTGCCGCTGTCGGTCATTGATTCGCCGTACCGTGACACCGTGAATGCGGTCGTCTCGTATATTCGCCGCCGCCGCAAGAAGTCGCCCCGCGATATTTTGGTGGTGTACCTGCCGGAGTTCGTGGTGCAACACTGGTGGCAGCGTCTTCTGCACCGCCGCACGGTGCGCCGCCTCAAGCGGGCGCTTCTGCACGAGCCGGGCGTCATGACGGCAACCGTGCCCTGGGCGATGCACGAGGATGAGGTGTATGATGAGATTTTTGATCAGCGTTTACAAAACGAAGAATCAACGGTAGAAGCAGAGGACCCAATGGCAGCTGTCGCCCCGAAGATTACTCGTTCTGCCGGTGGCGGCCGTGAACTGATTCAGAGCAACCGCCACGCGGTGTACCGCGGCCGCCTGCACGAGGCGGACGCTGTGGCGCGCGAGAAGAAACGCCAGCCGTAATAATCGCCTGGTACCTAGAAATAATTGCTCGGTGCCCAGAAAAAATTGCCTAGCGCCTAGAAATAATTGCTCGGTGCCCAGCCCGGTCAATTGCCCTGCAACTTTGCTTGAGCACCCCGCATAGCGCCTGGACTTTGCCTTTTGCAACTGATGAAGCGCCCCTTGCGGGGCGTCGGAACCGGAGTAAAGGTACAATCCGGTGTAAAATAGTTCACATTAAGTGATTCTTTAGGAGACAATGCTGTGACCCACACTGCTACCACGCCTGCCGCCTCCAACAACGTAGACGGATACAGCGTCGGGCAGACCCTCACCGTCACCTGTGAGGCACCCGCGCACGGCGGCGCCTTCGTAGCGCGCACCGAACAGGGCGTCATCTTCGTGCGTCACGGCATCGTCGGCGAACAGGCAGAAGTGCGCATCACCGCAATCGGCCCCAAGCGCCGCTTCTACTTCGCAGACGTCATCTCCGTACCCGTACCCTCCCTGGCGCGCCGCCCCCACCCCTGGATCCAGGCGGATGCGCTCGCCACCGAAGAGGAACGCGCCGAAGCAACCGGCGTACCCGAACTGCTCGGCGGCATGGAATACGGCCACATCAGCCTGGCTGAGCAGCGACGCTACAAGACCGATATTGTCCGCACCCAAATCAACCGACTGGGCGGCCTGCCCCTCGAATCGCCCCTGCTGACCAACCTCATCGTTGAAGAGCTACCCCTGCGCGATAACAACGAGGGCCTGTCCTGGCGTACCCGCGTGCGCTACAACGTGACCAAGGTCCGCACCCAGCCCGGCAACGAGAAGAACACCAACCAGAAGAACAGCGTCGGCAAGAAGAGCCCCGCCGTCACCTGGCGCGTCGGCATGCACCCCTACCGCGCCTCCCAGCCCGTACCGGTCGTAGACTTCCCCCTCGCCGCACCCGAACTGCGCAACCTAGAGCTTGAGCGGCTGAACCTGCGCGGCGTACGCGAGGTCGAGGCAACCGTCTCCTCCCGCGGCAGGATCCTGTTGCAGTTCATCGTTGACCCGCGCTTCTCCATCGAAGAAGTCGCCAAGGACATCGAACAGCAGGCAGCCGACGCCTGGGGACTGCTCGCCAAGCGCAAAATCTCGCTGTTCTTCACCCCGCAGTCCACCTCCAACGGCAAGCCCAAGCGCCGCCGCCCCGGCTCCTCCCACACCCCCTACCGCCGCGTACCCGAAGGCGACCAGCTGCTCGGCGCGGGCCTGCGCTCCGTCACCGAAGAAGTCACCTTCGGCTCCCGCCGATTCAGCTACCAGGTATCCGCCGGCGGCTTCTGGCAGATTCACCGCGCCGCCCCCTCCACCATGGTCGGAACCATGCTCACCATGCTCCGCCCGCAGGAAGGCGAATGCGCCCTCGACCTGTACGCCGGCGCGGGCCTGTTCACCGCCGCGCTCGCGGACGCTGTGGGCGCGACGGGTACCGTCGTCAGCATTGAGGGTTCCCCGGTGACCCATAAGGATGCGCGCTCGAACTTCGCGCCGGATGGTTGTTCCCGCACCGATAACTCGGCGAACACCCGCATTGAGGTGATTCGCGGCGACGTGGCACGCCACCTGGTGGACTTGAAGACTGCCCTTGAGTTTGGTGAAATTCCCGCCATTGATGCGGTGGTCCTCGACCCGTCCCGTGAGGGCGCGAACCGCACCACCCTGGAACGCCTGGATGCGCTGGACCCCAAGCGTATTCTGTACGTGGCGTGCGACCCGGCATCCCTGGGTCGTGACACCGGTATTTTGCGTGATCTGGGTTGGGATATGGTGCAGCTTCGGGCGTTTGATATGTACCCGAATACGCATCATGTGGAGTCGGTGGCGCTTTTTGAGCGTGCCCCGGCGAAGCCTCGTCCGCGCCGCCGCCGCACCACGTAGCGCGCAGCTAGTTGCCGTAACAAAGAAGCAAATAATCGCAGTGTTGGGCGGGTTGGGCTGTTCACCAGCCTGCCCACTAGGGGTTATTTCAGGCTGTTTTCGCTCAACCCGGTGCGTCTTGCTCTGCGGGCGCATAAATCTGCTTTTTGGCACTGTAAACGGTAGAATCATTGAAGAACCAACGCACGGAATGAGCCGTGCCCCGACCTTGAGGAGTGTGGGTGTATGTCCGCTGAAAACGCATTGCCGCAGGAGGAGACCCCGAATAGCGCCGCCGGTGGCGCACCCACCGCCGACTACAGCATTGGCGATGGTGCCACTGCCAAGTTGCTCCCGGGTATTCAGTCTCCGGCGGACCTGCAGAACCTCAGCTACGAGCAGCTGGAGGAGCTCTCTAAGGAGATTCGCCAGTTCATCGTGACGAACGTGTCGGCGACCGGCGGTCACCTGGGCCCGAACCTGGGCGTTGTGGAGCTGACCCTCGGCATTCACCGTGTCTTCGAATCTCCCAAGGACAACATTCTTTTCGACACCGGCCACCAGTCCTATGTGCATAAGCTGGTGACTGGTCGTCACGCGTTTAAGACTCTGCGTCAGAAGGGTGGCCTGTCGGGTTACCCGGATCGTGGCGAGTCTGAGCACGACATTATTGCTTCTTCGCACGCCTCCAGCTCGATTTCGTGGGCTGACGGTATTTCTCGCGCGCACAAGCTCAACGGTGAGGATGACCGTTACACCGTGGTTCTCATTGGCGACGGCGCGCTGACCGGCGGCATGGCGTGGGAGGCAGTGAACAATATTGCTGCCGACCGCACCCGCAAGGTCGTGATTGTGGTCAACGATAACGGCCGCTCCTACGCGCCGACCATTGGCGGTTTTGCGAACCAGCTCTCTGAGCTCAAGCACGGTGTGCAGCAGCAGGTGGATCGTGTGCGCCTCGATCACCGCTACGACCACGCCCTGGATGCGGTGCGCGTCGGTCTGCAGCGTGGCGGCCCCGTCGGTCAGATGGTGTACCGCGGCTTGCACGGCATGAAGGCGGGCATTAAGGACGTCGTCGTACCCAAGGGCATTTTTGAAGACCTGGGCATGAAATACGTGGGCCCCATTGACGGCCACGACCAGCAGGCTGTGGAGAACGCACTGACCGCGGCGAAGAACTATGCCGGCCCGGTGATTGTGCACGCCATTACCGAGAAGGGCCACGGCTACGCGCCCGCCCGCGCGAATGAGGATGACCAGTTCCACGCGGTGGGCCAGATTGACCCGCTGACCGGTGAGGACGTTTCGACCAGCACCTCCGAGTCGTGGACCGGTGTCTTTGGTAGCGAAATCGCGGATATTGCGGATGAGCAGGAGAACGTCGTCGGCATTACCGGCGCGATGCTCATTCCCGTGGGTCTGCGCGAATTCCAGAAGCGCCACCCCGAGCGCGTTATTGACGTAGGTATCGCTGAGCAGCACGCTGTGGCGATGAGCGCCGGCCTGGCGTACGGCGGCATGCACCCGGTGGTTGCCCTCTACGCAACCTTCCTGAACCGCGGCTTTGACCAGCTGCTCATGGATGTTGCCCTGCACAAGGCGGGCGTGACCGTGGTGCTGGACCGCTCCGGCATTACCGGCCCGGACGGCGCAAGCCACCACGGCATGTGGGATTTGGCGATGCTGCAGTTCATTCCGGGTCTGCACCTGGCGGCTCCGCGTGATGGCGCGACCCTGCGCGAAGAGCTGCGTGAGGCTGTAGCTATCAACGATGCACCGACCGTGATTCGCTACCCGAAGGGCTCCGTGGGTGAGGACATTCCCGCCCTGGAGCGTCGCAGTGACGGTGTGGACGTGCTGGCACGCACCGGTGAGCCCCACCCGGAGACCGGTCAGCGTGACGTATTGTTCGTTGCCGTGGGCGCTATGGCTCGCGTGGCTCTGGAAGCTTCGAAGGTGCTTGCCGCCGAGGGTATCCAGTCCACCGTGGTTGACCCGCGCTGGGTGATGCCGGTGCCGTCTTCGGTTATTGAGTTGGCCCGTGATCACCGCATTGTGGTGACCATTGAGGACGGCGTGCGTTCCGGCGGCGTGGGTTCGCGCATCCGCCAGGAAATGCGTGCGGCTGGCGTGGATACCGCTCTGAGCGAGCTGGGTCTTCCTGCCGAGTTCATTCCGCACGCTTCCCGCGAGCAGATTCTTGAGGAGGTCGGCCTGACCGCGGAAACCATTATCGCGGATCTGCGTGCGCAGCTGGCTGGCGATAAGGTGCCGTTTGCTCGTGAAGAGGGCCAGAAGCCGCGCCACACCCGCTAAGCGGTCGTACCTGAGATGTGCCGCCTGAGCTTCTCTCAGTAGCGCGCCGCAATAGCAGGTGCTCAGCGACAAGTACCCGTCAATGACGGGCACAGTATATACAGCAAGAAGCCCCGCCCATTGTGATGGGCGGGGCTTTGCCGTACGTCTTCTACAGGTTTTAGGAGTCCTTATTGGTGTGGGCGACGAAAATCTTGCCGCCCTTCACCTGCACCGGGTAGCTGGTCAGCGCCTCCTCAGCGGGGCCGTGAATGACCGAGCCGTCAGCTACGGCGTATTCGGAGCCATGGCAGGGGCACACGATGCGGTTGGAGTCCTGCACCTGCACCTGGCAGCCCTGGTGGGTGCAGACGGTGCTGAACGCCTTGTATTCGCCCGAAGAGGGCTGGGAGACGATAACGGTCGTGGAGCCGTGGGTCAGCTTAGCTGCCTTGCCTACGCCCACTGCGGAGGCGGCGCCCATCTCTACGCTGCCTTCGGGCACGGTGACGTTGGAGTCACCTTCAGCGCAGGAGGCGAGCAGCGCACCGGATGCGACGGCACCGGTGATAAGGGTTGCGCGGCGGGAAAAGACGCGAGCAGAAGATTCAATCTCTGCGGTATCGACTGCGGTGTCGACGGCGGCAGATGCAGTGGGGGAGGCGCATGCCTTCTGAGAGCGGCAGCATCCGTTGGGTGCGGGCATGGTGGTTCCTTTCGTGTACTCTCTCCACCCTATGCCGGTTTGGGATAAAAATCGAATGAGAGCAGGCTAAGCTTCGTTCACGTTTGCTCCCGAGACAACTCCTGAGGCAAAATCCTGAGGCAACTCCCGCGGCACGCAAAATGCCGGTCGGGTGGTCACATCAACAACACACCCAACCGGCACACGTCTATTTAGCGTTAGTGAAATCTACCCCAGGTGACGGGCAAAAATCGGCGCAATCACGGGGGCAACCAGACCCGTCTGCCACGAACGCGCACCGTACTCGGCGAGTGCATCCCGCAGGGTCTGCTCGTCAAAACGAGCCGGCGGCTCCCAGCAGAGGCGGCGAACATAATCGGTCGTAATCAGGTTCTGCGCCGGAATGGTCAGCTTCTCAGAGAGCTCATCAATTGCCTGACGAACCTCGGTGAACAGCGCCAAGTTCTCGGGACGCTTAGACTCCCACGCCTTCAACGGCGGCGGGGCAGTCGACGGCAAAGTGAACGGTACAGCGTTCTCACCGCGTGCCGCCGCGGCAATAGCACGCACCCAGCGCGGACCCTCACGACGCAGACCGCGCGTCTGAAAACCGGGAATCGACATGATGGCGGGCACGTTACGCGGCATGGTGCGTGCCGCCTCCACAATCGCAGAATCGGGCAGCAGACGCTTCGCATCAACGTCCTTCTTACGCGCCAGCGAGTCACGCTCCTGCCACAGGTTACGCAGCGCCGTCAGCTGCTTGACCGAACGCAACATCGTGCGGCCCTTCGTCTTACGCCAACGCTCCGGCTGATCCGTCGGATCCTTCACCGGGGTCTTACACAGGTACTCGAACTCCTCCAGGGCGTACTGCAGCTTACCCTGCTGGCGGAGCAAATCCTCCAACGCGTCACGCAAATCAATGAGCACGTCAACGTCCAGCAGCGCATAGTTCAACCAAGACTCCGGCAGGGGACGGCGCGACCAGTCTTCCTTCGAATGCTTCTTCGCCAGCTTATAACCGAGCAGCTCCTCAACGGTCGCACCCAGGTTCACACGCTCCAGACCGGCAAGACGCGCACCAAGCTCCGTATCAAACAGGCGGTTCGGGCGCATACCGAGCATGTCCAGGCTCGGGAAGTCCTGAATCGCGGCGTGAATAACCCACTCAGCATCCGCCAAAGCATCGTTAATAATGCGCAAATCCTTAAACGCCTCAGGGTCAATCAGGTACAGCTGATCTTCACGCTTAAGCTGTACCAAAAAAGCACGCGAACCGTAGCGGATGCCCTGGGCGCGCTCCGTATCAACAGCCACCGGGCCGGACGCCGCCGCCAACTGCTCAGCGGCACGACGCAGACCGCTCTCAGTGGTGATGAGAGTCGGAATCGGTGAGGAAGGGGCCTCCAGAGGAACAACGTCCGGAACTTCGATACCGTGAAGGGTCAGCTGAGGGGTGCCTGCGGCATTCTGTTCAGCTGCGGTACTCATGCACTCAATCCTTTTCCTCTGTCTGGTTCGACGCGCCCATACGATGCGCCAGATGCCCGGGTAGGCGTACGCCCGAGCAAACACGAGCCCGGGCGGGGTGGCGTGCCCGCGAAGGCACTACGCCATTCTACCCGCCCGAGCTTAAAGCCTCGAATTTAGAGAGACTCACAATAAGGGGTTCACCGGCGTGCCCGCTGGGGGCATTGGCGGGGTCTATTCGGTGGATTCCGCCTCGTCAACCGGGGTATCGCCAGGCTGTGCTTCACTAGCGGGGGTCAGCGTCAGACACACCGAATTAATGCAATACCGCAAATCCGTGGGAGTCGGGTAACCCTCACCCTCAAACACGTGACCCAGATGCGAATCGCAGGCGGCGCAACGCACCTCCACACGGCGCATACCGAACGTCGTATCCTCCAGGTAACGCACACGGTCCTCAGCCAGCGGCGCGAAAAACGACGGCCAACCACAATGCGAATCGAACTTCTGATCGGAACGGAACAGCTCCGTACCGCAGGCACGGCACGAATACACACCCTCCGTGTGGGTGTTCCAGTACTCGCCCGTGAACGCGCGCTCGGTGCCGCCCTCACGCAGAACAGCGTACTCTTCAGGCTTGAGCACTTCACGCCAGTTCTTGGCGATAGCACCCACGCCGGGTAGCGAATTGCCCATCATGACTCCTTCAGTTTGCTCTCATGCCCAGGCTCTTACGACATATGTAACGCCGCGGCCGGGCGGATTATTCCCACTGAGCGCGGACTAAGCGCGGATGTCAGCGTACTTGCCGTTGGTGAGCTTCAGCAGGTCGTCCGGAGCGAGCTCAACATCCAGGCCGCGCTTACCGCCAGAAACCATGATCGTGTCAAAAAGCTGCGCAGACTCATCGAGCAGAGTGGGGGAGGGAGTCTTCTGACCCAGCGGAGAAATACCGCCCACCACGTAGCCGGTGCGGCGCTCAGCGACCTTCGGGTCGCACATGGAGGCGCTCTTCCAACCCAGGGCTGCCGCGGCAGCCTTAATGTTCAGCTTGCCAGAGACCGGCACGATCGCGACGGCGAAATCCTTCTCGTGCACAATCAGCAGGGTCTTGAACACCTGCTCCTCGGATGCGCCGAGGTTCTTCGCGGCCTCTTCACCGAAGGAAGTGACGCCCTCAACGTGCTCGTATTCACGCATCTGGAAGGGGGTGTTCGTCTCGGTCAGCAGTGCTACGGCGGCGGTTGCTGCGCCGCTCTTCTTACCTTTAGTTTTCTTAGCCATACAACCATTTTACGGAAGTCACCATGCGCCGATACCTATGCGCCGAGAAGCCACATGTGTTTCGAAAAGCCACTTCTTTGGTGGCTTCTCGAAACACATGTGGCTTCTCAAAGGTTATGGGGTTATTTCAGTAGCCCTTTTTCCTTCAGCTGCTCTTGAGAAAGCGAGCCAACGACAGTCCAAAATCCATCTGAATATTGGAGAATGTAAGCGCCGCTATCGTCCCCCTCGGCCGTATTTTTGTCTTCTGTATATGACCCGTCGGGTTCAACATACATTACGAATTCCCAAATGTGCTTCAGCATGAGAGTGTATTCTTTAGTTTTTTCATCATAGATAAAACGCCAAAAATGACGTTTGTCTACGTTCTGAGGTAGCCTTTAGGCTCCCTTTTTTCTTAGTAAATACCGATGAGTAATTGCATGCCAAGACTAGTCAGGATGATAGCAATCCAGCAAAGGGCTCCAAGAAGAATGGATTTTCCACTGGATTTGATCATAGCAATGAGGTTGGTTTTGAGACCAATAGCACTCATAGCCATGATGATGAGGAATTTGGAGAGTTGTTTGAGAGGTGAAAAGAAGCTATTGCTGACACCGAAAGATGTGAGAAGAGTAGTTAGCAGAGAAGCTAGGATAAAGTAGAGGATGAAAACGGGGAAGACTTTTTTAAGCTTTACCCCTTGGTTGTTGCCTTGTTGACGGCTTTGCCAATAGGAGAGGAAGAGAGTAATAGGGATAATAGCTAAGGTGCGTGTCAGTTTGACAATAGTGGCAGATTCGAGAGTGTTGGTATGGTATAGACTATCCCAGGCACTAGCAGTAGCTGTCACAGAGGAAGTATCGTTGACCGCAGTACCCGCAAAGAGAGCAAAACCTTCGTTGGAAAGATGGAGCCAAGAACCTAGAGTCGGAAAGATAAGAGCTGCCAAGACATTGAAGAAAAAGATAACAGAAATGGCTTGGGCTACTTCTTTTTCCTTGGCGTGAATAACAGGAGCAGTCGCTGCAATGGCAGAACCGCCACAGATAGAAGATCCAACTCCAATCAAGGTAGCTAGTTTTGTATCAAGGTTAAAAAAGCGTTGGAAAAAGAAAGCTATAATCAATGCAATTGAAATAGTTGAAAGGATAACAGGAAGGGAAGATGTTCCAACTGCGAAAACTTGTGAGATACTGAGTCCAAACCCAAGCAAAATAACAGCATACTGAAGCAGTTTTTTGGAGCTATAAGTCAAACCGGCATCCAGTTGTGTATAGGAAGTGAGAAAGGGATGGAGAATCATTCCGATAAAAATGGCGAAAACAGGTGCTCCCACAACAGGCAGAAATCCTCCTAAAACCCAAGAGATGATAGAAATGATCAGACAGACTGACAGTCCTGCCCAATTTTTTGATAGAAATGACATAAAAACCTCCGAAAATAAACACTCCTTATTATAATCTTATTTGTTAGAAAAATAAAATAGAAAGTAGGAATGCAGACCCAGCCCTGGGCGCACACCACCTCAGCCTCCGCGCTGATAAAGGCCTTCGATATCCTTGAGGAACTTAATATCCTTCTCGTAGGTATCCAGCATATAGGGCCATACATACTGCATGTCATTGCGCGGCGGGTCAAAAGAGTGGAAGCCATGGAAACGTATTCCTTATATCGGTGTGGTGTGTAAAAGGTGAATGCTGCTTAGACGTTGAATTCTTCGAAGTCTAGAATTGACCACTTTTGGCCGTCATGTTTCATTTTGACTTTGAGAGTATCGTTAGTTTTATCCTCGTTATCCCACGCAGTCCATTTACCGTCTGGTTCAACGTGGATTTCCTGATTCCAGTTACGATACATTTTCCAGAAATATGTTTCGCCGTCTTCGGACCAAGGCGACCCATCAGCTGTAAATTTTTCGATACCGTCGATAACCCATCCGCCGCGCCTGTATAGTTTTTCGACGCTTTCGTAGGCTTCTAATTCGGAGCTGAAATTAGGCGAGATGAATTCTCGTGCCTTTGCATAGTCACCAGTCTGGATACCGTAGTTTCCCCACTGGACCCATGCGTCAAATGTTTTACGTAGGCCTTCTAGAGACTTTTCGTTGTAGCCTTCTTCGGGGAGGCTGGGTTTCGGTACGTTCTGGGCTGGGCCGTATTTGTCGGCCTTTCGGTACTCTCCATCGGGTGCCTTGGATCCGCCCGAGTAGCCGCGAACAGTAGATGGAGTAGCGCTTGCCGAAGGTGCCTCAGATGCTGCAGCCGACGCGCTCGCCTCGTTGGTGGCTTGCTGGCCGCACGCTGCAAGCAGGGCCCCCAGGCCCACAAGAGCGCCGCTACCCAACAGTGCGCGGCGGTTCAAAATAACGGAAGTCATGGAAGTAAATTCCTTCTGTCGGTGTGGTGTGTGAATTGAAGAAAGAGACTATTGCTAGCTATCTATTTCCTCAATTGATTTACTTCCAGCAATCTTCCAATAGCCATCAGAGTAGGTGAAAAGGAAATAGAAAGTATCGTCACTAGTCTCAGTGTTAGCCTGCATTGTGAGGTGACCATTAGATTCAACGTACATAACGCTGCTCCAGAACCGACGATGCTTCATACGATACATTTTCTTTGCTTCGTCGTAGATAAGCGGGCCTTCTGGCTGGTAGCTATCCAGCCCGTCAACAGTCCATCCTCCGCGCTGGTAAAGACCCTGAATATACAGGTAGAACTCATATTCTTCTGCATCTTCTGTTACATATTTGAATGCGTAGGAGCAGTCACCGGTCTGGATTGCGTAGTTGTGCGCAACTACCCAGTCCTTCATCATGCGGTAGAGGCCTTGTTCAGTCTCAGGGTACTGTGCGGGTTCCTTGCGGGGTTCCTGGACGTTCTGCGCAGGACCGTACTCGTCGGCTTTGCGGTACTCTCCGTCAGGAGCTTTAGAATTACCTGAATACCCGCGAGTTACTCTTGGGGTAGTGCTTGCCGAAGGCGACTCAGACGCCGCCGAAGAAGCCGAAGCGGTCTCGCTCGGAGCAGTGGTCGATGATGCCGAGGCGCTCGCCTCGTTAGCAGCCTGTTGGCCGCACGCCGCAAGCAGGGCACCAATGCCCATGAGTGCGCCGCTGCCCAGCAGAGCGCGGCGGGTAAGAATAACGGAAGTCATGGAAATGTATTCCTCATATCGGTGTGAAGTGTGAATAGAGGGGCTGACTAGAAACCGGAAGACTAACCAACCGCAGAGAAGAACCCCCGATAGCTGAGAAGCCACATGTGTTTCGAAAAGCCACAAACAAGGTGGCTTCTCAGCGAACATGTGGCTTCTCAGCGTAAGACCCACGGCAGGGAGTAGCCCTACATGTCGGGCCAGTCGCGGTGTAGCGAATACTCCGTGTCCCCATCGCCGCTATCGTTCAGGTGCCAGCGCTGACCGGTACGGATATCGGCCTTGCGCAGGCGCGGGTTCGGGTTATCCTTCTTGCCCATGGTCGGGTCGTTCTTGCAGCCCCAACGAGTATCATCTTCGGCGCAGGTGCCGCCGACACGACCCACATCAACCCACCACACACGAATCAGCAACGGTTCAGCAGTGTCCTTCTTAACGACAGTACGCATAGCCTGCCACTGGCCGCCATTGACGCGGTATCGGCCAGCATAAGAAACCGTTGCGTACGCGTGGAAATTGCCCGAACGCTTATACACATAACTGGTCGCAGTCGGTTGTGCTTTCGAACCGGACTTCGGGTAAATAGGCTCGCCAATGGTGTATGACGTACCCTCGTCTCCGTTGCCGTACTGGACGGTCATCTGCACCGGATAAGACTCGATTTCAACATGACCGGCCGAAAGCTCGCCCTCCCAATAAGCGGTGGGAGCTTCAGCGTAGAAATTGACGTTGTCGCCCTTGTAAACATTCGGGTCGCCCTTAGCCCTGCCGGTGCCGTTACCGGAGTTATAGGACTGTTTCAGGATAGGGGGTCGAATATCGGTGTTAGCGAATTTGTCTTCAATTTCTTGAAGCATTTGAGCTGGGCTCGGTTTACGAGGCCCTCCGGGGTTGTTGGCGGTTAGGGTGCGGGTTTCTACTGGGTTGCAGTAGGTTCCGATGCCGGAGGTATTGTAATAACCGGTGTAGTCGTTGCCGTCGTCAGGCATCATCCAGGTACGGAAGTACTGTCCTGGTTGGCCGTCAGCGGTGGTGCAGGAGTCTTTATCAGTGGTTGAAGCGTAAAATTGACCGCCCATGCCATCATTTGCAAGATAATGCGTCTCCTCAAATTTTTTGCTGTTGCTGTTGTTTTGCAGTCCTAAGATCATCTTGGGCAGACTCATGATCAGGATAAGCATTTGTCTGAGCTATATCATCTACGTCATCATATGAAGAGGGAACGCTATATGGTGCTTTTATATCGGAAATACTGTGATTGTTGCTATCTGAGGTATCTTCTAAAGCGTAAACTAGATGTGAAGCAGGGCCAATAAAACCTATAATAAATGTCGCACAAAATAGGGGTAGTTGTTTTTTGTGCATTATTTAATAACTCCTTGTTCGCGGAGCTGCTTATTGGAAACATAACCAGACAGATACCAATAACCATCCTTATAGCGATAACGCATCATGAAAATTTCGTTATTATCATGCTTGGTATTGGAATGCTCCGTCCTGCTTCCATCAGGGTTGACATAGATGGCATAGGTCCAAAGGCGCCGAGTAAGAACCCAATACTCTTTTGCTTTATCGTCGTAATTGAGGGTGCTCTCTGCTTGAAAATCTGAGGTTCCCGCAATAACCCAGCCGCCGCGCTGATAAAGGCCCTCGATATCCTTGAGGAACTTAATATCCTTTTCGTAGGTATCCAGCATATAGGGCCATACATACTGCATATCACCGGTCTGAATACCGTAGTTACGGGCTCTGACCCAATCGGTCATCATTTCACGCAGGCCAGCAAAGGTTTCAGGATACTGTTGTGGCTTAGCCTTGGGGAGAGGAACGTTCTGAGCCATACCGTATTCATCAGCTTCACGGTACTCGCCATTGGGCGCCTTCGAGCCACCCGAGTAGCCGCGGGTAATGACGGGGCTAGGAGTAGTCGATGCAGATGCCGCCGCAGACGCCGAAGCCGACTCGCTCGGTGCGGCGGATGCGGTGGCTGCCGCCTCATTATTTGCCTGCTGGCCACAGGCTGCGAGCAGGGCGCCAAGGCCCACAAGCGCGCCGCTGCCCAGCAAGGTACGGCGATTAAAGATGGTCGAATCCATAGAAGATACGCTCCTAGCATCGGTGACAGTGTGATGTATATGTGCAAGTTGGGCCGTTATTCACAGGTCGAGTCGACCGCCGGAAGGAAAACAGCCCCGTAGCGCACCTAACAAACGCATCAGTGCGTTATGGAACACTATATTTACCACCCTACCGCATCTTTGTGTATATTTGCGTTGCTTTGAGTGCAATAGTATCTAAACGTCATTATTCGGACACAT
The DNA here is from genome assembly GCF_963507905.1 of uncultured Rothia sp. GTDB lineage: Bacteria > Actinomycetota > Actinomycetes > Actinomycetales > Micrococcaceae > Rothia. The sequence goes on along the minus strand of NZ_CAUOUU010000005.1, from coordinate 4,576 downwards.
CAATGCTTTATGTATCAAATAAATCTACACTTACGGAGGCGTCGCCCCTGCAGAATTTGTGCCATGGTTTAGGGTCTTCTGCCATGGTTTTTAACTACGACCAAAGACACTAACCTATGGCACGAATCCGTAACCCATTACCGAATTTGGGTCTGCGTCGGATATGTGGGAGGGAGCCGGTTATGGTTTAGTTTTTTCGGTAATGGGTTAGTGACTTTAGGCTGGGGTTTTAACCACCTCCAAAGACGCTAAGTCATGACTGAAATTGCTAGGTCATGACCGAACCTCCACCGGTGCTGAGTAGCCCCTCCACTGGCACTGAGCGGCCTAAACAAAACAGGGCGGCCCCACGCACCCCCACTCCCTCCCTGTGCCCGTAATGTGGCGGGCAACTCATACGGCTCACGCGGGGTGTTAGACAGTACTACACTTAAAGCGGAAGTCACATCGCCGTCACTGAAGAAAAGAGTTTTTGTGCCCACCACTACCGTACATTTGACCGACCGCATCCCTCGCGTTTCTGCTGATGAGTTGCTGGCGGGTTTCCGCCCCTCTGAGCGTTTTGGTGAAGTGTCTTTTGATAGCTACATTCCTGATCCGAATCAGCCGTCACAGGCTGAGGCTGTGCAGAAGCTGAAGGATTTTGGCGACAAGATTAATGGTGGCGGTGCTGGTGCCGGTTTCTTTGGTCGCCTGTTTGGTGGCAAGAAGAAGGATTCGACGAAGGCTGGCCTGTACCTTGACGGCGGTTTTGGTGTGGGTAAGACTCACTTGTTGGCGTCGCTGTGGCATTATGTGGATGGCCCGAAGGCGTTCGGTACTTTTGTGGAGTACACGAACCTGGTGGGTGCGTTGACGTTCCGTAAGACGGTTGAGGCGTTGAGCAGCTACAAGCTGGTGTGTATTGACGAGTTTGAGCTGGACGATCCGGGTGATACTGTGCTCATGTCTCGTCTGATGCGTGAGCTGGCGGATGCTGGCGTGAAGCTTGTGGCGACGTCGAACACGCTGCCTGGTGCGCTGGGTGAGGGCCGTTTCGCGGCTGAGGATTTTAAGCGTGAGATTCAGGTGCTTGCTTCGCAGTTTGAGGTGCACCGTGTGGATGGTGAGGATTTCCGTCACCGTGGCCTGCCTGCTGCGCCGGAGCCTGTTGCTGATGATGCGTTTGATGCGAAGGTTGAGGAAGTGTTCGGCGGCCAGACTGTTGGTGTTGATAACTTCGCTGACCTGGTAGAGCATCTGGCGAAGGTGCACCCGTCGCGTTACCGTCAGCTGATTGATGGCCTGGACGGTATTGCCTGGCGTGATGTTCACCCGATTACTGAGCAGTCGGTGGCGCTGCGTTTTGTGGTGTTGGCTGACCGCCTGTATGACAAGGACTTGCCGATTGTTTCTTCGGGTGTGCCTTTTGACAAGGTGTTTACTGAGGAGATGCTGGCTGGTGGTTATCAGAAGAAGTATTTCCGTGCGGTGTCTCGTTTGACTGCGTTGGCTCGTGAGGGCATGCTGGGTGAGGAGGCGGAGCGCTAGTTCCGCTGTTCGCCGGGGCCGAGCTTTGGCCGGCTCGGGTTTTGATGCGCTGTTCTTTCTAGTCCCGTGAGACTCGAAGCTCGCCCGGTTTGCATGGTTAGCTTGGTTAGTCTGGTTTACCTGAACCGCGCCAACCCCTCTCATACGTGAGGACCCTCGCCGGGTCGCTTAGGAAGCACCCGGCGGGGGTCTTTGTTTGCGCGCGAGAACCTGGTACGTGACGTAAATATGGCGTGTCGCTCGCGTGGTGTTTTGGCTTGTCACGGATGTTTGGGCGTGTGCAGGCTGGTTTGGGTATACTTTTTGTGTGGGCCTGCCGCGAGGTTCTCGCGCGGTACCCGTTTCTGCCGCATGGTTGCGGGCTAGTTTCGGGTGGCTATTTCCCTTCCTTTTCGGAGGGACTTTCATTGAGGGTCATGATTTTCTGCTCCTTCTGATGCAGTCATTGCATATTTCCCTTCCTTTTCGGAGGGACTTTCATTGAGGGGACCATCTGCAAACTTCAAAAACACGCGATCACACATTTCCCTTCCTTTTCGGAGGGACTTTCATTGAGGGATGGGCAACTCAAAGTCCACTAGGCTGTAAACTTGGCTAGATTTCCCTTCCTTTTCGGAGGGACTTTCATTGAGGGGCGCTAATCTGCACCATCTGCGCGGCTTCACCCAGATTTCCCTTCCTTTTCGGAGGGACTTTCATTGAGGGTACCCTATCCCCCGTACCCAAGCCGCACACTTTGGCATTTCCCTTCCTTTTCGGAGGGACTTTCATTGAGGGTCGCTCTTCCTGCTACTGAATCAGGCGCTCTCCTACATTTCCCTTCCTTTTCGGAGGGACTTTCATTGAGGGGGCACTGTTGATCGGGGGCGCATGATTTCTGAGGGGAAATTTCCCTTCCTTTTCGGAGGGACTTTCATTGAGGGTCGGAGTTCTCATGCCACCACGCGAACACTTCCTTTGATTTCCCTTCCTTTTCGGAGGGACTTTCATTGAGGGCCACAAGTCTCGTTGCTCGTCCTCGCCACGGGCCAAGATTTCCCTTCCTTTTCGGAGGGACTTTCATTGAGGGTCAATTCATTGGCGAACATGGAGACGAGCGGACCAGATTTCCCTTCCTTTTCGGAGGGACTTTCATTGAGGGACTATTTACTGTGAGGTAAATATCTCGTGGCACCCGTATTTCCCTTCCTTTTCGGAGGGACTTTCATTGAGGGCTTTGGGCAGGCACCCACTCAGCAACGCGGAATTATTTCCCTTCCTTTTTGGAGGGACTTTCATTGAGGGAGACGGCCTCCACGCCGGGCGCCTGAGTCACGCCAATAATTTCCCTTCCTTTTCGGAGGGACTTTCATTGAGGGTCAGATTCGCCGAGCATGCCCTCACGAGCCAACGCAGATTTCCCTTCCTTTTCGGAGGGACTTTCATTGAGGCTCAGTCATGATTTTTTCGACAAAGGAGCCCCAACGATTTCCCTTCCTTCTGGGAAGGGCTTTCATTGAGGCGAACCGCGCTACCGCTCCGCCAAGAAAAAATACCGTGATTTCCCTTCCTTATGGGAAGGGCCTTTAATGAGACCGCGCCGTAGGCTCCAGAGCCACAGAGACAACTCAAATTTCCCTACAGTTTTGTAGGGACTTTCAATAAGACAGATTAATATCCCTTCAAGATGACCGCGGGACCGCTTGTTCTGTACCTTGAGGTGTAGACTTTCATTGAGGCCCGGCAAGGTCGTCGGGGGTGAATCCGTAGCTAAATTTCTCCGTTTCTCAATGGGGACTTTCATTGAGGCTACTCCGCCTGTTGCCCCGTTGCACCCCAAGGAACCGTTTCCCTTCCTTTTGGGAGGGGCTTTCATTGAGGCAGCTACAAGGCCACCAACATGACCCGAGGTGGACATTTCCCTTCCTGCTTGGAATGGCTTTCATTGAGGCGGCAACCCCCTACGCTCCGGCGCAATCAAAATCGGCATTTCCCTTCCTTTTCGGTGGGGCTTTCATTGAGGCATCGACGTGAACATCCTCTACGATCCGTGCGATACCGATTTCCCTTCCTTTTGGGAGGGGCTTTCATTGAGGCCAGCTGTGGCAGGACAAGACGGCCGAGCCGCCCGGCAAATTTCCCTTCCTTTTCGGGAGGGCTTTCATCGAGGGCAGGTTTTGACCCACGGGTGGAGAGGTAACCCACCCGATTTCCTTTCCTTTTCGGAGGGGCTTTCATTGAGGCGCGGTGCAGGAAGCAGCCGGGCGGCGGTGGGCGTTCGTATTTCCCTTCCTTTTTGGAAGGGCTTTCATTGAGGCCTTGTTCCGCCGGATGAATTTATTGCGAAAAAGCCCGAGATTTCCTTTCCTTTTTGGAAGGGCTTTCATTGAGGCCGACCCGGTTAGTCGGTCGGTCAGTCAGTCGGTCATTTCCCTTCCTTTTGGGAGGGACTTTCATTGAGGCGCTTCGTAGTCTTCTACAGTACGAGCCATTGACTACTAGATTTCCCTTCCTTTTTGGAGGGGCTTTCATTGAGGCGGTACTCGCGCTCCTCGGTCTTCAATCTGCGCGCATTTCCCTTCCTTCTGGGAAGGGCTTTCATTGAGGTCAACTGTGGATGAGCGAAACCAGCGGCTACGCCATATTTCCCTGCAACTTTGTAGGGACTTTCAAGAAAATAGACTGTTGTGATGGTCCAGGATGACTGCGGGACCGTTTGTTCAGCAGCTTGAGGTGTAGACTTTCATTGAGGCCAGCCCTTGAGCATCGCCTGCCCGATATAGGTCATCATTTCCCTTCCTTTTTTGGGGGGGCTTTCATTGAGGCTCGACCTCCAGCGAGGATTTAGCGTCCACCGCAGAATTTCCCTTCCTTATTGGGGGGCTTTCATTGAGGCCTGATCTTGGCAGCAGTCACTGACTCTGTAGCGTATTTCCCTACGGTTTTGTGGGGACTTTCATTGAGGCTCAGCACCTTCAGAAGATTCTGAAAGGTGACGACTGGATTTCCCTTCCTGAACTGCGCCCCGAAACTTGGACGCATTTAATAGTAGCCGCTACGCGGCCTC